>CANLWV010000036.1 GCA_947494965.1 uncultured Salinicoccus sp. | reverse complement strand
CCTTCATCGGCTCTTGGTGCCAAGGCATCCACCGTGCGCCCTTCATTACTTAATCGCAATGAATTTGTGAGTGTGTCCCAGTCCAGCTGCAGTGTATATCCTCTCGTGATTTTCTGTGCGTCTTGCAGGATCAGGATCCTGCAGCCACCCATCAAAAATCATACGAGGATGAACATCCACTTTCGCTTTCTTGCGACACAACGCGTGTTTTTATGAACTCTTCAGTTCTCGGTTTCTACGCTTGATTTCGGTTAAAATCATTTTTCGCAT
>CANLWV010000035.1 GCA_947494965.1 uncultured Salinicoccus sp. | reverse complement strand
CCCCGGTACAATACCGAGGTCATCTACTCGCAGCATAACGCTTTTTTTAAACTGTCTAAATTATGGGTTACAGTTCAGGTGCTTTTTTCACCGTCTTTTATTTAAATAAAACAGAATCTGAACTAACCTGCCCGTTACTTTAAGTACATTTCTTCACAATCACCATTTATCCTAACATAAAAAATCCATTTGCTTTACGAGCGTTGCTAAACAATCTGGCCCGTTTGTGGCATTGTCACCATCCATCCAGACAATGCCATTATATCAAACGTCTTTATACATGATCAGCCTTTATTTCAAAGCCAAAGGCAGAAATATAA
>CANLWV010000034.1 GCA_947494965.1 uncultured Salinicoccus sp. | reverse complement strand
ATGGTGGAGACTAGCGGGATCGAACCGCTGACCTCCTGCGTGCAAAGCAGGCGCTCTCCCAGCTGAGCTAAGCCCCCGTAATAAAATCTGAATGGTGGGCCTAAGTGGACTCGAACCACCGACCTCACGCTTATCAGGCGTGCGCTCTAACCAGCTGAGCTATAGGCCCATTCATTACTTACGGTATATATATGAATGTAACTTCCAATTCAATGAAAAGCTTGAAAACATTCAAAACTGAATACAATATGTCAAACGCCAATTCCGCCGCCCCATAAGGGACGTTCCGTAATATTCCTTAGAAAGGAGGTGATCCAGCCGCACCTTCCGATACGGCTACCTTGTTAC
>CANLWV010000033.1 GCA_947494965.1 uncultured Salinicoccus sp. | reverse complement strand
CCTTCATCGGCTCTTGGTGCCAAGGCATCCACCGTGCGCCCTTCATTACTTAATCGCAATGAATTTGTGAGTGTGTCTTTCGACACAACGCGTGTTTTTATGAACTCTTCAGTTCTCGGTTTCTACGCTTGATTTCGGTTAAAATCATTTTTCGCATTGCTTCTATACGGTTTTCAATGTGCAAGGGTTGAATCGTCAATGAAGACCATTCAAAACTGAATACAATATGTCAAACGCCAATTCCGCCGTCCCATAAGGGACGTTCCGTTAATTATCCTTAGAAAGGAGGTGATCCAGCCGCACCTTCCGATACGGCTACCTTGTTACGACTTCACCCCAGTCATCGGTCCC
>CANLWV010000032.1 GCA_947494965.1 uncultured Salinicoccus sp. | reverse complement strand
AGCTCTCAGAACGATTCGATGTCTCCTATCAACAAGCGTATCAATATGTGAAGAAGTACGAGAGAGCGGGGCAATATGGCCTCGAAGACCGACGGGGCCGCCCTAAACCGGAAGCAGCGTTGACTGAAGTCGACAAACTGAAGCGTGAGCTGGAAATCGAACGGAATAAGCTTAAAAAAGTGGAAGTGGAGAATGCATTCTTAAAAAAGTTGGAAGAACTCGAGAGGAGACGCAAGTAAGCCGGGTTCGGGGTCAACGGATTCATGAAGCGATCACAGAACTGCACAGCGCAGGCTACTCCATCTCTGAACTGTGCGCAGTCGCAAACATCAGCCGCCAAGCGTATTATCAGTACCAAAAGCGCCAAAAAACGAAGAATGAAATTGAAAACGAAACAATTGCCGCATGCATCGCGGACTTCTACATCAAGTACCAGGGGGTGCCGGGGTATCGCATGATGCGTCACCTTGTGAACCGTCATTTGAACACGGCCTACAGTCGTAACCGTATCCTGCGCATCATGCGGCTGATGGGCATTCAGTCCGTCACACGGAAGAAGAAGATGGTCCGCACCATGAAATCCGGCGACTTCACG
>CANLWV010000031.1 GCA_947494965.1 uncultured Salinicoccus sp. | reverse complement strand
TGATCTGGTACCACTAAAGTTTACAGATGAATAAAATAATTTTTGCTGAGATTCTAATCGATTAGAATCTCAGTTTTTTTATGCGGCAATCTTGCGTAATTCGACAGGCGTAAGGCCGTAGAGTACCTCTTGCGGGCGTTCGTGATTGTAAAAATGGATGTAGACATCCAGATCATCTATGAGTTGCTGATACGTCCCATATCCAGTATCTTTCCGCACCAGATTGTACCGTTCCGATTTCAGTTTGCCAAAGAACGACTCCATCGGCCCGTTATCAATGCACTTGCCAACACGGGACATGCTTTGCGTCATGCCATGCGCCTTTAAAATCTTTCTGAAACCATATGATGTGAACTGGAAGCCGCGATCACTGTGGATCATGGGGGAGGCGCCTGGATTGGCTGCGAGCGCTGCCTTGAGTGTATCAAACACCAGCCGGTTATTATTACTGAGACCGAATCGGTAAGCGACGATACTGTTATCAAACAGATCGAGAATCGCACACATGAAGACCCGCCGGCCAGTCTTCAACTTGAACTCGGTCACATCGGTCAACCACTTTTCGTTCTTAAATTCCGAGATGAACTGTCGGCCCAGGCCATTCTTTG
>CANLWV010000030.1 GCA_947494965.1 uncultured Salinicoccus sp. | reverse complement strand
TGAGGTGCTACCTCCTAAGTTTACAGATGAAAGAAAAAATCTGTAGCTTAGGAGGTTTTTTAATGGCCAGACATCGCAGTTTCAAAGAAAAGATGGCAATTATAGAGCATTATTTAACACATGGTGATATGAAGACGACCAGCAGACGATTTGAGGTTAGTAAAACAACCATTCATCGATGGGTGTTAACGCATCAAGAGAAAGGGCCTGAGTCACTGGCAGTCAGAAGACGGCATCATACCTATTCAACCGATTTCAAAGAAAGAGTCATCCTTGAGTATTTAGAGCAGGGCATTGGGTATCTCCCACTCGCAAGGAAATACGATATTGCTTCTGATACTACAGTCAAACAATGGGTCATCGAGTATACTGAAGGTAAAAGATTAAAATCGACCTTTGGGGGTGCGCGCTCTATGACGAAAAGCAGAAAGCCGACATATGAAGAACGATTGGAAATCGCACAGTATCACGCAACCCATGATGTCAGTATCCGTGAGCTCTCAGAACGATTCGATGTCTCCTATCAACAAGCGTATCAATATGTGAAGAAGTACGAGAGAGCGGGGCAATATCCGTGAGCTCTCAGAACGATTCGATGTCTCCTATCAACAAGCGTATCAATATGTGAAGAAGTACGAGAGAGCGG
>CANLWV010000029.1 GCA_947494965.1 uncultured Salinicoccus sp. | reverse complement strand
TAGACTAACCTAATTATTTGAGACAATATAAAACACCTTCGAAATGGTACAATGTTCATCAAGTACTGAATCGGAGGTGTTTTTGCATGGGCAAAAACGTATATTCAAGTGAGACCAAGTGGGCAGTGGTCAAAGCGAAAATGGCGGGTGAATTGACTACAAATGAAATTATGGAGAAATACGGCATCAAGAATAAATCTCAAATTTCCACATGGGTCAGATGGTATAAGCAAGGGGAACTTTATCGATTTGATCAACCGATTGGAAAGCAGTATACCTATGGACATGGTCCTGAAGCGCGCTCAGCTGATGAACGAAAAGATCGTCAGATTGAACATTTGAAGATGGAGAACGATATTTTAAAAAAGTATATGGCGATCGAAAAGGAGTTGAAAAAGAAATAGTTCTGACACTTGTTGAAAGAATGCAGACCAAATACACGATTACTGCCATTTTAAGTGCATTGCTTGTGCCGCGTTCAACCTACTACCGATGGCGATCGGAAGCCACTGATTCATCGTTGACCGATGTCGAGCGGACAATCATTGATATATGTGAGTCGACGAAGTATCGATACGGCCATCGCAAGGTGAGAGCGTTGTTGCAGCGAGACTACAATATCAAAAGGAATCGGAACACTGTGCAGCGCATCATGCAGAAATATCATCTACAATGCCGGATTAAGCCGAAAAAGAAATGGCAGTCACAAGGGGAAACCATTATTATCGCACCCGATCGAATCAAGCGTGACTTTCAGGCTGCCGCGCCCAACCAAAAATGGGTCACGGACATTACTTACATCCAATACGGGCGCACTGTGCAGTACCTGTCAACGATTATAGATCTTTACAACAATGAGATTGTCGCAGCCAAATTGTATAATCATCAGCAGACGCCATTAGTGCTGGATACACTGAAAGAAGCTTTGGAGAAACGGGCACATCCTAAAGGCGTGATCATTCATTCGGACCAAGGGAGTGTGTATACATCATATGCCTATCAGTCATATGTAATGGAAAATAATCTGGTGAGCAGCATGTCCAGACGCGGGAACT
>CANLWV010000028.1 GCA_947494965.1 uncultured Salinicoccus sp. | reverse complement strand
ACGCCGATTGTAAAATTAAGCTAGACACCTAAAAAGGGTCACGCGTGATACACTCAAAATGAGTTTTCCGACCAAAGAAAATCATAGGAGTGATCACGCATGACCTACACCCATATTACCACGGACGAGCTAGTAATCATAGAAGCCTATTTCCATCAAGAGACCCCGACTTCACAGATTGCGAAACGGATTGGGCGTGCCCGTCAGACGGTCCATAATGTCATCGCATATCTCAAGGACGGGCACACTGCGCTGGAGTATTATCGGCGCTATAAGGAAAACAAAAGCCGGTGTGGTAGAAAACGGATTGTTCTACCGACCGATCAGCAGAAACATGTTGAAAAGCAGGTGGCGCAAGGCTGGACACCGGATGTGATTGTCGGTCGGCAGGAGATGCCAATTGACTGCTCGGGCCGTACACTGTATCGAATGTTCAAACGAAAAACCTTTGATGTAGCCACACTGCCGATGCAAGGCAAGCGAAAACCAAATGGCCATCAGGAACGCCGGGGCAGACAGGCCTTCAGGCGAAACATCTCTGAAAGAACAACTGACTACCCGGCGTTCAATGAAGAATTCGGCCATCTCGAGGGAGATACCATCGTCGGTGTCCGCCACAAGAGTGCCGTCATCACGCTGGTTGAACGCCTGTCTAAGGTCATTATCACCTTGAAGCCTGAAGGCCGGACGGCACAGGCAATCGAGTCTGCCATCAATACGTGGTGTCAAGAGATGCCCAGAAACCTGTTCAAGTCCATCACTTTCGACTGTGGTAAGGAATTCTCCAACTGGCAATCGATGAGCAACCAGAACGATCTGTCCATCTACTTTGCCGACCCAGGGACACCGTCTCAACGGGGATTGAATGAACATTCCAATGGCCTGCTCAGAAAGGATGGACTGCCCAAAGACATGGATTTCAACACGGTCGATCAGATATTTGTCTCGTCTGTCGCTTCAAGAAGAAACCACATACCGAGAAAATCATTGAACTACCGGACACCATTGGAAGTCTTTTTGAGTTACATGGGTGAAAAGGAACTGTCTAGCTTATTTTGACAAACGAAA
>CANLWV010000027.1 GCA_947494965.1 uncultured Salinicoccus sp. | reverse complement strand
CTATAACCCGAATAATGGACAGTTAATAAAAAACGTCCATTATTCGGGTTTTTCTGTGCCCACTCAATGATCTTGTTTATAATGAAACAAAGTATTGGAACGGAGGCATCTTATGGCACGGCATTTTTCAGCATTTGAAATAAAGCAGTTGGAAACGAATCCAAACATTCTCAGAGTCTCAGAGCGTTCGATCACCTATCATCCGGAATTCAAGAAGGTGGCTGTCCAAACCTATCTTTCAGGGGGGACACCGACCCGGATATTCATTGACCATGGATTTGACCTGGCTATTATTGGAAAAGAACAACCGGGCCGGTCCCTCAGACGGTGGCGAAAAACATATGAAAAGTATGGTGAAGTCGGGCTGGAAAATGATTTCCGGGGCAGAGGGGCTACAGGACGGCCATCCGACACGGCGCGCTCAGCAGCAGAAAAATTAAAGCGGGCAGAAGCACGGATTAAATATTTAGAGGCAGAAAATGAATTCCTAAAAAAGCTCGAAACACGCGAAAGGCAGGCGAAGCATCAGAGACGAGACTAAAACCGTCTGAAGTATATGAACTGATTGAACAGCTCCATCGCAAGCATCCACTTAAAAATATGGTGTCCCACCTATGCAAGCTCTCGGGCGTCAGCCGAAGTGGCTATTACGCGTGGTTAAAAGGAGAGGCAGGCAGGCAAATGAGAATGGAAAATGACGATAAGGATGCGGCATTGATTGAAAAGATCTTTGATGCGGAAAAAGGAAAGGTCGGTGCACTACAAATCAAACTGTTTTTGGAGAATGATTACGGCATCATCATGAACCACAAAAAGATCCGGCGATTGATGAAAAAATATCATTTAACCGCAACAATCAGACAGGCCAAACCGTACAGGCATATGTTGAAAGCGACAAAGGCACACAGCACATGCAAGAACTTGTTGGGCCGGGCATTCAATCAAAATGAACCGGGCAAAGTGTATCTGACCGACATCACTTATATTTACTATGGAAACGGCCAAAAAGCATATCTCTCCTGCGTCAAAGACAGTACAACGAAAGAAATCATTACCCATGTCGTCTCACGATCTCTAAAGATGGATATCGTCTATAGAACCCTCAAACAGCTGAATGAAACCGTAGAGTTGTTTCATCCGGAAGCAATGATACATTCCGATCAGGGCGTCCATTATACCCACCCCGAGTTCCAGAACAGAGTCAAACAGCTGGGTCTCCGCCAATCCATGTCCCGCCGGGGAAACTGCTGGGATAATGCACCCATGGAATCCTTCTTTGGTCACTTTAAAGACATGGTGGACCATAAAGCCTGCCCGTCCTTTGAAGCATTGAAGCATGCGGTTGGAAATTATATCAATAAGTATAATAATGAAAGATACCAATGGGGGTTAAAAAGAATGACCCCGGTACAATACCGAGGTCATCTACTCGCAGCATAACGCTTTTTTTAAACTGTCTAAATTATGGGTTACAGTTCA
>CANLWV010000025.1 GCA_947494965.1 uncultured Salinicoccus sp. | reverse complement strand
CATAATCAATAGTATTCCAGTAACTGTCATAACTTTTGCATATCTGAATAGCATTTATTCCAATTTCCTTTTGGTGTGAACCAACGGCAACCCTAAAAACCCAAAAGCTGTCGGTAGGCATTTTTGATACCTCACGGTATCTGCCTACCGGCTTTTTAGTTTATTCAGGGGTGCTTTTCCCACCAAAAGTTTTCTCGGCATAAATGGATCTCCGATGATTATATGGCTCAAAACGTCAAAAATAGCCCTCAGAGCGTTTCTGAGAACTTAAATCACAGGAAAGTACCCTAAAAATGATTTAAACGCTCATATGCGCTTATTTGGACTCTGAAATGGTGTCTAACTCTCAGTTCGGTTTAAATTCAAATCTCAGTACTGCCCAGTTACACGCACGTCCATTTTTACCAAAATTCCCGAGCGTTAGACTGGGATAATTCGCTTCAAGAGTGAGACCAAAAAAACAATTAAATAAATCCCAATATGATTCTAAATAACATACTAAATACACGTTCCACAAAGATTCCATGACTATTCCAAATGGTAGGGTAAATGGGGGGGTAAATGCTGGTTGTGAGCCATTTTTTTATTTGGAATGGTCGTATACACCCGCACCCATTGATATCCCTGGCATCTTCCCCCATTCGATAAGCAACAAGTTGCTAGTCTCAAACCTTGACCCCTGCATCACTGCGTGTCGTGATACAGGGGTCAAGGTTAAAGGGGGAATGGAAAGTGTAACAATGGGTACGGGTGTATCGGTTATTCTTCGATGTCTGTTTCGTCTAATAGGGTCTGATTGATTTCTTTTTGCATGTCTTGATTCATGAGTTTGCGTTCTGTTTCGATGTAGTCTGTTTTACCCCAGTGATAGAAAATTTGGTAGATGTAGTAGGTTGGATCTATGTCTTTATAGTGGTCGAGTTCTTTGGTTTCATAGAGTGTGTTGGCGTCTTTAAAGAGGCCGGAATATACAATAAGGCGTTTGCCGGAAAGTGTTTTATAGAATGTGTCAAATACGGTTTCGTCTTGGAGATAGTCGCTGTCTTTGGCGCTGTATTTGGCAATTTCGGAGATTTCTTTTTTGTTGTCAGTGTGTTTTACACGTCTGATGTCTACTTGTGTGATGAGTGGGTTTTTTGTCGATTGTTGCCAGAGTTCAAGCCATCTATTTCGACTAATATAATAATTTTTGTCTGTAAAATAGCTTTTATTTACGGCTAATATGACGTGAAAATGTGGATGATAGTCGTCTCGATCTTGGTTGTAGGTGACTTCCAATTTCCGCACATAGCCTTTTACAGCAGTCTTTACTTCTTTGCGCTGCATCATCCGTTGAAATGAGCGGTTGTAGTGTTTAATCTCATCGTTTAATTCCTCAGCTGTCACATTCGGTGCTGTCAGTGTCAGAAAAAGAAACTCTTTATCTTCCTCTTTTTTGAGGTATTCCATCAGAATGCTAATCTTCATGGCATTCTTACGGGCTTTTTTCCATGCACAAACAGGACAGAACCGATGCTCGCAGTTATTGGAACGGTGTAATTTGGTTTTTTCCATTGTGATATCAGCCACCATAAATAAGAATGTATTACAGTCCTTTACCCGTTCCAGTGTCTTTTCGCTGACATGTTTACTGATGAGCGTCTGTAAGAGTTGATTTTTCAGCTTTTTCTGGGTATACTTCTCCATAAGCGAATAATTCCTTTCTAACCAAGAAAGGTGCATAAAAGAGCTTGCACTCTTTACTTAGCGTATATGTTTTTTGTGGGGATACTTAAAACATACATTACTAGGTATAAAAGTGCAAGTTTTTTTGTATTTAAAGCAGTCATATCAACACTTCTAGAGATTTTTCCTAAATCAGAATTGTGACGTATAGTATCAAGATAAGAAGAAACTCGTTTTCAACTCGTTTTTTAAAGCAAAAAAGGGAGTAATCGTTATATTAATCACGAAGCATTTCTACATATCTTTTTCATTTTTACATCCCCTCTATTAGTAAAAAAGTTAAAATTATTATCAGCACTATCAACTCTAAACCAATTATTTGCTTCATAAAAACATTCGCTTCTGAGTTCTTCACATCTTTTTTACTATGTGTAGATAATAATGACCTATTAACAAGAAACATCACTATTGTATAAAATATTATTGTTAATAGAATTTCAAGTATCGCTGACATCATACTCCCCCTTTGTCTTCAAACTAAATAAAAAAATTTCATAATCAATAGTATTCCAGTAACTGTCATAACTTTTGCATATCTGAATAGCATTTATTCCAATTTCCTTTTGGTGT
>CANLWV010000024.1 GCA_947494965.1 uncultured Salinicoccus sp. | reverse complement strand
TGCCCGGCGGCGTCCTACTCTCACGGGACGTCAGTCCAACTACCATCGGCGCTGGAGAGCTTAACTGCTGTGTTCGGCATGGGAACAGGTGGAACCTCTCCGCGATTGCCACCGGACAATATGGAATGCTTGAATGCCCCTTGGACATTCAAAACCGGATAGAAGCAATGCGTTGCGTAGAAGACCATACACGGTTTTCTTCATTTGAATAAGTCATCGATCGATTAGTATTCGTCCGCTCAATGTGTCGCCACACTTACACGCCGAACCTATCTACCTCATCATCTCTGAGGGATCTAATGGGGAAATCTCATCTTGAGGGGGGCTTCATGCTTAGATGCTTTCAGCACTTATCCCGACCATACATAGCTACCCAGCGATGCCGTTGGCACGACAACTGGTACACCAGTGGTATGTCCATCCCGGTCCTCTCGTACTAAGGACAGCGCCTCTCAAATTTCCTACGCCCACGACGGATAGGGACCGAACTGTCTCACGACGTTCTGAACCCAGCTCGCGTACCGCTTTAATGGGCGAACAGCCCAACCCTTGGGACCGACTACAGCCCCAGGATGCGATGAGCCGACATCGAGGTGCCAAACCTCCCCGTCGATGTGAACTCTTGGGGGAGATAAGCCTGTTATCCCCGGGGTAGCTTTTATCCGTTGAGCGATGGCCCTTCCATGCGGAACCACCGGATCACTAAGTCCGTCTTTCGACCCTGCTCGACGTGTCTGTCTCGCAGTCAAGCTCCCTTATACCTTTACACTCTATGAATGATTTCCAACCATTCTGAGGGAACCTTTGAGCGCCTCCGTTACTCTTTAGGAGGCGACCGCCCCAGTCAAACTGTCCACCTGACACTGTCTCCCACCCGGATTACGGGTGCGGGTTAGAATCTCAACATCACCAGGGTGGTATCCCACCAGTGCCTCCACGTAGACTGGCGTCCACGCATCAACGGCTCCCACCTATCCTGTACAAGTGAGGTCGAGGTTCAATATCAGGCTACAGTAAAGCTCCACGGGGTCTTTCCGTCCTGTCGCGGGTAACCTGCATCTTCACAGGTACTATGATTTCACCGAGCCTCTCGTTGAGACAGTGCCCAAATCGTTACGCCTTTCGTGCGGGTCAGAACTTACCTGACAAGGAATTTCGCTACCTTAGGACCGTTATAGTTACGGCCGCCGTTTACTGGGGCTTCGATTCGCACCTTCGCTTACGCTGAGCGCTCCTCTTAACCTTCCAGCACCGGGCAGGCGTCAGCCCCTATACGTCACCTTTCGGTTTGGCAGAGACCTGTGTTTTTGATAAACAGTCGCTTGGGCCTATTCACTGCGGCTCATTTTCATGAGCACCCCTTCTCCCGAAGTTACGGGGTCATTTTGCCGAGTTCCTTAACGAGAGTTCGCTCGCTCACCTTAGAATTCTCTTCCCAACTACCTGTGTCGGTTTGCGGTACGGGCGGTAATGTATTCACTAGCGGGTTTTCTTGGCAGTGTGAACCCACAGCTTCGCCTACTATTTTCGGCTCCCCATCACATCTCGTCGTTACACAGGGCGGATTTGCCTACCCTGACGACTCGATGCTTGGACGTGCACTTCCTTCCGCACGCTCTGCTTCTCCTCCTGCGTCACCACATCGCTCAAACACACATCACCGGTACAGGAATTTCTACCTGTTATCCATCGCCTACGCAGTTTCGCCTCGGCTTAGGTCCCGACTAACCCAGAGCGGACGAGCCTTCCTCTGGAAACCTTAGTCGTTCGGTGGACGGGATTCTCACCCGTCTTTCGCTACTCACACCGGCATTCTCACTTCCGATCGCTCCACATGTCCTCACGATCATGCTTCGCTGCAATCGGAACGCTCTCCTACCATCAATATAATTGATCCACAGTTTCGGTAATATGTTTAGCCCCGGTACATTTTCGGCGCAGCGTCACTTGACTAGTGAGCTATTACGCACTCTTTAAATGATGGCTGCTTCTAAGCCAACATGCTAGTTGTCTGTGCAACGCCACATCCTTTTCCACTCAACATATATTTTGGGACCTTAACTGGTGGTCTGGGCTGTTTCCCTCTCGACAACGGACCTTATCACCCGCTGTCTGACTCCCGTGCATCACATAGGTGGCATTCGGAGTTTGTCTGAATTCGGTAACCCGGGATGGGCCCCTCGTCCAAACAGTGCTCTACCTCCACGATGCTAACACGAGGCTATACCTAAATATATTTCGGAGAGAACCAGCTATCTCCAGGTTCGATTGGAATTTCTCCGCTACCCACACCTCATCCGGTCACTTTTCAACGTAAGTCGGTTCGGCCCTCCATCCAGTGTTACCTGGACTTCAGCCTGGACATGGGTAGATCACCTGGTTTCGGGTCTGCAACCCCATACTAGACGCCCTATTCAGACTCGCTTTCGCTACGGCTCCACATTCGCTGCTTAACCTCGCATGCAATCACAACTCGCCGGTTCATTCTACAAAAGGCACGCCATCACCCATTAACGGGCTCTGACTACTTGTAAGCACACGGTTTCAGGTTCTATTTCACTCCCCTTCCGGGGTGCTTTTCACCTTTCCCTCACGGTACTGGTTCACTATCGGTCACCAAGAAGTATTTAGCCTTGGGAGATGGTCCTCCCGGTTTCCGACGGAATTTCTCGTGTTCCGCCGTACTCAGGATACACCGCCACAGATCAAAACTTCGCATACGGGACTGTTACCCCCTATGGTGCGACTTTCCAGTCGCTTCTGCTCGCTTCTCTCTGCTTTTTCGGTGTCCTACAACCCCAGTCAAAGACTGGTTTGGGCTCTTCCCGTTTCGCTCGCCGCTACTCAGGGAATCGATTTTTCTTTCTCTTCCTCCGGGTACTAAGATGTTTCAGTTCCCCGGGTCTACCTCTCTCAGGCTATGTATTCACCTGAGAGTCGCACTAACGTGCGGGGTTCCCCCATTCGGAAATCTTTGGTTCAACGCTTACTTACAGCTCCCCAAAGCATATCGGTGTTGGTTCCGTCCTTCATCGGCTCTTGGTGCCAAGGCATCCACCGTGCGCCCTTCATTACTTAATCGCAATGAATTTGTGAGTGTGTC
>CANLWV010000023.1 GCA_947494965.1 uncultured Salinicoccus sp. | reverse complement strand
GATGTCTGGCCATTAAAAAACCTCCTAAGCTACAGATTTTTTCTTTCATCTGTAAACTTAGGAGGTAGCACCTCAATTCGATTAAAACAATGGTTTTATATATTTATCTAACCATGGACCTTTTAGCTAATATAGTAATGGTAACAGAGTTTACAGAAGAAAGAATCACTCAAGTTACAGCCTATTATGAGGAACATATTGCTGAAGATATTTCTAAATCTGATAGAGAATCAATAAACTGGTTAAACAATGAATTGAAAAAAGATGCTTCACAACAAATCACTCAAAATTTCCGGATTGTGACTAAGAATGACCTTGTAGTCCGTAGAGGAAAAGGAATAGATACTAAAATACAAGGTCAATTAAATCATGGAGATGTAGTACAAATCATTGAGAAGAAGAAGAACTGGACTTATATCAGTTTTTCTAATTATCAAGATGGAGAATCAATAGAAGGGTGGGTGTTTACTCGTTATTTAAAGCAAATAAAATAGGCTAAAAATAGTAATATAATTGAAATGAAACAAGAATTGAATATGAACAACTCAAACAAAACTTATCGAAGACATATAAAAAAGATAAGCACAAATATGCAGAAGAAAAATCAGATTTTGTTAAATCTGTTTTAAAGAGACTATGATTTAGCTAGTTCAACATTAAATGAGAATGCGTTTAATTTAAGTAGACTCTATTTGAATAATTAAAAAAATTTATATCCAAGAGGTGCTGCAAATGTCAAAGTATGCTCAATTTTACAAATGTGCGTTACAAGTCAATCCATATAATTACTCTACCTACCGAGGCACCGATCATGATATATCGGAAGATGAATACAATGATAGATTGCTACATAATTGTTTATCTGAAAATATTAAAATTGTAGGACTTGCAGATCATGGAAGTATCAGTACATCAGAAAAACTTAGAGAACTATTGAGCGAAAATAATATAACGGTATTCCCAGGGTTTGAAATAGCAACTGCTGAAAAAATTCATATAGTATGCCTTTTTCATGAAGATACAACACCGGAGCAATTAAATAGATATCTAGGTAGGTTAGGTTTAACTGACCCTAATGACGGAGTCATGCCGAGTAACCTATCTTGCTTAGCAATAGCAAAAATTATAGAAGAAGAAATGGAAGGGTTTTGGTATGCTGCTCATATTACTAGCGACAATGGCATTTTAAAATTGAGACAAATGCATCATATTTGGGTTGACCCGAGGCTTAAAGCAGCACAGATTCCCTATACCACAGAAGATGTTGACGCCAGGTATAACAATATCATTAAAAACAAGGAACCAATGTATAAAAAGAATACTCCCTTTGCATACATAAATGCTAAAGATATTTGTTATCCTGATGACTTACTAGAAACGAATTCTTACTGTCTAGTTAAAATGTCAAACCCAGATTTCACATGTTTTAGAGAAGCATTCCTCGATCCTACTGCACGAGTAAAATTATCGTCTGATCAAAGTGATCGCTTTCAAAGTAGTATAGATAAGATAGAAGTATTTGGGGGTTATCTTGACGGTTTGTCTGTAGATCTTTCCGAGAATTTAAACACCGCTATAGGTGGAAGAGGGACAGGGAAATCTACTCTATTAGAACTAATTAGATATGCCCTTGGTAGAGAACCTGAAAGTCAGAATTCTAAGAGGCATTTTCAAGATTTGCTTAAAGCCAATTTAGGTTTAGATAATGGGAGGGTTGAATTAGAAGTGACCTCCAATTCAAGATATGGACAGAAATATAAGATTATAAAAAGATATCAGGATCCCCTAGTTATTGAAAACTTGGACGGCACTGTTTCCAACTTAAATATAGAAGATATATTACCCAACGTTGAGGTTTTTGGACAAAATGAAATTATAGAAATAGTTTCAGATGAGGAAGCAAAGTTAAATATTTTAAGTAGATTTCTTCCGAACCCAGAGGAGCTTGATTTTGAAAGAAAAGAAATTATTAAAAAGTTAAAGAAAAATGCAATCCAACTTGTAGAAAAAAAACATAAAAAAAATGAAATATCAGAAAAAGTTGCTAGTCTACCGAAACTCGAAGACAAAGTAGCGTTTTTTGAAGAAAACGGTATTGCAGATAGACTCAGAACTATTGAAGAACTTTCAACAGAGGAGGAATACATAAAAAAATCACTAGACGTTTTAAAAACGCATGAGATTAAATTTGATGAAATAGACCTCCCTTTTACTGAAGAATTTATTAAAGAGACGCCAAATGAAGATAATTTCAATATTATTAAAGATATAATATACAATTTTAATTTGGACTTAGCTAAATTGAAATCTCAATATAATGGTCTTATTTCAGAGAGTGAACGAAAAGTAAATGAAATAAAAAATGAGTGGGAAAAAAGAAAAATAGGTTCTGAAGGAGAAATAAGCAAAGCTGTTAAAACTATAGATGGATTAAATGGGAAAACCGGCTTAGAAATTGCTGAAGAATATAGAGCAACAGTATCTGAAATTGCCCAAATAAACCCGAGTAAGACTGAATTCAAAAAAGTTAATGAAGAATTAAATGATATAGTAAATGAAAGAAAAACGCTTATAGAGAAATTGAACCAAAATAAAGATGAAGCTTACGATTCTTTAAGGACTGCCGTCAAAAAGATTAATAAAGGGAAGCTAAAAGGAAAAGTTCAAGTGGAGTTACAAGCAGGAAAGAATAGAGAAGAATTAATAGAATTTCTATCTGAAGTTGAAGGTTTAGGCCCGAAGAGCTTAGGGTGGATTAGAGAGATTGAGGAGTTTTCACTTTCCTCATTTCTAAATAATATAAAGAAAGGTAGTGAAACGTTAATTGAACAATATAGCCTGACAAAATCTAAAGCTGATATTTTAGCACAGTTATCATTGGAAGAAAGGCTAGAAATGGAAGTAATACCTTTACGTGATACAATCGATGTGAAACTAAACACAGCAATTGAAGATGTTGAAGTAGAAAATTTCAAATCCCTAGACAAGCTTTCTAAAGGACAACAATGTACAGCAATATTAAATATACTGTTATTAGATAATAACGATCCTTTAATAATTGATCAGCCTGAGGATAATCTTGATAATGCATATATAGCAAATAACTTTATTGAAGGTTTGCGGGATTACAAATTAAATCGTCAATTTATATTTGCCACTCATAATGCCAATATACCTGTTTTTGGTGATGCAGAATTAATCATAGTCATGGAAGAATATGATGGCCAAGGCATTATAAATGAAGCATGTGTAGGGTCTGTAGATAATTTGAATGTGAAGAATTCAGTGGTCCGTACTCTAGAAGGAGGAGATGTTGCATTCTCTATGCGAAAAGCAAAATATAATTTGTAACAGTGAAGAGATTCTTGATTTTTATACTATAAATCATATTATTTAATTGAAGTTTAAAAATATTTTTTCGTTTGTCAAAATAAGCTAGACAGTTCCTTTTCACCCATGTAACTCAAAAAGACTTCCAATGGTGTCCG
>CANLWV010000022.1 GCA_947494965.1 uncultured Salinicoccus sp. | reverse complement strand
TAGTTGAATATATGGATTTATTAGATGTTGTAGAAATGGAAGATGAAGCGTTGTTCAAAGTTGCGTGTGATAACACAATTTTGATAACTGCTATGTTGAGGTCAGCGAGACATAAAGTGAGACGAGATTGATTGTCAGAGTGGCTTAAGCCACTCTTTTTTGCGTTCAGCAAAAAACTGGTTTAGGCTGTCTGCAAGACCATACGATTTAATGACTTAGTAATAACTAAGTCTAGTATGTTAGACTTATAGTATATTTAAGTATATAACCTGAGTACTGAGGGGATTTTTATATGTCATTTTCAATTTTGAGAGTTGCGAAAGTCAAAAGTAAAAGTGATACAACGGGGATTCAAAAACATAATCAACGAGAGAACAAAAATTATCAAAATCCGGACATTGATCATTATAGGACAAAGTCGAATTATGATTTGATTAACGATGAAAATATTAATTATCAGCAGGCGATTGATAAAAGAATTGAAGAAGGCTATATGGGGAAACGTAAAATTCGGTCGGATGCGGTTCTACATGTGGATGGGATTATTACGAGTGACAGTGAATTTTTTGAAAATATTCATCCAATACGTAGAAAAGATTTTTTTAAAGATAGTCTGGAGTTTTTAGAAAAAGAATATGGTAAAGAGAATATGATTTATGCCACGGTGCATCAGGATGAAAAGACGCCACATATGCATTTTGGTTTTGTTCCGTTGATGGAAGATGGTCGATTGTCTGCGAAAGAAAAGGTTGGTAATAAAAAAGCTTTGACTGATGTACAGGATCGATTCAATGTGTTTTTGAAAAATAAAGGTTATGACTTGGAACGAGGTGTATCAAAGGAGATTACCCAAGCTGAGCATAAAGAGATGTCAAAATTTAAAAAAGATACGGTTTATCATAAAGAACAATTCGATAAATTCAGTCGAAAGAGGGCTGGAATGCAGGCAGAATATGACCAGCTGATAGAAGATTATTCAGAGAGTCTGGAAATGTTGAACAAAGACAGTGAGTTTGACTATGAAGATGAAAAATATCAACAGAAAAATATCTTTGGAAAAGTCACAGAGGAAACGAAAACGGGACGTAAAATCATCAATGCAGAAGACTTTGAAAAGATTGAGAAACGTTTTAAAACGGCCAGTCAGATGATGAATGTGTATGAAGAAATGACTAATACAGATTTTGTTCAGGAAAATCAGAAATTGCAAAAGGATAAAGACAGTTTAAAAGGGTTTGTTAAGACATGGAGGGACGGTTATCACGAAAAAAATAATGAAGTAGAAGAATTGAAACGAGAGAATAAGCAGTTAAAAGAGAATTATGATGCTCTGGATAGAAATATGAGTCGTTGGATGCAAAACACAGCAGGTGTTTATAAAGCCCTGAGGAGCCGTTTTGAAGGTTTTGAGGAAGCATATGATGACTTCAGTGCCTTTTTATCTAAAAACGAGCTTACAGAGCATCTGGGAGCGTTTATGGACGAAATAAAGCAAAACGTGCATACATTCGATAAGGAAAAGCAGAAGAAACGTGAGAAATCGAAAGGCTTCGATCTCGAGCTTTAGACACGTGTTTATGCCGAGAAAACTTTTGGTGGGAAAAGCAACCCTGAATAAACTAAAAAGCCGGTAGGCAGATACCGTGAGGTATCAAAGAAGCCTACCGACAGCTTTTGGGTTTTTAGGGTTGCCGTTGGTTCACACCAAAAGGAAATTGGAATAAATATTAATTTACTGTATCCTCTTAATTAAAAGGAGGAGATTATATTAATAATAGTTTAAATTTATTTCTTATTGTTTCTTTTTTCTTTTTGCTTTACTTAATATTTTCTGAAGGGAATCTTGCCTTTTTCATATTATTAGCTTTTGTTCTTTTTGCATTTTTCTTAATCGATAATGGTGAAAAGGAAAATGTTGATGATAAAATGCATTATGTATTACGTTTATATATTACTGGTATTGTAATATTCTTTTTCATTACTGATTTTATATATGGGTGGAGTAATTCTTTTGTTTATATAATGGCTATGATACCAATTATGTATGTAACAGTAAAAAACAATAAAACGAGTGCTAATGTATAGCACTCGTTTTATTGTTTTATTGAGGGAATACTCCAGTGAAAATTGGTGTTACAGGAGGTCTTCCTGTAAATCGAAAATATACGCCACTTCCATTGTTATTATTGTATAGAAGAGCAGAACTTCCGCCTAGTACTAATGTTGCGCTAGCAGCTAAAGCTTTTACTATTGCTGTTGGTGCTGAAAACCATGGAGACCAGATGGCCACTAAGGTGGATACACCTGCACCTCCAGCTAAAGCTTGGGCTGTAGTTCTTGTTAAATTATCATTTAGATATGCTCTATACCCCCACCAATATCCTCTTATGGCATTTATTCCCGCTGACATAGTGGTTATAGTTTTTGTTTGTATTTCACTATTAGATTTATTGTTAAATGTTATTACGTTGTTATTAATAGTGGCTGTTTCATTGAATTCTTTTTCTGTGACTTGGTTCAATGAATTATTTTGAGTTTTAATTGCTTGTTTAATTGCTTTAAAATTTTTTGTCCCAACTACTTTGATTAATTCAGCTTGGTTTTTAATTACAAAACGATTATTTTCTATGACTATGTAAGGATTTGCTTTAGAAATTGTTTCAGAATTTAAATTTTCAGATGTTGTTTCAGTAGTTTTGTTGTTTTTATTTTGATGAATTGTTTCAGCTTGAGCCTGAACAGATAGAACTTCAAAACTAATACTACTGACAACCATTAATGTTGCTAAGAAAAAGATTAATTTTTTCATAAAAATCCTCCTTTGTTATTATAAGGTAATTATTACATAGACATTTTTTTAATCAATGGCATATAAATAAATGTCATAATTTTTGCAGATATGCAAAAAAGTGTTAATAAAGAATTAAAAAAAGAGATCCTTAAACAGGGTCTCTTTTATTTAGGAATGAGGGGTAACCTAGGGGGGTACTACGACCCCCCCTAGGGGTGCATTGTGCATTGTGCAAAAATCGCTGTACTCTTACTCTCCCAAGTGTTTTGGGGTTTTTTAAAAAAAATAAAATAAAAAAATGTAAAGAAATCTCTAGACATATCTACTATACTCTTGTATATTTTAGAGAAATATAGCTTAGGAGGTGAAGATATGGCGCGGGAAAAAGTAGGTATAACTCTAACTGAAGGTACACTGGAAAGGTTAGTAGAAATTTCGGAAGAAATGGGTTTAACAAAATCACAAGCTATTGCAATGCTCATCAATCAACATTATGCAGAAATGAAAAAATAGGGAGGAGGATAAGGTGTTGAAGCTAGAAAAAGGCATAAAAAAAGCTCTGTCGGCAAACAGAGCAAGTTAGCTGGCTTATAAGCACCTTTATATTACCATGACTAAATACGTTAAATCAAGGACATGGGGCGCTGTAGTGTATCCTGAATCTTCGCCTGCAAATTGGATTGAAGTTCTGGAGGAAACAAGAATACAGTTTGCTGTGTCGCCTTTGCATGATAAAGACTTTAATCCAGATGGAGAAGTTAAAAAATCGCATTGGCATGTGATCTTGTGTTGGGATGGCCCTGTAACAGAAACTGCTGCGAAAAAACTTATGAGTAAGATTAATGCACCTCAACCGATAAAATTAGAAAGTGTGAGGGGTGCTTATCGGTATTTTACGCATATGGATAATCCAGATAAATTTCAATATGACGATAAAGAAATAAAAGTGTTTAATGGATTTGATATTTCATCTTATATTTCAATGACAAAAGAGGAAAAGTACGAAGCGATTAAGAAGATAAAAAAATTGGTGCATGAACGTGGAATAGTTGAATATATGGATTTATTAGATGTTGTAGAAATGGAAGATGAAGCGTTGTTCAAAGTTGCGTGTGATAACACA
>CANLWV010000021.1 GCA_947494965.1 uncultured Salinicoccus sp. | reverse complement strand
CATTATATCAAACGTCTTTATACATGATCAGCCTTTATTTCAAAGCCAAAGGCAGAAATATAAGAATAACAATCTTCAAGAGAAGAAAATGCTTGTTCGGTTTCACTTGCTATAACTTCATATAACCCATGAGTGTTATAGTGAATTTCTGTTTGTTCATCAAGATCATAACTTTCTCCTGTTTGTAATGATTGGAGATTTTGATACAGAGGGTCTTGTTCCACGTTTAGAAAGTCATAAATGTTACTTTGATTCATTTTACCTCTCCTTTCTACAAGTAAAGAAAAGAGAAGGGAATAACCCTTCTCACGCCACATTTACGGTTCTTAGAGAATAAATATCTATGACTTCTTCTAAATCGCATAAACGACAGTTTTTGCTTTCTTATCTGTACATCACCCTAACATTTTAAACCAATAATCATAAGCGATTCTTGCTAAAAAACAACCTCCTGCACAAACTTCTATTGATCCAACAAAACATAGATATTACCTCTTCCAAACGATTATTTCTGTGAAAAGATCTCCCTCTCTCGAAGAAACAAAAGAATAAAAAAGATATCATAAAAAAAGAGAATACATGTAGCCAAACTATAAAGAAACATCCTCGTACAAAGAATAGAAAGAATGGCCAAAAAAGATAACACCCAAAGAAAAATCGGACACAAAAATTCATTCCCTAATCGAAGATCCTGAGCTCTTAAAAATGATCGAAAACGAGAACAAAACTTAGAAAAACGTCCCTTAAAAAAAGCAGGAAAAAACGATCCTATAATACATGATCATCAGGTGGAGTCGTCCTACACAGGAGACCTTTCCACCTGATTTTTCTATCCCACAAATAGCTTTATAGCACCAAATCAACCATGCACAAAAGTGGTACAACTATGTACAAAATCGGTACAAGGATGTACAATAAAGGTACAAAACATGTACAAGTATGGTACAAAAATAAAAAATATGTACCCACGGAAAAGGGACCGTCAATAATTATGTGTAAATGAAGGCATGCCTTTTCTTGTAGTGTGCATTACCCGCTGAACATTTCAGCTAATTCTGCACGGGCCTGGTCAAAACCAATATGACACCGTGTCGCGAACCGTTGGTTATATGCTTCAAATTGAGTGACCAGGAAACGGTCAAGGGCGTCCTCGTTCGGGAACTGCTCTTTGCGCTTACTGTACCGTTTGATCTGCTTATTGAATGACTCAATCAGATTTGTGGAGTAGATGCTTCTCCTGATTGCTTCAGGGAAATCATAAAAAGTGAACAGATCCGGATTGGCTTTCAACGATTGCGTGACTTTGGCGTAAGATTTCTTCCACTTCTCGATAAACGCGTCCAAAGCCTGCTCAGCTTCGGCCTTATCCGTGGCGCGATACAGGGACTTCAGGTCCTCACAGATTGCCTTCCGGTCCGACACACGGACCTTGTGGGAAATGTTGCGTGCAACGTGAATGAAACATGTCTGGTATTTCGCTTTTGGAAACACCGAATGAATACTGTCTTTGATACCTGGAAGCCCGTCAGAAATGAAGAGCAGGACTTCCGTCACGCCCCGTGCATGGATATCTCCAATCAATTCTTTCCATACATACGCAGATTCCGTCGGCGCGACAGTATAGGCCAGCACTTCCTTGGAGCCATCCTCCCGGATGCCCACAGCGATATAGACAGCCTCTTTGGTCACTGTCTCCCGTTTGACGGGCAGGAATGTCGCATCCAGGTACACGCACACATACCGCTCGGATAACGAACGCTGGCGAAATGCCTCCACTTCTTCTGTGACCGCCTGGGTCATATTTGAAATGGTCTGGGGCGTATAGTGATGCCCATACATCCGTTCAATCAGATGGGAGATTTCAGACATCGTCACCCCTTTTTGAAACATATGGATGACAAAAGATTCCAATGTGTCATTGGACCGCTTGTAAGGCGCAACGGTCTGCTGCTTGAAGTCCCCATTCCGGTCCCGGGGAATGTCAATCTGAAGGTCGCCATATTCGGTATGTAACGTGCGGGAATAGTCGTCGTTTCTGGAGTTCCCGGAATTGAAGCCCACACGGTCATACTTTTCGTAGTCCAGGAATGCAGTCAATTCGGTTTTCAGTAATGTGTTCACCGCCGTTTCCAGGTGGCTGCGGAAGATTTCTGTGACATCGTCTTTTTTTACTAGAGCTTGAATAATATCTGATGTAAAATGATCCATAGGGGTCGTCCTCTTTTCTTGGATTTGGTGTGGTAACTTAATCTTACAAGAAAAGGACGCCCTTTTTCTATTTATTCATTTACACAAACTATTTTACGCTCTCAAATTCAACTATGGCTATATAAGAAATTTTAAATTTAAATCAACTAATGCTATAATCCTAATAAATACGGGAACACACGTTCTATCTAGAGGGGGAGAGTTATGTACAATTATGATCTATGCAGCAGTAGAGACATTCTTTGTATTGATCAGAAAAGTTTTTTTGCAAGTGTATCCTGTATTCTAAAAGGATTAGACCCGTTAAAAACTAAGTTAGCTGTTGTGGGAAACACAAAAAGGAAAGGATCTGTTGTTTTAGCTGCTACACCCGAATTAAAGAAATTAGGAATAAAAACTGGCTCACGATTATACGTGATCCCTCAAAGGAACGACATATATATTATCAATCCTTCAATGCAGACCTATATAGAATATTCGACATTAATCTCTCAAATTGCCTTAAAGTATGTTCCTGCAGAAGATTTTCACCAATATTCTATTGATGAATTTTTTAGGTTCTCCCCAGTGAAGTGTGTTGATTTCTTCCTCTAACGTAGGATCTCTTTTTATTTCTAAGCTGGGGGACGACACTCCATACGGATCCGGAGATCGAAATGATACATATTCGGGCATCCGTAACTGCGTCGTTTCAGCGTTTTGATCAGGTTATTGGTACCTTCCAGTCGTGCGTTTGTCAGTCCGTAGGTGAAGTGGTTCAGAATCTCCTGTTTCCACTTCAAGACGGTTTTGACTATAGACTTTGTGGCGTTCGCTCCTTCAAAAAGGTAGTGGCTGCACCAGTCTTCAAGGGCTTTTTGCGCTTTCTTGTAGCTTTTGGCACAATATATGTTCCGGAACTTCTGAAGCGCAACCCACTGCTTTTTCAACTCAGGATTTTCTCCGAGCCAAGTGCGTAACGTCTCTTTTTCTTCTAACTTCAGGTGTTTGGGATGGGCCATCAAAAGCCTGCGCTGATGCCTGATGTTCTTGTGGCTGGTCCCGTTGTTTCCTTCCAGCTTCCTCGCACGATCCAGAGCCTGCGTGAACAACTGGATGACGTGGAACTTGTCGACAACGATGGCTGTCTCCGGCCATATCTCGTGGACGGTCTGCGCCATGCCGGGAGCCAGGTCCGTAACGATGACTTCAGGTGCCTGGAACGGATACCGGCGCAGCCCTTCCTGGATACGCTCCCGGCTCTTTCCCGGGTGCGTCTGCCACACGTGGCCCGTGTGTGCATCCTGAAGAGCGACACTGTAGGTGTGGCCCCGTTTATGGGCGAATTCATCCATGCAGAGCGCTGGCGGTGCTTCGTAATCAGCCGGCCGTGCCAATGTTTCTTCGGCATAGGTGTAAAACCAGGAAGCCACGGTCGATGGTGGCACGGCCATCTCTCTGGCTACCGCCTTGAAGGACTGACCGATGCATTTTCTCGCAATCATCTGTTTGAAATGCGTCGTCACGTTCCCACGCACGGGAACCTCCGGCCATTCGACCGTCCAGGTGATGCCACAGTCTTCACAACGCTGGCGGTGGACCGGGACACGAATATAGATGGTTTCCCGGGTAGAAACCCAGGCGTGACGCAGGAAGCGATTCTTGTTTCTGGCATGATTGATACTTTCCTGGAAGCATAACGGACAGAGATGGTTCTGTGGCTTCGGCTCGACGCCGAGAACCCAGCCATCTTTCACACGTTCTCCTTCATTATTCAATATAAAGGTTGGTAGGTGCAGGATATCTGTAGTAAACTGTTTATACAAGCAGAACTTCCTCTCTATCAATGTTTTGGGTTGGTACTTTAAACATTAGAGGAAGATTCTGCTTTTTTCAATGTCAAGCACACATGATTAGGGAGAGCCATTTTTTATGGATATTACTAATAGTTACCATCTGTTTTCCAAGACACCAAAAGCATTTGCAAAGCACTTAAAAAATGAAATTTATGAAGTGACACAAATACAGTGTGCCATTGGTATTGGCGATAACCTTTTACTAAGCAAAGTGGCATTGGATATTGAAGCAAAAAAAATGCCGGATGGCATCACGGAATGGCGTTATAAAGATGTAGAAGAAAAAATGTGGGGGATTAAACCCCTGTCAAAACTATGGGGAATTAATATGAAAAGTGAAATGAACCTTAACAAGAGGGGCATTTATAGTGTTGGAGATTTAGCAAACTATTCCTGGAAATATTTGAAGAGAGATTTTGGTATCGTGGGGGTCGATTGGCATCTTCATGCCAATGGCATAGATGAGAGCTTTATCAGAGATAAACACATAGCACATCGCCCTTCGATCGCTAAAAGTCAGATTCTACTCCGAGATTATACGCTTACCGAACTATATGTGATTTTAATAGAACACGTTGATGAAGTGACTTATCGTATCAGGTTAAATAAACAACTTGCACGTACGATTTCTTTCTCTATTGGCACAAAGGATGGAAAGATTTATCGAAAGCAGTTTACAATAAAGGCAGGAACAAACAACTCTAATAAGATTATTCAACTGATATGGAGCCAATTAAATAAAGTGGCTGACCCACATAGTTCGTATAGGACGATTAATGTATCTCTAACGAACTTCTTACCGGATTCAGTCATGCAGATATCACTATTTGATACAGATAAGGATCTAAAAGAGGAAAAACTGAACCACACAATTGACCAATTGAAGCAACGGTATGGCAGCTCCAGTGTATTGAGAGCCACCAGCTTGACCGATGCATCTACATTCAAGTATAGATCTACCCTTATTGCCGGACATATGATATAAGGAAATTTGTATTAGTTTAAATGACATTATTATATAATTACAGAGCCCGAAATATTATGGTTTCGGACTCTGTTATGGTGATATTGATCAACTCATTTTTTAACTATTGCAAGTACTGCTACATGCTAGACGTACTACATTTGATTTTAATACTTGCGTTCGAGCTGAGTTTTTGTAGAAAGTAGTAACATGTTTAAAGTTTGGTCTATTACGGGGAGCATTTGAATCTTTATATACAACTGTTTTGTAGTATGCTTTGCTTGCATTTATCTGAAAGTAAAGATTAGCTACTTGAGTTACAGTTCTAGCTGTTTGCGGTAATTTTGTAATACTTGCTACTATTATTGCAATTGCACCAACTGTAAACCTTTGTAGCTTTAGATTATTAGACCCTGTATAGGTTTTATTGTACTTCCATGATGAGGCAGCAATCTGGTAAAGATTTTCTTCAAAATGCATACTATCTTTTAAATTTACTGACATTGCTTCTATGGGAACTTCACTATATTCGTTTGTTTGTTCAGAGGTTTGTTTAACGGTATCTTTTTCTACGACTGTAATAATTGAATCAACCAGCTCGTATTCTTGAGTTTCTTTATTAAGCATATAAATTTCCGAATGGACTTCCGTTTCACTTACAAATACTTCTATATTCTTATAATCTTCTCCCTCATTACTATAAGTATAAACGTATTGATTTGAATTCATTTCCTCGAAAACCACATCTTCATTTATTCCTTCTAATTCTTCTGTACTTGCTTCAGCAGTTTGTACTTTTTCCTGACCGCCAAGAGTAATAAATGTTTCTGAGAACGGATACAAAATCAAAGAAAAAATCATCAAGCATAAACCTTTCTTCTTCATAACTAACAACACCTCTTATATGATAATTGCATTATAACCTATGAATTTACTTTTTTCTATTTTTTTTATAATCTACAATTATCGAAGCAATAATTACAATAATTGACACTGTTAAGTAGGTGAATATATCAATATAATTCCATATAACTAACGCTAGAAGTATAAGTAATATAACTGTTGTTACTACATTTGAAGAAAGTAGTTTCATTGAAATTCCTCCTAAGAAAGATTAATACGTATATTTTACCTTAAAAATTCAGAAAACGGCCATTATTTATTCAATAGGCTATACTTTTATTCTGAGAACTTTATATTTGTACTTTCTACAGTTATTCGCATTAAACACCGATTATTTTACATCTATCTAAATGCACACTATGTTAAATAGCATTTTTATATAATAACAGAACTTAAAAAATATTATGGTAGCTCATATTGCCTTTATTTGCTTTAGAGAATTATAAGAAATCGTGAATTTCCATCCCATTCTCCTTAGTGTTTCGTTTCGCATCTACTTTATTTGTATGGTATTCATATTTTGCAATTTTAGTCGCAATTAAATTTGAGGAAATATTTTTCCTTTCTTTATCATCTTGTGAAAGTTCATCCATAGCTTTACCGTACTTTTTATTGTAGTTAATTGTTTCGAAGTATTCTTTTTTATCCATAACTACAGGCTGATAGGACATTTTAACGTCATTGTCATCTATATTGGTAAGAATATCGTTGAAATCTTTAATCTCTTTCCAGGAGTCCAGGTTCTTTGGAGAGCCTAGTTGCTCAAAGTTTTGATGTCTTGGAGATGCAACGTGATTTTTAACTGTGACTCCACTTTGTCGATGTTCTAATTTGTTGTTTATATACTCCAACATGAAACCCTCCCCTCCTTCATCACTATCAACAGCAAATACAACATTCTTTGGAGGTTGTTTAGTTTCCTCATATATCTGTGCAATTGAATTATAGTAAGTTTGAGGTTTTAACCCGGCCATCGAAATCATTCTTGCATTAGCAGGGTTATACATGCTTGCATAGCTCAATAAATCAATAGAAGATTCAAATACATATAAGTTCTCAGGTTTACCGTTTGTGATTGTAAATCCTTGTTTTTCATCTGAATTTTTTACAACATGCTTAAATCGCTTCTCCAGATTAGTGCCATGTTTGTCCATCCCTACAACTTCCTTATTTTTCGCCCATAGAAATACTACATTATTATTATGGTCTTGTTGGATTAGTTTTTTTCCTATTAGAGTATCTACAAGATCCTCATTTATTCCTCTCTCATTGACCAGATAATTTTTTGCTGCAGAAGTATCTTCAGATAGTTCATTGGGATTAAAGACAAAAGGTTCTTTGTCTTTATGAACTGTAACCCATAATTTAGACAGTTTAAAAAAAGCGTTATGCTGCGAGTAGATGACCTCGGTATTGTACCGGG
>CANLWV010000020.1 GCA_947494965.1 uncultured Salinicoccus sp. | reverse complement strand
CTTTGGTCGGAAAACTCATTTTGAGTGTATCACGCGTGACCCTTTTTAGGTGTCTAGCTTAATTTTACAATCGGCGTAATAAAAATTGGCCTTTGATGTATAAAAAAGAAGCAAATAAATTATGTGCTATTTTTGGTCCTGAAATAACCGAGATTCATCATATTGGTAGTACATCCGTAAAAGGTCTACCAGCAAAACCTGTCATTGACATAATGCCTGTAGTTAAAGATATTGAGCGAGTCGACGACTTTAATACTGCAATGATTGATATTGGTTATGAAGCAAAAGGAGAAAACGGTCTTCCAGGCCGTCGCTTTTTCCAAAAAGGCGGAAGCGAACGAACTCACCATATTCATTTTTATGGGATAGATAACCCTGAAATCGATCGTCATCTTGCATTTCGTAATTATCTACGCACGCATCCTGATGCTCTAAAAAAGTATGGCGACTTAAAAAAAGAATTATCCCAACGTTTTCCTGATAATATAGACGCATATATAAGAGGAAAAGAACAGCTGATTTCGAAGATACAGAAAAAAGCGGTGTATTGGTGCCAAGGTTCAAAATTTGATTAAAACTAAGCTTGATCAGCCTTCCTGACACAATGGGACTAAATATACTAGTGGGGTGATTGAATGATTTCATTTTATTCAAAAAGAGATATAAAAGATTTACTGATAAATGGAAATTTTAATTATTATGGAAGACAGAGTGAGATTCAATTCTTATCATATTTTGTTGATATATACAATTTACCATCTGATGATCCTCGCTACGAGACCATGGAAGAAGATATAATCCAACATACAATCAATAATGATGATTGGGCAAATGATTGGATATTTGAAGATTCAAGAATAAACTTATTTAGAGATGAACAACTTTTTGTTGAGTTTGTCGAGCGGATTTTTCACCCAGAAGTAAGAGAGAATGAGAGCCAATGGAAGCCTTATTTGGAAGAAATCAATAAAATATTGAAAAACGATAACTTAATTTTGGTTGCAGCAGAATCGATCAGTGGGAGAAGTATATATAAGATAGAAACGATTGATTCTAATAAATTGATCAATACATATAGCGAAGAAATAAAAGTTAAATTTAGTTCAGATTATATCAATTCTCAGATTGATATAATGTTAGCTAATGTTGAACATAATCCTAATATCGCTATAGGTAAGGCAAAGGAACTTATTGAGTCAACAGCAAAAACGATTCTGGATGAAATGAATATAGAATACAAGAAAGACATTGACTTCACTCCACTCGTAAAAAAGGTTATAGAGGAATTGGATTTGTCAGCGAGCCAGCAAGATAAAGACAAAGAAGAGGGTAGAATTGCTGCAAAGATACTTGGTAATTTCAGCGGAGTGTCTCAGAGCATGTCAGAATTGAGAAATGCATACGGTGACGGACATGGAAAAACAAAATCTTTTAAATCTTTACCGCCACGTTATGCCAGGCTCGCTATTGGTACTGCTACAACGGTAGTATATTTTTTATGGGATACTTACCAGGAGAGGACTACTGATTTTTAATATGAACCTATAAAATTAGTTAAGTAAAATATCTATTAACAAAAATGCATCAATAATTTATATAAGGAGAGATCAAGTTATGGTAGAAATTATAGCACCCTTTTTGGGTTTACTTGGGGTTGTTATAGGAGGATTTATTAGCTATAAGGTACAGTCAAAACATCAAACGCAGATAGAGAAGATTAAAGACAGGCGAAATAAGCACATTGCTTATAATCAATTTCTTTTATATGAAGGAGAGCGTTCACCATTAGTTGTGCCTATACATATGAGCGAAAAAAAGGAGTTTCGATGGGAAATATACCAAAAGCAAAGAGAAATCCTTTACGCGAATTTACATTTATTCGATGAAATAATAATTAAAAATGTATTACATATAGATTATATATCAGAGAGAGCCGAGATGATGGGCCCAGAACAGCAGGATACTGATGAAATATATCATCTTTACTCTGAAATAAAAAATACGATTGAAGAAGATTATAAAAAAGATCTTAAGAACGGTAAATAATACATATTGCAGAACAATTACAATGTGGTTAGCAGGTTTTTAGTGTGTCTGAAGCATGGAAAAGTGGTTAGAAAATGGGAATTTAGCATTCATCAGTTTATATCATAAATTTACTTTTATTAGAGTGAGCATAGTGTTTAATTTTATACGTTGAATCTTTAAATATTCCACCGGTTTTTATAAAAACCCAATCTTCAAGAATTCTTTTGGTACTATCATTTTTGGGGCTAGGGTGAATTGAATGAAATAGCTTTACTTTGTTTCTGTTAGTATTAAACTTTCCAAGGATTTTCTTTGCTGCATCCTCACCGCACATAAGAATAGCATGAGCATTTTCAATAATGTATTTATGATCATTATTATAGTGGGCCAACTCATCTTGGTTAATAAAAACTATTGATTCATTATTAAACATACATTCAACAAACCTTATCCAATCTTGTGTTATACTTTCATATTTCTTTCTAACATTAATATTCTTCTTGTAATAGAGTAAGTTTAGTATATGTTCAAAAGTACGCTTAAAAGGCACCTTTTCTCTTGTGACAAAAGCGACAGTCTTAAAATGCTTATAAAATTGACGGCAACTGTTTCTGCTAGTCAATTCGTTTGTGGTACATTTAATGTTTTGCTCACCATAACCATCTTTACCTATAATTATTTTAAGGTTTTTCAAATTTTCATTTACTTCTTTCATCTATTATCCACCTCTTCTACCTTTCCATTATACACTCATCCATTCTTTCACTAAAAAGAATAATAAGTATTTAGAGAATTCAGGACTATGTATATAGGTGTCTATTTATAGTATACCCTATTTGAACATTCAATGTAAAAAAAGGTTGCCTTCATGGCAACCCCCTAAGCCTTAAGGCAAATGGTTTTATTCAGCAATCGCGCCCGTTTGAGGAAGATTAACCTTACTCAAACAAAGATTCTATTAATGTATGTCCGTATGGTGTACCCCAAAAGAAACTCCAGCCTATAATGATAAGCAATTCCAGAATAATTAGGATCAACAAATTTTTTAAAGAATTTAGTTTTAATTGTAAATAATAAAAAACTCCCCAAATTAGATAAAAACTAGCTAGAAAAATATATTCTGCAGTAAGAGGCTCATTTGATGGAGTAAAATTCATACCAAGATAAGCAAAAGCGTTAAATACTAACAATACAATGAGGCCGACTATATTTAGGATATGAATATAGATTTTCTTCAACATAACTCTCCTTAAATCATTTGATTAACATTCAACATAATGGCTCTAATATGCCATCTTGGCGCCATTCCTTATTACGGAATAGCGCCCGATTGTGGTATACACTTAATTATTTACCAAGAAAAAATTCTAGCTAATATAAAAAATAAGGACCATAAAATTATGCCAACAAAAGCAAAAAGAATAAAAATTTTAACAGCGTCAAATACAGATGTAATCGTAAACCAACCACTTAATAAAAGGATAGGATAAATTGTTATAAGCATTATTATAAAATGGACACCGCTTCGTTTAATCAAACTCCAATGCTCTATGTTATAAATAATGGATGCAGCGCCGACAAAAAAAGCGATCAGGCTTGCAACAAATGTACCTTTAGCATCCGAGTACTTTCCTTGAAAATAAAGTAATAAAGCAATACCGCTCATAATGATGAATGGTATTCCACCTCTTAAAAGAGCATTCATAACCAAAATCTCTAACCTTCTTTCAAAAAATATATTCTTATTCAAGAAAATGGTCCAATAATGCCACTTTAGGCACCGTTCTTTATTCCGTTTTCGCGCCCGTTTGAGGAAGCTCAATTAACCTGCACAACAAGATAATTTAGAAACGTCCTTATCAAAAGTCAAGGCTGCGAGTTTCAAACCTTCAGCCATGGTTAAATAAGGCGCAAAGCTATTCGTAAGGTCATCAATGGTCAATCCGAATTGCACCGCCAACGTCGCTGTATAAATAACATCCCCGGCATTTTCACTGACGATATGGGCACCGATTAATTTCCGAGTTTGACCATCCACGATAAGTTTATAGACACCGGTTGTTTCCTGATTAACCAATGCCCTCGGCACAGCGTCCAACGGCAGAATCGACGTTTTCACGTCGTAACCTTTTGCTTTGGCTTGTTGCTCGGTCAGGCCAACCGTCGCGATCGACGGGTTCGTGAAAGTCACCCCGGGCACAAATCGAAGATCGATTTTCCGTTTGGTCACACCGAGTGCATTGTCCGCGACAATACCCCCTTCATACGCCGCAACATACACGAATTGTGAACCGAGTGTCACATCCCCTGCGGCATAAATGCGGTCATTAGTCGTTTGCAAAAATTCGTTGGTAAGCACTTCCCCTTTTTTGCCTGTTTTCACACTGGCTGCTTCCAGATTTAGGCTCTCTGTGTTTGGCTTTCTGCCTGTTGCCACCAATATCTGATCGGCTTCAATAACTTGTTTTTCGCCATTCACTTCAATCGTCACGCTTTTGGTATCACCGTTTTGCTCGACTTTTTGATAGGTAACCCCAGTGATCAGGTTGATCCCCTGCTCCCTTAAAGCTTCATCGATGGCGTCGGAAACCTCCGGCTCGTACGTTTTAAACAAACGCTCACTTCGCTGCATGAGCGTCACGTCTGTTCCGAAATTGTGAAACATTTGGCCCAATTCCGCGGCGATGTACCCGGAACCGATCACGGCAAGGCGTTTTGGTACTTCTTTCAATTCAAGGGCTGTCGTGCTCGTTAAATAATCGACGTCCTTCAATCCCGGAATATCTGGAACGGCCGGATTTGCCCCCGTTGCAATTAAAAAGCTTTTGGCTGTGATGTGCTCTCCATTCACTTGAATCGTTTTTTCATCAACAAACGAGGCTTCATCACGAATCAAATCAAATCCATATTCGTCGATAAGATTGATATATTTTTCCTGACGCATTTGACTGACCAATTCATCTTTTTGCTCGGTCAATTTCGTAAGGTTAACACCACCAGCACCTGTTTGTAATCCGTTAAATGGATGGTTCTGTGCCAATCCATTGATGTCACCGGCACGAAGCATGGTTTTTGATGGGACACAACCGATGTTGACGCAGGTCCCCCCAACCGTGCCACGTTCCACCATGGCCACTTTGGCGCCGTTTTCGCTCGCTTTGATTGCGGCTGAAAAGGCCGCACCACCTGACCCGACAATCAGAAGGTCATAATCGCCATCTCGATCGAATGCCACAAAGCTGCCAGTAGTTTGAATTTCTTCTTCATCGGGGTGATAGCCAGTCTCCTCAATGTTTTGCTTTGCTTGGTCGATCCAGTCCTCGCTTAATTGAAAAATCGCCTCGCCGCGCCGAAAATTAGCTGACACATTTTTGGCACCGGCTTGTTCCAACGCTTCGGTTACATGTTCTTCACAACCCGTGCAAGTCATGCCTTGCACGGGTAATTTATATTGATTGACGGTCATTTGAATCCCTCTTTCTGTTTAGAAAATAAAGGTCATTCGGGGTAAATTTCTTCCACAATATGGCCCGTTTGTGGCATTGTCACCATTCATCCAGACAATGCCATTATATCAAACGTCTTTATACATGATCAGCCTTTATTTCAAAGCCAAAGGCAGAAATATAAGAATAACAATCTTCGAGAGAAGAAAATGCTTGTTCCGTTTCTTCTGCTATAACTTCCTACAGACCATGAGCGTTACAGGGAATTTCTGTATGGTCATCAAGATGGTAATATGTTCCTATCCTAATAAAAAAGAGGTTGCCTTCATGGCAACCCCTAAGCCTTAAGGTGAATGGTTTTATTCAGCAATCGCGCCCTTTTGTTTAATAGTCCTCGAAACCCTCTTTATCAGGGTCATTAAACATTTCGTCGCTTCAATAAACCGTTTCGTCTGCATCAACTTCCTTTCTATTCTCGCCTTTTATATAATGTAAATAAATTGAACCCTAATTTTAAATCATTTACAGGAGGGAGCAGGGGTGGCTTTATGAAATTAGAAATTGAATATGATCATTCGTTGCCTGGAAACCTAACCATCCTACGAACCAAAACGCATCATTCGTTCGTGGATAAAATAAGTCATTTATTTGAGAACCCGTATCCATCGAACATCATTATCGCATATAATGGCTCAAGTTTTTCACCTATCGAATTAAATCAAATCTACTACGTTTTTACAGAAAGCAAAGCAGTTTATGTAAAATCTGAATATGGAAAACAGAAGATTAAAGAAAGATTGTATGAAATTGAATCGCGTCTTCCCAATCACTTTGTAAGGATATCAAGGTTTGAAATCGTTAATTTACAATGGGTTCAACGCTTCGAGTATACTTTTGGCGGTAGAATTATTCTCCATTTAAAAAATAAAGAGAAACTCTATACAACACGATCTTACACCAAGAAAATCAAAAATATCCTGTTTGGAAAGTGAGGCATTCTTATGATTAAAAAGAAAGCTTTAAATTTGTTGCTTACTGTTTCTTTGTCAGCCAATGCAATGGTTATCGTAACCTGGATAATCACAAAAGCATTAGGTTATGATTTGATTAGCCCAACCTTTTTGTTTAAGAATATTGTCGCCGCTGTTGCGATAGCAGGAATAAACACGATATTCGGATGGTTTTATTCAAGAAACGCCAATCCATTAATCATTGGAAGCTTACATTTCCTTATGGCTGCAATAACTTTTTTACTTTGCGGTTTATGGGCACATTGGTTTCCATCGGATAGAGGAATCATCTTAACCGGTATATTGATTTTTACTGCCATATTTTTAGTCATCTGGCTTTTTCATTATTTCTATTGGAAGAATCAAATCAAAAAAATAAATGGCAAACTTGGCTGATAACGATTATCTCCATAGATAAAGGGTGCAATTTTACTCCAGAATTGCACCCGTTTGTTTAAGTATATTTGTTCACAAACTTAAAGGTTTTAAGACCTGCCTCTTTTCTTTCTCTCAGTTATTTTTTAGAGTATAAGTTTAAATGCCTTTACAAATAATACCCCTATAACAAATTAGGGGGTTAATAAAATGGCAGAAGCACCCACAAGTAATAATGCTATGAGCACAAGTAATAATGGAATGAGTACATCTAATAAGATAAACCTTTCAGGTCTTGGTATTGGAGCAATTGTACTAACCACTGTTTATACGGCGGTTTTGGCTTCGCAGTTAATGGCTACCAAGCATAAAGTCAATTACCTTTATTACAAAGAATTAACACAAAATAAATAGCGAATTATAGACGGTTGAACTATAACCCGAATAATGGACAGTTAATAAAAAACGTCCATTATTCGGGTTTTTCTGTGCCCACTCAATGATC
>CANLWV010000019.1 GCA_947494965.1 uncultured Salinicoccus sp. | reverse complement strand
ACTGAGATTCTAATCGATTAGAATCTCAGCAAAAATTATTTTATTCATCTGTAAACTTTAGTGGTACCAGATCAGATAGCCGAATCGTATTTTTATTCTAAGTCTCTGGTACTGTCCTTGAAATCAGCTTCTGCACTCTCTGTCCTTTCGTTTCCTTTTTCTTCTCTTTCGTTCTTTTCAAGATCAGAATAGATGAGCAGATAGTTGCCTTGGCTTATTTTGAAAAGATACTTTTCGATTTCGTCCTCGTCCAATTCAAAATCATGGAGATAGCGTTCGGCAGGTTCATTTCTGGATAATATCTCCTTAAGTCCCCTCTCATCGGGTACATGCATATGGAAGTGGACTTCCATATATTCGAGTGCATCGAACTCAAGATCATCCCTTCCGAGGAGATGTATATCATCTTCATAGTAGTCTTCGGCTTTCAACTGTGTAATCCGGTCTAATACCGACTCTTGACTATCGTAAAGTTCAAAAAAGTTCACAACGGCCACCTCATATCTTCTATTAGCTTTTTATGGTGTTTTCCCTTTGCAGTGAACGGATAAACTTAAATAACCATTGTTTAAATTTTCGGCATTTTCTACATATTAGCAAATGCATTGTTTATGTTGCTGCTTTTTGCTATCATAAATAATTAAATATTTTATTTCATATAATCATAATGATATGGATTATGAGTTTCTATGCTTTACCTTAAATGAAGCTACTATGGAATAACAAGTGAATGTCCGAATGGGACTGTTTTTTCATTGTTCCTATCATATGTGTTTTATTGAGGTGCACTAATTCAAATAGGAGGCAATAAAATGTGGGAAAGTAAGTTCGAAAAAGAAGGTTTGACATTCGATGATGTGCTGCTTATGCCAGCTCATTCAGAAGTACTGCCTAAAGGAGTGGACTTGTCAGTCCAACTCTCGGAGAAGATCAAGCTCAACATTCCAGTATTGAGCGCAGGCATGGATACCGTCACAGAATCTGCAATGGCCATTGCCCTTGCACGTCAAGGCGGCCTGGGTGTCATCCACAAAAACATGTCGATCGAACGCCAACGCGACGAAGTCCAAAAGGTGAAACGCTCAGAAAATGGTGTCATCACGGATCCATTCTTCCTGACCAAGGAAGAACAAGTCTTTGCAGCAGAACATCTGATGGGGAAATACAGAATTTCTGGTGTGCCGATAGTAAACGATCCCGATGAGAAGAAACTGATCGGCATCATCACCAACCGTGACCTTAGATTCATAGAGGACTACTCCAAACCGATAGATGACGTCATGACGAAGCACAATCTTGTCACTGCCGGCGTTGGCACAACGTTGAAGGAAGCAGCCCAGATCCTTCAAGAGTACAGGATTGAAAAACTGCCCCTAGTTGATGAAGATAACACATTGAAAGGCCTCATCACGATAAAAGATATCGAAAAGGTTATAGAATTTCCCCAAGGTGCAAAAGATGATCAGGGGCGTCTATTGGTGGCTGCAGCCATCGGTATCGCAAGGGAAACCGACAAGCGCGCTGAAGAGTTGATTTCAGCAGGCGTCGACGCGCTCGTCATCGATACGGCCCATGGCCATTCAGAAGGCGTGCTGAATTCAATTGCAGATATACGCAAAAAGTTCCCAGACATCACTCTTATTGCAGGTAATGTGGCTACTGCCGAAGGTACGAAAGCACTGATCAATGCAGGAGTGGATGTAGTCAAAGTAGGCATCGGTCCAGGTTCAATCTGTACAACGCGTGTCGTTTCAGGTGTCGGGGTCCCTCAAATCACAGCCATCTATGATGCTGCGACGGAAGCGCGTAAACATGGTAAAGCTATAATCGCAGATGGCGGCATAAAGTTGTCCGGTGATATCGTCAAGGCGCTCGCTGCAGGCGGACACGCTGTAATGCTCGGAAGCCTTCTGGCAGGAACGAGCGAATCCCCGGGCGATACTGAAATCTTCCAGGGCAGAAGATATAAGATCTATCGCGGTATGGGTTCTCTTGGCGCGATGGAACAAGGCTCAAAAGACCGTTATTTCCAGGAAGATTCTGAAGCGAAAAAATTCGTCCCGGAAGGTATAGAAGGCCGCACAGAGTACAAAGGCCCACTTAGTGATACAATCTATCAACTGATGGGTGGCCTCAGGTCCGGCATGGGTTATACTGGATCTGCGAACCTTCAGGAATTGAGGGAAGAATCCCAATTCATTAAAATCACAGGTGCTGGAATGGTCGAAAGTCATCCACATGATGTGCAGATCACTAAAGAATCCCCAAACTATTCTAGATAGGAGCACTGTTTAAAGATGGAAATGGCTAAAGAACAGGAACTGATCCTGGTAATCGATTACGGCAGTCAATACAACCAGCTCATTACACGACGCATCAGAGATCTTGGGGTCTATAGTGAACTCCACAATCCAAGCATCACACTGGAAGAGATAAAAGATTTGAATCCACGCGGCATCGTCCTCTCCGGTGGACCACGTTCCGTCTATGCCGATAATGGCTGGACCGTCGATCCCGGGGTGTTCGATTTGGATATACCTGTGCTCGGCGTCTGTTATGGTATGCAGCTCATCACCCATCTTAATGGTGGGGAAGTCGTAGCCTCTGACGAAAGAGAGTTTGGCGCAACCAATATCACTTTAGACACTGAAGCGGGATCCCCATTATTCAAAGGACTCGATGAAGTTGAAACTGTCCTTATGAGCCACAGTGATAAAGTGACCCGCATTCCTGAGGGCTACATGAAGATAGCTGAAACGCAGAATTGCCAGTATGCGGGCATTCAGCATAAAGAAAAAGATATCTACGGGGTGCAGTTCCACCCGGAATCCAAACACACCGAGAACGGAGATACCTTCATCAAGAACTTCATCCGGGACATCTGTGAATGTCATGGTGAGTGGACGATGGATAATTTCATCGATATCGAAATTGAAAAGATCCGTGAAACAGTAGGTGATCGGAAAGTACTATGTGCCATGAGTGGTGGCGTGGACTCCTCCGTTACAGCAGTGTTGATGCATAGGGCAATCGGCGATAACCTCACATGTATCTTTGTCGACCACGGACTCCTCAGAAAAGGCGAGGCGGAAATGGTCATGGAACACTTTGGTGAAGGTTTCAATATGAATATCATCAAAGTGGATGCGAAAGACCGTTTCATGAACAAGCTTAAAGGCGTCAGCGACCCAGAACAGAAGCGTAAAATCATCGGTAACGAATTCATCTATGTATTCGATGATGAAGCATCCAAACTTGAAGATGTGGACTTCTTGGCGCAAGGTACACTGTATACGGATATCATCGAATCCGGTACGGAAACTGCAACGACCATCAAATCCCACCATAATGTAGGCGGCTTACCTGAAGATATGCAGTTCAAGCTGCTCGAGCCGCTCAACACATTATTCAAAGACGAAGTGCGTGAGCTCGGCATAGAGCTTGGCATTCCTGGACACCTTGTATGGAGACAGCCGTTCCCAGGTCCTGGTCTCGGTATCAGAATCTTAGGTGAAATCACTGAAGAGAAGCTTGAAATCGTCCGTGAAAGCGATTGGATCCTTCGCGATGAAATCGCCAAGGCAGGACTCGATCGGGAAATATGGCAGTACTTCACTGTACTTCCAGACATCCGTTCAGTCGGTGTGATGGGTGATTACAGAACATACAGCCACACTATTGGCATCCGTGCTGTTACAAGCATCGACGGTATGACAAGTGAATTCGCAAAGATCGATTGGGATGTGCTCGAACGCATATCCAAACGCCTTGTCAATGAGAGCGAGCAGATCAACCGGGTTGTATATGACATTACAAGTAAACCACCTGCCACGATTGAGTGGGAGTAGGAGAAAAGAACGAATCAAATCGGCCACTGTGCTAAATGATTTTCGTTATTTACTTTATGGTCATGAGTTTTTGACCGAAAGTAAAAAAAGTAGAAAAGGAGCTGAATCTTGAGGATTTAGCTCCTTTTCTTTTCATTTTTATAACAACTATGAGGTAGCGATAGAAATAAGAAATCGAGATCTAATCGGAATAGTTTTGAGTGAGTTAAATTTTCAGACCTCGATACTTGGCACTTGAATAGAATAATTTTTAGCGAAGGTAATCGAAAAAGATTCTACTGTGCTTCGCATGCCTGTTTAATATCTTGAAGGTCTTGTTGGAGTGCTTTGCTCATAGAATTTTTGACCATACCACCAAAAACCTTACTCATCACTTTCGACATGAAAGTTGTACTTTGTCCTTCAAATGACATTTCAAGGATTGCGCTATCCCCATCTTCTGTAATCGTGAGGCAGGATACATAAATTGCACCATGGTTCTCTGCTCTCGTCTTATAGTAGTGATTTTGCTGATATTCGGTAATCCACATCACTTCATGAGATTCTTTCCCAAACATTTTTCTTGTTTCTTTCCATTTAAGGCCAACAAGATCATCGCCGGCTGGCGTGATTATTTCTATATTTGTGATGCCGCCGATAAAATCGGAAGAATGTTCAATATCCATAATTATCGCCCATACTTTTTCTTTTGTACTATTAATTTTAACTTTTTTTGATACCTTCATATATTAATCCCCCGTATTTTAAGAGATGAGAAACTTTGACTCAATCATGTTGTCGCAGTGAGGAAACAATCATCAATAACAAATGTTATTCAATTCTCAATTGACACTCTTTTCAGTTAATAGTAACATACCTTTAAATACCCGAATCTATTCTAGAGTGGTATTTTTTATTTATTTCATCTAACTAAAAAGAAGGAGGATAATATGAACAAATCTAATGGAAATGAATTAGAGGATAACCATCCGAAAAAAAGACGTTTTGCGATGCCAGATGCTTTCATCATAATATTTGGTATTGCTTTTTTATCAGCAATTGCGACTTATATCGTACCGGCTGGATCTTATGAGCGCGAAGAAGTAGGCGGTATTACACAAGCTATACCAGACAGTTTCAGTTTTACAGAATCTAATCCTACATCTTTACTGGATCTATTTCTTGCCATTCAACAAGGCATGATAGAATCTGGTAACATTATTTTCTTGATATTCATGATAGGAGGCGCTGTAGCCGTTCTGGATGCTTCCGGAGCGATTGATGCAGGAATAAATGCATTGGTCAGAAAAACCAAGGGGAATACGATGTTGCTCATCGCCTCAGTTACAACGATTTTCGGCATCATCTGTACAGTCGGTGTTGCTTCAAACGCGGTCATTGCTTTCATCCCATTGGGAATCGGGCTTGCAAAAGCTCTGAAGTTGGATGCGATTGCTGGTGTAGCGATTGTCTATCTTGGTTTTTATGCAGGAAATACAGCAGGGGTCCTGGAGCCGACCATACTGGGTGTCGCACAGACTATTGCTGAATTGCCACTATTCTCCGGCCTACTTCTGCGTTTGGCAGTATTCATAGTATTGATGGCTGTGACCATCCTATACATTGTCCGCTACATAAATAAAATCAGTAAGGATCCATCGCTCAGTCTGATGGGCAATACCCCCTTTACCATCAGTTCTGGTGAAGACGACACTAGACAGACGAACCAATCTTTTACCAAAAAGCATGTTGCAGTTATTTTTGTATTCTTGATTTTTATAGGTATATTCCTATTCGGTGCACTGAGACTAGGCTGGTCAGTAAATGAATTGTCCGCAATTTTCATCATGATGGCCATCGTCGTTGCGGCAGTAGACAGAATAACGCCTAATGAATTCATCAGAAGGTTCATGAATGGTGCTAAAGCAATCACTTATGGAGCACTCGTTGTAGGTATTGCACGTGCAGTCATCGTAGTGATGCAAGAAGGCAATATCATGGATACGATTGTATACGCCGCTTTGACACCATTGGAATCGATGGGTGTGGGCATTGGTGCAATGGCACTTTATGCTTTCAACTTGCTTTTCAATCTTCTGGTTACCTCCGGGACAGGCCAGGCATCTATTGTCATGCCACTGATGGTACCACTTGTCGATATGCTCGACATTACTCGTCAAACAGGTGTTCTGGCAATGAAATTGGGTGATGGAATTACTAATATCATAACACCTACGTCAGGTGTTCTTATGGCAGTTTTAGCTGTTGGTGGCGTTTCTTGGACCAGATGGTTCCGCTTCATCTATCCACTTGTTCTGATATGGGTAGGAGTAGGGGCGGTATTTATGCTCCTTGCGGTTATGATCGATTACGGTCCGTTTTAGAATTTTTCAGCAATGATTCCCAGGATCAGTAAACACATGAAGAGTATTTTCAGAAAAAATACTCTTCATGTGTTAAAAGTTAGGAGGACGTTATGAAATCGTTTATCTATGACCACTCAGATGAAATGTTGGAGATGCTCAAAAAGTTGGTTAATATCGATAGTGGTTCCTATGATAAAGAAGGCGTCGATAAAGTAGGGCAGCTATTAATGGAGCATTTCATTAAGCTCGGGTTTACAGCAGATGTACATGAAAATGAAAAGTTAGGAAATAATATTGTGCTGAGGCATCAAGATGCCCGACGACCCATATTTTTGATAGTTGCGCACATGGATACAGTTTTTCCTAAAGGGACAGTGGATGAACGGCCGTTCAGTATGGAGGAAGGCTTTGCATATGGACCGGGTGTAATAGACATGAAGGCAAGCCATGTCATGCTTTATTACGCTATGAAAGCTTTGATAGAAGGAAATGAGCCTGCCTATAAAGAGGTGGAAGTCATATTCAATAGTGATGAGGAAATAGGAACCATCGGATCGCGGAAACTGATAGAAGAAAAAGCAAAGGATAAAGAGTATGTGCTCGTTCTGGAACCTGCGCGCCCGAGCGGTTCATTTGTGAGTTCACGTCGCGGAGTGGGGCAGTACCAGTTGGAAATCAAGGGGAAATCAGCACATTCTGGTATGAATCCTGATGATGGTATCAGCGCCATTGAAGAAATGGCACATAAAATAATTGAATTGAAGACACTTGAGGATCCAGGAAATGGTTTGAATATAAATATCGGTCTAATCGAAGGAGGGACCTCAGTCAACACAGTAGCACCGATCGCCAAAGCGGGAATTGATGTTCGCATAAGTACCCAGGAACAAGCGGTGGAAATTGATGAAAAGATCCAGGAAGTGTGTAATGAAAGCACGGTTACAGGAGCAGAATTAACGCTCACCGGGGGTATCAATCGGCCACCGATGGAATTTACGTCGGGTGTAGAAGAACTTGTCGATGTCGTCTTGAAGGAAGCGGCATCACTCGGAATAGAAATTGATCATATTGCAAGCGGTGGCGGTTCAGATGCCTCATTTACAGCTGCAATGGGTATTCCAACAATTGACGGGATGGGCCCTGTCGGCGGTAAGCAACATACTGAAGGAGAATATCTAGTTGTAGATACTCTTATGGAGAGGACACCCCTGTTCATCAATGTTTTACGCCGGCTCTACAAAGATATGCATGAATAAATGGTCGGATGAATGCCCACCTGTTTGATTGTTGAACTGACTTAGGATGCAACATAATAGACTTAAGATAGATTAAACAGAGACCGAGATAGAAATTAGATTATAATATGAAAAATATCAATTCTTTACGAATGCTGCTTTTATAAGCAGCATTTTTTAATACTACCACATCTATGAAAGCCTTTACATTACATGTCTATACATGCTATAATTACACCGAAATATAAAATAGGGGAGAGTGAACAGGATGGCAGTGAATAGGGACGATGTTAAAGCGATTATCGAAGCGATCGGTGGCAAGGAAAACGTTAATGCTGCTACGCATTGTGTGACGCGTTTGCGGCTTGCGTTGGAAGACGAATCGAAAGTGGATAAGGAAAAGCTTGACTCCATCGATCTGGTTAAAGGCTCATTTGCAGCCAATAACCAATTTCAGGTGGTCATTGGCCAAGGTACGGTGAATGATGCCTTCAAGATCTTCGAAGAGGAGACCGGCAGGGGTGGCGGCTCTAAAGATGAAGTGAAAGCTGCAGCTGCCCAAAAGATGAACCCGATCCAGCGTTTCATCAAAGTACTTGGTGACATCTTCATCCCGATTCTGCCAGCCATCGTGACCGCGGGTCTGCTCCTTGGTATCAATAACCTGCTTACAGTAGAAGGATTATTTTGGGAAAATGAGTCCGTCATAAGCCAATTCCCAGGCATCGAAGGTATCGCAAGCATGATCAACTTCATTGCGGTTGCGCCATTCATCTTCCTACCTGTGCTGATCGGCTGGTCGGCCATGAAGGTGTTTGGGGGCAATCCTCTGCTCGGGATTGCTTTAGGTGTCGCACTTTGTCACCCGGATCTTGCCAGTCAGTACGGTTTATTTGATGCGGAGGCAGGGGAGCTTGCTGAAATTCCTACATGGAACTTCTTTGGACTTCAGATTGAACAGTTAAACTATCAGGGACAGGTTCTCCCAGTGCTGGTCGCAGCATGGCTGCTTGCCAAAGTGGAGAATTTCCTCGATAAACGTATCCATGATATGTTCAAGTTGCTTCTGGTTGCACCGATTGCGCTGCTTGTTGTCGGTATCCTTACATTCACACTAATCGGACCAGTCACGTTATTCCTGAGCGGCATCATCTCAGACAGCATCGTATGGTTGTTTGAATCTGCAGGAATATTGGGCGGAGCAGTATATGGATTGTTCTATGCTCCACTTGTCATTACAGGACTCCACCATATGTTCCTTGCGATGGACCTTCAGCTCATCGGAACTACTGGAGCGACCTATCTATGGCCAATCCTCGCGATCTCAAATATCGCCCAAGGTTCTGCGGCATTCGGCGCATGGGTCATCTATCGTCAACAGAAGAAGAAAAAAGAAGAAGGCCTGGCCATGACTTCTGGTATCTCAGGTTGGCTTGGGGTTACTGAACCCGCAATGTTCGGTGTGAACCTCCCTCTTAAATATCCATTCCTTGCAGCAATTCTGACAACTTCAGTGGTCGGCGGAATATTTGGCATGAATGGTCTGACAGCTGCTAGTGTCGGAGTCGGCGGGGTACCGGGCGTCATCTCAATTACTGAAGGTTTCTGGCTCCTGTTCACAATCGGCATGCTGATCGCAATCGTCGTACCGTTCTTGCTTACCTTGCTCTTTTCGAGATTCGCCAAAGAGAAGACCAAGGATATGGTGGATGAATAAAAAAATTAAAAGGAGTTTTTATAATGACGTCTAAAGACTGGAGGAAATCGGTCGTTTATCAAATCTACCCGAAATCATTCAATGACACGACCGGAAGTGGTCAGGGGGATATCAGAGGTATCATCGAGAAGCTTGATTATTTCAAGTTTCTCGGTGTGGATTATCTCTGGTTGACGCCGGTGTATGAATCGCCGATGAATGATAATGGGTATGACATCAGTGACTACTATGAAATCAATCCTGAGTTTGGGACCAAGGAAGATCTGAAGGAACTCCTCGATCGGGCCCACGATAAAGGTATCAAGATTATGATGGATATCGTCATCAACCACACTTCCACCCACCATAATTGGTTCGTAGAATCAAAAAAATCCAGAGATAATGAATATCGTGATTATTATATATGGAAAGACGGCACCTACGACGCCCCTCCAACGAACTGGGAATCTAAATTCGGCGGCAATGCATGGACTTATGACGATGATACGAACCAGTATTACCTGCGCCTCTTTGATGTGACCCAGGCAGACCTGAATTGGGAAAACGAAGAATTACGCCGTAAAATCTACGATATGATCAACTACTGGATAGACTTTGGAGTCGATGGGTTCCGCTTCGATGTCATCAATCTGATCTCTAAAGGCGAATTTCAAGATGCTGATGGACCGGGCAAGGAATTTTATACGGATGGCCCTAAAGTTCATGAATATATAAAAGAGTTGAACCAGGAAACATTCGGAGGCAAAGATATCATGACGGTCGGGGAAATGTCTTCGACGAGCATAGAACATTGCCTGAAATATACACGTCCAGACAGGAACGAGTTGAACTCGGTGTTTACATTCCATCATTTGAAGGTGGATTATCCGGGAGGAGAAAAGTGGGCCTTGGCCGATTTCGATTTCCTGCAACTGAAACGGATCTTGATGGAGTGGCAGGAAGCGATGGATCAGGGAGGCGGATGGAACGCAATTTTCTGGTGCAACCATGACCAGCCCCGGGTCGTTTCCCGATTTGGAAGTGACGCCACTGAAGAAGATAGGGTGCTCAGTGGTAAGATGCTTGCGATTGCACTGCATGGCCTGAAAGGTACTCCCTACATTTACCAGGGGGAAGAGATTGGCATGACAAACCCGGGCTTCACCCGCATTGATCAATATTGTGACGTCGAGAGCTTGAACGCATATACATCAATGAGGGAAAAGGGTATGAGCATTGACCTTGTCATGAAAATTCTTGCTTCAAAATCGAGGGATAATTCGCGCACGCCGATGCAGTGGAATGATTCGAAGCATGCTGGCTTCACCGAAGGATATCCTTGGATAGAAGTTGCTGATAATTATGGAACTATTAATGTGGAAAAAGCATTGGAAGATGAAAATTCAATTCTCTATACTTATAGGAAGTTGATTCAGTTGAGGCATGAAAGGGACATTCTGACTTATGGTGATGTCAGGCCACATCTTATGGGCGATGATGATCTATTTGTGTACGAACGCCTGTATGAGGGCGAGCGCATTACAGTGATAGCCAACTTCCGTAATAGGGATGTCGAGTACCCGCCGGATATCGAGCGCAAAGGAGAAGTGCTTGTCTCCAACTACGACGGGCCAATAGATGTGCTCAGGCCTTTCGAAGCGTTGATGATTTATGGACAAGACAGCTAGAAAAAGTTAATATGTATATGATTTATATACATCCTAGGAATGGCCGGTGAACAGAATGAACATAAACAAGTATAATCACATATATCAGGTGCTATCGAGTGACATTGCAGAAGGTAAGTATAAAGTAGGTAGCGTACTGCCTTCAGAGCACACCCTTGTCAGCATGTTCAAGGTCTCCCGTGAAACAGTAAGGAAAGCGCTCAACTTGCTGCGGGAAAATGGATATATCCAGAAAGTGAAAGGTAAGGGTTCAGTCGTCATCTTCAATCCTGCCATGGACTTCACCGTCTCCCATCTCACAAGTTTTAAAGAGATACAGAGTCTAAAGACAACGCAGTATTCCACTAATGTTGTGGAATTGGAACAACATCTCGCACAAGACTTTCCAAAAGTCATGGAAGCGTTAAAACTTAAATCTGTTGAGAAGGTATGGCGGCTTATCCGGGAACGCAAATTCAACGGCAGAACGCATATCGTCGACACTGATTTCTTCATGGTCGATATGATGCCTGGACTTACAGAAGAGATTGCAGAAGACTCCATCTATGAATATATAGAAGATAAATTGGGTCTGACCATTGCCTATTCCCATAAGGAAATTACCTTCGATCCGATGAATGAAAGAGATCTCGAACTGTTTGGAAATGCCCTTCCCAGATATACTGCGACCGTTCGTTCCATAGTCCATTTGAGCAATGCCCAGCCATTTCAATATAATATCTCCAAGCATCTGGCCAATGAATTCAAGTTCATCGACTTTTCACGTAGATTTCATGGAGAGTAGCATTAATCTTGCATTCGATTGTTGATTTTGATATTATATAACGTGCCGTGCTAAGTGGGGAGGTAGCGGTGCCCTGTACCTGCAATCCGCTCTAGCAGGACTGAATTCCGCTTCTGAGGGTATTCGGTGTGAGGACTGCCTCAATATCATCAGTGTTGAGATTCCGGTCCTATGCAATAGAACGTCACGAACTATGTCAGGTCCGGAAGGAAGCAGCATTAAGTGGCCCATTCTATGTGCCGTAGGACAGCCGGAGTTGAGCTGATGTTTTGAGTAACGCTTGTGCCGAAAATTCAAGGAAGCGGTGCACGGTTACATAATGTATGACTGCATCTGATGATGCAGTCATTTTTTAATGTTCTCCTTTAAAGGTGGACAGTGTTTATATATGATATAATTATTGGCATGGAAGAATCATTACGGAGGTGCTGCTGAATGGAATATCAGGCGTTATACCGGGCATTCAGGCCGCAGAAATTCGAAGATGTCGTCGGTCAGAAACACGTAACGAAAACTTTGAAGAATGCAATAATCAGGAATAAGGAATCCCATGCCTATCTGTTCAGCGGACCGAGGGGCACGGGTAAGACCAGCATTGCGAAAATATTTGCAAAAGCATTGAACTGCAACTTCGGTACTGATGGGGAACCGTGCAACGAGTGCGATATATGCATGAGCATTACAGAAGGCAGTGCGAACGATGTCATTGAAATAGATGCTGCAAGCAATAACGGTGTAGATGAAATCCGGAACCTCAGGGAAAAGGTGAAGTATGCACCTTCTGAAACAAGATATAAAGTATATATCATAGATGAGGTGCACATGCTGACGACGGGTGCATTCAATGCGCTTTTGAAGACTTTGGAAGAACCACCGGGTCACGCCATATTCATATTGGCGACGACTGAACCCCATAAAATACCGGCTACCATCATCTCCCGAGCCCAACGCTTTGATTTCAAGTCGATTGAAATGAGTGAGATTGCAGATCGACTCAAGTATGTGGCCGAAAGCGAGACGCTGGAGTATGAGGAAGAAGCAATCGAATATATTGCACGCGCCTCAGAAGGCGGCATGCGGGACGCATTGAGCATCATGGATCAGGTCATCGCCTACAGCAATGATGTCATAACGTTGGACGATGCCATCATGATCACGGGCGGAATCAAATCCGAAGAGCTGAACACTTGGCTTAAAATGATTGACCAGCGGGATTCAAGGCAGGCATTCATCAGATACCATCAGTTCATCGAAGAGGGTAAGGACCCTACGCGGCTGGTTCATGAATTGGTCTACTATATAAGGGATATCATCCTGATGAAGCATGAAGGCGATATCGACGAGGATACTGCCTTTGTGCACACTGAAGATAAGATGTTATATGAAATGATAGATGTGCTCAATGATGCCATGGTGATGATGCGCTTTTCCGTCAACACCAGCGTCCATCTTGAAGTAGTCATCGTTAAACTGATTCAGGTACTCAACCGTAATGATCAGGCGAACGTGCCTCAGGCAGTCGACCTTTCGCACATCGAACAGAGATTGGCTGAAATCGATAAAAAATTGGCGGATCAGCCGAAGGATACATCAAGGACGCAAACGGCAGAGCCGCCAAGAAAATCCTCGAACCAAATGGCTAAAGGATTCTCACTGCGTCAGATAGAAAAAGTGCTGGATCATGCCAATAAAGATGATCTTGTTAAACTTAAAGATGACTGGCCCAAGGTCTATCAACATGTCGAGGAAAAGGGATACCATGCGCTCCGCTCACTCATTAAAGATTCAGAACCCGTTGCTGCAAGCGATACACATGTACTTCTCAAGTTTCAAAGTGACCTGCACAGCGATCTGATAAACAAGGATGAGAAGAAACGAAAGGAGTTGGAGGAAGTCATTCCTTCCATTATAGGGAAAGATGTAAAGGTGGTGGGCGTCCCCGACTCCAGCTGGCTGCAGGTTAGACATGATTATATCCAAGAGAAGAAATCGAACCGGAAAAAAGAGGAACCTGAAGCTTCTATAACAAAAGAGAAAAAACCTTCCGATGTCGCCAAGGAGATATTCGGCGATGATATAGTGGAGACCCGTTAAGGATATCTGTTTATAAAAGCTTTCATTTCGTATATACTATTATAGAAGAAAATTAAAATTAATTGGAGGAGAATATATATGGCTGGCGGAATGAACAATATGCAAGGCATGATGAAGCAAATGCAGAAAATGCAAAAGAAGATGCAAGAAGAACAGGAAAAACTGAAAGAAGAAAAAATTGAAGGTACAGCTGGCGGCGGCATGGTTAAAGTGACTGTCTCCGGACATAAAGAAGTATTGGATGTCGAGGTGCAGGAAGAAGTTGTGGATCCTGATGACATCGAAATGCTCCAGGATCTGATCGTAGCCGCAACCAATGAAGCAATGACGAAAGCGGATGAACTTACAAGCGAGCGTCTAGGAAAACATACTAAAGGCATGAACATTCCGGGAATGATGTAGATGCATTATCCAGAACCAATATCCAAGCTGATAGACAGTTTCATGAAATTGCCGGGCATTGGGCCGAAGACTGCCCAGCGTCTGGCATTTTATGTACTTAATATGAAGGAAGACGACGTAGTCAATTTTTCGCGGAGCCTTATGGAGGTAAAAAGAGACCTCCAATTCTGTTCTATCTGTGGACACATCACCGATGTAGATCCATGCTACATCTGCCAAGATAAGAGTAGGGATCGTTCCATAGTATGTGTCGTTCAAGATACGAAAGATGTTATAGCTATGGAGAAGATGCGTGAATATCAAGGGTTGTACCATGTCCTGCATGGGGCAATAAGTCCAATGGATGGCATAGGCCCTGAAGATATCAATGTAGCCACGCTGATAGAACGCTTGAAGGATGAACAGATAAAAGAAATCATCCTGGCCACGAACCCGAACATCGAAGGTGAGTCGACAGCGATGTACATCTCGCGACTCGTAAAACCGATAGGGGTTAGGATAACTCGTCTAGCCCACGGTCTTCCTGTAGGTGGAGACCTGGAGTATGCAGATGAAGTGACACTGTCGAAGGCGATAGAATACCGGACGGAACTGTAGAAAGTTCGGGGGTTTCAAAGCAATTTGAAGCTCCTGAAACTTTTTTTAAAAAACCCCTTGCATTAATTGAACAGACCCTGTATAGTTATATCTTGTCGGACGAAACACATACCGACACAACAAACGTTACTATTTAGTTAAAAAAGATATAAATAAGTGTTGCATTCCAAAATGCGACATGCTATAATAGTAAAGCAGTCAACGAGAGAACATTGAAAACTGAATGACAATATGTCAACGTTAATTCCAATAAAACCGGATG
>CANLWV010000018.1 GCA_947494965.1 uncultured Salinicoccus sp. | reverse complement strand
CCTCCAATTCATTTTGGAGGAAGGTAGCCTAATGAAGGTGTTTTATATGTGTCTCATACTGCTAGGTCAGTCTACTTGGCTGCTTTTTTTATGTTAAAAATTGTTTCACGAGCCGTGCGGCTCCGTATATTCCTGCATCGTTACCGAGTTCAGCAAAGACGATCTCAGTATTTTCATAGGCTGGTGGGAAAGTGAGCCGCCTATAATGCTTTCGTATCCCATCCATAAGAATGTCACCGGCCCGGCTGACGCCGCCACCGATTATGAAGTAATTCGGGTTGGTGAGGACGGATATATCACTCAACGCAAGACCAATGAACCCGGCGACTTCGTCAAGTACCCTCATGCCGAGCGTGTCCCCGACCTTTGCCGCTTCAACGACAGCCGCGGATGTTACCGTGCCTTCTTCCAGGGCTTTAGAGAGTGTGGTTTCCACACCATTGTGAAAATGATGTCTGGCAAGGTTCACAATACCTGTGGCAGAGGCCACCGTCTCAAGACACCCTTTCTTGCCACAGTTGCATTGGAACCTCCTCTTCGTATCAACGTTAAGATGGCCGATCTCGCCTGCAGCGCCTCCATGACCATGAGCAAGCAGGCCGTTGACGACGATACCGCCTCCAACTCCTGTACCGAGCGTCACCATGACCACATCGTCATACCCGCTTCCAGCTCCTTTATGCTGCTCACCGAGCGCTGCAACATTGGCATCGTTATCCACGATTGTTGGGATGCCGCTCATCTTCTCAAATTCATATGAAATTGGCTTTTTACCATCCCAATTCAAGTTGATCGCACCGTTTATAATGCCATTTTTAAAATCAACCGGGCCTGGGACTCCGAGACCGACACCAGCAATATCCGTCAAGTCCAAGCCATGATTCGCGGTCTCTTTTATGAAAGCTTCATAGATATCTTCCAGTATCCTGCCCCCGTCTGGCAGTGTTTCTGTTGGAATTTCCCATTTATGGAGCAATTCCACATCATCCGAAAATAATCCTAGTTTGCAGGTCGTACCCCCTATATCTGCCGCCAATATATTATCCATGCTCAGCCGTCCTTTCTGTGTCTTAGAATCAACAGGGCTTCGGCATATTCTTTCTTATCGAGCAGCCCGGCCTTGTATAATTCCTTGATTTCCATTTCCATCATAAGGAGCATATTGCTCCTATCCCTATCATATACATATATGCCAAAACGTCTCAGCAGTTGGTTGATGTGGTTTAGATCCTTATTCATTTCCATAATACTCCTTGGTGATGAGCCTCAATTCTTCGTCTTTAATTCTCTTAATGTTCAAGTCGTCCAGAATTCGGCCCATGGCTTCATAGTCTTTATCCTTTCTGAGTTTAAGCAGCTTGTGCTTCACTGCCCACTCATGTTTCGGATTCATCTCAAAGCTTTTCTCATGGTACTGTTCAGCAAGGTCATAGTCTCCCGTGTACTCAGCAATAAGTCCGAGTACGTGGTAGGTACCTGCTGTATCATCACCTTCATTAACCGCTTCAGTGACGATGCCAAGTGCTGCACCATAGTCCCCGGCTTGAAGCTTCGACATTGCTTCCTGGTTATGCGACGGTTCTGCGTCCGAGCCCATCACCATAAAATATGAGACTGCTGCAATTAACACCAGCAGAGAAATGGATGCTATGGCCCACACCCGTTTGAAATATTGACGGTTAAACAGTATGCCAAGCAATCCCCCAAGCAGAAGTCCACCGAAATGCGCATAATGATTGATGTTCGCCATGATTTGGGAGATGAATGATAATACCACAAATAAAATGGCGACCTGCAGAAGCAGCTTCAAGTCGATTTTACCTCTGATCAACAGATGTACAATCAGAATGCCGATCAGGCCGTATACTGCCCCACTCGCGCCGAGGGAAGCCCCTTCAGTGATGAACACCAGTGAAAAGAGACTTGATAGTATGCCTGTCAATACATAGGCGATGGCCAAGCGCCACTTTCCATAGAGCACTTCTATGAATTTTCCGGCTATGAATAAAGCAAAGATGTTAAACAGGAAATGCTCGACGGTGACGTGCAGGAAGCTGCTGCTCAAAAGTCTGTATAAATCCCCGGAAACCACTGCAGAGTGGCTGACAGCCAGCTGCTCTGTAAGCTGGAAGGAACCGACTATATGGATAAGGATGAGATTGAGCAGGAACACAACCAGATTGATTGCGGTCAATAAATATGTCATCGGAGTGAAGCGGATCATATAGCGTTCAAAAGGATGCCGGCTCAACAATCGTTTCTGGTAATGCGCGGCAGGCTTGGATTGTTTATATTTCAAGTCTAATCTATAGAAAGGATTATCGATCAGAGTGCCGTAGTCTTTGATCCCCTCGTGGGTAATCTCTACGCCATCCGCTTCGAATCGTTCGGACGCCCCGTCCGCATCAGGATAATAACTTTCAACATGACGCACCACCCCATGCTGACCGCGGATAAACAGGCGGTGTAGTATATAGTCGACGGCGTCCTCAGATGATGTGTCTACATTTGTGGCATGCAGGCACATCATACTCGCTTTTTTATCGTTTTTAAGCCATATCACTTCACGACTCTGGTCGAAATCGTAAAACGTATAATCTGTATAACGGGTCACTTCGTAGGCGGTGCGCCATATATCAGGCATCTTCATTTCTCTTCTCTGCTGCATCTATCGTACGCTCTGGTGTAATCAATATATCTACAGGGATATCATGGGGTTCGACAATGACTTCACCAAGCTGCTCTTCAAAAAGTAATGATACTTTCAGGCCGGTATAGTTTGCCAGAAACTTGTCATAATACCCGCCCCCATATCCGATCCGGTAGCCGGTTTGAGAATAGATGAGGCCTGGGACCAGGATGAGACCAGGTGCATTGTTGACGCGCTCGGCATCCTTTGGCACCCTCAATCCCTTTTCATCTTTTACAACCGCATCAAAAGAAGAGAACTCGCAGAAGTTCATCACTTTCTGGTCGTAGTTGCATACGGGTGTATAGATTTCTATTCCTTGCGATTTCAATTGACTGATGATGCCATCGGTATCCATTTCGTGCGGCATCGACAGCACGATGCCGACTGAAGTGATGTTCAATTGACTGATATATTCAAGTAGCTTGGTTTTTAAAGTTTCCTCCTTGCGCTTCTTGTCAGAAGGATCGAGCGAAGCCAGCCTGTCCATCATCTCTTTTCGCATATCTTTCTTATTCATTTCAAAAGCCTCTCTTTCCGCATTTCATTTCTATCTTTCATTATAATCATTCCACCGTCAAATCAAAAGCCGTCAGTTGCAATAACTATTATACACCGCCATCTCAAGCACTATAAATCCAAAAAATAAGGCACCTTTAAAGGTGCCTTACTGTCCGTACACGAGTTTCGGATAAAAAGTATCTGTATTATATTGATAATTCGGTTTAGGTGACTGCTCATAATAGAGTTCATAATACTTATTGACGACATCGCGGCCTAAGTACTGTCCAGGGAAGAAAGGAACCGTATAGGGCATATTCGGGAAGATGACGGCGAATGCCATATCCGGATCATCATACGGCGCGTAGCCTGTATATGTCTGGTTCAGGACCTCTATTCCTTCAAATTCTGTCTCGGCCGTACCAGTCTTGCCTGCAGCCTTTGGTTCGAGCTCATGATAGGCATCCCAGCCGGTGCCGTATCGATTCGTTGCGGTGTCATGCGTGTTGAACACATCATAGAACCCTTTATGGATCTGCTCCAGCTCTTCTGGAGAATACAGTACAGTATTCAGCACTTTGCCATCGAAGGATTGCAGCAGTGTCCCTTCCCCGTTGGCATCTCCACTGCGCACTTCTTTTGCCATATGAAGTCCAACCCTGTTTCCGCCATTTGCAATGGTGGACATGTACTGGGACAGTTGGAGTGCAGAATACGTGTCATACTGTCCGATGGATAGGGATAATAAATTTGATGGGTTGTTTGTCAGATCCGGACTGAGCCCGGTGGCTTCGTTCGGCAGATCAATGCCCGTCGACACCCCGAGGCCGAATTGATTCAAGCCATTCCTCAATTTGTTCGCGCCACCTGTAATATCCGTCGGCAATGACATTCCCGGTGTATAGCTGAAATCTGCCAGCCCCATGGCGATCTTCATCATGTAGACGTTGGAAGAGACCATCAGCGCTTCCTGGTCATCTATCGCAACTTTGCTGTCGCGGTTGAAGAATGAAGATTTTGTATCATCCCCTGCAAAATTAAGGGGCTCATCGATCATCACTTCCCCCGGCTCGATGATGTCATTTTGATAGCCGGTTGTGACTGTGGCACCTTTTATGGAGGAACCTACCGGATAGGTTGAGGTAAGCGCACCATAATGGTAATCGACGATTTCACCATTTTCATCGAGCTGTTTTCCGACCATGGCCAGCACATCCCCATTATTCGGGTCCTGCACGACAAGAACAACTGTGTTCAAATATTCCGGGATGATCGTGTAATCGAGTTCCCCGGTCCTATTATTGCGTGCCGCCACTTCCTCAGCCATCTTTCTGAGGGATGTGAGGTGATGTTCGGCAATCTCTTCAAGTTCAAGTTGAAGTTCGATATCGATGGTGAGATACAGGTCATCGCCCGGCTCCCCCTTCTTGACCGTTTCCTGCTTAAGTATTTTACCTGATTTGTCGGTGGAATATTTAACCTGTGCCTTTTCACCGCGCAGAACATTTTCATATTGGTATTCAAGGTAGGTTTTACCTACTCTGTCATTACGCGAATATCCCCTTGCCATATAGTAATCGAGCAGTTCTTTTGGCAACCCTTCTTCTGATGAGGATACTTCTCCGAGAACGGTCTTAAGGGTGGAGTCATACGGATATTCACGTTCCCAGTCCATCCCGGTGGAAATGCCTTCCAATGAATCAAGCGACTCATTCACGGCCGCGAACTCGGACTCGGTCACGTCCTCACTCTTAACGACTACAGGATTGAGTTCCCGGGCGTTGACCATCTCGACGAAGACGGCGATCGTGTTGAGATCTTCTTCTGACAGAATGTCTGATAGCTGTTGGTCATCGATTTGCCTATATAACTCTTCATTGAACTGTTTTTGTGAAATATTGCCATTATCGAGTAAGGTCTGTTCTTTTTTCATTATCTTTTCTACTTCTTCCGGATAACGGTTGATCAGATAATCCTGTTTATCCCTAAGGGAGATGTTTTCAGTATCCATCTCGATGTAATCCGATAACTTCAGGGCGACATCCATTATTTCACCGGAGGACATATTCCGGTGACGGGTGAAATAGATGGCTTTCTTGGAAGCATTGCCGACAAGCAAGTTGCCATTCCGGTCGTATATTTCACCGCGCGGCACATTTTGGTTGATCTCTACATACTGGGCATTCTCCACCTCTTCCTGGTACATATCCCCTTTGACGATCTGCAGATAACCTATGCGGAATATGAGTGCCAGGCAAAGAAGGAAGACGATCAGCATGATTATGTTTATCCTGGATTTCATCACTTGATTATTTATGGTTTCAAGACTCTTGGTTTTGGCTCTTTTCAATAAAACTCATCCTCTTTTACCTGAAAAATATGTAATGTCATTCTATCACATTATGGAATCTTTGGTTCTGGAAATTAAAAAAAGGGACGGTTGCCCGTCCCATTCCCATTGCTTGGAATTATTTAGCATTGCTGTACAATTCGCTTACCTTATCCCAATTGACGACGTTCCAGAAAGCTTTCAAGTATTCTGGACGTTTGTTTTGGTATTTCAGGTAGTAGGCATGTTCCCAAACGTCAACACCGAGGATAGGTGCCTTGCCGTCTGTTACTGGGTTGTCCTGGTTAGGTGTAGATACGATTTCGAGCTCACCATTGTTTACAACGAGCCAAGCCCAGCCGGAACCGAAGCGTCCAGCACCTGCTGCTTCAAATTCTTCTTTGAATTTGTCTACAGAATCGAATTTGGATTCGATTGCGTCTTTGAGTTCACCAGAGAGTTCTTTTGTTTCTGGAGTGAGGAGCTCCCAGAATAGTGAGTGGTTAAGGTGTCCGCCACCATTGTTTCTCACTGCTGTTTTCTTGTCTTCAGGAACTGAATCCAGATTTTTAATGATGTCTTCAATGGACTTGCTTTCAAGGTCTGTGCCTTTGACAGCGTCATTGAGTTTAGTTACATAGGTGTTATGATGCTTTGTATGGTGGATTTCCATCGTTTCTTTATCGATGTGTGGTTCCAACGCATCATATGCATAAGGTAGTTCTGGTAGTTCAAAAGCCATAGTAAATTCCCCTCCATAGTGATTTGTTTACATACCAAATATATCAATTCAATGATAAAATGACAAATGTATTGCACATTGGTATGGATTATTCAGCCTAAGGGCTGAGTGACGCCTGCACTACAATACATTAGTACAAAAGGAAGCGTTACAAGATGAAACTGTTCACTTTTTACAAGCGTCTGCTTACATTTGAGAAATACCCGCTTTTTAGAACGGCAAACTTCAAACACATGCTGTTGAATATATTCGTCATCTCATTGCTTATCGCATTGCCGAACATCATTGCGCTTTTTCAAAGTGCCAATGCTGCGGCTGGACTTGCAGACATCGAATCGGAAATTCCGGAATTCTCCATTGTAGATGGCCAATACGTCGGTGAGGATGAAACTGTGTCAATAAAAGGGAATGATGTCCTTTTCAGCAGTGAAGTCGCCACCGATTCAGTAGAAGATCGCAATGTTCTGATCGGTTTCGTAAAAGACGGCATATACATCCGTGATGTGCAAAACACTGGGTTCGACTATTCCTATATCGGCGACGTCAAGGATGATGAGGGGCTCAAGACTTTCATATCCCAACAATCTTCAAGCCTTTATTTCTACGTGTCAGTATATGTGGTCTTCTTTATATTTGTGGTCATGTTCTTTAGCGTCATCTTCATGTCGATCCTTGCCTATCTCTTCCATACATCTTCGGCATTGCTGAAACGGAAATCGCGCTTTATGAACTGGTACAAATTCATTTCCTTTGCAACTGCGTTCATCCTCTTGCCGATGGCTCTAGTCGAGCTGCTTTCGGGAAGCATGCTCTGGTCCCTATATCTTTTGACGTTGCCGTTCTATATCCATTACTTCAGGAAACTGCCGGTCATGAAAACGTAATCAGTAGGCATTACATTTACATTTCTGGCCGGTTTCTAGTATAATTGCTAGTGATTTAGAGTATCATCATATACATGAGGAGCTTGATTATGTCCCAAATAACACATCGTACTAATACAAGACCTGTAAAGGTTGGCGATTTGACGATCGGCGGTTCCGATCAGATCATCATCCAAAGCATGACGACGACAAAGACACATGATGTCGAAGCGACAGTCGCAGAAATCAATCGTCTTGAAGAAGCAGGATGCCAGATAGTACGTGTTGCATGTCCTAAAGAGGAAGATGCACTCGCCATTCCAGAAATAAAAAAACAGATCAATATTCCACTCGTTGTGGACATCCATTTTGACTATAAGCTCGCCCTTCTCGCTGTAGAAGGCGGCGCAGATAAAATCCGCATCAATCCAGGCAATATCGGACGCCGGGAGAGAGTCGAAGAAGTGGTGAAGGCGTGTAAAGCGAAAGGCATCCCGATCCGCATCGGCGTCAATGCCGGAAGTCTTGAGAAACACATCATTCAAAAATACGGTTATCCGACAGCCGACGGCATGGTGGAGAGTGCCCTGCACCACATCAAGATCTTGGAAGACCTTGATTTCCACGATATCATCGTCTCCATGAAGGCCTCAGACGTCAACTTGGCGATAGAAGCGTATGAGAAAGCGGCAGCAGCATTTGATTATCCGCTGCACCTCGGCATCACTGAGAGTGGTACCCTATTTGCCGGTACTGTGAAAAGTTCTGCGGGACTCGGTGCCATCATTTCACGCGGCATCGGCAATACGATGCGCATATCCCTATCTGCCGATCCTGTTGAAGAGATCAAAGTCGGAAGAGAACTTCTGAAAAGCTACGGTCTGGCAAGTAACGCAGCCACTCTCATTGCATGCCCGACATGTGGCCGTATCGAGATCGACTTGATTTCAATCGCGAATGAAGTGGAAGAATATATTTCATCCATCAAGGCACCGCTTAAAGTGGCGGTACTTGGTTGTGCAGTAAACGGACCAGGCGAAGCTCGCGAAGCGGATATCGGTATAGCAGGTGCCCGTGGGGAAGGACTTCTTTTCATGCACGGTAAGACAGTCAGAAAAGTGCCGGAAGAAACGATGGTCGATGAGCTCAAGAAGGAAATCGATATACTGGCTGAAGAACATTACGAAAAAGAACGTAAAGCCAAAGAAGAAGCGGCAAATAAATAACACAGCAAAGTGTCCCGGACAACTTAAATTGGTTGCCGGGACTTTTTTGTGCCACATAAATCAACTGATTGGAACATAGTATACTGACAGGAAAGATACCTTTAACAATCGTTGCAAAAAACTCTTCGAAGAAATATTATGCCATATCATATTTCCTTATGTTCTGGAGGTTAATTACATAGCTGAGGATGAGTAGCATTATGGCGAAAACGATAGTATAGACTGGTAAGTGATAGAGATAAAAATTCATTCCCGGCATATTCTTGTCCATCTGACTGATATTGACCAGGGGCATAAAATGAAATAACCATGTCAACACCATAGGGACCCCATATATAAAATATCCAGTAAACAGATATCGCAGCCAATACTTTGCAAAGCCAAGATAATAAAAGCTCATCATTATAAGGCTTATACCCATTAACATTACAAAACCATATGCATAATAGGTGGTCTGAGTAAGCGTCATGTAACTGCCAAAAATAGCGGTTGTCAAAGCCATCATGAGTATATAGTAAAGATAGTCGCCTGTGATGATATTTCTTTTCGTGTTAGGCAGTGAAAAGTAGAAGTGATGGTTGCCATCCTGCTTCATCATATGATGGATGCTCAGATAACTCGAAGTTGTGTAAAGTACTGCAATAATATTTAACAAATCGATGAACGGCATTAGTACTTCTTTATAATCTGATATGAAAATCGTGGTGAAAAGATTTATAAAGATTACGGACATGCCGAAATACCATATCCACTTGGACAAGAACATATTCAAATAGAGTTGCTTATTCATTATCTACCCCTCTTTTCGTATTTTTTAAGAAGTACATAATTTCTTCTATAGTCAGATTTTCAATTAACACTTTATTTCCATAGAGCTCTTCAAGGGCTTGATGTTCTCTTGTCATTGCTTCAAAACCGAGTGCATTCGTAGTTGTACCGATTAATAGTTCATCCGCATCTTCGATAATTTGAAGGTCTCCCTTCACTTTTTTATAGGAGTCAAAAAGTACTTCTCTCTCCATATCAAACACTATTTCCCCTTCATCTATCATTACGATATAGTCGGCAATTTTCTCGAGATCTGTGGTAATGTGGGTACTGAAGAGTATAGTTGTATTTTCTTCCATCATGAGTGTCTGCAAAATATCTAGCAATTCTCTCCTGAATGTCGGGTCAAGGTTTGAAGTTGGTTCATCTAAAATCAGTAGTTCAGCCTCATGGCTCAACGCAACAGCAATGGAAAGCTTCGCTTTTTCCCCGGTGGAAAAGTATTTTATTTTGCTTGCTTCATCTATGTTGAATCGTTTCAAAAAGCTAAAGAATTTATCGGGCCGCCAATTTTTATAGTAGACTGCCAAAAGTTTATTAAGTTTTTTCGGGCTGATATTTTGAGGGAGATAGTTTTCCGACATAACCACTCCAATGCGGTTCAGCAGTGCTTCCCTTTCCGTCTCGAGGTCTTGGCCCAATATGCTAATCTGCCCCTCATCCTGTTTCTTCAATGACAATATATGCTGAATTAAAGTGGATTTTCCTGCACCGTTCTCGCCTATCATCCCAGTGATATATCCTTTCCTGATGTTTAGCGTAATATCTTTCAATCTGAATCGTCCCATATCCTTGTTTAATCCAGTGATGGTTAAAGCATTCATTATTGCTCTCCCTCCATTACTTTCATCATCTCCATCAGTTCTTCAGTAGACAACTCGATCTTATTCGCGGTTGAAATCAGGTCTTTCAATTTCTTTTCAACTTCGATTAATATCTGTTCTCTTCTACTTTCGTTATCCTGTTCCTTAACAAATGTGCCCTTCCCAACGACGGAATATACATACCCTGAAGCTTCAAGATCCTGATACGCTCGTTTGGTAGTGATGATACTAATGCTCAGTTCCTTTGCCAGAGCCCGCATCGATAACAGGGGCTCCCCCGGTTTCAATGTGCCAGTTATAATGTGACGTATGATTTCGTTTTTCAACTGTTCATATATCGGTACATCACCCTGATTTGAAATTTTTATATCCAGATCCATCACCTCCCCCGTACATAATGTATATATATAATATACACACTATGTACTATTAGGTCAACAAAAAACCAGAATCTAATAGATTCTGGCTTCCTTACATGCGCCACACAAACCATAAAGCTCTATTTTATGGTTTTTTATTTCGACATCCTCCAACTCGCTCTGCCATGTTTCCACTGGACAGTAGCGGATGACTTTCGTCTCACCACAGTCATCACAGATGAAATGGTGATGGTGATGTGTCGTGCAGGCTATCTTATAATGCATTTCCCCGGATAATGTCGTCTGCTCAAGGACTTCAATATCTTTTAGGGTATACAAGTTTCGGTAAATGGTGTCGTAGCTCATGCCAGGGTACTCTGGTTTAAGAATCTCCTGGATGTCTTTTGCACTCATGTAACGGTCCCCTTCAAGAAGCGTTTCAATCATGCGCATCCTTTTCTCAGTTACTTTAAGCTTATTCTTTCTTAATTTATCTTTATATTGATTCAGATTGTTCCCCATCTTTTTTCACTCCTATGTGATCCAGTATAATGGCACCCATGAGGATAGCTAATGATACAAGTACGATTGTGCCGCCTGGTGAAATATCCAGATGAAAACTTATAAAAAGTCCGATGATGACGGCAATTTCACCAAATATGACGCTCATTGCCATAAGCTGCTTAAAGCTTGAGGTGACACGCATGGCAGAAGCGACGGGCAGGGTCATCAAAGCACTGACAAGCAGTATGCCGACAATCCTCATCGAAGCGCTGATGACGAGTGCAACGACCACGATGAACAGGAAATGGATCCATTTGCTGATGTTCATCACATCTGCATATTCTTCATCGAAGGACACTAGAAACATCTCTTTGTATAGGAAGAATATGAAGACCAATACAATGACCCCGATTGAAGCGATCAATGTGAGGTCAAACAAGTTGACGGCACTGATGCTCCCGAACAGATAGCCGAAGAGATCCTGATTGAAGCCATCCGCCAGTGACAGAAACAATACGCTCAATGCCACACCAAAGCTCATGATGATTGGAATGGCGAGCTCCTGATAATGCTTGTAGACTGTACGGAGGCGTTCAATCCCTAGAGCACCGAGTATCGAAAACAATATACCGGTAACCAGGGGATTTATGGCCGTGCCGATAAGGGAGGACAGATAGACCCCGAATGTAATGCCACCAAGCGTCACATGGCTGAGTGCATCTGCAATCAGGGAAAGGCGCCTGATGACGATGAATGTACCAATGAGTGGTGCAATCAATCCGGCGATCAGGCCGCTGATGACTGAGTATCTTATAAAGTCATATTCAAAGAATGCCTGAATCATTCACAGCAGCTCCTCTCATGATCGTGGGAGACCAACTGCAGCGGAAAGCCGTAAATCTTCGAAAGTTCTGCTTCCCCAAGATTTTTGAACTCATGGTTGCTGCCATGGAAGTGAAGGTGTTCATTGAGGCACGCCACTTCGTTGGCATGGTCCACCACTACACCGATGTCATGGGTGACCAGGAGAATCGTCACGGATTGTTCCTTAAGGCGGAGCAACACGTCATAGAACTCCTTTACATGCTTGGCATCTATTCCGACGGTCGGTTCATCAAGCACGAGTATGCTCGGCCTGTTGATCAGTGCACGCGCGATGAAGACACGCTGGGTCTGGCCGCCCGACAATTGGGAAATGTTCTTATCCTTCAGCTCCACTATGTTCAAAAGCGCAAGCACTTCATCCAGCTTGTCGTAGTCTTCTTTTTTGAAACGGCTGAACAGTCCTTTGGACTTTGTCAGGCCACTCAGTATGACTTCACTGACAGTCGCTGGGAATCCTTTTGCGAAACTGTTGGATTTCTGTGATACATAGCCGACTTCCTGCCATGCCTGAAAGTGGCGCAGGCTTTTGCCGTTGATGTATATTTCCCCAGTCTGAAGCTTCAAGACTCCAAGGATCAATTTGATGAGGGTCGTCTTGCCCGACCCATTTGGTCCCACGAGTGCTACAAAGTCTCCTTTGTGTACTTTCAGATTAATGTCTTTTAAAGCTTGGGTCGTTTCCATCTTGTCTTTATAGACATATGAAATATTTTTCAGTTCGAAAATGGGATGCTCCATGGTGGTTGCTCCTTCGATTTATGATCATCATAATATTATAGAAGAATCATTACAGTTTGTAAATAGGAATGATTACGAAATAAAATAGAGAGGAAGGCCTGAGCCTTCCTCTCTATTGTGCTTCTGTATCTGCGATCATAGGATTTATTTCTTCTTTAAGGGATGGATTGAATGTACCCTCTTTAAGCATTTCAATTTCATGTTTGTAAGGTGCTACCCTATTCTTTTTATCCGGCCCGACGAATGGGGTTTCAAGTATTTTAGGGATATCCTTGAAATCAGGATGATGCACGATGTGGTGCAGGGCGTCAAAACCGATATGTCCGAAACCGATATTCTCATGGCGGTCCTTATGCGCACCGCGTTCGTTCTTAGAGTCGTTGATGTGGAGGACTTTAATCCTGTCCTTGCCGATGATGCGGTCGAATTCCTCCATCACGCCTTCGAAATCATTGACGATATCATAACCGGCATCGTGGACGTGGCATGTGTCGAAACAGACGCTCAACCGTTCATCATGTTCCACACCTTCGATGATCTGAGCCAACTCTTCAAATGTACGGCCGACTTCCGTTCCCTTTCCGGCCATCGTTTCAAGAGCTATCTGTACATCATGGTCATTCTCAAGCACTTGGTTCAATCCATCGATGATCGACTGGATGCCGCGCTCAGCCCCTGTTTCGACATGGCTGCCGGGATGTAGGACGATCTGTCTGCTACCTAGATGTTCTGTTCTGACGATTTCTTCCTGAAGGAACTCTACACCATGTTCAAAGACCCCTTCCCGTTCGGAATTTGCGATATTGATGATGTAGGGCGCGTGGACGACGATATTCGAAATGCCGTTATCCGCCATGTGGCGTTTGCCGGCTTCTATATTCAAGTCTTCTATCTTCTTTCTTCTCGTGTTCTGGGGAGCACCGGTATAGATCATAAAAGTACTCGCTCCAAAACTTGCAGCTGAGATGCTGGCTGCTTCCAGCATCTTTTTCCCACTCATCGAGACATGTGATCCTATAAGCATTGTATCACCTTTCCAACCTATCTTTTTTTCTTATTGCGTTTGGCATGTTTCATGCGCTCTTCCCTTTTCAGCGCATCGAGTTCGGACTTCATCTTCTTTTTATAGCCTGGTTTGACTTTCTTACGTTTCTTGACTTTATTTACGAGCTGATTTTCGAGATGGGACTCGCGCCTTTTACGTTTGGCACGCTCTGTTCTGGATTTGATTTCGGTCAGTTCACCATTTTTGATGTCTTCATGCACAAATGCATAGCCTTTGGACTCCAGTAGATTGATGAGATGCTCATCCTCCGGCGTGTAGATGGTGATTCCAGTACCTGTATAGTTGCCACGTCCCACACGTCCAATGCGGTGCGTGAAGAATTCTATATCTTTTGGAATATCGTAGTTGATGACGTGGGAGGCACCATCTATATCAAGGCCCCTGGCAGCCAAATCACTCGCCACAATCCATTCATATTCAAGACTCCGTATTTTCCTGATTTCCTTCGTCCGTTCACGGGGCTTCAGGCCACCGTGGAACAAACCGACATTCACCCCGTTGCTGTTTAGGTAATCAAACAGATCATCGGCACGCTCTTTGGAATTCGCAAAGATGAGACCGATGTATGGCGTGATGTTTTCGGTGAGCTCCAACACTTTCTTGGCTTTATCGTCCCCTTTGACCGGCACAAGGCTGTAGTGGATGGAAGCCTTGTTCCTCGGCTGGTCTATGACGATCACTTCGGTGTCCCCGATATATTTTCTGAGGAAATTCCTTAGTGCCTCAGGTATTGTTGCAGAGAATACGAGGAACTGGGATTTTTCATCGACTGAGGAAGATATGCTGTCTATCTGTTCCAGGAAACCGAGGTCGATCATCAAATCCGCCTCATCTATGACGAGGCGCGTCACATGACGCAGGTTCAATCCTCCGTTATCCCGCAGATCCTTGACTCTTGTCGGCGTACCGATTACGATATGGGGCGCATGGGAGGCTTTTTGTGTGTCCCGTTCTATGTCTGTCCCGCCTATAAACGCCTTGGCGGTAATTTCCGGATAGCTCTCCAATATGCCGAGTGTCATTTGGTGGAGCTGTTTGGCAAGCTCTCTGGTCGGTGCCAGGATTACAGCTTGTGTGCGGGGACTCTCTGGGTTGATTTCATGTATGATCGGTAACAGGAAGGCATGGGATTTCCCGCTTCCCGTTTCGGACTGGACAACCACGTTGTCCTTTTTCAGCACTTTCGGGATGACGCGTTCCTGCACCAGTGTGGGGTGCGTGAAATTTATACGATCGATTGCATTCAGCATCTTATCGCTGAAATTGAATCTTTTGAATGCATTACTCATTGCTTCACCTGATTTCTTAAATAAACTCAACATTTATTATAACTGAAACATTTCCCTTAATCTACACCATTCATACCGTGTGTTGATTTCAAATTCAGTTGGTTTCAGTTATAATGCCTGTAAGGGAGGAATAAACTTCATGGATATTATTAAAATAAGCCCGCGTGGCTACTGTTATGGTGTTGTGGATGCAATGGTGATCGCCAAGAATGCTTCCATGGACAAGACTCTGCCTCGCCCGATATATATACTGGGAATGATAGTGCACAATAAACACGTGACAGATGCGTTTGAAGAAGAGGGTATCGTCACATTGGACGGTGCCAACCGTCTGGAAATTCTGGAGGGCATAGATGAAGGTACTGTAATATTTACAGCACACGGTGTCTCGCCCCAGGTCAAGGCACGGGCCAAGGAAAAGGGGCTGACGTGCATTGATGCAACATGCCCGGACGTCGAAGTCACCCACCAACTCATCCGGGAACGCACAGCTGATGGTTATGACGTTGTCTACATCGGTAAGAAAAATCACCCTGAACCAGAGGGCGCTATCGGCGTCGCACCCGATAACGTACATCTCGTGGAAACAATAGAAGATGTCAAAACGCTGCCGGAATCCCTCAAGGACAAGAAGCTCATCGTGACCAATCAGACGACGATGAGTACGTGGGACGTCAGTCATCTGATGGATCAGCTCAAGCTTCAGTTCCCGCACATCGAGGTGCATAAGGAGATATGCATGGCGACCCAGGTCCGTCAGGAAGCGGTTGCCGAGCAGGCACAGGAGGCAGATCTGCTTATAGTCGTCGGTGACCCGAAAAGTAACAACTCGAACAGGTTGGCCCAGGTTTCCAAGGAAATCGCCCACACTAATGCCTACCGCATCAGTTCACTCGATGAATTGAAGAATGAGTGGCTCGAAAATATAGACAGTGTGGCAATCACTGCAGGCGCCTCGACGCCAACTCCAATCGTTAAAGAAGTGATCGACTACATCAAAGAATATGATAAGGCGAATGCAACAGCACCGCAATCCACGGTACCGACTTCCAAAATACTGCCTAAGATCAAAAAAGCAAAACCAGTAAAAATAATGGACTAAAAAAAACGGGGCACATCGTGATCTGGTACCACTAAAGTTTACAGATGAATAAAATAATTTTTGCTGAGATTCTAATCGATTAGAATCTCAGTTT
>CANLWV010000017.1 GCA_947494965.1 uncultured Salinicoccus sp. | reverse complement strand
AAACTGAGATTCTAATCGATTAGAATCTCAGCAAAAATTATTTTATTCATCTGTAAACTTTAGTGGTACCAGATCAAGATAGGTCCCTTTTTTAGGTTCTACTTTTTTTGGAAAAGGTGCGTTTGATCCGATGGACGAGCGGCACATGCATCACCATGAACTGTGCGGTCTTCAATACGCGGATGATGCGTTTTGGTTCCTGAATCAGGCGATACAGCCATTCAAGCTGGAGCCTGATCCATGTATCCGGCGCGCGTCTAATGTTGCCGGACATGACATCGAATGTGCCACCGACGCCGATGAATATGCCTTTGTCGAACCGATCGATATTATCGTTTATCCATCGCTCCTGACGCACCATTCCGAGCGCCACAAGGACGATATCCGGTTCGCTTCTGACCACTTCAGCGACCTTGTCTTCACTGAAGACATCGCAATAGCCATCCTGTCTGCCGGCAACGATCAGGCCGGGGTATTTCTCCATTGCATTGTGGACCGCCTTTTCATTCGAATCTTCACTTGCTCCAATGAAGAACACGCGGTAGCCATTTTGGGCGGCATGCTCAAGCATCGCTTGGGAGACGTCGAAGCCGCTGACCCGTTCCTGAAGCGGGGTGCCGAGCATATTGGCGGCATTGACGATGCCGATGCCGTCCGGCAGCACATAGTCGGCTGATTGCACAATCGCTTTGAATTTCGGGTTGTCCCGGGTGGTCATAAGGAACTCCGGATTGGCAGTGACGATGAAACATTTATCTTCATGCTTCAAAGCCGGATAGATGGTCTGCCTGAGGAATCCATCGAGTGTCGTATCGATGAAATGGATACCCATTATGGGAACAGTACTATAGTGTGAAGACATGACATTCCTCCTATTCTGGGGAGGGTTTAGGCGTCTCCCACTTGGGTGTAGTGGAGCCAGACCGGTTTATTCTCCCCTTCAATCAGCCCTTTATACCAGACATTCTGGCCCACCAGGACGGTTTCAGAGACGGTGAACAGATGCCCTTCAAATTCATCGAGGACCTCATGTATCCGCTGCTGTTTGCCGCCCCACGGCTTACTTGTGGCAGGGCCGTTGCCATTCAGCGTGAACGTCTTTTCATCGTTATCCACGAATATGTGGACATGGGCGTTTACTTCTGATGCCTTTACCCATCCTATGACCCCCTTAACCCCACTTTGTTCTGTGCTGAGCAGATAATAGTTTTCGAAATGGTAGGTCGCCTGGCGTTTTACATGGTAGACGTGGTGCTTATAGCGTTCGGTGCCCGTCTTGCCTTCCTCCGTATTCGGGGCCTGATATATATGCGTGCTGAAATCTTTCAGATGGACAAGGAGACTGACCGGCGTGACGGTATAGTCGTTCGAGACTTCGAGCTGTTCATCGTCATCCAGTATCATGAGGTCGCCGAGTTTCCTGTAGGTGTCGCTTTTGGTATCCTGGGTCATCATGCGCGTCCGGTATGTGTCGCGTTCCTCTTTGGTCATCCCTTGCCACTTGTTCAGGAAGGATTCATAGAGGGGGATGACGTCATCGACTTCGCCGAATGCCTTCACGCGTCCGAATTCCAGCCACAGTATCTTGTCGCAGAAGTTTTTTATCTGGTTGATGGAGTGGCTGACGAAGATCATCGTCTTGCCCTGTTCCTTGAATTCCATCATCTTCTGGAGGCTTTTCTCGGCGAACGCCCGGTCGCCGACCGACAGGGCTTCGTCTATGATGAGGATATCCGGGTTGACGTTGACGCTGATGGCAAAGCCGAGGCGTGATTTCATGCCGCTTGAATACGATTTGACAGGCTGGTCGATGAAGTGCTCGAGCTCCGAAAAGGCGATGATGTCGGGCTCCAGTTCGCGGATCTCGCTTTTGGAGAAGCCGAGCATCAGACACTTCAACTCGATGTTGTCGCGACCGCTCAATTCATTGTTGAGCCCGGCCGCAACCGCAATGAGTGAGGTCTGACCGTTGACTTCGACTTCGCCGCGGGAAGGGGGCACGATGCCGGCGATGATGTTCGACAAGGTCGATTTGCCTGAACCATTGATGCCGATGAAGCCCACGACATCCCCTTGTTCCGCCTCGAAATCCACGCCTCGGAGGGCGTGGAACACTTCGCCGTGCGAGCGGGGTGAAACCAGATCAAGGATCCGTTCCTTCTGGTTATCGTACATCTTATAGTGCTTTTCCAAATTTTTCGTTACGATTGTTTTTGTCATATATATCCCTCTTATAGGTAGTCGATGAAATTGCGTCTGAATTTGACGTGCAGTGTCGCACCGATGGCCATCATGATGAAGATCACGCCCCAGAAGTACAGCGTCAGCTGCCAGTGGGTGATGAGATACCATTCAGTGCCGAAGAATACCGAGCGGTACCCCTCGATCAGGTAGACCAGCGGGTTCAGCTGCATGAGCTTCATCAGCAGCGGAAATTCAGAGAGCAGCGACAACGGCCACAGCACCCCCGACAGGTAGAGCCCCATCCTGAGGAAGGAGTTGAGCAGAAGGTGCACATCCCGGATCAGAGTCGAAAGTGTCGAGGTGATCAGAGAGAACGCGAAGATCAATATATATGTAGCCAATACAAAGTAGACGAGCTGGAAATAGTAGATGTTGATGTAGTAGCCGGCGATCTGGAAGACCGCAAAGACAATCACCAGCATCATCAGGTGCGTATAGAATTTCGAAAAGATTGTAATGTTCGGAATCACGCTCAGTGGGAAATTCATCTTTGATAGAAGCCTGAGGCGGGTGTAGATTGATTTTGAAGCTTCTATCGTACTCTGGAAGAAGAACGTCCAGACGATGAACCCGACGAAGAGCCAGAAGAAGAAGGGCACTTCCCCGCCACCCATCTCGATCGGCTCCCGTTTCCGCAATGTGGAGAAGACGAACCAGTAGATCAGGATGCTGACCAATGGCGTCAGCACTTCCCAAACCATGCCGAGATAGTTGTTTTGGTTTTTGCTTTTTATGTCATACATCGACAGGCGTCTTACAAGATAGAAATGCCTGAATTGCTCTTTCAAGACGATTAATATGGATTTCATTCTTTTTTTCACAACCATTCTTTCATCGTTGTTGAATTATACAATTTAACGCTCCAATTGACAAATTATCCTGTCACTGACGCGCTTAGCAGCCTCTCCATCTTCAAGAGCGCAGAAACGCGCACGGAAGCGGGCGGTGTCGTATTCCGCATTGAAATCTGTGGTTTCGGTCTTACGAACCGCATCGGTCAACGCTTCGGTCGTTTTGACTAATGGGCCCGGGGCCAGTTTCTCAAAATCAAAATAGAAGCCGCGGATATCTTCCCGGTAATGTTCGAGGTCATACGTATAGAAGATCATCGGACGCTTGAGGTTGGCGTAGTCGAAGAACACCGAGGAGTAGTCGGTGATGAGCATATCAGACACCAGATAAAGGTCGCGCACATCCTCATAGCCGGAACAGTCATAGAGGAAACCTTCATAGGGTGACAGGTCCAGATTTTCAGCAATCAGGTAATGCAGCCTCAGCAGGATGACATAATCATCACCAAGCGCCGCCTGCATTCTTCCCGCGTCGAACTGCAGCTCGAATTTATATTTTCCCCGTGCATGATAATCATCATCGCGCCACGTGGGGGCGTAGAGGATGACCTTTTTGCCCTCGGGCAGATTGAGTTTCGTGCGGATATAGTCCTGGAACACAGCATCATCATTATGGAACAGGTAGTCATTTCGCGGATAGCCCGTCTCAAGCATTACGCCGTAGAAGTGGAATGCGCGCTTGAATATCTCGGTCGAGTAGGGGTTCGGTGAAATGAGATGATCCCATTTGCGCGATTCCGCGATGAAGTTCTGCTTATATTTTTCTGTATCAGTCCCCGGCATAAGAACACTGTCGATATCTGTACCGAGTTTCTTCAGGGGCGTGCCGTGCCACGTCTGCAAGTAGATCGTATCCGCAGGTTTCGGGATCCACTGCGGCAGGCGGCTGTTGGTCACCCACAGCGCCGCTTTGTTCATATAGATCATCCAGCTCGGCGTGAAGCGCGTCACATATGGGATGCCGAGTGTCTTGAACACCTTCTTATGGTGCCTATCGACGCTCCAGAGCAGCCGGTAATCGGGATAGTGGGCAGTCATGTATTCGTAGATTGCCCTTGGGTTGTCGCTGTACTGCTTGCCGAGGAAGCTCTCGAACATGATGAGCCTGTAATCTTTATGGAACGATTTGCCGAGCAGCCAGAACATCACTTTATAGAACCTCGTCAGTATCACTCTCAATAGTTTCATAATCATCCACCACACTATAATAATTAATCGATATGATATAATTTAACATGATACACTTTTTGGCGTATGCTTATCTTAATATTCATATGATATATAAATAATATTATACCACTACATGGTATATTGGGGGGATACTATGAAGAAAGTCATCACTTACGGTACATTCGATTTGCTCCATACGGGACACATCAATATTTTAAGGCGGGCAAAAGAACTAGGCGATTATCTCATCGTGGCAATCTCTACAGATGAGTTCAATATGCTCAAGCATAAGCAGGCCTACTACCCATTTGAACAGCGTAAGCAGATTCTTGAAGCGGTGCGTTATGTCGATGAAGTCATTCCAGAACATAACTGGGACCAGAAGGTTGAAGATGTCAAAACGCATGACGTTGATATCTTCGTCATGGGCCATGACTGGGAAGGCGAATTCGACTTCCTGAAAGACTATTGCGAGGTCATCTATCTGCCGCGGACCGAAGGGGTGTCGACGACGAAGATCAAACACGACTTGTCGCACCGGGATGATTAAGGAAGCGATACTCGCCGTCTATCTGACAGTCGCCCGCATCATCTTCCACCTATGCCGACTTGCACCCCTTCAGCATAAGACGGTCATGTTGGCGTCATTTGGCGACAATATCCAGGCAGTGGCCAGTGAAGTAGCAGCGCAGACGGGTTCACGCATCCTCATTTTGAAGGAACCCGGCTGCCGGCATCAGTTTGATGATGTACCAGAGCAGAACATCATCGGATTTTCACCCGCCCAGGTCGTCAACTGGATACGTGGCCTATACCATCTTGCGACATCAGAAGTGGTCTTCGTCGACAACTACCATCTGATACTTGCGGCATGCGATTTCCAGCAAGAAGCCATCTGCGTCCAGCTGTGGCATGCCAACGGGGCAGTCAAGAGGTTCGGCCTGTACGATAAGACAATAATGGAAAGACCACAATCGGCCGTCCGGCGCTTCAAGCAAGTCTATGGCCGGTTCCATAAAGTCGTCGTAAGTTCAGACGAAATGGCGGATATTTTCAAGCGTGCTTTTAATCTCAGCGATGCCAATATGTTGAAGACAGGCGTGCCGCGGACAGATTTCTACCGGTCTGAAAAGTGTCTGGCTGAGGCACAGGACACGATGAAGGATGCATTGTCGCAGATCCATGGTAAAAAGGTACTCCTCTATGCACCGACGTTCCGGGACGATGGATTTACACTCGACAAGTTGCCACTTGATGTTAAAGAAATGGAAGCGGCACTGGGTTCGGAGTATCATCTGCTGATTCAATTGCACCGTACCGTTGAGCTCAAAGATGTGCAGGACACGAACTTTGTCACCCATGTATCCGGCAAACATAACATTGCGTCACTGCTCAGTATCACCGACATCCTCATCACGGATTACTCATCGATTCCGTTTGAGTTTTCGATGCTCAAACGACCGATGATTTTCTTCGCCTATGATTTCGAGCAGTATGAAAGGACGCGCGGCATCTGGTTTGACTACAAGAAAACGATGCCGGGCCCGGTCGTCGAGACGACCGACGCATTGATGGAAACCATCCAGCAAAATCGATTCGATGAGGCGGAAGTTACAGCGTTTGACGCCACTTGGAACAGATTTGCAGATGGGCAGGCAACATCTCGACTCGTCAAAGCAATATATAAAGCAGATTGAGCATATGTCCAATCTGCTTTTTTATGTAGCACATAAATGATTGCATAAAAAAGCCCGCATCCTTTTTAGGATTCGGACTTCATGTCTTGTATATTCTTTCGATTGACCCCGCACCGCGGCGCAATCGTATCCGCCAGCCATTTGGCATTCAACAGCTCGATGTAGGCCAAGTACGCTGCGTCCCCTTCGATGCGGACATCCCCATATACATAGTAGGGGGGCAAGGGACCATCATGCCACAACCCGTCTCCTGCATGGTGTTCGATAAGGCGCTTTAAGCCGTCCAAATCTTCACGGAACGCCGGGCTGCGCTTGCCACCACGGCGCTGGTGCTCTTTGTCGCATGCATCGAGCAGACGATAAGTGTCCGTAATGTACGGACGTCCATCATTATAGATGTGCTTGACGATGGGGTGGTGCCGGTACCGCGTATTGGTATCGAGCACCCCGATCAGGCTGAGGGTGACGCGCAGTATCTGGTACAGTTCGAGCACCTGTTTCGACAGCCGCCGGTTATCCAAATACCGGGCACTGATATCATGATCCGGGCTTACTCTGAATACCTGCATTATTCGTAGATGTAGGCGAGCACATCCAACGCCTGTTCGACAGTTTCCACTGTGACATTGGCTTTGTTGGAAAGCTCTTTAAGTGGATGGATCAATTCTTCCGGGCGCACGATGATAAGTGGTTTGCCAAGCGTGACGGCAGCACTCGCATCCATTGCCGTATTCCACTGCTTGTACTTCTCGCCGAACAAGGCGATGACCACATCTGACTTCTGCATCAGCACCTCGGTTCTAAGGTTGTTGATGGCAGAAGCGGCATCGTCCTTATAGTAGCCGCTCGGCTGCTCACCCAAAATCGCTTCGCCGATATCATCCGAACGGTCGTGTACCGTCTGGGGACCGACGAAATTGAGTGGCAGCTCCTTCTCTTTCGCCAGGCGCTTTACATCCTCGCGCCAATCATCGTGGATCTGTCCTGCAAGATAAACTGTCAATTCCATTGTGTCATCCTCCTAAGTGGTAGTATCTCAATCATAGCCAATCCCTCGTCAAGTTTCCAAGGATTATCACTCGAGTGTGTTGCCTTGTGCCGGAATCGGGTTTTCTTTGAACATGCGTGCCAGGTGGATGGTGTTGTAGGCAAGCATTTCAACGTGTTTTTTAGTGAAGTCGTTATCTTGGCCCGCTTCAATATAGGACGGGCCGGGACCTGCTTCGCCAACCCAATAGGCGTCAACGTTTGGTGGAATGGTGAAACCGATATGGCCGAGTCCATAGAGCACAGAAGCGGCCGCATGCTTGGCACCATCTTCGTTGCCCGTGACGATGACACCGCCGATTTTGTTGTAGAATATCGATTGGCCATTGTCACCGGTGAACGAGCTACTGCCGTACAGGCGCTCAATCGCAAGCGTCGCGATGCTGCTCTTCTCACCGAGCCACAGAGGCGTGCCGATCAGCACGATATCAGCTGCTTTAATCTTTTCAAAAACTTGCGGCCATTCATCGCCTTCACCGGCATCGTCCGTGATGCCGTATTTTATGTTGTAGTCGTTCAGGCGCACGATTTCAGACTCGACGCCCTCCCTTTCATAAATATCCGTAACCCCACGTGCCAAAGCTTCGGTATTCGATTGTTCCTTACCGTATTTTAGGGTGGCATTCAATATCACTGCTTTTAGAGCCATACACTCTCCTCCATTTTCTTCATTGCTTAGTTGTACCACTAAAATAAGACGCTAAAACTTGAGCTCAGACGAGCTGCTTCTTCGAAAATTTATTGGCTACCCAACGGATGGTCAAGCCGGCTCCAAATTTATTCCTAATTTAAATTACTTTTTTTGTATATTGTGGTAATATGTAAGTATAAACGATATTTTTTATTTTTTTCTGGTAATTATACAAAAATAAATATACGCCGATTGTAAAATTAAGCTAGACACATAAAACGGTCACACATGATACACTCAAAATGGTTTTCCGACAAAAGAAATCATAGGAGTGATCATGCATGACCTACACCCATATTACCACGGATGAATTAGTATTCATAGAAGCCTATTTCCGACACGGAACTACCGTGGCTCAGATTGCGAAACGGCTCGGACGTGCCCGGCAGACTATCCACAATGTCATCACGCATTTCAAGGCCGGGCACACCGCCATCGACTACTATCAGCGCTATAAAGAAAATAAGAAGCGATGTGGTAGAAAACAAAGTGTCTTGCCGACCAGTCAACGGAAGTACATCGAAGAAAAGGTCGCTCAGGGTTGGACACCGGATGTGATCGTCGGCCGGCAGGAGATGCCAATTGACTGCTCGGGTCGCACGCTGTATCGCATGTTCAAACGGGAAACCTTTGATGCGGCCAAGCTGCCAATGCAGGGCAAGCGAAAACCGAATGGCCATCAGGAACGCCGGGGCAGACAAGCCTTCAGGCGTAATATCTCTGAAAGAGTGGATGACTATCCCACTTTCAATGAAGCGTTCGGCCACCTCGAAGGCGACACCATTGTCGGTGTCCGTCACAAGAGTGCGGTCATCACGCTGGTTGAGCGTCTGTCAAAAGCCATCATCACATTAAAACCCAAAGGCAGAACCGCACTGGATATTGAGTCTGCCATTAATACATGGTGTCAAAAGATGCCTAGAAACCTATTCAAATCCATCACCTTCGATTGTGGCAAGGCGTTCTCCAACTGGCAGTCGATGAGCAATCGAAATGATCTATCCATCTACTTTGCCGATCCGGGCACACCATCACAGCGGGGATTAAACGAACATTCCAACGGCTTGATCAGAAGGGATGACCTGCCTAAAGATATGGATTTCAACACGGTCGACCAAGCTTTTATCTCATCGGTTGCCGCCAGAAGAAACCATATCCCAAGAAAATCATTGAACTACCGTACACCATTGGAAGTCTTTTTGGGTTACATGGGTGAGAAAGAACTGTCTAGCTTATTTTGACAAACGAAAATATTTAAGGAGTGGGAAAATGTGAAGAAACTTATTTTTATTTATGTTGCATTGCTATTAATTTTAAGTTCAATCCTTACATCACCTTTATCTATGGTAGCTGCTGAGGTAACTAATGATGAGGAAAGTGTGGAGATTGAATCTGTAGATCCAAATGATGAGGGGAAAACAGACGTAACAGAAACAGAAGAATCTACTGAGAAGTCCAAAGAACCTGCTCCTGGTGCAGTCGATTCATCTGAAGCGGAACAAGAAGGAGCAGAAAAGGACAACACTAGTAAGAAAAGTTCAGAAGCCCAAAAAGAAGAGGTCGTTGAAGAAAAGCGTGGACTTTCAGTGGGTACTAAAAAAGCATTAAATTTGGAAGGAACATCCATTAGTAGTAAAAATCCAATTAAAGCAGAAGAAACATTCATATTAGAATTAGAAGCTCATCTATCCGAAAACCATAATTATGGAGTAGAAGACAAGGTTACATATAACTTGCCCGCTTCTCTTAATGTTGTTGAGACTGTCAATGATTTTGTAGCGTCTGATACTAATAACGTTGCGAGTTACACCGTCAACAGCAATGGAGTATTGGAAATTGAATTTTTAGAAGCGGTTGCAGTGTCAAGAAATGAAAACATGACGTTTACTGTTCAAGTGGCATTTGATTCAAATCATATTGCAGAAGGTGCACGAGAAGCGATTATTGATCCAATAAATAATGAGGATGCAATTATCGTTCCACTTGCGGTAGAATCAACAGAAGAGGCAACAGAAGAATCAACAGAAGAGGCAACAGAAGAATCAACAGAAGAGGCAACAGAAGAGGCAACAGAAGAATCAACAGAAGAACCAAAAAAGGAAGCGAAAAAAGAGGGGTCAGCGAATAAAAAAGAAGCGAGAAAGAAGGAAGTTGCGCCTTTGGCCGAATTGACTCCAAACATTTTTGAGTTTAGGAGTTTAACCCATAACGGTGTTGAAATTGTAGATGGCTCTAACATTGATCTTAGTGATGGCACTGAAGTGGAGCTTATCTATGATTGGAATACTGAAGGGATGAATGCACAAAGTGGAGATACTGCAACGATTCAAATACCAGATGTTTTTGAACAGGTCTCTACGCCCCAAATTGAGCTTGTTACGAATGGTGTAAATGTTGGAACATATCAGATTCAAAATGGACAACTGCAAATAATCTTCAATGACAACATTGAAGAAGGGGATGTTTCCAACGGTGAGTTGGGATTGAACTTAAAGTTTGACCTGCAAAAGTTTGAAGAAAATATCGAACAAATCATTAAGTTTAATGACACAAAAGGTACAGAATTAAAGGTGCTTGCCAAGCCGAATAATTTAGCAAGTGGTATTACAAAAGAAGGCCACCCTGACCGAAACCATAATGCAAAAGAAATTACTTGGACAATTGATGTCATAAATAACAGCGGCGAGGCAGTGACTACGGCGACACTGTCAGATATCTTGCCGGAAGGGCTTGGTACACCAGAAAACTTTGTTATAAATGAATTGTCTACAAATTTAAGTGGAGATAAAGTATTAGGCGTCGCCGTTGATACTATTACGCCTAACATCAGTGAAACAGGTTTTGAGATTGCTTTTGATAACCTCGGAGCTTACCAAGGTTACCGTGTACAATATACGACACCTATCACTGATAGGACTCAAACAGCCTTTACAAACGACGCCACGTTCTATGATGGGGAGTCAAATTTGCCTGCAGAGGCTACTGTTACAGGACTCACGGCAAGTAACCCAATCGAAAAAGCAGGCTCATATAACAAAAATACCGGTCAAATTGATTGGACTGTAGTCGTCAACGAAAACGGTTCTGCTATAGAAAACGCAGTTATAGATGATGTTTTACCAGAAGGACTGTCTGTAGACGAAGGGAAGTTTACAGTCAAAAAGTTTGTTGATGGTTCAAGTGCTGGAGAAATATCAGTGGATCCGAAAAGCTTCCCAATTGATCTCGGTGCTGTAGCTGCTAACGAGCACTTTGAAATCAGATTCAGTACAGATATAGATTACAGTAAAGTCAATGGCGGTGCCTATCAGTCTAATAACAGCTTCGAAAATATCGCAACATTGAGTGATGGCGATGAAGAAATCGGACGGGATGAGGCTGTAGTCGAATATAATAGGCAGCCGCTCTTGAAGAAAAAAGCATCTTCCAGTGGGATTGATTACGAAAATAAAAAATTGAGCTGGACTGTTGATTTAAACAAAGCACAGCACGAACTGAAGGATGTAGTTGTTACAGATACGCTGCCAGCTGGGTTGACACTTACAAAAGACGATATCGTCATCAAAAATAGTGAAGGCGAAAATGTAGATGTAGCCATGACAATAGCTCAGGGAGTTAAAGATAGTGAGGGTGGCGAAGTCACTTTTAATTTTGGGGATATCGGTACTCAGCATATAATTATTCAATATAATACTGAAATCACGGATTTCAGTAAAAACAAATTCTCAAATACCATTGGGATTGCAGGTGACGGAATTGGTGATGAAGAGCACAGTAATACCGTTCCCGTGAACCCTCCTGCAAACAGCTTCAATAAAAAATTCACAGGCATTGATTACAATTTAAAAACAATGAGTTGGAATTTAAAAGTCAACCCGATCAGAGAAGGTATAAAGTCACTTGTAATAGAAGATGATTTCCCGAATAAAGGGATGATTCTAATTCCTGAAACAGTGAAGGTTAGTCATTCTGCAGATGGGGAGTTGACACTTGGCGAAGATTATACTTTAGAGCCGAGAACTGAAGAGGGCGACACTGGATATCAAAAAGGATTCATCATTAAAATGATCGGCAATTACTCTACTTTGGACGGCGGATCTTTAGATGTTTCCTATAAAACTTCTTACGACCCTCAATTTGAAGTGGAAGGCAATACGTTGGATCCACATCTGAATGGAGAAGGGCAAGCGAAGTTATATTTAAATAAGGCGAATTTCTCAGGTGAAACAACAAGTGGCCATAACATTGATATAAATAGAAATGCTAACACTACTGTAAGAACTGATTCCTGGAACAGCGGTAAAAAGGAAGGTCAACTTGTTCATATAGACAATGAAAATAACGTCGTAAATGGTTGGAAGAATGGTACGGATCGTAAAGTTGCATGGCAACTGTACACCAACTATCAGCAACAAAATCTAGGCGAAAATGTAGTGGTTACAGATACTCTGCAGTATGAAGGGACTATTGATGCAGATAGTATTAAAGTATCCACATATAATGTTTCTTCAGACGGTAAAACCACCATTACGAATGAGGTTTTAGATCCGAGCACCTATAGCCTTGACGTAACAGGTAAAACATTTACGCTGACTTTTAATGAGGAAGTATCAGAGAGATATGTTATAGAATTTTTAACGACAGTGCCAAATGTATCTAAGGAAAACTACACCAACAAAGCGACGGTTTCAGTAGATGGTGAGGATTACCCTTACAGCGGTACTGTAAGTTACAAAAAATATAATGATTTCTTGGATAAATCGTCAATTGGACATGAAGGCTCGAATATCTATATCGGTGAAAACATTGATTGGCAAGTTCAAGTCAATGACAGTTTATCAATTATAGAAGATGCAGAAATTACAGATATCATAAGCGCCGGCCTGGAATATATACAGGGTAGTTTAAAGGTTTCGACAGTAGACGGGAATGTATTAAGTGAAGGCGAAGATTATGTTTTTTCCACCACAAAGACTGAGGACGGTAAAACAAGGCTTAATATTGAGCTGAGTGAAACTTTAAACCAAACACTAGTGCTTAACTATACCACGGCAGTGACCGCTGAAGACGGAGACACTGTAAATAATAAAGTAGACTTAAATGGTAATAATATTGAAAGAAGAACGGTGTCCACTGAAGAATTGACTGCAGAGCAATTCAGTTGGGCTTCAGGAGAATTCAATCCAAAACGTGGTGCACTGGAAATCGTAAAACTGGATACTGAAACAGGAGAACCAATCGCAAACAATCCAGCTATGTTTGAGTTGTACTATGAGTTGAACGGGGAGAGGGTACTCTTCGCTGATGAAATTCAAACGGACGAGAATGGTAAAGTCCAAATTGGGAACTTGCCACTTAGAACATATTATCTTGTTGAAACACAAGCACCGACGGGCTATATCATCGATGAAACGGAAAAAGTCATTGAGATCACTCAGCCATATGGTAAAGAAAAAGTAACATATGATGCTAAGTTTAAAAATACGAAAAAGAAGACAGATGTTTCTGTAACTAAAAAATGGGACGATGCGAAAGATCAGGATGGGTTGCGCCCAGACACTATTGCGGTTCAGCTTCTTGCGAATGGAGAACCAGTGGAACAAGCTGTAACTTTATCAGCAAATAACGAATGGGCAAACACTTGGACAAATCTAGACGCCTACCAGTCCAGTGGAAAAGTAATTGACTATAGTGTTAAAGAAGTTAGCGTGCCGAAAGGTTATAAATCAACAGTGAGTAAGGATGATGACAACAATATCGTTGTTACAAATACACATAAACCTGAGACCACTGAAGTATCGGTCACCAAAGAGTGGGACGATGCGGATAACCAGGATGGTGTTCGCCCAGACACAGTCACGGTCAACTTGTTAAACGACAGTGAAATTGAAACGTCCGCAGTATTGAGCAAAGAAAATGACTGGACACATACGTTCAGCGATTTGCCAAAATTCGCTGATGGCGAAAAGATTCAATACAGTGTGACTGAGAACACGGCTGAACAGTATTCGACTGAAATCAAAACCACAGAAACAGATAAAGGGTTCAACAGTGTCATAACCAACACATACACACCGAAAGAAACATCTGCGACCGTCACCAAAGTATGGCAAGATGGCAATAACCAGGATGGCAACCGACCAGACTCTGTCATGGTCCAGCTTTCAGCAAATGGCGAAGCGTACGGTGAGCCTGTGGCAGTCACAAAAGAGAACAACTGGACGCATACATGGTCCGGCCTCGATTTGAAATCTAAGGGCCAGAACATCAACTACACAGTTGAAGAACTAGGTACACCAGAAGAGTATGAAGTGAGTGTAAACAACGATGACCATGGTAACTTGATGATCACAAATGCTTACACACCTGAAGTGACTGAAGTATCGGTCACTAAAGAGTGGTATGACGCGGACAACCAGGACGGTGTCAGACCGGACGAAGTGACAATCAATCTGTTAAACGACAGTGAAATTGAAACGTCCGCAGTATTGAGCAAAGAAAATGACTGGACACATACGTTCAGTGACTTGCCGAAGTACGCCAATGGAACAGAAATCCAATACAGTGTGACTGAGAACACGGTTGAACAGTATTCGACTGAAATCAAAACCACAGAAACAGATAAAGGCTTCAACAGTGTCATAACCAACACATACACGCCGAAAGAAACATCGGCGACCGTCACCAAAGTATGGCAAGATGGCAATAACCAGGATGGCAACCGACCAGACTCTGTCATGGTCCAGCTTTCAGCGAATGGCGAAGCGTACGGCGATCCTGTGGCAGTCACAAAAGAGAACAACTGGACGCATACATGGTCCGGCCTCGATTTGAAATCTAAGGGCCAGAACATCAACTACACAGTTGAAGAACTAGATACACCAGAAGAGTATGAAGTGAGTGTAAACAACGAAGACCATGGTAACTTGATGATCACAAATGCTTACACACCTGAAGTGACTGAAGTATCGGTCACTAAAGAGTGGGATGACGCAGATAATCAAGATGGTGTTCGACCAGATAATGTAGAGATCAATCTTTTGGCAGATGGCGAAGTGGTTAAGACATCCGTGCTTGGCCCAGCTAGTGAGTGGGCGGAAGAATGGGCTTATACATTTACCGACTTGCCTGTATACAAAGATGGTGAGGAGATTAATTATACAGTCACTGAAAACGCAGTGCCAGACTACACTGGAGAGATTCGTAAAGTTTCAGAGATTGGTTACGAATTTGTAGTGACAAACTCCCACACCCCAGACAAAACGGGTGTTACGGTTACTAAATCTTGGGAGGATTCAAATAACCAGGACGGTAATCGACCAGATTCAATCGAAGTGCAGCTCACAGCAAATGGTGAAAACCATCAAGAGCCAGTCGTTCTGACTGCAGAAGATGATTGGACATACACTTGGACTGATTTGGATATGAATTCAGATGGTGAGGCCATCAAGTATTCAGTGACAGAGTTGAATGTTCCAGAAGAGTATGAAGTGTCTGTAGACGATGAGGATCATGGAAACCTAATCATCAAAAACAGCTACGCTCCTGAACTGATTGAGATGCCTGTCCAAAAAGTTTGGGATGATAAAGATGATCAGGATAGAGTGCGTCCTGATAAAGTCGAGGTCAATTTACTGGCCAATGGCGAAAAAGTAAAAGAAGCTCATATCACTAAAGAAACTGACTGGCAGCATGTATTTACTGACTTGCCAAAGTACGAAAACGGTCAGGAAATTGTTTACACATTGACTGAAAATAGTGTTGACAACTATTCGTTGACTAGTAATGAATTTAACGAAGAAACTGAAGTGCATGAGCTTACGAACTCATATACACCAGAAGAAACGAGTGTCACGGCTACAAAGAACTGGCAAGATGCTGACAATCAAGAAAATGATCGTCCGGATACAATCAAACTACAACTGATTAAAGTGGTGGATGGTGAACGTGAGGCAGTTGAAAGTCCTGTGGAAGTCTCAGTTGAAACTGACTGGACATATACATGGACGGGCTTAGACAAGAATGCTGATGGAGAACCAATTCATTACACAGTAGAAGAAATGATTGAAGAGAAGCACGGTTCATATGAAGTGACAGTTAATGATGAAGAGAAAGGTAATATCATCATTACAAACTCTAGGACATATGAAACGGACCATAAGGTAGTCAAAAATTGGGATGATCAAGATAATAAGCATGATAAACGTCCAGATTCAATCGATGTACAATTATTCCAAAATGGTGAAGCCACAGGTGAGCCAGTAACATTGTCAGAAGACAATAACTGGACTCATAAGTGGGAGAACCTAGAGAAGTACGATCAGAACAATGAAGCATACGCATATACAGCGAAAGAAGTTGAAGTACCTAAAGGGTATACAGCTGATTCTAAGTCAAATGAAGAGTCTCCAAATACAACATTCATTACCAATACGTTAGATCCAATCGAGTCAGCAGATGACGGCAAAGGCGAAGGCTCTGGCTCAGACAATGGTGAAGAAAGTGCTGGAGATCAGGAAAGTAATGGGGATAAAGAGGATGCCCCAGACAAAGTTGGCACTCAAGATGAAGGCAGTACCGAAGCAGAAGAAGATGCTGGAGATCAAGGAAGTAATGGAAATAAAGCAGATACTCCAGACAAAGATAGCACTGGAGACCAGGAAGGTCTCCCGGATACAGGTATTGCTTCTAGCGGTAATATTGCAATTATAGCTGCAATCCTGCTAATAGCTGGTGCTTCAATTCTATACTTTACAAGACGTAGAAGTTAAACATTATACGTGAGCATCCGACTTATTATGATATGTTTTTAAGTAGCCCGTTTATAAAATGGCTATTTTAAAGAGAGTATACTAATTGAGCTATAACCCGAATAATGGACAGTTAATAAAAAACGTCCATTATTCGGGTTTTTCTGTGCCCACTCAATGATCTTGTT
>CANLWV010000016.1 GCA_947494965.1 uncultured Salinicoccus sp. | reverse complement strand
CCCCGGTACAATACCGAGGTCATCTACTCGCAGCATAACGCTTTTTTTAAACTGTCTAAATTATGGGTTACAGTTCATTATCCAATACGGTCCTTTTTTCATTGATAGCCATCGTGCACAAGGTCTACCTTGCCGTTATCCGGGCTGATTACTGTGCCATGGACCGGCACGTCAGCAGGCATAAGGGGGTGGCTCTTGATCTTTTCAATGCTTTCAGTGATGCTTTCTTCTACGCTGTCGAAACCTTTGAGCCAGTTTTTGATATCTATACCCGAGTGCTCGAGTATGTCGAATGTATTGTCTGGAATGCCACGTGCCTTCATATTTGCAATCATAGGTTCCGGTTCCAATGAGCCGAATCCGCAATCATGATGGCCCATGACCATCACTTCTTCCGCGCCGAGCATATAGACTGCCACAAGTATGCTCCGCATGGTACTGCCATAGGAATGGGAGATGACGGCACCGGCATTCTGGATATGCTTGATGTCACCATTCTTCAATCCCAATGCTTTCGTCGACAGCTCCGTCAGGCGCGTATCCATACATGATATGAGTACAAGCTTCTTCTGCGGGGTTTTGTCTGTGAGATACTCTTTATATTCTTTATTGTCTATAAATTCTTTGTTGAAGTCGAGTAGATCATACAGTAGACTCATTGTTCGCATTCTCCTTTTGTCGTTTCTTTTTCATTGAACGTTTATGCAGTATGGCATTGATCTGGGCCCCAAGGATGATGATGACCCCCGTGATGTATAGCCATAATATCAGCACGATTACACCAGCGATACTGCCGTAAGTGGCAGAATAGTTACCGAAGTTGGAGATGTAGAAACTGAATCCCCATGACGCCACTAGGAATGCGATGGTTGTAAAGATTGCGCCTGGAATGACCGCTTTAATCTGCAGCTTGATATTCGGCGCTGTCGTGTAGATGACGACGAACACGATGAATACCAAGAGAACAGGCAGCAAGCTTCTGACAAGGCTCCATATGGTCTGGAACTGATCATCCAGTCCTATGATGCCGAACATCAGATTACCGATCTGCTCGCCGAATACAATCAATACGAATGTAAGAAGGACGGAAATCGCAAGAATGATTGTAAAGACGATCGACAATGATTTGGCGATAAAGAAGTTTCTGTTATCTTCCACATCATACGCGACGTTGAAGGCATTCATCAGGGCAGTCATGCCGTTAGAGGCTGACCATAACGTCACAATCAGACCGACTGAGAGCAAACCACCATTGGAGTTTTCCATGACATCGGAAATGATGCCCTCCAACATGCTTGAGATGTCTGCCGGTGCGTAATCCCGGATGAACTGCGTGATCATTTCCTGATCTATCTGGAATAATGGAACCAGGGTCAACAGGAAGATCAGTAAAGGGAAGATCGCCAACAGGAAGTAGTAGGCGAGCTGCGCCCCCATACCGGATGTATTGTCTTTTGAAAATTGAAACAGCAGGTTTTGGAAGAAATTCCCGTCTTCCTTGTATTTGGCCGGCTTATTGATTTTAGAGACGTATAGGCGTTCATCCGGCTTCTTGCTTAATTTTGATTTGAATTCGACTTCTTCGACAAAAGTCTCACCTTCGGAATGCTTGTTTTTATCTACTATCTGTTCTTTCTCTTCTTGTTTCGCTTGATTCAGATAATCAGAATTGGATTGTTTAGACACATGCTCAACTCCTTATCTTTTAAAATAAAAGGGCCGACTGGCGTCAGCCCAACGTTTTTAATTCAACTTCTTCTGATCACGTTTTTTCATGAATGTATCTTTGGCATCCTTCAAGGACTCCTCGAGTTCAGGGTTGTTGCGACGAATCTCTTCGACAGTCTCCTTCCAGAACATCACTTCGTCCTTAAGTGAATCGATTTTAGAAGATTGGCCGGAGCCGGAGTTCATCTTCTGCTTTGCCTCTTCTGGGTTTTGGGCATAATATTTGAGATCTTTTGTGCTACTCATTACCGAGTTCCTCGTGTTCTTGTCGATAAGGCTGAGTCCTGCACCTACGGCAGCACCGATCAGTATTGCTGGCAACATCTTATTCTTCATGTAAATTCTCCTTTTGGTTGATTTATAGTTGCTTATATCCATTTTAAACAACCTTCAAACTTTATTCATCCCTTAGTTGAATAAAAATTTTATTATTAATTCAACTTTGTTATTATTGTAATGAATTGAATCTATGAGATGGGGGAATGACCAATGGATAAGGAAAAAATGTTGAAGGATATAGAAAGTTCACTGAATGTGGTGAACAAAGGGGTGTTCAATGCAGAAGATTTCAGTGATGATAATGTCGAACAGCTCAATGAGATTCACGAAATGGTGACATCAAGAAATCAGATTACAGCCATCGAACAGACAGCCATAATCGAAGAATTATCAAAACTCAGGAAATAAAGGAGAAACTTCAATGACCGAAAAAATTTCAAAGCTTGAAAAGTATGCCGATCTGCTTGTCGATGTAGGCCTGAATGTCCAAGAAGATGGGCGAGTGTTCATAAGGTCTGCACAAGACGCTTTGCCGTTGATTCGCCTGGTTACCGAGAAAGCATATGAAAAAGGGGCGAAAGAAGTCAAAGTAAGTCTGACGGACGATGCGCTTACCAAACTCCATGCCAAACACCAGGCGAAGGAAGAACTTGCAACCATCCACCAGTGGATGATTGATGAGCGTATGCATTACTCTGATGAAAAAGCAGGCTTCCTGAGCATCACATCTTCTTCGCCGGAACTTTTGAAAGATATAGATCCAGAGAAGTTGAAAGCGATGCAGATTGCTTCAGGTAAAGCATTTAAGGACTTTTCAAACCGCATCCAATCCGATTACCACAGTTGGTGCGTCGCTGGGTATCCATCACGTGACTGGGCAAGGCTTGTATTCCCGGATGAAAGTGACGATGACGCGGTAGAAGCGTTGCTTGACCTGATCCTCTACACTGTACGCGCAGATCAGGACGACCCTGTCGCAGCATGGCAGCAGCATGACGCACTCCTGCACGAGAAAGTCGACTACCTCAACGATAAAAAATATAATGCACTCCGGTACGAAGCACCCGGCACCGACTTGACGATCGGCCTACCGAAAGGGCACTTGTGGGCTGGCGCCTCGAGTGAAAATGAAGACGGCGAAACCTTCATGGCCAATATGCCGACCGAGGAAGTGTTCAGCGTACCTGAGAAAACGCGTGTGGATGGATATGTATCCAATACACTGCCGCTCAGTTATGGCGGAAATCTGATAGACGACTTCAAGCTGACCTTCAAAGATGGTAAAGTCGTTGATTTCGAAGCAGGTAAAGGATATGAAGTCCTGAAAAATCTGCTTGATACCGACGAAGGTTCGAGGTACCTCGGAGAAGTGGCGCTGGTACCGGACGACTCGCCGATATCAAACACGGGACGTCTGTTCTATAATACTCTCTTCGATGAAAATGCGTCATGCCATATCGCCCTGGGAAGCGCTTATGCCTTCTGCATCGAAGGCGGCAAGAACATGTCCCGGGAGGAGCTTGAGGCTGCTGGGCTGAACGATTCGATCAGCCACGTCGACTTCATGATAGGTTCTGACGAACTCAACATCTACGGTATCACTGAGGACGGCAAGGAAGAAAAAGTATTTGAAAAAGGGAACTGGGCCTTCTAAAATTGTAGATGCAAAGAAGAAAAAATATGGTAGAATATAAATAATAGGATAAGTATTAGAGGAGGATTCACATGAGCTTTGGAATGATGTTCCTAATAACTATGGCTTTTATGTTCGCCATATTCGGATTTGCTGCGACCCTTTATCACTTCCTGTCAAAAGCACTTACCGCTAAAGATGGACTTGTGATTGATACACCGGAAGAAGCTTTGGAAAGAGATCTTTAGGTTCAGCATTATAAGAACGGGAAGGGATGATTGTATCCCTTCTTTTTTAATGTAGGGGATATGCTATTGTAGTAGTATTTGGGATGGAGGGAATCATAATGGAAAGAAAAATGTCGGAATCCTATACAGTAATGACTTCGAATGTAATGCCGCCGGACACGAACAATCATCAGACGCTCTACGGAGGAAGGCTTATGGAATACATAGATGATGTGGCGGCGATTGCAGCAAGACGGCACTCGAGATCGAAAGTGGTGACCGCTTCAATAGATTCGGTCGATTTTCTGGAACCCATCAACCTGGGGGATGTCGTGATGCTGGAGGCAATGGTTACCCATACCGGGAAATCTTCCATGGAGATACTTGTCAAAGTATCGAAGGACACGCTTGAGAATGGTACGGAGAGGAAGCTTGCAGCATTCAGCTTCCTCACTTTCGTCGCCTTGGACGAGACGGGTTCGTCCATCAATGTTCCAGACCTCATCGCAGATAACGAGCGGTTGAAGTGGCTGGATGAAACAGGGGAAGAACGTGCTGAACATAGACGCAGAAGGCGCGACCGTTCAAAGGCACTACGGGAATTTTTTGCAACCGATCTTCTCGGTTAGGAGGGATTAGATGCAGATAAAAAAAGTGGCCCGCGGCAAGAAGGGTATGTATGACATACAGATGGATGATGGTTCTTCCTTTAAGGCACATGAAGAATCGGTAGTGAAGTACCGGCTCATACCTGAGCGGGTGCTTGACGAGGAAGAGTATAACGAAGTGTTGTCCGCCATCCAGTTCGATGCAGCCTATGTCAGGGCACTTGGATATATCAGCTATAAGCTGAGGACAATCCATGAAATGAGAGGGTATCTGGCCGAAGATTATGCACCTGTAATGATCGATGAGACCATAAAACGGCTCGAATTAGAAGGTTACTTAAACGATGCCCATTATGCAGAAGCCCTGAAGAATACAATGCTTGCCACCACTGATAAAGGGCCGCATGCTCTGGAACGGGAATTGAAGAAACATAAAGTCCATCCGGACATCATACGTGAGAATGTCGAAAAGTTCAGTGAGCAGGTCGATCCGGAGCGGATGAATAGGCTGAAGGATAAACAGTTGAAGCGGCATAAGGGGTCGTATCAGCAATTTAAGATGAAACTCACCGAAAAACTGTATCAGAAGGGCTATACCGGCGAGCATCTGTCCATGATCGATTTTGATGATGACTACGATGAAGATGTGCATTTTAATCGGGATTTTGAAAAATACTTGAGGCGTTATCAAAAGAAAGAGACAGGATACGCCCTGAAACAGAAGCTTATACAGGCAATGATGAGAAAAGGCTACACATATGATTCAATTCAGGAAAAGTTGGGAGGGCTGGATGATGAAACCTTTGAACACAATGACGAGACGTGAACTGGAGACCTATATCGCAGAGAAACGTGAAGCGATGAGGAAAGCGGAAATGATGGGGATTGAAAATGAATACCGCGTCAACGAGCGGCAAGTCCTGATAGCAGAGAGCTATTTCGTTGATCTATCCTTGATAGAAAATGGGAAGATATACAAAATCATCAGTAATGAGGACCATTACTTTAAAGTGGAGTACATCAAGGGGATCTTCGCATGGGGATTCTTTATCGGAGGCGATGAAAAAGAGACGGGTATTCCGGTAAGCATGCTGCAATTGCCGAAGAAAGGATGATCTGATGGAAAACATCATTCTGCTCAGGGCCCTTGAGCTTACATATGCCAAAGAAGCATCTAAGTTCATAGACCGCATGCTTGGCAGATCTGAAGGTCTCATCTTGAAGGATGTCACCTTCCATCTGTATAAAGGAGAAGTTTTGGGCATACTGTCCGACTACAGGACACTCCATTATCTGAAGGAAGTGGTGAATGGTACACTTGACCTGAAAAAGGGCAAGGTCAAGAACGCAAGCTCAATGTTGAGCCTCGATGTACTGGATCACGTGGATAATCCACATCCTTTGGAAATCTTCACGCGGGAACTGCTTGAGGAGTTCATGGATGTAGAAGGCGTCCAGAAGGCACAGGAACGCCTGTTGGAACTGCCACTTTTCAGAAAGCATCAATATACTGCGATGAACAATCTCACAAGGCGTGAACTGGCGCTTGTGCTTCTTGAAATCTCAAAACAGGCCAACACTGATATTGTAATCTACTGCAATATGTACCACCATCTCCACAAGCAAGATAAAGAAGTATTCAAAGAGACCATCAATGCCCTTGAGGCGGCCGAAAAAGGTGTACTGCTGCTTGAGAGTGATATTGAACCGATCCAGACGCTTGCGAACTATTTCCTATGGCTCAGCTATGGCCAGATCAGGTATGACGGCAGTGTCCGGGAAGGCGTTCTCGAATACAGTGCTTATGAGAAGAAGAAGAGTCAGATAAAGAATATGGATGAAGAAGCCCAGTTTGATATAGAGTGGAAACGCAACATTGAGGATTATGGGCGTTATGAACACGGCTTCAAGAGGATGAGTCGGAACCAGAGCGGTCTGATCGACCAGTTCAACGTGCAGAAAATCATCATCTCAGTGGTCTTGCTGTTCGTCATGTTCATGTCCAGCATAATCATTTTCATGGACATTTCATTTACAGACGGCCGGTCTGCGACTGAAGAGCCCGCGGCATTGCCAGAGGCTGAAGAGTCAGAGCGGTTCGCCTATGGGATCAATACCGATCCGGATTTGAAACTTGAAGGAGAGTCCATCCCATACATGTATCTTCTGGAAATATCGAGCGATAGGGAAGGCGATTATAGAATCGTGGAGGATGGATTGGATGTCGAAGTGGACGCCTCATCCATTTTGTACTTCAACCCGGCAAGCCTCTATCCTGAAACAACCTTGGTAGAACTCCTTCCATATACAGCCGACACATTCGGGGGGAGTTATCTTTTTTATAAAAAGTTCCTGAATGGAGGCGTGTCGCTACTTAATGATGAAGTAGATACGATTACCGAGCAGACAGATAGGTATGCGCGCCTCGGTGTCCCCATCACTTATCATATAAAGGATGACGTAGTATTCTCAGTATCTTTCCCAGCCGAAAATATCGAAAAGATGTATAAGGAATTCGGTATTACGGAAGAAGATGCGATATTCCGCTTGCCGGAGGGTTATATGATCTTGGATGCATCGAATGAAACATGGTTATACATCAACCGCTAGGAGGGCTGCCATGAACCACAAAACTAAATATCTCATCCGCCAGATATACAGACAGACCTCCATTTTTTCGACCCACACACTTACCCCGTTGTTCATATATGCCGGCGGGCTCGGATTTCTACTGATTGCCATGGCGATCATGGATAAAAATGCAGTTGTAGAATATCTTTATACACTTGTCGGTATAATGAGTGCGGTATGGCTGTTCGGTATGGTGGTCCTCAACGAGAATGCCTTCTATTACAAGGACTCGGTCGTCAAGATGAGCTACATTCCGATGTATATGAGAATAGTGCCATCGATCATATTCCAGACTTTCGTCTTTCTGATGTTTATAGTCCTTTATAGCGCATTTACCGCACTTGTCATAGAGGACTGGCTCATCAACATTTTCACACTTCTGTATTATCTGATTTTGGGCGTGCTGTTGACCCTGCCTTTTACAATGCTCTATCTATCAGCTAAAATCAAAAAACGCCGCACAGTCGATGTATTCGTCTTCATTGTCCTTGTGATATCAGTTCCTATACTTTACAGGCCTGAACAGCTTGAACCATGGATTTCAAGCCTGTTGAGTTTGAATCCGTTCTACTATGTCATCAACGGATTGCAGACGAACGCAGTGCAGATCCCCTGGAAAATCAATAGGTTGCCGCATGACATCTTGTTCATTGTGCAATTGATATTCCTGTATCTGTGGATGTTCGAATACTACAGTAAAATTAAAATCAACATGTATCACTTCAAAATAAAGCGACCAGGTCAATGACCGGTCGCTTTATTGGTTGAATCCTCAGTTTTCTGCGAGTTTCTTCTGGAGCTTACTCTCTGAAAATACCCAGCCTGTGTAGCTATGTTCAACCTCGTTCGTATGACGATTGACATGCATGATGCAGACGAACGGGTAATGCCCCTCCTTCAAGTATCTCAAATCAATATAGCGTATCTCGACGACGTCTTCCGAAATGTCTGTCACTTCGTAAGTGTAGATTGATGAGAAGAAGGTGAAAGCTTTGAAATTCTTATCCCGTTTGATGCTGTTGAACCGTTCCTCTTCGATGGGTGGACTTTTGGTGAAGCGGTCGTAGAAGAGTATCTGACCACGGAAACTCCGCCCGACGTAATAGGAGGATTGTGCTACAGTAACTATACGCCATTCAAAGAATCGGATGGTCGGCATGCAGAATACGCGTTTGATGTATTCGTTCGGCAACAGATGCTCCACCTGCTTTTTCAAGTATGATTGTATGAAGAAGCGAGTGACATAATAGATGAACATAACTAGGTAAAGAACAATGAACAGCGTCACAGGTGACATTCCAAAATACCATAATATGAAAAAGAGCACATGCATGATGATAATCGGGATATCGATTGTATTGATGACGCTCAGTTGAATCCAAGTATGGGTGATGGGTCGTAGAGCCTGTGTGCCGTAGGAGTTGAATATATCAACGAAAACATGAAGGAACACGGCGAACTGTATCCAGAGGTACATGTTGAGCGCAGGCAGATCGAACAGCAATACGCTTAAGGCCGTCAGGAGGACAGGCCATATGAAAAAAGTGAAGGGGAGGGAGTGGGTAATACCACGATGGTGGGTGATGTATACCGCATTATTCTTCATCTTCATCACAGTATCTATATCCGGTATCAGGGAAGCACCTACTATTACAGAGGCGAACCCGACCGAGAGAGGTTCTATTGTCGGATCGATTGCGGCGAGCCCGACGATAGTACCGCCCATCAATGTATGCGTCAAAGTATCCATATGAAATCTCCCCATTCGAATAATGTAATTAAGTTGGAGGAAAGTATCTATGCTAAAAACTTCAGAATTCAGCCATAACCTGCTTGCCTGGTATCATTTGAATCAAAGGTCGCTTCCATGGAGGAAGACACGGGATCCATATAAAATATGGCTAAGTGAGGTTATGCTGCAACAGACGCAAGTCATTACTGCTATACCCTACTTTGAGAAATTTATAACAAAATATCCTGATATAGACAGCTTGGCTGCAGCTGATGAAGAGGCGCTCCTAAAGGACTGGGAGGGTCTCGGCTACTACAATCGAATCAGAAACTTCCAGGCGGCAGTCAAGGAAGTGAAAGAACATTACGGATCGGTCGTACCAGATGATCCCGAAGTGTTCTTCAAGCTGAAGGGCGTAGGGCCTTATATAGGAGGCGCAGTCCAAAGCATTGCGTTCAATCATCTCATAGCAGCAGTGGACGGCAATGTCCTCCGCGTAATGTCACGGCTGGATGCAGATGATCGTGAAATGACCAAACCTTCCGTTCAAAAGACGGTCAAGGAGAGGGTTGAGACATTGATTCCTCTTGAAGCTGGTGACTTCAACCAGGCCTTGATGGAACTCGGTGCCACCATATGTACGCCGAGAGCACCGAAATGCATCATATGTCCTGTCAGGCAGCATTGCGAAGCCTATCAGGAGAATAGGGTTTCAGAACTGCCGGTCAAGAAAAAGGCGAAGAAGAAGAGTGAGTACTATTATAACGTATATTTCATCCTGAATGGTAAAAATGAGATCCTGCTACAGAAGCAAGAAGGCACATTGCTGCAGGGTATGTATGAATTGCCGCGTTTTGATGTGGACACGTCACTTGAAACGATCGAGGAGAGTTTGGGCATAGAGGTTCATCACAAGGGAGAGCATATAGGAAGCGTCTCGCATGTCTTCACCCATAAAAAGTGGTTCATGGAAGGGTATATACTGTATACACGCGATATCCACCCGGAATTCATAAAACTTGAAGATGTCGGTACCCTGCCGATGAGCAGGGCGATGCAGAAGCTATACCACTTGTTTGAGGCCATGGGCGGATGACTATATACCTGACTCTACGTATGTTATAATACAATAGTATAATTTTAAAGGTGGTGTGGAATATGACTCTGGAATCCATACCGGAGGAAGGCAGCAAGGTAAAGATTCAGAGCTATAAGCATGACGGTAACATCCACCGGGTATGGTCTGAAACGACCATCCTAAAGGGAAGCGATCATGTAGTGATCGGCGGCAATAACCGGACGCTCGTCACAGAGAGTGACGGCCGCACCTGGGTGACTCGGGAACCTGCGATCGTCTACTTTCATGCAGAATACTGGTTCAATGTAATCTGCATGTTCAGGGAAGATGGGGTCTACTATTACTGCAATATTTCATCCCCCTACCTTTATGATGGAGAGGCACTGAAATATATCGATTATGATCTGGATATTAAAGTGTACCCGGACGGCAAGTACCATCTGCTTGATGAGGACGAATACCGTCTGCACAAGAACAGGATGAATTATCCGGAAGATATCGATAGGATATTAAGGCACAACGTCGATGTGCTCCAACACTGGATCGAAAAGAAGAAAGGCCCGTTTGCACCAGATTTCATAAAAGTATGGCAGGGCAGGTTCAATAATGATTTTAAATCATACTAAAAATCAATCAACTTAAAAAGTTGGTTGTTTTTTATGTAGGAAAAGGAAGTTTTTCTGTGATAAGACGCTACATGCAATTTGTCAAACCGTATAAATGGCTGATCATATTGACGATACTCATCGGCGTCCTCAAATTCGGGATTCCGCTTCTGTTGCCGCTGCTCATCAAATATACCATCGATGATATCATCATGCCGGAGGGCTTAGGCACAGACGAAAGAATCGATATGCTGATTCAAGTCCTTCTGCTCTTTTCATTCATCTTCATCATCGTCAGGCCGCCTGTAGAATATTTCAGGCAATACCTTGCCCAGTGGACAAGCAATAAGGTCCTCTATGACATCAGAAAGAAAATGTATAGGCACCTCCAGATGTTGAGTGCCAAATTCTATTCCAACAGTAAGGTTGGGGAAATCATCTCCCGGGTCATCAATGATGTGGAGCAGACTAAAAGCTTCATAATGACAGGGTTGATGAACATCTGGCTCGATCTGGTGACGATTTTGATTGCCCTTGGAATCATGTTTTCGATGAATGGTGAATTGACGTTGGTGTCGATAATCATCTTCCCGCTCTATATATTCGGGGTGTGGTATTTCTTCGGTAAACTGAGGAATCTTACACGCGAACGTTCCCAGGCGCTAGCTGAAGTGCAGGGGTTTCTTCACGAGCGCATACAGGGAATCAATGTAATAAAGAGTTTTGCGGTTGAAAAGAATGAAGCCGGACATTTCAATAAGCACAACAACAACTTTCTGAGCAAGGCCACAAACCATGCAAAGTGGACGGCGAGAAGCTTCTCTGTTGTCAATACAGTCACGGATATCGGACCGCTTCTTGTAGTGGGGTACGGCGCCTACCAAGTCATACAGGGTAACCTTACCGTCGGGACGCTGGCTGCATTCATTGCATACTTGGACCGTCTGTACGGTCCGCTCAGAAGGCTCGTTTCGTCATCTACTACATTGACGCAGAGCATCGCATCGATGGACCGTGTCTTCCAGCTCTTTGATGAAAAATATGATGTTAAGGATCGTCCAGGTGCCAAACAGCTTGAACATACTGATGGCAACATCGAATTCAGGGATGTCGGTTTCGACTACAACGGAGAAGATACGGATACGTTGAAGCATATCAATTTCCATGTCGGAAGCGGTGAAACCGTGGCGTTTGTCGGTATGAGCGGGGGAGGTAAATCCACCCTGGTCACACTGATCCCGAGGTTCTATGATGTGACCGCCGGTAAAGTGACGATCGACAACACCGACATCAGGGACTACACGATTGAATCCCTACGTAACAACGTGGGGCTCGTCATGCAGGACAACATCCTGTTCTCCGACAGCATACGGGAAAATATAATGCTTGCTAAACCTGATGCAACTGAGGAAGAGATGCTGGAAGCAACAGCAAAGGCGAACGCCCATGAGTTCATCATGGAGTTGCCGGAAGGCTATGATACCGAAGTCGGGGAACGGGGCGTCAAATTATCCGGGGGACAGAAGCAACGCATTGCCATTGCCCGGGTATTCCTTAAAAATCCGCCTATTCTGATCCTTGATGAAGCCACCAGTGCCCTGGACCTCGAAAGCGAAAGTATCATCCAGGATACATTGCTGGAACTGTCACAAAATCGAACGACGATCATCGTTGCACACAGACTTTCAACGATTACGCACGCTGACCGTATATTCGTGATGGCGGATGGCCAGATAAGGGAATCAGGTTCCCATGCAGAACTGATGAAAAAGCAGGGGGATTATTACAATCTCTACAGCATCCAAAACCTATAAAAGGGGCGAAGTTTAATGGCTGTAATTGATATCAGCTTTCTTGGAGAAGATACATTAAATGCAGCAAAGCAGCTTCTTGGTGTAGAAGTGATCACTCATATAGATGGGGTGGAGACAAGTGGTTTCATCACTGAAACCGAAGCCTACCTCGGGCTCAACGATCGCGCGGCCCATACATTCGGGGGCAAGATGACAAAAAAGAATGAAATGATGTTCAATGATTTCGGCCATATCTATGTCTACACCATGCACGGGCACCACTGCATGAATATCCTGACGAAGGAGCGCGAACACCCAGAAGGTGTCCTGATCCGGGGGATAGAACCGAATCATGGCATCGAGACGATGATCGACAGGCGGGGGCGCGAGAAAGGATTGACTGATGGTCCGGGTAAATTGACCAAATCCCTCGGCATCAGACGGGAGCTTCACAATGGCATGGAACTGAACAACGGCATATTGACTTTGAGGGAAGGTAGGACGCCCAGGGAGATAGAGGCGACCAAACGCATCGGTATCGACAATAAGGCTGAAGCGACAGATTATCTTTACCGCTTCATAGTTAAAGGAAATCCTCATGTCAGCAGATTCCGCGGTAAACCTCTGGACAACAACGGATGGAAATGAAAAAGCTCAGGTGCTTAAGCACCTGAGCTTTTATATATCCAGAGTTTCATCTTGGATGTTTATTTTATTTTTATCAGAATGGAATTTGAAGAAGCTGGATGTGAGTCGGTCAAGGCGGTCAAGAGAGTTGGAATACTCATGCAGTGATGAGATGAATTCTAGAATATTCTCATACTGGACTTTCTCATCCTCTGTTTCTGCTTCCTGATACAGCTTGACGAAATCATCCATCATGGTGTTCTCGGAACGGTCTTCTATGTCATATATTTCAAACTCGGCTTCCGGACGGATCTTTTCAGTGAATTTCATGAATATCTGCTCATGATAGGCCATAAGTTGGTCCATTTCATGCCTGATCCGAAATCTGAAATCCTCATCCAGATGATTATAGTCATTTTCATAACGGTTGAGCTTACGCAGTAGTTCAAAAGCTCTGCGGGTCGATGAAATGAGATGCCTGAACAGGATTTTGCGTCTGGCGGATGCGAAACGGTTACGCTTGAGATAACTTTTTTCCTCGCGGTACCACAAATACATCGTTTCGAGTGTAACGACTCTCGTACGTAGAGATTCGATGTCCCTTTTGACGATTTGATATTCACTTACCGCATTGAGTTCGAGACGGAGCCATTTAAAGATATCGCTCGTTATATTGAAACAGTTATGGTACATTTTCGTCTCGTATTTTGGCGGTATGAACAGCAGGTTGACCAGAAGTGATGATAGGACACCAATCATCACCAGCGAAAACCGAGTACCCGCTGCTTCAAGGAAATCGAGGGAAGTGGATGACTCCATGACAGTCGGTGCATCCATGATGGCAATCATCGTGACCACGGCGAGCGCCGAGACACTCTGTAAGTTGAAGAACAGCAACACTGCGAGAACGAGAATCACAGTAAGTCCGATTACGATGATGTTGTTGCCGAACAGGAGCACCATGATGATTGCGGCGATTGCGCCGAGCAGGTTGCCCTGGAATTGGTCCCATGTCCGCATCACAGATCTGTGGACGTTCGGTTGCAGGGCGAAAACGGCGGCGATTGCAGCAATCAATGAAGGTTGTAAATTGAAGAAATTCGTAACCATCAAGGTTAGAACAACGGTAATGCCTGTCTTGAAGACTCTAGCGCCAAACCGCATGGCAGCATCTCCTAAAAGTCATTTTTGAAAACATCCTCTACAATCGCAAGGGTTTCTTCAATATCTGCTTCAGTATGTTCAGTAGTCAGGAACCACGCTTCATACTTGGAAGGTGCAATATTGATTCCGCGATCTATCAGGCCGTTGAAGAACTTGGCGAATGCTTCACCGTCACTGGCCTCAGCCATAGTGTAATCAGTCACCGACTCTTCTGTAAAGTAAATGGTCAGTGCACCCTTGAGGCGATTGATCGTCGCTTTAATGTCATACTTATCTATCAGGTCAAGCAAGCCATCTTCAAGTCTTCTGCCGAGGGTGTCGAGCGTCTCGTACACCCCAGGCTGCTCAAGGATTTCAAGGCAGGCTAAACCGGCTGCCATACTCAGTGGATTACCGGCCATGGTACCAGCCTGGTAGGCAGGGCCAAGAGGCGCCACGCTTTCCATTATATCCTTGCGGCCACCGTACGCTCCAATGGGAGTGCCACCGCCGATGATTTTGCCTAGAGCAGTAAGATCCGGCTCGACATCAAGCAGATTTTGGGCCCCACCGAACATGAACCTGAAAGCAGTGATGACTTCGTCATATATGACGAGTGAACCATTATCATGGGAAATCTCATTTATCGCCTCAAGGAACCCATCCTCTGGTTCGACGATGCCGAAGTTGCCTACAATAGGTTCAACCAGCACGGCTGCGATTTCATCCTTGAAATGGGAGATGGCCGTCTTGAAGTCATCGAGATTGTTGAATGGTACGGTGATGACATCCTCTGCAACCCCTTTAGGCACTCCGGCAGAGTCTGGTGTGCCAAGCTGCGCCGGTCCGCTTCCGGCAGCGACGAGTACGAGGTCGGAGTGGCCGTGGTAGCATCCTTCGAATTTAAGTATTTTATTGCGTCCTGTATATGCCCGTGCAATACGGATCGTCGTCATGACAGCTTCTGTACCTGAGTTCACGAAACGTACACGCTCTAATGAAGGGATGGCTTCTTTAATCTTTTTACCGAAGTCCACTTCAAGGGTCGTCGGGGCACCATACAATATTCCTTTGCTGCTCTGTTCGGCTATCGCTTCATGTATCCTCGGATGGGCATGTCCGGTAATGATTGGGCCGTAGGCGCCGAGGTAGTCGATGTAACGGTTGCCGTCAACGTCATAGAAGTAGGCGCCTTCGCCTCGATCCATAACGATCGGTGCTCTGTCGCCCACAGCTTTGTACGAACGGGAAGGGGAGTTGACGCCACCCAAAATTACATTTTCCGCTTCAGCACGGAGTGCTTCTGATTTCTTGTGAGAGTACATATTACTTCATCCTTTAGCATCTTTTTTTACAATCAGTATTCTACCATATACCGGGTGCTTATTTAAGAAGTAACATCTATTGAGCGTAAAGGGAAATTTAGGTATCATCAGGAGTAAGAAACCTTTAGGAGGACTACAGATGGAAAAATTTCCTCAGTTCGAACTTGAGAATCAGGATGGCGAGCGCATCACCAATGAAGACTTTGGAGAAAAGACGGTCATCTATTTCTATCCAAAAGATAATACACCTGGGTGTACGACGCAGGCATGTGATCTTAGGGACAATATGGCGCGCCTGAATGAATTGGGAGTCAAAGTATACGGTGTAAGCGGGGATTCAAAGAGGAAACACCAGAATTTCATCGAGAAAAACAGCTTGAACTTCGATCTGCTGGTCGATGAGGGATTCAAATTGTCTGAGGCTCTTGGGGTGTACAGAAAGAAGAAGGCCTTCGGCAAGGAATTTATGGGGATTGTGCGTACGACGTTCATTGTTGATAAGGAAGGCAATATCCTGAAGCGGTGGGATGATGTCAATGCGAAATCGCATATGGATGAACTTAAAGCATATATGGAAGGGGTGCAGTAGATGAAACATATCCTATCCACAGTGCACCTGAAACCACATATGGTCGAAGCCATGGAGGAAGCGCATCCTGATATGACATATATCTACCGGAAATCTGAAGAGATGACTGAGGAAGATAAAGCATGGTGTGATATTTTCGTCACCTATGGCTCGGACTTCACCTCAGAAGATGTTGAATCCTTCAAAAATTTAAAGTGGATGATGGTCATGAGTGCTGGTCTCGATGACCTTCCGCTTGAGGAATTGGAACATGTTCATATCACGAACGCAAGAGGCATCCACAAAATCCAAATGACTGAATATACGATTGGCCTGCTGCTTGACTTCTACAAAGGATTCCATCAATTGAAAGAAGACCAGGCGCAGCGTCATTGGAGAAAGAATGCCAAAACCGAAGAGATATACGATAAATCTGTTCATATTCTGGGTACGGGCAGCATCGGGAGCCATCTTGCTTCCGTATTGGAGGCGTTCGGCCTGAAGACGACAGGCTATAACACGACGGGTCATGAGGCGGAAGGATTTCAGGCTGTGCATGCAATCAGTGACTTGAATGCCGAAATAGGCACTGCTGATATCGTAGTGAATATTCTACCAAGCACACCTGATACGAAACATATGCTTGATTTGGATTTTTTCAAAGAGATGAAAGAGTCTGCGGTATTCGTCAATATCGGACGTGGCGACATCATGACTGACGAAACGATAACGGCAGTCCTCGAAGAAGGCATGATCAGGCATATGATACTTGACGTCTTCAATGAGGAACCGTTGCCTAAAACCCATGAGTTCTATACGTTCGACAATCTTACAATTACACCCCACGCTTCTTCCAAGACGTCAGGGTATTTGAAGCGTGGATTTGAAATATTCATGCGCAATCTCCAACATATGGATGATTTCAATGCCATGGAAAATATAATAGAGCCAAGTAGAGGATATTGATCTACGTGATTTGACAAACAATTTCCCCACCGAGTACAATAATCTTATTATAGTAGTCAGTTAATAGAAGGAAGGTATCAATATGAAAATGATGGATGCCCATGATCGGTTTACCGAGTCGATCAATGCGCTGAAAGAGACTGGCGTCAGAATAACGCCTCAAAGAAAATCAGTGCTCAAGTATATGATTGAAACCGAAGATCACCCGACTGCTGATGATATTTTTAAAGCGCTGTCGAATGAATATCCCAATATGAGCGTTGCAACCATATATAACAATTTGAAGCTGTTCAAGGAAACGGGGCTTGTCAAAGAACTTACTTACGGAGATTCCTCGAGCAGATTTGATTTCATTACAGATACGCATTATCACATCATCTGCAGTGAATGCGGAAAGATCACCGATTTCCATTATCCGGGGCTTGAAGAAGTCGAACACTTGGCAGGGTCGGTCACATCTTACGATGTGAGCCACCATAGGCTCGAAATATACGGCACTTGCCCGGAATGTAGGGAAGCATAGATGAAATGCAAAAAGACGAGCTGGCTTATGCCTGCTCGTCTTTTTGGATGTTTCCGTCTTGTTTTTTCTCTTCAATTGCCTTTTCCCTACGGTGGGGGACATTGTAGTCGAGGCTGAAATCCTCGCCTTCAAGTTCCTTATCTACTGTGAGTGGTTCCTTGCAGTGTTGGCAAAAGTCCACATGTCCAAGTATCTTCGTATGCTTTTCGCAATTCGGACATTGAACTGTGAGCGCACGTGTACTGATCATACCGACCCAGAAGTAGATTGCAAAACTTAAGAGAATCGGTAGCAGTCCTACGAAGAGGAATATGCCAAAGAGCCAAGGTATGGTTCTGAAGAACACCCCAGCGTACATGATAATCATACCTATGAATATCAAGGCCAATGCATAGCCTCTTATCCTTAAGATTTTATTGCCCTGTTTTTTCATATACTTATTCACCTCTGAAATTCATTATATACAACTTGAGCCTTTTATGATAATCTAATATTTAGCATTTGGTGAACAAGTTGTGAGTAAAAAAAGATTTAAAAAAGTTTTTGAAAATCGTTGACACCAATTGCGTATATTGCTATGATATAAAAGTCGCTGATTTGAACGGCGCTGAACAGAGCGCTAAAGCAATAAAACATTAATTTCAAAAAAATAATCGAAAGTGTAAAACTTACCGTTGATTATTTCAAAGATATGATGTAACATTGTAAAAGTCAGTTCGAAACAACTAACAAAGAGAACATTGAAAACTGAATGACAATATGTCAACGTTAATTCCAATAAAACCGGATGGTATAACCATTCAACTTGG
>CANLWV010000015.1 GCA_947494965.1 uncultured Salinicoccus sp. | reverse complement strand
ACTACCGGACACCATTGGAAGTCTTTTTGAGTTACATGGGTGAAAAGGAACTGTCTAGCTTATTTTGACAAACGAAATTATATGATATTACCTCGATTTTTCTCAATTTGATTTAACCTCTCTTTTTCTTCCTAAGTTTTTGAACAAATTAACTCTCTTATTTAACAAGATTATATCAAAGCGGATTTTTTATCAGTATTTAATTCGAAAATTATCGATTATCTATACTCGATTAATGTTTGATGTCATTCTCAAAAATACATTCTATGAACAGTTACCATACTTATAACTATATAAATCACACTTCCAATAAACGACCGTTTTTTGGAAGATTATACGGAACCGCAAAATAAGCATTTATTCATAAAAAATGAGTCTGAAAACCAGTATATTAATCAATGTACATATTGTACAAAAGCACATAAGTTTTTGAACGATACCATGCACTGCGAGACCCAATTTGAGAAGTGGGATTGCGAGAGAGTGCGTGTTTGATGTAATAAGCAGGCTGTAAATGAGCCAAATACACCACAAAATTGGGCTATGCACGGGTCAGCACCCACGGTCAGAACCTGGAGATCCAAATCGATACATTGAAGTCGGTCGGGTTTGGCCGAGTATTCTCTGAAAAAGTGGGTGGCCGTAAAATTAAAAGAACTGAATTGGATAATTGTCTGGATTACTTGCGGACAGAAGACACCCTGGCCATCACGAAATTGGATTGATTGGTTCGGGCCACGAGGCAACCCGCTCACGGGGAGGGTTTGGGGGGCACCCCGGATTACGCAAGAGAAAATGGCGCTGATTGTATCCCCTTATCAGAGTAAGCAGTACTCTATTAACGAGATTCTGAAACTGACAAGGGTCTTAAAAAGGACCATATATAATGTGATCAATGATTTCCAGTGAAGGGTTCAGATCGATTAATTCCTATTTATCGACCCAAATAGAACCTTGGTACTTAAAAACTATAATATGATAAATTTTTAGGAAAAGAATTATGTTATTTCGTTTGCCAAAAAAAGCTGGACAATTCCTTATCCTCTATGCAACTGAATAACATTTCCAGTGGTGTATGGTATTCCAATTACCTTATCGGCATGTGGTTTCTTCCTACAGTGACGGATGTGACAAATTCTTGGTCGACGGTATTGAAAGCCATATCTTTAAGCAGGTCCTCTTTTCTTAACAACCCATTGCAATGCGCATTCAATCCCCATTGAGACGGTGTCTCTGGATCGGCAAAGTGATGGGCAGATCATACTGTTTCAACAATAGTACATATTTATATATTAGCTTTAATTTTTAGGGGATTAAAATCGGATTACCCCAGCCGGTCTGCTTTACTGAATTCAGTCAACTCCTTCTCTTTATGCAACATATCGACAAATACTTTTAATGCTTTTGTTTGGAACGGGGAATTTGTCAAAATGAAAAAATTTCTGGCTAAAGGCAGCCCTTTTATATCGACGGTTTTTAAATCCCCATTACGCAGTTCTTTTTGTACAGCCCACTCAGATAATAAGCTAACCCCTGAACCTGCCTCAATCATCTCTTTAATGGCTTGAGTACTGCCGAAATTCATAATTTCCTTCGGTGATATATCAAGCTGATGAAACAATTTTTCTGCAGCCTCTCTTGTACCCGATCCTTTTTCACGTAAAATCCACGTCTCATTTTCCAAATCTTTGATTTGAATTTCTGTCTTTTGTTTTACAAGCGGATGATGGGAGGCAGCGACTAGAATCATGGTGTCTTTGGCGAACTCCTTTGTACTCAGATGCTCATCTTGATTGGAATGTCCTTCCACGATGCCGACATCCAGTTGATGACGAAGAACGGATTGGGCTATTTCTGCGGTGTTACCGATGACAACGGCGGGTTTGACTTCAGGATAGATATCTTTCATTTTTGCAATGATATGTGGAAGAACGTACTCTCCAAATGTATAGCTCGCACCGATTGATAAAGGGCCACTTGCTTTATTGACAAGGTCATCCACCAACAGATTCATGCGAGAGTGCAGACCTGCAATTTCCTTTGCGTGATGATAAACAATTTCTCCTGCTTTATTAAGACGGACATATTTATTTGACCGTTCCAGTAATCGGACATTAAAATCCTCTTCCAATGCTCGGATATACTGGCTGACCGCGGGCTGTGTCATATGCAGCTCTTCGGCAGCTCTGGAGAAGTTCTTCTTCTCTGCGACAGTGATGAAAACTCGTAATTGTTGATCCATCTTATCATCCTCTCTTCTGTTCATTTTACTATAACAGATTACTTATTATCATTATCATAGATAGTTATTTTTATTATAACTATCCATGCTTTATTGTTAGTAAAGGAGGTGTTTTTAGATGGGATTGCCAAACAAGCAACAAAACTCTGGGGACAAGGAAAAGCAGTTTGCCAATCAAGCGGCTTGGTTTGGTGGAATCGGATTTACATTCTTCATTGCATTGATTGGATTTTTAGTGGCGTTGGTCCCAGGATTTGATAGAGTGGGACAGCTTGCCTGTGCGATTATCATTGCTGTCATCTATCGTCAGATATTTGGATATCCTGAGGCAATTCGATCAGGGATAGCATTTTCCTCCAAACGGTTACTCAGAGTGGCAATTATTTTATACGGGCTGAAGCTGAGTATTGATACAGTATTGAGTGACGGACTGGGGCTTTTAGCAATTGATGCAGGTGTTATCATTTTTGCGATATTTGCAATGATTTGGCTTGCTAAAATATTTAAAGCGGATAAGAATATTTCCCTATTGCTTGGTGTTGGCACAGGTGTATGTGGCGCTGCAGCAATTGCGGCGGTTGCTCCAATCATAAAAGCAAAAGGTGAGGATACTGCCATAGGGGTCGGCATCATTGCATTGATGGGGACTATCTTTGCAATAACTTATACGATATTGCGTCCAATCATTCCGCTCGATGCGATACAGTATGGTGTTTGGTCGGGCACAAGCCTGCATGAAGTTGCACATGTTGCTTTGGCGGGAGCACCTGCAGGAGAGGATGGACTGGCGATTGCATTACTCAGTAAATTAGGACGTGTCTTCTTACTTGTTCCGCTGTGTTTCATCTTGATTGCAATCTTTCAAAGGAAAAATAAGGGAAATGTTGAATCTGAAGCGAAGGTCGAATTTCCTTGGTTCCTTGTGGGTTTTATCCTTTTCAGCCTTTTGGGCAGTTATATTCTAGGTCCAATCATTCCATTTCCTGAAAGTGCAAGGCAAAGTGTCTCAGTTTTAACAGAATGGCTATTGACTGCTGCAATGGTCGGTCTTGGGTTAAATGTAAGTTTGAGAGATTTACGTAACCGTGCGTTACGACCATTAGCTGCAATGACGGTCACGTCGATCATATTATCTGTAGTCGTCTACTTTATCGTTTAAAAAGAGTAGGGTTCTGAGTGCAGCTATATAATTCATATCAGGTGTGGCGATAATATCCTGAGAATTACGTTGAGATGGCGAAGGACTATCTGTATGCATCTAAGTTAGCACTGTAGTTCTTTATATCACTGTCAAAGAAAATTATGCTCGAGGTACGGTGATCCTGTGATGGAAATAGCTATCTATGAACACCAGTTCATTAGTGGTGATATGAGTATTCCAGTGATTTCTTTTGTCCGAAAAACATTTTGCGTGTATCGTGTGTCGTCCTTTTTATGTGTCCAGTTTAGTTTTGCAACAAGCATAATTAGATTCAAGCAACTTACAAAATAAATAATCTTTATGTAATACACTGCTGTTTCTTATCAGGATATATGTTTATTCGAGTTTAATGATAATATTTTAAATATCTGAATTTTTCATGTAAAAAGGAGTATGGGGAAATGCAATTCAATTTCAATAAAATTACTACAAGAAAAGATACGAACAGCGTTCAATATGAAGGTACCGAACCTATATTCGGAACGCAATGCCTGGAACCTTTTTGGATTGCCGATATGGATATTGAAACACCTGAAGCAATTAGAGATGCTATGAAAAAACGTCTTGATAATGGAATTTTTGGCTATACAATATGGCAAAATAAGGAGTTTTATGAACCGATTAAACATTGGTGGCAAACGCGTTATAATATCTCTCTAGATGACTCTGATATTCATTATTCACCGACAGTCTTGTTTACTATAGGAGAAACGATGAGGCAGGTATCGAGCGAGGAAGATGGCATTATAATAACGACTCCCTCATATAATATATTTCCTAATCTAATTGAAAGCAATCACCGCAAGATTGTAGAGTCTCCTTTAATTTATGATAAGCGCTCAAAAGAATATTTTTTAGATGTCGATCATTTCACCTCATTATGCAGAAATGAGAATGTGACTATGTACATACATTGCAACCCCCACAATCCTACAGGAAAAGTATGGTCAAAAGATGAACTCGAAACCATTAAGAATATATGTGAAGCCAATAATGTTTACTTGGTCAGTGATGAAATCCATATGGATTTTGTAAGGCCGAAAGAAGATTTTGTATCGGTCATTGATCTATCGGAAGAAAGCGATAAAATATTGGCGGCCACCTGCCTCGGTAAATCTTTCAACTTGGCCAGCATTCCCCATTCTTATTTCATTACAAAAGATAAAAAATTGGCTCAGGTAATTACCGAAACAGCCAAAGAAGTATATCAGGTCAGTAATGTTTCCAGCCTGGCTCTCGCAGCAATTGAAGCAGCTTACACTGAGTGTAACGAGTGGATAGATCAGCTTAATGATCATATTCAAGGTAATTTTGAGTATATCAATGACTATATTAATGAGCATCTTTCTGATTGTTTATCATTTGATATTCCAAAAGCCACTTATCTCGGATGGATTAGCTTTGAAAAGTCCGGCTTTGATACTGACGTAGTCCATAAAGCTTTCATCGACATTGGAGGCATTGCAGTATCTCCGGGCAAGTTATTTTTAAATCATGAGAATAACCACTTTAGATTCAATGCTGCCTCCAACCGGATTCGCATAGAAGATGGGATGAGGCGTATTAAGGATACCTTTGATTATTTATATGATACTCAAAATTGTAAGTCTGGGACCTATATTTAATTGGGTATTTTCTATAAATCGAAGTATCTTTTCATCTTTCGTTTGTCAAAATAAGCTAGACAGTTGCTTATCACCCATGTAACTCAAAAAGACTTCCAACGGCGCGCAGTAGTTCAGTGATTTTATTGGGATGTGGTTTCTTCTTGCAGAGACGGATGAGACAAAAGCCTGACTGACCCTATTAAATCCATATCTTTGGCCAGCCCCTCCATTCTGAGCAATCCATTGGAATGTTCATTCAGTCCCCGTTGAGACGGTGTCCCCGGATCGGCAAAGTAGATGGACAGGTCATTCCGATTGCTCATCGACTGCCAGTTGGAGAATTCCTTGCCACAGTCGAAAGTGATGGATTTGAACAGGTTCCCGGGCATCTTTTGACACCATGTATTGATGGCAACCTCGATATCCTGCGCCGTTCCGGCCTTCGGGTTTTAGTGTAACACCTGCCGTTGTAAACGACTGTCACGACTGCGTTGAATTCACTGTATCATAATCGTTATGAAATCACTGAATAGGCTGGTAATGTACATCGTATCGACATAAATGATATTGGGTTATGCTGTGGAGGATCACCGACAATGTTACGGGCTGAAGCTATCGGACAAGACACACCCAATTCGAAGTATTCACCAGATATGGAAAAGCATTATTATAATTACATCATTAGACTCCAAGCCTCCCTCAATTCAATACTGTAAAGTGGTCTAAGAACAGTAATATACGCTCCTCATTTTCTTTGAAAAACCTTTGAGGAAACGAAGAAAAATATAAGGTCTGACATACTTTAGATGAACAGTACGTCAGACCTTATCAGTTTGGCATTTTTCCTTCAGGAACACCTTAAAGGGTACGAGGTCTTTCAGAGTACGCCGGAAAAAGGAACTGCCTGAACCACACACCGAAAGAGAATTCTTGACTTGTTGAAACAGAATAATTACAGGTATTCATAATCACTATGTTTATCACCTGAATGTAAAGTCAACCTGCGAGTTTTCCTGGGCTTCATAGCCTTTCATATAGTTAATACGACGCTGTGCTGATGCTTGATTGACTTGCTCATCTGCATGATAAGAAGAACGGACAAGTGGCCCAGACTCACAGTGACGGAAACCTTTTGATAGTGCAATATGCTTTAACTCCGCAAATTCATCAGGATGGTAATAACGCTCGACCCGCAAATGTTTTTTCGTCGGTTGTAAGTATTGACCAATTGTCATAATATTCACATCATTTTCCAGTAAATCATCCATGGCCTCAATGATTTCTTCTTTCTCTTCTCCCAAGCCCACCATAATACTTGATTTCGTTGGTACGTCAGGAGCAACCTCTTTCACACGCTGAAGCAGGGTTAGTGACCTATCATACATTGCTCTAGCTCGTACTTTTTTAGTCAATCTTCTCACAGTCTCAATGTTGTGGTTAAAAATATCTGGTTCACTGCTCATTAAAGTATGCAAGCTCTCGTAATCACCTTTCATATCAGAAGGTAAAATTTCGATGGTGCAACCAGGGTTTTTTCTGCGGATCGCCCGGACTGTCTCAGCAAAAACCGCCGCACCGCCATCTTTTAAATCATCTCGAGCGACGGCTGTAACAACCACGTGCTTCAACCCCATTATTTGTACAGAATCCGCGACACGTTCTGGTTCATTCCAATCTAATTCATTCGGCATTCCTGTTTTAACCGCACAGAATCGGCACCCACGTGTGCATGTATCACCAAGAATCATAAATGTAGCAGTTTTACGCTCGCTCCAACATTCATAAATATTTGGACATCTTGCTTCTTCACATACCGTATTTAATTTTTTATCTCGCATCAATTTCTTTAATCCTGAGTATGATCCATTAGTATTGATTTTAGTTTCTAGCCATTTAGGTTTACGCAGGTACTCTTCTTTTTTAGACATCGAAAGTACACTCCTTCAGTAGTTGATATAATGCAAGTAGTTGTTTTAATTCATAATTTGGGTCGCGTATTTGCTTTTTGCCAATTGATTGATTTCATCCCACTGTGCATCGGTCAATGTCATCGGTTTAAACTTGACATCCAAGCCAGTTTGAAAGCCATGATAAAAAGCGTCCACTAACATATCGTATGTGTAATTTTGATTTGTAATCGCATTAATAGCGATGGCCTTTTCATAAAAAGAAGTACGCTTTTTCTCTCTCATTCTTTCAGATGGAAAAAGGAAAAGATCAAACAACATTTTTTCATTAATATTCATTGGAATTGAGCCATGTTGTAGTAAGACATCATCTTTACGTACTTGAGCATTGCCTGAAAGTTTTTTATCATCAATAATTAGTTCATAGTAAGTAGCCTGTTCAAAACAAACCGATGATCTGCCTTTAATTATTTCTTCTCTCGATGGGTAAGCATAATCAGCTTGTATGCCCAAATTACGATACCCTTCTAAGATCCCTCTTGTTAAAATATGGTACGCTTCACGAACAGATGTGGGTATGAAGGGATGATCCTCCGTCACGACAATACTATAGGTTAGCTCATCATCATGAAGTACGGCGCTACCGCCCGTCAAACGCCGAACAAAATCGCAGTTATATCGCTCAAGTGCAGAAAAATCAATCCGTTTATCTACTCTTTGAAGTCTTCCTACGGATAGGCTTGGTGCTGACCAACCGTAAAATCTTAATGTAGGGGGGATAACTCCTCTACTATGCCAATTTAATAAAGCCTCATCAATCGCCATATTGGTAGCCGCATTGTTGTGTCCTGTATTCAAAAATCCCCATTCTTCTGGCATCATAACCCTCCTCCTTATTAGATCCAACCTAATTTTTTAAAGTGATAGAAAAAATGCAGATATTTTCTTATTATTAAATTCCTTGAGTGAAAGTAAAGAAGTGAATCACAGTTTATTATAAAACAGTGATTTTTTTAATATTTATCAAATAATTTACTTTCAAAACTTAAAGTACCTGGAAAGTTGAAAATTTTCGGTACTTCAAAATAAAAATTGAAATATTAATATAATGATAGCATTTCTCTTAAGTTTTCTCCATTGTAATTTCTTCTAAAAATTTTGCGCTTTTGCATTTCTGGAATGATGAATTCAACAAAATCTTCCAGACTGCCTGGGAGTGTTGGCGGCATCAAGTTGAAACCATCTGCGACACCTGCCTTCATCCATTTTTCGATTTCATCGACAATTTCTTCAGGCGTACCAATAAGTGTCAAGTGTCCGCCTCCAGCGTTTAGGTAACCGAGTAGTTCACGGACTGTCGGATTTCTGTCTTCTATGATTTCTAACACAGTTTGATAACGCCCGACTGGGCCTGTGAATTCTTCGATTGGGGGCAATGCAGGGACTTTTTCATCGAGTTTCCACGATTTTGTGTCTTGCTGAACAAAGAATTCGAGTTGCTTCAGCGCAGTATCAATTGGCAGTAAATCGTCTAATTTCGCTTTCTTTTCTTGTGCTTCTTCTTTTGTCTTACCCACATAAGTCACTAGACCTGGAAACACTTTGATTGAGCAGTCTGGCCGATGACTTTCTCTTATTGCCCGATCTAATTTCTCACGATAGGCTTTTGCTTGTCTTAAGTTCCAAGCAACTGAGTAGACTGCATCGGCATATTTCGCAGCAAGTGCCACGCCTTCTATTGATGCCCCTGCTTGCATCGCAACCGGTTTTCCTTCCTTTCCTAAAGGCAGGGTTAATGGCCCCTTTACTTGGAAGTAATCTCCATTATGGTTGAACGGTTGAATGTTATCGTTTTTGGTGATTTTATTGTTCGCTCTGTCTGGACTATAGTCATCAATGGACCACGATTCAAATAATTTATCCATGACTTCTGCAAATTCATCTGCTTTCTTATAACGCACTGCTCTTTCCGGTAATTCCAGCATACTGTGATTTTGTGCTTCGTAATCGGACATTGATGTCACCAGGTTCCAGCCCACACGTCCTTTTGTTATATGCTGCAGTGTGAGTAACTGCCTTGCTGAAGTAAACGGGTTATTAAACGTTCCCGAAATAGTTGAAACAAGTCCAACGTTAGCTGTGACATTACTCATGGCAGTTAATACAACTATTGGATCAAAATAACTCGTTGGCAATTCCGTAGCACTATAAGCAGGGAAGGCTTGTGCATCTGCGAAAAATACCGCATCGAATTTTCCACGTTCAGCAATCTTCGCCAAATTTTCATAGTATCCAATTGTCGTAAATTCATCTATGCTCGAATCTGCTGTCATCCATGCTGCCTGATGATGTCCTACACCATACAATAAAACTCCTATATTTAACTGTTTCGGATTAATCATAATATATCCCCCTAGTTCATAGTAAGGCCGCCATCCACCGTGATGTTCTGCCCCGTAATACCATCTGCTGCTTCGGAACAAAGATAAACCACCATATTCGCAACATCTTGAGGGGATGTGACTTTCCTCAATGGTGTGGATTGTGCGATTAAATCAAATACTTCAGGTGTTGTGGCTGCACTTGCATCTGTTGTCTTCAATAATCCGCCCGAAACGATATTTGCTCGGATGCCGTGCTGACCAAGCTCTGCTGCAACATTTCTGGTGAACCCAATTAAAGCAGCTTTTGCTGTTGTATATTCGTGATATGGTACCACAGGGTTTTGATATAGATTCGTTCCGATGCTAATGATTGCACCCTCTTTTCGCTCTAGGAATTGGGGGAGGGCACTTTGTGATACGTTGAACGCGGCTTTTAACGTGCCGTCTAGTTGTTGTTCATAATCTTTGTAGGTTAAATCTTTAAATGCTTTTTGAGTAGTTGGGTCAAACTTGAAGTTTACGAGTGCGTTGTTTACTACAACATCAATCTGCCCAAAATGTTCAGTCCCTTTTTTAACTAACTGTTCAACTTCTTTCCTATTTGTAACGTCTGCCTGAATAGAAATTGCTTGGGGTCCGATTTGCTTTTGCAACGCTTCTGCTTCTGATTTGCTGCGATTGTAGTTAATGATGACATTAAAGCCTTTTTCACTCAATTTTTTTACGATGCATCTACCAAGACCTCTGCCACTTCCTGTTACTAAAACTGTCCTTGCCAAGTAAATACCTCCTCTATTTTAGAAAAAAAATACGCAACCTTCGTAAGAAGGTTACGTATCGAGAGCGAATTATATACACCTATAAAGGCATAGATATTTAGCTGTATCGAAGTAACACTTTCCTACGCTAGTTTTAACTAGATCAGGTTCAAAGGGTTTGAGGTTATCCTCATCTCAGTTTACAAAAACGCCCCTAGTGCAAATTTATTCTATTTAATATCATTGTAGTACTTCTAAGAGATACGTCAAGTAAATAGTGAATACTTTGAAATTTATTGAATAAGCTGAGCAGGACTTCTCATCCAAGTGAATCAAAAAAATTCTAATGAGGTCCGGCAGTATATTGAACGTGTTTCTACTATTATATAGGGGTCGTTCATTGATGGAAATGGCCCCTGTATATGTTATTTTTCATTTCTTCGTTTGTCAAAATAAGCTAGACAGCCTGCCTACATTCATGTAACTCATAAATGCTTCCAGCGGTGTCTGGTAGTTCAAAAACTTTCTGGGTATGTGGTTTCTCTTGGAGGCTACTGAAGCAACCATCCTCTGATCCACTGTGTTGAAATCCATATGCTTGGGCAGGCCGTCTTTCCGAAGCAGTCCATTGGAATGTTCATTCAATCCTCTTTGGGAAGGCGTGCCCGGGTCGGCAAAGTAAATATCAATATCATTTCGGTTGCTCATTGCCTGCCAATTTGAGAATTCCTTACCACAGTCGAAAGTAATGGATTTGAACACATTTCTGGGGATCTGATGGAACCATGCGTTGATGACTGTTTCAATATCCTTTGCAGTCCGGCCCTCGGGCTTGAGGGTAATGATCACTTTCGACAGCCGTTCTACAAGTGTCACAACGGCACTTTTATGATGGATGCCGACAATGGTATCGCCTTCCAGATGTCCAAATTCTTCTTTGAATGCTGGGTAGTCCGTCTTTCTGTCAGAGAGTTTCCGTCTGAAAGCCTGTCTCCCACGGCGTTCCTTATGGCCGTTGGGTTTTCGCTTTCCTTTCATCGGCAAGGTGGAAACATCAAAGTCTTTGCGCTTGAACATGCGGTACAATGTGCGGCTGGAGCAGTTGATCGGCTGTTCACGGCGACCGACAATCACATCCGGCGTCCATCCTTGCGCGACCTTTTCTGCCACATATGCGCGTTGATCATTCGACAGCACCGTCTGTTTTCGACAGCAACGCTGCTTGTTTGCCTTGTAGCGCTTATAGAAATCCAATGCGGTGTGACCGTCTTTCAGGAAAGTGACCACATTGTGGACGGTCTGACGTGCTCGGCCAATCTGTTCTGAAATCTTTGATACAGAGGCATTCTGATGGAAATAAGATTCTATAATTACAAGTTCATCCGTGCTAAGATGGGTGTAGGTCATTCGTGATCACTCCTATGATTTCTTTGGTCGGAAATACATTTTGAGTGTATCACGAGTGGCTTTCTTTATGTGTCTAGCTTAATTTTACAATCGGCGATCCTTAAAAAAGAGGAGAGAAGGACTATGAAAGAATACTCTCAAAAATAGATACAGCAACTGTTTAAAGAAAGAAAACCGATACCAAAGGAACTGGTCAATCAAGCTCAAAAAGCAGATCTCGTTGATGTGATTGAAAAGCAGGGTGATGTCGTCATCCACGTATCGGATAAATACGCAAAACTCGCTGAACATGACAGTTTTGTGATTGATAAGCAAAATAACTCATTCTTCTGGAACTCACAAGATTTAAAGGGAAATCCGATCAATTATTTAAGAAGTGTTCATGATTATAGCTTTAGAAGTGCCATTAAAGAACTCACTTTAAATGAGGAGTACCAAACCGCAGAAGTCAATATCGATAAAGAACAAGAACCCTTTGTCTTTCGGCCAGATGAGCTGTCGGAAGATACTTCCGTCGCAAAAGATTACCTCGTTAATCAACGGGGCATCAATGAAGACTTAGTAGATACACTCATTGATAAAAAACTCATACAGCAAGATCACAATAACAATGTCGTATTTTTGTGGGCGAAAAATAAAGAAGTCGTCGGCATGGATAAGCAAGGCACTCAACCTGATAAACGGTTTAAACAAGTCGTCAAAAATTCGGATGAAAAGCAGGGCTTCAATATTACGAATGGACGGCCGGAAAATCTGTATGTGTTTGAATCCTCGATTGATTTATTAAGCCATGTCAGTATGTACAATCCGCCAAATGCACGGCTGGTTTCGATGACTGGGTTAAAACCACAGACATATTATCATGCTATCGGACAGATTTATGAAGAAACCAAACAACCGCCAAAAAATGTGGTGTTTGCGGTAGATAGTGATGTCGGCGGAGAAAGCTTCATGTTGGAACACATCAACAATAAAATCGAACATCGAGAAAGTGATCGCACCGTTCAAAACTTTGTTGCTTCTCCGAGACATCAAAATTTTGAACAACTGGGCGAACCGAGTGATTTGAAATCGTGGCATCAGGTGAAAGATTTTAATGACATTTTGACGAATATTCAATCCCACGATGTTAAAATGCAGTATCAGCCAGTCGTTTTAGATAAGGACACATATTTTGATACAATCGATTATCAGATTAAGTATGAACGAGTCCTAGATAAGTTGTCTAAAGAGGCTACAAATAGTAAAGACATCTCTTCTTGGAAAATCGCAAAATCTATTGCACAAGAGCAGTACCCTCAAAAGAATTCAAAAGAAAAGTCAGAAGCGAAACAAAAATCGCCATCTGGATTAGAAGTAAACGATATTCTGTAAATCTGGGGCGCATACAGCGCATTTTAATGGACAACTATCCATCTAAAATTACTAACTTGCCTTAGAATCGCTCTCTCAGCACTGGAAATAGTGAAAAATCATGGGAAATATAACCATAAGTTCGGTATGCGGTGCCACAGAGGCTTCAAAAAGGCAAAACCAGAATTATTGCAGATGTTTGAATCGCTGGAGGAACAAGTTTAAACAAGTAAACACTGGCTGACGAAATTCAAAAGGGATAGGGTCATTTACACAAAATTATTGACGCCCCCGTTTTTTATCGCGTATAGTTATTAATGTTGTTGACAATAAGTGATAAGTACCTTGTTTTAAAGACATAAAGCATTTACAATATTCGTGTTAATTTTTATAAAACGTGTTAGAAACGAGGGGAGAAAGTTGCGTTTAAAGGGGTGTTTGGTAGGCGTTGGATGTCTCCTATTTGTGTTAGGGGGCTGTGGCCAGACAAGTAATCATGCTAATGATGACACATGGGACAAAATAAAAGAAGAGGGAGAACTGGTTGTCGGAACACCTGGAACACTGTATCCTTCTTCTTATTATCCGGAAGACTCTGATGATTTAACTGGTTACGATGTTGAGGTGATGAAAGAGGTTGGCAAACGGCTCGATCTAAATGTGCAATTTGAGGAACTTGGCTTTGACGAGATGTTCGCTGCATTGCAGTCAGGGCGGATTGATGTGGCGCCGGCCGGAGTAAGGGGTGAAACCAAGAAGAAATTTTTTCCTACAGCAAGCCGTATAAATATTCTTATGCGACCATGGTTGTGCGTAACGATGAAGTGGATGATTTCACATCACTTGAAGACTTGGAAGGGAAAACAGCTGGTGGTGCAGCAACAACGGTATACAGCGATATTGCCCGTAAATTTGGCGCTGAAGTCAAGACCTATGGAAATGTCACGAATGATGTCTATTTAAGAGATGTTGAGAATGGCAGAACGGATGTTGTGATTAATGATTATTACTTACAATTGCTGGCTCTAAAAGCACTTCCCGATTTGGATGTCACGATTCAGCCAGATTTAAAATTTTACCGATCTAACCAGCATGCTGTTATCGATAAAAATGCTGATAGATTAAAAGACAAAATTAATAAGACTTTGACTGATATGAAACAAGACGGTACCCTTACTGAACTGTCTGAAGAATTTTTTGCCGGGGAAGATGTCTCAGAGAAGCCGGATGACGATATTCGGACTATCGAGGGTATTGATTAGTGTTTGACCTAGAAATGGATCAAGTTCAGTTGAATGGATTGTTTGATTGGCATTTAGCATGGGATAGTCTTCCATTCCTTTTAGAAGGTGTACCAGCCACATTAACCGTATCCTTTATTGGAATGGTTATTGGCTTAGTTCTAGGTTTCTTTTTGGCTCTGGGGCGCGGTTCGAAGTGGATTATCTTAAGATGGCCGTCACGTCTTTATATATCGTTCATGCGCGGAACACCTATCCTTGTATTTTTGTTCATACTGTATGCAGGGCTGCCAGCGATTGGCATTGAACTGTCCGCTTTTTTAGCTGCTTCGCTGGCATTTGGCCTAAATAGCGCGGCTTTCATCGCAGAAATTAACCGTTCATCACTAAGTAGTGTTGATAAGGGGCAATGGGAATCGGCTAAGGCTCTTAATCTGGGATATTGGCAGACAATGCGAAAGATCATTTTGCCTCAGGCTGCTCGAATCGCTATCCCGCCATTAACAAATGTTTATCTCGATTTGGTGAAGTCAACGTCACTCGCCGCTGTTATTACAGTTCCGGAATTATTTCAAAAGGCGCAAATTGTTGCTGGGCGCACGTATGACTCGATGACCATGTATATTCTTGTAGCCCTTATTTACTGGCCTATTTGTATGGTTATTTCCGCATTGCAAGAAAAGATGGAAAAACGATTTAGCAAGTATATGGAGCATTAATGATAACCCTATCCCTGTTTCTGATTTACGATATCCGAAATATATTTAATTCATTGCTACAAAATATATCAAGAACGTCTCACTTAGTATTTTGATTTTTATTAATTGGAATGATATAATATAAGTAACAAAAATCAGTTTCATGGAATCACCGAACCCCCAATCTACTGGCATAGATTGGGGGTTTTTGGTGTGGTTATTGTCGCCTACTTATTGTTACGCTTATCTAACCAATAGACAAAAAGCGCAACAATGCCCCCTGCGATAATTGGGGCAATGATGTTAACAAAAATCAGTTCCATGGTGTTCACCTCCTTCCTGGTCGATGTTCGCCCAGGAAGTATAGGCGACGATGATATTGTATCATTTTTTATGCCCCGCAATAAGGTTCGATCGGTGCTTTAATGTAGATGCATCGGTTAGACTGATCGCCCGTAATATGCTGGCTTCTCCGAACCGTCTTTTGATTTTATCAATTGTGTCGTGCAGTTTTTCTTCTTTTAAGTTTGCATCCGTATCAAACAGTGATAACTGCATCACTGAGTCCGGTATCAAATTAGTGAGTGATATATTAACTGTTCTATATAGTTCGTATGGATCAGCCACTTTTTTAAGATGATTCCATATCAATGTGACGATTCTATTCGAATGATTCGTCCCTGCTTTTATCGTAAGTTGTTTTCGATATATCTTTTTATCTTTTGTACCGATAGAAAAAGAAACTGTCCGTGCGAGCTGTTTGACTCGTCTAATACGGTAAGTCACTTCATCAACGTGTTCCAAAAGGATGACATACAACTCATTAAATTTATAGTCTCGCAGTAGCACCTGACTTTTCGCAATAGATGGACGATGTACCATATGTTTATCCCTTATTGCACTTTCATCAATCCCATTCGCATGGAGGTGCCAGTCCACACCAATGATGCCAAAATCTCTTTTTAAATATTGCCACGGATAATTTGCCAGATCTCCAATACTGAAAATTCCCCGATGATTGAGTTTGATTTCACTTTTTTTATTGATCCCCCAAAACTTTGACAACGGTTTAATATTCCATAATTTTTTATCCACATCCTGATATCGCCATTCTGAAATACCATCAGGCATGCGTTTTGCTTCTGAATCTAATGCTACTTTACTTAATAGTAGATTCTCTCCAATGCCGATGGCACACTGGATCTGTGTGGCATCATGAATCTCTTTCTTTAAGCGCTTCGCAAAGGCTTTCGGTGTATTAGAAAATAAATGATAGCTATCAGTAATGTCCATAAAAAATTCATCTATGGAATATTGATGAAAGTCTTCCGGATGAACATATTTCAATGCAATTTCAGAAATTCGAGTGGAATATTCGATATAGGTCTACATAGAAGGATTTATAATATAAATATCACTTCGTGAAGGAATCTCATACAAGCGGGAACCGGTTTTAATCCCCAGTTTCTTTAATTCAGGTGTTGCTGCAAGAACCACTGAGCCTTTTCTTTTTGTATTTCCAACGACTGCTAATTTAGTAGTTAAAGGATCTAGCCCTTTTAAGATGCATGATACACTTGCAAAAAAACTTTTCTGATCCACACAAAGAATATCTCTATTACAACATAAATGATAATTGTACATAGCCGCCCCCCTATTAAATCGAACGTAAGTTCTATTTATAATATATCATAATTTGAGATAGATATTATAATGTTTTCAGGAATGGGTAGAAGCTTTAGTTCAATTGAAATCGCTATTAGAATATTTTTTCACAGAAACAATAGTATTAGTACTTAAAATGGCATAAAAGAACAGCTCCATCAAAATGCCAATATCGCAACTGTTCTTTTAGTTGCATTTATTTTCTTATGCAGCTCCCACCACTTCTTAATTTAAGAACAAAACTATGAACAAGAAGATAAGATAGGGGCTAAGAAAAAGAAAAGTACTTAAGATGATGAAGTTACGCTTTTTTAACGTAACGGCTATTACCACTCCAATCAAACCACAAATAAATGTGCCAATTACGGTGACAAAAGCGCCGTATTCTACAAAGAAAAACCAGTAATAAGACAGCAAACCTAAAACAAATATTATCCACCAACTAATATAAGCGATATTTTCTCCTCCCCAATTTTGTTCATATAGCCATAATATTTTTGATCTTCTTCCATTCAAATCTTCCTTTCTAATAATTGTTCTCTTTTTATTGTAACGCAAATATTATTTTGATTTACCAGGGATTGGTTTTTATTAAACGAGAGAACTGACAATTCAGAATTTAATTCAGGGGATTGTCAGATAGCATAGTAAATGGTATATTTATTGTGAGATAAATCACAAATAGAAGGTGGGAATTACATGGATGGAGCTAAAGAAAGAATAACACCAAAAAAATTCTTGTTTAATATACTCAATGGGGTGGCCCTTGCGATTGTTGTTGGTCTAATTCCAAATGCGATCCTCGGAGGGCTGTTTGGGTACCTTGCTCAATATGGAGATATTTTTACTACGCTTCAAAATGTGGTCGTAGGTATTCAATTTACTATTCCTGTCCTGACCGGTGTATTGATTGCAATGCAGTTTGGTATGACTCCATTACAAACAGTCGTCGTGGGTACGGCTGCTTTCGTAGGATCAGGTGCTGCTGAATTCACAGATTCCGGGTGGATTATAACAGGAATTGGGGATCTCATTAACACGATGATTACTTCAGCCATTGCAGTTGGAATCATGTTAATCATCAAAGATAAACTCGGGAGTCTCAGTATCATTCTGCTCCCCATTATTGGCGGGGGGATTGCGGGATTAGCTGGTATATTACTTTTACCATACGTAAACACAATTACCCTTGGACTCGGGCTACTGATTAATAGTATTACAACTACACAGCCTATAATTATGTCTATTCTTATATCAGTGTTGTTTTCAATAGTAATTATCTCACCTGTTTCTACTGTCGCAATAGCATACGCAATTGGCATCTCGGGGGTTGCAGCGGGTTCCGCAGCAATTGGAGTCGCTTCAGCTGCAATTATGTTGTTCATTGGCACGTATAAAGTAAATAAAATAGGAGTGCCCATCGCAGTTATACTTGGGGCGATGAAAATGATGATGCCGAACATGATCCGCTATCCAATCCTACTGCTACCAGTAAGTTTAACAGCAGCAGTGTCGGGGCTTGTCTCTGGTTTACTTAACATCCAGGGCACCCCTGCATCAGCGGGATTCGGACTTGTGGGTTTTGTAGGTCCAATTCAGTCCATGGCTTTGTTAGATGGCGGCATTGGGAGTGTCATATTTAAAGTAATCGTTGCATACGTTATTGTTCCTTTAATTTCAGCACTCCTATTCCACTATCTCTTCGTCAAAATACTTAAGATATATAAGCCAACTATTTTCTATTTTGAAGCAGAATCATAATATGGAAGGATGTATAGTAAATGAAAATTGCAGTAGCAGGCGCAGGTGCACTAGGTGGTAGAGTAGGGATACAGCTTCACGAAGCAGGTGTTGATGTAACACTCATAGATAAATGGGAGGAACATGTCAACGCCATTAACAAAAAAGGAATGGAAGTACACACAGAAGATAAAGTATATCAAGTTCCTGTAAAAGCAAAATTATTGGAAGATATAGATGAATCATATGATTTAATCATTATTTTAACTAAAGCCATGTATGCAGAAGACATGCTGCAAGCATTGTATGAAAAAAATTCAATACACGCAGAAACAGCAATCCTCACTATGATGAACGGATTAGGCCATGGGGACCGTCTAGCCAAGTATGTGTCCAAGGATCGCATATACTTGGCAGTGACGATGTGGACCGCTGGACTCAAAGGACCGGGACAAATTGTATTAACAGGATCAGGTGGCATCCAGATTCAAAGAGCAGATGGCATTGCGTCAAAAATGACAGAGGAAATCAACGATATATTCAACACAGCTAACCTAAACTCTATTATAAGTAGCGACGTTCAACATTCTATTTGGGCTAAAGCAACCTTAAATAGTGTCTTAAATCCTTTATGTTCAATTTTGGATAAAAGGATTGGGGAATTTGCCGCCTACGGTGCCGTAATTGAAATGATCACCCCAATAATTGAAGAAATTATAGAAGTTGCAGCAGCTCGTGGTATAAATTTAGATTTTGATGCTTCATTAGAAAAAATCAAAGCGGCATTCCCTGACAGTGCGGCGGGACTGCATTATCCATCGATGCATCAAGACTTGGCAAAAGGTGTTCAGACAGAAGTGGATTATCTAAATGGTAAAATCTCTGAATATGGAAAAGAATATGGGATTAAAACCCCGAATAACGATATGATTACTCATCTAATTCATCAATTGGAAATGAAAAATCATTAAAATAGATTAGAAATTACAAGAGTATAAAAGTGGAAATTTAATAACTGAGTTATATCCGATAAATTATATGCCGAAAAAACGTTTATCAAAGGCCGTTGATTTGCAGGAAAGAAAAATTAAAAAGAATGGCTTAATCTAGACTCGCTGAAGTCCGATTAAGCCATTCTACTTTATCCCTGATGTTGGAGAGGATAAAGCGGGTTTTAAAAGGGTTGTATCTGTCACAATAAAAGGACAATGCTATTTATCATGTTGTATTAAGTATGTACCCCCTTATAGGATATTAAAACTGTTTAATCAAGTGTTTTATTGGGTTTAATAATGAGTGTTCGCTTATCTTACTTACATAAGCAGTTAATGGATCATCACACGCAGAAGTTCAAATAAGCCTATATGAGTCCTTTTATCTGCTATCTGTCTGCATTCTACTATAAACCGTTCGTAAAAGTATATGAAAAAATGAGAACGTTCACATTCAATTTTTATATGTTTACGAACGCACATTACTATACGTTCAGACCAATATACAAGGCGTTCGCTAATGTGTACTTTTGCGAACGATAAAAGAAAATAATTTTACTAATGATGAATGTTAATTTAATGGTAATAACATAAAGAATTACAGAAATAGTGGAAAAACAAATTTTTTAAAAGCTCTCATATGTATGACAAAATGAAAGTGCAAAGCTTTGCAGGGAGAAAGTGCAGGACCTTGCACTGCTTTAATTAGTGTAGATATTAAAAAAAGGAGGGTCCACTATGCTTTGAACTATAACCCGAATAATGGACAGTTAATAAAAAACGTCCATTATTCGGGTTTTTCTGTGCCCACTCAATGATCT
>CANLWV010000014.1 GCA_947494965.1 uncultured Salinicoccus sp. | reverse complement strand
GCTCCGGGGCTGCGCGTTCGACTTGCATGTATTAGGCACGCCGCCAGCGTTCATCCTGAGCCAGGATCAAACTCTCCGTAATTGGAGTGCTCTGACTCGTTGCGGTTTTACTTGTCGCCCAAGTTGAATGGTCATACCATCCGGTTTATTGGAATTAACGTTGACATATTGTCATTCAGTTTTCAATGTTCTCTCGTTGACTCTTAAAAATTAATGGAGCGGGTGATCGGAATCGAACCGACGACATCAGCTTGGAAGGCTGGGGTTATACCATTTAACTACACCCGCATTATAAAGTTGCTTATTCCAAAGAATAAATGGTGCGGCTGAGAGGACTTGAACCTCCACGGGATTAACTCCCACTAGGCCCTCAACCTAGCGCGTCTGCCGATTCCGCCACAACCGCATTTATAATATCTTTTGTTTTTAGCGACATACTCTATTATATATCAACCGTTTTAAAAAGTCAACAACCTTTTAAAACTTTTTTAAGAGAATGACCCGTACGGGACTCGAACCCGTGTTACCGCCGTGAAAGGGCGGTGTCTTAACCGCTTGACCAACGGGCCAAAGGAATATTGCAACGATATTTATAATAACGGGTTTTGTTTTGGAAGTCAATGCTTTTTATTAATTTTATTACATTTCTTTTAAAAAGCCTCGAACAACGCTAAACCAATGGTCGTCTTTTCTTCATAACAACCGTGTTTCTACTATATAAGTGTCCGAATTGGAATCGGACTTCCTTACCATTGCTTAGATACCTCGTATCGTTAAGGCCTTTCTAACATCCGAGGACTTACTTTAGTCGTAAGCTAGGTGTTAGAATAGTTGCCTATGTTACATTATACATACCTTCTGATGCATTCCACTCATTTACTCCTAGTATCAATCCGTTTCAGATTCTTCAACGAATATGTAGGGTTCATTAATCCCCATATAACTTTTATAAACATTCTTTAAGTGGGATACTTCCCCTCCCTCCTCTAATTTAATTTTATCACTTTCACCACTGTAACTATAATAATCATCATCATTCTTTTCAAACTGGACAAAGGTCATGGCTAAGCTTGTTCCCCCATCTTTTACTTCAATGTCCAATCGTTCATCTTCTAACGTATAATGTCCTTCATATTCATTTCCCAGATGCTCAAGTACTATGTCATCGTCTGTTTTAAAGTCGAACACTGGCATGTGCGAATCAAATATGACTTCCTTATCTTTTTTCTTTTCTTCAGTGATGGTCGGATCATAATTGGTCATCCCCAGTTTCTTACCTGCCAACTCTGAGTCCCCATTACTACACCCTGCTAGAATTAAAAGGGCAAAGCTGAATATCATTATTAAATTCTTCATAATGCCTCTCTCCTCATAAGAAGTCCGTGCGCTGGACCTGTCATTTATAAACTTACCATAATAATTAAGAAAATTGAAATAAATTATATTCTTAAATTGACCTAGAGCCATTAGCTCTGGCCCAGTGTTCAATTACATATGACTTTCGAGCTTCAGTAGACAATTGATTATCAATTTCGAAGATACACCTTTAGTAGTAATTTTCGTGCATAAAGATTGTTTTTTTTCTTCACTATGTTATTATTTATTTATAATCATTCTAAACAAGGTTATAATATTTTCTTGGAGGGACTACATCTATGGACTTTGAAAATAACGGCAACAAACCTGGTACTACCCGCAGCGGTGGTGGCACTCAACCCAGGAAACAAGGCAAAGGTGCATCCGGAGATCGTCTGACTACTCTCTTCGGAGCTCCGGTAGGAGACAGGGAAAATACAATGACTGCAGGACCACGTGGCCCAGTAGTCATGCAAGATCCTTACTTCCTTGAACAGATGGCGCACTTCGACCGTGAAGTAATTCCTGAAAGACGGATGCACGCAAAAGGTTCCGGAGCATTTGGTACTTTCACTGTAACACATGACATTACACAATATACGAAAGCTAAAATATTCAGCGAGGTCGGCAAACAGACAGAAATGTTCGCACGCTTCTCTACGGTAGCCGGAGAACGTGGTGCTGCAGATGCTGAACGTGACATCCGTGGTTTTGCGCTTAAGTTCTATACTGAAGAAGGTAACTGGGACCTGGTCGGAAACAATACACCAGTATTCTTCTTCCGCGATCCTAAGCTTTTCGCAAGCTTGAACCACGTCGTTAAACGGGATCCTAAAACAAACATGCATAATGCTGAGAGCAACTGGGACTTTTGGACATTGCTTCCTGAAGCACTGCATCAAGTCACAATATTGATGACTGATCGTGGCATTCCTAAAGGATTCAGAAACATGCATGGATTCGGTTCCCACACTTACAGTATGGTGAATGCAGACAACGAACGCGTCTGGGTGAAATTCCACTTCCGTACAGAACAGGGTATCGAAAACCTGACAGCCGAAGAAGCTGAAGAAGTAATTGCGAAAGACCGAGAGTCTTCCCAAAGGGATCTCTTCAACGCAATTGAAGATGGCAACTTCCCTAAATGGAAGATGTACATCCAGGTTATGACGGAAGAACAGGCCAAAAACCACTACCATAACCCATTCGATTTGACTAAAGTATGGTATAAAGATGAGTATCCACTTATCCCGGTTGGTGAATTCGAACTCAATCGCAACCCTGAAAACTATTTTGCAGAAGTTGAGCAAGCAGCATTCGCCCCGACCAATATCGTTCCGGGCATCGGCTTCTCACCAGATAAAATGCTTCAAGGACGCCTCTTCTCCTATGGAGATACTCAGCGTTACCGTCTTGGTGTAAACCACCACCAGATTCCTGTAAACTCCCCTAAAGGTGCAACAGGTGTCTGCCCATTCAGCCGTGATGGTGCAATGAGGGTTGATGGCAACTTAGGTTCACACACAAACTACTATCCTAACAGTTATGGTCAATATGAAGACGATCCGAGCGTTAAACAGCCACCTCTCGAAATGGATGGTTTGGTCTACGAGCATGATTTCCGTGAAGATGACGACCACTATTATGAGCAGCCAGGCAAACTCTTCAACCTCCAATCTGATGAAATGAAGCAACGCATATTCACTAACACAGCAAATGAGATGAGTGGCGTTTCCGACAAAGTGAAACACCGCCATATCAGAAACTGCTATAAAGCCGATCCAGCTTATGGTGAAGGTGTCGCAAAAGCAATGGGCATCAACATTGAAGATGTAGACATGGATAGTAATGAATAATAAATGAGAAATATCCCGATCGAGTCATTTCGATCGGGATATTTTTATTTCATGCTCAATGAGATTCTGCCTTTTCCTTCATCTATATCGATTACTGTGACATCTACTATGTCTCCGACACTGACTGCCTCCATTGGATGTTTGATGAATTTTTTCGTCAGTTTTGAAATGTGAACGAGTCCGTCCTGTTTTACACCAATATCGACAAACGCGCCAAAATCGGTGACATTGCGGACTGTTCCAGATAGTTTCATACCTTTTTTCAAGTCTTCCATCTTCAGCACATCAGATTTCAATAGAGGCACTTCGTACTCATCCCTGATATCACGCGTTGGCGCTTTCAGGCTATCTACGATATCAAGCAGTGTCGGAAGACCGATTCCAAGGTCTTCGGCCACCTCTTCCAAGTTCACCTGATCCAGCGCTTCCGCCAGTTCTTTTGTACCGATGTCAGACTCGGTCATGCCGATGAGGGAAATCAGTCTATAAGTTTCTTTATAGCGTTCGGGGTGGATAGGCGTCTGGTCGAGCGGTTCTTTTCCTTCTGCCACACGCAGAAAGCCGACACATTGCTCGAAAGTCTTTGCTCCAAGGCGGGGCACCTTTTTGATTTCATTGCGCGACTTGAAGCCTTCATTTTCTTCGCGGTATTTTACGATATTCATACTGATGGCTGGAGACAATCCCGCTACATGTTGAAGCAAAACATGCGAAGCCGTGTTTACATCGACTCCCACTTGGTTCACTGAAGTTTCAACGACAAAATTAAGCGATTCATTCAAAAACTTCTGGTTGACGTCATGCTGATATTGCCCGACTCCAATTGCCTTAGGGTCAATCTTGACCAGTTCACTGAGCGGATCCTGGACCCTTCTGGCTATGGATACAGCACTCCGTTCTTCGACATTGAAATGCGGGAATTCTTCACGCGCCACTTCAGAAGCTGAATAGACGCTGGCCCCCGCTTCGTTGACGATGATGAATTTGACATCTAAATCCTCAGATTGCACCAGCTCACTGATGAACAGTTCGGTTTCGCGCGAGGCTGTACCGTTACCGATTGCCAGAAGCGTAACTTCATGCTCATCTATCATCTTAAGCAGCTTATTTTTGGCTGCATCTTGCTTAGACTGTGGCGGATGCGGATAAATTACATCCTTATCAAGGAATTGACCGGCGGCATCGATTACCGCAAGTTTACACCCTGTCCTGAAGGCCGGATCCACACCAAGAATGACATGGCCTTTTAGGGGTGGCTGGAGCAGAAGCCGCTTCAAATTCTCTTCAAATATATGCACAGCATGCCGCTCACTCTTTTCAGTCAATTCTTGTCTGGTTTCCCGTTCGATGGAAGGGATGATAAGACGTTTTAAGGCGTCTTCAATAGCCTCCTGTATATATCGTCTGGTGGTTGACCCTTCTTTTATGGTCTGTTTGCCGATATATCTCTTGAAACGTTCTATATCGTAATCGAATTTTACAGTAAGCACACCCAATTCTTCACCACGGTTGATCGCCAATACCCTGTGCGGTACGATTTTACCGATTGGCTCACTGTAGGCATAGTACATTTCGAAGGTTTTTTGTTCATCTTCAGCATTCTTCTTCCTTTTGGTCATCAAATCCGCGCTTTCCTTGAACACTTTCAATATATACGCTCTATATTTGGGATTGTCTGATATATCTTCAGCAATGATATCAAGGGCGCCTTTGATGGCATCTTCTTCAGAAGTCACTTCTTCACTCAAGTAGCGGGTTGCTTCCGCTTCAACATTTTCTGAAGTCTGTCCCTTGATGAATTCGGCCAGGTTCTTCAGTCCCTTACGCTTTGCCTCGGTTGCCCGTGTTTTTTTCTTCTGCTTAAATGGCCTGTAGAGATCTTCTACCCTGTTCAATACAGTCTGCTTTTTTATGTCCTGTGCCAGTTCCGCAGTAAGGAGACCCTGCTCATCAATGCGTCTAAGCACTTCCTGCTTACGCTTCTCCAGATTTTCGAGATATGAAAAGCGGTCTGAAATTGCTTTAATTTCTTGTTCATCCATACCACCGGTCATTTCTTTTCGGTAGCGTGCTATGAACGGCACGGTATTCCCCTCTTGTAGAAGCCCGAGCACATTCCCTATATCCTTTGCTCGTTTTCCTGTTGTTTTTTCAAGTTCTTTAATCAGCGTTTCGTTCATCTTATCTCTCCTGTTTTAAATCTGGTTGATCCTTATATATTATAACACTGAAAACCCCCATCCTTAAGGACGGGGGTAGATATTCTACTCTTTCTCGCTCACTGCCTGGCGCAACTTATTGATTGCGGTGCGCTGAAGTCGTGATACATGCATTTGACTAAGTCCGATGCGCTCTCCCGTTTCTTTCTGACTCAAACCTTCCATGAAGGTGAACTGGATGATCTCCCGTTCTCTGTCTGAAAGTATCGGAATCACCTTTTCCAGAATCAGTCTTTTTTCTGATAGATCATAGTTGTCATCAGACTGTCCCATGACATCGAGCAACGTTACTGTCGATCCGTCTTTATCTGCCTCAATGGAATGATCGACACTCAATGCATTGTAGCTTTGTCCCATTTCCATCGCTTCCAGCACGTCTTCTTCTGAAACTTGCAGATGATCTGCAATTTCACTTATCTTTGGAGATCGTTCCAATCGATTGGTGAGTTCGTCATTCGCATTTTTGATCTTGGGGCCGATTTCCTTGATTCTCCTCGGGACATGTACGCTCCATGTCTTATCCCTCAGATACCTTTTGATTTCACCAACGACTGTCGGGACGAGGAATGCTTCGAAACGTCGATCAAAAGATACATCAAACCTTTTGATTGCGCCAAGAAGCCCAACCATGCCGACCTGCACAAGATCTTCATGATGGCTTTGACCCTTTGAATAGCGATAGGCGAGAGATTCGATGAGTTTCTTGTAGTGCTCTGCCAATCTCGCTTGAGCCGCATCATCCCCATTCTCCTGATGGCTGCGAATCAGTTCATTAATATCTTCCGGTGTTAATTTTCTATCGATTGACGATTGTTTCTCCATTCGAATGCACCTGACTTTCATTAATAAACTTCGTCATGCTGATTGTGACGCCAGGATCTTTTTTAATATAGACTTCATCCATTAATGTTTCAATCAGGAATAGTCCCAAGCCTCCCTCTCTGAGGTAGTTGACATTGTCATCTTCAGTATAAGGACCCAGTTCTTCTTTTACTGCTTCATAATTGAAACTCTGCCCGTGATCTGCAACGATAATCTCCACTTTTTCAGTGTATATCGCAAAACCAATCAGTACTTCTCCACCCTTTTCTTCATCATAGGCGTGTTTTACTGCATTGGTGACAGCTTCTGACACAGCAATTTTAGAGTCTTCTATCTGATCATAAGTGGCGCCTACTCTTGAGAGAACGCCGGACAATGTCAATCGTATCAATCCTACATACTCGGCGCTCGAAGGAAATTTCATTTCTATATAATCGTAATTCTCTGACATACTATTCAACCCCCGACGCTTCGTTGATATGCATAAGGTCTCTCAAACCTGTAATTTCAAACAGCCTTAATATCCGCTTTGTCACTCCAGTGACATAAAGTTCTCTATCGTGTTGATTCAATTCCTTTAAAGTACCGACGAAAATGCCGAGACCCGTAGAATCCATATATTCGACATCCGTCAAATCTATTCTGATATCGTGACTGCCCGACTGGCGGATGGGTTCCAAGATTTTCTGCAACTCAGGCGCAGTATAGACATCTAACTCCCCTTTAAGCACAATCACATATTCTTGTTCTCTCTCTGTTGTATCGATATTGAGATTCATTAAGTTCCACTCCCATTCAACTTAAATACATAAACATTTCAAGCTTTACCCGTATATGAAATTTCTAAACACATAAAGCTTAATTTTTATTATTTTTTAATATGAACAACGTCAGATCATCTTTTTTATGCGGGTTCTGGACACGCATTAGTGATTCATAGATATATTGGACAATATCCTGTGGATGATGATCCTTCACCTGCTTGATCATATCCTTTACATAGTCGAGCTCGATGAATGTATCATCATGCTTCCTCAGCTCTGTCACACCATCAGTAAATACGATGATCATGTCCTTAGGCCCGAGCCGTGTTTCTCTCTGCTCATAGCGTGCATGCCGCTTTACTCCAAGGACAATCCCCTTGGCATCAATTTCTTCAAATTCATCCGTATCATGCCTATAGAGCAGTGCAGGCTCATGTCCTGCAGAAGAGTAATAGAACCGATCTGTATTATGATCGTACAAACCATAGAACATGGTGACGAACATATTTTGATTGACGTTCTTCTCGACCACCCTGTTCAGCTTCCTCAGACTGTCGCTCGGCAATTGGGAATAACCATACGAGTCCATACCGAACTTTATCATGCTCATCGCAATTGCGGCCGGTATCCCCTTGCCTATGACGTCAGCAATTGCAAAACTGAGCATGCCGTCATTATGGTCGATGATGTTGAAATAGTCTCCGCTGACTTTCCTGGCGGGCACGCTGATGGCGCCGATTTCCATCGTGTCAAACGTTGGGATTTCAGTCTTCAGCATCGTTTCCTGCAGACTGGCTGCGACGTCCATTTCCTTATCATGGATTTTAAGCTTGTTCATCATGGACCTATAATCTCTGTATGTAAATCCGAATGAGATGATCACTTCCTGCAGGATGTCTAAAGATTGCTTTATGAGGGCACCATCCTCTATTGCCATATCATCAAGGAGCTCCATATGGAGCGAAACGATCTCCTCAGGAGAGGTGTCCATTTCAATGACTTCTTCGCTGAATGATTGGCACAGATCCATAGCTTTGTCTGCGTCTCCCCCATAAAGATAGAGCTGGATGATTTCCCTGTACTTATTTACAATATTATCAATATACGTCATGATCTCACCTCATACTGAAAAAAAGACTTTTGTACACAAAAGTCCATCAGCTTTTCATTTTCTTGGATTTCCTGGGTTTTTTCGGCAGGAGATCAAGGCTTATCATCAACGCCTTGTCCACTTCTTTCATCTTTTCTTCATTCAAATATGTAAGTTTTTCCCTAAGCCGTTTCTTATCGATTGTACGGACTTGTTCAAGCAATATGACCGAATCCTTGTCCAGATTATATGTATCCTTTGAAATCTCCACATGTGTAGGTATCTTCGCTTTGTCGATCCGACCAGTAATTGCGGCAACTATCACAGTGGGGCTATGGTAGTTGCCGACGTTATTCTGGATAATCACTACTGGACGTTTACCACCCTGTTCAGAACCTTGCACAGGTGAAAGATCAGCAAGATATACTTCGCCTCTCTTCATCTATTCACCATCTTTACTGTAAACGAGGAAATCTTCGTTGCATTTTTGTGCTTCACATTCAAGCTCATGACTTTCAGACGCAATGGAAAGGTTGATCTCACTCATCTCTGTATATCCATGTTCAAGAGAGAGTACTGTGCTGCTGCACAATGTCGTGTTCATCATTACTAGACCACTCCTCTATTACATCGCTATTCATAATAATGATAACATGTATAAAAAATCATTACTAGTTTATTTTAAAACTTCATTGCTGATGCGACTACCGTCTGTGCCATGGTAAATACGCGGCAGTCTGCGGCCGAGCTTGCACATAGATTCGTAAGGTATCGTATCCACATAATCACTGTAGGATTCCATAGACTGTGCGGAATGCCGTTTTGGAATGATGATATGTACTTTGTCTCCCAACTCGATATGGTCAGGAACACGGATCATGATGTAGTCCATACATACGGTCCCGACTACCGGGCAGGGTGTGCCGTCCTCCAGGGCCACTTCATAACCTGTGCGTGAACGGAGGAACCCATCTGCATAACCGATCGGCAGCGTGGCTATGGTCACTTTCTCATCTGCTATATATTTCAATCCATAACTGACCCCCTCCCCTTCTTGCAGCACATGTGTATCCACTACATGGGTCACCAGGCCGACGGACGGCTTCAGCTCGACAGGTGATATCCCCGCTATGAAATCAGACGGATAATATCCATATAGGGAGATGCCGATGCGCATGGCATTGCATTCATCTGCCTCAAGATGAAAGGCACCTGCTGAATTCTGGACGTGCACAAACTGAGGTTTTTTAACTTGCGAAATAATGGATTTGAATGTTTCGTACTCTTTGAAGGGGCGCTCCGAATCAACCTCCGCTGAACTGAGGTGACTGAACAGGCCTTCATAGGTAAGGTAAGGAGAGTCCTCTATCAGCGCGATCATCTGATTGACCTCTTCGATGTTGGATACACCCAGTCGATTCATGCCACTGTTCACCTTGATATGGATCCAGACACCCTTTCCATCATCTTCGATAGCCTGTTCCGCTCTTTTGAGCCATTCATAGCTCGGGGCGGTGACAGCTATACGGTGCTTTATGGCTTTGTTCATATCTTCCGGCCTGATCGGTCCAAGAATGAGTATCTTCTCCCTGATGCCATGCATCCTCAACTCGACCGCTTCATCCAGCGTACCGACTGCAAAGAAACCCACACCAATATGGGATAAGTACTCTGCAACAGCAGTGCTGCCCAACCCATATGCATTCGCCTTTATGACTGCGATGAAAGTCTTATCAGGGTGCATTCCACTGACAGCTTTATAGTTGTGTCCGATAGCTGCCAGATCGACATCGACAATTGTATCCCTATAGTACTTTTCCGACATATCTCAATCTCCTCGTCCCTTATTTTCAAGTATCACTGTGGCAGTGGCATAATGATTGGAGTGAGAAATTGATACATGTGCGCACTCCTCCCCGCTTATGAAGGGTTTTCCCGCCTCATCATTCAGACAAGTGATGTCTGAAAAAGTGATACGTTCCCCTATGCCACTGCCTAGAGCCTTACTATATGCTTCCTTGACCGCAAAGCGCCCAGCCAGATACTCCATCCTTCTTTTTTCGCTGCTTAATGTCCTGTAGACTTCCATTTCCTCCTCAGATAAAATCCGCTTCGACAACCGTCCACCTTTATCTTCCGCGGCTTTGATCCGTTCGATTTCAATTATATCGGTGCCTAGGCCTCTGATCATATGGTTCTCCCTGTCTTTTCATTGATTAATGTCCTGATATCATTGCGCAGACGATCAGCTTCATCCGACTCGAGTTCAGGGATGTGGACAGGTGCTGCAGACGTTCTCAGGGTGACCCCTTTGAGAGCGTACCGTTTCATCAACGGACCAACTGTCGTATCAATATTCTGAACCCTGAACAGCGGTACAGCAAGTTCTTCTTTGAATATGATTCCTTTATGGATACGTATTTCGTCGCGAGAAACATCATAACGGAAATATTTATATTTCAATTTCGGCATCAACCATACATTGATCAGGCTGATGTAGATGAAAATCACAAAAAGTATGAGCGGCACCCACCACGGTAGCCATTTCCATACATAGAAATGCAGTATCGTTGCGGCAACTGCCACCAGCAATGCAATCAACGCGGCAATCCCTTCACGAATCCGCCACACCGTGATCGATTTCGGTGATATCTTTTTCATTGGAAGCACTCCTTTCAGCCCACTGCCAGATAGTATCCACGTCTTTTTGGTCAATGAACTTCAAGGTCGCCCGGGATCCCATCATCCCCGCGGCCGTGACCAGCGTTATAATTCCGAGTTCAGACCGCTTAAGAAACGGGTTATACGCCCATTCCGCTTCTATCAACTTCTCTGACTTGATGATATAGTGCGAACGCTTGAAAAACGATGTGGTCATCAGATTGATCTCTTCATCCCGGATTGTATAGCCACTGTTATAGGCACTGTAAAAACCAGAGAGGGCGACAATTGTGAGTAATGCCAAGCCAATGGCCCACATATAATCAAACCAGAAATATTGGATGATGGCACTGACCGTGAAGATGCCTAAAGCCATCACTTGGAAGTATCTTCTGTACCCCCTGACCGGCACAATACGTGGAGGGACTTCTATATGATAATTCGGGAAAATCTCTTTTGTAATCCTATATAGGTCATCCCTTTTTATGAAAGGTAGGATTTCAACCTTGCCTTCGACATCATCCCCTTCCAGGGAGTCACTCGTAATCGTTGCGGCTAATGAATAATAGCCGATCATCCTACGGAGGATCGAGTCCCTTATAATGATGTTCTGGACCCGGTTGATGTTGATGCTTTGATGTTTCTTTTCAATCAACCCATATTCGACAACAAGATCATCGTCTTTCATCTTAAGCGTGTATTTATAATATTTGATCATAAGGATGAGTATGCCTATTGCATACCCCACAAGAATGAAGGAACCTACTGCAAGCATATAAGCCCACAAGACGCTTTGGAATGCCCCTTCAAAATAGTCGAAATAGCGCTCCAGCAAAAAGTCCGCTCCGATGATGTTGATGAAACCGAATGCCAGTGCAAGAAAAGTACCTAAAGCGCCGCTGGTCATGCTCATCAGAAGGAGCGAGCGGTTGCTCATAAGATAAAGTGTCGTGAACTCCTGGGGTTCCTCCTCCGCTTCTTGCCGAGGCCAGCCGCTCGAAGCACCGATAATCGCCTCACCTTCTGCCTGTGACTTCTCATCGTAGAGTATTCTCTGCAGTGATTCGGCTTGGGTTTTCTTCATTGTATCAATACGAATGGCGTCCCCCGGAGTGATGATCTCCAATTTCACAGCACCGAACATACGGTGGAATATGGGTTCGCTGAAATCAATCGATTGTATCCTCCCTATATCAAGTTCTTTCTCCCGGTTGGTAATGACCCCGTCCTTGTAGATGAATTTGCCCGCTTCTATCCAAAACCGTGTCCGATATTTATTCAGGAAATCCATACCTCCGAACAGCACGATGGCAAGAACCAGTACACCGATAAAAATGACAATATATTTGAGCGAGACTTCACCTGAGAATATGACGTCACGTGAATTGAAAAGGATTATGATCAATGGAATCCAGAGATTTTTGACGCCATTGACGATACTGCCAAGATAAGCGACTGGGTGGAGTTTCTGCGGGCTATACATCTGTATGTGCCTCCTTCACCTGTTGTATGATGGTTGCTTTCATCTCCCGTGCCTCGTGCAATTTCAGAGGGGGCATCACCATGTTCGAACTGGCCGTTGATACTTCCAGTATGGCGAAATCATGCCTTCTGGAAATCGGGCCCGTTGCCAATTTGGCACCCTGCACTCTCTGGATCGGCACCATTTTTGTTGCGATGCGGAAAAACCCCTTTTTGACTACGAGGCGCCCTTCATCGATTTCATAACGGGTCACTTTTCTATAGACAAACGGTCTTATGAAGATGCCCATTATCAATAACATGATAAGCACCCCGCCCGTTCCAAAGTATACCCAATGACTCCATTCAAGATAAAAGGTAAGGGCACTGGCCACAATCCCTATGAGCAACCATAGGGTGAAAGATGCCAAATAACGTTTTTGCATATATGGAACTACTTCATCATGCACTTTTTTCATGTTTGCCTCCACTTATATATCGATTATACATTATGACGATCAGCCTTATCCTTTAAATATACTACGTAGAATATAAAAAAAACACCCCTGTCCATTGGACAGGGGTATGGAATTATTTGATGTGATCTTTAAATGTGCGGCCGCCTTGGCGTTTGTTGTTGTTCTGTGGTGGTCTGTTGCCCTGACGCTTGTTGCCTGAGCGGTTATCATAGCCACGGCCTTTCTTGAATGGCTTCTTGCCACCTGAAGGCTTGCCTCCGCGTCGATTGCCACCTTTTCGTGTAAGTGGTTTTTCGAATGACAGTTGGATATTGTCATCTGATGCGTTGAACAGGAATTCATTGAGCAGTGCTGCAACGATTTCCTTCGCTTCACCTTGCTCAAGCAGGTGTTCCGCCACTTCAAGAGTATGTGCATTGTTGTTGTTGGCCTTCCATTGATCCATCTTCTCATAGATCTCTTTTTCACGTGCTTTAAGCACTTCTTTTTTAAGGGGCGGTCTGAGCGCAGAGATCGTTTTCTTCTTGGCATTTTCAATCATTCTCAAATAATCCATTTCTACTGGATTGACGAATGTGAGTGCCACACCTTCTTTACCCGCACGTCCCGTACGGCCGATTCTGTGTGTATAGCTCTCGGAATCTTGAGGAATATCGAAGTTGTAGACGTGGGATACGCCTGAAATATCGAGGCCTCTGGCTGCAACATCTGTGGCAACCAATATATCCAAGGCATTGTTCCTGAATTTCTTCAGGACTTCAAGACGTTTCGATTGCGTGATGTCACCATGCAGTCCTTCAGCGCGGTAGCCTTTAGCGACCAACGCACTCGTCAGCTCATCAACGCGGCGTTTTGTACGTCCGAATACGATTGCCAATTCTGGCTGATGGACGTCCAGGAAGTCAGTAAAGACTTCAAGCTTTTCGAGCTCTTTTACGATAGTGTAATGCTCAGTAATCTGCGGGTCGCTTGCACCACCCTGATTCATGGTTTTGACGATTTTTGCATCTTTCATGAACCGTTTGACCAACTCTTGTATTGCTGGTGGCATAGTAGCCGAGAACAGCAATGTGTGCCTGTCATCCGCAGGCATCTCGGACATGATGAACTTGACGTCATCTATGAAGCCCATGTTCATCATTTCATCCGCTTCATCGAGGACAAGTGTATGGATGCTATCGAGTTTCAATGTCCTTCTCTTGATGTGGTCGATGATACGGCCAGGTGTACCCACGATGATTTCTGGTTTTCTCTTCAAATCCTTGATCTGGCGTTCAATGCTCATTCCGCCAAATATAGTGGATACACTGAGTTTTTTGTACTTGGCAAATTTCTTGAGCTGGTCGCTCACCTGGGCGGCCAGTTCACGCGTTGGTGTGAGGATCAGCACTTGAGTGCCGCCCTGCTTCTCGGTATTTTCAATGATCGGAATGCCGAAAGCACCTGTTTTCCCAGTACCTGTTTTTGCCTGCCCGAGAATATCTCTTCTTTCGAGCGCGAGAGGAATACTTTCCTCCTGAATTGGGGTTGGTGTTTCGAACCCTATGTCTTCCAGTGATTTCAAGGTTTCATCACTGACACCTAATTGTTTAAAAAACTTCAAATTAGAGTCTCCTTTGACTTATCGTTTCTCATTTTCGTTACGCATAACTACTCAATATTAACATTTTTATTGTCATTATACAAGTCTTATCTCTTCCGGGAATAAGAAGCGTTCGGTGAATATATTTAACTCAAGCTGATGCGCTTCTGTAAATGCAAAAAGATGCGGCGCACCCTCTATCAGCTCTAGTCTGGCGGACGGTATCTGCCTGCTCACTTCAATGCTTGATATCGAAGGCACAAGAAGATCCAGTGTACCATGGATGATCAATGTATCCGCCTTGATCTCTTCCAAGTTCCCGGACTTCGCCTCAACAATCCGCTTGAACTCCTGATACGCTTTAAACGGAATATCTTTGAGTCGCTTCCTGATCTTCTGGTAGAGGTGCATTTTCATATGTTCACTGAAATGTGCTGGAGTAAGGTTCAACCGCCCTAACCTTGAGAGCCTGATATGCTCGAAAGCCGGAGCGATGAGCACCAGTTTATCTATAGACTCATGCTGGGCGATATGGCTGGCGAAGACGCCTCCCATCGAAAAACCGATGATATAGACTGAATCTACACGCTCTTTAAGGTTTTTATACGCATGCAGCGCTTCAGCATACCAGGTTCCGCCATCTGGTTCAGTGAGATTGAGCACTGTTCCATGCCCTGGATAGACTGGAAATTCATAGTCGAATTCATACCTTGATTTCAAATAATCGAACAGAGGCTCCAATTCATACCGTCCTCCAGTGTAGCCGTGGAGAAAGAGCAGACCGATGGATCTAGATATAGTCGTTCACCCTTTCCAACGCCATTCCTCTGGATGCCTTCAATAGAATGACACTTTCAGGCGTCATCACTGATTTAAGTGCGGTGGCCAACGATTTTATATCATCATGGTGTGACCGGCTATCGATATCAACATTATCATGCACGACCTTCATTGCCTCCCCATAAGTCAGGATGTGATCAAAATGATGGTCCGAGTTGTTGATATGTTGTGCTATCGACAGATGAAGCGGCGCCGAATACTCTCCAAGTTCCAAAATATCCCCGAGGACGAGGATGCGGTTGTCAGAATCCATGCGGCCTATAGTATCAATCGCACTTTTGGTGCTGGATGGACTTGCATTATAGGCATCATTTATGATGACTGCCCCATTTTGATGAATCATGCGTTCCATGCGCATATCCGTTACGACCAGTGTCTGGAATTGGTCCTTGACGTCCTTCATGGAAAGGCCCACAGCTTCTGCTGCCAGTAGGGCCATCGAAGCATTGGCGGCGTTATGGACACCAAGCTGTGGTATCTGGACATCCATATTCCCTGGGCCTAATTCAAAATGGGTGCCCTCCCGGGTTTCTGAAACATCCATTATCCTAATATCATTGCTCGGCTGCTCCCCTGCTGTCTTTAGATTATAGGGGGCGTCACGCTGCACCAATGCCTCAAGTAAAGGGTAATCCCTCGAGTAGATGAAGGTGCCGTTTGGTTTCAAGCCATCCACAATTTCATACTTTGCACGGGCGATATTTTTCCTCGAGCCTAATTTTTCGATGTGGGACTCCCCCACATTGGTCAAGATTGCGATATCGGGCTGTGTCATTGTACTGAGCAGATTGATGTCGCCTGCTTTGTCCATCCCCATCTCCAATATGGAGATTTCAGTGTCAGCATCAAGCTGAAGCAGCGTCAATGGTAGACCAATCTCATTATTGTAGTTGCCGATCGTCTTCTTCACTTTGAAGTGTGGGGAAAGCAGACATTCGACCATATCCTTCGTGGTTGTCTTTCCGTTCGATCCCGTAATCGCGATGACTTTGGGAGACACTTCTTCAAGGTACTTTTGTGCAATGGTCTGCAGAGCAAGCAAACCGTCTGGAACATGGATGAGCGGCAAGGATGAATCAGACTGTGATGACGCTTGTTCTGTCAGGCTGATCGCCGCCCCTTTATCGAAAGCCTGCTCCATAAAACGGTGGCCATCCGTATTCTCTCCTTTGAAGGGGATGAACAGATTGCCTTTTTGCAGCGTCCTTGTATCTATAGATACCCCTTTTATGATTCTATCCTTTTGTGATTCTGCAGCAGCATTCATCTGTCCACCACAGAAATTGGCGATTGTCCCTATTGTTGTCTCAATCATAACTACTGTACAACTCCATCATCGTTTTATTTTTGTGTTCATCAAATTCATATTGGGTTAATACGCTTAATTTTATCATAAAATAGTGTATACTAAATGTCATGATTCCATAATGGGTTAGGTGAATTTTTTGGAAAAAAACAATAATTACAAAAGACAAAATGCCAATATATTCTTCAGGATGGACTGGCTGTTGCTACTGCTTATTGTAGTCCTTGGGACCGTCAGCGTCTTCATGATCCGTTCTGCAATGACCAGCGGACAATACAATACCGATTTCGCCCTTAGGCAGACTTTATTTTATCTGCTTGGTTTCCTGATGGTCTTCGTGCTGACTTTTATCCCCGTCAAATGGCTGAAGCAGTATATCTGGCTCATATACACTGCCGGCGTCCTATCGCTTGCCATTCTTTTCATCGCGCCTGTTTCCCCGATTACACCGATTATAAATGGTGCCAAAAGTTGGTATCAATTCGGGTTCTTCAGCATCCAGCCATCCGAGATCGTCAAGATCATCTACATATTGACTCTGGCCTATGTCATCAACCAGCATAATAAATATAAGATAACTAATGATCTGAGTGCAGATATTAAACTGCTTATAAAAATCGCCGCAACTTCCATTCTGCCGATGCTGCTCATACTATTCCAAAATGATTTGGGCACCACCTTGGTCATGCTGGCGATACTATTCGGAATGATTATCGTCTCAGGCATCAGCTGGTGGCTTATTGTTCCGACCTTGATTGCAGCAGTTACAATCGGGGGTGCCTTGATTCTTGGCATCATCTACAGGCCGGACATACTTGAGCGTTACCTAGGCATTCACCCTTATCAGTTCGAGCGAATATACTCTTGGCTGCGGCCGGAGGAATACATGGCCGAAGGTGGCTTCCAGCTCAGCAACTCATTAAAGGCGATCGGTTCTGGTGGCATTGATGGGAAAGGCTTTGGTGATGGCATCATCTACATTCCGGAAAACCATACGGACTTCATCTTTACGATCATCGGTGAAGAATTCGGGTTTATTGGTGCCACTGCCGTCATCGTACTTATATTTATGCTTATGCTCCACCTCTTCAGGATTGCAACAGTCGTTGATGATAGTTTCTCATCTTATTTCATCATCGGCTACCTTTCCATGCTGATGTTTCATGTTTTCCAAAATATCGGCATGACTGTACAACTATTGCCCATTACCGGACTCCCTTTGCCTTTCATCAGTTATGGAGGAAGTGGGCTCTGGGCTAACATGTTGGCGATTGGAATCATAATGAGCATCTATTTCCATCAATATGACAAGAAAGCATAAAATAACCGCAGCTTAGTAGCTGCGGTTATTTTAGATGTTCTGTTCTTTCAACCGTAATTGTTCCTTATGTGCAATACCGTTCATGATTTCAAGTCTAGATCTTGAAACCTTTACTTTAACACCAAGTTCACTCAACATCGTGACAACTTGCTTCACTTTAGAACGGTCGTTTTTGTACATAATGACACTCCCCGTTTTTCAACTTACTCTTATTTTAACGTGAAATTTATATTTTTGCCATACAAATCAAAAAATAAATGTTACAGAATTTTAAATAATCTTGGTTTATAATAGAATACAAGTGAGGTGAAAATATGGAATTAGCTATATTTGAATTCCTATCCAGCGCAAAAGTGTTGAGTACCATCACCCTTATCATAATTGGAATCAACCTCCTTTTTGCCATAGGGCTGATATTTTTGGAACGGCGCAGCGCGCAGAGCATATGGGCTTGGCTTATGGTCCTTTTCTTTCTGCCGATCATCGGCTTCATATTTTATATCCTTTTCGGCCGCCAAATATACAACCAGAAGTTATTCCAGATCAATGAAGCAGACAAAGTGGGTCTTGAGCACCTGGTTGATGAGCAGCTCAGTGATCTACAGAACAACCGTATGTCTTTCGCAAACGACGTCACGAACCGTCATAGGAAAATAATCCATATGCTGCTCGATAATAATCAATCTTTTATGACCATCAACAACAAGATAGATATTTTCACAGACGGTAATGAAAAATTCGAGAAGCTGCTCGAAGATATCTACAACGCTCGAGACCACATCCATTTCCAATACTACATTTTGAAATTGGATGGCATCGGCCAAAGATTACATAAGGCATTGCTTGCAAAGCAACGAGAGGGAGTCTCTGTCAGAATTCTCTACGACGATATAGGTTCCAGAACACTCCGGTTGAGCAACTTTAAAGAATTGAAAGCAGCCGGTGGTCTGGTCGAAGCCTTCTTCCCAAGCATGCTCCGCCTCATAAATCCAAGGATGAATAACCGTAACCATCGTAAAATTGTGGTAATAGATGGCACCCTCGGATATGTAGGCGGCTTCAACGTAGGCGATGAATACATTGGTTTGAATAAAAAATTCGGCTATTGGCGCGATACCCACCTGAGGATTGAAGGGAACGCCGTTAAATCCCTCCAGTTGCGCTTTATGTTGGACTGGAATTCACATGATAAACGCAATAATATGTTCAGGGAAAATCGCTACTTCCCTGAAGTGAACCACTACTATGGCAACACGCCTATGCAAGTGGCTTCAAGTGGTCCTGATGAGAGATGGCAGCAGATCAAATATGGCTATATGAAAATGATCTACAGCGCAAAGAAGTCCATCTATATCCAGACGCCTTATTTCATCCCAGACCAATCCTTCTTGGAGGCAGTCAAAATCGCTATATTGAGCGGAGTCGAGGTACATCTGATGATTCCCAACAAGCCGGATCATCCTTTCGTGTACTGGGGCACCTACTCCAATGCAGGTGCGATAGCACGGATGGGGGCCCACGTCCATATCTACGAGAAAGGTTTCCTCCATCAAAAAGTGATGATGGTCGATGATGAAGTGTTGAGTGTCGGGACGACAAACGTCGACTCCAGAAGCTTCTTTTTGAACTTCGAAGTCAATGCTTTCATATACGATAAAAATGAAGCAACCAAATACCGTCTCATCTATGAAGCGGATATTGAGGACTGTTCTCTGCTTACCGTTGAAAGATACGACTCCAGAAATAAATGGATCCGTATAAAGGAAGGTATTGCGAACCTCATTTCGCCCATCCTTTAATATCCAAATAAAAAGGCATGATATCTCTTGGATATCATGCCTTTTTCACTGCATTATTTTTTCTTTTTACGTTTTTTCTTCGGCATTACTTTAGCACTCTTCAAGCGTTGTTCTTTTTCTGCCTGTTCCCGTTCATGTGCTTCTATGATAGGTGCCATTTCTTCAGCCACTTTCTTTTTATAGAAGGTATTACCTGCCCAAGTCTGGAATATCAGGAAAAGACCGCCGACTGCCCAGTAGAGTGGAAGGGCTGAAGGTGAAATCAAGGAAATCCAGATGATCATAATTGGAGAGATGTACATGAATAGCTGCATCTGCTTGCGCTGTTCTGGAGATACAAACTGCATGGAAACGAATGCCTGTCCTGCATAAACGATTCCGGCGATGGCCACCATGAACAGATCCTGCTCAGTCAAATTCATCCAAAGGAAAGATGGATATTCGGTAATTCCACCTTCAGATGGGAATTTGAGGGAGAAATATAGCGCCATGACGATAGGCATCTGGATCAACATAGGTAAGCAACCCATGTTGAGCGGGTTGATGCCGTGTTTCTTGTAAAGTCCCATCATCTCCTGCTGCGCTTCCATCTTCTCTTCCTGAGTTGTTGCAACTTTGACTTTCTTTTGAATCTCTTCCATTTCAGGTTTAACGATTTTCATCTTCTCGCGCATCATCATCTGATTTTTATATGTACGCATCATGAATGGGAAAATTGCTAAGCGGACGATTAGGGTAACGGCTATAATAGCCAAGCCATAGTTATTGTTCAGGTTTTCACCGAGCCAATGAACAAGACTATCCATCGGACGGACGAAAGTATTAAAGAAAAAACCATTTCTATTTTCTTCCTGGGAATAGTCACAGCCGGAGAGCACAAGCACCAGACCGATCATTAGCGGGAAGAGCCATTTTTTACTCATTTCTTCACCTCATAATTTGTCTCACATAAAAGAAATTGTAACATAAAAGAATGTCTAAAAAAACATATTATAAAATCTTACACATCCATTAGTGACAATTTAATGATACTTCTATCTATATTCTGAGTTTCCAATGAAAAACAGACCTAGCAATTGCTAGGTCTGGTTAGGAAGGGTCATTCCTAGAGTCTTGAGCCACATACAGGCCAAGGCTGGGATCCTCTTTGATTATATAGGATTTGAGCTCTTTTGGTTTGTTCTGCTGCCGAGGCATTGGATGGCAGACCGCTTCCGCCTACAGACTGCCAGGTGCGGACATCGAATTGGTAAAGACCATGATAAAGGCCATTTGCACTTACGATTCCCGGAGCGCCACCAGACTCACACTGCGCCAATGCTCCCCAGTTCTGTGAACTTGAATTATTGGAAGTGGATACATTTTGTGTTTTAGCTTGTTGACGCTCTTCGGCTGCCGCTTGCTCTGCTGCACGCTCTTCAGCTGCTGCCTGTTCTGCTGCACGCTCTTCAGCTGCCGCTTGCTCTGC
>CANLWV010000013.1 GCA_947494965.1 uncultured Salinicoccus sp. | reverse complement strand
CCCCGGTACAATACCGAGGTCATCTACTCGCAGCATAACGCTTTTTTTAAACTGTCTAAATTATGGGTTACAGTTCACTTCTCAATATTTCATTTTTAATATTAACAATAACAGGCATATTATTATTGGTTTATGGATTACAAAAAACATCCACCATATCAACTTTTCTTAGTATTATTTTTATTTTGATTCCAACAATCTATTACACACTAGGACTATATTTTCTTCCCTTGGCACCAGCATTGACACTAATTATAATATATATTTCCATATTTCAAAAACACAAAAATACATTCTAATTACTGATTTATTCCAATTTCCTTTTTGAGTGTGATGCGTTGCGCCCTTAAAAATCCTAAGAGCTCTACCAAGCGGAAGTTGATAGCTGTCGCTACCACTTCGCTTGCGCTCTCAGTGTATTTTAAGGCCTGTCACGCATCAAAAAGTTTTCTCGGCATAAAGCTAGAGTATATATTATCTTATATATCAATGTACTTATTTATGTACATCCGAATAAAGCTATAACATCCTAGATTTATTTTATAAGTCATTAAAGAGTGTGGACTTGCAGTCGACTAAAACCAGTTTTTGCTCAACGCAAAAAAGAGCGGCTTAAGGCGCTCTAAAATATTATGATTACATAGAAAGTAGTTCTATCTATATAAATAATTTTATAATTTTGAGTTTATATAATACCCAAGAGCCATAAGAATAAAGAAACTAAAGAACATTACAAAATTACCAAAAACTAACCAATAATTTTTAGCTAAAAGTGCAAAAACTAATCCAAAAGGAGCAATGATAAAAGTTAAAATCCAAAATGGGCTAGGGACTTGAAAAATCACATTTGGAACCCAAATTACAATACATAATACAAAGCAAATCAAAGAAAATACTTTAAACTTATTTTGCAATATTCCCCCTCCTTTTTTACTTTTTAATAACAATTATTATATTTAGTTTGAGTTACAAAATAGGCAGCTACTGCACTAGCATATTGTTTTTCTATGAACCCCATTTTACTACGATCTACAGCTATTCTAGCTGTTAACCTTAAATCACTATCGCAATCAAAATAACCATATTTTGCATAATCTAAATCATGTTGCTTACATGCAGCATCAAGTAAATCTTGAGTTTCTCCCCCTCCATAACCAGGTCCGCACCAGTTCCCCCAAATAGGAAGTGGAATCGCCATAGTAGTTACTTCTTCTTGGCTATATTCTTGATTCAATTGGTTTATTATTTCACCAGATCCAATGATAAATTCACTTTGACCGTCCTCTTTAGCTTGATTTACATCAAATACAACTTCTCCGTCTTCAGTACTTGTTATGTATTTTTCTAATACTTCTTGAGTTTCCTCAAAGTCACTATTTTCATCAACTTTTTTGTCTGAGGCTTGAGCACTAACACTGCTTACACCACTACACAATAAAATTGCAGTCATAAAAGTTAAAAAGACTTTCTTCAAAACACATTCTCCTCTTCAATTAATTTAATATCTAAGATTAAACATTAAAAATATAGTCTAAAACCATAAATATGAAATGTCTTCACCACTGTACCAAAAATTCCCTAAAATTAAATAATTTCGTATATTCTCTTTTGTCAAAATAATCTGTCTAAATATCTTTCCATTATCGTCCAATTAATAACCCGTTAATTGGACGATTTTACCATACGTCAAATCGTCCTTTATTCATATAGATTGAGTCCAAAAACATGTATAATAATCAATGTATATATTATTCAAAAGTACATGGGTTTTTGAACGATGCCATGCACTGTGAGATCAGATTTAGTAAGAGTGATAGGGGATAATACCTGTTTCATGTAATAAAACGGATTAGAAAGGAGTCAAAATATGACTAAAGTAGGTTATGCGCGGGTCAGTACCCGCAATCAGAACTTGAATAGCCAAATTGATATACTGAAATCTGCTGGATATTACCGAATACTCTCTGAGAAGGTAGGAGGTCGTAAAACTAACAGAACCGAATTGGATATCTGTTTGGATTACTTGCGGACAGAGGACACCCTGGGCGTTACGGGATTGGATTGGTTGGTTCGGACCACGAGGCAACCCGCTCACGGGCCCGATCGGCAGATGCCCCGGATTACGCAAGAGAAAGCGGTAATGATTGGATCCCTTTATCAGAGCAAGCAGCTCTCTATTAAAGAGATTATGAAACTGGCAGGGGTCTCAAAGGGGACCATATATAATGTGATCAATCATCACCAGCGAACGGTTTAGATCGATTAATTCCAATTGATCGACCTAAATAGAACCTTGATGCTTAAAAACTTTAGCCAGTATGAACATTATCATCCAGATTATTAAACCAGACGAAATGAAAATCATAAATACCAGAAGAATATCCTGTAAAGATGTGACTGGATACCAGCCGCTTAATAATAGAACTGGAAAAAGCGTGCCCAACATAATGGAGAAGTGAACGGCACTTTGTTTCGTTAAACTCCATTGATCTATATTATAAATCACTGTCGTTGCGCCTAGAATCAATAGTACAAGACCCCCAAAGAAAAGGTCATTAGATTCCGCTAGTTTACCTTGTAGGTAAAGTGCTGAAGCAAAAGCTTCCATAATTATAAAAGGAATGCCACCCCTTAAAAGACCCTTTTTAATAAGCATCATAATCCACACCCCTTGATCAACCATAATTTGGATTTAATTTATAATGTGACAAACAGCGTGCAGGATACGTAGACAAACATCATCAAATTATTCTTGTCATTAAGAAGAAATGAAATTCCTTTAATTCGAATTTAAATCTTCAAGTATAATTTCAATCATTTTCTCCTCGGTAACATCCCTTTTTATAGCCTTTTCATTTTCCAAACCAATAAAATCTTTAGCAGTAAACCAAGACTGCATCTCTTTTGCTCCAAAATCAGTGAAGGGTTTTGAATTATGTCTTAAAAGTGTTTCTTCAAAAGGTAAATCGTAATAATAAGCAAATGTTTTTTCAACTTTGCTCAATGACTGTCTCAACATAGAACCATATTTGTTTTCAGCCAAAATCCCTTCTAGAATTACATAATCACAATTAGAAATACCATAACTCAATATATTATCGATTAACCCAATCGCTAAATTATTTGGTCTATCTTTAACTTTAAGCATTTCTCGTCTCACAATATCTTGTGAGATTAAAAGAGTGCCACTGCCTAAAATATTATGTAATTTATTGGCTACAACAGTTTTGCCGCTACCAGAATTGCCTCTGATCAAAATAACGATGGACATAGGATCCTCCTTATCATTAGCAGTGTTTTATGTCTAACTTATCTTTGAGGTACAACAATGTTAAATTGAGCAATGAGAAATGATCTATTTTTAAATTACTCTCCTTTATTAGTATACTATCAATAGCAGTTTAATATAGTGAAAGTTCAAATAAATCAATAAAATATATATCCATCTTAAACAAAGTGAGGAGATTAGTTGGGTTATCTAAGTATTTTGTTAACCATATTATTTTTCACGATGCTTCTGTTATTTGTAAGTAATTCATCATTGTTTAATTCAAATAGAAATAACGCTAAAGATTCGCCAGCTAATATTTTTCTTAAGGAAATTTTAGGAATTGAGATAATAGTATTCATTCTCATTTTAATACTGCAACTCTAAAAAAGACTATTGTTTCCAATGGAGTAATTACTTAGCGATGTGCAGTACATTTTATGCTGAGAAAGTATTTGGAAGGGAAAAGCAACTTTGAATAAAATAAAAAGCCGGTAGGCTAGTTCTGTGAGATTACTTGCCTACCGACAGTTTTTTGAATCTTTAGGGTTGCCGTTGGTTCACACCAAAAGGAAATTGGAATAAATATTATGATATTCTGAAAAAAAGGAGGAGAAGGTATGGAAGACAAGTCTAAAAATAAAGATGGAGACTTTGTTTGGTCTTTTTTGGATAAATTTTTTGGGATTCCTTTTGGAGTTTTAGCTTTGGTCTTTTTAATTCTTAGTATTATTTTGTTGTTTGTTATAGTTTTTTAAACGAAAATTTTTCGTTAGAAAAATCGAGTTCTTCTTATCTTGATACTATCTGTCTGATCTCTGATTGGAGTGTGTACTATCAGAAAATAATATAAATATTTTGAAGATAGATCTAATAGTCCTATCAGAGCCTGTTATTTTAGAGTATCTTTAAACTCGAACCGATTGAATGTAAAAATCTGTCTGCATGATTTTTATATCTTAATTCCTTTTAGAAAAAATTTTATTTTCACTATTTTTTCATTCCGTTAAAATGACATGGACGTATCATTTTTTCTTATTCTTATCATCAAAAAAGCCAAAGGCGACGCTTAAAGAAATAATCAGAGCTAATATGAACATCCACATATAATATCCTCCCTTTCAATACTGCTTTTATTCAACAAAATGAGTAAAGACAATATAAAATGAGCTCAGCTGAGTCATTCCTTACCTTCATCAATTTGCTTGAAGGATTAACCACGTCTAACTTCGATTGATCACCTCAGTACCTGCTATCCAATCATAAACATTCTTCCTTTTTTTATTTGTGAAAGGAATTATTAGATATGTTAATATTGCAAGATTTACAGCGTTTAGGATTATATAAACGGTAATTTCAGAAAGGTTAGAAGGAAGCATTAATCGCCATACACCAAAGTGCGCAATCTCCCAAGGAAGAAACTTGACCAACGTTCGCAAAGCAGAACGGCCAACACCAATGCGGTGGCCGAAAGCGTCAACAACGCGGATGCCCAATTTCTTTTTTCCTAATGTCCCTTGCCATTTAGAACATTCACACAAAATGAGGTAGAGTGAAACTGGCAATGTTATCATAAAAAAAGCCTGTAAGTTCAGCTGTTACCGGCGAGTTAGAGAATAGTGGTTCAATATATGGATGGAATATGAACGAAATGGTGCCTACAACAAATATTCCATATACAACGATAACAACGTAATCTAAAAAGAATGCGTATATACGTCTTTTAAATGGCGAGTAAGACATAGAAGTGCCCTCCTTTTCACTAACTTTTACTTAAATGATATATGCCGATAGATTCTATCTGCTTCCTTGACCTTTATGGTAGTCTACATATAAAGATAAATCTATTTCAATTTTATGAATAATATAAAATATTAATGGTGCGTACGAATCCGATGTATAGATCTTTAAGATTCCAACTACGGGAAGCCCTCGTAGCGGCTTGAGCTGAAAAGAAAGGAAGATATATGGAAATGCAACTGCTGATGATTGTACTGCCGGTCTTTTTGATATTTGGAGCAGGGTATATCGCCCAAAAGATATTGAAGATGGATATAAAATCCGTATCTGCCTTATCACTTTACATATTACTGCCGATTCTGACATTCAACACATTCTATACTAATGAAATCACAATGGACTATTTTCACTTGTTTACCTTCACCCTCATCATTACAGCTATTCTAGGTGGGGTGACGATTATAATCGGCTACTTCCTGAAAGCTGATAGGGAGGAGATGTCGGCGATGCTGCTGGGTAATCTTTTTCCAAATAGCGGGAACTATGGTTCGCCTGTTGTATTGTTCGCAATCGGCGCAACGGCGTTCGACTATGCCATAGTGCTGATGGTACTACATGGTTTCCTAATCAGTACCATTGGGATATTCATCGCTTCTTTCGGAACCGGGGCTTTGATAACTGTACGAGAAGCGATTGTGAACGTATTTAAGATTCCAGTCATTTATGGCGCCTTGGCTGGCATACTGCTTCAGGTGTTTGACGTTACAGTTGACGATAAACTCATGGAGATGTCAGAAATGACAGGGGATGCTGCGATCCCCGTAGTAATGCTCATACTGGGCATGCAACTGGCCCAGATTACCAAAGAAAAATTCAAAATGAAGAATATCACAGCGGTAACGGTTGTCAGGATGATTATTGCACCTTTAGTGGCAGCTGTACTGGTCCTGTTTATGCCTGTCGATGATACGATGAAGATGGTATTCGTCATCCTCAACGCGATGCCGGTGGCTGCCAATTCGACGATGCTTGCGGTTCAATTCAATGTAAAACCCAATCTTGTCTCCTTTTCTACATTAGTCACTACGTTGATCAGCCTTATCACGATACCAATATGTCTATATCTGATTGGCATATAAAATAAGAATAAGGGGGGGACAATCAGAGTTTTTGCTGATTGTCCTCCCCTTATTGAATTCATCTAGCGCATACAATGTTCTATCACTTTTTCCAGCAATTTTGGAGTGATTTCAAAGGCATTTTTCCGGTGTAGCCGTTCAGTCAGCTTGTGCGGGTCTTTGCCGAACGGTCCTATATTGATGAAGGGGGCCTGCAGTTTCTGCATTTCTTCGAATGGAATGCTGTAGGTCCTTCCCCATACCGGTGTGTTGGATTTGTACGATTCCCAACTGTCATCATAATTATCGTATGTTACATAGCTTAAGTCCGATATGCCGTTGAAGTAGTGGATTTCTTTTGGCTCAATACCATGATTTTCCGTCAAAAATTCATTCGTCAGTGACGCGAGGCTTCTGACCAACGGTTCTTCAGAGGCATTGACTGCCGGGTAGAAAGGCGGTGCAAAGAGCGTCACGGCGAGTGGCGCGAGTTCCTTGCAGTATGTGACCATCCTGTTGGCGATATGAAGGGATTTTTCACGATCGTCGAGATCGCTGCGGTCCACATATTCGGAGATGATCGACTCAACCTTCTCTGACCCATATTTATCAGCCATATAGTCATGGAGCGCTTTATACGACAGGGTTCTGATGGTGCCCACAGGATGGACACCTTCTCTGTTGCATAGGCTTTCATAGTGCTTTTGGCATTCATCCATGGTTTCTTCAACAAGGTTATGGTAGGTGTTGAATATATCGGCAGCATTCTGTTTCATGGTGAATACATTATAGAGAGTCGCCACATGATTCGATGTTTGGGCAGAGTACTCCTCTTTCAGATCATAATATTTAAGTGTAATCGGAAGAGGTGTCTTTTCACCGTACTCCTCTTCAGAAAAAGCGTCGCTGAATTCCATCTTCTGACTCATGAATGAGGCCATATAGTGTGCATTCAAGCCCCTGAGTGGTTCGCCGACATGCGTTTCGACGCCGTAGAAAAGGGCGGAAGGCATTATTTTGCCGATGGATCCAGAGTAGAAATAATAATTTGGGTCATCGGGATATTGGGTGAAGCTAGGCTCACTGTTCAGGAACAGTGAAAAATCGAGATCATTTTCAATACGGATGCCATCCAATCTTTCGATTGCAGCGCGCATGCCTGCGGAATCCACTTCTTCATCAGGCACCGTCACGAGCAGAAGGTTTATCGGCCATTCTTCTTCTATCGCCTTTTCAATCAGATGGATATGCAGTGCCAGACCTGCTTTCATATCCATGGCGCCCCGACCGAACAGATATTCATCGGATTGGATGTCATTCTGTATATCTTCAGGAAAATCGCTGATTCTTTCCTTGAAGTGCTTAATGAGTTTTTCCGGTACAAATGCAAGTTGGCTATTTGAACCGAACTCCTTTGTATGGACGGTGTCGAAATGACTGATCAGCACAATCGTTTTCTGGGCATCCGAGTTCTTATACAGGGCACTCAAGGCATTGCGCCCCTTACCGGCATCATGCAAGGTGATAAAGCCCGGGTTCGTCATATAATATTCCAGCCGGGATAATTCTTTCTTTAAATTAAAAGGGAATTCTATTTCCCCTTGTGTGCCCGACCGGCTCTCCCAAGAGACTAGGCGGCACAGGAGATCTTCTATTTGTTCAGGTGATTGCCAAAGCATAATTTTCCTCCTAAATCTGGTTGTTCTAGTTTTCATTTTCGTTGTAATAGTTTAAAAATCTTTTTTCTACATTACTTAAGTGGATAAGCATTTTATTTTTTGCTAGTACAGTATCCTGTAGCTCGATGGCCTTCAATATTTCTATGTGTTCTTTATAAGCCTCTTCTGCGCTTTCAGGCACCGTCTTGGAAAGGATCAGAAATGATCTGCTTAGGTCATCATTGATTTTTTGAAGGAGTTTCCTTATTTCCGTGTTGGTGGTGACTGACACGAGCGAGAGGTGGAATTCTTTATCAAGTCTCATGAACTCAGCATATCTGTTGTTATCTATTGCCTGCTTCTGCAGTTCCAGGTTCTCTTTCAGGTTATTGGTCATATCAGAGTCGATTTTCATTATCGTCTTTTCAATGTTATAAACTTCCAAGAGATTGCGTAATTCCATATATTCAAGGGACATCTCTTTAGTGAAATCGGCAACGACAGCAGGCGCCCCCGTCTTCTGTATAATCAACCCCTCTGAAGCAAGGCGCATCAAAGTATCGCGAAAAGGTGTACGGCTGATGCCGAGTTGTTTTGAATACTTTTCTTCTGGTAAAGGATCTCCGGCCCTCAATTCACCGGTGAGTATCGATTCTTTCAATATTTCAAAAGCTTGGTCGGAGAGGCGGGAGCTTTTGGGGATTTTTTTCATATCAAGTATCCTTTCATATCTAATGTGCTGCTAGAGGACGATTATCCTTTAAAGTGTGGCCATGAAGCGTTCCATGCGCTCCATCCCTTCTTCCAGATTGGCCATGGAATTAGCGTAGGAAACTCTGATGAATCCTGCTCCCTCATTCGAGAAGGTTGAGCCGGGGACTACAGCAACATGCTCTTCTTCGAGAAGCCTCGTGGCAAACTCCAGATCATCCAGTCCTGTGTGTGAAACATTAGGGAAAATATAGAAGGCGCCGGTGGGGATATTGCATTTGAGGCCCATGGTTGAGAGCCTGTCATATATAAAATCTCTGCGTGCCTTATAGGTTTCATTCATTTCTTGTGGGAAAGACCGTGTATGGTCTAAAGCTTCTATCGCAGCATATTGACTTGGCAGGGATGCACAAATCGAATTGTTGAGGTGGACACGAAGAACATATCGGATCAGATCTGCAGGGCCGAGCACGTAACCGAGGCGCCATCCTGTCATGGCATGCGATTTTGATAATCCGTGTATCAGAAATAGCCTGTCCCGGATTTCCCGAAATGAACCAAATGATGTGTGTTCGCCGCTGAACGTATTCTCACTGTATATCTCATCTGAAATGATGAAAAAATCCTTATCCATTATTATGTCGACTAATGCTGCGGTTTCCTGCTGTGATAATGATATTCCGGTTGGGTTCGAAGGATAGTTGAAAATGATGGCTTTAGTCTTATCTGTAATCGCTTCGATCAGTTTTTCAGGAGTGACTTTAAAATTCGAGTCTGAAACGTCGATATAGACGGGTACACCTCCATTTAAACGGATGAGCGGTTCGTATCCTGAGTAGGAAGGTGAAGGGATTATGATTTCATCTCCTTTACGGATGATGGTACGAAGAACTGAATCGATGGCTTCACTTGCACCGTTGGTCACCACAATCTCTTCAGCAGAATCATAGTGGAAGCCGTAAGTATCAGCGAAAAAGCTTGAGATGCTCTCCCTGAGTTTCATCAAACCTGCGTTATGTGAATATCCAGTTTTACCTTTCCTTATTGCTTCAATGGCTGCTGACCTAATGTTTTCTGGAGTAGGAAAATCTGGTTGTCCTATTGTCAGGTTTATGCCGTCGCTATAGCTGCTTACTTTGTTGGCAAACACTCTTATTCCAGGTATTTCTAAGGTTTTCGCAATATCGTTTATCACTCTGGTCATTCTTGCACCTCCTGTATTGTATACAGTATACAATATCGATTATATTGGCATATATTAGTAAAAGCAACTTTTATCGAAAAAAATAAATAATATAAGAAAGCGCTTAACCTTAAATTATCACACTTTTCGCAATAGTCGTTGACAACTTTTTTAAACTGCTGTAATCTTTTTGTATACAGTATACAACTCATTGAAAACGTTATCATTATAAAGGGGATGGAATGATGAAAAAGTTATCGGGTATTGCGGCTACTTTAAGTTTGGTTTTTATATTGACAGCGTGTGGAGGAAGCGGAGAAGAGTCATCAGCTAGTGGAGGTAGTGACGAGTCTGTGACATTACAGTTAGGTCATGCCTTGTCACCCGGGACGCCTGCTGCAGACAAAATTGATGAAATGGCAGAAACTGTAGAGGAGGAAACCGATGGCCGGGTCGTATTCGACATCTACCCGGACAGTCAGCTAGGCTCTGAAACAGAAATGTTAGAGCAGATTCAAGTAGGGTCGATGCAGGCTGGCGCAATTATGGTCGGGTCGATGCAGACGCTGGATATGAAGATGGCAATCGAGGACCTTCCATATATGTGGAAAGACGTAGAACATGCACGCGAAGCCTACAAAGGCGAGTTCGGTGAAAAACTGGCGGACATCGCTTCTGAGCAGGGTCTCACCCAAATCGGTTATCTCGAATGGGGCAAAAGGCATATAACGAACAATGAGAAACCGATTGTCGATCCAGAAGATCTAGAAGGCGTCAATATCCGCGTTGCCGAAACAGCACTTAGAGTCGATGCTTTTGAAGAGGTAGGTGCTCTGCCTACAGTTATGGCATTCAGTGAAGTCTATGGTGCGCTTCAGCAGGGGGCGCTTGATGCACAGGAAAATCCATTGTCTGTTATAAATGCAGCTAAATTTTATGAAGTCCAGGACTATCTGTCATTGACGGGCCACTTCTACAATACAGTGATGATGATGGTCGAAACGGACACTTGGGATCAGATTTCTGAAGAAGATCAGAAGCTTATAAAGGAAGAAACGTCTAAGATATCCGAAGAAGTCACTGAAATGAACGACAGTATGGAAGAAGATTATCTGGCGGAATTGGAAGAAAACGGCATGCAGATCAATGATGATGTGAATACTGAAGCTTTCCGGGAAGCTATGCTTCCAGTTTATGATAAATGGGAGGAAGAGGTATTTGGCAAAGAGCTGATGGATGTATATAGAGAAGCATCTGGATGGGAAAAGTAAAATCCATCAATCTTTAAAGGGGCGTAAATAAAAATGGGATTTACGAAAATACTAGTAAAGTTGTTGACGTGGATGTGCATTATAACCATCACATTACTGACGTTCATCGTTTTGTTGCAGGTCGTCACCAGATTCTTCGATTATTCCCTGCCGGGCACCGAAGAATTATCCAGGCTATTCATTGTATGGTTGACTTTTCTTGGCAGCAGCCTGGCCATCTATGAAAAGATGCATCTGGCAGTAAATTATTTTGTCAATAAATTCAAGACCAAGCATCGTAAGATTTTTTATATCCTGGTCAACGCTTTAATAATAGTATTTTATGCAGTACTGACTTTTTATGGATTTAAATTATCCATGAGTGCAATGTCACAAACATCATCGACTTTGCAGCTTCCAGTCGGAATCTCGTACTTGGCGATTCCGGTCAGTGGATTATTCTCACTCTACTTCATAGCAATGAACCTGACCGGCTCGCCTACTGAAGAAGAGGAGGAGATGATACCATGATGATTATTCTCATACTGCTCATCTTTTTTGCTCTTCTCTTTATAGGTATGCCAATCGCCTATGTCATAGGGTTGGTGTCCATTGCCATGTTGATGTTGAGTGGCGTTTCACTCGAAATAGTCATCCAACGCATGTTTGCCGGTGTGGACAGTTTTTCATATTTGGCACTGCCTCTATTCATTTTGGCCGGAAACATAATGGGTAAGGGTGGTTTGACGAAAAGACTCATGGCATTATCCAGTGCTGTGGTCGGACGTTTCACCGGAGGTACAGCAATCACTACGGTCGTTACTACTGCTTTGTTTGGGGCCGTATCTGGTTCAACAGTTGCGACAACATATGCTGTCGGGTCAGTGCTTGTACCCCGCTTGCAGGAAGAGAAATACAGCAATTCATTTATCGCCAGCATAATTGGACCAGCTGGAGTATTAGGGCTTATCATACCACCGAGCATCACAATGGTGATACTCGGTATTACAGCTAATATTTCAATCGGTGATCTGTTTATCGCCGGTCTCATTCCAGGCATCATACTGACTGTTGCTCTATCAGTATATGTGGCGGTGATTGCGAAGAAAAAAGGATATGGAGAAATTCCTGCAGAAACTCCTAAGGGGAAAGAGTTCTGGGTAATAGCATGGCGTGCATTTTTCCCTCTGCTGACTCCAATATTTATCCTTGGTAGTATTTTCAGTGGTTTTGCAACAGCTACTGAGGCAGCTGTCATTGCCGTTGCGTATGGCTTTATCCTTGCACTTGTATACAGGGAACTTAACTTCAGGACATATAAGGAAATAATGGTGTCTTCTGCAGTTACTTCTGCAACTATCCTCATTATAATTTCTGCAGCCAATGCATTTACATATGTATTGACAGCCAACCAGATACCGATTATGATCTCGAATTTCTTCCTGGATTATGCTACATCGCCGTGGATGTTCCTGATTATAGTCTCGATAATTCTGCTGATACTAGGTACTCTTACAGAGGTAACATCCCTAATTGTGCTTTTGAGCCCAATATTCATGCCGATAGCGACACAATACGGAATCGATCCAGTCCATTTCGGGATGGTATTGATCATGAATTTCGCTCTGGCAAACATCACTCCGCCTGTTGGTTTGTCGTTAATCGCTGGGTGCAGCATTACAGACAGGCGGATGGGTATAGAAGAGACATTGCCATATATTCTTCATGTATTGGCGATCGTCGGCGTTATGGTCCTGATCATAATATTCTTCCCACCGTTATCAACATTCCTTCCAGGACTGTTCAAATAGGAGAGATTAAATGATTTTGAAACCAAGTGAAGTCACACATTTTGACAATCTTCATAGTGGAACCGGCAGTGTAATTATTGAAAAGATATTGCAGCCTGGCACAGTCGATGGCTTGGACCTTTTCGCAAAAGTTACAGTAGAGGTTGGTGCAAACATCGGGTATCATGAGCATACTGACGACTCGGAAGGCTACTATATTTTATCCGGAGAGGCAGAATTTATGGATTCAGATCAATCGGTGAGGAAGGCATGGCCTGGAGACCTTTGCCTGATTGTAAAAGGCGAGTCCCATGGTATAGTCAATATAGGGAAAGCGCCGCTGATTTTTCTGGCTGTTGTCTTCTAAAGGCTAAAATTGAATAGATGTACGGCAGGCGCAGTGACATCATGCAGCCTGCCATTTTTAGATATTCTGGGTGTGACTTCATGACATGGGAGTCACTGACTCGACAGGTTTTATCTATAGGCAAGTTTATTCTGAATATTACAAAAATAATAGGAGGGTATCCATGTCGACTGTGGAACAGCTTTATACGGCTTACGCGACGAATGAACCATTGGAGCTTGGAACGCTTGAAATTAAATCCAAGGAGGAAGCTTACAGTATCCAGGATGAAGTGTTGAAGATGAAGGAGGAGAACAGGGAAATCCTCATGGGATATAAAATCAGCCTGACGAGTCAGGAGACCCGTGATCTGTTCGGCAGCGAGACGCCGCTCTACGGAGCAATGACTGATGTAACCGTGCGGAGGGGGATCAGTTTGAAGGATTATAATATACCACTGCTCGAGATGGAACTGGTGTTTCTGATCGATGAAGAAATCTTTCCGTCAGACTCCGCCGAAGAGATAATGAAGAAATGCCGGGTGGCCCCGGGTGCAGAGGTGCCGGATGGACGTTATAAGGATTGGTTCCCGAACACCAGCTTAACTGAGATCATTGCGGACGGCGCGGTGAACGGTGCAGTGATATATGGAGCACCAGCCCGTTATGGCTACGGTGATCTTGATGACATCAAAGGTGTCCTTCGGCGCGATGGGGAGATCCTGAAGGAGGGGTATTCCACTGAAGTGTTCGGTCATCCGGCCAAATCAGTAAAGTGGCTGGCGGAGTCTCTTGCTGGTAGGGGTAAGAAGCTTGTGCCCGGGATGTTCGTGTCTTCCGGCACTTTCAATCTGCCGGTGCCACTTAAGCATGGGCATTACGAAGTGGAATATGAAAATATAGGGAAAATGATTTTCGAAGTCACTGTGTGATGATTATATAACCAAACAAAAGGCATCCTGTGGTCAGTCCACAAGATGCCTTTTGTCATTTATAGTTTTACGACCCAGCCGAAAGGGTCTTCAATTCGTCCATATTGGATATCCGTCAAGTCATTATACAGCTCTTGGGCCGCCGGGCCAACCTGGTTATCGTTGACGATGTAGTCGACGCCATGGATGTTCAGCTTGCCTACTGGGGAAACGACGACTGCCGTACCTGCGCCAAAGACTTCTGTGATTCTGCCACTCTCCAAGTCTTCTGCAAGCGTATCGATATGGATGGCTTCTTCCTTGACTGTGTACCCTTTATATTCCGCCAATTGGATGATGGATTTCCGGGTGATGCCAGGGAGGATGGAGCCATTAAGTTTTGGAGTGATCAATTCGCCGTCACGGATGAAGAAGATATTCATGCTGCCGACCTCTTCAACATATTTCTGCTCGACGCCATCAAGCCATAGAACCTGCTCATACCCAAGTTCATTGGCCTTCTTCTGGGCAAGCAGGCTTCCTGCATAGTTTCCACTTGCTTTAGCGAAGCCGACGCCGCCGCGCACAGCACGAACAAAGTCATCTTCGACATAGATGCTGGTTGGGCTGAGTTGGGCGCCATAGTAGCCGGCGACCGGGGACAGGATGATGTTGAACTGATATGTCTCCGATGGTCGGACACCAAGATACGGCTCATCCGCAAAGACAAATGGGCGGATATAAAGCGACTGGCCGGGACCATCGGGCACCCAATCACGCTCTAGCTTGATCAATTCGTAAAGGGCATTGAGCGCATTTTCTTCGTTGATTTCCGGCATCGACAGACGGGAGAGCGATTTATTCATCCGGCTGAAATTCTCATCCGGCCGAAAGAGCAGTACATCCTCTCCATTTTTGTAGGCTTTCAACCCTTCAAATACCGATTGGCCATAGTGGAGTGCCTGACAGCTAGGTGAAAGCTGCAGATTCTGATAAGGGAGTATGGAAGGTTCTGACCATCCATACTCAGGGGTATATTTGTTCGTGAACATGTAATCCGTGAATACTGTACCGAATTTCACCGTCGATACATCCGGTTTGTCCTTAAGGTTGTTGGCCCGTTCGATTTGCAGTGTCTGTGTCATTATAATTCCTCCCTTAATTGTTGAGCAGTAAGTGGTGTTGTGGGTTGTGCAGTGTTTTTAAACTTCTGTCTATAGATCGCTCTTACGTAGAGACCTCCAGTAGCAATTACCGGTATCAATCCGAGGATAAGTGATATTTCATAATTCATACCAAGCGTTTCCGGGGCGTAGAAGAAATAGGTCCCCACCACGCCTGTCATGAACAATGCAGGGATGCCAGCAATGAAATGGAATTTCCCTTCTTTGATCAAGTAAGCGGTGGCCACCCATAGCATCGTAGCTGCAACAGTCTGGTTCGTGAAACCAAGGTACCTCCACAGGAAGGAGTAGTCGATTGTAGCGAGCATGAATGCAGGGACCGCGACCAAGGCGGTCATCAGAAATAGTTTCATCTTACCTTCAAACTTCACGAATTGTCCAATCGCCTCAGTGAGCATCATGCGGGAAGAGCGGAGCGCAGTATCGCCGGTTGTGATCGGCAAGATGACTGCACCAAGGAATGCAAGGATAGCGCCCGATGTACCGAGGTAGCCGATTGAAATCGAGTCGATGACGCCAGCAGGACCACCATTGGCCAGCGCCGCGCCGAGCCCCTCCGTCCCACCGAAGAAAGTCATGCCGGCCGTAGCCCAGATGAGTGCGATGATGCCTTCTGCAATCATAGCACCGAAAAAGACTTTACGCCCTTCAGATTCTTTTCTGACCGTGCGCGCGATGATCGGGCTCTGGGTTGAATGGAATCCTGAGATTGCACCGCAGGATATGGTGACCATCAGAAGCGGCCAAACGGGTAATGATTCCGGATGGGCTGTTTCAAATGTCAGGTTTGGTACCTGTGCCCCTGAGAACAATAATCCGCCAAATACTGCAGCTGCCATGATAATCAAGATGGCACCAAAAATGGGATAAATGCTTCCTATTATTTTATTTATCGGTAGAATCGTGGCAGTAAGGAAGTAAGCGAAAATAATCACCAGCGCTACGAAGAATGGAATTGCGCCTCCAGTCTTGAGTGAGATCAACTCTGCTGGTCCTGCTGTAAATGCGGCTGCAACGAGGATCATTAGCGCCAATGAGACGACATAAATGAAGATTTTAATCCCTTTACCCAGGTACCGTTCTACAAGTGCAGGGAATTGTGAGCCATTGTGGCGGATGCTCAGCATACCTGAAAAGTAATCATGGACCGCCCCGGCGAATATACAGCCTGCGACGATCCAGATCAATGCAACGGGCCCATACAATGCGCCGGCGACTGCCCCAAAGACGGGACCAAGCCCCGCTATATTGAGGAGCTGAACGAGCCATCCTTTGATGGGATGCATTGGAATATAGTCGACACCATCGGCGCTTTTATAAGCAGGTGTATCATTAGTATCATCAATAACAAATATCTTCTCAATAATCTTTCCATACACCATATAGCCGAGTATTAGAAGAAGAACTGAAAAAGTAAGTGTCCACATAATCGAATGCCTCCCTTTATTGGAAAATTGTTTACATCTTATCAGTTTCCAGAGGGAATAGCAACACTTTTTCAGATAATTTAGATTTCTCTTTTTAGCAGAGGAATTCAACAGAAAAATATAACCGAATCGTGTAGTAATACTGGGGGTGTATCCGGTTTTTAGAAGCATTCTACCCATGGTACACATTTTTCATGTAATCTGAAGAGGATAGTCCCATTTTGAACTATACCGATGAGCTGAGTAATGAAGGGGACGCAATATGATTGAAGGAGGAAATTATGAAGAAAATAAAATTATCTGTTGTTCCAGGAGATGGCATCGGAAATGAAGTGATGCCCCATGCCTTAGATATACTGGATGTAGTAGGGGAAATTCACGGTGGACTGGATTTTGAATATGAACATTTCGAATATGGATGCGACTATTATCTTAAGCATGGAAAAATGATGGCAGATGATGGGATGGAGCGCCTGGCTGAATCGGACAGTATCCTGCTTGGTGCAGTGGGCGATGCTTCCAAAGTGCCGGACCATATCTCTCTATGGGGACTGCTTTTGAAAATCCGGCAGGAATTCGAACTGGGAATCAACGTCAGGCCGGCAAAGGTATTTAAAGGGATCGATTCACCACTGTCTGATCCGGCGCATTTCGACCTGGTCATCGTGCGTGAAAATAGCGAGGGAGAGTATAGTTCTGTAGGCGGGCGCATGTACCGGGGAGATGATGAGATTGCGATTCAGAACAACGTCTTTTCAAAAAGGGCCACAAAACAGGCCATGGAATATGCATTCAAGCTTTCTGCAGGGAGGAGTCATCATGTAACGAGTGCGACGAAATCGAACGGCATATTTCATGCCATGCCTTTTTGGGATGAAGTGTTCAGCGAAACGTCAGCACAGTATGAAGGCATTACAACGTCCCAACAGCATATCGATGCACTGGCGGCTTCACTCGTCACCCATCCACAGCGCTACGATACTATAGTGGCCAGCAATCTATTCGGAGATATCCTCACCGATATCGGTGCAGCAATAATGGGGAGCATCGGCATCGCACCATCGGCTAACTTGAATTTGAACGGCAAGTTCCCGTCGATGTTCGAACCTGTCCATGGTTCTGCGCCAGACATCGCCGGGCAGGGCGTTGCCAATCCTATAGGTCAGATTTGGACGGTCAAAATGCTGCTGGATCACCACGGTGAGGAAGAGATGGGGTCTGTACTGCTCGATACGCTGGAAAGTGTCGCAGCAGAAGGAATTCTTACACCGGACGTAGGCGGAAATGCGACAACTGATGAAGTAGCAGGTGAGGTAATCAAAAGGTTGAAAAGGAAAGTCTAAAAGGATGGCTGTTATATCAGCCATCCTTTTTAAATTGAAATTGTAGAACCACTAGAGTTGTGGTACTATTCTGATTAATGAAGAACGGATTTATACGTTGTGCACCCGAGGAGGGGAAAATATGGACGACAGAAAAGAATTGAAATCGATACTGAAGGATTGGCGGCTGCACGCTGTTGTCCTCACCATTGTCTTGTTTACAGAATTAATCGGACAGATATCCATCCCCGTCGGCCCAGGAGCGATCCTGCTGCTGCCGATGCTCTATGCGCTGGTCATCGGTTTTGGGCTGTATTTCACCCCGGTGGTTTCGAAGATCCAATCCATCAATGCAGAACCCCTGATCGTCATGGGGGTGGGGGTGCTAATTGCTAAAATAGGGGTTATCATCGGTCCTCAGGCAAAAGAATTGATCGCAGTCGGGCCTGCCTTGCTGCTTCAGGAGTTTGGTAACCTCGGAACTATCCTAGTCGCACTGCCTGTGGCAATATGGCTTGGCATGAAGCGGGAGAGCGTGGGGATGACCCACTCGATTGGGAGAGAACCGAATGTGGGGCTCATTATGGACCGCTACGGATTCAACTCACCTGAAGGGCGCGGGGTCATGACGATGTACATATTTGGTACGGTATTTGGGGCCATATTCCTTGGGTTGATTGCAGGCTTGCTGGCAACGGTGACACCGATTCATCCATTGTCATTTGCACTTGCTTCTGGCGTCGGCAGCGGCAGCATGATGGCTGCTGGCAGTGGTACACTGATTGCAGCGTACCCTGCTTTGGAAGACCAGATCATCGCTTTGGCGGGAGCAAGCAATCTGATATCTCTTGCTACTGGCCTCTACGTCAGCATGTTCATCGGACTCCCTCTTGCCAATAAAATCTATTCTGTGATGAACCGCGAAAAAACAGGAGGGCAGGGCGAATGAAGAAGATCATCGATTGGACTTTGATATTATTGATTTTTGCAGGGATAACTCTGCTTGGAAATATGATTGGCTATGATATCTACTCATGGGGAGCGGTTCCTGGCATCCTGGTCCTGATCTTGATTGCATTGTCAGGAATGGTCATGGAAGAATATATCCCGGTCAATATCCCGGCGGTCGGCTACATTGCCCTGATCGGCATCATCGTTTCGCTCCCCGGGTTTCCAGGGTCTGAACAGGTGGTCGCTTGGACGAACGATATTGAACTCTTGGCCATCACAACTCCAATACTCGCCTATGCAGGCATTTCGATAGGACGCAACTGGGCCGATTTCGCCAAAATGGGATGGAGGTCTATTGTAGTCGCGATTTTGGTTTTTATCGGTACATTTCTCGGCTCTGCTTTAATTGCAGAAGTTGTGCTGAGGATACAGGGCATCATATAAAAATCACGCACCTCATCGAGGTGCGTGATTTCATTCTGTAGTAGACGATATAAATTAGGTCAGATCAACTGTTTCAGCTTCTGTCTCGTCATCATTCATTATTTTAGCGGTCTCAATTTCAATTTCTATGGCTTGAAGATTGTCATTGCCTTTTAACTTCTGATAAGTCTGTCCAATTTTGGCGAGTGTCTCGTCAACATCAGGTGTAACATCTTCAGGCAATTTCGCTTTACCTAAAATTTCCACAAAACGCTTGCTCTTGTCAGTGCTCTCCTCGTAGCCGAGAAGGATGTGGGCATAAGGGTTCTTTTCGAGATCCTCAATTTTGTAGGTGTCTTTCGTCGTGTACGTATAGAGTGTAAGACCATCATTATAGAAAGTCATATAACGGCTCATAGGTTTGTCCTCACGTATTGTGGCCATTGTACCGATTTTGTTGGAATCGAGTATTTCTTTCAGCTTATTGGTGAATTCTGTCTTATTCATGGATAAACCTCCAATTAATAATCGTTCTCCATCCTTCTACCCATCTACAGGAAATAATAATCACGGTTGGTTGCTGATGCGCAATTGGGAGTATAAAAAATTTATATGCTTTTATTCGCTTCATATATGCACTGCAAAATATGGTATGATTGTCTGACAATCGTGAAAAAGATTTACATATTAAGGAATGATTCAATGGGTAAAGAACAGCTTTGGACCAAAGATTTCATCATAGTCTTCATCTTCAATTTCTTCATCATGCTGGCGATGTTCCTGCTTATGGTGACGATAAGCGGCTACGCGGTAGAAGAGTTCAATGTGTCGACCAGTACAGCAGGTCTCGTATCTGGTATCTTCATTGTTGGTTCGCTGGTCGGACGAATATTGACCGGCCATCAGCTTAGTCTGATCGGTGCGAGGAAAATCATGTTCATCGGTACAGTCATGTTCATCATTACATACGGTCTGTATTTCGTTGCCGGGAACCTCACCCTGCTGCTGTTCGTGCGTTTCTTTAACGGTCTGGCCAATGGAGTCGCGACCACTGCTGTCGGGACGATTGCGGCGCTCGCCTTGCCGAAATCCCGGAGGGGGGAAGGCATCAGCTATTTCAGTTTGAGCTTTGTAATGGCGACCGCCCTAGGGCCCTTCATGGCCTTCTTCCTGCTTCAGCATATCACCTATCAGATGCTCTTCGTCATCGTCTTTACACTGGTTCTCGTCGCCAGTCTCTTCACAATCTTCATCAAGACGGATAATACGACGATAGACCTGTCCAAAGAGCCTAAGCCCAAATTCCAGTGGATCGACAGGAAAGCGATGCCGATTGGCCTTGTGGTTCTGCTCATCTGCATGGCATACTCCACGGTGCTATCCTTCATTGCACTGTTTGCGGAGGAGCAGAACCTCGTTTCCGCTTCAAGCTACTTCTTCCTGGTCTATGCACTGATCATATTGGTCACCCGGCCTGTGACTGGAAGGATCATGGATCAGGTTGGGGCAAACATCGTCACCTATCCGGCTTTTATAGTGTTGGCGATAGGATACCTTGCGCTCGGTCAGACCACATCCGGCATGATGCTGTTGATATCCGGGGTGCTGATTGGTTTTGGTTATGGAAACCTCCAATCGATTACACAGGCACTCTGCATTAAAGTGGCGGATGCCAAGGATGTTGGTCTCGCGACATCCACTTACTTCATTGCACTGGATTTCGGCCTGGGGGTAGGGTCCTACATACTGGGCGGATTCGTGCCGATGTTTGGCTACCACGGCCTGTACAGCATGATGGCCTTGCTTGTCCTGGCCGGAGCTGTAGTATACTACTTGGTGTATGGTCGATATGAGAGAAGGGGTACAAGAACTGAATCATGATGCAAAAGAGATGATCAAGTGAGTAACAGTCGTAAACGCTCAGCAGGAAGCGTTACAAGAAAAGGGTTCATACTGATGACGGCAGGCTTAGCACTTATCGCTGGCCTAATCTATACAGGGATGGACCCGGACATTAGTTGGAGTGCCGGCAGTGCTCTGTCAATATTGTTATTGGGACTTATCCTCTGGGCGTTCGAACCGATTCCATTCGGAATGACATCGATGATCATAATGGTTCTCCTCGTCGTCCTCAATTCCGTCTCGATCGATGTCATGCTCTCTGGATTTTCCTCACCCGCTGTATTTCTTATGGTATCAGCCGTCACCCTGATATGCGGATTGTGGCCATAGAAAAGCCGCCTATGCCAATCAGGATAAGCGGCTTATTTATATTGAGATGATTATACCTGTTGGGGCGTTGCCAACCAGTTTTCGGCCCATTTCTGCAGTTCGGCCATGAATGGCTCCATTGCATATCCTTTTTCTGTAAGGATGTATTCTATCCTTACCGGGGTTTCCGGGTAGACTTCTCTTTTGACCAGACCCTCTTTCTCAAGCGTCTTAAGACGTTCCGAGAGGACACGTCCACTGACACCGATGGAAGACTCGAGGTGGCAGAAACGCTTCGGCCCTTCGAGCAGCTGGTAGATGATGAGTCCTGTCCATCTCTGACCGAGAATACCCATGGCGCTTTCAAACTTTGGACAGATCGAATAATCCATATCATCACTCCTTGAGAGCCAGTATAACTCTTTTTGGGTGTGCATCACAACTAAACGAACCATACTTCAGCTAAACAATCCATAAGCACATTATAATGGTTAGTCAGATCCTTGCACTCGGGAGATGCCTTCTATATATTGGAGTGTAGAAGAGAAAGTGGGTGGGTGACTTATGGTAACCGTTGAAAAAGCACTGAATAATAATGTGGTGATCGGCAGAGATGAGTTCGAAGAGGTCGTACTGATCGGAAGAGGTATCGGTTTTGGCAAAAAAGCGGGCGATGCGCTTGATATCGAGGATGCGGATAAGATTTATAAGTTGGAAGGGCAGCAGGATACAAGCCGCTATCAGACACTGCTGACGATGGCAGATGAAAAATTGTTCCAATCGACACTTGAAGCAATTGAATTGATTGATGATATGACGACGATGACCATCAATAACCGTATACTGCTCTCCTTGACGGATCACCTGCTCTTCGCCATGAAGCGGCTAGAAGAAGGGATCGATATCACCAACCCGTTCGTCAATGAAACGAAGGCGCTCTATCCGAAGGAATATCACATCGCCGAGGCCGTCGTCGACATGTTCGATAAAAAGTATGGCATCCGGCTGCCGGAAGCAGAAACGGGATTCATCGCCCTCCATGTCCACTCATCCATCTATAACCGTTCACTCCGTGATATGAACCTTTTGTCCGAGGTCGTCCACCAGGCGATCGTCATCATTGAACAGGGTCTCGGTACCGAAATCGATCAGACGTCCATCCAGTACGATCGTTTTGTAAGACATATCAGCTTTTGTGTGCAGCGTGTAATGAACGGGGAGAGTGTCCCCTCCCAAGATCATTTCGACTCATTGTTGAAAACTGAATACCCAACGTGCTATAATATAGCTGTAAAAATCGTGAAGATGATACAGAATAAATTGCAGCGGAAAGTCTATGATTCTGAAGTCGTTTATCTTACCATGCATATACAACATTTCAATCATTATTCCAAATAGACGTGTTACCGTAAGGGCATGAGTCTACAAGGAATGGTTTATTCAACCATGCTTTGTAAACTCATGCCTTTTTTTCTGCTGATTCTTCGCCTTACAAATACACATATTCAAAAAGGAGGACATTATGTTCAAAAAACTATTTGGACAGCTTCAGCGTATCGGTAAAGCCTTGATGCTCCCGGTCGCAATCCTGCCGGCTGCCGGGTTGATGCTCGGAATCGGTGCTGCCATGCAGACAGACGCGATGGTCGATCTGCTGCCGTTTTTGGAAGCGGGATGGATCGTTGCCCTATCCAACATGCTGCAGGCAGCAGGTGGCGTTGTTTTTGATAACCTGGCATTACTATTTGCGCTTGGTGTAGCAGTCGGACTTGCGAAAGGCGATGGCGTTGCCGCTGTCGCAGCTTTTGTCGGCTACATGATAATGAACGTGACGATGGGTCAGATTGCCCAGGTTACGCCTGAAATGGCTGCCGAAAATCCAGCCTACGCAGACGTGCTCGGTATCCCAACCATACAGACTGGGGTGTTCGGCGGTATCATCATCGGTGTGATTGCCGCATGGGCCTACAATAGATACTACAACATCAACCTGCCGGATTTCCTTGGCTTTTTTGCCGGCAAGCGTTTTGTGCCGATTGTCACCGCAGTATTCTCCTTCCTGATAGGTTTGTTGATGTTTATCGTCTGGCCACCTATCCAAGAAGGTATGAACTCGGTATCCCTTTGGTTGATGGAGGAAAACACTGCCATAGGCGTGTTTGCATTTGGTATGATCAAGCGGCTCCTCATTCCGTTTGGACTGCACCACATATTCCACGCACCGTTCTGGTTTGAATTCGGTACGTATACGAACGTAGCCGGGGATATTGTGCGCGGTGACTTGAACATCTTCTTCGCCCAACTGCGCGATGGTGTGGAATTGACGGCCGGTAACTTCATGCAGGGCGAATTTCCGGTCATGATGTTCGGCCTTCCTGCTGCAGCGTTGGCAATGTACCACACGGCGCGTCCGGAACGTAAGAAATATGTTGCAGGAATTATGATTTCAGCAGCGCTTACAAGCTTCCTGACAGGAATTACAGAACCACTGGAATTCTCTTTCCTTTTTGTAGCGCCATTGTTGTATGTTATCCACGCAGTATTGGATGGACTCAGTTTCCTTATCCTGTTCATGCTTGACTTGCATCTGGGCTATACGTTCTCAGGTGGTTTCATCGACTTCTTCCTGTTCGGCATCCTTCAGAACCGTACAGAATGGTGGTGGGTGATTATTGTCGGATTGGTTTACGCCGTCATCTATTACACGGTGTTCAGGGTTCTGATCCAAGCACTCGACTTTAAAACACCAGGTCGTGAAGATGATAGTGCGGAAGTCACGACTTCTACAGCGCAGGAGCTGCCATTCAGTGTGCTGACAGCGATGGGTGGCGAAGAGAACATCAAACATCTCGACGCCTGCATCACGCGACTGCGTGTAGAAGTATCCGATACGGCGGTTGTAGATGAAAGTAAGCTCAAATCCCTTGGCGCTTCTGGCGTGATGAAGGTCGGCAATAATATGCAGGCGATCTTCGGTCCTAAATCGGATCAGATCAGAAACGACATGCAGCGTATCATCGACGGAGAAATCACTTCTCCGGCCGAAACGACCGTCACCGATTCCACAGCGGAAGAAGTGGAGGCAGCAGCCGGCGAGGAAATGATGCAGGATAATGATAAAGACATCTATTCTCCACTGGAGGGTGAAGCGGTTGAACTATCTGAAGTTCCAGACCAGGTGTTCAGTGAGAAGATGATGGGTGATGGTATCGCAGTCAAACCGACAGATGGTATCGTCCGTGCACCATTCGATGGTGAAGTGGTGACGGATTTCCCGACCAAACATGCGCTCGGACTAAAAAATGCAGGTGGACTTGAGTTGCTTGTCCACTTCGGTCTTGATACCGTGAACCTTAAAGGTGAAGGGTTCGACCTCAAAGTGAAGACGGGAGATGAAATCAAAAAAGGTGATGTGCTTATGAAGGTGGATCTCGAGTATATTCGGGAACACGCAAAGAGTGACATCACACCAATCATAATTACAGGACCAGCAGGTGTTGAAATCGCAGCAAGAGAGCTTGGTCCAGTAACCAATGAAGATGTCATCATCAACGTCAAATAATGGCAGAAAGGAGACGGCTCAGTGAGGTGCTACCTCCTAAGTTTACAGATGAAAGAAAAAATCTGTAGCTTAGGAGGTTTTTTAATGGCCAGACATCGC
>CANLWV010000012.1 GCA_947494965.1 uncultured Salinicoccus sp. | reverse complement strand
GATGTCTGGCCATTAAAAAACCTCCTAAGCTACAGATTTTTTCTTTCATCTGTAAACTTAGGAGGTAGCACCTCATCGTGTGCCCCGTTTTTTAGTTTGCGAAAGGATTGGTGGATACTTCAGTGGCATGCACTTCAACTGTCATGCACTCTTCAATCAGCGCCTTGAGTCCTTCAGCCATAACACTTTCCATATAGTGCCCGCCATCTATTATATTGCGGCCGGCAAGTTTTGCGTCATAGGCTTCGTGATATTTGACATCTCCGGTCACAAGAACATCTATCCCCTGTCCAAAAGCTTCTTCTACATAAGACATGCCTGATCCGCCGATGATCCCGACTTTACTTATTTCATTTTGGTCCGCAGCTACCATATTCACGATCGGGCTGCCTGTCTTGTCCTCTATCAGCGATGCGAGTTGAGTAAGCGAACCGTTGAAGTCGAATGAAACGCCGAGACCTTTATCACTCGGGAGCTTCAACGACAGCACATCATAGGCAGGTTCTTCATAAGGATGTGAAGCAATCAGAGCCTGCATCACCCTTTTCTCATCCTGCACTTCGAATATGGCCTCAATCATGTATTCTTCCACCTGTTCAAGCCGACCTGATGCACCAATATGGGGATCTGCCCCTTCGCTTGGCCTGAATTGTCCCGTTATAGGGTGCTCGAAGAAGCATTCCGAGTACTCTCCCTGGTTGCCTGCTCCGGCAGCGGCGAGGTCTTTCTTCAGCTGTTCGGCAGATGATTTCGGTACGGTCACACGCAGTTTCTTATAGTCCCGTTCATTACTGATCAGGACTTCTGTGTCCGTGTAGCCCAGTTTTTCTGCAATCATATGGCTGACACCATCAGGCTGATGATCCAGGTTGGTGTGCATGGCAATCAGATTGATGTCATTTCTGATCAACTGACGTACGATACGACCTATGCCCGATTCAACAACCGCGTCCATTTTGGCAAAAATCAGGGGATGGTGGGCGATGATGACATTCGCACCCTTTGAAATCGCCTCATCGACCGTCTCCTTGGCACAATCAAGTGTCGTCAGGATACCTGTCACCTCATCCTGCATATCACCGACAAGCAATCCTGTATTATCCCATGATTCACTTTCGGCAAATGGCGCTATCTGATCGAGTTCTTCCATGAGTTCCCTAACTTTCATGTTATAAGCACCTCTTTCAACTGTTCAACTTTAAGTGAGACTTCCTTTATCTTCGCGGTATCATTGGAATTTTCAACAAGATTCCTCAATATCTTCTCCTGATGGTTTAATTCCCGCTGCAATTTTTCTATAAACGCAGCTTCACGTTTTTCTAGAAGGACAGGACCGAATGTAAGTGACTGCTCATCATATTCAACCTCACCCGCTTCAGCTGCTATGATCTCATAAAAATGATGGCCATCCTGGATTACGGTTTCGTCTATGATTCTGTAGCCCGCTTCAGCGAGCACCTTTCTGACCGGATAAGTATGGATGTTTGCCTGAAGGACCAGGCGCGGTTTATTGGCCAAGCGGTGAAGCCCCTCTTTTAATATCTCTGCAATCAGGGGGCCGCCCATGCCGCAGATAGATACCGTGTCCACTTTCTCCCCTTCTGCAACAACTTGAAGACCAGACCCGAATCTCGCTTCAATTTGTCCTGTCATGCCTTCAGCGGCGATATTTCTGAGTGTGGATTTGAACGGCCCTTCAACCACTTCGCCACATATTGCTGATGAAACCTTTCCTTGACGGACTGCTTCTATTGGAAGGTATGCATGGTCCGAACCAACATCAAGCAAAACCTCCCCATTGACATACCCGAGTACTGCGTCGAGGCGTGCATCAAGCATCAAAATTCCTCCATTCAAAATAAAAACTTCCACACAGAGTGTGGAAGTTCCGTTTAATTATTGCTCTGAGAAGAACTTGTGGAGTGAAGACAGGTCTTCATCACCAATCTGGTCTTCGCTGAATGCTGGCATGGATCCTGGTCCTTCTCTTACTGTACCAGAGAATTCCTCTTCAGAAAGGCCTGTACCTGCTAGTGCAGGTCCCATGCCGCCTGAGAAGTCCTGGCCGTGACAAGAAGCACAGTTATCCTTTGCAAAGCCTTCAGGGTCAAAGTCTCCAGAAGATGCTTCGCCACCTTCTTCGCCGCCTTCACCACTTCCACTCTCTTCACTGGCCGTTTCTTCGCCTTCACCTTCGCCACCATCGTCGTTGGCGCCCTGGGAAGAAAGCAGGAAAATCAAGCCGATGCCGAGGAAAATGATAAGTATAAAAGGCACGATCGGATTACGATTCATAAAACAACCTCCCTAATGTCATTCCATATACATATTCACATATATAATTGTATATTAAATATGCGTAAAGTCAAAAGCTTTTTTCTAAAATATTACACTCTTGACAGTTTTCCTAGTCCATGAAATCTTTCAGGCGCTTGCTTCTGCTTGGGTGCCTTAATTTCCTCAGCGCTTTCGCTTCAATCTGTCTGATCCGCTCGCGGGTCACGCCAAACACCTTGCCGACTTCTTCCAGTGTACGTGTTCTGCCATCATCGAGGCCGAACCTCAAACGCAACACATTTTCTTCACGGTCGGTGAGAGTATCCAATACATCTTCCAATTGTTCCTTCAACAGCTCATATGCTGCGTGATCTGAAGGGCTCTGGGCCTCCTGGTCCTCGATGAAGTCTCCAAGATGGCTGTCGTCCTCTTCCCCAATCGGTGTTTCAAGGGAGACAGGCTCTTGTGAAATCTTCAGGATTTCCCTGACTTTTTCTGCAGGAAGATCCATTTCCTCACCAATTTCCTCTGGCAATGGCTCACGTCCCAAGTCCTGGAGCAGCTGACGCTGTACCCGGATCAACTTGTTGATCGTTTCGACCATATGGACTGGAATACGTATCGTCCTCGCCTGGTCGGCGATGGCACGTGTAATTGCCTGACGGATCCACCAAGTGGCATAAGTGGAGAATTTGAAGCCTTTGGAGAAATCGAATTTTTCCACTGCTTTGATGAGCCCCATATTACCTTCCTGGATGAGGTCGAGGAAGAGCATGCCGCGGCCGACATAACGCTTCGCTATACTGACCACAAGACGCAGGTTGGCTTCTGCCAGACGGCTTTTCGCGACTTCGTCGCCCGTTTCGATGCGTTTTGCCAGTTCAATTTCCTCCTGCGCACTGAGAAGGTCCACACGTCCGATTTCTTTGAGGTACATCCGAACCGGATCATTTATTTTGACGCCTGGCGGCGCACTCATATCATGGAGGTTGAGTTTCTCGTCGGAATCCGTCGAATCCTTCTCATTGATGAGCTGGATATCATTTTCGTTTATCTCGTCAAAGAACTCATCCATCGCATCCGCATCCAATTCGAAACTGGACAGTTTGTCAGCGATCTCCTCGTGCGACAGATGGCCCTGGGTCTTCCCTTTTTCAACAAGATGGTTCTTGACCTGCTCTACGGTCGTGAGCAGTTCCACTTCTTTTGTATCGGTCGTTTGTACATTTTTATCTGCCATTTAAAGCCCTCCTATTCAGACTTCACAATCATCTTTTATAGCGACTGTTCAATTCATTCAATTGCTGCACTAGTTTTACCTGAAGCTCTATATCGTTGCTGTTTTCTGCTTCTTGGAGCTGCAGATAGAGAGAGCGCTTCTCCTTCTCACTATTTCTAATACCACTTAGATCTTCAATGTAATCATTGATTTCATCACCCGTGATATCGTCATGGATCAGTAGGCCATCAATTTCGAGGGCATCACTGAAATGGTCGCCATCAATATACTGGCTGAATGATGATATATCAAAGGCTTCATGTTTGTCAAAGTAAGTGCACAACCCTTTAAATATACCATAATAAGAAGGACTGGTTAACACTTCCGCATCAATTGATTCCTGAAAACGTTTAAACAAGGCGACATCCTGCATCAATGCCCTGAGAAGATATCGTTCTTTACGCTCGCGCAATGGAATCTGCCTACTTTGGATGCGGGCTGTACCATTGCCTTTTTTAGACGGCGCGGGGATGTTCTGTCCGAGTGATCTGGCATCTATTTTATAGAGTTGGCTTATGTGCTGGATGAGCCTTTCACGGATGACTTCATCTTTGACGAATTTCATATGGCCAGTGAGTGTCTTCAAGTTGGTTGAAAATGCCATGTCATTATTCATGCTCTCTTCCAACAGATGCTCCGCCTTGAAATGGATATAGTGGCGCTTTTCACTGCGCACCAGATCTTCGAAGGCCTCGCGGCCATTCTGTTCGATATATTCATCAGGGTCCATACCTTTTGGCAGCGAGATGATGAATACATCGAGACCTGTTTCCAACAACGTTTCGCCCAAACTCAACTGGGCGTTTTGCCCAGCCCCATCCCCATCGAACATAAGCGTCACGTTCGAGGCGAGCCGATGCAGCATCCGGATATGCTCATCGCTGAGCGCAGTACCCATCAGCCCGACTACATTCTGCACAGCCGTCATCTTGACTTTGACGATGTCCAGGTGTCCCTCCATCAAAATGACTTCATCATGACTTCTGATCGCCTTGCGCGCATCATTCAGATTGTATAGCAGCCTTCTTTTTTGGAAGATTGCTGTTTCGGGGGTGTTGAGGTATTTCGGTTCGCGTCCATCTAGGCTCCGTGCGGTATAGCCGACGTTATAACCCTGATGATTCAGGATGGGGATCATTATCCTGCTGCTGAAGCGGTCGTAGTAGGTGAATGCTTCCTCATTCCTTGAAATGAGGCCTGCCTGATAAGCCATTTCGAGGCTGAAGCCCTTTTCAGTCAATGCGTTTTTAGTGAAATCCTTCATGCTTGGCGCGATGCCGATTTTTTCCCGACGGATGATTTCCGGCGTAAAGCCCCGGTCCTCCAGGTATTCGAGTGCGGTCTCGCCTTCTTTTGTGTGCATCAGGACGTGATGATACAAGTCAGTCAGATATTCATGCATTTTGATGAACTGCATGTCATTATCGTCGACATTGCTTTCCTGCTTCTCTATTTCGATGCCGAGCGGTTTCCCAAGACGGCGGACTGCTTCAGAAAAAGCGACATTTTCGGCTTCCATATAGAATTGGAATACATTACCGCCCTTCTTACAGCCGAAGCAGTGACAGATCTGCTTATCCGGACTTACTGTAAAGGACGGGGTGTTCTCATTATGGAACGGGCAGAGACCGACATAGTTCCGTCCCCGCTTCTCCAGTTTGATGTAACTGGAGACGAGATCGGTGATGTCGGTCCCCTGCTTTACTGCTTCCACTGTCTCTTCAGGTATCCTCACTTGCATCAATCCTTATATTCAAGTCTTTTTTCGACATAATCCAAAATTTCATTCGCCGTTTCCTCAATCGCCTTGTCCGAGACATCTATTACGGGACATCCTATTTTGCCGATCACTTCATTGAAGTAATCGAGTTCTTCCTGGATGCGCTGGTCATCCGCATAATTCGCCGTATCCTTCAGGCCGAGCTGGGCGAGCCGTTCTTTTCGGATTTTATTGAGTGCGGGCGCATTTATTTTGAGGCCGACACATTTACCGGGATCGATATTGTAGATTTCACGGGGAGGTGTCACCTCAGGGACGAGTGGCACATTCATCACTTTATATTTTTTATGGGCCAAGTATTGAGAAAGCGGCGTCTTTGAGGTGCGTGATACGCCTATCAACACGATATCAGCCTTGTCAAGGCCGCGGGCATCCTTCCCATCATCGTATTTGACTGCAAACTCGATGGCTTCTATCTTCTTGAAGTAATCTTCATCGAGGCGGTGCACCCTTCCGGGTTCGTAATATGGCTTATCCTCAGTCTCTTCTTTAAGGATATTCATAAGCGGTCCCATGACATCGACATTGGAGATGTTTTCAGCCTCAAGCTCCTTCTTCAAGTATGCCCGTATCTCCGGCGTGATGATCGTAAAGACTACGATGGCCTCTTTACTCTTGGCCAGGTCTATCACTTCATCCACATTTTCTTCTGACTCTATATAAGGGTACCTGATCAGTACCTCTTCTGATTCATCGACTTCAAATTGGGACAGACAGGCTTTGGCGACAAGTTCAGCCGTCTCCCCCACCGAATCGGATGCGATGATCACTTTGATTTTATTCATTGAAACACTTCCTTATTCCATTAGATTGACGAATGCCCGTGTGATGGTGGTCTTTGTGACGCGGCCGATGACCTTATCGACACCATCATGTGCTTCGACTACGGGCAGTGAATCAATCTGTTTTTCGATCAGTTGATTGGCTGCGTAGATCAACAGATCATTCGGATAACAGATTGTAATATTCGGCTTGCGTGTCATGATGACGCTGACGGGCACCTTTTCGATATCGTTCGACCCCATCGTCCCACGCAGAAGATCTTTCCTCGAAATTACGCCGACCAGCGACTGGTCTTCATCGATTGCATACAATGTACCGACATCTTCAAGGAACATCTTGACGATCGCTTCATAGATGGAAGTATCCTGTTTGATCAGGATCGGTACGCTCTGCACCTCGCTGACAAGGATGTTGCGTACTTTCGAAGTCATTACTTCCTCGGATTCTTTACCGGTATAGAAATAGCCGACACGCGGCCTGGCATCCAAATAGCCGCTCATGGTCAGTATCGCTAGGTCGGGCCTCAAAGTCGCCCTGGTCAAGGACAGCTGTTCGGCAATTTTACTGCCGGTTATGGGCCCATGCTGCTTTACGATTTTAAGTATCTTTTCCTGTCTCTCATTAAGTTCCATGCGCTCACTCCCAACAGGATAATTATAATACATTCGGGCAAATAAAGAAATACAGGCAAATCGTTGCACAAAAGTGGATGACTGGCTATAATGATAGTGAAGCGAGTTAAGGATGGTGCGAGCTTAACACCCGAAATTGGCATATGATGATCAGAAAATATATAAAAGCGGAGTGTTTACACTAATTGGGGTGGAACCGCGGGCTTGGCTCGTCCCCGGATAACAGTACTGTTATCCGGGGACGTTTATATTTTTCACCATCTTTCGCTATGACAAAAGATAAAGTAAGGAGTCGAATCAAATGGAAATGGAAACAATCGTAAATTTGGCGAAGGCCAGAGGATTTGTGTTCCCAGGCAGTGAAATTTATGGCGGTCTGGCCAACACTTGGGACTATGGACCGCTTGGCATCGAACTTAAGAACAACGTAAAGCAGGCTTGGTGGAAGAAATTCATTCAGGAATCCCCGTACAACGTCGGGCTTGATGCTGCAATCCTGATGAACCCGAAAACTTGGGAAGCCTCAGGGCACCTCAACAACTTCAACGATCCGATGATCGACTGTAAGGAATGCAATACACGCCACCGCGCAGATAAGCTCATTGAAGACGTCCTCCAGGAGGAAGACGATTCATTCGTTGCAGATGGCCTGAGCTTTGATGAAATGAAGAAAATCATCGACGACCGCGATATCAGATGCCCGAACTGTGGCGCGCACAACTATACCGATATCAGACAATTCAGCCTGATGTTCAAAACGTTCCAGGGTGTGACGGAGTCTTCGACCAACGAGATCTTCCTGAGACCTGAAACGGCCCAAGGTATATTCGTCAACTACAAAAATGTCCAGCGCTCGATGCGCAAGAAATTGCCGTTTGGCATCGGCCAGATCGGTAAATCATTCCGTAACGAGATTACGCCAGGTAACTTTACATTCAGGACACGTGAATTCGATCAGATGGAACTCGAATTCTTCTGTAAGCCGGGCACTGAAATGGAATGGCAGGATTACTGGAAAAACTTCGCAACAGACTGGTTGAAAAACCTTTCTTTGAAAGAAGAGAATACAAGGCTCCGCGATCACGATGAGGATGAACTCAGCCACTACTCCAACGCCACAACCGACATCGAATACAAATTCCCGTTCGGCTGGGGAGAGCTTTGGGGCATCGCAAGCCGTACGGACTTTGACCTGCGTCAGCATATGGAGCATTCGAACGAAGACTTGACCTATCATGATCAGGAGACGAATGAGAAATATATCCCTTATTGCATCGAGCCTTCCCTTGGACTCGACCGCGTCACGCTTGCGTTCCTGTGTGATGCGTACAATGAAGAGGAATTGGATAATGGCGAGAAGCGCACGGTGCTCAAATTCCACCACCAGCTTGCGCCTTATAAAGCAGCAGTGTTGCCGCTATCCAAGAAGTTGAGTGGAGAGGCAATCAAAGTCTATGAGAAGCTCGCAGGCGACTTCAACATAGAATTCGATGAGTCCCAGTCAATCGGCAAAAGATATAGACGTCAGGATGAAATCGGTACACCTTACTGCATCACTTTTGATTTCGATTCACTGGAAGACCAGAAAGTGACGGTAAGGGACCGTGACACTATGGAACAGCAGCGGGTCAGCATAGATGATCTGAACGCTTTCCTTGCAGACAAAATGAAATATTAGAATAACCAGCGGCCAAAATGGCAAGCCGCGCCAGCATATAAAGAAATCGCACTTGATTCCTCTAGGGGAACGAGTGCGATTTTTATATGCTTGGATAATCATCCAATCCTGAAATGTCTGTTGAGGCGCTCAAGAGTGCCGAGTATACTGATGGCCGCAAGGTAGCTCGTCTTAGGATTCTCAGGTAGGGCACGATTCTCTATTTTGAATTCCGCGTTGCCGAACGCCCCTTCGACTTCAATCTGATGGATATTCCGGTCAATTTCGGGGTCAGCGATCAATGTCACTTCCGTTTCCTCTATGCCCACACCAGCCATCCCGAGGATGATGGAGACATTCATGTTCTTCGGATAGTGGGTGATGGCATCTGCTGCCTTGCCTTCGAATATCACCTTCTCCGATTCGGCGTCCTCATAGCTGAGTGATGAGGCTGGTTTACGCGTAGTCAACCGCACACGTTCCAGTTCACCATGTGACTGGACGTTCTGCAGCAGATCCAAACCACCGATGGCGCCGGACGGCAGGTGCAGGGTGTGGTCATATTTTTTCGCGGTCTGCATGAGGTCAGCTACAAGCTCACCATCAGCCAATGCACCGACGCTGACCAGCATGGCGTCCTTATGCTTGAGCACTTCCGGCAGACGCGCCTTGACAGCTGCAACATCGGCCGCTTCGACTACAATGTCGATGCCCGATGCCAGAAACGCTTCCAAGTCGGTGTACAGCTGCACACTAAATTCATCTTCCAGATGATTGTACTTCTCTTCATTCCTTACAAACACACTCTTGATCGTAAGGTTCTCATGCTGGTCGCCATTGATCCGCTTGAGCATCACGTTTGCAATCGCGCCAGCACCAATGATTCCAATATCCATTATAGCCCTCCTTTTTCTCTTCCTTATCTCTACCCTGCGAAGCGGCCTTCATGCATGAAATTCAAATAGCCAACATGTACTGTCATCCATAATGTGTGGCAATAGTCATGAATTGAGTGTAGATAAAAAGCCTGAATGGTGGAAGGTCTGTTCATCTTCCACCATTCAGGCTGGTACTGTGGGATTTTTCTATAATGTTTCAATGAGTTTTCGGGATTTGAAGAATACTCCGGTATACTCATCGTAGATCATTTCCACGAACTTCAGCAACGCCTTGCCATTCTCATCAGTAACATTGATGGACTCGACATTGTGGAGTGCGACGTGTTTCATATAGCCTGCAAGATACAAGACCCGGCTTTTGACCGGGACCGAACGCACACCCGTGTCTTCGTTGAAGCAGTCCGCACATATCACACCATGATAGTTGAATGAGTAATGCGAGAAGCGCGAACGGTCAGGACTGCCGCAGGTGGCACATTCATCCACATTCATCTGTCCCCCGTAGTACGGCAGCATCTTAATTGCTGCAAAGGCCGTCACTGCAGCGGGCGTACTCTTATCTTCCAGAAGGGAGGCGCTTTTGATGAGCAGCCGGTAGAAACTTTCCTGCTGCTGATCTTCTTCAAGGGCACGGATGATCAGTTCGACGATATAGGAGGCATACGTATAGACTGAAAATGTGTTGTTGATGTACTTGAAGGGCTGGACGACATCGGTTTCATTCAACGTGCCGATGCCTTTGAAGCGGTTGTATGTGAATAGGACTTCCTTGATCCCCTGCCTGAGTACTATAAAGGGGCTTTTTGGCTTATTGAACCCCCTTGCCATCATCGGCACTTGGGTGCCGTCTTCGGTCAGCACAGTAATGATCCGGCTGGACTCACTATAGTTAGTCTGCCGGATCATGATGCCTTTTTGCTGAAAAATCATTTCTTTCTAATACTCCTCATCGCGGTATCCGAGCGAACGGATGAACTGGCTTTTGTTGCGCCAGTCCTTTTGGACTTTGACCCACAACTCAAGGAAGACTTTGCTGCCGAGCAGATTCTCGATATCATAGCGGGCAAGCTGTCCTACTTCTTTCAACATCTTACCGCCCTTGCCGATCACCATGCCCTTTTGCGAGTCGCGTTCGACATAGATTGTCGCAGTCACATGGACGGTGCCGTTGTCATCTGCCTTCATCTTGTCGACTTCAACGCCGATTGCATGCGGAATTTCCTGGCTGGTCAGGTGCAAAACCTTTTCACGTATGAGTTCGCTGACGATGAAGTGTTCCGGATGGTCTGTTATCCGGTCTTCAGGATAGTACATCGGCCCTTCAGGAAGATAGCTTTCGATGACCGACAACAAATGGTCGACATTATTGCCCTGCAAGGCAGAGATCGGCACGACTTCGCTGAAGTTCAATTTATCCTTATAGACTGTAATCTGTTCCATTAATTTATCGGGATGGACCAGGTCGATTTTATTGAGGACGAGGATGATTGGGGTGTCATTGTTTTTCAGCATATCGATGATGTATTCATCACCCCGGCCGATTTCTTCAGCTGCGTTGATGATGAAGAGGATGACTTCTGTCTCTCTCAGCGTATTGCGGGCCACCTTCATCATGTGTTCGCCCAGCTGGTGCTTCGGCTTGTGGATTCCTGGGGTATCGATAAAAATCATCTGGCTGTCTTCAGTGGTATGGACCCCTTGGATTTTGTTGCGTGTGGTCTGTGGCTTATCCGACATGATGGCGACTTTTTGCCCCAGTACTTTGTTCATGAACGTCGATTTACCGACATTCGGCCGTCCGATGATACTTATAAAACCTGATTTAAACCCTTTTTCACTCATAGATCCATATCCTTTCCTGAGAAACCAAGCGGCAGCAGTTCATCCACCGTACGCTTGATCACTTCCCCTGCCTTGTTCGTCATATAGACTGGCATATCGTCATCGCACAGTTCCTTCATCACCTGGCGGCATGTCCCGCAAGGGCTTGCTGGCTCCTCTGCATCTGTAATGATGACGATCGCCTTGAATGTTTTGATGTTGTTGGAATACGCACTGACTAAGGCACTGCGCTCGGCGCATATCGTCGCGGGATACGCGGCATTCTCGATATTGGCACCATAAATATATTCATCATCCTGTGTAACCAGCAATGCACCTACATTAAATTTGGAATACGGCGTATAGGCACGGCTTTGCGCCACTTTGACCTCTTCCAGCCACTCTTCTCTATAAATTCCATCATTCATCGCAATATCTCCCTGTTCAAATCAAATAAGGTATGAAGACAATCAATCCGACGCTTGCAGCGTATATGCTTGAGAGCAGCACACCGCCTGCTGCCATATCCTTGGCGGCACCCGCCAGTGGATGGTGGCCCGGTTCAGCAAGATCCACCGCCGTTTCCAGCGCAGTATTGAAGGCTTCAGCCACCAATACAAAAAACACCGCACTGAGTATGAACAGCCATTCCACCCTGTCTATGCCAATGATCGCCCCGGCCATAACGGCAATCAAGCCAAAGCCTGTATGCAGTGCGAAATGGCTATCCTTCTCCAGTAGTTGCCGTATGCCGTTTACAGCATACTTGAAGCGGTCCAACCATTTCATATCAGTTCTTACGGGGAATGCCGAAAGCATCCAATATCCTATCTTGGGTTTCATTCATCTCTTTTTCTTCTTCCGCTTCCATATGATCGTATTTCAGCAGATGCAAAAAACCGTGGAGGCTCAGGAACATCAACTCGCGTTTGTAGCTGTGTCCGTACTCTTCCGCCTGCTCCTTTGCACGGTCAGTACAGATGATGATGTCGCCAAGCATCCTTGGCGCGTCTTCGTGGATGAGGCTGTCATCCTCATCTTCCATCGCAAAACTGATGACATCAGTGACACTATCCTTGCCGCGGTAGTCATTATTGAGCGCCCTGATTTCCTCCTGGTCGACAAACGATATGCTGATCTCAGCAGACTCGGTTTCATCGAGGTGTTCATATGCAAAGTTAAGAAGTGAATCTATCTCTTTCTTCTCTGTGTCGTCTGTGAAATTCTGTTCGTCGAGAAAATCTATATTGACCATTCCGTTCACTCCTTCTCGTAAGCTTTGATGATTTTAGAGACGAGCGGATGTCTGACGACGTCCGTTTCATCCATTCTGTTGACCGCAACCCCTTTGACGTCGCCTAAAATTCTGACGGCTTCAACCAAGCCGCTTTTAGTGGATCCCGGTAGGTCGATCTGCGTTTCATCTCCTGTGACGACCATCTTGGAACCGAAGCCAAGACGGGTCAAAAACATCTTCATCTGCATTTGAGTGGTATTCTGCGCTTCATCGAGGATGACGAATGCTTCGTTGAGCGTCCTGCCGCGCATGTATGCAAGTGGTGCAACTTCTATAACCCCACGGTCTATCAGACGGTCCGTCTGTTCCACTCCGAGTACGGCATGTAGACCATCGTAGAGCGGGCGCAAGTATGGATCTACCTTCTCCTTGAGGTCACCTGGAAGGAAGCCGAGGTTCTCTCCAGCCTCAACTGCCGGCCTTGTGAGCACTATGCGCTTTACATTGTTGTCACGGAGCATCTGGCACGCGAGGACGACGGCAAGGAACGTTTTGCCTGTACCGGCCGGGCCGATGCCCAATGTAAGATCATGCCGCTTGATATTTTCGACATAGAGCCGTTGACCCGTTGTTTTGGCACGGATGCTTTTGCCTTTTTGATCGCGTGCAATTTCTTCATTATAAAGATCAGCAAGGTATTCGATTGTGCCTTTCTGGGCCATAAGGGCGGCCGACTGGACGTCCCGGAGGTTGACCGCCATACCCCGCTGGATGATTTTCAATAGATTGCTCAGCACATCTTCAGCCATTCCAACATTTTTTTCTGAGCTGCCTTCGACAGTGATTTCATTGCCCAGTGTATGGATGGTGACGCCGAATTCCTCTTCCAGGAATGAGATGTGCTGATCATTTGCACCCAATAGTGCCTGTGCCTCTTCGAGGCTGTCTATATTTATGGTGTTAGACATTCATAAACCCCTTTTTGTGAAAGTTTCTCCCATTTAATTTACCACTAAGTCCCCTTGACTGCAATTGATTCGTAAGCACACCGATTCGCTTAAAATACACTGATCAAGCCCTAAGTAACAAAAATATAAGTAATTGATATCGCAATTAAAATCGTCATCATGCGCCGAAAAAATAAACACAGACCGGAGTAGCCTCTACCCTGGTCTGTGTTATTTCATTACCTTTGATTTTCCATGGAGTCATCGTAGGCCTGTAACGCTTTACCACCGTATACACTGCCCGGGCCCCCGCCCATGACGATGGCGACGCCTGCAATTTCAGCGATTTCATCGCGGGTCGCGCCGAGTTTGATCAATTTATTGACGTGTGCGCCGATGCAACCTTCGCATTTGTCTGCTATGGCATAGGATAAAGCAGCGAACTCTTTAGTCTTCGTATCAAGTGCTGCGTCCTTGTAGGCTGCCTCCTGCAGGTCTTTGAAGCTTTTCATCACATCCGGCACGCTCTTCACCAGACGTTTGGTGTTCCCTTGCGCCGTTGCATTTATGTCATTGAAATTAGCCATCATTCTCCCCCTTTCGTTCAATTCCCCTCAAATTTTAGCATAGTCCACCCTTCAATTCAGGTATCGCACATCCCAGCGTTCCGGCAATAACTGCCGGAGGGATGCGCTGCGCCCGTCAGGAAGATAGATTGTGCAGTCATAATTATCTTCCCCTACCTGGTTGATCAATTCGCGACACCTGCCGCATGGGGCCATGACATCACCGTTCTCATAGACGGCGATGATGCTTGCGATATCGTACTCCCCAGCCGTCACCATAGCGGACACTGCAGCATGTTCTGCACAGAAGCCGATTGATGAAGGCAGGTCCATGGCTACTCCTGTATAAATATTGCCCGTGCGGGTTAAAATGGCGCTCGCGACATGACCCAACTTGCCGTTGCGGGTGGTCCTTTTAGTATTGAGTCTTTCTCTAGCCGATTCGTACAAGGTGTCCCGTTCCATCTTCGTCATTCCAATCTTTTTCATATTCATGATTAATTATATCAGAATGAATGACGATTGATGAATCTTCATTTCATCTATATGACGTAGACAAGATAGATGATCGCCCAGCACGTCACCCATATGGCATGGATGATTTCGAGGATGCCGATCCGCTTCATCTTCCATCCCCTGCCGTACAGGAGAACAGCCCTGATCAGGCTGAATATGAATGCGATTGCCAAAAACCAGTGCCACCACATCATCAGTATAAAAAGTGCCGTATGATACGAAAAGGAAATGATTTTAAATATCCTGTTCTTCTTTTCCCTGATCATCGTTTTGACGAATAATGCAGTGCTGATGAAAAATAACAAGCTGATCAGCATGGTGAAGAAGATACCACTTGTAAATGTATGTAGATTCAAAAATGCAATGCCCCCGCCTGCTATTGAAAAGATGATGATGGCTGCAACATCATTGACCAAGGCACGCTCCTTTTTGATATAGGCATAGCGCGCATTTACCATACCGAATGGAATCATCGCCATAAAGAAGAAGATTATCTGGTATTCGGTGATGAGCGGGTAGACAAAGAGCAATGCGGCAGCTGCAAAGAACAGGGCTGCTGCTTTCAAATAGCCATATTCCTTTCGTTTGAACCGTTTGATGAAATGGAGGATGTGATCCGCCATAAAGAATATCATCAACCATCCTGCCATATAAAATAACTGAGAAAGATGAAAGCCTCCGGCGACCATGCCTATTATGAGCGGCATGAATACCATGGCCCATGCACCGTGCTGATTCTGTTTCTTGAATTTCATCCCGACACCTCCTACTTCAATCATAGCAGTCCCATAATGAGGCAGGACGCGGCGAAACCGACACTTTTGTGAATAAAAAAACAAGGAAGGGAGCCTTCCTTGTCTTCATTTATTTCATCTGTCTGCCATGCGGTCATATAGACGCCCTGGCCATCTTTCATCTTCGCACATCAATTCAACCGTAAACAGATGGACGGAAACTATGGCGATCAGGGCGATTGCAAACATAATTGCCATCGCCACGATGGATATTTCAAAAAAAGCGGGCAGCAGCATGAGGATGGGCAGCAGCAGCGTGGCAGCCACACATCTTTTGGCATACTTGCTGGACAAGTACTGCTTTTCACCGCATGACGGACAGTCCATTGATGGATTGAATGCCAGATATTGTGTCATGACATGTTTAAAATTCCAGTTCTCTCCACAATTGTTACACTGTGTCAAGGTACCTCTCCTTTATACATTCGTCATATGGAGGCTCGTGAATGAGTCCATGGTCTTCCATGCATGCACGACATTATGCCATAGACATCTCGATAACGCAAACCACCACTTATCTAGTCATCAAGCTTCAAGCCTTTCAACTGCTCTGCCAGGGCATTATTGATCGGTGCTTCGTCATCCTGCTTCTGCATATACTTCTTCACTGTCTTTTTATCGACTTTCCCGCGGTCCTGTTTCTTTTTGCGCGCTTCGAACGCTGATAGTTTTTCCCTGTATCCGCAGGAGCATGTGAATATCTGGCCCTCGCCTTCACCACTTAAAGTCATCTTCTTCTTGCATCTCGGACAACGGGCATTGGTGATGCGCGCAACATTTTTGCGGTGGCCACACTCACGATCCTGGCATACGAGCATCTTGCCTTTTTTGCCATTGACTTCAAGCATCGGCTTTCCGCAGTCAGGGCATGATCTGCTTGAAATATTGTCATGTCTGTACGTCTTGTCGCTCGCCTTTATCTCCTGGATGATCGTTTTGGTGTGCGCTTTCATTTCTTTGATGAAAGTTTCCCTATCCAGCCTACCTTTTTCGATTTGCTCAAGTTTCTGTTCCCATATGGCTGTAGTGGCCGGTGAGCGTAGCGAATCCGGGACCAGTTCCAACAGCTGGCGCCCTTTTGAAGTCGTGCGAAGTTCCTGACCTTGTTTTTCAATCATAAAGGCGTTCAATAATTTTTCAATGATGTCCGCACGTGTTGCAACCGTGCCAAGTCCACCTGTCGCATCCAATACGTTCTTAAGCTGCTTGTCGTCCATTTCCATGTACTTGGCTGGATTTTCCATTGCCGACAATAAGGTGGCTTCTGTAAACCGTGATGGTGCTTTAGTCTGTCCGGATGTCTGGTTGATGCGATCAATTTCAAGGATATCGCCTTCATTCAATTCAGGGAGCTGCTGATTCTTCTGCTCAGTCCCTGGATCTTCACGATGATTCTTATATGCCGCTTTCCATCCTTCTTTCTTGACGGTGCTGCCCTGAGCCGTGAAGTGCTCGGTCCCGGCATTCACCTTCACCGTCACCTGATCGTATTCATGTGCCGGGAGCAGCACAGCCATGAACCTTTTTATGATCATATCATAGAGACGCTTTTCCCTTTCATTGAAGTCTCCAGGATGTACATGGTTCTCAGTCGGTATGATCGCATGGTGGTCGCTGACTTTGCTGTCATCGACAAATGATTTATTGGCCTTTATGCCACTGCGCAATATTTTGGTTGCGATGGGCCGGTACTCGCCGATGCCTGCCGCTTTGAGCCTTTCGGGGAGCGTGGGGGTGATATCTTCGGAAATATACCTTGAGTCGGTACGTGGATAGGTGACGACCTTATGGCGCTCGTATAGGCTCTGCAGCACATTCAACGTTTCCTTTGCCGAAAAATTCAATTGTCTGTTGGCGTCGCGCTGCAGTTCCGTCAAGTCATACAAACCAGGTGCAGAAGATTTCTTCGTTTTATGTGTGATGACAGCGACTTTAAATACTTCGCCTTCAATTCTCTGCATGGTACGGTCCAAAGCGTCTTTATTGAAGCTGCGCGTCTGGCCTTTATCATCTTGCCATGTCAGCTTCAAACCGTGTGCATATGCTTCTATGCCATAGTATGTCCTGGGGTTGAAATGTTTGATTTCCTGTTCGCGGCGTTCGATGATCGCAAGCGTCGGAGTTTGGACGCGGCCGCAATTCAACTGCGCATTGAATTTTGTCGTCAAAGCCCGGGAAGCGTTGAGTCCGATGTACCAGTCCGCCTCAGAACGCGCTACAGCCGCTTCATAGAGATCTTCATAATTTTTGCCGGGTTTCAAGTTGTTGAACCCTTCCCTGATCGCCTTATCCGTCACTGAAGAGATCCACAACCGTTCAATCGGCTTTTGTACTTTTGCTTTTTTGATGATCCAACGGGCCACAAGCTCCCCTTCACGGCCGGCATCCGTTGCGATGATGATTTTATCTATATCTTTACGTATCAGCTGTGACTTTACAGCATTGAATTGCCTGCCCGCTTTCTTGATGACAGTCAACTTGAGCGGATCCGGGAGCATCGGGAGGTCATCGAGGTTCCATGTCTTGTATTTCTGATCGTAGCTTTCAGGGTCGGCCAGTGTCACAAGATGACCGAGCGCCCACGTTACAATATATTTATCCCCCTCTAAAAATCCATTGCCTTTTTTATGACAGTTCAACACTTTCGCTATATCCCGCGCTACGGATGGTTTTTCGGCGAGTACGACACTTTTTGCCACTATCCTTCATCCTTTCATTTTTTCACTGCCATCCATTATACATAAAATGCCGGGGAATATTCATCCCCGGCGTGCATTTTAATCTTTAATCATTTTTCTCATCTTATCATCATTCTCCATGACACTCCTTGTAAAGGAGCAGCGCGGTGTAATCTTGCGTTTCTCCTTCCCCGTCCATGTCGCTTGACACTTCTGTATGTGTCACGACATAGTCCCCTTCTGCGTCCGTTTCGAAAACCATTTTAGCCTGGGGATCGAGCTCATCCTCCTCGACAAACAGCATATTTTCACCTTTTTTGATATCCACTGCCATCTTAATCCTCCTCACCTGAATGATAGTAGTTTATTCCCTTTTATAGGAGTTGATAAGCATGCCAGAAAGTGTGCTTCCTTTGATGGGATACCCGCATTCGTGTATGATTGGAGAAATATAAAACATCGATGCTGTCTCTATAATGCTGCATGGTTTGGAGGAAAGTCATGAATTCATCTCTACTTATCGCCTACTTTTTCGTCTTTGTGCTCTCTGCAGTGCCACTGTTCGAATCATTCGTCATCGTACCGCTTGGCATACTGAGCGGCATGAACTTCCCGATGACCCTGCTCATCGGCATCATCGGCAATCTGGTCACATTGCTGCTGCTCGTCGTAGTAATCGACCGGGTTAAAAATTGGTACTTGAGGCGACGGGAAGCGAAAGGCAAAAATGGCTCAGGTAAATCACAGCGTGCCGAGAAGATCTGGCATAAATATGGTCTGCCGGGTCTGGCGTTCATCGGCCCCTTCTTCGTCGGCAGCCACTTCACTGCCCTGATGGCAGTCATTCTCGGAGGCAGCAGGAAAGCGACATTCTGGTGGGTGACGGCGAGCGTCATCTTGTGGACGGCTGGAATTTCCATTCTTGTGTTATTCGGTGTGGACTTCCTTGAGCTTGAAGACAAGCAGTTCCTTAAAAAAATCATCGAATAACGACTTCAAACGTTTCCACGTTTGCCGGAAGACGCAGAAAAACCTGGATGAAGGGATTACTTCATCCAGGTTTTTTTAAATTGAGTGGCCTATTTATTTGAGTGCGCCATGTGGGTCGATGACGAACTTCTTAGCCGCTCCTTTGTCGAAGTCCTCATAACCGCCTGGTGCTTCATCAAGGCTGATGACAGTCGCATTAACGGCTTTCGCGATTTCCGCTCGGCCTGATAGTATCGCCTTCATCAGATCGCGGTTGTATTTCATTGCAGGCGTCTGTCCGGTGACGAATGTATGTGCCTTCGCCCAACCCAGACCGAAACGGACCTTTAGGCTTCCCTGTTGTGCATCTTTATCCTTTGCACCTGGGTCTTCTGTAACATACAACCCTGGAATGCCAAGGCTGCCACCGGCAGAGGTGACGTCCATTATACTGTTTAATACCGCTGCTGGTTTGTCTTCACCTTCCTGGCCATAAGCTTCGAATCCGACCGCATCCACAGCAGAGTCGACTTGATCGGTGCCGAGGATATTTTCGATCTGTTCGCCCAAACGGTCATGCTTAGAAACGTTGATTGTCTCACAGCCGAAGCTCTCCGCCTGTTTGAGGCGATCGTCCTGCAGATCACCGACAATTACCCTAGATGCTCCGAGCAGTTGCGCTGAATGGGCTGCTGCCAGGCCGACAGGGCCAGCACCGGCGATGTAGACGGTCGAGCCTGTCCTGACGCCTGCAGAGTATGCACCATGATAGCCTGTCGGGAATATATCCGACAGCATCGTCAGATCCAGCACCTTCTCCATTGCGACTTCCCTATCCGGGAAGACGAGCAGCTGGAAGTCGGCATATGGCACCATCACGTATTCGGATTGGCCACCGACCCACCCACCCATGTCGACATACCCATATGCGGCGCCTGGCCGTTCAGGGTTTGTATTCAGGCAGATATGCGTCTTCTGTTCACGGCACATTACACAACGGCCGCACGCTATGTTGAACGGTACAGATGCGATATCGCCCTTCTTGACGAATTCGACATCACGGCCGACCTCAATCACTTCTCCCAGTATTTCATGACCGAGCACCATTCCTTCCGGTGCAGTGGTCCGTCCCCTTACCATATGTTGGTCACTGCCGCATATGTTTGTTGTAATGACTTTCAGGATGACGCCGTGTTCACATTTCCTGCCGACGTTTTCCTTCGGCACACCCGGCCCATCCCTCAATACGAGATCGGGATAACTGATATCCTGAACTTCAACTTTACCATTACCTGTATAGACTACACCACGGTTTCCTTGCATGATACCCCTCCTGACAGTGCACAAGCACTGCGTAATATGTTTTGTTGAACAGCTTAATGCAAGAGCGACAAGGTGCTTAAATTTCATCTCCTTTCCAAGGTTTTTATATGATAAGCCGAATGGCTTTATCCGCTTTACATAAGTCCAAAATATGGAACATATATCCATCTTATACCCTTCTGAATATTCAGTCAAATTATAACTTACAGGTGTACAGCTTTTAATTGCCCGAAAAATTTGTTCCTACGCCACCATAAACGGTATAGTAATGGTGGATACAAAAAATGATACAGGGAGTGTTGATTATGAAACAACTTGTTTTCATCGAAACAGGCACCGGCACCGACGTGCATGGCCAGGATATAAATGTGGCGGCCCGTAGGGCTGTGGAGAATGCCCTACATTATAATTCGATGCCGGGCATCAGAAACATACTGCCTGAGAACAACCTCTCCAACATGAAGGTGAATGTGAAGCTTGGTCTGCCGATGGATCATGATCGCCTGGATGTTGAAGCGGTCAAAGGTATGATTCCGTACGGTACGGTTACAGTTGAACTGCTTGACGGCGGTCTTGCCACTTCAAGCGGCATCTATCTGGAAGACCAGAATGATAAAAATGATCTGATGTATATCGTCAATGCGGTCGTAGAAGTTGGGTATTGATCGATAATTAATATGGTTATCGGATAAATATAATAAAATTGAATCAAGCAATAACAGAAACGAGGTAAATCGCAATGAAGAAATTCATCAACGCCAACATTTATGGAACAGAAGGGCCCCAGCAAATTCTGGTCGACGACGGGAAGTTCAAATCAATCGCGCCGGATGTTGGAGAAGTCGACACCGTTACTGATCTTGAAGGGAAATTGGTACTGCCACCCTACGTCGACCCACACCTCCATCTGGATTATATTTTTTCCGGATTGGGCGAAGGCAACGCAAACCGCTCAGGCACCCTGTTCGAAGGGATACAGAGATGGAGCGACAACAAGAAGTCATTGACCGAGGAAATGGTACGCGAACGTGCATTAGAGGGCATCCGTAAAGAAATGAACCACGGTGTACAATACATCCGGACGCATGTCGACGTGACCGACCCCAACCTCACCGGCATGAAGGCACTGCTGAAGCTCAAAGAAGAGCTGAGGGATGTTGTCACGCTCCAGCTCGTCGCGTTTCCACAGGAAGGGTTCTTCCGGTACGAAGGCGCAGAACAGCTGGTTGAGAAAGCATTGACCATGGGCGCTGATGTCGTCGGTGGCATCCCCCACTTTGAAATATCCTATGAATACGGCGTCGAATCATTGAGGCGCATTGTGGACTTGGCGGTCAAATACGACGTCATGATAGATATCCACTGTGACGAAAACGATGATCCCAACAGCCGCTTCCTGGAAGTGCTGAATGCACTCGCCATGGAACAGGACTACGGCCCGAAAACGACGGCGAGCCACACATGCAGCTTCGGCTCGGTCGATGGCTCCTATGCATCGAAGATGATGGGACTGTTCAAGGCGTCCCAGATCAATTTCATCTCATGTCCCACAGAGAATGCCCACCTCCAGGGACGCGCGGATTCCTATCCGAAGCGTCGGGGACTGACGCGCGTCAAAGAGCTCCTGGAAAACGGCAACACGGTCGCGTTCGCACAAGACTCCATAGCCGACTACTGGTATCCGCTCGGCAACGGAAACATGATGAATATACTCGATAACGGCATCCATCTCGCCCACTACACCCACATCGATGAGATCAACAAAGCGTTCGATCTCATCACCTATAATGGCGCGAAAGTCATGAACATTGAAGCGTACGGGTTGGAAGTGGGGAATCCGGCCAACTTCATCGTACTCGATGCACAAGACGCATACGAAGCCATCCGTGAGAGAGCGGAAGTACTCTGTTCTGTACGTAATGGCGAATATCTCTTCAAAAGGGCGCCACGCAAAAATGAAGCGGCGCATGAGCTGCTGAAAGATCTATAACCATTAAAGGACACCTGCTGAATAGCAGGTGTCCTTTCTTTGTGGCATATGCAATTAAACATGTGACGGGATTTATCTCGTTACGTGTTCCTAGTGGTTATGTGACGTCGCGTTTAGTGAAGACACTCCACGCCGCAACGATGAAGATGAGCATATAGACGGCAATGACCGCAACTGAGAACCCTATGGTCATCTCTTCCCTTATCGGCCCCATGCTGTTGAAGTAGACCGCCAGGTCGGTGTTGGCAAACAGTACGAATTTAGACCAGGCGTACTGGGACATGGCCACTGAAGCCGTCGTGCCGGCGAACATCAGGAACATCGAAATGCCGATCGCCAGGGCACTGCTCCTGAATATGCTCGATATCATAAATGCAAACGTTGCGAGCACGATTATGTTTATCAGCTTAAATCCGTATTGGAGCATTATTTCGGACATCACGCCGTTATGGGACAGGCCTTCAGGTCGGTTCACTAACGTTTCCGGACCAGCTGATGGCAATCCGTACATGATTGCACCGATGATAAAAGTCATCACGAGCAGGCTCAACATGGTCAACAACGCAAACAACAATACAGCTATATATTTCGACAACAAGATCGTCGCTCTCGGGATCGGGCGGATCAGCAGTTGCTTGATGGTGCCCCATCTGAACTCATTGGCCACAATCCCTCCTGCAACAATGATGGTGAACAGGTTGATCAGCGAAGAGCCGAATAGATTATCCAAAACGAAATTGCCGGCATGATAGCCGGAAGGCCGCACATCATTATCGATTCTGTAGGTGTTCTCCTCTATCTGCTGCATATTTCTCTGTTCAATGAACGGATCTTCTTCCTTTTCATCTTCGATCTCCTGCATCAGCGTCTCGTTCTCTTCCTCGAGCTCGGTCTTCCAGTCGTCCGAATAGGACGTTTCAGTGTCAACCGAATCGGTGACGGTGTTCATCACCAGGCTGAAGACGACCGCTGCCAACAGGAAGGCGTACATAATCCAAGTTGATTTCATGATGTAGATTTTCGACAGTTCGTTTCTGATCAGGCTCATTATTCTATTCAATGACATTCTCTCCAATCATCTCGAGGAATCGTTCTTCCAATGTTGATTTGGCCGCATCCACACCATAAACGGCGATGTCTTCGGCCACCAGTTTTGTGATCAGTTGCGGGATGTCGGACTGGTTCATTTCAACTTGAATCTGATCGGTCGTATCCACTATTTTAATTGTCTCTTCAAGCTTGAGCAGTTCGATCGCCTGCTCCTTTGGCTCGAGGGTGAGTTTGACGGTATGCACCTTTGTTTCATCTACTTCGTTCAAGTCCTTGATGGCGATGATTTCACCATTTTTAATGACCCCGATGCGGTCGCACATCAGATCGATTTCGCTCAATAGATGGCTCGAGACGATGACAGAAACACCGTCCTCAACCGCCAGCTTACGTATGTATCTGCGTATTTCCCTTATGCCTGAGGGGTCAAGGCCGTTCGTCGGCTCATCCAATATGAGGACCGATGGGTTATGCAGCAGAGCCTGGGCGATGCCGAGACGCTGGCGCATCCCTAAAGAATACTTCGCCACTTTCGTTTTGATCGCATTTTCAAGGCCCACGAGACGGATCACTTCATTGATGCGTTCCTGTGTCACACCTTGTGACATGCGGGCAAAGTGCTTCAAGTTCTGCCAACCGGTCATGAACGGGTACATTTCAGGGTTTTCGACGATGGCACCGACCTCACTGATTGCTTGCTTGTAGTTCTTTTTGATGCTGTTGCCTTGGATGATCACATCCCCGCCTGTGATGCCCATGAGCCCAACCATCATTCGGATGGTCGTCGTCTTGCCTGCTCCATTGGGTCCAATGAAGCCAAATACTTCTCCCGGACGCACGGTAAAATCAAGGTCTTTAATGATGGTTTTACGTCCGATCTTTTTATTCAGCTCCGTAATGGCCACTGTAGATTCCGGCATACATTACACTCCTTTCATTCGTTTAAAATATTATTCGGAATTCAAATAATTGACAAATTAAATGATATCACAAGAAATTCTGTTTTTCAGTGATTTTTTCGATTTAACTGATTGCTGGAAGTCCTCCCTCTATTGCTGAAGGGATAAAGGGACGACATTAAATTTTTGTTCTTAAAAATGATATATTTGATCAGAAGAGGGTAAATATAACTAAATCGTCTAAAGGGAGTGTTTATAGTATGTTATCGGAAAAACTTACAGAAAAATTGAATGATCAGATGAATAATGAATTTGCGGCAGCTCACGAGTATATGGCTATGGCCGCTTATTGCGAGCATAGAAGTTATGATGGTTTTGCGAACTTTTATATTCAGCAGGCGGAAGAGGAACGCTTCCATGCCATGAAGCTCTATAATTATTTAAATGATCGCAGCGTGCACGCCACATTTAAAGAGATTCCTGCTCCAAAAGTGAATTATGATTCTATCATCGACACCTTCAAGGCAGGATTGGCACAAGAGAGGGAAGTGACGGAATCCTTCTACACTATTTCTGATATCGCGACTGAAGAAAAAGAATATGCGACACTGTCCTTCGTCAGATGGTTCCTCGATGAACAGGTTGAGGAAGAAGCCACATTCGAGCGCCATATCGACTATATCGAGCGCATCAAAGACGACAACAATGCCCTCTTCATCTATGAACGGGAGCTCGCCAAACGTAGTTTCGACGGCGGCAAATAATAATCAACCGGAAATGACAAATGGACGATTCATGTGAACGACTGCATGAATCGTCTTTTTATACCATTATGAATGATCGATTCCTTCAATTTTCTACGGTTACGGTATATAAATTAAGATAGATATTTAAAATCATCTAGATAATTATAATAATTCTGTACACTCAATCACTGTGATATCATTGCTGTAAATGTAAGATGCATATTACATTGTAACAATCGTTTCTATAATAAGGAGATGTGTCGAATGCCACAAAAAAGCGTATTGATAATCGGCGGCGGGCTCGGCGGCCTGTCTGCAGCAATTTCCCTGGCCCAAAAACGATATAAGGTATCTCTATATGAAAAGAATGACCACTTGGGTGGGAAGGTGAACCGCCTGGAGCAGGATGGTTTCGGGTTTGATCTTGGCCCCTCGATTCTGACCATGCCGAAAGTATTTGAAACGCTATTCACCAATAGCGGAAAGAAGATGAAAGACTACGTGCCGACCATCAAGCTCGACCACCAGTGGCGTTCCTTCTTCCCGGATGGCAATGTCATCGATCTGTATGAGGATCTAAAAGATATGCGCGAGCAGAATCCATCATTGAGTGATAAAGATATTAAACAGTATGAAGATCTGCTTGCGTATTCAAAGAAGCTTTACGATACGACCGAGAACAGCTACTTCAAAGGGGTCGATGATAAAAAGGATATCATGGAGTACCAGGGGCTGATCAGCACATTGAAGGGCTTCGACCTATTTTCCACAATCTATCAGGGCATCGACAGGCGGATCAGTAATGACCAATTGAAGGATATGCTGTCCTATTTCATCAAATATGTCGGGTCCTCCCCCTACGATGCGCCTGCTGTATTGAACATGATGATATATATGCAGCATGACCAGGGCGTGTGGTATGTGCCGGGCGGTCTGGGTAATCTTGCCAAAGGGCTTGTGCAGCTCGCCGAAGAGGTCGGCGTGACATTCCATACCGGCCAGCAGATTACGGCCCTCCACTATGAAGATGGCAAAATCATCGGCGCTGCTTTGGAAGACGGCACAGACTTGCAGGCAGACTACTACGTCTCGAATATGGAAGTCATCCCGACCTACGAAAAGCTGATCGGGGGGAACAAGGATTATGTCGAGAAGATAAAAAAGAAATTCGAACCGGCCAGCTCCGGACTCATCATGCATCTGGGGGTAAAGAAAAGCTATCCTCAGCTTGCGCATCATAACTTCTTCTTTGCAGAAGATATGAAGAAACAGATGAACAAGATATTCCAACGCCATGAACTGCCGGATGACCCCGTCATCTATCTCGTCAACGTCAATAAGACCGATCCAAACCAGGCCCCGCCAGGCCATGAAAACTTGAAGGTCCTCCCCCACATCCCATATATCCAGGATGAACCTTTTACCGCTGAAGACTATGAGCGGTTTGCGGAACAAACCTTGATCAAGCTTGAAAGGATGGGCCTTCAGGACCTTCGGCAGAACATTGTCACAAAAGATATATGGACACCAGAAGACATCGAGCGCGCATATGGATCAGACCGCGGGGCGATCTACGGCACCCTATCCGACCGTAAAAAGAATAAAGGGTTCAAACACCCGAAGCAAAGCTCCCACTATAATAACCTCTACTTTGTCGGCGGCACGGTCAATCCAGGCGGCGGTATGCCGATGGTGACGCTGAGTGGTCAGCATGTTGCCGATAAGATTGTCAAAAGGGATTCAGAGGAAGAGTGATGCCCAACTCCCCTGGAATCACCCTAGTGTTAAAGGCAGGGGTACAGAAGCCTGTTTCGAATAATAAAAGCGATTAGGAGGCCAAGCCATGCAAATGATCTCGCTCCCCCTATTTTGGACCATCATCCTTGATATAATCGCATGGTTCTTTTTCCATATGATCATTTCAGTCTTGTGCTTCAAACTGCCGCTTGCTTCTTTTCAGAACAATGCTTTCTGGTCGCGCATCTATCGATGGGAAGATTCAGGAAATCTTTGGCATCGCCTATTCCGCGTGAAATCATGGAAAGGCAGATTGATCGACGGCGCTTCCCTATTTAAAAAAGGGTATCAGAAAAAGACGTTGCACGGGGTGAATCGATCAGAGCTTAAGACTTTTGCCGAAGAGACGAAGCGGGCCGAGCTGACGCACTGGGCATCCATTCTACCCGCTCCACTGTTCTTTTTATGGAATCCGCCTCTGGCAGGTTTTCTGATGATCGTCTATGCAGTCGTCTTCAACCTCCCCTTCATCATCACCCAGCGGTACAACCGCGGCCGCATTGAAAAGATGTTGTCATAAACAGACAGCTTCAACTGTCGGCCTACATACCAAAACACTGTACACAGCGCATTACAATATAAACAGGATTGAATATGCTTTAGGAACGGGGAATAACCATGAGTAAAAAAGTGATCGTCATCGGGGCCGGGGTTGCCGGACTGGCAAGCGCCATCAGACTGCAGTACGCCGGCTATCAGGTGGAAATCCATGAGAAGGCATCCACTCCGGGCGGAAAAATGAACCGCATAGAAAAGGATGGGTATCAATTTGATCTCGGCCCGAGCATCGTCATGATGCCGGAATTATACCGGGAAGTGTTCGAGCTGTGCGGACGTGACCCTGATGACTATATCCCTATGGAGAAATTGGATCCCATGTATCGGGTCTACTTCAGCGATAAGCCCGATGAACCGATAGACATCTCATCCGATCTGACTGCATTGACCAAAACCATCAATGCCATCAATGAAGCGGATGTCGAAGGCTTCCTTCACTATATGAGTGATATATATAAAGGCTATACTTTTGCCATGGAAAACATCCTTAATCGACCTTTCTATAACAGAAAGGATGTCTATAACCTTTCCATGATTAAAAAAGCACCAAAGGTGAAACTGGTCGGCACTGCTGATAATTTCATCGGAAGGTATATTGAAAGTGAACGCCTAAAACAGATCTTCGGTTTCCAGACATTGTATATCGGAGTGTCCCCATTTAATGGCCCCTCTTTCTATTCGATGATCCCAATGATTCAATTTTTATATGGGATATGGTTCATTAAAGGCGGCATGTATACGATGGCATCGTCCATGGAAAGGCTTTTTGAAGAACTTGGCGGTGTGGTGCACTACGGAAGCGCGGTGCAGGAAATAACCATCGACAACAATAAGGCAGATGGCATCATTATAGATGATAGGAAGGTCGAAGCGGATTTTGTCGTCTGCAACGCAGATTTTCCGTATGCGATGAAGCATCTGGTGAAAGCACCTAAGGCCAAGGGGAAATTCACAGACAAGAAGATTGAGGGTATGAAATACTCCTGTTCCGGCTTCCTGCTGTATTTGGGAATGGACCGGAAGTACGAAGACGTCGAGCATGTCCATAACTTCATCTTCAATGAAAAGCTTGAGAAGAACATGCAGGATATTTTTGATGGCAAGAAGCTCGAACATGCATCATTCTATGTCTATATTGCATCGAAACTCGACCCCACGCTTGCACCGGAAGGCAAAGATGGACTGTATATACTGATGCCGGTATCGGATGTCGCCACAGCAGACTATGAGTGGAATGATGAAACGATTGATTACTACCGCACATATATCCTGGATACTCTGAAGAAAATAAAGGGCTTCGAGAACATTGAGCAGGAAATCGTCACCGAAACCCATTTCACACCACATGAATTCGCATCCAGATTCAATGCGTATAATGGGGCTGCTTTCGGGCTCCAGCCTACCCTTTCACAAAGTATCCATAAACGCCCGCAAAGCAAGTCGCCGAGCTGTGACAATTTGTACTTCATAGGCAGCAGCACGCACCCAGGTGCAGGCGTGCCGATTGTACTGATGTCTGCAAAGATTGCGACAGACGCACTCATGCAGGATGACAGATGAAATATGAACCACGAATGATCACTGAATGAAGAGAGGGAACAATTTATGATGGTCAGTATCATATTGGGGCTACTCACAATTCTGGTGGGGATCCTCATGTTTTGGCAGCTGCCACTTCCTCACAGCCAAGGGAGGCATGCCAACATGCCTTTTGTATCCATCATCATTCCGGCAAGGAATGAAGCGGAAAGGATCCCCGCCCTATTAGAATCCTTGCAGCATCAGAATTTCAAAGCATTTGAAGTGCTGGTCGTCGATGATGACTCTATGGACGATACAATGTCCATCTCGCAATCTTTCGGGGCCACCGTGCTGTGTAATGAAGCGACGCAGGAGGGTGCCGGGAAATCAGCAGCATGTTGGCACGGTGTGCAGCATTCAAAAGGAGAATGGCTGCTTTTCCTCGATGCCGACACACACTTCACCACTCCAGATAGTCTGGGTCATCTGCTCGAGTTCTATCGCCAAAAAGGCGCAAGGGGCCTGTTATCCTTGCAGCCATTCCATCACATCAAAGATATGTATGAAAATCTATCCGCGATCTTCAACATAATCGTCATTGTGGGCATGAACGTCTTCACCATATGGGGGCGCCGATTCAAGCCAGCAGGCTCATTCGGCCCGACCATCTTATCCAATAGGGACGATTACCTTGCATCAGGCGGACATAAGAAAATCGAGGGCGCGCTAATGGATGATCTCGCACTGGGCGAAGCTTTTCTAGATGAAGATTTACCTGTTTATTGTCTTGGCGGTAAAGGCGTCATATCTTTCCGCATGTACCCTGAAGGATTCAAAAGTCTTGTAGACGGCTGGTGTAAAAGTTTTGCGCTCGGTTCACAATCCACACACCCTCTCGTCATGATGATGACCATCATCTGGATTTCCGGCAGTTTCATAAGTGCCGGCGCATTGATCTCTTCCCTTGTGGCAATGGACCCAGTAGCCATCGTGCTCACGGGCTTGTTGTATCTACTCTACGCATTTCAAACGATGGGGTTCGCCCGAAGAAGCGGGAATTTCAAAAGGTTTATCTTCCTCTTCCACCCTATCCTCTTTACATTCTTTGCAGGAGTATTCGTATATTCCCTATTCCGGGTACACATACTGCGCTCCGTCAATTGGAGAGGACGGAAGATAACCCTCAAGTGAATGTTGTCTCTAAGCTCCCCTACTCGCCCATCCACAGGACCCATTATTAATTGAGGGATAGTGCCAGCTATACTTTTGGAGACTGGAGTTATGTAGCATTCCTCAACCATTGTTGCATCACAGCAGAGAAAGAAGTGAGTCAGTTATCATTAAAACCATCATCGCGAAACTATTACGGGCGCTCCCCGATCAAGCGATTAAAGCACCCATGGTCGATCATCAACATATAGAAGCCAAAACGGATTTCACAGTTGAGACATCCATAGGGCCGACTCCAGTGTCCTTCTACTATCCATTGGGAGACAAACAAAAGAAGCGGCCCGTCTACATCAATCTCCACGGCGGCGCCTTCATCATGAATGACAAGGACATGGATGATCCCTATTGCCGCTTCCTGGCAAGTCAGACGGGATGTGTCGTCTTTAACATCGACTATGTGAAAGCACCCGAGTATCCTTTTCCCAAGGCGATTGAACAATGTTATGAAGTACTACAGTGGATGAAGGAAAGTGCAGATGACTTGAAAGTCGATGCCGATAAAATAATGATTGGTGGCCAGAGCTCAGGCGGTAATATCGCAGCCGCTCTGTGCCTCCATCTTGAAGAAATTGGCGAAAAACAACCCCTCCTCCAAGTCCTCTCTTCTCCAATGCTTGATTTTGCCACACCATTCTCAGAAAAACCCGAGCCCAACAAGTGGCGCGCACGCTTCCCACAAGTCGCTCACTTTTTGAATCTGTGCTATGTGCCTAAAAAGGAAGATGCCAAACACCCCCTGGCCTCCCCCGTCTATGCCGATATAAACAGCCAGTTGGCTCCTGCACTTATCATAATTGCAGAGCATGATGCGTTCAGACCAGAAGCGGAAATGTATGCTGCCAAATTAAAAGCAGTTGGAGTAAGTGTCGAAGATCACCTCTTCATAAACTGCATCCATGCGTTCACGCATATCGGCCCAAAAGAAAAGGCTCAAGAGGCTTGGCAGCTGATAGCTTCGAGCATCAAGACAGCTATTGAAGAATAATGCACGATCCATCCTAACTTTACCGAGACACATTAATAACAATACGTTAATCATCGTAATTTCTTGAGAATATAAATGTTGTTACTTTCACGCCTTAAAAAAAGTCTGTATCTCCCCCTCTACTTTAGGTTAGATACAGACTTTATATTTATCCAAACAAAGTATATTTTCTTCTAGTACAAAAACTCACGTAAATTTTAAGTAAATGAAAACTGATATTTAAACAAGTTTCTAAAGAGAATATTCCCGTTATATAAAACTAAATTTGATTTAGATAAACTTTCCAAAAAACGGTCGATTTTTATACAGTTGGTGTGCTCCTAATTTATTATTTTTTCGTTTGTCAAAATAAGCTAGACAGTTCCTTTTCACCCATGTAACTCAAAAAGACTTCCAATGGTGTCCGGTAGT
>CANLWV010000011.1 GCA_947494965.1 uncultured Salinicoccus sp. | reverse complement strand
GATCATTGAGTGGGCACAGAAAAACCCGAATAATGGACGTTTTTTATTAACTGTCCATTATTCGGGTTATAGTTCATAATCTCCAATACGGTCCTTTTCATTACATAAACACAATATTTTAGTGTAGCCTATTCTTCGATCAACGTCAGAAGTTTTGGCCCTTCTTTAGTGACGACGATAGTGTGTTCCTTTTGGGCCACATAACTTCCATCTTTCGTTTCAAATGCCCAATCATCCTTCCCTTCCGAGACGAATGATGCCTTCGAAGATATGAATGGCTCGACTGCAATGACCATACCTTCCGTCAACAGTTCACTGTTGCCCGGTTCATAGTAGTTCATGATGTGTTTTGGTGCATCGTGCAGGCTTCTACCTACTCCGTGCCCAGTCAGGTTTTTGATGACTGACATGCCATTCTGTCTTGCTACTTTGTGTACCGCCCTGCCGATCTGACTGACTTTCGTGCCGGGTTTGATTTTCTTCAAAGCTTCTTCAAAAGCCATCTCACAGACATCCACTACCTTCTGTTTAAGTGGATCGTCCGACTCGCCTGCTACAAAAGAGATGCCAGTATCTGCAAAATAACCATTCTTCTTTGCCGAAACGTCGATGTTGACGATGTCCCCTTCATTTATGATGCGCTTACCCGGTATGCCGTGCGCCACTTCTTCATTGATGCTGATGCATGTATGGCCGGGGAAATCGTATTCGCTGATCGGCGCGCTTTCTGCACCCATTTCCTTAAGGAGTTCGCCGCCCTTGTCGTCAATCTCCTTCGTTGTCATGCCCGGTGCTGTATAGTCCACAAGCTGCTTCAGCACAGTGCCGCAAATACGGCCTATCTCCTCAAGATGCTGCATTTCTTCTTCTGTTTTAATGATCATTTATCAACCCTACTTACTTTAAAAATATTGTATCCACCAATTATTATAACAAACTCTTCATGCTATACTAGAATTGAAAGACTTAAAATTTTAGAAGGAAGCATGAATATGAGATTTGATATAAGAAAAATAATCGGTCCCCGTATCATCAAGACTGGCCTGTCGACATTTTTGACAGCGCTCATCTGTCTCTGGGTGGGGCTGCCCCCCATATTTGCCGTAATCACTGCCATAGTGACAATAGAACCGACGGCGTATGCTTCATTAAAAAAAGCATATGTCAGATTTCCGGCATCCATCATCGGCGCTTTTATCGCCGTAGCTTCACTCTATGTGCTTGGGGATGGTGCATTCACCTACTCAATAGCAGCCACACTCACCATATTCATCACATACCACCTCAATCTACAGGCCGGGGTGCTTGTAGCTGCAATCACTGCTGTGGCGATGGTGCCTTCAGTTGGTGATGCCTACGTTTATAACTTCACTTCGAGGCTCGCTACAACGACTATAGGATTGGCAACAAGTACACTCATCAACTTTCTGGTACTTCCTCCAAAATATGGTGAGCAGATCGAGGCGCTTTCCGCCACCTCAACGAAAGAAATCCATAAACTTCTTATCCATCGGCTTGGGGAACTCATCGAAGGAAAATATGAATCCGATAAGAGTGAGCGTGCCTATGCTAAAATCCAAAGCTCCATCCTCAACTCAGAAAAGCTTCTGAAGTATCAGCAAGATGAATACCGCTACCATAAATCCAATCGTGAAGAGATGCGGCTGTTGAACAGCCTGGAGCGTGAACTCCAGTTCAAGAAGCTATACTTCACCCATCTCGGCAACTTGATCTACCTACCCGACAAATTATCCATGGATTTCACACCAGAAGAAAAAAGGGCCATACAGGAAATTACCGCCTATCTCCATCTGGACCTCAGCTCCCTATCGATGACCAATCCTGCAATCCGCTTCCTCAGGAAGGATATCCGAAAACTGGATGATGAAGAGGATTCTTTTAAGATCCATATACTATATGAAATCATCGTCATCTATCAGATGATTGTACAACATCAAAAGGTTGGTCCCAATCCTCGGAAAGTCCAGACCGGGAGCAGGGAGAAAAAAGACTAGAGGAGATCATATATCGTCAGATTGCGGTATGTACGGTCGGATAAGTGTGAAACTGTCACCCCGATGAGCCTTATGGCTTCATCGGGGGATTTCAATTCGTGGTAGAGATTGTAGGCGTAATGGTAAAGTTCTTCTTCAGTGAAGACTGGATTCGTCGTCATCATCTGTCTCGTATGGGTGGCATAGTCCGCCGTCTTCATCTTGACGGTGACCACCCCTCCGGCATACTGCTGAAGCTCGAGCCGGCTGCTTACCTGACTGCATAATGAACCGATCACTTTGAGGATCTCATCATCATCATTTATATCGTAGTTGAAGGTCGTCTCCTTACCGATGGACTTCCGTATCCGCTCGATCTTCAGTTCCGACGTACCGATGCCCCGCGCCTTCTGATGGAGGCTAATGCCTTTTTTCCCGAACTGATTGACGAGATCGGCCTCACTCCATTCATGGAGTTCTTTGCCGTTTCGTATTCCCAGCTCATGCATTTTTGCTTCAGTCACCCGGCCCACTCCCGGAAATTCGCCGATATCCATATTGAACAATACTTCCTGTACATTATCGTAATGGATGACGGTCGTCCCGGCCGGCTTGTTCATACCTGATGCAATCTTCGCGAGATACTTGTTGTAGGATATGCCGCTTGATGACGTCAGTCTGGTCTTTTCGAATATCTTCCGTTGGATTTCAAGTGCTATTGCACGCGCCGGCCGTTGCCGGCCTACGAGGTGTGTAATATCCAGATAAGCCTCATCCAATGAAAGTGGCTCCACAACTTCGGTATATTCGAGGAATATATCCATGATCATTTTAGATACAGCTTTGTAATGATCGAATCTCGGCCGCACATAGATGCCATCCGGACACAGTTTATATGCTTGTTTAGTCGGCATCGCGGAATGCACACCGAACTTCCTCGCCTCATAGCTCGCAGTCGCGACCACACCACGGCTCACCGATTTACCACCGACAATAATCGGCTTTCCCCGGTATGCCGGGTTATCCCTTTGCTCCACCTGTGCATAGAAGGCATCCATATCGATGTGAATGATTCTTCTCTCCATGACATCCACCCATCCAGAAATATTTAAGCCAGTATAACATAAAACGAACAGATGTTCCTAGTTCCTGCCCCCCGGATGACTTCTATACATCGTCATACCGACCTCGGTATCTTCAACAAACTTCATATGATTTTTGCGCATGAGCAGATACACGTAGTAGAAATCACCTGCACATGCTCCGGTGTGGAGGGCAAGAAGGTATTTGAAGGCACCGTGTGAAGTGGTCATCATCAGAATCAGCATCAATGTGGTAATGATGATGAAGGGCATCAGGATGATTATGATGAACCGTCCCTTGCTGAAGACCTCCCCTGGTGCCGCAGCATAGAACATCCCGGACTTATAGCCGAAACGCACTCGGCCGGATGGTGCAAATATCTTGAAGAACAGACCATGGATGGCTTCGTGGAAAGTGATGATGGCAAAAAGAAGTGCCATGACAAAAAATACAGCTCCGAACACACCAAGCTGGTCAAAGCCGGCTAAAGCGGAACTCCCTCCACCGGCTGCGAATAGCTCCAGGAGATAAAATACCGCAAACGACAGAATCGTAATCGAGATGGTCATTATATTCAGTACCTTAAGCACCGAGTGATCTTTAAACACATCCAATACATATTTATCTTCCATTGTAGACCTCCTTTCAGATGCACTGTATCATAATACAATCAAATAATGTTAGACTACTATAAAGCATTAGAGACAGGAGTGTATAGAGTGATAGATTTCACCATCATAGGCGGCGGTATCGCCGGCGCCTCCACCGCATACCATCTTGCGAAGAAAGGGTATGCCGTCAGATTGTACGACCGTAACGATACCGGCAAGGCTACAGAGGCCTCTGCCGGCATCATCTGTCCCTGGGTCAGCCAGAGAAGGAACAAAAAATGGTACGCCCTGGTAAGAGAGAGCGCAAAATACTATCCGGAGTTCATCGAAGCACTTAAAGCCGAAACTGGCCTCGACAGTGGTTATAGGCGGGAGGGGTCAATCAGCCTATTCAAGGACGACCATGTACAGGAACTTGCCTTCAAGCGTATTTCGGCCAAACAGGCAGATGCGCCTGAAATGGGGACGGTCCGGAAAGTCTCAAGGGAAGAAGTCGCACAGATGCATCCAGATTTGACCGCCCTCTATCCGGGGGTCCTGGTTGAAGGCGGCGGCCAGGTCAAGGGGTCTGAACTATTGAAAGCCTTGAAAGCCGGCTTCCTTAAATATGGCGGGGAATGGATTAATGCGGATTTTGACCCCTCCCATGCATCAGGCACCCTCATCTATGCAACTGGTGCCTGGGGCATTGAACAGCAGCACGAACCCCATATACGCCACCAGCGCTCTGAAGTACTGCATTTCCGCCTCAAGGATTCGAGCAACAAACAGCCTCGTCCTGTCGTCATGGCACTCGGTCCGATCTATATCGTCGAAATGGGAATCAATCAATATGCGATTGGTACCACCCATGAAGACACTGATAGTTTTTCTGCGGAACCATCAGAAGAAAATCATCGATATCTAAGGGATCTCGCTGAGCGATACTTCCCCGAGTCCACTATAGAAGACATCAAGATGATGGTCGGTCTAAAGCCATATGCGCGTGACTTCCTCCCTTTCATCGGTGCCGTAGATGATAGGACGATAGTGATAAACGGCATGGGCGCAACAGGTCTTACCGCAAGCCCCCTTGTCGGCCGTGAAGTGGCGAATCACCTCACAGGGCAAGACACAGTGCTTGATCTGAACGATTTTTCATACCTATAGGGCTTCACCTGTCCTATAGGTCACTCAGATCGCCTCATATATAATACGAAGGAAGGTGTTGCATTGAATATCCTGCGGAATCCAGGTGTATTGAACAGTTTCTTTTACATATATGGGTCCTTATTCCTTCTGTTCCTGCTTCAATTCTTTACAGGAAGCGAGTTCCTCTCATATACTACGACTGTCTACACGATTGTGGTACTGCTCATCTCATGGGTTTTCGGTTCCAGGCTGTTTAAGATCATCGGCATTCTGTTCATCACTGCCGGTATAGTGCTTTCGTTATCAGCAGGCAACAGCATTGCAGCTGTTGCCTCCCATATCACGGACAACCTGCCCTTATTGTTCTTCTTCAGCATCCTGCCATGGATCGGCACTGTCGTTAAAGTCGGGGGTATGGATTCGAGCATCACGGACATGATCCAGGACAAGGCAGACAGGGTTGAAAAGATCTATGGCAAAAGTATGTTCACTTCATACTTCCTGGCCATCTTCCTCAACATCTCAGCACTCTACATCATCCAAAATGTCTTATGGCGCCTGTTCGAGAATGAAGATGATTCACTCAGGAATACATTCATCATCAAGTCTACATTGCGCGCCTTCGCCCTGGCTGTAATCTGGAGCCCCCTTGAAGTGATTGTAGGCCTCACTGTCGACTCGACAGGCACTTCCTACTTTACACTTTTGCCATGGCTCATCACCGTCTCCCTGCTCGTAGGCCTGATTGAAATGTTCATTGCCACAAAAGAATTTCAAGGCATGACACTTGACGTCCAGTCCCCGGAAATCGACAGCGGGCGACTTATCAGGACACTCTTAAAGATGCTCTTGTTGCTCGTCAGCTTCCTCGGGGCAGTGATGATCCTCAACACTTGGGCCGCCCTCGACTTCATCATGACCATTGCTCTAATCATACTGCCGTTCTCCTTTACGGCCGCGTTCATCATGCGCCGGTTCAAGCTGTTCCTGAAAACGGGGTGGTTGACTTGGAAGGAGCATAATAATCATCTTCAAAATTTTGCCATCCTATTTTTGTCGCTAGGCATATTCGCAGGCGGTTTCAACAGCAGTGCCGCCCCCTCCATGATGCAACAGGTCTTCGGCTACGTCGATCACCTGCTTGTTCTGATCCTTGTGCTCATCATGATCGTCATCTATGGCCTTGCGATGGTCGGCGTTCACCCAGTGGCGACACTTGCCATTTTAGCAGAGGTACTGGTGCCGGTGTTGACGCCTGAAAATGCATTGAGCATCTCTTTGGTCATGATCGTCTGCGGCATGGGCATATCCCCTGCTGCGCCTTATGGGATCAATGCCACCATGACCGCACAGAGCATGGGGCTCAACCCCTATAAGATCACTAGAATGAACATTGGATTCTCCATCAGGATGGCATCAATCGGCATTCTGATAGCGATGCTCGCACTCATCTTCTGACCCCCTTCACAGTAATGCCGTAACTAAAGAAAGCCCGGACACCTCTTGATGGGATAAGAGGCGGTCCGGGCTTTTCAATTAGGCTCGCACCTAGATCATATAGTAGAACAGCCATGTGAATATGAACAGCAGTATATATCCGAATACCAGCAAGTTCAAAAGGCCGGCGAAACCAAGCGCAAGACGCTGTGCCTGACTATATCCTTTGATGTAACCTAGTATTTTGTAGCCGATGAGCATCAGGAGTGGAATGACGAATAGATATGAGAATATGAGAATGAAGCGCGGGTTTCCGCCACCGACATCAAAAAGGGTAAACAAGACCACACTTATAAGGAACAATGCAGTGACTACCGCAAAATATCCCCGGACGCCGATCTTTGTCTGCCTTTCTTCTTTTCGGGTCATAAGATAGACCGCCAATAAGATGATTCCTATGTAGAGTGCACAAATAAGATAAACCAGAGTATTCTCCTCCATTTGATGGGTTTTATCAATGTATTATACCATTCATGACATAAAAAAGGGATGGGAGACGAGCTCCCATCCCTTTTGAGTTATTACTTGGTGGTGGCATTAATCTTGACGTCTATACCATTTTGAGCCATTTTGGAGTACGGGCAGAGTTTGTGCGCATCCTCTACATACCTGTCTGCATCACTTTGTTCTACCCCTTCAAATTCCACCTCGATATCAGCTCCAAGTTTGAAGCCTCCATCCGTCTCGTCCTTCAAGAGTTTTGCTGTTGCCTTGACCGCACGCTTGACGTCATCCGCCTTCGCTTTTTTTAAGACACCGTCGAGCGCACTGTTGAAGCATGCACTATATGCTGCTGCAAATAGCTGCTCGGGGTTCGTTTCTTTCGTGTCTTCCCCCGACATCTGCTTCGGCTGCTTGACATTCATCGAAAATGATTTATCTTCGCTATGGACCTCGCCGTCGCGGCCACCCGTGTTGATCATCGTAACTTGATACAATGGTTCCATTAAAAGCTCAACTCCTTTTTAGTCTATACTTGGTATATTGACGTTTCCAGGGAGCATTAAACATGACGGCCTGACTCAGTCACACGCAAACCCGTCTCGATCGCCATCCATTTTAAGGCTATACGCAGGATGTCCCTCCTTCACCCCGTCGGGGTGGACCTGCCTCAATTCTGTACAGTTCTTGAACTGGCTTTTTGTACCTGAATCGCCATTTCCACGATCCTCATCTTTTTGGTGGGCCTCGGAATCAAAGGGCTGGTCAAGTGACCAGATGCCAAGCGATTCCTCCTTGGCCTTCTCCTGCGCTTTCTCCAACCGGTCCAGATGCGTCGTGTTGGGGGGATTTATATAACGGACTTGTGCAAGCCCCTCCCTGACAAGGGTTTCATTGACCATCTTGCCATCTGCGTAGATATAGGCAAGGTAGCGCTCGTAATGATCCTGCTTCGGTCCGACATCGAATTCGACCTCTATTGTGTCCGCCCCACTCAAAATTTCCTTCGTCCGTGCCGATGCTTCTTTACCGTAGGGCTGCTCCCCAATCCGTGGATGATTCGTCTCCGGCGTATCTATCAGCAGATAACGGAACGAAACATCATTGCCTTCAAAGTTAAAACGCGTGGTGTCACCATCTATGAACGAAGCAACGGTGACGACAGTCCGTTCCTCATCCGACCCCGATGCCCCAGGCGCTTCCCGCTCAGGGCTTTCCGTATCATCAACTACGAATATCGACACTGCCAACATTGCAATGGCACAGAAAAGTGCAATGGCAGCATACCTCAAATAACCTTTTGATGACTCTCCACGAGCCTTCTTCACTGCATAGACGACACCGAACGCAATGGCTGTAGAAACGGCGTACAGTGCTGTGATGAGGAGGCCGGTTCCAAGCGTCGAACTGCTGTCCATAAGTGCAGTCAGTATAGCCAGCACACCGGCGACCGTAATCAGCATCAAAGCTGTCTGCCAACTTTTTTTATACCCTTTGTCCGATATGTATAGGGACACACCTTTAATGAACATCACCAATGATATGAGAGCTGCGATAAACGATAATATAAGAAATACAAAATCCATGCGAAACCTCCAGTACTTTCAGTTCTCAACGCTATAAATTATGGCCAAAGGCAAAAGAATGTGCAAAATGTACACATTCCATTATAATGCCATTGACAAATCCATGTCTCCGTTGTAAATTTGAACATGTAGAAATTATATCAAGACCCCGTAGCTCAGCGGGAGAGCACTTGCTTGACAGGCAAGGGGTCGGTGGTTCGAACCCACTCGGGGTCATATTAAATCACCCAGTCCACGGACTGGGTGATTTTTTTGTCCATTCAATGTGCAACGCTTGATCCAACCTTCTCCAAATAATCAGGATAGCATATCCGCCATCTGCCAAGGTTCCCTTTTATAGAGCTTAAACATGAAGTACATGAGGACAACGATTGAGAATTGCAGAGACTCCCCATCAAATTGCGGATCAGAAAGGATCAGTGTCTCCCTGGCGGCTACATCTTCCTTGACGGTGGCAACATGGCGTCCATGGTAGTAGACTTCCATATCACCCGCCCAATCCTCTTCTATGCTCAGGAAACGCCCATCAATCTTGCCATCCACACGAAAATGGAGCAGATTGCTGCCGGGCCTTTCCTTGAAGACCATTTCTCCCTGGTCTGTCTGCAGGATGTACTTGGATATATTCATATCCCGGAACTTCCGCTTTTTTAGGCCGAGCCTTACTATTCTGCCTTGTGCAGAAGTATAGGAGTAAGTATTACGCCTCTCACAGTTCCTCAGCACCGTGCGGTCGATCTGTGCAATCTCATCCCCGGATTCATCTTCTATAAGAACCTTATGTTTCCTCGAACCTGGAGAAAGTGAATAGCGATATTGTTTCATAACTGCCTCCTTGAAGTTTAGGCTAATTACATTCTGGATCGGACATTATGCCTTCTCGAGCAATGCGACAAGTTCTATATGCACAGTATGTGGGAACAGATCAACCGGCTGAACCCTCTTGAGTTCATAGCCATATTCGCGTAGCCAAGTGATGTCTTCAGCGAAACTTTCCGGGTTGCACGATACATAGACGACGCGGTCGGTGCCGAGGCGTCCAATTCTGCGCATCACCTTGCCGCCGGCACCGGAACGTGGTGGGTCCAGCATCAAAAGATCAGGGATCCCCCATGTCTGTAAAATCTCATCCATTCCGCGGCGGGCATCTTTTGCCAGGAAATAAGTGTTATCGATGCCATTGTCTTTGGCGTTCCTCTTTGCCGATTCAATGGAGGTCTCCACTATCTCTATGCCTGCAAGTGCCTTAACCCGCTTCGCGAAAGGCAAGGAGAAGGTGCCGACGCCGCAGAAAAGATCGATCATGCGATCTTCGCTTTCCACTTCTGCCATCTCAATCGCCAATTCAACAAGTTTCTCGGCCTGTTCAGGATTCGTCTGGAAGAAGGTATCAAACCATATCCGATATTTATAGCCATACATCTCATCATGGATGTAATCACGTCCATAAAGGAGGTGTGTATGCTCCGACTGCGCCACATCCGCCCAATCTGTATTCTCCATCCACATGAAGCTGACCAGTCCGCTGAATTTACTGCTCAACCGCGATATCAGGTCATCCACTGCCTTTTGATGCGCCTTTGGGGATTCGGTGGCGAAAATTGCAAGCATGAGTTCTCCGGTTTTATGTGAATATCGGGTCATGAGATTGCGCAGCAGTCCAGCATGCGTGTCCTTATCATAACCTGGGAGGCCATGGTCTTTCTCCCAACGCGAAACTTCAAGCATCGCCTGCACCATCGGGCCGCCTGCTATCAGGCATGTATCCAGGTCGATGACATTGCGGAAATTGCCGAGCTCATGCAGCCCCAGCCCGCCTTCAGGACCGAAAGTGAATTCCATCTTATTGCGGTATTCCCAAGGCGTCTCCATACCGATCGCATCTGCTGCAACATCCGGGTCGAACCCATTCTCCGCGAGAAAACGGCGCACTTCGGCCACCTTATAGGCCAATTGCCCCTGGTAATCCCAATGCTGCCAGACGCACCCTCCACATTTGTCGAAGTGGGGACAGGGCGCTGCAGTGCGTTCCACACTTGGCCTGATGATTTCTTCCGGCAGTGCCTTGGCGCGTTTTCGGTCGGGATTCGCTACTGTCACCTGTACTTCTTCTCCAATCAATGTCTGGGGTACGGTGAGCTTCAATTTCCTCGGATTGATGCCACCCCCGTCTCGCCAGACGTGCCCCCTACCGGAGCCCTTCTTATCAAGCATGTCTATTTTCACATCATATGTTTCAGCTTTATTGTTCGACACTCAAGCACCCTCCATCTGTTCTCTTTATCATCATTCTACAATATCCATCGATACTACCACAATTGTATGTTGAATTTTATATGGATCAAATGCCAAGTGACCTTATTTTTATATAAAGATTGCGATGAGCCCCCCTACTGCAAAACCGAATATCGCGTGACCGAGAGTCCAGTAGAACCATGCAGCCGCATCATCCTTTGAAGGGGGCGTTTCAGTCAATGCACTCAGAAAATAAAGTGCCCCGCCTCCTGCAGTGAAGACTACCACATAGGGCCACACCAAAGACTCAAGGCCGAGCGGCAACAAGATATAGTAGAGCACCACCGCACTCGATATGCACGTTGCGTAATGGAACAGGATACCCGTTATACTCTTATCGCTCCATTGTTTAAGTACTGGTATATAATCCATATTATAGAGTAATATGTCCGCTTTATTTCCCGTCACCTTTCTCACAGTCTTCATAATCGCCGCAAGCAACACTCCTGAAATGAAGCCGATCAGAACAAGTTTCAAAAATGTGATCATCCCATTCCTCCCAGTTAAATTGTGTTATTTCACTATACCCTTTCTCTATGAATTTTACTTCCTAAATCGTTGTAATCGAACAAATCCTTCTGAAACGGATACATGGCATTATTCAAATATTCATGACAAAATATACGGTGAGGTGATTGAAATGGCAAATATCAATATAGATAACTACAAGAAAGCGATCAGGTTGGAAGAACCGTTCGCTCCAACTATGAGTGACATCGATGATAAAACGGTGCTCGCCGAACGCGTCCTTCTTATGCTGCGCAATGAAAAGGCCGGCACGCAAGATATAGATATACCCGAAGATTATACCGCCCAGCGTAAACTTATCCGGGCACTGCTCAATATCAGGCAACCACTCCCCCTCGATAAGGAAATGATGCAGCTGCTTGATAAACTCCTCCATATTGAAAAAGAGGAGAAAGAAAAGACGTCGCCTGAATCAATCAGAAACATTCAATCCGATTTTCCTAAAACGCGCTTCAAGGAAGCGGATAAGATGGCCCTATGGCAGGGCGACATTACAAATATAGAAGCGGATGCCATCGTCAACGCCGCCAATGAAAAATTGCTCGGATGCATGCAGCCGCTCCATGGGTGCATCGACAACGTCATCCACTCAGCAGCAGGTCCAATGCTCAGGGATGACGGAGCCGAAATCATCCATCGACAGAAAACGGATGAGGAGGCTGGGAATGCCAAAATCACGAGAGGCTACCACCTCCCTGCAAAGTACGTCATCCACACCGTTGGACCGGCGCTCTCCGATGGAGAGGAAGTATCGGCCAGGCATGAAACGACACTAGTATCCAGCTATAGGTCATGCCTTGATATTGCACAAGAAAAGGGAGATGTCAAAACGCTCGTCTTCCCGGCCATTTCCACCGGTGAGTTCAATTTCCCGGAAGAGCGTGCAGCAGAAATTGCTGTATGGACGGTCGATGAATGGCTCAAAACACATGAGCATCATTTCACCAAGGTCATCTTCAATGTATTCACGGAAGCGGACAGGGCAATCTACGAAGCGGTATTAAATGCTTGAATCCGGATTTCCGGCACATTTGTTCATACAAAAAAGCGGCAGAATCACTTCTGCCGCTCTTTCTATTCTATTAAGTCCATGCTCATATAGCGTTCCCCTGTGTCCGGTGCAATTGCTGCCACACGTTTGCCAGGGCCCAGTTTCTTCGCGACCTCAATCGCTGCAAATACAGAAGCACCCGCAGAAGGCCCGACAAAAATGCCTTCTTCCTTAGCCAACCTCCTGAACATATCGACTGCATCATCATCCTTTATTTGAATGATCTCATCCCATATATCGGTATTCAATATATTCGGGATGAAGCCGGGGCTCGTCCCGACGAGCTTATGCTTACCAGGCTTGCCACCCGACAATACAGGCGAACCTTCAGGCTCCACCACAGCAATGTGCAAGTCTTTAAGGTGCTCCCTTAAAGTTTCACCGGTACCTGTGATTGTACCGCCTGTGCCAGCTGTTGCGACAAATGCATCGAGATCATAATCGAAATCATCCAGGATTTCAATCGCCGTCGTCGTCCGGTGGATATCCGGATTGGCACTGTTTTCGAATTGTTGGGGGATGAAACTGTTAGGCCTTTCAGCATGCAGTTCCTTAGCCTTCCGGATGGACCCCGGCATCTTCTCTTCAGCCGGTGTCAGCACCACTTCAGCGCCATACGCCTTCAGAAGGTTGATGCGCTCACTCGTTGAGCTGTCAGGCAGGACGAAGATTGCGTCATAGCCTTTTGCCGCCGCATTCATCGCCAACCCTATACCGGTATTGCCGCTTGTTGGCTCGATGATCGTTCCGCCCGGCTCAATCAACCCCTCTGCTTCAGCACGGTCCAGCATGCTGAATGCCGCACGGTCCTTTACACTTTTGCTCGGGTTGAACATTTCAAGTTTTACATAGACATCAGCAGCGCCTTCCGGCACGACTCTGTTGAGCTTCACCATCGGCGTATGTCCGATCAAATCAACAATGCTGTCGACTCTATTCATATGATGATCCCTCGTTTCTTTTAATCCCTACTTCATTGCTATACTATAACATTCTTCACCCGGCTGTTAAAGCAGCGTGCCTATTGGAGTCAGGATGCGGCTCCCCTCCTCCCATGACTCTTGAAATACTTCCCATCTAAAAAAACTCCTGATGTTCAATCAGGAGTGCATGCTAAAATTGAGGGCTTCATGCCTTCAGTTCTTCTGCTTCTTCGAGCTCAAACGCATTAAGCAGAGCCCGCGCCTCTTCAGTCGATTTTGTGCCCATCAGACTATTCCTGAGCGCGCCTGCGCCCCTGAATCCTTTTACATAAATTTTGAAAAAGCGGTGCAGGGCAGTATATTTACGGGGCACTTCTTTACTGTATTGATCATACAAGTCGAGATGTGTCCGCAGTAGCTCAAGCAGTTCTTTACTGCTATGCATTTTCGGTTCCTTCTCGAATGCGAATGGATTTTTGAAGATCCCCCGTCCGATCATGACGCCATCGACTCCATATTTTTCGGCGAGCTCCATGCCCGTTTCGCGGTCTGGAATATCGCCGTTGATGGTCAGTAGCGTCTCCGGGGCGATTGCATCGCGCATTTCGCGGATTTCTGGAATCAGCTCCCAATGGGCATCATATTTGCTCATCTCTTTACGCGTACGCAAGTGGATGGAAAGGTTCGCGATGTCTTGTTCGAATAGATGTTTGAGCCATTCCTTCCACTCATCGGTCTCATCATACCCAAGGCGTGTCTTGACGCTGACCGGCAACCCACCGGCCTTCGCGGCCTGTATGAGTTCTGCTGCGATTTCCGGCCGCTTTATCAATCCGCTTCCTTTACCGTCTCCAGCCACGTTCGGAACAGGGCATCCCATATTCAAGTCGATGCCTCTGAAGCCCTCCTCCGCCATACCGATGCTCATCCGGCGGAAGTGTTCTGGGCGATCCCCCCAGATGTGGGCGACAATGGGCTGTTCATCTTCAGTGAACATCAGTCGACCCCGGACACTGTCGATGCCTTCTGGATGACAGTAGCTGTCTGAATTTGTAAATTCCGTAAAATAGACATCCGGAGCAGCCGCTTCTGCAACGACATGCCGGAATACAACGTCCGTCACTTCTTCCATCGGTGCCAGCACGAAGAACGGACGCGGCAGTTCATGCCAAAAATTATCCTTTTTCATATGTTTCCTTCCTTCTTACAACAATCATCTTTTATCTGCCAATGTGGCTAGTCCACATACTTGCCATGCTTGGGCTTAGCCATCTCATCAAAGTTCTCGGCCAGTTCCTTCAGGCCATCAGCCAACAGTTCCCCGGAGAGGGGTTTCCCATGCCCGGTCACTGCTACGGATGGTTTCAGTGCTTCAAGAGTGACCACGGATTCTTTGGCGGATTGCCAATCTGTGGTCAGATATCTCGGTGGCCCGCTGATCACCAGTTCTTGCGTCAATACTTCATATAGATTTTCCTGTCTGACAGCGACAAATGCATCGCCTGCAATCAATGTCCTGTCACGCTCCCTGAATAGAGCGACATGACCCGGGGTGTGCCCTGGTGTATGGAGCCATTTGAATTCCGGCATATGCGGTACACTGCCGTCCTCGGGAAGCGGTTCTACATTATCTCCCAAATCAATCGGTTCTATCGGGAAAATCGGCGATGTCTTAGCGACCATTCCTCCCTCAACGGTAGCGTCCGGTTTCGGGTAGGGCGCCTTGCCGGTCAGAAACGGCATTTCCAGCTTGTGGGCGTAGACCGGCACATCCCAATACTTCACCAGCTCGATGATGGCCCCTACATGATCAAAGTGGCCGTGGGTCAAAATGATCGCCTGTGGCCGGCGCCCTTCCCCGAAACGATCTTCAACGGCTGAAATGATTTTTTCGTGCGAGTTTGGCATGCCTGCATCCACCAGCACAAAGTCACCTGTTTTCGGATTGCCGACAAGATGTATATTGACTATTTGTACCGTGTAGGTGTAAAGGTCCGGCAATACTTCAAAGCCTGTGCCACTTTTGATGGATGTAGCCGGCACCGTTTTATAATCTTCTCCGTAATTCATTTTATTGCCCATAGATGGCACCTCCTTGAAATCATATTACCTTTTACCCTTTGCTCAGAAATTCATGTCTCATAGGAGGTGGGGGGGCAAATCTATTTCAATTCCAGGCGCACTACCGCTTCCACATGATTCGTCTGAGGGAACATATCGACCGGTGTAACCCGCCCGGCTCTATAGCCATGCTCCGTCAAATAGTTCAAATCCCGCTGGAGGGTACTTGGATTGCATGATACATATACGATCTTTTCCGGCGCCACTTCTATCAAGGCTTCCAGAAATTCTGGATGGCAGCCCTTTCTTGGTGGATCGACGAAGACGACGTCAGGTTCGACGCCTTGGTCGACAAGCTGCTTCATGACCTCTTCTGATTTGCCCAAGTGGTATTCTGCATTATCCACACCATTCAATACTGCGTTTTCCCTTGCATCAAGAACAGCCGACTCCACACTTTCGATGCCGATTATCTTTTTGGCGCTGTCTGTTGCACACAAACCGATCGTTCCGATGCCGCAATATGTGTCGATAATCGTTTCGTCCCCTTTTAAGTCAGCCAGCTCGATTGCTTTTTGATAAAGCCTCTCCGTCTGTGCGTGGTTCACCTGATAGAAGGATTTCGCTTTGATGCGGAACTGTTTACCAAGCAGGGTGTCAGTGATATATGCATTGCCGTACAACGTGATGGTTTCATCTCCAAAAATGACGTTCGTCTTCTCATCATTGATGTTCTGGACGATGCTTGTCACCATCGGGAATTGTTTTGTGATTGCTTCAATGACCGGCTCGAAGAGGTTTTTCTTGCCGTTCGTGACGAAGGCTACCTGCACTTCGCTGTCGTCGTGGTTTGAGCGGATGATGACATGCCGGACCAGGCCTTGGTGCAATGCCTCATCATAGACTGATATCCTTGCTTTGTTGAATTCATCCCTGATGGATACCATCAGTTCATTATGGATGCCCTTTTGGATGAGGCAGTCATCTATATCAATGATGTCATGGCTCCGCGGACGGTAGAACCCCATTTCAACTTTGCCGTCATTGAACTGCACGGGTATCTGTGACTTGTTGCGGTAATTGAATGGGGTCTCGGCCCCTATGATGGATTCTATATCGAGGTTCAGTTTTCCCATGCGGTTGATTGTCTTGTCGACGGTACTTGTCTTGAAACGCTGCTGCTCGAGATAATCGAGTGTCTGTATCTGGCATCCGCCACATTGGAAGTAATAGGGACATGGCGGGTTGATGCGGTTGTTTGACGCCTCTTTGACCTCAAGTGTCTTGCCGAAACCGAATTTACGGTTGGCCTTCACCACTTTAAAATCTATCTCCTCACCTTTCAGCACATCCGGGATGAAGATTGGATATCCTTCTACCTTCACCACACCCATGCCTTCGTGTGTATAGTCTTCGACCGTTCCGGTGAATCGTTCATTCTTTGTCACTTGTGCCATGCTTATCCTCCTTTAAGTCAATTTCATACCAACTGAACCCGTTGCCAAGTTCTTCGACATGCCTGACTGCTTGTTCATCTATATATGCTTTTGCACGTGTGGCGGTCTTGAACATATATGTGCCACCCGGGATGATGGTCATTGGTTTCTTATGATCAAAATATGGATTTGTCATCATATATTCGATGACGATATCCCGTACAGTCCTTTGTGATTCATGGAGTACTTCAGCATCTCTTAGGAAGGGGGTATAGGCTACCCTGTAGTTGTTTGCCGGAACAATGAAAGAATCCCCCGGTTGGATGTCCTTGCCTTGGTATTTCATTTCAGTGACACGTTCGCTGTCACTGATTTTTTTCGCCGTTCCACTGTAGCGCGCCGGGCGCGAGATGTCGAATGTATACTCCAGATCGAAGAATGTATCGAAGTTATAGCTTGGAAAACCGTTTTTGGAACTATTGGCTTTCAGTAGATCTTCATTTTCATCTACCTGATTGAACTGGGAGGCGCTCCATTCCAGCCATTCTTTGAGAATTCCCCCATCTATCTTGATGATGACCATCGAGTTTGTATGTTTATAAAGGTCAATCGCTGCACTGAGGGTAAGTTCCCCTTCCGCCAAGACTGTGAAGTCATGCGGTCCATCCCTGCCGGCTTTCGTGACAGCATTGAAGCCAAGCACCGGTAATCGTTCCAGGTCGCTGCGACTGATGAGCGTTTCGGCGTATGCCTTGCTGGCTTCCGCTACGGCTTGGACTGCTTTGGAAGGCATGATGCGGGAGAAATAGGTATGCCACGTTTCATCTATATGGCCAATCGGTTCGGAAAGATAATCCAGTACCTTCCTATGGGAATCTTCATATTTTGATAACGTCTCCCTAGTTGGAGTGAGGCTTTCGGATTCAATCAGATGTGCCCTCGAATTCTTGATTTCCCACGCCCCATCATCATCTACCCCCAAATCGAACTCTATGCATCCCAGGTGGCTCGCTGAAACACCCGGCTGCACCATCGGTTTCCCGTTGACGGCACCACGCTTGAAATCAATCGCATCAATCCGCGCTTCGAAGTTTCGGTCTGGAAAGAATTCGTGGGTGTGCCCGAAGATGATGCCGTCCACATCTTCCACCATGGTCATGAGGAATGTCTGGTTTTCACCATAGAGTCTGATATGATCAGGATCCTTGCTCATGCCGGAGTGGGACATCAGAATGACGATATCGGCGCCCGCCTCCTTCATCTCTCTGGCAGTATGCTTTACCGTCCGGTTCATATCCTCGACTTCCACCTTACCTTCAAGGTGGAATGCATCCCATTTCATGATCTGGGTGGGCACCACATTCAAAAAGCCGATCCTGAGCAATCCTTCTGGCGTCTGTTTGTCTACGATGACATATCTTTTTATAATATCACCGAGTGCGTGCTGATGGAAGTCGACATTTGCATTGACGATCTCAGCTTCGACCTGGCGATATGCTTTAAGAAGGTAATCGAGGCCGAAATTGAATTCATGGTTGCCAAGGCCAATTACATCATATATGTCATTCATCACTTCAATCGCGAGGAGCGGGTCATCACTATGCCGGTAGTCATAATCATTCCATACATCTCCTTGGAGGAAGTCCCCATTATCGACAGTCATTACGATATCATCCGGATGCTTCAAACGGTGCGCATCCATGAAAGATTTCAGATGCAGCAGACTCTTTGACTTATATGTGTCATTAAAGTAATCGTGCGGATATATCGCGCCATGCACATCACTCGTTGCAAAAATTGTTAGTTTCATCGGACACCTCTTTAAATCTTATTGCTGTCATTATATCAAATCATCTGCGCTTAGGCTTGGGGGGGTGCAAAATTGGGTATACATAATTAAGTAAACGATAAAGTAAATGATCAGGAGGAATGCATGCATGTATAAAGATTTGGCAGGAAAGACTGCAGTTGTGACAGGCGGTTCGAGCGGCATCGGCAAATCGATCGTAAAAAGGTACCACCAAGAAGGAATGAATGTCATGTTCAGCTACCATAGTGGCAGCGAAAAATCCCAAAAGTTGGTGGAATCACTGAACGGCAATGACGGAGCACGCGTTGCAACAATGCAATGCGATGTCACAGAAGAACAGGATATCATCGATCTGATCGATGAAAGCATCAAAAAATTCGGCGGCATTGATGTACTTGTCAATAACGCCGGCATCCAAAAAGATGTTAAAAGCCATGAATTGTCGGTCGATGAATTCGATAAGGTCATCAACACCAATCTGCGCGGCACATTCATCGGTTCGCGTGAGGTATTGAAACATTTCCTCGACACAGGAAAAAAAGGGACGATCATCAATATATCAAGCGTACACGAAATTATTCCGTGGCCCCATTTTGCGCATTATACAGCGAGTAAAGGTGGTGTCAAGTTGCTTACGCAGTCGTTGGCGCTTGAATATTCACGGCTCGGCATCAGAATCAATAATATCGCCCCGGGCAGCATCAACACACCTATAAATGAAGAGTTCTTCTCGACGCCTGAAGAAAAGGAGGGTGCCGATGACTTTGTGCCGATGGGCTATGTCGGTGAACCTGAACACATTTCCAACATCGCCGCCTTCATGGCGTCCGAGCAATCTGTATATATCACCGGCCAGACGATAGTGGCAGATGGCGGCCTAAGCCTCTATCCTTCCCACAGGGATCCCGAATACGATGAGTAAGGCAAATAAAGAAAGCTGAGTGCCAAGCACTCAGCTTTCTTCTTCTCTTCCTTCCGTTTTTCCTCTTCTGCCTGTTCTTGCATTTCTTCTGCCTTCTCCACTTCTTCTTCCAACTGCTGCATCTCTTCCTGGTATTCATTTTCGACTATGGATGTCGAAGGGATGAATGGTTCTTTATTGTGATCCGTCCGTTTACCGAACCTGAGCATCTCATATATCAGCATACCGTTGTTTGGCATGCCGTTGATTGTCTTCATGGGTACTGTATCGAACAGGATGAAATAGAATATATAGAAGATGAACCGGTTCCAGAAAGTCGCCTGTTCTGCCAAATAGCCATTTGCAAGTAATGCGTTGATCGTCAGCCCGATTACGACATTGACAAGAATTGGACTGGCGTAAACCATTACATAGGCTATACGGCTCTCATTCTTCAATTCGTCGTAGGAGAACCAGCTGTAGAGATGATAGTGTTTCCGTACGTCCAGTATTCCAACCTTAAAGAGCCGGGGGCCGGACCCCAAGGTCAATCTGCTGTTTTTTGCCCCAAACATAAAACCGGCAAGAACGTATCCCGTCTCCCTTAGGGCCCCCACTACCGGAAGTATGATGAAACCCGATATTATGAGGGGTATAAGATCTGTTAAGCCGAACATAGGGCAAGCCCCCTTTTTTGATGGATGCACATATCGATTATGCACTTAAGCTATCCATTACCTTTTACTAGCCTTTAAAACCATAGAGCAGAGACTTATTCGGTTTCTGCAATATTCTCCAGATAAAATGCTTCAGACACCCTGATCTCAAGATGCTGCTTCAGATTGGTGAAATGCGCAGGCAGGATCCCTCCGAATTCACCGTCCAAGTTGAGCTGCACTTCCTCAAATGAGGAAATGTCGATTTCTTCAGCTTTGAACAGGTGGACTTTAGGATGTTTGAGGTGTTCCCCCCTTGTTGCAAGTGTCATGATATGTCCGATCTCAGTCAAACTTGCTTCTTCGACTATAATGAGGGTGAATTTCCCATCATTCAATTTTGCATCAGCCACAAGTTTATCGAAACCACCGATCGAATTCGTCAATCCTAAAAGAAACAGCATGACCTTGCCTTCGAATACATTATCGTCGTATTCGATCCTGACGTTACTGCTTCTGATCTGGGGCAGCATCTCAATCCCTTTTACATAGTAGGCAAGCGGCCCGATGATGGCCTTCAATTTACTCGGCGCCTCGTAGGACACTTCAGTGATTTTGCCGCCGCCTGCAATATTGATGAAGTATTTGCTGTTCATCAGTCCTATATCAATGCGTGCCCCCTGCCCATGGATGATGGTATCGACAGCTTCCATCAGATCTGCGGGGATATGGAGCGCGTTGGCAAAGTCATTGACTGTACCCATGGGAATGATGCCAAGTGCCGGACGCTGATCGAATTCGGCCATCCCGTTCACCACTTCATTGACAGTCCCATCGCCTCCCGCTGCAATAATGAGATCAAAATTCATTTCACATGCTTTCCGCGCTGCGAGAGTCGCATCTCCAGCCTGTGTTGTGGCATGCGTACTTGTTATGTAGCCGTTGACTTCGAACCGTTCCAAGACTTCAGACAATGATTTTTTGAATATTTCCCTGCCTGAGGTCGGGTTATATATGATTCTGGCTGTTTTCATTTTCTCCTCCCATTGCTACTTTTAGTGTAGCCATAAAATAGATAGACGCTGAGTATGAAAACGATGACCTGCAGTACCCGTGTGAGCCCAATATTACCGGTCGTGGATACAAGGATCATCAGTAGGATCAGGATGCAGTTGCCGATGAATAGCGTTTTATACATTATCCAATTCCTCTTGCCCATTCAGTATGTCATTAAATAGCAACGCTTTCTCCCGTTCATATTCTGTGTCAGTGATTTCGTGGTTGTTCAATGCTTTCTTTAATTGCTTGAATCGTCTTCTATGCATCTTGTCCTCTCCGATCATCTTTTTGCAACGAAGGATCGCATCTTTCTTCTCGGATGCGTGATGCATTAGGATAAACTTCACCTTACGATCACCATTGTCATGTTCAAGTACGACTTCTTCAGAAAAAATCTCAGGAAGGTTGCGTACGGGCGTGAAGCCTTCTTCAGCAATCGCCTCAGCCAACGCGTACCCTTTCCCATTTTTCAGCAGAACGAGCACATCAATGTCGCCAGTCATGTCCATAAACACGTCGCTCGTCGAACCGATGTGATGGATCTCTTTGACACTCGACCTCAAATAGTTGAGTATCCGGAGCGAAGCCTCCACATAATGCTCTGTTATTTTAATATAATCATTGTTTTTCTCCATTTATGATCATTCCTAAATATGTCATTCATAATATCATTCATCACTCATCAATCTAATGACTAAATTTTTAATATATATAACAGAATACCATATATGAGTCCTACAATGCATAGACGAATCAAAGGCATCCATTTTGTAGGGTGCCACAGTCAAAAAAACGCCCGAGTGGATCGGCCACTCGAGCGCTGTCGACTTTTATCTCTTATTGATTTCTTCAAGAAGTATATCATTGACCTTTTGCGGATTCGCCTGTCCTTTTGACTGCTTCATGATCTGTCCGATGAGGAAACCGGTTGCCCGATCCTTGCCGTTCTTATAATCTTCTATCGATTGTGGATTCTGATCGAGTACAGCGGTTACCATATCACCAAGTATTTCAGGGTCTGAAATCTGTTCCATGCCAAGGTCTTTAACGACTTTTCTGGCATCTCCACCCTTTTCGACAAGCACATTGAATACTTTTTTAGCCTGTTTACTTGAAATGGTGCCTTCTTCAATCAATTTGATCATACCTGATAGGTTCTCAGGAGTCAGTTTGGTTTCGGACAATTCCATCTGCTGTTTGTTGAGGTATTCGTTGACGCCTCCCATCAGCCAATTGGATGCCTGTTTGACATCCGACCCATGGGTTTCCACCATTGCATTAAAGAAATCCGATGTTTCTTTTTTCAGGGTGAGTACATGCGCATCGTATGCCGGCAGGCCATATTCTTCAACGTACTTCTCTTTAAGCGCGTCCGGCAGAAGTGGAATCTGCGCCTTGATTTCATCCTTCCACTCCTGGTCGATGCGAATCTGCACCAGATCGGGTTCAGGGAAGTATCTATAATCATCTGATCCCTCTTTTACGCGCATAAGTAGGGTCTCTCCTGTCTTCTCATCAAAACGGCGCGTCTCCTGAGCGATTTCTCCGCCTTTCATCAAAACCTTTTCTTGACGTTTCTCTTCAAATTCCAGCCCTTTTCTGACAAAGCTGAAAGAGTTCAAGTTCTTGAGCTCTGTCTTGGTACCGAACTCTTCCTGTCCGTATGGGCGAAGCGAGAGGTTGGCATCACATCTGAGCGATCCTTCCTCCATTTTGCAGTCGGAAACCCCTGTATATTGGATGATGGCCTTCAGTTTTTCAAGGTAGGCATAAGCTTCCTCTGGGGTCCTGATGTCCGGTTCGGAAACGATTTCAACGAGCGGTGTTCCTTGACGGTTGAGGTCTACCAGGGAATGATCGTCCTTATGGGTCGACTTGCCGGCATCTTCCTCCAGGTGGAGACGCGTGATGCCGATACGCCGGGTTTCCCCGCCGACTTCTATGTCTATCCACCCATTTTCACCAATTGGCTTGTCGAACTGGGAAATCTGATAAGCCTTCGGGTTATCCGGATAAAAATAGTTCTTCCGGTCGAATTTTGTGACATCCGCAATATCCATGTTGAGTGCCATCGCTGCTTTCATGCCGAAATCAACAGCCTGCTTGTTCGGCACAGGCAGCGTGCCCGGGTAGGCCAGGTCGATGACGCTCAAGTTGGTGTTGGGTTCAGCGCCGAAATGCGCTGGTGCATCTGAGAACATCTTCGTATTCGTTTTGAGCTCTACGTGGACTTCAAGTCCGATGACTGTTTCAAAATGCATTATTGCACCTCCATCTGCAGCTGTTTCAATTCTTCATGGAGATTGTACTGCGTCTCGAATTTATATGCTGCATTATATATTTTCTTTTCATCAAAATGATCCCCGATGAGCTGGAGGCCGATAGGACGGCCGGAGCTGGCGAGACCAGACGGAATCGACAGGGCAGGCATTCCTGTAAGATTGGCGGGAACAGTCAAGATGTCATCTTTATACATCTTCAGCTGATTATCCGCCTTCTCCCCGAGGTCATACGCTGCAGTCGGTGTTGTAGGTCCAATGATCAGATCATATTCTTTGAATATGCCCTTCATTTCATCTTCTATGATGCTCCTTAGTTTCTGGGCACGGATATAATGCTGATCATAATGCCCGGAGCTCAATACGAATGTACCGAGCAGGATACGTCTTTTGACTTCATCTCCGAAGCCTTCTGCACGGGTTTTCTTATAGTGCTCTTCCAACGTTTCGGCACCTTCAGCCTTGTAGCCATATCGGATACCATCAAAACGCGCCAAGTTTGAACTCGCTTCACTTGAAGCAATAAGATAGTATGCACTGACTACATATTTCGTATGCGGAATGGACACTTCTTCAACAGTCGCGCCCATGGATTTGAACGTTTCCACCGCTTTCTTCACAGAATCTGAAACCTCGGAATCGACACTCTCCATGAATTCCTTCGGCACTGCAATCTTCATGCCGCTGATATCCTTGTCTATACCTTCCAGGAAATCATTATCCATACTCGGCGCACTCGTCGCATCTTTTGTATGGGAACCTGAAATGTGCCCCAGTATCTTTGCATTGTCGCGCACATTTCTTGTGATGGGTCCAATCTGATCGAGTGAAGAGGCGAACGCTACCAAGCCGTAACGGGACACCCGTCCGTAAGTTGGCTTCATGCCGACGACACCACAGAATGCGGCTGGCTGCCTGACGGAACCACCCGTATCAGACCCTAGGGAGAACGGTACGAAACCTGCTGCCACAGCAGCGGCCGAACCGCCTGATGAGCCACCAGGCACTGCCTTTTGGTCCCATGGATTGCGTGTAATTTTGAAGTAGGAATTCTCAGTGGACCCCCCCATCGCGAACTCATCCATATTCTGTTTTCCCATGAGTACCGCATTATCTTCATTCAACTTTTCCATGACTGTCGCATCATAGACCGGGTTGAAGTCTTCAAGCATACGGCTTGCACATGTGGTCAATATATCTTTTGTACAGATATTGTCTTTAATGCCCATCGGCACCCCGAAAAGTGCCCCTGTCATCTTATCTTCCTGCTGCAGCTGATCCAGTTTTTCAGCTTGCTGCATTGCCGCTTCTTTGTTTACAAATAAAAAAGAGCCGATTGTGTCATCGGAAGCTTCAATCCTGTCAAACAATGCCTTCACAACTTCAGAAGGTTTGATTTCCTTGGCCTGGATTTTTCCATACAGTTCTTCTACCGTCAATTCGTGTATATTCACTTTAGTCCTCCTTACAACATTTTTGGCACTTTAAATTGGCCATCTTCAACTGATTTTGCATTGCGCATCGCTTCCTCCTGGGACAAAGGCTCTCCTGCAACGTCTTCGCGCAGTATATTCGTCAAGTCCAAAGCGTGGAACATCGGTTCCGCCGAACTCAAATCCACTTCATCAAGAAGATGGGCGTAGTCGACGATTTTACTCAATTCCTCCGTGAGGGCTTCTGCAGCTTTTTCATCCTGCATTTCGATACGTGCGAGATTCGCAACGTGTTTTACTGTATCCACATTTATTTCGGACATTATGTTCCCTCCATTTCTTTATAAACAACATTTAAATTTTAACAAAAATCATTGTAGAAATCCATTCAATCAACATTTATGGTGATTTGACCCTAAAAGTGTAAAATAGTTTTCTTTATTTTCTAAATTTTCCTTTTAATGAATCTTCTTTATAGTATAATAAAACTGTGTAATTTTATACTTACTACAGGCCTATAGCGTCAAGGTTTTTGCTTTGTTTTGGATTGGAAATCCATGAAAACTGTTTGCAATGGCGTTTTAGGTTTTGTATCGTATCAAAGGGGGAGGAGATAAAATATGATACTGAATTCAGCACAATTCACATTTACAGCTGGATTGCAGGAGTACATAATGATGGGTCTCTACTTCTTGATCCTCATCATTATCGGATTCTATGCATACAAGCAATCGACATCCAATCTTAGCGGTTACATGCTCGGTGGCCGTAATATCGGCCCTTGGGTAACTGCGTTATCGGCAGGGGCATCCGATATGAGCGGATGGATGCTGATGGGGCTGCCTGGCAGCATGTACAGCGTCGGGCTTTCCAGTCTTTGGATCGCCATCGGTCTGACCATAGGGGCCTATGTCAACTATTGGGTTGTCGCACCACGGCTCCGCGTCTATTCTGAAGTGTCCAATGATTCCATTACACTTCCGGACTTTTTTGAAAATCGTTTTAAGGACGACCAGCACATACTGAAAATTGTTTCAGGCGTCGTCATCGTAATATTCTTTGCAGTCTATACTGCAAGTGGAATGGTATCCGGAGGTAAACTCTTCGAGAGCGCCTTCAACGTTCCCTACCACTGGGGACTGTTCGTTACAGCCAGTGTTGTCGTCATCTACACATTCTTCGGTGGCTACCTGGCAGTCAGTCTGACCGACTTCTTCCAGGGGACGATCATGTTTATCGCAATATTCTTGATTCCGATCGTCGCTTGGCTGAATTTGACGGGTCAGGGCGTCGAACCATTCGTCAAGATTGAGGAGCTTGGCAACGCAGCTGACATCAACTACTTGTCATTTGTCGGTGGCGTCTCACTCATAACCATCTTGAGCAACCTCGCTTGGGGCTTTGGGTACTTCGGCCAACCGCACATCATTGTGCGCTTCATGTCCATCAAGTCACACAAGATAGTGCCTAAGGCGCGTCGCATCGGCATCGTCTGGATGGGCATCTCGCTACTTGGGGCGACCATAACAGGTCTGCTTGGTATTGCGTTCACCGACGCAACAGCAAACTCTGTATCCGATCCCGAGACCATTCTGATACTGATGAGCCAAGTGCTGTTCCACCCTCTTATCGGTGGTTTCTTCCTGGCAGCCATATTGGCGGCGATCATGAGCACCATTTCGTCCCAACTGCTGGTCACTTCGAGCTCGCTTGTCCAAGATTTCTATAAGATAATGAGAAGGAAGACGCTATCGAACGAATCTAAGACAAAAGAAGAGCTGGATCAGCACTTCGTCCTACTGGGACGTCTATCCGTCATCCTCGTTGCAGTCGTAGCGATCATCATCGCATGGGATGACGAATCCGTGATCCTTAACATCGTAGCTAACGCTTGGGCCGGATTCGGTGCTGCATTCGGACCACTGGTCGTCCTGTCCCTCCATTGGAAAGGTCTTACGCGTTCCGGCGCTGTATCTTCCATCATTGCAGGGGCTGCGACCGTCATCATCTGGATTGCAGCAGGCACTTTCGGTACAGGCCTTTATGAAATCATACCTGGCGTCATCGTATCTACACTTGCCGCCGTCATAGTAAGTAAAATGACTAGAGGCACTGGTATAACGAAGGAAATGGAAGCCGAATTCGACGAAACAACCGACATCCTGAAAAACAACAGATAAACAGGATATATCATCAAAGATCCTCAGTCCTTTCTGGACTGAGGATCTTTTTATTCATATATATGGACTTCTACGGTGTTTTCTGCATTTTTTGTAATCAGTGCATATGCCTTATTCTTATCTTTAATCGATATCTCCACTTCTATATCCCTGAAATGCTCTTCTGCGAGTGTACTTACATATTGGGTCAGTCCGATCACTTCCCCCCGGCTGCTGTAGTCGAGTGGAATTTCGATGGAAATATGTTCAACCTTTCCATCTTTGAAGTACCCTTCGCCGATGGAAGTTGTGAAACTGTCGAAATAGGACTCAAGTTTGCGGTTGAAGTTTTTATAGTCACTGTTGACCTCTTCGCTGATGGCGCCGGCTTCGCCGGAAGGCAACAGCATATATTTTTCATCGACTTCCTTGAAACCTCCTATTTTATCTTCCCCCGGCGCCGCTGTGCCTGTGGATACGAAATTTCCAGGGGTGATCGAATCTTCCTTTGATTGTATGAAGATCGCAAAGACAATTTCCAGATCTTTGTAGTCCTCATTCGCCCGGATCCTCTCAAGGATTTCTGCAGCCATCTTTTCGCCCTGCTGCTGGACGGTCGCCTTATCCAACTCTTCAGTGAAGACCTGTCCATGCTCTTCTTTCTGGTAATGGTATTCACTATTCATCGCGAGGCCGATGGTCATGCCGTTTAGAGCCAGTTCATCGCCCTCACCACTCATATAATTCTGCTCCAATATGTGCGACAGATAGATCGGGGCGTTTTGTGCAATGGCTTCCGGATCTGTCTCGCCTTCTGCAGAGGGATTCAACCCCAGATTGCTGAATGCATTATTCTGGGATTTCTCCTCCTCGCTCATCGCTGCTATCTCTTCTTGGGTATAGCGCCGGCCTAGATAGCCTTTCACCATTTCTTCTGTAAATATCTGGCCTTCCCGGAATGCATATTCTTTTGTCGGGAAAACATCCTTGCTCAGTTCGAACAATCCCTTTTCAAATGTTTCGATGTCATAGGAAGATGGCATATTGGCACTCGTCAGTCCTCTTGTCGGAGATATCTCGTAGGGAATTACAGTCCGGTAATGGACTGTATCCGAAGCCCCTTCAGTCACAGTTTCTTCCTGTTTCTCGACAGGGGCCGTATTGACTTCTTCTGATTTACGCTCCTTCTCATTCTCTGAAACCTCTTCCTCACTCCCACATGCCGTGAGTATAAGCGACAAGGCAAAAATGGCAAAAAGATTCTTCTTCATCATGACTGTCGCCCCGTTTTCTCTAAAAATTCCGCTTCATCCCATACGCTTACACCAAGCGATTGCGCTGTTTCAAGTTTGCTTCCCGCCTCTTCTCCGGCGACAACCACATCCGTTTTTTGGGATACGCTGCCTGCCACCTTGCCTCCAGCATCCTCAATGAGTGCTTTGGCTTCATTTCGGGTCAACTGCTCGAGTTTACCGGTCAGGACGAAGGTCATGCCTTCAAATGCATTACTCGCTGCTTCCTGCACTTCTTCCGTCATATTCACTGAGTAGTGCTTCAGTTTATCGACCAGTGCCCGAAAATCGGGATGATGGGTATAGGTCACTATCGAATCTGCAATCTTCTCACCGATTTCTGGAACCTCGACAAGCCGTTCCTTCGGCTGCGCCATGATTTCATCCATCGTACCGAATTCCTGTGCGATGAGTTCTGAAGCCTTTGCCCCGACAAACCGTATGCCAAGTCCGACGAGTAGCTTTCTGAGCGGATTGGCTTTGGATGCTTCGATCGCTTCAAGCAAATTCGTAGTCTTTTTCTCTCCCATGCGCTCTAGAGGAAGCAGATCTTCACGGGTGAGCGCATAAATATCGCCGACATCATTGATCAAGCCGGCATCAAACAGCTGTTTGACGACTTTCTCCCCAAGTCCGTCGATATTCATGGCAGTGCGCGAGACGAAATGGATCATTCCTTCAACGAGCTGTGCCGGACATCCAGGGTTGATGCAGCGAATGGCCACTTCATCTTCCAGCTTGACTGTTTCATGGCCACACCCTGGACATTCTGTCGGTGCTTTATAGACTTTCTGGTCTGTACGTTCCTCCAGTATCGGCCGCACGACTTCCGGGATGATGTCACCTGCTTTCCTTATGATCACTTTATCGTTGATGCGGATGTCCTTCTGTTCAATGAGTTCATGGTTATGGAGTGAGGCACGGGCGACGGTCGTCCCCGCCACTTTCACCGGCTTCAATAGCGCAGTCGGTGTAATCGCACCGGTACGGCCGACGGTCAGCTCGATGTCGAGTAGGTCCGTCACGACTTCTTCAGCAGGAAATTTATATGCGATTGCCCAGCGCGGTGATTTTGCGGTGAACCCAAGCTGTTCCTGTGCATTGAGTGCATTGACCTTGATTACTATGCCGTCTATATCATAATCAAGATCGTTGCGCCGGTTCGACCAGTACCCCACATAATCGAGGACCCCTTCGATATCATCGACAAGGCGACGTTCACGGTTTGTTTTGAACCCTTCCCCATCGAGCCGCTTCAGCGCCTCATCCTGGGTCTTTGCCGAAAGCCCACTCAAATCATTTACACTATAGAGGAAGATCGATAAATTCCGTTTGCCTGCAAGTTTCGGATCGAGTTGCCGCAAAGAACCGGCAGCTGCATTCCTCGGGTTCTGGAAAAGAGCTTCTCCTTTCGCTTCTCGTGCTTCATTCAATTTTTCGAAAGCTGGTTTGGGCATATAGGCTTCGCCGCGCACTTCAAAGGATAACGATGAGGTCAGTTCCAGGGGGATTGCCCGGATCGTCCTGAGGTTGGCCGTGATATCCTCGCCGACCGTCCCGTCTCCGCGCGTTGCGCCCTGGACGAATTTGCCATCTTCATATTTCAGGGAGACGGCCAGGCCGTCTATCTTCAGTTCGCACATATATTCGACTTCCCCTACAGCCTCCCTGACCCTTTTATCGAAAGCGCGCAGGCTGTCTTCATCGAAAGCATTGCCCAGGCTCAGCATCGGCGTATCATGCTGGACTTTCCTGAAACGGTCGAGTACGGCACCGCCGACCCTTACCGTCGGTGAAGTATCCGTTTTGAATTCAGGATATGCCGCTTCAAGTTCAATGAGCTCATGCAGCAGTTTGTCGTATTCACTATCCGGAACAGAAGGGGCATCCAGAACGTGGTATTCATAGTTATAGCGGTTGAGCTTATCCTGCAGTGCTTTAATTTTTTCTTCCATGAATCAACCTACTCCTTCTTCTCTATCGGTGCAAAGTTGGCGAGCAGACGTTTGACTCCCGCTTTCGTAAATACGATATCAAGCTCCTGGCTATCCCCTTCACCTTTGATGCCGGAAATGATGCCGTCACCGAATTTTTTATGTTCCACTTTATCCCCAATTGAAAAAGTGACCCCACTGTTGTTTGTAAGCACGCGGCTCCTTTTAGGCTTCCCGCTCCTTTTCTTCATGCCATCAGAAGCAGAACCTCCAACAGCTTCGTTCCCCTCCACAAGCGTCTCAGGTATTTCAGAGAGGAAACGGCTCTGGATATTCGACTCCGTCTTGCCGAAGATCATCCGGCTGTTGGCACGTGAGAGGAATAGCCGATCTTCGGCCCGGGTCAATGCAACATACATGAGCCTCCGTTCCTCTTCGAGTTCCCTATCATCATAGGCCACCCGCCTCGATGGGAATATGCCTTCTTCCAGTCCGACTACGAAGACGACTTTGAATTCCAGGCCTTTTGAGGCGTGCATCGTCATAAGCGTCACACCCGAGTCATCTTCCACACTGTCCTGATCCGATACGAGCGCCATATCACTCAGGAAAGTAAAGAGCAATTCGTCGGATATTTCATTGTCCCGATCGAACTCCATGGTGACCGTCTTAAACTCTTCCAAGTTCTCAAGCCGGCTTGTCGCTTCAATCGACTTCTCCCCTTCAAGCATCTTCCTGTAGCCACTATGCTTTAAGACTTCGTCCACAAGTTCCGTGATCGTCAGGAAGCGCGATTTGTGCTTCAGGCCCTCCAGCAGATCGACAAGCCCCATGAGTTTGACGACCGCTGTCTTCGGTATACCGATGAAATCGGATTCCTTGATTGCTTCAAATATACTGATGCCCGTGTTCTGGCCATGGGCCTTCAGCTTATCGATCGTCTTCGGCCCAAGGCCACGCTTTGGTGTGTTGACGATGCGCTCGAAACTGATGTCATCATTCGGATTCAATATCACCTTCAGATAACTCATGAGATCCTTGATTTCCTTACGGTCGTAGAATTTCATCCCGCCCACCATCTTGTAGGGGATGTTCGATTTGACCAAGGCATCCTCTATGGCACGTGATTGGGCGTTGGTCCGGTACAGCACGGCCATATCGCTGTAGGAATGCTCCCCGGAGAGTGATTGGATGTTGCCGATGATCGTTTCCGCCTCACCACGCTCCGAATCCGACACCATGAGCTGCAGTTTCGGCCCGCCGTCCCTGGCGGTACGCAGTGCCTTTGGTTTTCGTTCTGTATTGTTTTCTATGACCGCGTTCGCGGCATCCAGTATGTTCTTGCTTGAGCGGTAGTTCTGCTCGAGCGTTATGACGGTCGCTTCCGGGTAATCATCCTCAAAGTTGAGGATGTTTGAAATATCTGCCCCGCGGAATTTATAGATCGACTGATCGGAATCGCCGACGACGCATATATTGCGGTATTTTTCCGCCAGTTGGCTGATGAGCCGGTATTGTGCGTGGTTTGTATCCTGATACTCATCCACGTGTATATATTGGAAACGATTCTGGTAATGTTCAAGCACTTTCGGTTCCTTATCGAATAGTTCTATCGTCAGCATTATCAGGTCATCAAAATCAAGTGCACTGTTGCGGTAGAGGATGCGCTGATAGTCGCTGTACATTTCACTGTAGAGGGTATCCGGATAGGATGCCGCTTCACTGATTGCCTGGTCCGGTTTGATGAGTTGGTTCTTCTTGTCTGATATGTAGCCGATGATGTTTCTCGGGTTGTGCTGCTTGACATCCAGATTGCGCCGCTTCAGGATATCTTTAATCACCGATTTCTGATCTGTCGGATCCAGGATCGAGAAGCTGTTTTCATATCCGATGTAGTTGATGTTGCTCCTTAGTATGCGGACACACATGGAGTGGAAGGTTGATATCCACATGCTCGCCGCCCCACCGCCGACAAGGGCTGCCACCCGCTCCTTCATTTCGCGCGCTGCCTTATTCGTAAAAGTGATCGCAAGGATGTTGCGTGACGGCACTTCCTTCTCGCCGAGCAGATAGGCGATGCGGTGCGTCAGGACGCGCGTCTTGCCGCTTCCTGCCCCGGCCATGATCAGAAGCGGGCCCTCTGTAGTCTTTATTGCTTTTTTCTGTTCCTTGTTCATCAAGCTGAGATCCATATCCAAAACTCCAATTTATTTTATGATTGTCTTTAATGCTTTCTTCACACTATCGTATATGACGTTGCCGACGACGATTGTATCGGCATGCTCCGCCATTTCCTCTGCCTGTCCCCTAGTCGATATCCCGCCGCCATATATTATGTGGGAACGGGTTGTATGTTCACGCACGCGCTTCATCAGTTCAGGGTCTCCGTACATGCCGCTGTACTCGATATATATGTAGGGTACTTGATATAGTTTATCCAGCATGTTGATGTAATGGGGCAACATCTCATCCGTAATTTCCCTGCCCTGTGCTTTCTTGAACGCTTTGCTGTCGGGGTTCATGATGAGGTACGGCAGCAGGGAGACTTCATCATAATCGAGCAGATGCCCATAGTCCGCCAATGCATCCAGCATGATGCCATGCTGCCACTTGATGTCCCAAGTATTGAATACCGCTGGAATGAAATAGTGGTCAAATCCCGGTATGACTGCCTCAGGTGAGGTGACTTCAAGCGCCAGTGGCACTGCAAACCGCCTGACACGTGCCATAAGATTGAGTACGTTGTCTTCAGTGATGTTATCTGTCCCGCCGATGATTATCGCGTCTGTATTGGATTCACAGATGCGGGCCAGTGCCTCATCCCCGATTTCTTCAGCCGGATCCAGTTTAAATACATGCCTGCACTCTTCCATCATATACAAAACCCCCATCAAAATTCATATACATATTATAGCATTTTTACGGGCCTCCTGGCCTGCTATATGGACGATTTCAGAAGCTGCGAATAAAAAAAAGGCCTGGGCCTAAGGGCCCAGGTCATTCTAGTCGATGCCAAGATATTCTTCAAGAGACAGCCCGCTTTCGTATATCGCTTCCGCTTCATCTCCGACATAGCGCAGGTGCCATGGTTCGTACATATACCCTGTAATGTCTTCTTTGCCTTCAGGGTAGCGGACGATGAAGCCGTACTCATGGGCCACATCTTTCATCCATTCGTATTCGGGCGTCTCCCCGAATTCCGTCTTCAGATTTGCAGTGCTCTCCGCCGATCCCACATCTATCGTCAGGCCGGTCTGATGTTCCGAGTGCCCCGGCCGGGCACTGTAGCGGTCGGCCGCTTCCTTGCCTTCCCTTGCCACATATCTATTGTACAGGCCGACTTGATAATCGTAGGACCTGAACCCGCTGACCAGGATGAAATCAAGTCCTTCCTCAGCCCCATCACGGAACATCTGCTTATAGGATTCGACCACTTCCGGCTGCAGTCCAGGATTGTAGTCTTTTGGCAAGGCATATTCTTTGTTGGCTATAAGTATGCCGTCGACATAGGTCAGGCCGTCAACCACTTCTATATCCGGCACTGCTTGAAGCCTACCGATTTCAGCCGGTTCATAGGTCCGATCGAATGTCTCGTGCGGTCGAGTCTCAGCCTCTTCCAATCCTCTGCTGCAGGCGGCTGCTTGGAGAACCAACAGAAACAGCACCATGAACTTCAATAATCTACCCATCAAAAAGCTCCCTTGTTCCCTTTTGGTTTCAGATTATCATATTTCAGGCATCCAATGCACACTTATTCCAAACCTGCCCTCTTGAAGATGATGTCAACGCGTTTTAAGTGATGCGTTTCATCGAAGCAGTCCTCGATTTCTTCTGGTGACAACAATTCCTGGATGCGTTCATCCCCTTCCACAAGTTCACGGAAAGGCACTTTCGTCTCCCATGATTCCATCGCCTTCGGCTGCACGAGATCATACGCTTCTTCACGCACAAGCCCTTTATCGATCAGCGTAAGCATGACGCGCTGGGAGTAGACCAGGCCGAAGGTCTTGTCGATGTTCGCTTTCATGTTATCTTCAAACACAGTCAAGTTGCGGACGATGTTCGTGAAACGCCCGAGCATGTAGTCGAGTGCGATGGTGACGTCCGGCATCATGATGCGTTCCGCAGAGGAGTGGGAGATGTCACGTTCATGCCAGAGCGGCACGTTCTCATAGGCGGTCGTGATGTAGCCGCGGATCACCCGGGACAATCCAGTCACATTCTCGCTGCCGATCGGATTGCGTTTGTGCGGCATGGCGCTTGAACCTTTTTGGCCTTTGGCGAATGCCTCTTCGACTTCACGTGTTTCCGTCTTCTGCAAGCCACGTATCTCTACTGCAAACTTTTCGATGGATGTCGCAATCAATCCAAGCGTCGCAATATAGTAGGCATGACGGTCGCGCTGCAGTGTCTGTGTGGAGACTTCAGCTGCCCCGAGTCCGAGGTGTTCACATACATAACTTTCTACTTCAGGTGGTATATTGGCGAAAGTACCCACCGCCCCGCTCATTTTGCCGACTTCCACTTCTTTACGGACGTTTTTGAACCGTTCGAGATTGCGTTTCATTTCCATATACCATAATGCCATTTTGATGCCGAATGTCGTCGGTTCTGCATGGACGCCGTGGGTACGTCCCATCATCAATGTCTTCTTATGCGCTTTTGCCTTTTCCCCGAGTACTTCGATGAAGGCTTCAAGGTCTTTTTCTATAATCTCATTCGCCTGCTTGATGAGGTAGCTTTGTGCTGTGTCGACGACATCCGTCGAGGTCAGGCCATAATGGACCCACTTGCGCTCCTCTCCAAGCGTTTCAGATACTTGCCGCGTAAATGCGACGACATCATGGCGTGTTTCCATCTCTATTTCTTTGATGCGCTCCACATCGATCTTTGCATTCTTTCTGATTTCCTGCACTTCCGACTTTGGTATGTAACCGAGCTCCGCCCATGCTTCTGAAGCGAGTATCTCAACTTCGAGCCATGCCTCAAAACGGTTTTCTTCTGTCCAGATATTTGACATCTCTTCACGTGAATAACGGGAGATCATACATAAACACTCCTTAGATTTATTTCTATCTTATTATAACAAAATATATCAGAAAACGAACGTTTTATATTAATATTTTAAAAACGTTCGAAAAAATAGACGGATAAAATGATTTATCCGTCTATTCTTCAATCCTTTTTCCTTCAAATACAATTTCCTGGTGGTCGACCACACGTCGGCCTACCCGCTCGATGAAGACTGGCTGCTCCATGCGGCGGACGGGGGTATAGCCCGCCTCCCGCATGCGCGCGAGGCAATCAGCCGGTGATTCATCGCGCGCTACTCTAAACTTCTTCTTTTTTGGCATGTCTGTCATCTTCCAGTTCCTTTTCTTCGTAGATTTCTTCCAATACTTCTTCTACATTTTCAGGTTCGTAGTTCTTCAGGCGTTTGCGCCTGACTCCTTTAGTCCAGAAACCACCGTTGATGTTCTTCGGTTCATAGGCGATGATGAACGCCTTCTCATCGAGTTCCTTGATGGTCGCAATCAGTTTCCGTTCATATTTGCGCGGTGTCAATATCTGCATCGTCGTGCGCTGACCGTCGCGGCCATATTGATAGCCATGGGTCACCCCATAACCCAAATCCCGTATGTTGGTCGGCAAGTCCTTATCCTTTTCAGCTGTAATGACATTTACGACCAAATAGCCGAGCGCCAGCTTCTCTTCAATCTTCAGTCCAACAAGGATCCCTGCCCCGAAACCAAGGGCATAGGCGATGACGTTCTGGAATTGGTCCAGGTTCTCAAGTACGAGACCAAGGCCGATGACATAGACCAACGTCTCCATGATGCTGAAGCTTGCTGCCGTATAACGGTAGCCTTTCAGGGTCGCGATTGTCCGCATCGTCAGAAAGCTGACATAAATGATATTGATGACGAATATGACCAGCACCATCAGCCAGGGGTTTTCAGATATAGTTGCAATCATTCCATTCTACCTTTCTAATCTGAGTTTTAATTGGTATCCGCCGGGTCATAAGCAGGTCGGTTATACCTATGATACGGGAGGTCGCGTTTGTGCTGCGTCCGCTTATACCACCCGGTGATGGTCCTGTAGTCCGCCGGTGACACTTCGCGTCCTTCCAGGAAATCATCAATCGCATCATATGTGACGCCAAGTGCCTCTTCATCCCCGATCATCGGCCGGTCGTCTTCTAAGTCTGCTGTCGGCACTTTATTGACGAGGTGGTCCGGGGCGCCCAGATATTCCATGATCTGCTTGCCCTGGCGTTTGTTCAAGCCATAGAGCGGCATGAGGTCCGCTGCACCGTCACCATACTTTGTATAGAAGCCCGTTATGGCTTCAGCTGCATGATCGGCACCGAGTACCACACCGCCTGTTGCAGCGGCGACAGCGTACTGGGCCTTCATGCGCTCCCTCGCCTTTTCATTGCCTTCGACGAAATCACTCAATTCGTAATCTGCCTCATGCAGGGAGGCGATGCTTGCATCAACGGCAGGTTTTATATCAATTGTCGCCCTGTGGGTCGGCTGGATGAAATCCAGTGCATCGATGGCATCCTGTTCATCATTCTGTTTCCCATAGGGCAGGCGCAATGCATGAAATGCATATTCCCCCTCGTGTTCCTCATTCAGCTCATCTGTGGCCATTTGCGCCAATCTGCCGAGCAGGGTCGAGTCCTGGCCGCCTGAGATGCCGAGCACGAACGACTTGATGAACGGGTGCTTCAGCGCATACTCCTTAATGAAATCAATGATCTCACGCGCTTCACTTTCAGGTTCTATTTGGGGTTTGGCATGAAGTTTCTCCACTATTTCCTGCTGCAACATTTGCATCACTTCCTTACTCCAATTTTTTATTGCTTGCTTCTTCTATAAGATCCTGTTTTATCTGCCACAGTTCCTTCGACAAGTCGACCGGGTACTCCTCCGGGTTCAAGAAGCGTTGATATTCTTCCCACAACACTTTGAGGCTTGCGGCGTGCCGGGCTTTAATATCATCGATTGTCTCCTGTTCGTACACACATTCGCCGTCGACAAATATATCCTTCATCAGTTCCACGGCTTCATACGAACGGATAAGCTTACGCTTCATCGTATGGAGCGGGTGGAACATCAGTAGGGGATCTTCCTTCATCTCTTCCCCGAAGTGAGTGATGTATTCACCTTCTGACATGCCGGTATTGCGGTTGATGATCCTGTAGACGTTCTTCTTGCCGGGCGTCGTCACCTTTTCGGGGTTCCCCGAAATTTTTATCCTGTTTTCAAGTTCGCCTGCCTCATTTTCAATCGCCACAAGCTTATAGACTGCTCCGAGCGCAGGCTGGTCGAAGGCTGTTATCAATTTGGTCCCGATGCCCCAGCCGTCTACTTTCGCACCTTGGGATAACAATGACAGGATCGTCATTTCATCCAGGTCGTTCGAGACGATGATCTTGGCCTCCGTCAAACCTGCTTCATCCAGCATCTTACGGGCTTCTTTTGATAAATAGGCGATATCCCCGGAATCCAGTCGGATGCCGATGAAATTGATCTTATCGCCGTACTCCTTCGCCACACGGATGGCATTTGGCACGCCGGACTTCAACGTATCAAACGTGTCCACGAGGAAGACGCAGTTTTTATGGGTTTCTGCATATGCCTTGAACGCTTCATAATCGTCGCCATAGGCCTGTATCATGGAATGCGCATGCGTGCCGCTCGCCTCCAGTCCAAACAGCTTCGCTGCGCGGACATTACTCGTGGCATCAAAGCCGCCTATGACGGCCGCCCGCGCCCCCCATAGGGCCGCATCGAACTCATGGGCTCGGCGTGTACCGAATTCCATCAGCATGTCATTCGGCACGACTTGGCGCATGCGGCTCGCCTTTGTGGCGATGAGCGTCTGGAAATTGACGATATTGAGCAATGCGGTTTCGACAAGCTGAGCCTCTATGATGGGCGCTTCAACCTGCACGAGCGGCATGTTGCTGAAGACGACCTCCCCCTCCTCGACAGCACGCACCTTGCCGGTGAACCTCAGATCTTTGAGGTAGTCGAGGAAAGTCTCCTCATAGCCGATGGTGCGCAGATAATCGATGTCACTTTCTGTAAATTTCAGGTTGCTCAGGAAATTGATGATGCGCTGCAGTCCGGCAAAGACCGCATAGCCATTGTCAAATGGCATATTCCGGAAATACAGGTCGAACACCGCTGTACGGTCCTCAAGCCCTTGCTCCAAATAGGTCTTGCCCATGTTGATTTGATATAGATCGGTGTGCAGCATGAAACTGTCATCTTCGTGTTGATACATTTTGTCTCGTCCCCCCATGAAGTGCTGAAAATCAGTTATACTCATTTTAGCACATCTGACTTCCATACAAACAGAAATGACTGGAGGGATCACATGAAATTGGATAGTTTCAAGATGCGCTTCATCGTACTTTCATTCATCGTTGCAATATCGGGGTTTTCGCAAGGCATGCTGCTGCCGCTTATTTCTTTCATATTCGAACAGCAGGAAGTGAATGCCACGCTCAATGGCCTCCACGCTTCAGGACTTTACATAGGTGTCCTGATCTCATCCCTTTTCATCGAAGCACCTCTTAGGAAATATGGGTTCAAACCGATGATCATCACCGGTGGCATCACAGTCGGGCTCTCCCTTCTGCTGTTTCCGGTGCTTGAAACCATCTGGCTGTGGTTCCTGCTGCGTCTTCTCGTCGGGATCGGGGATAATGTGCTGCACTTCAGCACCCAGACGTGGCTTACCCAGACGACGCCGCAACATAAACTCGGCCGCATCGTCGCATTCTACGGCCTGTTCTTTTCTTTTGGTTTCATGATCGGGCCTAAAATCAGTGAGCTTGTTACGGTATGGGAGCCACTCCCGTTCATCGTCTCGGGTCTGTTGACCATGATCGGCTGGCCACTCATTTTTCTGCTGAGGGACGCATCAGGTGCAAAACCGATCGACTCCGGGGTCCCAATCACTGTCTTCAATACATTCCGCAATTTCAAAAATGTGCTCGCCACAAGTTGGATCGCCTTTTTGTTCCCGATGCTGTTTGGAGTGTTCGAAGCATCCTTGAACAGCAACTTCCCGGTATTCGCCATCCGCAATGGCTTCAGCCTGTCGGCCATCACCTGGATACTCCCGGCCTTCAGCTTCGGTGCCATACTGCTTCAGGTACCGATCGGCATACTTGGCGACCGCATCGGCCGCCGGCGTCTGATGCCCATTCTGCTCGCCACGGGCATCCTGCTCTTTTTGGCCATGGAAGCGTTCAATACTTCCTTTGTCATGCTGCTTATACTGTTCATCCTGGCAGGCGTCGCCGTGGGTTCCATGTATTCGCTCGGCATCAGCTACATGACCGACATCACACCCAAATACAACTTGCCGGCTGGCAATCTGATGGCTGGCATCATGTTCAGTCTCGGCAGCATCGTCGGGCCGGTCATTGGAGGTGCGGTCATCAGTGCCAGTGGAGGATCCTTCTACTTCATTTTCTTTGCCGCAACAATCACCCTGGTCCTGATGATGGATATATTATTTAGATACAAACGACCTAATGTGGCACAATAAAGGCAGCACTACACCCGACAACATAAAGGAGGAAATGAAATTGAAAAATGCATTACTGGTCATCGACTACTCTTATGATTTCGCCGCGCCCGACGGTAAATTGACAGCAGGGGAAGCGGGAGGCGCCATCCAAGGGGCCATCGCCGAAAAAATCAGGGAAGCACACGGCGAAGGAACCTCCATCTTCTTTATGATGGACCTCCACTATGAAGAAGATGTGCACCATCCAGAATCCCAGCTGTTCCCGCCGCACAATATAGAAGGCACGCCGGGACGCGACCTCTACGGCGCTGTCCTCGAGGTATATGAGGACATCAAGGGAGATGCCAACGTATTCTTCCTCGATAAACGCCGCTACAGTGCATTTGCCGGCACACCTCTGGATCAGCTGCTTCAGGAAAGGGGCATCTCCACTGTGACGCTGACCGGCCTGGTCACAGACATCTGCATCATGCACACGGCAGTTGATGCCTACAACCATGGCTATGGCATCATTGTGCCGGAATCATGTGTGGCCTCCTTCAATCCGGAAGGTCACCGCTACGCACTCGACCACTTCAAAAATACACTCGGTGCCACAATAGAACGCTAGCTGAATGCATGGTCCGGTGATAAAATGGGAATAGTAGAACATAATCTAAAGGAGAATGTAATCATGATTCAAACGAAGATATTCGGTCATCAAAATCCAGACACAGATACGATCACTTCTGCCATCGTCGCAGCGGATATTGAATCCAGGCTCGGCAATGATGCGAAAAGCTACCGGCTTGGCGAAGTGAATCCTGAAACACAATACGCACTCGACGAATTCGGCGTATCGGCCCCAGAGTATCTGGAGACACTTGAAGCAGGTAGCCCTGTTATATTGGTCGACCACAATGAATTCCAGCAATCTGCAGAAAACATCGAGTCAGCTGAAATAGTAAAGGTTTTCGATCACCACAGAATTTCGAACTTCCACACGGAAGGGCCGCTCTACTACCGCGCAGAACCGGTTGGGTGCACTGCAACGATATTGAAGAAAGTATATGAGGAAAACGGTCTGGAGATCTCCAGGGAAATGGCCGGGCTCATGTTGTCGGCCATCATCTCCGATACGTTGCTATTCAAATCTCCTACAACGACGAAAGAAGATGAAGCGGCAGCGGAAGCACTCCAGAAGATTGCCGATGTCGATATCGAATCCTTCGGCCTGGCAATGCTGAAAGCGGGTGCTTCAACAAGCGATAAGTCAGCTGAGGAATTGATTACCGGAGACGCAAAATCCTTCGATATGGGAGGAAGCACGACGCGTATCGCCCAAGTGAACGTCGTCGATGTCGATGAAGTGTTCGAGAGAAAAGCAGAACTTGAAGACGCAATAAGAGCTCAGATCGAGTCAGAGGGCTATGGTCTGTTCGTCCTCGTCGTCACTGACATCATCAACTCCAACTCGAAGATACTTGCCCTTGGGGAGAATTCAAGTTCCATCGAAAAAGCATTCGATGTTGCATTGGATGAAAACTCGGCCGTTCTGGAAGGCGTAGTATCCCGCAAGAAGCAAGTGGTGCCACAAATCACAAAAGCATTATCCTAGGAGGATGATAAAATGATGAAAAAAGAACCGGGTAAACTCTATATTGAAGAAGACGGCCAGTCCATCGCAGAACTGATCTATACAGATGAAGAAGACTATTACGATGTAACCGGTACCTATACAGTACCGGAGCAACGCAACAGAGGCCTTGCAAAAGACCTCGTCAATGAAATTGTCGCAATGGCCCGTGAAAACAATAAGAAAATCAAGCCGACATGTCCGTATGTACCGCACGCCATACGCGGTTCAGAGTATGATGACATAAGGATGTAGATAAACAAAGGACCCGCCACAAAAGTGGCGGGTCCTTTGTTTTGAAAGGCAATTTCAAAATCAAATAGTTGAAAAGAATGGAAAAAATGGTATGAACAAATAATATCACAAATATTCTGAATAGTAAATATGATCATTCATTTAATATTTTACTTATTACACTCTCTCTGCCCTTCTCGAGCCGTTCCATCGAGCACTCGTCCTTGATCTTGTAGCCAAGGTCCTCTGTCGCCCTGGAATAGGAAACTTCATCGATGTAATTCGTCAGATCTGCCTGGTCGAAACAGGCCGGATGAACCAGCTGTCTTTTATTATGGTCGATGATGACGCGTTCTGAGCCACTGGTCCGATCAGCAAGCGGCAAGAACAGCAGCAGAATCAAAAGCAGAAGCAGAAAAGGCCATAAAAATTTTTTATTCATCTATAAAAATCCTACAAAAACGCCTTCCGGAGCCTCTAATTCACCCTCTTGACGCACGATTGTGCCTGCTTCAGTTATCTTGAATAATACTACATTATGAGAGCGTTCATGGGCGCACACAAGGAAATTGCCGTCAGGGGTAATATTGAAGTCCCGCGGCCAGTCTCCGTTGGTCGATTCGATCTGGATGCGTTTCAGTTCCTCACCATCAGATATGATCTCAAACACAGCGATACTGTCATGTCCTCTATTTGAAACATAAATGAACTTTCCGTTTGGATGTTTCCGTATTGCCGCCCCCTGTGAATGTCCGCTGAAAGATTCCGGGAGTGCCGAATATGTCTTTAGTGGGGAAAATTTCCCGTCTTCATAGGCAGCTACAATCACTTCATTCGATAGTTCGGTAAAGATATAGGCATAGCGGCCATTGTTGTCGAACACCAAGTGTCTCGGGCCACTGGCTGCTGCCACATTTGATTCTGCCACTTTAACAAGTCGGTCGTCTCTGATTTCAAGCGTAACAATCTTATCTGCACCAAGATCGACTGCTGCAATATATTTTCGGTCGGGAGTCTCGACGACAAAGTGGGAGTGCGGACTATCCTGACGTTCATGGGGGCCGTCTCCCTCAATCTGGAAAACATCCAGTCGTTCTGTCACCACGCCACGCTCATCGACGCGGTACAGACGGATTTCTCCAGATAGATATACCGCATCGACAAGATAATTCTGGTCTGATGTCAATGTCAGATGACACCCGGAAGCCCCTTCTCTGAGACAGTCCTCTACTAGGTTGAGGTCACCGGTATTCGGATCGCTGATATCGTAAGTTGCGATGCCCGATTTCGTCTTGCCCTTTTTAACTGCATACAGACGGTCTTTGTGAATATCAAGATATGTTGCATTCGGTGTTTCCGCCGCCTCCCTGATCTTCCCGAACACACCTTTTTTCAGGTCAAGGTCAAATTGATAGATCCCCTTGCCATGCTCTTTTGTATACGTGCCAATGTATCCAATCATGCATATTCCCCCTAAGGTTCAGTTTGCCTTTATATTAGCACACCTGCTGATTTTCGCTAAACGAAAATATCCGCAGTTGCAAAACAGAACATATGTTCGTATAATAGCATATATAACTCTACTGGAAAGAGGGGATCGCTATGGATTACCGGCAAATGCCCATCGACCAGCTAGACAGCAATATTCCAAAAGGGCGCGGCATGATCAAGTGGGCACCGTTCGCCACCATGCCGGAACAGTTTGAACGGGTAGATGCCATGATCGAGGCGCAATCAAAGATAAGCCGCCCGGAACTATCTGACGACCGCCTGGCGGAGATGGACCGCGCCATGAAAAAGGCAATCCATGAAAAGCGCAACGTGCGCATCGAATATTATTATGATGGGCTGCGCTTTCATGTCGATCTGCAGATTCTCCGGGTGGATAGATGGAGTCTGATGCTGATCGGCCAACGTCTGGCCCCTGAAGACGAGATGGTCTTCATCTCTTTCATCGACATCCTCGACATCACCATGCTCGAACGTTAAAAGGCCGCACCTAGGTGCGGCCTTTTAACGTTCCAAAAATAGAACAGGCTCTTTTTGGTAATCGGTCGCCATCATCAGGTGATAAGCGAGTACAGTTGTCGTAATGGCCCCTACTCCGCCTGGTACCGGCGTGATGTAGGACGTCTTATCGCGCACTGCGTCATAATCCACGTCCCCAACCATTTTACCGGCATCGTTGAAATTGATGCCAACATCGACCACCACTGCCCCTTCTTTTACGTGATCTGCTCCGATCAGGTTGATGACACCGGCAGCACTGACAATAATATCCGCCTGGCGGCACTTTCCAGCCAGGTCATTGGTATAGGCGTTACATGTCGTCACTGTCGCATCACGGTTCATAAACAGCAACGATAATGGTTTTCCAACCACTTCACTTGCCCCCACCACGACTACATCCTTCCCTTTCAGAGGAATGTCATAGAACTCGAGCATCTCCATTACCCCAGCAGGAGTACAAGGTTCCAGACGATTCTCTTCATCGGTCACTACTTGCCCGAGATTAAATGGCGTCATGCCGTCGATATCCTTTATTGGATTCATCAATTCCTCGACCCGCTTCATGTCGATATGTTCCGGCAGCGGTTGGAGCAGCAATATGCCGTTGATGGAATAATCTTCATTTATTTCCCTGAACTTGCTGAGGAAGGAACGGGCCGAGACATCATCTGGGAAATGGTATTGTTCTGTCTCAATAGAAAATTTTTCAAACCTTTTAAGCGCCGCCCGCTCATAGGAAATCGAATCAGACCGCTCCCCCACCCTGACGAAAGCCACTTTCGGACTGATGCCATGCTTATCAGACTCACTAAGCGCCTTTTTTATCTTTTCGGAAAGATGTGCAGCAACTGCCTTGCCCTCCATAATCGTTGTCATAGAAAATGCTCCTTTGCAGCCTTTTTATCAAATATACCATACTTCACCCCGCTCCACGTAACGGACACTGTCGATCAGCGAAAATAAAAAAACCGCCCAACAGGGCGGCTTAATATTACTTCGTTTCACGGTGAAGTGTATAGTTGTTTGTTCTTGGACAGAATTTTTTCATTTCAATACGCTCAGGATTGTTTTTCTTGTTCTTTGTCGTAATGTAGTTGCGGTCTCCGCAGTCTGTACAAGCCAAAGTTACATTTACTCTCATTCGTTACGCCTCCTTTACTCATTACCTGTTCCATTTCACACTCGAGGTGAGGAACATCCGAATTTCATTGATATTGCAGTCATACCATGCCCGGTTCCTTTTTGAAAGACATCACGGACTCCATTTCAACTGGCCAGTTGATCATCCATTCGGGATGAAACGATGGTATTCGGACAGTATTGTCCTTTTTTGAACCGCCTTAACCATTTTAAAGGTTTATTCAATTTTTTTCAACACCTTTATGGATGAACGTAAAAAAACGGACAAATGCGCTTGCCTGCCCCCGCATCATACGCTATAATTATAAATCGTAATCATTCCGTTATATTAAGGGGCTATGCCATGAAAACTTATAAGATGACAGCTTTATCCATCCTTCTCCTGTTGCTCAGTGCGTGTGGGACGGATTCGGCAAATGAAGAAGAAACAGAGGAATTGACTGTGTACACGACAGTCTTTCCCCTAAAAAGTTTCACTGAATCGATAGGGGGCGATACAGTAGAGGTGGAATCCATCTACCCCACCGGTGCTGACGTCCATACTTATGAACCCACGCAAAAGGATATCTTGAACTATGCTGAAGGGGATCTCTTCATCTACACTTCCAAAGCACTTGATCCCGTCTCAAAGAAAATCGAAGGCTCGATCGGTGACCACACCGAATTCTTCTCGGCCGCAGACAGCATTCCGGAGTCTGCATATCTCCATACAGAGCATGACCACGATGAGCATGCACATGAAGAAGCGGGCGACCCGCATATCTGGCTCGATCCGAAGCTTTCGATCGAGATGGCCAAATCCATCCAGGATCAGCTGATCGAGATGAATCCGGATCAGGAAGAATTGTACAGGGACAACTATGAAGCGTTGGCAGACGATCTTGAATCCATCCATGATGCGTTCACCAAGGTTACAGAAGAGACTGAGCGCGATACGGTATACATTTCCCACGCATCCCTCGGGTATCTCGCCAACAGGTACCACTTCAATCAGGTGGGCATCTCCGGCTTGAATAACGAGGAACTTTCCCAACAGGAATTGACCCAGATCGTCGAAGAAATCAAAGCGCATGATGTGCCTTATATCCTCTATGAACAGAACATCACATCCAAGGTTGCCGATACTGTAAAAAATGAGACGGGCATAGAACCGTTAGAGTTCCATAACCTTTCAGTCCTGTATGATAGCGATGAAAAAGACGCCACCTATCAATCCGTCATGCAGAAAAATATAGAAGTCATCGATAAGGCGTTGAATGATTGATGACTTGCACCAAATGAAAAAGCTGGCCCAGAGGGCCAGCTTTTATACTTGATTCGGTTCTGCATCAATTTCTTTTTTCAATCTCTCAGTGAACTCCCTTATTTCTTTGACATCCTGCTTCAGGAAAAATGCCAATACTGCTACACCAATCACTCCTACTATAATCAATACAGCAATGAGCTTGAAGAGGAATGAGAATAATGATTTAATCGCTTCCATGATGAACCTCCATAAAATGATTTACTGGACTGTACCCGTTCCACTATATTTTAAGCAATACATATGAAAAGCATCGATCGGCCACCTGAAGACTTCGCATTATCGCTTTTCGCCAGAACGCTTCATGCCTCAGTCACCAATCACTTTGATATGGACCCGTCGTGTCCTCGGACCATCGAACTCTGCAAAATACAGGCTCTGCCATGTTCCGAAAATGACTTCCCCCTTTTCGATTATGAGCGTTTCGCTCGCGCCGGTCAGCGACGATTTCATATGGGAATCCGAATTCCCCTCAAAGTGCTGATACGCCGGCTTGTTGTCGAAGGTAAGATCCATCCCGTATACAAGATCCTTCACAACATCCGGATCCGCATTCTCATTGATTGTGATCCCTGCTGTCGTATGGGGAGTGAAGACCGTCATGATCCCTGAGCGCACGCCACTCTTTTCCAAAGCTTCAAAGACGAAGGCATCAATATTAACAAATGCCGTACGTTCATGTGTATCGACTTCAAATGTAAAAAGCATATTATCACCTTTAACCTTCCTATTTCCGGGTATAATCTTACTAGAACACGATGAAAGGGGATATTCAAATGCCTTATACCATGAATGACTACCCGGATTCCTTAAAGAACTTGAAAGAACTCGAAAGAAAAAAGGCGATCGACATCATCAACGCCATGCTGAAGGACGGATATGATGAGGAACGTGCCATCCCGATCGGAACCGAGCAGGCGGAACAGTGGTATAAAGACGCTTCACAAAAAGACCTTGATGAACTAAAGGATAAAAAAATTACGCAACACAAACCTGACCCCAACTCACAGGGTGGCAAGATTGCAGATAATGACGTTTCGGTCTTTTATGAAGACGACGAATGGAAAGTTCAGACCAAAGGGGCAAAACAACCCAGCAACACTTATGATAATAAGGATGACGCCGTTAGGCGCGCTAAAGAAATTGCCGAAAACCGTGGGACCCGCACACATATCCACAATAAAGATGAGTAAATGAAGCTCCGGTCAACTGACCGGGGTCATTTTTATACTTGATGGTTCAAGTCACGCGAGGCATCAAGGCCAATCTTTTCAAGCGTCGTCCCCTCACGCATGAAGTCGACTTCCAACATAAGTGAAGTCAGATGGATAACTGCATCAATCGTCGGTGTGTGGACATCAAGCGCTTCCGCAATGCTTTTCCAAAGCACGAGCCCATGTCCGACATCCTCCACGATATACCGGTTGTCGAGTGCAGTAGGGCCTACAAGATCTCTAAGGACCGGACTTTCGTTATATTGCGTCTTCAGCGCTTTCCCAGGTTCGAAATATGTGCTCCGTTCGGAACGCCCCGCTTTATCTAGCACTTCAAAACCGAGCACTTTGCATATTTCCTGGCGCTCTTCATCAATCGCTTCTATAACCTTCACAGTGTGTTCCGTCACGCCATCACGGTACAGGTAGAAGTTTTCGCCATCATTGTCGATGACGCCGGCATTCAGGATGGAAGGGGCCGGATGACTTTCTGGATTGCCATTATTGAGTGTCGTTTCAATTATGTTCTCAGCTGGCACGAGCGTGTCGTAAAGCATATGCAGCTTCGAAAGCATTGGTTCCGTATCACCCGAAGGATAGGCACTGAACAGGTTATGTCGGCTCCTTAATATGATGTCCGCGTCGTTCGTCGCGTAATCATAACGTGCAGCATATGTCAGGGACATCGATTCCCCTATCATAACCGAAATCTCCGGCCGTTTCCGTTCAAGCCGCTTCGACAGCTTCATGCTGCTCATCGCACTTGCACCGTTAATGAATATCATCTGACCCGCTTCAAGATATGGTATGATTTCTTCGAACATATCTGAAAGTATATGGGTCGGCAGACAGGTCATGACGACTTCTGCCTCCTTCACCGCTTCCTTTGGATTTCTTGTGAATGCACTGATCCTGATTGGTCTTCCCCTAAAATGTACTTTACCTTCCGTAATGTCAGAATGCGGATCTTTTATGGCCGACGGTGAATGGTACAGTGTGACTGTGTGCCCGCGCGCCGTCAAGTCAGCCGCAGCTACTATGCCGCCATTGCCCGCGCCAATTATGGAAACTTTCATTGCAGATGAAACACTCCTTAGGAATTATAATTCAAATTATACTGAATATTTAATTATTTAGCCACCCTAAAAAGCCCGGAAGTGTATCCGGGCATCATTTCGGCTGATCATTCTTTATTTTTTTTATAGCTGGTATATCGGCAGGTGCCCAATCAAGTGAATCGATTGCCGCCCTCGGCAACCATTTCATATCAATATGCTCAAGAAGGCGGATATCTCCTGAGAGCTGCTCTGCATAATATGTAGTCAATTCCACAACACCAAAATCATATTCATGGACCGTCGTCACAATTTTATCCCGGACAAGGATGTCACACTGCATCTCTTCCATCAATTCACGCTTCAAAGCCGCGTCAGGCGTTTCGCCCGCTTCAATTTTGCCGCCTGGGAATTCCCACTTCAACGCCAGATTCTTACCTTCCGGGCGCTGTGCGCACAATATCTCATCCTTATCGTTGACTATTACCGCACCGACTACCCTGATATATTTTTTCATCTGAATCCTCCAAGATATGTTCTCGACCCATTATAACAGATCTGTCGCATGGAAAATCAAGATTTACGGGACGGTTTATGGTATTCTTATGCCTACCCCCCCCATTAAAATGGAGCAAAAAGCCAAAAAAAAGACCTTCTGCCCTGAAAAGGTTAAGAGGTCGGGTGCATTTGAGGGCAGAAGCGTCCAATTAAGGGTAAGGAAAAATGAACTTACTGGGAGTACCTAATAAACATCGATAGGGGCTGGCCGTCCATCAGGAAGGTAACCAGATCCTCTTCCCAAAGTACTGATTACTTCATGGTCGTGCTTGACGACGCTCGCTTCCGCCGTTGGTTCATCGACCACTGCTGTTGAGCCTAATAGCATAGTGCCCAATATTAAAGCACTGAGTATCTTTTTCATGCCCTCACCACCTATCTGTTTATAACTACATTATGGATGATTCTAAATATTCAATCAATATCCACATCCGGGAAAGTTGTGAACAATTCTTCAGCAAGGAGGCTCGCCATGGAATACTACACCCGCTTTAAGGAAATGCGTCAGCAGAAAGGGCTCACTCATCTGGAAGCAGCCGAAGGCATCTGTGGCAAGACCACCATCTACCGTTTTGAACGGGGGGATGCAGCACTCTCCGCCCCCATACTCCACAGATTGTGCCGGCGCCTTGGCATAAGCATGCAGGATCTTTTCATCGATGAGGCTTCTGAATACGCCCTGATCGACCACTATCTTGATATGATGCGCGAATATGTCTATTTCAGACATGCCGATCTGCTCAAGGTGACGCTTGAAGATGCCCAGGAAACAATCAATATAAGGTCGGAATTCGACCTTCAATACCGTAATTACAAGCGGCTCTTCCGTACATATAAAGCAATCATGCTGAGGAATGAAGGGCGTCTTGAAGATTCCGAACACATTCTCACAACCTTGATCGAAGAAACAAAGTCCAACAAGATGCTGGAACTTGAAATCATAAATACGCTCGGCGATCTGTACATCATCACGGATCGCTCTGAAGATGCCCTTACACTTTACCATAAGCACCGCAACCGCATTCTTGAATCAAGGCATATGAATGAAATGGATCGTTACATGATCATTCAGCTCTACTACGGCTATGCCGTCAGCCTCTACAACAATTTCTTCTACGCAGAAGCAGTCGACATCTGCTATAAACTGCTGATCCGGATAGAAGAGAACAACTCACTCTACTACAGGGGTAAGGCAAACCATCTGATGACACTCATCCACGTGGCATTAAACGAGCCGAAATCTGCGCGCCATTATTTGGCCAAGGCAGAAGCTGCTTTCTTTCTTGAAAATCTGCAGGATAAGATGGCTGAACACATCGAAATCGCAAAGAACGCAATAGAAGCGCTGGAATGACCATTCCAGCGCTTCTTTATATGGATCAAAAAGCTATGCCTGCTTTTGTTCAAGCATTTCGATGATTTCACCCCGCGAGAGCTGCGCGATATTATTCTTCATATTCGCCTGCCGCATACTCTCGTCAGCAATTACAGGGATATCCGCATGATTGATGCCAAAGTCCGAAAGCGTCATGCCAAGCCCCAGATTCTGCTTCAGTCCATTGAAGGCACGTGCGAGGTCTTCGGCATCCTCAAAACCGATGTCCTTTGCATGGTCGTGAAGCTGTGGATTGGCTTTAGCATTGACCTTGAACCATTCATCCAAGGAAAAGGCACATGCTTCCCCGTGGGGGACATCGTACTGGGAAGTCAGGTAGTAGCTCATGGCATGAGACCCGGAAGTCCCCGTCTGGCTGAACGCCATCCCTGCCATCATGCTCGCAAGGGACATGTTGGTCCGTGCCTCCCTGTCCGAGGGCTCGTTATAGGCTGCAAGCAGATTTTTAAATGCCAGGTTCGCTGCACGTATCGCCAAAGTGTCGGAGACCGGGTTATGTTTGGTGGATCCGAGGCAATCCAGCGCATGACAGATGACATCAATCCCTGAAATTGCAGTCACCTTCGGTGGGCACGTCAATGTCAGTTCCGGATCGACCAGCGCGACTTTCGGATAAAGTCCAGGTCCGATCAGCGGTACCTTCAGTCCTTGTGATTTATCGCTGATGATGCTTGAAGCTGTGACTTCAGAGGCTGAACCGCTTGTTGAAGGGATCGCGATGACTGGTAATGCCCGTGTGAAATCTGTGTGCTCGATGATGGACCCAGGTTCCACACCTTGCATATATGCAGCTGCTGCAGCTTTCGAGGCATCCATTGCTGAACCGCCGCCGACAGCGATGACAGCATGGGCATCATGCGCATGGAGTGCTGCTGCAATCTCCGAAACATTTTCAATGGTCGGGTTGGCCTCAATATCGGAAATGACCGTTTTTATTTTCTCACCGAGTTCGGTCTCGATGAATTCCGCTACCCCATTCTTCACTTGGGAACGCGTCGCCACCACAACGAGCCTGCTGTACTCGAGATCCGAGATGATCTCACCAAGCTGTGAGATGATGCCTTCGCCGAAACGGATATCGACCGGATGTTTGAAAGTGAACATGAATATCCTCCTTTATTCTATCTGACTGCCTCCATTGTACCTCAATAGACTGAAAAAACGAAAAACAGGACACCATATGGTGTCCTGCATTCTATACGAGACGCTTCATTTCTTCTGCAACATGTTCGACTTCAGTACCGACGACGACATGGACGTTGTTGCGCCCCGGTCTGATGACGCCGTGGGCGCCTGCTGATTTGATGATTGCATCATCTATCTTGGCTTCATCCATAACATTGATGCGCAGACGCGTCGTACAGTAGTCGATTGTATCGATATTCTCTTTACCACCGAGCCCGATGAGGATCTGGTCTGCTTTTTTGGAGTACTTATCGTCGAAGGAAGATGACTTCTCATCCACTCCCTCAACTCCTTCGACTCCTGCTCCAGTCGGCGCTTCTGCAGCCAACACCGAATCATCGCGGCCTGGTGTCTTAAGATCGAGCACTTTGATGATCACCCTGAAGATGACATAGTATAGGACAAAGAATACGAGCCCCTGCAGGATCAGCATATAAGGCTGGTTGGCGATGGGTACTTGGGTGCTGAGTACAAAGTCGATCAGTCCCGCACTGAAACCAAACCCTGCCGTCCATTCAAACGATGCTGCAATGAACAGGGACAATCCTGTAAGTGCTGCATGTACGACGTATAGCAACGGCGCGAGGAACATGAAGGAAAATTCAAGCGGCTCCGTTACACCTGTAAGGAATGCCGTCAATGCAGACGCAAGCAAAATGGAGCCAGCGGCTTTTTTGAACTGTGTCTTAGCCGTATGGTACATCGCAAGTGCAGCCCCCGGCAGCCCGAACATCATGATCGGGAAGTAGCCGGCCTGGTAACGGCCTGTGATGCCCCGCTCACCTTCATTATCCCAGAAGTTGCCGATATCGTTGATGCCGACTGTATCAAACCAGAACACCGAGTTCAATGCGTGGTGCAGGCCGGTCGGAATCAGCAATCTGTTGAAGAAGCCGTAGAGGCCGGCGCCGACGGCACCCAGCCCACTGATCCATTCCCCGAATGAGAAGAGACCGTTATAGAGCAGCGGTCATACATAGTACAGCACACCACTGAGCACTATCATGACGAATACGGCAATGATCGGCACCGAACGGCGCCCACTGAAGAATGCAAGGTAATCAGGCAGTTTCGTGCCGCTGAAGCGGTTGTATAGAGCCGCACTGATCAAGCCTGTAATGATACCTAGAAATACGTTGTTTTCAATGACTCCGAAAGCGGCTCCCACCTCTTCCAGTTCAATACCGCGCAACAAGGCAATCGAATCTGCCTTCAGCAGGTTGGTCACGACAAGGAATGATACGAGGCCGACAAGTGCCGCCGCCCCGTTTTTATCTTTCGACATGCCAAAGGCAAGCCCCACTGCAAACAGGATCGCCAAGTGATCAAGTTCAATACACTATAATGGTATTATAAAATATTTTTTTGAAAGGATGATACAATGCAGCACCTTATAAAAAATGCACGCCTCATCACCCATGAAGATACGTTCGGCGATCATTGGCTGCTTATCGAAAATGATAAAATAAAATCGTTCGGCCCGATGGAGACTTGCCCGGATGCAGAAACGGTTTTTGATGCACAAGGAGACAATGTCCTGCCCGGCGGCATCGAGATGCATATACATGGTGCCGATGGCGTGGATGCGATGGATGCAGACGAGACTTACTTAGAGAAGATTTCAGCCCATCTGCCGAGTACCGGTTCCACATCATTCCTAGCCACCACCATGACCGCCCCGATCAAAGACATTGAACGGGCTCTTGAAAACTTGTCCGGCTACACGTATGCGGGAGGCGCGAAAATGCTCGGCATCCACTTGGAGGGGCCGTTCATCTCAAAAGCCCACCCAGGCGCACAAGATCCAGCCCATATCCTGAAACCCGATCACGCGTTGGCACGTCGCCTCCAAACCCTCTCAGGCAATCAGATCCGCCTGATGACATATGCCCCTGAAGAGGACCCTGGCGACTTCATAGAGACACTGAAGGATTTGTCGATCATCCCTTCAGCCGGTCATACAGATGGTTTGTTCGATACATTGAAAGATGCTGAAACGAAGGGACTCAGTCACATCACCCATCTGTATAATGGCATGCGCGGCCTTCACCACAGGGAGCCCGGCACCGTCGGCTTCGCCTATATGGGGAATGCTTTTACAGAACTGATTGCAGATGGCATCCACTGCAGAAAGGAAATGATGAAACTGGCCTATGACATCATCACACCAGACAGGCTCGTCATAATTACAGATGCCATGCGCGCCCAAGGCCTGCCGGACGGCGAATATGACCTCGGCGGCCAAAACGTCCACGTCAAGGATGGCGAAGCGCGCCTCGCCGACGGAACGCTCGCCGGCAGCGTATTGACGATGAAACAGGCCATCAGGAATATGAGGGAGGTCACTGGATGTACATGGCAGGATATCGTTAAGATGACCGCCTATAACCCGGCCGTTGAACTCGGGGTGACTAAATCAAAAGGCGTCATAAAAGAAGGCGCCGACGCCGATCTGGTGATCTACGATGACGCCTCAAATCTGAAGCACACCATTATAGACGGTGAAATGTACTGCTAGAGTCCCAATTCTCGTTCGTCGCTCAAACCAACGAGAGTTAGACATCCAATTCTCGCTCGTCGCCCAAACCAACGAGAGTTAGACATCCAATTCTCCCTCGTCGCCCAAACCAACGAGAGTTAGACGAGATATTCATCTCAAGCCACACTTCTCCACACAAAAAAGCTCCGGAAATTTCCGGAGCTTTTTCTTATTCCCACCAATTGTCGCGTTTTGCGTACGTGATGGACAATGTTTTTCTTTCTCTTTCTTTATGTGCGCTACGTCTTGCTTCAAGTTTGATGCGATCCTCGCCCAAGGTCCTGAGGAAGGAGACCATCAGCATGATGAAGATTATGATGAGTGGCGCACCTGCAACGATGGATGCGGTCTGCAGCAAGCTCAATGAGTCGTCCCCACCTATCAGCAATAATGTGAATGGCAGGAAGGATAACGCAAATGCCCAGAACAGACGGTTCCATCTGTATGGTTCACCATCAACCTTGGTCTGGGTGGATGATGCAAGAATATAGGAACCTGAGTCGAATGTCGTCGCCAAGTAGAGCAGTGCAGTGATGATGAAGATCAGAGTCATCAGCTTGCCGAAAGGCAGCTGGCCGATGATCGCCATGATCGCCGCTTCCCCACTTTGGTTGTTCAGAACATCCGTCACAGAGAATGTACCGGAAATTTCAAGCCACAGCCCGAAGTTCCCAAGTATTCCGAAGAAGAGTACACACCCGAGTGTTCCGTAAAGGATTGTACCGAGCACTACTTCCTTCAACCGACGGCCCTTGGAAATCCTTGCGATGAAAAGTCCGATGAATGGTCCATAGACCAGCCACCATGCCCAATAGAATACCGTCCAGCTTTGAGGGAAATCGGTCGTTTCTATGCCTTTAAAGCCACCAAATGGTTCAAGCCAAGTTGCCATCCGGAAAAAGTCTTTCATCATCAGCCCGATACTTGAAACAGTCGTTTCCATGATGAAGATCGTCGGTCCAACGACAAAGATGAAGGCAAGCAGGATGAACGTCAACCATAAGTTCATGTCGCTCAGCACCCTGATTCCCCTCTTCAGACCGGAATAAGAGCTGATTGCGAATATGACAGTAGCGATAATAAGTATGCTGAGTCTCAGCACCAGGCCACCGCCGTCTATTCCAAACAGGGATTCCACGCCGGCTGCAATCATTGGCGTACCAAGCCCCAACGTCGTCCCGGCTCCACCAAGCAGGCCGAATATGAATAGTACATCGATCAGTTTGCCGGGCCATCTTGTTGTGTACTTCCCAAGAAGAGGCTCGCACGTAAGACTGATTTTAAGTATAGGGTTCTTTTTGACGTATAGGCTGTAGGCAATCGGAAGTGCGGGCAGCACATAGATCGCCCAAGCAATCGGTCCCCAGTGGAAGATGCCGTATGCAGCTGCATAGTTGATCGCTTCTTCACTTTCTGGGGCGATATGAAACGGTGGAGCCTGATAATAGTAGACCCATTCAATTGCACCCCAGTAGAGGATACTGGATCCGATACCAGCTGAGAAAAGCATGGCCGCCCAGCTGAATGTTCCAAATTCAGGTTTTTCATCTGCTTCGCCAAGCGTAACCTGTCCGTATTTGCCGAATGCTATGTAAAGCACGAAAAGAAGCGCTGCGACTCCGATTCCAAGGTAGACTGCGCCCAACCCGCCAGTCACTAGATCGTTAAGCTGCAGGATGATTGCTTCACTCGCTTTTGGAAAAGCAATCAGCGGGACTATGACAGATAAGAGAATAATAATTGAAGCTATAAACGTTGGCCAATCCATCAAACGAAATTTTTTCATTTCCTCACCTCGTGTAATTTTATAATTACTCTTTATAAGTACTTTCCGCCAACTTTCTTATAGTAACATAAGCACAGGGATAAGCAAGCGCTTGCAGCAGCCTCAAATAAGCGTTGAACGGCGCTGCCGCAGGCAGTGCCAGGACATTTTACGTCTTCCCATTACCATCCAAGCCTATAGGAGCGTAACGTCCGCCAATAATGTAAGCGATTGCAATATACTGAATATTAAAATATAATGGCAATATATCAAACTAGGAGGTATGGCAATGGCATTCGATTTTCCACATAAAAAAGATGCTCAATACAAAATCAAGACGCAGTATGAAAACTTCATCGGCGGCGAATGGGTACCGCCTGTAAAAGGGGATTACTTCGAAAATGAATCACCGGTCATTGGTGAGAAGGTATCCAAAGTACCACGCTCGACGAAAGAAGATGTCGATAAAGCTGTAGAAGCTGCACATAAGGCGCATGCAGAATGGGGATTGACCTCCCCTACGGAACGGAGCAATATCCTGCTACGGATAGCAGATCGTGTAGAACAGAACCTGGAGGAACTGGCGGTACTTGAAACTTTCGAGAATGGTAAGGCAGTGCGCGAAACATTGAATGCCGACCTGCCTCTCGTGGTCGATCACTTCAGATATTTTGCAGGTGCGATACGCGCACAAGAAGGCGGCATATCCCAAATCGACAATGATACGGTAGCCTATCATTTCCATGAACCACTGGGTGTAGTCGGTCAGATCATCCCGTGGAACTTCCCGCTTCTGATGGCATCCTGGAAACTTGCACCGGCTCTTGCCGCTGGTAACTGTGTCGTGTTGAAGCCGGCAGAACAGACACCTTCCACCATTCTGCACCTGATGGAATTGATCAGTGACATCGTACCAAAAGGTGTCATCAACGTAGTCAATGGCTTTGGTTCAGAAGCCGGTCAGGCGCTTGCGACACACGATAAGGTCAACAAACTCGCGTTTACAGGGGAAACGACGACTGGCCGCATCATCATGCAGAATGCCAGTCAGAACATCATCCCGGTTACACTGGAACTTGGCGGTAAATCACCTAACATATTCGCCAAAGACCTTATGGACGAAGACGATGACTTCCTCGACAAGGCGATTGAAGGCCTCGTCATGTTCGCCCTGAATCAGGGTGAAGTCTGTACCTGCCCTTCACGCGCAATCGTCCATGAAGATATATACGATGCCTTCATGGAGCGGGTCATCAGCCGTGTCGAGCAGATAAAGGTCGGCAACCCGCTTGATGAGAATACGATGATGGGCGCACAGACTTCCAAGGAACAGAAGGAAAAAATCAGTTCCTACCTCGACATCGGCAAGAAGGAAGGGGCAGAAGTATTGACTGGCGGCAACATCAAGGAAGTTGACGGGGACATTGCCGGCGGTTATTATTTCGAACCTACCATATTCAAAGGTGACAATAAGATGCGCATCTTCCAGGAAGAAATATTCGGTCCCGTGCTCGCCGTGACGACTTATAAAGATGATGACGAAGCACTCGCCATTGCGAACGACACGCTCTACGGCCTTGGCGCCGGTGTATGGACACGTTCGCAGAACAAAGCCTACAGGTTCGGCCGGGGCATCCAGGCGGGACGCGTATGGGTGAATACGTATCATGATTATCCTGCGCACGCTGCGTTCGGCGGCTATAAGATGAGCGGTATCGGCCGCGAGAACCACCTTATGATGCTCAGTCATTATCAGCAGACGAAGAATATGCTCGTCAGCTACGATGAGTCACCAAAAGGATTTTTCTAGATGCCTGAACTGAAGGCAATAGATGCCACCGAAGCGGCAAAAGAACTGATCAGAGATTTGAAGAAAGAGCACGGAGATCTCATATTCCACCAATCCGGTGGATGCTGCGACGGTTCCAGCCCCATGTGCCTTAGGGAAGGCACCATGATCATCGGCGACGCGGATGTCAAACTCGGTGAAGTGGAAGGCGTCCCCTTCTATATGCATCATAGGCAGTATGAGTATTGGAAACATACCCGACTTACGCTTGACGTCGTAGAAGGCATCGGCGGCATGTTCAGTGTCGAAGGGCCGCGCGGTGTACGCTTCCACATCCGGAGTGAACCAATTGACAGTACAGAATCATCCTGATCGACACGAAGCAAATCTGTCGATCCAATAAAGAAGGACGAAGGCTTATAAGCCTTCGTCCTTCTTTATCATCGAATATTACTCTTCATCATCAAATTCATAGTAATCGGAAAGAACGTTCTTGATTTCAATCTTCTCTTCCGACTGGACCAGTTTAATGTTCGATACGACCGTATCGCAGCCTTCTTGAGCGAGATGGCCATTAAGTTTTTTGACCAGATTCAGCAATTCATCGATGCCACCTTCAACTGTGGTTTCCATCGGCCCGATAAAATGGGTCAATCCACTGTTTTCGATCAATTCGATTGCACCTGTGATATGACTGAACGCATCACTGTTTTGTGGGTGGTGGGGAAGCAACTGTATGCTCATGATATAATTCATCCTGTAATCTCCTTTTCAATATTTAGTTCCGATTTTATGATACCATTATAGAAAAGGGTTTCAAAGAAACCCGCGTTTATATCGAAGGAGCTTTCATATGAGCAAAAACACATTCAAATGGTTGAACTTCACTTTGACTATCATCGCCCTCTTCGCCATCTATGTGTTCTTGGATGGCATCATCGATCCATCGCTGCATGGCTTCATGCTGATCGGTCTGATAATAGCCGCTCTGGTTTCACTTGTGCTTGTACTGCGCAATGAATCCTGAAAAACCCCGCCTTAAAAAGGCGGGGTTTTGTCTAGAATAGTATATGCCACATGTAGAGCGTCGCATAGGCGCCATAACCGCCCCAGCCTTCAATGACCGATATGATATACGCTTTATCCGGCCGCTCTTCCAATCCATCGGTCAGTCTGATTGCGTTGCGTAATCCCGCATCCCCGATTGGCACGGCGTTCCTGTACTTAAGGGTACGCATCAGAACGGTGTTGGCACTCCACGGACCGATTCCCTTGAAACTGGTCATATATTTCAACACTGCATCATAATCACCCATGGCAAGGAGCTTCCCTTTTGACAGCTCGCCATTCTTCACCCCTGCCGCGCACAATCCCAGGTACTCCGCCTTCCTATAGGAGACCTGCATGTCTCGTAACGTCTCCGGATCAAGCGACGACAATTCCTCCGAGGTCGGCATCAGCCAATACTTCCGTCCTTCATATTCGACGTGGTGTCCAAAATGTTCCACTATCCGACGCTTTAGTATATACGCAAATGCCATGTTGATCTGCTGGCCAAGGACTGCCCACATGAGTGCTTCCATGATGTCTGGTTTACAGGTCATACGATAGCCTGTGCGTTCCCCTATAATCTGTGATAATCGCGGATCTGCTGCTGCAAATCGATAAAATGCCTCCAAGTCGTAATCAAGATCGAGCCAGTCAACTACATACTTCCTGATATGTCCTTCCTTCGCACCCTCATTGTAGAGTATATCCACAGCAACCGCGTCCTTGCTGTGGGATGTGACCTCAAATAGCACTGCTTTTCCATCAATGTGGACTGCCCGCCTCAGCTTACCTTCATGCGCTTCATAGAGGCAATCATCCTGTTTGGCCATGAAATCATAGGTCATCGTATAGTTGAAGGGTCCATTCGCTTCTATCCTCATCGTCTGACCCGTCCTTTCACCGTATCTCCCTGCCTCGGTTCCTGACCATCAGCGAATTGGATACGGATGGCGTTTGCCCTGTTGGGATCGGCATGATCCATCACATGGAAATGGAGGTGCGGAGTATCGGAAGCCCCACTATTGCCGCATTGAGCAAGGGGCTCACCCGTTTCCACATGGTCGCCTTCCCTTACTGAGATGGAGTGTTTTCTGAGATGGGCAAGCATCGTGTATTCGTCATGTTCATGGGAGAGAATGATGTAATTCCCTTCAGGCTTTGACATATCTGGGCGACCTGGCAGATTGTCTGCTACGTCATCCGTCACATGTATGACCGTGCCACTGCGCGGCGCCGTCACTGACGAACCGAATGCGTAGTATGCCGTATTATCACCTTCCTCACCACTGTGGGATCGCCCCTCTTTTTTTCTGATGAAATCGTAGGCATAGCGTTGGTGGGCGTATGGATAATGGTAGTTCAGGAACAGATCACTCCCGCCCCATAGCACGAACCATTCCGATTCGAACGGCAGATGATAGGCGTTGAGCGACAGTTCGCGGTCTGTTGCATATTTCTCGTACACATCGAATTGGATGCCGATGATTGTTTCCTCCTCGTCAAAAGCGACTGTAATCATGCGCTCTTCGGCTTCATCCAGCCATTGGTACCTGCGTATGCCGGGTTCAAGGGAGTTTTGTAGATTCAGTGTGAATTGCCTGCCGTCCTGGAAATCATTGGCTGCAGCGACGAAAGTGTCCAGATCCATCTGGTTTTGGAATGCTGCCGCAGTCTGGTTGTATATGGCCTCAAAATTGCCTTCTGAAAAATGATCGCCGAATATTTTGGGTGATAGGTTTGCCATGATGCATCTCCTTTCAATACTGCACTGCTCATTTGACCTTTTTGATGATCTCTTCAGCCTGGTGCTTGACTGAGGAAAGGTCGTTGAGCCTGTAGGTGTCGTAGTCCTGCATGATGACCTGTGATTCGCTGACGCCCGCCTGTTCTGCGATGTCTGCACGCAATTCGTCATCCGTGTCTTTGACGTTGACGAATATATAGTCAGTATCATATGCCCCGATCGCATCCAATTCAATCGGCAACGGCCCCTCCTCGAGCGTCTCTTTAAGCGTTTCGTCCATGCCGAAATCGAGCACATCATACACCGCTTCGGTACCGAAGGCGGAAAACTCATCACGGATGATGTACCCATCCGCCTCTTTAGTCAGGACGATCGCCTTTTTACCGCTCGCCATATCGCCTGCCCTCCGCTGGATGCGCGTCATTTCTTCGAGCCATCCATCACCGATGTTTTGTGCTTCTTCCTGTTTATCCAGGATGACGCCAAGGTTATATAACTGGGTCAGATAAAGGCGCTCCCTGAAAGGGCTGAATATGGATGTGCTGTAGCTGATCTGCACAGTGGGCGCAATCGCCTGATAGTCTTCTATGTACGTATCGGGCGCATAGGTGATGATCAGATCCGGTTCCACGGCCTTCATCCCTTCAATATCACCGTGTTCCAAAAGAATGATTTCAGGATCTATTTTCTCTTCAGCAAGCCATGTATCTTCAACCATATCACCCACACCCACAACATCGGCCTCCAACAGTGCCGCGTTGCCGACATCTACGCCACGCAGCAGCACGACGCGCTCTGGGTTTGCTGGCACTTCAATCTCTTCGGTGTGCTCAGTCACAATCTGCCTCGTCGCGCCATCTTCCGAGACGCCTGTCTCCCTGAAGCCGCTGCATGCCGAGACCAGGAGCATCGTAACGATGAGCAATAGTCTGGTTTTCATCTTATGCATCTTCCATCCTTCCTCTGATCCCTTTCATTATACATGAATGGATTTTACAGGGGAAACCAAAAAGGACAGGCATAAGGGATCAGTCCCTTTGCCTGTCACACTGCGTTTTCTTCCTGGTTCACGGAAATCTCTTCATCCAGTTTCAGCCTTTTCGCCCTATATCTGTAGATGAAGTCGAGAAATTTATCCAGCTTGCCATCTGATACACTTTTCATGCTGATGACGATTTCGCTGCCGATCCATATATGGATGATGTTGCCGACCAGCAACAGGTTTTCGGTCGTGATGCCGGTGATGTCCTTATATTCGACAGCATGGGTCTCAATTTCTTCTCCCTGCCTCAGTTTGATGAACAGCCTATGCGTCGTAGGGATGATGCCGCCGTGGAAGGAGTGGTGACCATCCTTCTCGTATTCTACAGTACCGATCAGTTCCGGGCCGACGACCTCATCTTCGTAGAGTGCCATATCATCGAGATCTTTTAGTCTGTTATGCATAAACATACCCCCAGATTGTTTATAATCATCTACCCTTCCTGACTCTATTATAAACTATTCCGAATTTTAAGACAATGACACCGACCAACATTCCTATGATTCCACCCAATGTATTCAATATGACATCATCCACATTGGAGATGCGGCCGATCGGTAAGGCATACTGCAGAAATTCTATAGTGGCCGAGAACAGGAATGCAAAGAGTACAGTGATGATCTCCTGGCGTATCATCAAAAAAAGAAAGAAGCCAAACGGCACGAACAATAGGATGTTCATGCCGATCGAGTTGATGATGGCATAGTCGGCCGCATATTCGAATGTATCCAGAATACTGTAGAACGGCACGAGCTGCGTCACCTTCTCAGGATTCGAACTGGGCAGCAGGGTCAGCAGCAGGGTGCCGATTATCGACAGCATCAGACCGATGAAAATCAAGTAGTGGACTTGCTTATCAAGGGTATCAAGCCTGCGTCCAGCCCTTCTGTTGATCGAGAGCGTTATGAATACAATCAGGAACGAGAGCAGTATAAATATCGGAATGATCGATTGGAACGCTTCAAACAGCTTTGACATATATTCCCCTACCCTCTCATCCAAATTGTTGTTCTGTAAAAATTTTATACATATCATGCGATGCCATCAATTCCTGGTGGGTACCGCTGCCGGTGATGCGCCCCGCTTCAAGGAAAAATATTCTATCTGAGTTGACGACGGTCGACAACCTGTGTGCAATGACCAGCACAGTCCGGCCCCGCATCAAGTCATCCAGTGCTTCCTGTACATACTTCTCGGAACGGGAATCCAGACTGGCTGTCGCCTCATCCAGCATCAATAGTTCGGGATCCTTCAAAAATGCCCGCGCGATGCCGATGCGCTGACGCTGACCGCCCGATAGGCGGATGCCGCGCTCCCCGACCTCGGTATCCAGGCCAGCTTCAAGCTGGTCGATGAACTCATCCGAGTAGGAACGGGTTACCGCAAGTGCCACTTCCTCCTCAGTATACTCATTCGCCTCAAGGCCGTAGGTGATATTATCCCGGATCGTCCCGGAGATGATGGCACTTTCCTGTGCCACATAGCCAATGTTGCGTCGTAGGACAGAAAGCGGGATATTGCGGATGTCCACCCCGTCTATACTGATGCTGCCGCCTTTGACATCATAATACCGCTCGATCAGTGCAAATATGGTCGATTTGCCGCTTCCGCTCGGCCCCACGAATGCCACCTTCTGGTTCGGTTCGGCCCTCAAGTTGACATCCTCAAGCACCGGTGTCGATTCGTCATATCCAAATCTGACGTTGTCAAATATCAGTGTCCCGAATTCAGGCGTCTCACCAGCAGGCTCATTTTTCTCCTCTTCCATTCCGAGTATCGTAATGATGCGGTCCGTTGCCCCAAGCGCCTTATTATATTCGGTAAAGAACATCGCAAACATCGTCATCGGCATGATGATCTGGAACAGATACAGCAAAAACGCAACAAGTGTGCCGATTGAAAGCGTCCCTTCCGACACCCTCAACCCACCATATGCAATGATCAGGATGATGACGAACATCATGACAGTGCTCATGACCGGTGACAAGAAAGCGTTTATCTTCGCTTCCTTCATGCCGAAGCCGAACAATCTATTGATGCCCGCCTTTCCCCTTTCACGTTCGTAATGTTCCCCGTTGAAGGCTTTCACAAGGCGCATCTCACCCAAAGTCTCCTGGATCAGTCCTGTAAACGACGCCGTCTCATCCTGCAGCGCCCTTGATATCCGTCCCATCCGCCGACCGAGTGGCAGTATAATCACGATGGATATCGGGACCGCGATGAACATGATGAGTGACATGCGCCAATCCAGTATGAGGAGGATGACCACTGCCCCGATGATCGAGATGATGCCACTGATCAGCTGGGGGAAATGGCGGGTGATCAAGTCTTTTATGATTGCGGTGTCATTGACGACCCTGCTGACGGACTCACCGCTTTTTGTGCGGTCGAAATAGGGAATCGGCAGTTTAAGGAACTTATGCCACACCCGTTCCCTGAGCCCCTTGATGATCGTCTGCCCGATGTATGCCAATATGTAGTAGGACACACCATCGAGTATCGCACTCATCAAGAAGACCCCGATGATGCCGACAAGCATGCCCGAGATGCTTGTCGGGCTGTAGCCATCGATGAATTGCTGCGTCAGTAGCGGCACGATCAGCGACCCGATTGTGCCGAACAAAGTCAGCACCATGCCACCGATGAAAAGCCGCCTGTTCAGATCAGTCTGCCTGAGGAGTGCCGTGAAATCACGGAATGTGGCCCGATCTTCCTGATTTTCCTTTGCCATCCTTTAATCATCCTTCCAAATTGTTTCCAACTGTTACAGTATATATTACTAAATCATTTTGCTCTATGATAAACTATTTTTATATTATGCAAAGGGGGAACGTCAATGACTTTGGAACTTTCGGGACTCTCGAAAAGCTTCAATGGGCAAACAGCAGTAGACCACATAGATCTCAATGTGCCAACAGGCAGCATGTATGGATTTCTAGGTGGAAACGGGGCCGGTAAAACAACCACTTTCCGCATGATCCTCGGCCTGCTGCAGCCAAGTGAAGGACATATCACCTACAACGGTGAAAAGATCGACTACAATGTAACCAATCAGATCGGCTACCTGCCTGAGGAACGTGGCCTGCATCCAAAATTGAAGGTGGACGAGCAGATCCGCTACCTAGGCCAGCTCAAGGGGATGTCGAAGCAGGAGGTCGATAAACGGCTCGACGAATGGCTTGAACGCTTTGAAGTGCCGGAGAACCGGACGAAGCGCATTGAAAAGCTGTCAAAAGGCAACCAGCAGAAAATCCAGCTCATCGCCTCGATCATCCATGACCCGAAACTCATCATACTCGATGAACCTTTCAGCGGCCTCGATCCAGTCAACGTTGAAATATTGAAGAATGCAGTCAAAGAACTCAACAGCCGCGGTGCCACCATCATCTTCAGCACACACCGCATGGAACATGTTGAAGAATTGTGCGAATCCATGTGCATCCTGAACAAGGGGCGTCAGGTCGTCAGCGGCAGGATCGACGAAATACGCAAAGACTTCGGCCAAAAGGAAATCATCATCGAAGGTGACCATGACATCTCCTTCCTAAAGGACATGCCTGGGGTCATCGACATGAAACAGATACGCAACAGATACATATTGAAGATTGAAGATGAGAGCTATGCGGAGTCGATTTTCAATGAAATCGTCAAACTTGGCTACTTCAAGCGTTTCCAGGTCAACGAACCATCGATCAACGACATTTTCATTTCAAAGGTGGGTTATGGGATATGAGTAAATTTCTGGCGACTTTCCTACAGACCTATTCCTCCAAAATACGTGCAAAATCCTTCATCATCAGCACGTTGATCATAGTGCTTGTGATTTTCGTCGGGGCGAACTTCGATAAGATAATCGACTTCTTCGATTCATCTGAAGAAGTGACCGCCGTCAAAGTAGAAGGCGATGAAGCATTCTATAGTCAATTCAAAGGCACGATGGACGCGCTCGATTCAGGTATATCTGTGGAACCTTATGAAGGCGATCTGGGTAGTGCGGAAGTGCACCTTTCAATCGAAGAGACGGCACCTTTAGCGGTCACCCTCCACAGCGATAATGAAATTCCATCCGAACAGGTCAATAAAATCGAAACCGCACTCGGTCAGGTTCAGCGCAGCAATACGATCATGGCACTCAACTTGTCCGAGGAAGAAGCACAGCGCCTGAACGCAACCCCTGACATCAGTTATGATATCGCTTCAGAAAGCGGTTCGGCGGATGACGGGGGCTCAGCACCAGGCGACACGCCTGAGGTTAATCCATTGAACGCTGTAGTCTTCTACGTCACAGTCATTGTCATGTTCTTCATCATCATCAACTATGCCAGTCAGATCGGCACCGAGGTTGCGATGGAGAAGACATCGCGCGTCATCGAAATGATTGTATCTAGCGTACCGCCGGTCACCCATCTGTTGGCGAAGATCAGTGCAATGATCCTGGTCAGCCTGACCCAGCTGTTCATATTCCTCCTGGCCATCGTTGCTGCAGTCTGGATTTTCGACTTCGGCAGCATCATTGGTGACCTTGGATTGGAAGCCAATGAGCAAACGGCGACGTTGATTGTATATTCCGGCATCTATCTCGTGCTTGGTCTTGTGCTCTACTTATCGCTCTCTGCGATGCTTGGTTCATTCATCAGCCGCATGGAAGACTTGCAGCAGGCGTTGCTGCCGGTGACGATGCTTGCCCTCGGTGGCTTCTATATCGCCATCTTCAACATCTGGGGTGAAGCGGACAACATGCTCGTCAAAGTTTCGAGCTTCTTCCCGCTGTTCACGCCATTTGTCATGCCGCTCCGCGCAATGAATGCTGAGACGAGCCAGATGACACTGCTCATCGGTGTCGTTATCCTGATTGTTTCGATTGCGCTTGCAGTCATATTGGCTGCAAGCATATACCGCAACAGTGTCCTGTCGACTTCCGGCGGGATATTCAAGAACTTGAAACGCATACGCAAAGAATAAAAGACAGCTCAAAATTGAGCTGTCTTTTCATATGCCTTCAGTGTCATCCCCCGTGCACTTTGAACTGTTCTTTATAGATGAGGTGTTCTTTGGTGAATTTGGTCGGGGAATCGATACCCGCTATCGCCGCCAAGTCGAACAGTCCTTCCCTCATCGAAATCAGGTAGTTGCAGACGCGGTACTTCTTTTCATCGATATCGAGTGCCTGCTCTAATTTCGGATCGGTGGTTGCCACTCCAACCGGACATGTATTTGTATGGCACCTATGGGATCTGATGCACCCTGTACTCATCATGAATCCCCGTGCGATGTTCACCAGATCTGCACCCATGGCAAGGGCCATCGCAACTTTATCCGGTGTGACGAGTTGGCCGGAGGCGATGATCAGCGTGCGCTCCCGGAGGCCGTATTTTTCAAGCAGCTGGTCTACATAAGGCAGTGCTGCAAATGTCGGCAGACCGACAGAAGCGGCCATTTCATAGTAGGTTGCCCCTGAACCGCCGTTGCCGCCGTCGACGGTTATGAAGTCAGGGATGATATCTTTCTCCTTCATCACCTTCACCATATCCTCCACTTCCGCTTCGTTGCCGACAGTCATTTTTATCCCTACGGGCTTGCCGCCGACTTCACGCAACTGGTTCAGGAAGTCAAGCAGTTCTCCGGTATCATTGATGTTTTCGAAGCGGTTGGGGCTGTCGACTTCCTCCCACGGTGTCAATGTACGGATTTCTGCTATTTCCTCAGTGACTTTGTTCGCTGCAAGATGGCCACCCCGGGGTTTGGCGCCTTGGGCGAGCTTCAGCTCGAATGCCTTCACATTCTTTTTTGCACTTTTCTCCTTGAATGCCTCCCAGGAGAATGCCCCTTCTTTAGTACGGACGCCGAAGAGCCCTGAGCTGATCTGCATGATCAGGTCCACATCCCCTTTTTCGTGGTAGGGGGACACACTGCCCTCACCCGTGTTCATCCAAGTGCCGCCTGCCATGCCGAGTCCTTCCGACAGTGCTGTTATGGCATGGCTGCCGAGCGATCCGAAGCTCATTGCAGACTGGCCGATGAGTCCTTTTACCCGAAATGGCTCGACTGCCGTGTGCCGGCCGATCACGATGGCATCTTCATCGCTCAACAGATACGGATCGATCATTTTATCTTCCCGGTGTTCGTCCCGGCTGATGAACCCTTCCTGGGTAATCTGATATAACTTCGTATTGACCTTTCTACTCTGATCTATCTTAAGCTCACTGTGCTGCAGCGGAAACATTTTATTGACGAGGTAGAGCCCTGGCTTCTCAAAATCCCTCTCCGAACCAAAGCCCAGCATCCTGTCTTTATATTTTGCCGCCTTATTGACGAAGATGAATTCGTTCCGATTGAAAGGGCTGCCCTCATTGTCATTATGATATAGGTATTGGCGCATCTCCGGACCTATCTTCTCAAGCATATACCGCATTTTCCCGAGCACCGGATAATTCCTTAATACGGAGTGCTGGGCCTGGTGTTTATCTATAAAATAAAGATAACCAAAGATTAACAGTGGCGTAAAAAATATGATGGCAAGTAACGTGACGATGATAATAAGTAATGTGTTCATGGATATCTCCCCCCTTGCTTTATATTCTTCCATTATAATACTGGAAATTCAAATATGATTTATGGAGCGGTTTGGTCTCATGGTCAGGTTTCCGTAAAGTTTTATCAGGTCGATATGTACAAAAAATCCTTCATCATGGAACTATGATGAAGGATTGGATGGAGCAGTTATGCACATAAGTCGCCGGACACTTACCACTTAAGGCCGGACAATATTGCTTTCAGTTCCTTTCGTGCATGGAGCGGAAGGGGCCAACGGCTGATTTCGGCGAGGAGGTCCACCCGGCCGATATGTCCGCCGACCAGTCCATTCAACCTTGCTGCGAATGTCGAATCCATCAGTTCGGATTCATCACCAATCAGAAAACCGATCTGCGACAATGCGCCCGGATGGCGCTTCAGGAGATATTTCTGATGCCGTGTTTCGGCAGGGGTGAAACCTGTAAATGGCACGATTTCCGTTTTGATGGACACGCCGGTTGCTGCCTCCACTTCGGCTTTTACCGACTCAGCAGAAGATGCCTGGTCATCATGCCGGACAGACAACAGGGAAATATACTGCCGTCCTTTGTAGGTGGGAAGATCACTTTTATGGTTGCGCCAGAAGTGGCGCAGAATGTCTGCATGGGAAATGATGCTTGGGTCATAATCCACTTCAATCGTTTCTGTATGGTCACCCATATTATGGTAGGTTGGATTCGGCGTTGTGCCGCCGGCATATCCTGTACGCGTCCTCAACACACCGTGAAGCGCCCCGAACCGGGCATCCGGGCCCCAGAAGCACCCCATACCAAGGGTTACGGTCTCGTATCCGGATCCGGACCGCCCACTTTCAAGTTCCTGCAACGTAAGTGCCGTCACAATTTACCCATGGCCGCTTCATCTGCCAGCACAGTGACATCATCGTGGCGCTGCAGCACGGTTGCAGGCATATCCTCAGATTCCGCTCCATTGATCATGCCGTCGATTGCTGCTGCTTTACCTTCTCCAGATGCGATCAGCAGAATTGATTTTGCATCCATAATAGTATCGAGCCCCATGCTGATGGCGCGCGTCGGTACTTCTTCAATGGTATTGAAGAAGCGGGCGTTGTCCTTGATCGTCGTTTCTGCCAGGTCGACCACATGGGTTCTGGAATCGAACGCAGTGCCAGGCTCATTGAACGCGATATGTCCATTGCGTCCGATGCCGAGCAGTTGAAGGTCGACCCCTCCAATTTCTCCGACCATACGGTCGTAGCGTTTCACTTCCGCATCAAGATCTGTTGCTGCGCCATCCGGGATGAATGTATTTTCCGGTGGAATCGGGACATGGTCAAAGAAGATGTTCTTCATATAATGGTGATAGCTTTGCGGGTGGTCGCTTGCCAGACCGACATATTCATCGAGGTTGACGGTATAGACATGGGATAGGTCTACACTGTTCTCGTTCAGCATCCCTGCCAAAATCTCATACATCTTCTCTGGCGTGGAGCCCGTCGCCAGACCCAGCACCACACGGTCGGAATTGACGATTTTATCATATATGGCTTCTGCCGCCTTTTGGCTCATTTCATTGTAATCTTCTACGCGTTCCAGTTTCATTGTTGATCCTCCTGATTTTCATTTAATATTTTTTATAATATGTTCAACCGCATCGTTGATATCCTGCTGTGACCAGCTTGGTATATTGAGCTCACTGCCGATTTCATGATGGGCAGGCACATGAATGAACCCTGCTTTGACGTCCTTCTGCTGCCTCTTCAATAGGTAGAGCGTCGTATACATGAGCATATTGCACAGATAGGTGCCTGCCGAATTCGAAATGCGTGCCGGCACTGCGGCGGATTTAAGGGCGGATTCAATCTTCTTGATCGGCAATGTTGAAAAAAGGCCGTCAGGACCCCCCTTCTCTATCTTCTCTCCGTCAGGCTCGAACCCTGTGTTGTCCGGCCGGCCATCCATGCAGTTGATGGCGATGCGTTCAATATCGATGGTATGCCGCCCGCCGGCAAGCCCGAGGTTAATTACCGCATCTGGTGCATATTCCTCGATGTCTGCTTTGGCCTGGGCACCGAGCGTCCTGAACTCCACCGGATAGACACGTCCCACTATATGGAACCCTCCGATCTCCTTCCCATCAAAATATTCGACGGCTGAGCCTGTTGGATTTTCCTTGAATTTCAAAAATGGTTCAAAACCGGTAAGGAGCAGTGTCTGCATTCATACCATCCTTTCAATTTCCTTTTTCGCTTCTACTATACCAAAGATGAAAGTAAACGCCTACAAAATAAATGCCCCCTCTTAAGACAGTCGCCATCTTTTTAATCCACCCTTTAAGGTTACTTAATGAAGAATATGGGTATTTTAATTGAAACGCTTTTCGGATATCGGGGGGATATGATGAACCACAAAAAGCAATCCAGTTTCAAGGGTCAGGCGACGTGGTCTGGTCTGCTGTTTGGCATCGGTCTGATGGCACTTGTCGATGAAATCATTTTTCACCAGTTGCTGCAATGGCACCATTTCTATGATTGGGATACCCCATTCATCGGAATCATGTCTGATGGATTACTCAACGCATTCGGGCTTTTCGCACTGGTTGCGGGGCTGTTCATGTTCGCGGACTTAAGGCGCAGGCAGACAATCTCCCTCAGGCAATGGGCGAGTCCCGTCTTCATCGGGCTCGCTGGTTTCCAGCTGTTCGATGGCATCATCAACCATAAGCTTCTGCGGATTCATCAGGTCCGTTACAATGTCGATGTCCTGCCATATGACCTTGCCTGGAACATTTTCGGCGTCATTCTGCTGATCATCGGTCTCCTGCTGCTTTATACAGAGAAACGTGGTAGGAGGTCGAATTGAGTATGCACGACATGGATAATATGACATCGTTCCTTATGTTTGAAGCCGCTGCAGCTTTCCTCGCGCTGGGCGCACTCGTCCTTTACCCTGTGTTGGCCCATTTTGCCAATAGACGACATAGAAGATGGTCCGTGTACCGCCACGTCTTCTGGACACTTGGTGTTTTATCTGCAGCGGCGGCACTGGTGGGCCCGCTCGCCCGGATGGCCCATAGCGACTTCACCGTCCATATGCTCGGACACCTTCTGCTCGGCATGCTCGCACCGCTTCTTCTGCTGGTGGCCAGGCCGATGACTCTATTGATGCGGGCACTCCACGTCCAGCATGCGCGCAGGCTGAGCAAGCTCCTGAATTACAGGTATGTCCACTTCATCAGTCATCCGGCAGTGGCTTCGGTGCTTAATATCGGCGGGCTTTTCCTCATCTACAAGACCGGGCTGTTTACAGCAATGCATACATCCGTCTGGCTGTTTGCGCTGATCCATGTGCATGTCTTCCTGGCCGGCTATCTATTCACGATGTCGATCGTCTACATCGACATCACCACACGCCGCTACAGCTTCCTATACCGGGCAGTCGTGCTGATCATTGCGCTTGGTTTCCATAAGATCTTGTCGAAGCTGATCTACGCCGCCCCACCTGAAGGCGTGCCTCAAACTGATGGTCAGACCGGTGCCATGCTGATGTATTACGGCGGCGATGTTATAGACCTCGCTTTGATCATCATCCTATGCAGCCAGTGGTATCAGTCACGGACTCCAAAACCGGCAGTACGATAAAGCTGCGGCAAGGATAGCCCGCCTCAAAAGAGACATGTCCCCTATTGCCGACCTTTGATCCTTAAAACATTCCTTCTCATAAAAAAATTTCAAAATATTGTATATCTTTGACCCAACCTTTAAAATGACAGTAATGAGACAAGGGGGAATATTATGAATATAAAGGAAAAGCTTGAGGCATTTAAGAAAGAAGTCGGCAAAGTGATGGTGGGACAGGAGGAGATAGCGGAACTCATCTTCGTAAGTCTGCTACAGCGGGGGCACATCCTATTTGAAAGCGTGCCCGGAACGGGCAAGACCATGCTGTCGAAAACAGTGGCCCGGGCGGTCGGCGGGACTTTCAAACGTATACAGTTTACACCCGATATATTGCCGTCCGATATTACAGGGCTCAATATCTATAATCCAAAAACGCAGGAATTCGATTTGCGCATCGGACCGGTCGATACCAACATACTGCTCGCTGATGAAATCAACCGGGCAACACCAAGGACCCAGTCCGCCCTACTTGAAGTGATGGGCGAAAAACAAGTCACAATCGATGGTGAGCGCATCAGTATCGAGGAACCATTCATCGTTCTGGCCACCCAGAACCCGATTGAATCCAGCCAGGGGAACTTCGATCTACCTGAGGCACAACTTGACCGCTTCCTGATGAAGATAGACCTCGGCTACCCTTCCAGGGAAGAAGAGAAGATGATGCTTGGCCTCCATGGCCACACCCATCCGCTGGATGCCGTTACACCCATATTTACAAAAGATGAAATCGTCGCGTTGCAGGATGAATTATCGGGGGTTGAAGTGAATGGCACCATACAGGATTACATCCTTGACTTGATACATAGCACCCGGGAACACGAATACGTCGAAATCGGCGTCTCACCGCGCGGCACACTGGCATTGGTCCAAGCGGCCAAAGGCGTTGCGCTCTTAAGGGGACGGGACTACGTCATCCCTGAAGACATCAAGTATATAGCACCATTCGTCATCAGCCATCGCCTCGTTTTGAACATCGAAGGCAGCACCCTCACCACTCCGGCCATCATCGCCCAGGAGATTATCGAGACGTTGGAAGTGCCGGTCGAGTATGGAGTGGCAAGAAATGAAGTTTAAGGCAGATTTCAAGGATTCCAAGGCAATGAGCTTTTTTATCGGGGCCGCCATCATCCTGTTCTTGCTGAATGTATTCTATACCATTGACTTGAACGCCATGCTCATCGCATCACTCGGCCTCTTCATCTCATTTGCACTGCTGAACCATCTGTACGAAACGCACATGCCAAAAAAGCTCAAGATTGAAATAATGGATAAAGAAATGCGCATGTACAAAGGGCAGGAGGGAAAGATGCGCATCAAAATTGTGCAGGAAGGACTGCTCCCGATCCTTGAGGGCCGGCTAACCATTACAGCCCGCGATAACATCCGGTTCGATGAAGAACACAATAATGGCACCCGGCACCATACCATGACTTCAGTCCGCTTCACTGTGATGCCGAGAAGTTCAACCGTCATTGAAATCCCGTTTGTCGGGCATGCCAGAGGCGTCAGTAAGATTATAGGCGCCAGAATGGAGATCCCCAGGATCTTTGGCTTCAGCACCTTCGAACTCAAGCAGAGCGGCACCGTAAATCATGAAATCATCGTCTATCCGGATCGATATGCCACCCACAACGACCAGATGGCGACCCCGCCCATCCAGGGCAGTTTCCAGCAAAAAAACGCGCTGTTCAATGACCCAATGCTGACGACGGGGACGCGGGAATACTTGCCGCAGGACAGTATGCGGGATATCCATTGGAAAGCGTCTGCCCGAACAGGAGGGCTGCAGACGAAGCGCTATGAAAAGACGACGAAAGTCACTTGGATGATTCTGATCAATCTGCAATCCGATGTCTCATATATGCCGCCCGAGAACATTGAAACCATCTTCGAGAAGATTGCGTTCATCACCAGTCAGGCTGCCGAAAACGGCATCCCCTATAAGATCATCTCGAACATGGTCACTTTCGACAACCGCTCTTTCTTCAGTCTTGAAGAGGGCAGCGGCGCCCGCCACTATAAAAGAACTCTAGAAGCGCTATCACGCATCAATACAGTCACCTATACCGTGCCTTTCGAGCGGTTTTTGAAGCATGTGCGCCTGCATGAAGAGATTCCTGCCCATGTCATTTTTACAGGAAAGGCAGATGCAGCCATCGAGGCTGAATTATCGATGTTCAGAGCAAAGGGCGCACACATATTCCAATTGGATACCCACGGCGTCGCCCCTTTTGAAGCCCACGGCGTCAGGGGGGTGTCGGTATGAGCCGGATGAAATATAATCTTGGACTCGCCCACACCTACTTCACCGATATGTTCCCGCTGCTGTTCGTTATAGTGCTGATCAATGTCCACAACAACAAGGCGCCCCTTGTGCTGCCGTTTGTGGCTTTAGTCGCAGCCGCTTTAATCGTAAGCTTCCTTATTGTCGGGCGAGTGGATATGAACCGCCTGTATTTCATGTTGCCTGTGTTGCTTGCGGCCGCATTCCTATTTGGTTTCAACTGGTTGGCCGCACTCCTCACCGCCTACATCCCGATACTCCGGCTCGAATATCTACACGATGATTCTAAAGGGACACCGTCGCCTGCTGCACTCATCACGACCTTCCTTCTGCTGATCGGCACAAACCTTATCGGTACCTCAGAAGCAATCGCCCACACCCAGCTCTTCCATGGCATATTCCTTGGTCTGCTGCTGTTCTTCTTCATCGGCAGGCTGATGGTCCACCTTATCGGCAATGGGTATGCCGCCACAAGGAACATCTCGATACTCCTTATGGCAGCAGGCACATTTATAGTGCTCGGAGGTATCTTCAGCCTCATCTACAATTATGCAGCCTTCGCCATGAAATATTTGGTGGTACTGCTTTTAAACGGTATGATATTCCTCCTCCGCCCCCTCTTTAACGCACTTGAAGATGTCGAATTGGAAATGCCGAAGATGGAGTCTGAAGAACAATCTGCTGAAGAAGGAGAATCGGTACAGGAACAGCTTGAGCAGGGCACCACATTCAACCATGTGCCATTCGACACAATTATGATGATTCTACTTGCGGTGGCCATCATTGTCGGGCTCTATATCTACTACAGGAAAAGGGAACAGCCTACTGCTGAGGAGTCATCTGCACACACTTCCGCCAATGCATCGGTTTCACATTCTTCATTGCCGGAACATAAAAAGGTGAAAGCACCGGATGACCGCGTCAGAAAGGTATACTTCAATTTCGAGAAATGGTTGGCTTCAAAGGGCATGGGACGATACCGCAATGAAACGATAGAAGAATGGATCGATCGCCTAGAGCTCTACACGCTCATCGACCAGGATCGGCTCGACACCTATATGGAAACGCGCTACAGGAGCCAGGATGCAACCCATAAGGACTATATGGCATATAAAGATAATATACGAGTCATGAAAAAAGCCATAAACAGCCATGTGAAGGGCCGCAAAGTTGATTGATCATTCTGAAATCATAAGGCTTTCGATAGATGTCACCCAACCAACTATGTTAAGGTGAACGTGTAATATGCAAAATGCATCATCATTGTTCCCCCGCCAGTTGGTTTAGAGCTTCAATTTCAACGTCTAAAAACACTATCGAAAGGAGCATGTATCATGATGAAGCGCTGGCCGATACTACTACTTATTGCAGGACTGCTGTTGGTGATCAGCGCGTGCAGCGGAAATGAGGAAGGCAGTTCAGATGACACCAGTCAGGAGACTGATGAGGCGACAACAGAAAGTACTGAAGAAAGCACCGAAGAGAGCGCCAGTTCAAATGGCGAAGAGATGACCGTTCCCCTAAAGGATGCTGACGGTGAGGAAGTTGCTGAAGCAACATTGACACCTGCCGAAGCTGGTGTCACGGTCACACTGACCGGTGACGGAGTGGCAGACGGAGAAGGAGAACATGGGTTCCACGTCCATGAAAAAGGCGTATGTGAAGCACCCGATTTCAAATCAGCCAGTGGCCATTACAACCCTAATGACGCCAATCACGGTAAAGAAGATCCGGACGGCCCCCACGCAGGCGATTTCGATAACGTAAAGACCGACTCCAATGGAAACTTGGAAGAAACAGAGTTTACGACAGATCAGATCAGCCTGGATGAAGAGGCAGCTAATACCGTGATGACTAAAGACGGTACTGCCCTTGTCATCCATGAAAAGGCGGATGATTATTCAACGCAGCCTTCTGGTGATGCAGGAGATCGTATCGCATGTGGTGTAATCGCCGAGCCTAAATAGCCCACAGCTCAAATAAGCACGCAATGGTACCATATGTCGCCATCCCCTTCAGCGTTAGGCTGAAGGGGTTTTTCTATTGAACAGTTGAATCACCCCCTTCCCCCTACTTCTTCAAAAAATTTTCTAGGAATATATATAGGTAATATATGAAAAATGAATATAGAGTGTTATCCTGAGAGATAATAATAGAAAGGAGCTGCCTTATGACACGTTACATACGCTATACAACAGGGGCACTGTTGTTTTTTCTTCTGGCTGGCTGCAGCAGCCCGGAAGACCAGTTGAAGACGACGATCGAGCAGACTGATGAAGTGAAGGCTGAAATCACCGAAAACCTTCAGTCATTGAATGATCTCGACGCAAAAATGCAATCCGTATTTACTGATAGCCTTGAAGAGGATCCATTCAAGGCTGAGGATTCAGCGCTCGCGGACAACCGCAGCAAACGTTCCGATAAGCTACAGGCGCTTGAAGACAACACCGAAACATTCATCTCCAAGCAAGAAAACCTGGAATCGATTGAATTACCATCCGAGGATTCGGAACTCCATGATGATTATAAGACAGTCCAGGAGGCATATGGTACCCTCCGTTCCCACCTGGAATCTTTCACTGAAAATTATCAAGGTGCACTGGACACTCAAAAATCCGTCTTCGAGACATTAGCATCGGAAGATGCAGACTTCAAGGCACTGGAAAATGGAATCGAGGACATCAATGAGGCTTACGACCCTGTACAAAAGGAATATTCTGCGCTCGACGAGGCACTTATCAATCTGGAAGATGCGCATCAGGCCGCTCTGGCCACTTTCGAAGAAAGCGGGGAGAATTGATTGGAACATGTAAAATATACATTCATAACTTTACTGCTTGTTTTTCTCGTCGGCTGCGGCAATGAAGACACTTCAAATGATGATGCACAATCTGAGGCAAAAGATACAGAGGAGATGAGCGAATCTAAAGAGGAGGCAACTTCATCGTCTAATGCTTCAGAAGATGCCAACGAAGAAGAGAGTGAAGAGCAGGCTGATGCGTCATCCACGGCAAAGCAGGCCTATTATGTGGACCCGGCTTCCTACCGCATCTTGCCGCTCGATGATGACGCATCCCGTGTGGCGCTATTGACTATAGATGACGCGCCGGATCAGCACGCACTCGAGATGGCCGAAACATTGAAGAAACATGACGCGCCGGCCATATTCTTCGTCAATGGCATGTACCTCAATACGGAGGAAGGCAAAGATACGCTCCAAAAGATTTATGATATGGGGTTCGAAATCGGTAACCATACGATGACACACGCGAACTTAAGCAATCTGGACCCACAAGCAACGGTTGATGAAATCATCCCGGTCAACGATATGGTCGAAGAGATCACCGGAGAACGCCCACGCTTCTTCAGAGCACCGTTTGGCGTCAACACCGATGCTTCGATCCAGGTGACTGAAGATGAAGATATGACATTGATGAACTGGACATACGGTTATGACTGGGAAGCCGAGTACCAGGACGCAGATGCCCTCGCTGATATCATGGTCAATACCGAACTGCTCGATGACGGGGCCAACCTGTTGATGCATGACCGAACGTGGACAAAGGATGCCCTTTCAGAAATCATCTCCGGATTAAGGGCGAAAGAATACGAATTGATCGATCCGGCTAATATCCAAAGTGCAAGGGAGGAAGACGCAGATGAAGAGTAAAGTGATGCTTTTATGTTTGATCCTTGGTCTGATGATGCCAATTACGGCTAAAGCGGAAGGCTTGAACCTGAATGAAGGGCCTCTGCTTAAAATGCCGGAAACCATACCTGATAAATTTTCATACGATAGCGGCGTCGATATTCCCTACCCAGAAGACGGCGTTAAAGGTATTTTCGTCACAGGCTATTCCGCCGGAGGTGAACGCATGTCGAATCTTGTATCGCTCCTCAACGATACAGACTTGAATGCAATGGTCGTCGATGTCAAGGAAGACGCCGGAAACATCATGATGCCGCTGGAAGGCGCAAGTGAAATGGCCCAGGAAAATATGCAGAATTACGTCGATCCGGATCAGTTGATGGAGACGATGGACTCCGAATCCATCTACCCCATTGCACGCATCGTCGCATTCAAGGATTCCAACCTGGCCAAGGCCCGCCCAGATCTATCATTCACCCACGATGATGGCACCGTCTGGAAAAATGGGCGCGGCGAGAGTTTCGTCAACCCATTCCTGAAAGAAGTGTGGGATTATAATGTGGATATTGCGATCCAAGCTGCCAAGCTCGGTTTCAAAGACATCCAGTTCGACTATGTTCGTTTCCCGGAAGGGTTTGAACACCGTGCCGACTCCTTAAACTACGATGCAGCAGAATACGATGACGGGAATGATGATGATGTCCAGCAGCGCGTCAATGCCGTCACCGACTTCGTCGAATATGCCCGCGAAAAGCTTAAACCCTACAATGTTGATGTTTCAGTCGACATTTTCGGCTATGCTGCTACAGTACCGGAAGCACCTGGAATCGGACAGAACTTTTCGAAGATATCCAATAATGTCGATGTCATCTCATCCATGATCTATCCCAGCCACTGGGGCCCGGGAGATTTTGGCTTCCAGACACCTGACCTTGAACCATACGGCGTCATCGACTCCTATATGGAAGTCGAAAATGAGGTCTTGGATTCCCTTGATTCCCCACCACTCTCCAGACCATGGATCCAGGATTTCACTGCCTCCTACTTGGGTGCCGGCAACTATCTGAATTATGGCGTCGATGAATTGGAAGCCCAGATCCAGGCACTCCATGACAACGGTGTCGATGAATTCCTCCTGTGGGATGCAACCAATAACTATACAAGAGGCGTGGATTACACCCCTGAATGATGATCGAGTTCAGTCCGAATAGATGTTAAAGAATAAAAATATCTCTCCAGTCTTTTTAGATCAGAGAGATATTTTTATATCGTCAACCTTCATTATTATTTAAGTCCTCCCGATACAGAAGTTGTTTTTTATGTGCTTGTGGGGCATCGATTACTTCATTAGTCTTCGAAAGAGATTCTTAGGCACCCAGAAGTGTTTCTAATTCATCCAATATCCAATTCGGTTCTGTTATATCTGTGTCCACTGACCTTTTCCGAAAAGTTGCGCTAACACCTGACTATTTCCAATTCACTAAACAGACCTTCTAGGTTTCATCTTCTTCTAAAAACTCATGTATTTTCAATTAATATAGACAATGATTAGTACACTGGTTTTTGGACTCAATTTATATGAATAAAGGACGATCTCATGCATACATAAAATCGTCCAATTAACGGTCGTTTATTGGAATGATACTTTGTCTCTAGAATGTGTCAATCCCCCATTAATTTCTGAATAATTAACCAAAATTTGATATTATTATATTAGCAAATATTTACATGAGAGGGTTTTTATTATGTATAATAATGATTTTTATAATAAATTTCTGAGAAATATAGAGAACTTGGGAAAGATAAACTTTCCTGATCCCGATAGATATTCAAGAGCATTCGAGAACTTGGGAAAGATAAACTTTCCTGATCCCGATAGATATTCAAGAGCATTCGAGAACTTGGGAAAGATAAACTTTCCTGATCCCGATAAATATTCAAGAGCATTCGAGAACTTGGGAAAGATAAACTTTCCTGATCCCGATAGATACTCAAGAGTATTTGAGAACTTGGGAAAGATAAACTTTCCTGATCCCGATAGATATTCAAGAGCATTCGAGAACTTGGGAAAGATAAACTTTCCTGATCCCGATAAATATTCAAGAGCATTCGAGAACTTGGGAAAGATAAACTTTCCTGATCCCGATAGATACTCAAGAGTATTTGAGAACTTGGGAAAGATTCATACCCCTGATTTCGATAAAATATATTCAATTAGTGACACTATTTCAAATTTCCCTGATCTATTTTCTAATATCGATTGGGATTCCTTCGAGATAACAGAGGATGACATAAAAGAAGTCAATGATATTTTGGAAAGTGAGAATCCTGAAGAAGAAGTAACAAAAGAAATAAATCAAAAAACGGGGATACCTGATCTGATCTGGTACCACTAAAGTTTACAGATGAATAAAATAATTTTTGCTGAGATTCTAATCGATTAGAATCTCAGTTTT
>CANLWV010000010.1 GCA_947494965.1 uncultured Salinicoccus sp. | reverse complement strand
TCTGCTGCACGCTCTTCAGCTGCTGCCTGTTCTGCTGCACGCTCTTCAGCTGCCGCTTGCTCTGCTGCACGCTCTTCAGCTGCTGCCTGTTCTGCTGCACGCTCTTCAGCTGCCGCTTGCTCTGCTGCACGCTCTTCGGCTGCTGCCTGTTCTGCTGCACGCTCTTCAGCTGCCGCTTGCTCTGCTGCACGCTCTTCGGCTGCTGCCTGTTCTGCTGCACGCTCTTCGGCTGAATCATCTTGCTGAACTTCTTCTACTGGCTGCAATTGAGCAGGTGCTTCTTCTACTGCTGGTGCTTGCACAGGCGCTTGAGACACGGTATCTCCAGAGACTGAAAGTGTTTTACCAGCAATGATGAGATCTGAAGATAGGTTGTTCCACGCCTTCAGATCTGAAACGGTAACTTCAAATTTCTGCGCGATCTCAAAAAGCGTATCTCCTGATTTTATTTTATAGACCCCTGCTTCTTTATCTTCTGAATCATTTGCTTTTGTAACTTCAAGCTCTTGACCTGGGAAGATAAGGTTGGAAGTCAAATTATTGGCTGATTTAATCGCATCGACTGTTGTATTGCTCTGATGCGCGATTTCGGAAAGAGTATCCCCTTTATCTACTGTATGAGTTGCTGCTTCTGCACTGTAAGCGAGTGTGCCGGATACAGCAACTGCTGCACCGATAGATAGTACTTTCTTCATAATTAGTATACCCTCCGTATTCCCTTAAGCGGAATAATGTTTTCTTATTAGCTGAATAGTACTATATCAGATTTAAATATTTCTTAGGTTACAGGAATATAAAGAAAAGCGTTTTTCATTACAATCAGGTTACAATATTATTTCTTGTTAAAAGACCTTTTTCACAAATAGTGTATTTATAACTCTTCGAGGTTTCACAATTTATTGACCGATTAGATAGCCTCATTTACAAAATATGACGCCATCACCATTAGGTGATCAATGGATTATATTTTAATAGATGTCTAATTGATCTGTCATCAGTAATAAAATTCATTCATTTTCTAAAAGTTTTCATATAAAATACCCTGCTTAAGTCCGATCGCAGTAGTCGGTCTTGGGCAGGGTATGGTGAGTAGTGTGAGTGTAGATAGTGTGAATCAATTGGACCTGTTCAGGTAAAGGCTTTTTCCTTCTTTTCATCTGAATCTTCGTTTGGCACAAGTTGCAATGTATGACTGTCATTCTTATGTTCATTCAAAACTTTTTCCAAAGACTCCAGGTGGCGGTCTTTCAAAAGTGCCTTGCCTGGATCATCGGAGCTTTCTAATGTATGGACTGTCCTTTCACCGATGTAGTCCCACTGGTCATAATGCTTTACCGCCTCCCCTATCATGCGTGAAGGATTCGTGATGTCTTTTTGTCGGCTCATCTTATCCGGGATATGTTTAATGCTTTCAGCCCATATTTCCATCCGATATTCTTTTTCACCCTCTTGGGTTGTATGGACCGTGGTGGCGACCTGACCACTGACGCATAGGATATCACCTTCAGTAGCTTCTGTGAGTACTTTAGGTAGTGCTTTTCCGAAGGCTTTGCAGTAGATGAAATGTACTTCCTTTGATTTTCTTTCATCTTTGGGCACTCTGACGGTTGCAATGATGAATGAATTGATGCTGCCATTCACCGTTTTCTGTATCGTCACATTACGCACCAGCTCCCCCACCAGCAAGACTTTGTTCATCATTAGTTCACCTCCTTCCTGTCCCAAAGATAAACCTAAAGTAAATATTCTGCAAAAGGCTGAAATTTGATTTTACAGCCATTTCCTTTACAATTAGAATGAATATGGTGATGATAAATAAATATTGAAACGCAAGGTGATGCGATTTCAAAAAAATTGCATCCACGATTCATTATGAAGGGAGGAACTGGTATGAAGTCTTTTAAGGTAGTTGAATTGAAGCTGGAACATGAAGAGAATTATATAATACTGGATATCATCGATGGCATCATAATCAATAAGGAGAAGGGAGAGGCTCCTTGGTTGATCGAGATTTCCACTTCTCCCGACTTTAAGGATATTCTCCAGGAGATGATTGGAACGGAAGTTGAAATTCTTGTTACGATTACGAGACATTCAAACGAACCGGCCAGATTCAGAGGAACGTTCAATGAAATGAATGAGTTGGATCAGGCACTATCCCTAATATTCAATGGCAAGATAATCGTACAAGGACCAACGTATGCTGAAGATGTACTCACCCATCTGTTGAGTGAAGGGTATGAAGAAGAGACCTTGCTCCATGAGTTCAAATCCATCATGGAGTCTAAAAAAGAAATAAAAACATCCGATGATTAATCATCGGATGTTTTTTGGTCTTGTATGGCAAAGGTAATTTCACATTTACAGGCAATCTCCCCGTCAACTGTAGCGACTGCTTCCCCTTTGCCGATAGGACCCTTTATTTTTGTTATTTCAACTGTCAGTTCCAGAGTATCCCCAGGTCTGACCTGCTTTTTGAACCTACATCTATCTATGCCTGCAAAAAAGGCAAGCTTTCCTTGGAACTGTTCCTCCTGCAAGAGCGCGACTGCACCTACCTGAGCCAATGATTCAACAATCAGGACACCTGGCATTACAGCATACTCAGGAAAATGCCCTTGAAAGAATGGCTCATTACCGGAAACTTGTTTGATCCCCGTACACTTTACACCTGGTTCTACTTCAGTGACTTTATCTATCAGCAGAAAAGGTGGGCGGTGCGGAATTATCGCCTTTATCTGATCGTAACTCAGCATTGTATCATTCCTTAGTCATATTGATGATGTGTTCCCATGTTTCCAGACGAAATACTTCCATCGGATTATTCAATATCCCATATCCGATCATAAGGCCCACAAAGAACACGATAATTGCCACATATACATAAAGCAGTATTCTAACAATCAACGGAAATCTGCGATGGACCAGCTTTCTTGATTCTTCGGCCATAACACTACCTCTTTATTTAGAAGTTATCACACTTTTTGTGCGTTGCTCATCTGTGCGCTCTATATCGGCTCCAAGCTTCTGCAACTTGCCATGGAAATCTACGTAACCACGGTCCAGATGATTCAATTCAGTGACTTCAGTATACCCTTCTGCTACCAAACCTGCAAGAATCAATGCAGCTGCGGCCCTGAGGTCAGTCGCTTTTACACGGCCCCCGGTAAGTTTGCCGCCACCTTTGATGAATGCATGGTTTTCTTCTACTTCTATATCTGCATCCATCTTTCTGAACTCATTGACGTGCATGAAACGATTCTCGAATATCGTCTCCGTCATGACGCTTGTACCGTTGATGGTCGTAAGCAATGCCATCATCTGGCTTTGCATGTCTGTGGGAAAACCAGGGTGGGGCATCGTCTTGACCCGGATGGGCTTAAGGTTCTCGGCCGGGATGACTTTGACACCATCCTCCGTACCCTCTATCCGTACACCTATTTCTTCAAGCTTGGAAATCAATGCACTCAAATGTTCGGGTACAACGTTTTTCAGTGTGATTTCACTGCGTGTTATTGCCCCTGCAATCATAAAAGTACCTGCTTCAATCCTGTCAGGAATGACGGTGTGGTCTACTCCCTTTAGGGATTCGACACCTTCAATTTTAATATGTGCAGTACCTGCGCCTTTTACATTACCGCCCATTTCATTAATATAATTGGCCAAATCTTCAATTTCAGGTTCTTGAGCTGCATTTTCAAGCTCAGTAATCCCCTCAGCCAGGCTTGCAGCCATTATAAGGTTCTGGGTTGCGCCAACGCTTGGAAAATCCAAGTGAATCTTGGCACCTTTCAGACGGCCATCGACATGTCCCTCGAAACTACCATCTACAGTACGGAAAGTAGTCCCCATCTTCTCGAGGCCTTTAATATGCTGCTCCACTGGTCTTGAACCAATGGCACATCCTCCTGGCATTGCTACATTACAATACCCGTAACGTGCAAGCAGGGGGCCCATAACAAGCATGCTCGCGCGCATCCTGCTTACGAGGTCGAAAGGCGCATCGCATGAAAGCTTTGCGCTGGCATCCACCGAGACGGCCCCTTCTTCCATTTCAACTTCAGCCCCCAAGTGGCGAAGCAAAGCGGCTAAAGTTCCGACATCAGATAAGTCCGGAACATTATGTAGCCTCGATACGCCCTCTTCTGCTAACAAAGAAGCAGTCAAGACCGGCAGTACAGCATTTTTGGAACCTTCAATTTCAACAGAACCTGAAAGCTTGTTCCCACCTTTTACTATTATAGAATCCATTTTATTCACTCCATATTTTACTTACCATTTAATACTTCGTATACTATTCACTATTTTAGAGATGTATAAACACGTTTGCAAATTAAATGTCAAAACAACAGTGCCGCTTCCTGGACCAGTCTGAAGAAGTCCATTATAAAGTTGCTCAAGCCACTTCCTAAAAGAACTGCCAATAATATAAAGAACAATCTTATTCGGCCTGTCTCCGCTTTTTTGAACCACCCATCTATGTTCAGAGCGCCAAGTACCCAAAAGGCAAAGATTACGCACAACAAGTGCAATACGATATGCATGAATGCTAGCTGGGAAAATAACATTATAATCACCCTTAAAAAAAGCCCGGGCCAGAGCCCGGGCAGAATCCTTACTTATGTTTTGATACATCCAATCGATTGATTGCGCGATTCAACGCAAGTTCAGCACGATATCTATCGACTTTTTCATCCTGTGACTGCTGAAGGAGTGCTTCGGCACGATCTCTTGCAGCGATCGCACGGTCTGTATCGATGTCTTGAGCAAACTCACCCGCCTGCACAAGAACCGTCACTTTTTCAGAACGGATTTCTACAAAGCCTTCCGTTACAGCCATATATTCATACTGGCCGCCTATCTTCGCACGCAGACTGCCAATCTTGAGTGCAGCAACCGTCGGGACGTGGCCGGCCATGACACCGAGCTCACCCTGTTTAGTCTGGAGTATAATGATGTCACAGTCTTCCTCACTGAAAACCGAGCCGTTTGGTGTAACTACATCCAGTGCAATTGTACTCATTTGCTAACCCTCCCGATTTTAGACTTCTACACCCATCTCGCGTGCTTTATCCAGCACATCGGAAATGCCGCCGACAAGACGGAATGCATCTTCCGGGATATGGTCGTATTTTCCTTCAAGTATTTCCTTGAAGTCGTTGACTGTCTGTTCTACAGGCACGTATGAACCTTTTTGGCCTGTGAACTGTTCTGCTACGTGGAAGTTCTGGGATAGGAAGAACTGGATCCGACGTGCACGGGAAACAGTAAGCTTATCTTCCTCGGAAAGTTCATCCATACCTAGAATCGCAATGATATCCTGAAGTTCGCGGTATTTTTGGATGGTCGCCTGAACATCCCTTGCTACTTCATAGTGCGCTTCGCCCACTACTGCTGGAGTCAACGCACGGGAAGTAGATGCCAGCGGATCGACCGCCGGGTAGATACCCATCTCAGAAAGCTTACGCTCAAGGTTCGTAGTCGCATCCAAGTGCGCAAATGTTTGAGCTGGTGCTGGGTCAGTATAGTCATCCGCAGGTACGAATACTGCTTGGATGGACGTCACCGATCCTACATTGGTAGATGTGATGCGCTCCTGCAATTGTCCCATTTCAGTTGCCAATGTCGGCTGATAACCAACCGCTGAAGGCATACGTCCGAGCAAAGCAGACACTTCGGAGCCCGCTTGAGTAAAGCGGAAGATGTTGTCGATGAAGAGCAGTACATCCTGACCTTCCTCATCACGGAAGTATTCTGCCATAGTAAGACCCGACAAGGCTACACGCATACGCGCGCCTGGCGGTTCGTTCATCTGGCCGAACACCATCGCAGTTTTCGCGATAACACCGGAGTCGCTCATTTCATAGTAAAGGTCATTACCTTCACGAGTCCGCTCTCCGACACCTGCGAACACAGAGATACCTCCATGCTCCTGGGCGATGTTGTTGATCAGTTCCTGGATCAGAACAGTTTTACCAACTCCCGCGCCTCCAAACAGTCCAATCTTACCACCTTTAGTATAAGGAGCCAGTAAATCTACTACTTTGATTCCTGTTTCCAAAATTTCTACATTAGTGGAGAGATTTTCGAACTTTGGAGCCTGACGGTGTATCGGGTCTCTTCTTTCAGAAGCCGGTACAGCTTCCCCAAGATCGATATGTTCGCCGAGCACGTTAAACACTCTGCCCAGCGTCAGCTGACCGACCGGTACTGAGATGGGGCTGCCTGTATCTTTAACTTCAGTTCCACGCTGCAGTCCATCTGTGGAACTCATCGCAATCGTCCGGACGACATTGTCTCCGAGATGGAGGGCAACTTCCAGGGCGATCGTTTCTTCTTCATTTCCTTTTTCATGAGTGATGTACAATGCGTTATTCAATTCCGGCAACTCGCCTTCATTGAAACGCACATCAACCACAGGTCCCATGACTTGAACCACTTGACCTAAAGTCATTCGATTTCCTCCTAGTCTTTCTTTATTCAAGTGCTGATGCACCGCCGACTATTTCTGTGATTTCTTGAGTGATCGCAGCCTGTCTGGCACGGTTATACTGCAGTGACAGATCATCAACCAGTTCCTTCGCATTATCCGTTGCAGCCTTCATCGCCGTCATACGCGCCGCATGCTCACTCGCTTTTGCATCGAGGAGTGCGCCGTAAACCAGACTTTCTGCATATTGTGGCAGGATTGTCTCGAGTATGGACTCCTTATCCGGTTCAAATTCGTATGTTGAGAGGTTGGACGCCTGTGTTTCATTGGCCATAACCGCACTCTCGGACAAAGGCAGCAGTTGTCTTGTGTCGACTTTCTGCTCAAGCACATTAATGAATTTATTGTAGATGATGTAGAGTTCATCAACGTCTTCATTCGCAAATTGTGCAACCGATTGTTGTGCAATTTCTTTGACACTGCTGAAGTCAGGCTGATCCTCAAGTCCAATGCGGTGATTTGTAATGCTGTAGCCCTGATTCTCAAGGAATTCGTAGCCCATTCTTCCAATTACGAAGAGATCATAGGATTCCGGGTTGTCATTATGACGCTCACTGATCAGCCTAGTGATTTCTTTCATGATGTTCGCATTATATGGACCCGCAAGACCGCTGTCTGACGTAATGATGACATAGCCGGTACGCTTGACCGGACGCTCCCTGAGCATAGGGTGGGAACTTGTATTGTCGCCTGAAGCAATGGCCTGGACAGCTTCTTGTATCTTATCCATATAAGGTTGGAACTTCTTCGTGTTCTCCTCGGCCCGCCTCAATTTAGAGTTGGACACCATGTGCATGGCGCTAGTGATCTGGCTCATTTTTTTGGTTGATCCTATACGACCTTTTATTTCTCTTAGTGAAGCCATGAATTCACCACCTTATTCTATATTCACAATTCTTAATTGGAAGAGTTGAACAGCTTTTTGAAGCTGTTGATTGCTGATTTATATGCTTCATCATCCGGAAGCTGTTTTGTTTCTTTTATGCCTTTCAGCAATTCCGGTTCGTTTGAATCGAGCCAGTTGAGGAACTCGTCTTCAAACCTTGTAATATCTTCAACAGGAATCTCATCCAGATGACCGTTGACAAGTGCATAGAGTATGGCGACTTGGCGCTCTACAGGCAGTGGGTTGTTTTCACCCTGCTTGAGTACTTCAACAGTACGTTTACCACGTTCGAGCTTTGCAGCAGTCGCTTCGTCAAGATCCGAACCGAATTGGGCAAATGCTTCCAGTTCACGGAATGCAGCGAGGTCGAGCCTCAATGTCCCCGCAACTTTCTTCATTGCTTTAATCTGTGCAGAACCACCAACACGGGATACTGATAGACCGGCGTTGATAGCTGGTCTTACACCTGAGAAGAATAGGTCTGACTGCAGGAAGATCTGTCCGTCTGTAATGGATATAACGTTCGTAGGGACGAACGCACTGATATCCCCTGCTTGCGTCTCGATGAACGGCAATGCCGTAATCGATCCACCACCCAATTCATCGTTGAGTTTCGCCGCACGTTCGAGCAGACGACTGTGCAGATAGAATACGTCACCTGGGTAGGCTTCACGGCCTGGTGGACGTTTCAGAAGCAATGACAGTTCACGATAAGCCGCCGCCTGTTTAGTCAGGTCATCATATACGATGAGGACGTGCTTGCCGTTAAACATGAATTCCTCCGCCATGGATACACCAGCATATGGCGCAATGTAAAGAAGCGGAGCTGGCATGGAAGCACCAGCCGTTACTACAATCGTATAGTCGAGTGCACCGTTTTGACGGAGCGTTTCGACAGTAGATCTTACTGTAGATTCCTTTTGGCCGATTGCTACATAGACACAAATCATATCCTGATCCTTCTGGTTCAGGATTGTATCGATTGCCACAGTAGTTTTACCTGTTTGACGGTCACCGATGATCAGCTCACGCTGGCCGCGGCCGATTGGGACAAGTGCATCAATCGCTTTAATTCCCGTCTGTAGAGGTTCATCAACTGATTTACGCGCCATCACGCCTGTCGCAGGACTTTCGATCGGCCTAGTCTTAGTCGCGCCGATTGGTCCTTTGCCATCGATAGCCTGGCCGAGTGGGTTGACCACCCGTCCGATGAGTTCCTCACCTACAGGGACTTCCATGATGCGGCCTGTGCGCTTCACTTCGTCGCCTTCTTTGATATCGTCATATGGTCCGAGGATTACGATACCAATATTGTTTTCTTCTAGGTTCTGGGCAAGCCCCAGAACACCACTTGGAAATTCAAGCAGTTCTCCAGCCATTGCATCGTTAAGACCATGAGCAAGTGCGATACCGTCACCAACTTGGATGACTGTACCAACATCTGTTACTTTCATATCTGCTTCATAGTTTTCGATCTGACTTTTCAGGAGAGCGCTTATTTCATCAGCTTTAATTGCCATCAATTGTCACTCCTTAATTAGCTATTAGTACTTTCTCTTAATTTGCTTCTCAAATCCGACAGTTTAGTATTCAATGAGCCATCATATACTTTTGTTCCGATGAACACCCGTATTCCGCCGATCAGTTCTTCATTCACTTCATTTTCGATAAGCAGTTTAGAAAGACCTGTTCTTTTGACAAAGACTTTTCCAATGCTTTCTATCTCTTCTGAAGAGAGTGGGTAGACGGACTCGATCACAACATTCTCCTGATTATGATGACGGTTATATCTATCGATGAAGGAATTGTAGACAGATGCCACTTCAGTTAATTTATTGCGATCCGAGAGAATGAGCAATGCGTTGCGCAAAGGTTCGACAACATCATTGAATGCTTCTTTAAGGACTTCCCTTTTCTTATTCCTCGGGATGCGCGGGTTTTCCGCGAACTTCATGAATAAAGGAGTGCTCTTGAAAGCTTTCATCACTTCATCAAAATCCCTGCGGGCTGCTTCAAGCTGTCCCGATTCTTCGACTGCACTGAACAGCGCCTCAGAGTATTTCTGTGCTGAGCTGGACATTATTTACCCCCTGCTTCCTGAAGGTATCTTTCAACCAGATCTTTTTGATCATCTTGATTGATTTCTTTAGCAATCATCTTCTCTGCAATCAGGACGGAAATTTCGCCGACCTGATCATTGATGTCGCGGATTGCTTTTTCTTTTTCTCTCTCAATATCCGCCTTAGCTGTCTCCATCATCTGATTCGCACGCGTATTCGCATCGTGGATAATTGCTTCCTGCTCTTTTTTGGCCTGGTTTTTAGCATTATCCATCATTGCTGAAATCTCAGTCTGTGTCTCTCTGAGCACAGCTTCATTTTCTTCTTTGAGTTTGACAGCATCCATTCTGCGCTGTTCAGCCTCATCTATCTCCGAATGGATCAGCTGCTCCCGTTCATCCATCACTTTCTTCAACGGCTTCCAGACAAAGTATGAAAGTGCGCCAAGAAGTACGAGGAAAGTTACAAGCTGTACCAAACTGCTCCCAATTGCTGATGGGATCGTCTCCGTAGCCCCTAAAATAAGAAATTCCACTTATGTACACTCCTTTCGCGAGAGTTTCAATCTATTTTACAATCTACATAATAAGACGGCGAAATCTTAAAAGAAGACTTCGCCAGATGTAACGGTTCTTAGAACATGAACATGAGCATGAATGAGATAACAATTGCGATGATCGGAACGGCCTCAACAACACCGATACCGATGAACATGATTGTCATGAGTGGGCCACGGGCTTCCGGCTGGCGGGAGACCCCTTCAACTGTTTTAGAAACGATAAGGCCGATACCGATACTTGCGCCAAGTGCTGCAAGACCAGCAGCGATACCTACTGCGAGTAGATTCATCATAAGAAATAGTTCCTCCTAAAATATTTTGAAAGTAAAATTTAATTTTTATATTAATGATCCTCGTTCACCTTATGGGAAAGATAGACCATTGATAACATAACGAATATAAATGCCTGGATTGCACCAATGTAGATTGAGAATCCTTGCCAGATCATCATTGGAATGAATCCGCCGATGAATCCTATAGCGCCTGAAGTCATTACCATGACTAGGAGTGCAAGCAATATTTCACCTGCATAGATGTTACCGTAAAGACGCAAGCCAAGTGTCAGATTGTATGTGAATTCTTCGATGAATTTAAACGGTGCCATGAACCACACCGGTTCTACGTAAGATTTGATGTATGCTTTCGTGCCACGCATCTTTATACCGTAGTAATGCGTCATGACTATCATCACACTAGCCAAAGTCAAAGTTACTGCTGGATCCGCAGTCGGTGACTTCCACCACAGTGTCTGATCGGCATCCGGCGCAACAAAGGCAAAAGGCAACCCAACCATATTTGATACAAATATGTATAAAATCAATGTCAGGGCAAGGAAGTGGAATCTTCCTCCTTGTTTCCAGGCCATGTTGCCCGAGATGATACCTTTAACGAAGTTCATCAGTACTTCCATAAGTACCTGACTCTTTCCAGTCGGTCTCACTGCCAGATTTCTCGTCATAAAGAAAGCGATTAGAAATACAATGAGCGATGAAATTACTATCATCAATACTGTAGACAGGTTGAATATAATTGGAAGACCCAAAACATCTATAGTCCATATTGGATTTCCGTGCTCCATTTTTTCACCTCTTTCACTCCGTCAATTCTTTAACAGTACGAAACAGGATCATGACATAGCTGAGCATGAGCCCCGACCCTATACCGAAAATGCTGAATATATCCGGGAAACGCACCCAGAATAAGCATGTAACAATTACAATGGCAAGTCTTGCCGCCGTCCCAGTCCTGATTTTTCCATCTACTGCCCCATAAGCCCTATCAAGGTTGTAATACCAATTGAACAACATCAATATGGACGCAAGGGTGCCTAGGGCGAACCCTGCTGCAAAAGTTGATGATGTAAACAGGTAGATGAGTAAGCTAATGACAAGGGGGAAAAGCAGAAACCTTAAAAAGTGGTGGGAAAATCGTCTCAGAAATGGCAATTTAACACTGTCTCCTAGTGTATTATACGGCTTTCGTTGTAAACCGTTACATTACTCTTGTAATGATATAGGAGTGCTTTTTTTATGTCAATATTATGGACATATTAATTTAATTTCAGTTTGATTCTGACATATTATAGACATAATTGGTCATGCTTTGAAACTCTCTGGTTTTTCATTGAGGATGCCGTAGTAGTACTTGATGTTTTCGCAGATTCTTAAAGAAGCCCGACCGTCCCCATACGGATTGTTGGCCTGAGCCATCTTTTTGTACACTTCCTCATCCGTAAGAAGCTCATTGACCAGTCTGTAGACGTCTTCCTTTTCCGTACCAGCCAGCTTTAGAGTCCCTGCTTCTATGCCTTCGGGACGCTCTGTGGTATCACGCAACACCAACACTGGTTTTTGTAGTGATGGCGCCTCTTCCTGAACGCCTCCAGAATCCGTCAGTATGATATGACTGTTTGCTGCAAAGTTATGGAAATCGACCACGTCCAGCGGTTCAATCAGTTCAATACGATCATGGCCTGAGAGGTACTTATCTGCTATGGTCCTCACCTTAGGATTTTTATGCATTGGATATACCACTGTAACATCTTCAAACGTCTCTACGATGTCCCTGACTGCACTGAAGATATTCTCCATCGGTGTACCGATGTTTTCTCTCCTATGCGCAGTGAGCAGGATGACCTTTTTGTCTTTGTGCTTGCTGATGATGTCGCTCTGGTATGAGGCGTCAACAGTCGTCCTCAGCGCATCTATAGCGGTGTTGCCAGTGACTGAAATCGTTTCTGGCTTTTTATTTTCCTCAAGCAGATTGTTTTTTGACGTTTCTGTTGGTGAAAAATGAAGGTCTGCAAGGACACCTGTCATCTGTCGGTTCATTTCTTCCGGGAAAGGCGAATATTTATTGTGGGTCCTGAGGCCCGCTTCAACGTGCCCAATATCCACCTTACTGTAGAACGCAGCCAGACTTCCTGCGAATGTCGTCGTCGTATCCCCATGAATGAGCATCATATCTGGTTCTGCTTCTTTAATGATTGATTCAAGCCCTGTAATGACACGGCCTGTCACCTCAGAGAGTGTCTGCCCCTGTTTCATGATATTCAAATCATAGTCAGGTGTAATGCCGAAGATCGACAGCACTTGGTCAAGCATTTCTCTGTGCTGTGCTGTAACGACGACTATCGGTTCCAGTTCAGGATCATCTTTAAGCGCCAATACAAGAGGGGCCATTTTGATTGCTTCCGGCCGCGTGCCGAAAACCGTCATAATTTTCTTCATGCTCTTTCTCCTCATGATCTGTTTTCTTTATTTTGTACCGAACAGCCGGTCCCCGGCATCTCCAAGTCCCGGTACGATGTAGCTTGCATCGTTGAGCTTTTCATCAAGCGCTGCAATGTAGATGTCCACATCCGGGTGTGCTTCTTTCAAAACATCCACACCTTCAGGAGCGGCCACCAGGCAGATGAACCGAATTTTGGTCGCGCCGCGCTTTTTAACTGCTGTAATCGCTTCAACTGCAGAAGCCCCTGTTGCGAGCATCGGATCGATTACGAAGATGTCCCGTTCTTCAATATCACCAGGGAATTTCGCATAATATTCTATCGCTTCCAACGTCTCCGGATCTCGATATAGGCCGACATGGCCCACTCTCGCAGATGGGATCAACTTCAATATCCCCTGCTGCATTCCAAGACCCGCGCGGAGAATTGGTACAATACCGAGTTTTTTTCCACTCAACCGCTTCTCTGTAGTCCGTGTGACTGGCGTTTCCACTTCAACGTCTTGAAGAGAAAGATCCCGGGTCACTTCATATGCCATCAGCATACCGACCTCATCCACCAGTTCTCTGAACTCTTTAGTGGATGTGTTTTTATCTCTGATGTACCCCATCTTATGCTGGATTAATGGATGCTCCATTACTTGTACTTTAGACATATTTTTCCTCCTTTTTTTCTCAATTGTGCCGGAACAATGTTTTGCTCCGGCAGTTTGGATTTACTTATGCAGTGGGAAACCATCAGTAAGTCCGGTCACTCTTTCCCTGAGCTCCTCGAACTGCTGGCCTTCTTTGACCGCTGTCAACGCTTCTACGATGATATCCGCCACTTTTTCCATCTCCGCTTCCTTGAACCCACGTGTCGTCATCGCTGGTGTACCCAAACGGATGCCGCTTGTAACGAACGGGGACTCCTCATCGAACGGAATGGTGTTCTTATTGCATGTAATGCCGATCTCGTCAAGCGCTTCTTCTGCTTGCTTACCAGTAAGACCAAAGCTTTTGACATCGACAAGTACAAGGTGATTATCCGTTTTGCCGCCAACGATGCGCAATCCGCCATCAGCCAGTCTGGCAGCCAATGCTTTTGCGTTCTTCAGCACCTGATCTTGATATTCCTTGAAACCAGGGTTCAACGCCTCACCAAAAGCTACTGCTTTAGCAGCGATGATGTGCATGAGTGGCCCTCCCTGGATGCCTGGGAAAATCAATTTATCAACTTTTTTGGCATGTTCGCTTGTAGTGAGTATGAGGCCACCACGCGGTCCTCTCAACGTCTTATGGGTCGTCGAAGTGACAAAATCAGCATATGGCACCGGGTTTTGATGGAGTCCAGCTGCGACAAGCCCGGCGATATGTGCCATATCGACCATCAGATAAGCACCTACTTCGTCAGCTATCTCACGGAATTTCTTGAAGTCGATTTCTTGTGCATAGGCACTCGCTCCAGCCACGATCATTTTAGGCTCATGCTCTCTGGCTTTTTCCAGCACTTCATCGTAATCCAAAACTTCTCCATCTTTTACCACACCGTACTCCTCAAAGTTGAAGAGCTTACCACTGAAGTTCACAGGGCTGCCGTGCGTAAGATGACCCCCATGATTCAAGTTCATGCCAAGCACAGTATCCCCTGGTTTTAGAACAGACATATAGACAGCCATGTTCGCTTGTGAACCTGAATGGGGCTGTACGTTTGCATGCTCAGCACCAAACAGTTCCTTCGCACGTTCACGAGCCAGATCTTCTACGATATCCACATATTCACACCCGCCATAATATCGTTTGTGGGGGTAGCCTTCTGCATATTTATTGGTGAGTATTGAACCTTGTGCTTCCATTACCGCTTCTGACACAAAATTCTCAGAGGCAATCAGTTCAATATTATTCTTTTGACGGTTATGCTCATCTTCCATTGCTTCAAAAAGTTTAAGATCTTGAGACTCGATAAGTGACATGTTCTCTCTCCTTAATAATTAGGTTAATAGTGCGCGCGTGGACCTCCAATAAGCTTAGGTCTTGAGTAGGCGATTGTGATGTTAGCCTGTCCTATCGTCTTTTGTTCCACCCTGAGCGGAACGGCTACAGGCTTGATATGCATTCCAATCAGGGTCTGGCCGATATCAATGCCCCGATCTGCTGCCACATGTTCAGTAACCGCCGGGGAGTCGAAGTGATGGTAGGCATATTCACTCAGACTGCCTCCTGCCGAGCGGTGAGGCACGACACTGACAGCCGGGTAACGTCTGTTTTCGGCGACGTGCCTTTCCATGGTAATTGCACGGTTGATGTGTTCGCAGCCCTGGAACATAAGATTGACATTGTGTTGTCCAGCCTTTTCGCTGAACACATCAAATATCAATGCAGCCACTTCCTCTGAGCTATTTTCTCCGATGCGGTGACCCATCACCTCTGATGTTGAACAACCAATCAACACATCTTCCCCTGCTCTGAAAAAGTCCACAGCTTCAAGTTGTGAAACCAATGCGTCCAGGTCATTCTTCAATCTTGCAAACTCTTCGTTCATGTCTACCTCCTTCATATTCTGTCGCCAGCCAGACATCTACGATATCATCTGCAAGGCCGGGACCGATGACACGTTCTCCCATCGCCAGAATATTGGAATTGTTATGGGCTCGGGTGGCACGGGCGGAAAATGTGTCGTGGACCAGAGCACAGCGAATGCCTTTGACTTTGTTTGCACTTATGCTCATGCCGATACCAGTCCCGCAGATCAGGATGCCACGGTCGTATTCACCAGCGGCCACTTTCTCTGCAACAGGTCGTGCAAAGTCCGGATAGTCCACAGAAGCGTCGGAATCGGGACCGAAATCCGTAAAATCAACGTTATTTTCACGAAGTTTCGCAACAATTGACTGTTTCAGATTGAAACCGCCATGGTCTGAAGCAATAATCACTTTCATATACGGTTCACCTCGTTTACATTATATAATAAAAGCTTACAGAGAAAAGGCTTCATAAGCAAATCACAAGTCAAATTCATCAATGAATTTTTTAAGTTGTACAAAAGTGTCCTCATAATCATCCATCGTACCGCCGTAAGGGTCCATGACGTCTTCTATCCCTTCCCCAGCATATTCGCTAATCATCCGCACATCTGCTTCTGGAAATTGTTTAGCCACTACATCTTTATGGCTGGCTGTCATGACAAGCAACAATGAATCGGCGGTATCTGCCGCCGTCAATTGACTGGGGTCAGATGGGCGCTCCAAGTTTTCACGGTCGATGATTGCTGCTGAGCGATCATTGATGGCTGTAGCACCACCCATCAGTCCCCTCGATTCAAAAACAATATCCTTGTCCTTGAATCTGGCCTTTGCATAACTTTCTGCCATCGGACTCCTGCAAGTGTTGCCGGTACAGACAAAAATTATCCTCATGACGATTCTCCCTTGATTATTTCATTGCCAGTCGCTTTATAAATGCGGTTCATCAATGCTTCTGTCTCGGGATTTTTCGGGAAGCCTTGAATATATATGATGTCCACATCGGATTTATCCATCTTCCTTAATGCTGCGTACAGGTTGCGTGCGGCTTCCCGATAGGCCTGTTCCGTAGAACATAGACTGATGAACTCCGCGCCTTCGGGCACATATTCCCTCGTTGTTTCTGGCGCAATGACACCCATTTTTTGTCCTTCTTCAATCTGTAGATGTGTATTGTTGCGAAGCCCACCTTCGATGACCACAAGCGGCTGGTGAGGCGCATAGTGCTTATACTTCATACCTGGTGCAATCGGCTGGTTGCCGGCCGATTCATGCCGGCCCACCACTTCCTCCAACACGCCTTCCAAATCATTCTGGGTGATGCTTCCGGGCCGTGCGATGCGATAAGGGAACCTGGTGCAATCGAGCACCGTACTTTCCAATCCGTAGGTGGCCGGTTCACTTGCGACTACCCCGTAAACTTTGCCGTTCAAGTCGTCGATAACATGACTGTAATCTGTAGGAGAAGGTTTTCCGCTTAAGTTCGCACTTGGGGCAGCCAAAGGAAAACCGACTTCACGAAGTAATGCACGACCGACCGGATGGCTTGGCATCCTGACTGCCACCGAGTCCAGTTCTGCCACCGCATTACTTGCAAGCATATTCCCCTTCAACGGCAGAATGAACGAAATCGGCCCTGGCCAAAAATGTTCCATCAATGTTTCCACTTTGATATCAAGCGGCTCAGTGAATTCGGATAATTGTGCCACATCATATATATGTACTATAAGAGGATTGTCACCGGGGCGGTTTTTAGCCGCAAATATTTTCTGTATCGCCTCAGGATTTCGTGCATCACCCGCCAGACCATAGACCGTTTCTGTGGGAATTCCGATCACTTCCCCATACTCGAATGCGGTCTTTATTTCATCCATCTTTTCAGAAGTTTCAACTGTATCCAGTTGACCCGTTTCAATTTCCCATATTTTTGTGTCCATACTACCCCTCCCACCTGAAGTGAAGTATTCTGTCGTTTCCGTTTATGTCTTTTATAATTTCAGGCTGCGCATCCGGCCAACATTCCGTTACATAGCGACTCAAAGCTTCAGCCTGCTGCCAGCCGATTTCGAAATAGACGCGCCCGCCCCGTTTCAAAACACTGGCCAGCTGTCGGATCATTTTTTTATACAGCCCGAGTCCGTCGTCCTCAGCATAGAGTGCCAATTCCGGTTCGTGTAGAATTACTGAGTCGTCCATATATCTTTGCTCTGATCGACTGATGTACGGGGGGTTTGAGACGATGGCATCCACTTTGATATCGCATTCGATGAGTGGAGCAAAGAGGTCCCCTGACAACATCTGCGGACTAACCCCGTGTCTTTCGGCATTCTCTGCAGCCACGTGCAGGGCTTCGCCCGATAGATCAGTTAAAATCACTTCATTCTTTTTCCAAGCCTTGCCCAGAGTGATTCCGATTGCGCCTGTGCCTGAACCGATATCCACTATCGTGCGCCCATCATCCTTCTCTTTGTCGAGCACCAGGGCCACAAGCTCTTCGGTTTCATTGCGCGGTATCAGCGTATGGGCATTCACTTTGAACGCCTCGCCGTAGAACCATGCCGTCCCCGAGACATATTGGTGCGGTTCCCCTTGCTCCACCCTCTCCAACGCTCGCTGATATAGTTCCCGCGCTGCATCCGGCACTTCGAGATGGCCGTCCACAAGTCGACTCGTCGTGTCCATCGAAAGCAGATCCTCTAGCAGAAGAACGGCTATGCGTGGTTCTTTACCATGCGCGATAAGAGAAGCTTCTGCTTCCCTCACCATATCCCGATAACTATAGGGAGGCATTGTTCAATTCTTCCAGTTTGCTCGTCTGTTCTTCGATTGTGAGCGCTTCGATGATTTCATCCAGCTTACCTTCTATAATCTGATCAAGCTTCTGGATCGTCAGTCCTATTCTGTGGTCTGTGACCCTGTTTTGTGGATAGTTGTATGTGCGTATCCTTTCAGAACGGTCTCCGGTACCGACTGCACTCTTCCGTTTTTCTGCATACTCTGCTTCCGCTTCGCGTTGCATCATGTCGTATACACGTGCCTTGAGAACTTTCATGGCTCGTTCACGGTTTTTGATCTGTGATTTTTCGTCTTGGGAAGTCACTACCGTTCCTGTAGGAAGGTGGGTGATCCGCACTGCTGAGTCAGTTGTATTGACGTGCTGCCCCCCTGCACCACTTGAACGATAAGTATCTATTTTCAAGTCTTCATTGCGGATATCTATTTCGACATCTTCCACTTCCGGTAATACAGCAACAGTTGCAGTAGAAGTGTGGATTCTGCCACCAGATTCAGTCTCAGGCACCCGCTGGACGCGATGCGCGCCATTTTCGAACTTGAGTTTTGAGAATGCTGCATCCCCCTGGATCATGAAACTGATCTCCTTGTATCCACCGTGATCACTGGCATTCGCCTCAACGACCTCTATCTTCCAGTTGTTTTCTTCTGCATAGCGTGAATACATCCTGAACAGGTTGCCTGCAAAAATCTGCGCTTCGTCTCCTCCTGCTGCACCCCTTATCTCGATGATGACGTTCTTGTCGTCATTTGGATCTTTTGGAATAAGGAGCAACTTCAATCTGTCTTCGAGTTCAGGAATCTTCTTTTCGGAATCCGAAATCTCCTCCTTAAGCATTTCAAGCATTTCCTTGTCATCCGTCTCCTGCATCATCATCCGTGACTCTTCAATGGTCTCCTTATGTTGCTTATACTCCCTGAATGCTTCGACGGTTTTCTGCAGATCGCTCTGCTCCTTCGAATACTCTCTCAGTTTATCTGAATCACTGACCACTTCCGGGTCGCTCAACAGCTCATTCAGCATCTCATAGCGATTTTCAATTATTTCAAGTTGATCAAACATATATTTTTCACCTTTTCGTCTCTTTAATCTCGTTAATTATATCATATTCGGAAATAAAAAAACTGTATCGGAATATAACCCGATACAGTTTGTATACTCTTATTCGTTTGCGCTTTTGAAACCGAATTTTTTGTTGAACTTTTCAATACGGCCATCCGCAGATGCGAATTTTTGACGTCCAGTATAGAATGGATGACATTCAGCACAAACCTCTACTGTAATGTCCTCGCTGTTAACTGATCCTGTTTCAAAATCGTTGCCACATGAGCACTTTACAGTCACTCTGTGGTATTCCGGGTGAATTCCTTGTTTCATTACCTTTTCAGCTCCTTTGCCCTGAACCATCTGGAACAGAGTTATTAGTGGGTTGCCCACTTCGATACTTTTGCATTATACACGTTGGAATAGAAAGAATCAACCGTTCTGTTCAATTCAGATGACTGGGCGGCCGGTCGAATGGGAAGACAGCATCCGCTGGCGCAGCACATCGAAAAATTCCTCGTTTGTCTTGGTCTGTTTCAATATCTTCAAGAACCTTTCGGTGAAGTCCGGGGAGTCCGTGAACAAGTTCCGGAGCTGCCATAATACTTCGAGCTGCCCCTTATCGAGAAGCAGTTCTTCTTTACGGGTGCTCGAGCGCCGGATATCGATTGCCGGATAGATCCTCCGTTCGCTCATGTTGCGGTCCAGATGCAGTTCCATATTGCCGGTTCCTTTGAACTCTTCATAGATTACATCATCCATGCGGCTGCCTGTATCCACCAGTGCTGTAGCCAGGATGGTCAGGCTGCCTCCGGCTTCTATATTTCTTGCCGCACCGAAGAAATGCTTCGGTCGATGCAGGCTCGCCGGATCAAGTCCACCGGATAACGTGCGGCCACTTGGTGGGATCACAAGGTTATACGCCCTCGCAAGCCGTGTGATGGAATCCATCAACACCACTACATCCTCGCCCATCTCCACGAGCCGTTTCGAACGTTCAAGAAGCAGTTCAGCAACTTTGACATGGTGTTCAGGCGGTTCGTCGAAGGTCGAATGCACAACTTCCGCATCTTCAACAGACCGCTCGAGATCCGTCACTTCCTCAGGCCGTTCGCCGATGAGGAGGATGAATAATTTTGATTCAGGATGGTTTTTGGTGATCGCATTGGCGATCTCTTTAAGAAGGGAAGTCTTACCTGCCTTAGGTGGGGCGACGATCATCCCCCGCTGACCGAAACCGATCGGAGTGACAAGATCCATGATCCGCGTCGATAGATCCTCAGGCCGGTTTTCCAGATGCATGCGCTCATCGGGATAGAGCGGTGTAAGTGCCTGGAAGTGCGGGCGTTTTTTTATCTGCTCTGCATTATGGTCATTGACGAAGTCGACCTGCAGCAATCCATAGTATTTCTCGTTCTCTTTCGGCCGGCGCACTTTACCTGTGACTTTATCGCCTTTTTTGAGTTCGAAGCGGCGGATTTGGGAAGCAGAAATGTATATGTCCTTCTCCCCCTTGGAGAGGTTGACCGTCCTCAGGAAACCGTAGCCATCCGGTTGGATGTCATCGAGTACCCCTTCCATATAATAGTTGCCGTCTTTCTCCATCTGGGCTTCCATGATGGCAAGGACCAGTTCTTTCTTGTTCAGCCGGCTGTAGTTGGAGAGCCCAAGCTCTTTGGCGCGCACTGTCAGTTCTTTTGTATTGTTTTTTTTGTATAGGGCATCAAAGGACTCATACTTAAGTCCATTTTCATCTCTTTCAGCCATATATTCACGTCACTTTCATTTTTAAGTAGATGGTTTGGGTGTTTTTGATTGAGGGCGTGCTACAGGGGCTTTCCAGGGAGAATTACCTTTACATATTCTACACTAGAGGGTGCCAAAGATAAAGGTTCGATGCGGCTCGCCCTCCTTTTCCGATTCCGATTAAAGGCCCGGACAACTGTCCGGGCCTTTAATCAGTTTTCTTTTATCTCTTCGCGCCAGATGTCAGCGCCTAAATCCTTCAGTTTCTTGACGATATCCGTGTAGCCACGATCTATATGGTTCACATTATGGATCGTTGTCACACCCTCAGCGATCAGGCCTGAGATGAGAAGACTCGCTCCAGCACGAAGATCACTTGCGTAGACGTCAGCCCCGTTTAACCTTGATGGGAAAATCAGTGCCGAGCCGCTTTTCTGTTCTATTTTTGCATCCATACGACTCAGTTCATCGACATGTCTGAAACGGGCCGGATAAATCGTTTCTGTAATCTTGCTGACCCCGTCCGCCATAAAGAGTATCGGGGTTAGAGGCTGTTGCAGATCAGTCGCAAATCCTGGGTACACTTGAGTCTTAACTGAAATCGGCCGGTAATGTTCAGGTTTGCTGATGGTCGCCCAATCATCTCCCAGTTCAATCTGCACCCCCAGCTCCTCGAGCTTCGCCGTAAGTGACTCCATATGGGTCGGGATGATGTTTTTTACCGTGAAGTTCTCTCCTGTCGCTGCCGCTGTAATCATATAGGTACCCGCTTCTATGCGGTCTGGGATGATGTTGTGGGTGGTGCCATGGAGTGATTCCACCCCATGGATCTTGATGGTGTCCGTTCCAGCACCTCGGATATCAGCACCCATATTATTGAGCAGCGAAGCTACATCGACGACTTCCGGTTCTTTAGCCACATTCTCAAGCACCGTCTTACCTTCTGCACTACTCGCAGCAATCATAAGGTTGATTGTCGCCCCCACCGAAACCATATCGAAGAATATTCTCGCACCTTTCAGCTTTTCTGCGACAAGGTACATGGCACCATGTTCATTCTTCACTTTGGCACCAAGTTTTTCAAATCCTTTAATGTGCTGGTCGATCGGTCTGGGACCGAGCGGACATCCTCCCGGGAGTCCTATCACACATTTCTTGAACCGCGCAAGCATCGCCCCCATCATATAATAGGATGCTCTTAGGGATTGTACTTTTGTATTTGGCAACGGCATATTTTCTGCTTTTTCAGCATTGATGCGCAATGTTGTCCCGTCGAGTTCCGTGGTGATGTTCAGATCATTAAGGAGGCTCATCAATGTCTTTACATCGGAGATTTCCGGCAAACCTTCCAGGACCACTTCGCCGTCTGACGCCATTAATGACGCAGGTATCAGGGCGACCGCACTATTTTTCGCCCCGCTGATCTCTACTTCGCCGGAGAGTTTCCTGCCCCCTCTGACTTTTATCACTTCTTTAACCATAGTCGTTCTCCTTAATTTAGAATGCCTACTGGCCCTTTTGGCTGTTCCAGTCTTTCAGGAACTGGTCGATGCCTTTGTCAGTCAGTGGATGACTTGTGAGTTTCTTCAATACTTTATAAGGAATTGTCGCAATATCTGCACCTGCTGCCGCTGCACCGTGGACATGGCCTTCATTTCTGATGGAGGCAGCGATTATTTCCGTCCCTATTCCATGGATTGTGAAGATGTGTCGGATGTCCGCGATGAGATCCATGCCGTCGAGACCGATATCATCCAGCCTGCCGATGAATGGAGACACATAAGTTGCGCCAGCATGGGCGGCCGTAAGTGCCTGGACAGTATTGAATACAAGCGTCACATTTGTTTTTATCCCTTCAGATGACAGGACATTCACCGCTTTCATTCCTTCGTCAGTCATCGGAATTTTGACGATGATATGCTCGTGAAGCTTCGCGAGTTCACGTCCTTCTTCAATCATGCCTGCTGCATCAAGCGCAATCACTTCGCCGCTTACCGGCCCTTGAACCAATTCGCATATTTCCACAAGACGGTCATGGAAGGATATGTCCTTCTCCTTGGCCACAAGCGATGGATTGGTCGTAACACCGCGCAATACGCCCCATTCGTGTATCTCTTTGATTTCATCCATATTTGCTGTATCGATAAAGTATTTCATAAACTTAAGGGACCTCCATTTAGGTTATTCATTCATTATAAAACAGTCATGCCCAGTCGGCAATGGCTGCCAGATCTTCTCAAACTGTATACGTATCTGCTTCAATAATCAAATAAAAGCCATCCTTGGTGGATGGCTTTTCATGGCCTGTTACGCTTGGCCTGAGGTGCCGAATTCCCGGATTTTACCGCGTACAGTCTCTTTGACTGCTTCCCTTGCAGGCCCGAGGTATTTACGTGGATCGTATACTTCAGAATCATTGGCCAGTACTTCCCTGACCTTCTGTGCTGACGCAATCTGGTTGTCGGTATTGACATTGATTTTAGCGGTTCCAAGAGAGATTGATCTTTGGATGTCTTTAGTCGGAATGCCCGTACCACCGTGCAGCACCAATGGGATATCGGACTGGTTGCCGATTTCTTCCATTTCCGCAAATCCAAGGTTCGGTTCCCCCTTATATGGACCATGTACCGAACCGAGTGCAGGTGCGAGACAATCGATGCCTGTCCTCTCAACCAGTTCGCGGCACTCTGCAGGATCGGCATAGATCACACCGTCCGCTATAACATCATCTTCCTGGCCACCAACGACACCGAGCTCAGCTTCGACGGAGACGCCTCTTTCATGGGCATACTCGACGACCTTCCTTGTTGTGGCGACATTATCTTCAAATGGGCCATGCGAAGCATCTATCATGACTGATGTAAATCCAGCACCAATCGCCTCGACACATTTTTCATAGCTCGAGCCATGATCCAAGTGGATGGCCACAGGGATTGTGATATCAAGGTCGTGCATAAGCCCTTCAATCATTTTGACGACAGTTGTCATGCCGCTCATATATCTCGCCGCACCTTCTGAAACGCCCAGGATGACCGGGGCATTCTCTTCTTGTGAAGCTGTTAGGATCGCTTGGGCGAACTCCAGGTTATTGACGTTATACTGGCCGACTGCGTATCCTTCTTTTCTTGCTTTATTAAGCATTTCCGTCATTGATACTAAAGGCATCTAATTTTCCTCCTGTAGATTGTTTGCTTTATTGCATAACTGTGATTATAGCAAATACATTTTATTTCGGGTAATGATTTGGTACCATTGAAATACTGACTACCATGAATGGAGTGATCTTATGGATAAGATTCTACAGACTCAACTGACGAATATATATAATCATATAAACGCCCAGGAAGAAGAAATCGAAATGGCGGCACGCCTGATTGCCCAGGCTGTCGGCAGCGAGGGGGAAGTCCGGCTGGCCACTTTCCACGATTTCACCGGCATCCAATCATACCTTCTGGAAGGGGCACTCTCCCTGCCGAAGGCCAAACCATTCGAAACGGTCGAATCCTTGGACGCCCCGGACCGGACCCTGGTTATAGCAGACCAGTTTGATGAACCCGTCAAACAGTTGGCCAATGCGCTTGGAGAAGCGGACAAGGAATTCGTGCTCATCTCGAATTATAATAAGCATGAAGCAGAAATACTGGACTCACTCCACCATTATATCGACTTATCCTCTCCGCGTCCCCTGGTTCCGACACCTGATTTCGACAAAATTGTTAACCCTTATATTTCTGCATTCCTATACCTGTATGATCACCTGTTCATCCTTGTGGACGAAATGACGAATGAAGCGTACTGAACTCCTGATCTGAAAGCATCCTCAGGCCGTTCAGGATGACCAAGATGGTGCTCCCTTCATGACCGATGACACCTAGGGGCAGATTGATTGCCTGAAAGAAGTTCGAAATGATCAGAATGGTAATGACAGCGACTGAAAATAACAGGTTCTGTGCGATTATGCGATTCAATCGAGCTGATGCAGTCATCATCTCGGGTATGCGCTTCAACTGCTCATTCATCAAAACGATGTCTGCCGTCTCTAACGCAATTCCCGTACCTTTACCCATGGCGACTCCGATATCGGCTTGTTTGAGGCCTGGCGCATCGTTGACGCCGTCACCCACCATCACCACTATCCCTTTTTCCTTATAGGCATTTATGTGCTTCACCTTGTCTTCAGGGCTCTGGTCCCCTATCGCTTTAGTTATACCAATTGAATGCGCGATTGATTCTGCTGCCTTCTGGTTGTCACCAGAGATCATAATCGTCTCCTTGCCAAGCTTATTAAGTGTTCCGATTATATCTGAAGCCTCTTCCCGCTCTACATCCTTAAGAGCGATGAGCGCTTTTTTTATGCCATCTTCGATATATATCGTAACAGTATGCCCACTATCCAAAAGCTGTGATTTATAAGACTCCATGAAATCATCATCCTGTGCTTTGAACACTTGGACATGTCTTCCTCCAATCATACCTTCTACACCTTTACCTACCACATCACGGACATCTGTTGCCGTCACACCTTCTTGCTTCATGCCTTCAAAGTGATTCTTGATCTTGACTGCGAGCGGATGGTTGCTGGAGCGTTCAAGTTCATAGATGAACGCCGCTATGCGTGACCGTTCGGATTCTTTCACTACTTCAAAATGTGTAATGGCGGGTTCTCCCTTAGTCAGTGTGCCTGTTTTATCAAACAGGACGAAATCCACTTCATTCAACTGCTCCATGTATCTCCCACCCTTGACCAACACACCTTTTTTGGCACTGGTCGATATAGCTGAAAGGGTAGCTGGCGTAATGGAAGCCACCACTGCACATGGCGAGGCGACGACCAGAAGCACCATTGCACGGTAGAAGGTCTCATTCCATCCCCATCCAAAAATGTAATGTGGCATAAATAGCATGAAACCTGTTGTGATCAACACTATCCAAACGTACCTGTTTTCGAACCGTTCTATGAATTGTGCGCGCTTCGAAGGTACACTTTCGCTTTCCTTCACCAGTTCTATCATCCGATTGAAGATGGTTTCCTCATTGTCCACCGTCATCCTGACAGATACTACGCCCCCTTCATTGATGGAACCTGTCAACACAGTGTCATCAACACTTTTATCAACCAGTATGGACTCGCCCGTCAGAGATGCCTCATCGACTTCTGTCGAGCCCTCTATAACAATACCGTCTATCGGAAAGACGTCTCCCCGCATGACGACTACTACATCTCCTATTTCCAGCGAATCCACTTCCACTGTTTCATATCCTCCGTCTGCCGACAGTTTTTTGGCAGTGTTCGGCTTCATTTTGATCAATGACCCAACAGCATCACGGGTCTTGGTCTCAGCATAAGCCTCAAGTGTCCCACTGACACTGAAGATGAATATGAGGATCGCTCCTTCAAACCAATACCCTATAATGGATGCGCCGGTCGCTGCAATAATCATGAGCAGTTCAACATTCAGCTTCCGCTCCCTCACTGTGTGCTGCACGCCTTCTTTAGCCTGGAACCATCCCCCGATGACAAATGACAGGATAAAGATCAATGGATACCATGACACTTCCGTGAAACGTTCCAGGTAGAATCCTGCAGCAATCAATAGACCTGAAATGACTGTGAAGTACAACTGGAGCTTGTTCATTCGACCACTCCTTAAGTATTATCCTTGTACTTCAATTATACCCACCCCCTGACCGGTTTCATGATCTGTCAGCATGTTTGTTTGAATTTTATGTGGATGATGACAATGATTATCGTTACCGCATATAAAAAGAGCCACGCAACCATTAGGGTTGCGTGGCTCTTCAACATGTTAATCCAAACATGCATTGATAAGCCCCTGGAACAGGGGATGCGGCCGTGTCGGCCGGGATTGGAATTCAGGATGGAACTGGACGGCGACAAAGTATGGATGGTCTTTAAGTTCAATCATCTCAACGAGCCTGCCGTCTGGAGAAGTACCGGAGAATATCATGCCCTTCTCCTCAAGCTGCGTCTTGTATTTGTTGTTGAACTCATACCTGTGGCGATGACGCTCATCTACATGCGAAACGCCATAGAGCTTGCGCGCTTTAGTGCCTTCTTTGATTTCACAAGGGAAGCTGCCGAGCCTCAATGTACCTCCGAGGTCCACGACATCTTTTTGGTCCGGCATCAGATCGATGACAGGATGCGCAGTGTCCTCATCCAGTTCACTTGAATGGGCACCTTCAAGACCAGCTACATTGCGTGCAAATTCCACAGTGGCAAGCTGCATGCCGAGACATATGCCAAGAAGCGGGATGTTGTTCTCACGTGCATATTGGAGTGCATATATTTTCCCTTCCACACCACGTTCACCGAAACCACCTGGTATCAGGATGCCGTCGACGCCTTCGAGCTCAGCTTCGTGATTTTCCGGTGTCAGGAATTCTGAATTGATCCATTTGATGTCGATGTCGGCCTGACGCTCATAGCCAGCATGCCTCAACGACTCCGCTACCGATAAATATGCATCCTGAAGCGTCACATATTTACCGACAAGACCGATGGTCACCTTCTTATCGATATTTTCCAGGTTCTGGAGCAGGTGCTTCCAGTCTGTCAGTTCCGCTTCCTTATGTTTACCAAGCTTAAGCCTATCGATGACGAGTGAGTCCATTTTCTGCTCCTGCAGCCTGATCACTATATTATAGATCGTTGACTCATCTCTCGCTTCTATGACGCTATCTTTATCAATATCACAAAAGAGTGCAATCTTATCGCGCAGATCTTCGCCCATGGCGTGTTCGGAGCGCACGACGATCATGTCGGGCTGGATGCCGAGCCCTCTGAGTTCCTTGACGCTGTGCTGGGTCGGTTTGGTCTTCATTTCACCCGCCGCTTTAATGTATGGCAGCAATGTACAATGGATGTACATGACATTCTCACGTCCAAGGTCGCTCCTCACCTGTCTGATGGCCTCCAGGAAAGGCAGTGATTCGATGTCTCCGGTCGTACCGCCGATTTCAGTTATCACGATATCCGCATTCGATTCTTCGCCCGCTTGGATCAGACGGGATTTTATTTCATTGGTGATGTGTGGAATCACCTGGACTGTACCGCCGAGATAATCCCCACGGCGTTCTTTGCGTATCACTTCAGAATAGACTTTTCCCGCTGTGACGTTTGAGTATTTATGGAGATTGATGTCGATGAACCGTTCATAGTGCCCCAAATCCAAATCCGTCTCTGCTCCGTCCTCTGTGACGAAGACTTCTCCGTGCTGATATGGGCTCATGGTCCCTGGATCTACGTTCAAATATGGATCGAACTTCTGTATTGTGATCGAAAAGCCACGATCTTTCAAAAGCCTTCCAAGCGACGCTGCCGTAATGCCTTTACCCAGAGAAGAAACAACCCCGCCGGTCACAAAAATATATTTAGTCATTGCACTTCCTCCTGTGAAAAATAAAAATAGCTCCCTTCCACACTTGGTGAAAAGGAGCCGTTCTTTACAATCCCTTTTTCAGGGAGCCCAATAAAAATAATATCACTTTTAACCTGAATGTCAACTGGAAGTTGTTTTTCTAGAGATCGGGTTTATCTTCGTAGGAGTCTTCAAGTTCATCCGTATCATCGTACTCTATATCTTCATCGATGGTTTCGTCGACTTCCTCCTCGCCTGAAATTTCATTTTTTGACAATGGGGAGTCGAGGTCCTCTGTATCATCTTCGACGAGTTCCTTATCCTGGTCAATGATATCTTCTTCGACATCTCCATCAATCGGCTCATCCTCCACGGCAAGCTCGATCTTGTGGATTGTTGGTGCGATCTTATCGGATATGTCATCTACCGAGTACCAATCCCTAAGTCCCCACAAGCCTTCGCCTGTACTCAGAAAACGGCCATCCGTATTCAAATCCGTGTAAAATTGCACAATACGGTTTTCAATCTCCTTATCTGAATATCCGCCCAACTCCTTGAACTTGTCGACAATATCATACAAGTTCACTTCTTTCCCTACATCTTCAAGGTATATATGTGCCATTTCGATAAAGGAGTTTTCATCCAGCATCTGCTTGGAGTAGTCATCCAGTCTCATCTCATTCATCCTTTCCAGTCTCGAATATCACAGGATATCTTACATGTAATTGGAACATGAATCAAGCACTTATTCAATAGTTTACATACTTCACGAATTTCTGCTGTCCACCTTCATCTTCCATCATGACGAATCCGCCTTTTTCAAACAATTTATGCCACCCTGCTGCATCATCGGTCAAAATGGTCAGTTGCTTGATTTCTGGCATATCGCGTCTGAGGAAAGTCGCAATTTGACGCATCGCACTTGAGGCAACACCGCGTTCACGTTCCTCCGCCTTGACATGCAGATGCGTAATCCGAAGCTCCGCCCCATTGACCTTGCCCTTTATCTCCCCGATGGTCTCCTTCTGGTTCCTGATTATATCGATTTTGATGGCCGGCAACTGTACAGCGTCATCTCTCCCTAGTTTGATGTTATGTACATACTTGCTATCCAGATCCAGGTAATAAAGACGTTCCTTTCCTATCGGACCATCTTCCTTTGTTGCCGTATGTGTAAACCCGGCTCGTTCATAAAGGTTCCAGGCTGCTGTATTTTCAGCATCCACGACAAGGTAAAGGTGATCGAAATTCGAAAAGTTCTCCTGTATATAGATGGGCAGCCGCATCGCCACCTGCGTTCCATATCCGCGGCCCTGCAGCTTTTCATCAATCGACAGCGACCTTATATAGACCACTTCGTGTGGTGTGTCGTAACCTTCATGCTGGTAATGCTTATGAAGCACGAAGAATCCGATGATCGTTCCTTCCCCGTTCAATACCACACAAGGTACACGATCAGGGTCATCAACAGCATCATCGACCACATCAGTCGGCAAGCTGGAATATACTTGTTGCTGTTCACTCAACCTGAAAGCCGCTAGAGTCTCCCGATCATTCTCCTGAAACGGCCGGATACTTATCTCGTCCATAATCCAAAACCCCTTTTTGACATGTAATGTCATTTTGTTATGATAACTATTATACCCTTTCCAGTATAAAAATAGTCAGCTTGATATTCAATGTTTTAATGGTGTTTAGTCTCGACACAACGGGGGTACAACGGTATACAATAAGATATTTTAGGGGGAGAAATTTTGGACAATGGCAATTTAGACAGTAATCCCAAAAAGGGGGATAAGTCGAAGAAAAGTTCCAAATTCGAAAAAGAGAAACGACCGGATAAGAACCTGGAGCCAAAAAAAGGGTCAAGCCTAGGGTTGGTGTTCTGGACCGCCGCTTCAATCATCATCGCTGCTGCCTTGGTGGCAACGATCATACCTGGCAAGTTCGAAGCTGCATCAAGCTCAGTCTATGGCTGGATTGCCGGATTATTCAGTTGGTTCTTCATGATTGCAGTATTTGGATTTGCTCTATTCCTGATTTTCCTGGCGCTCTCGCCATATGGCCGCATCAAGCTCGGGGGAGATAATTCGAAACCTGAATTCTCTTTCCGTTCATGGATCGGCATGCTGTTTTCCGGCGGATTGGGTGTAGGTCTCGTGTTCTTCGGTGTCGCGGAACCGATGAGCCATTATATGATCTCACCCTTTCCGGGTGGAGAGACTGAGTCCGTGGAGGCGGCGCGCATGGCCATGGGCTATTCATTCTTCCACTGGGGGATTTCCCAATGGTCCATATTTGGGGTAGCCGGCCTTGCAATTGGCTACAACCAATACCGCAAGAAGAAGGACGGCCTGGTCTCCACCTCGCTCGAACCGATACTCGGCAATGACTATAACCAGAAGCTGAGGAAATCCATAGATATACTTGCCGTGGTCGCCACTGTTACAGGGATGGCGACATCAGTTGGCCTTGGCATCATGCAGATGGACGGGGGGCTGAACATAGCCTACGGCATCCCATCGGGGCCGTTGACCCAAATCATACTTACTGCCCTGATGACAGGCTTCTTCATACTGTCGACGACGACCGGCCTGAAACGCGGCATCAAATGGCTGAGCAACCTTAACATGCTGCTTGCCGCTGTCATCACCATCTTCATAATGGCTGTTGGTCCTTTCACGTTCATCATGGAGAGCATCGTTGTGGGGCTTGGTGATTACCTATCCAACTATGTCGGGTATTCGTTGCGCATGCAACCTTATACCGGTGAAGTCTGGGTGCAGGAGTGGACGGTCTTCTACTGGGCGTGGGTCATCGCCTGGAGTCCGTTCATCGGTTCCTTCGTGGCCCGCGTCTCCAAAGGGCGCTCCATACGCGAGTATGTAATGGGAATCCTCATCATTCCACCGATACTTTCCTTCCTCTGGATCGGTGCCCTGGGTGGTACGGCGATCTACTCTGATCTGTTCAATGGAACAAATATCGGAGCACTCGTACTCGAAGATGATACTGCAGCACTTTTCGCATTGTTCGATCAGCTGCCGCTGACTGAATTGTTCTCAGCCCTCGCAATACTGCTGATTTTTACATTCCTTGTCACATCAGCAGACTCGGCAACATTCATCGTGGCGGGAATGACCTCAGGGAACACGGATTCGCCAAGTACACGCCTTAAAGTCATCTGGGGAGTACTGCTTGGTTTCCTTACAGTCACCCTGATCATCGCTGGCGGCCTGACAAGCCTACAAGCCGCTTCACTGCTGGCCGGTCTGCCGTTTGGACTTGTCCTCATCGCCATGATCATCGCAGTCTCCAAATCACTCAGACGAGAACCAAATGATTCGATGAAGCGCCGTCAACGCAAAGATCGCACAAGAGCCTGAATTTAATGTTACTAAGTTGGAATGTCATTGGTATAATACAACCAATGACATTCTTTTTTTGGAGGCTTTTATGAAAATTGGAATAGACGCAGGAGGCACACTGATCAAGGTCGCCTACATCGATGACGAGGGACGCAGTTTCGAAAGGTGGCCATCTGCCCAAGTGGATGCTTTGATAGATCGATTGAACGCAGAACATACAGATGATCTGATATACCTGACAGGCGGCAAGTCTGCATATATGGCAGAAAAATTGAAGCATCATGAAGCCATATCGGTCGAATTTGAAGCGACATACCGTGGGCTGCTCAAACTGATGAAGGAGCAGGACGTCCGCCTTGGACATTTCATCTACTTGAATGTCGGCACCGGTACTAGCTTTCACTATGCCGGCCCCTCCGGTCAACAGAGGGTAGCGGGATCTGGAGTGGGCGGCGGCACGCTGATCGGCCTATCCACCCTGCTTGCCGGCGTCCACGACTATGATTCAATCATCCATCTGGCCACCCAAGGCAACCGGGATGAAATCGACCTTAAAGTCCATCATATCTATGCTGGACGCCCGACACCGATTCCAGGTGATCTGACCGCGAGCAACTTCGGTAATGTCCTCTCCGGGGAAGTTTCTAAACTGCAGCCTGCCGATAAAGTACAAGCCGTCATTGGTCTTGTTGCCGAAACTGTAACAGCCATTGGAATAAGCCTCGCTGAAGGCTTCGAGACGGATGATATCGTCTTCATCGGCTCCACCCTGCTCGACAACACGGTGATGAAAGATATCATCAATCGCTACGCCGGGCTGAAGGACGCAAGGGCCCACATCATTCACAATGGTGAATACTCAGGGGCATTGGGTGCCATTCTATAGTGGACTGTGATAGATGGATACGGCGTTTCTATGCCGTTCCATAGTCAATCTGATGTTGTAGCACCTTGAGAGCTGTCCGCTCGTCACCTGGGCTGCAGGCAGCGGACCTTCCGCGCGTCCTGCCTGAAGAAGTGTGATCGTGTCTCCATAAGTCATCGCCAACTGTGCTTCATGCATGGTGGTGATGACTATTTTTTTCTGTCCTTCCCTCGTCAGCCACTTCATCATTTCGTGCTGATGAAATAGATCAAGTCCTTGTTCTATTTCATCAATCATGATGATCGGCTTATCTTCGAGGGCGATTTGAGCGCATTGCACCCTTTTGAATTCGCCGCCGGATAGTTCCTCTATCGAACGCCCTAGAAGGTGGCCGATGTGGAAACGCCTGATGATTTCAGCCACCCGTTCCTCCGCGACCTTCCCCGCAGCTGCAGTCATGATCAGATACTCTTCGACGCGTATTCTGAAGCGGGGATTCTCCTGCGGCAGGAACGATATGATGTCTGAGATGTCCCCCAAGGCCGAACCATGATAAGCGATCTCACGGCTCAGAATATGGCTCCCACCGTAACCGAGCATCCCCTTCAGAAGCGTGCTTTTGCCACCCCCGTTAGGCCCTAGGATGATATTTACACCTCTATGAAATGTGACGTTTTCAATATCAAGGCTGAAGTTCCTCTGCATCGTTTCCAGATGATCGATTTTCAGCATAAGCTGTTCCTCCGCTAGTATTTTAGTTGGTACTCAATTATAATTATATATACAAATATCAGGTGAAAGGGGGTTTTTGATGGATGTCCAGCTAGACTATCCGATCTTGTTGATTGCCATACTGCTGGTCTTGGGCGTTGTGATGACACGTTTTTCGTCCAGACTCGGTGTCCCCTCGCTTGTACTCTTCATAATCATAGGTATACTTCTGAACCAGGTCATCTACTACGATAATGTGGAACTCACCCAACTGATTGGTATGATAGCACTTGTCGTCATACTTTTTGAAGGTGGCCTCCAAACCAATATCATGACCATCAAAAAGGTGGCTGGTTCAGCGGTACTTCTTGCGACCATCGGCGTATTGCTGACAAGTTTCATACTCGGTCTGTTTGCCTATCTGATCCTGGACCTTGATTTCATGACATCGATGCTGCTCGGGTCCATCGTCGGCTCGACTGATGCTGCTGCAGTATTTGCAGTATTCGGCAGTAAAAACATCAAGGAAAAACTATCTTCAACGATTGAAGCGGAATCCGGAACGAACGACCCGATGGCTGTGTTCCTTACCGTCACCATCATATCGGTCATCGAAATGCCAGGAGAGAGCAATGTTTTATATCTCTTACTTACCTTCTTTTGGCAGATGGGTGTTGCCATCATAGCCGGTATCATTATAGGCCGGCTTGCGGTTTTCGTCATCAACCGGATCGACCTCGAAGCTTCTGGACTCTATCCGGTGCTCTCCCTTGGATTTGCGATGCTGACTTTCGGTGTTACAGAAGTCATCGGTGCAAGTGGATTGCTCTCTGTGTATGTTATGGCGGTACTGATGGGGAATCGGCCCCTTACCTATAAACATTCCATACTGCGCTTCAATGAAGGATTGGCGTGGATGATGCAGATTGTCATGTTCATCATGCTCGGCCTGCTGGCCTTTCCTGGGGAATTGATCAACTATACATTCCAGGGGATCCTGATGGCACTCATCCTCATATTCATCGCCAGGCCAATCGGTGTCTTCCTCACTTTGATTGCGAGCAAGTACGACCTCAAGGAGAAAATATTCATTTCGTGGGCTGGTCTGCGTGGCTCTGTGCCGATCGTTTTAGCGACTTATCCACTAGTCAGTGACATCGAGAGCGGATACCTCGTCTTCAACGTAGTCTTCTTTATCGTCTTGTTCTCTGCCTTGCTGCAAGGGAGCACCATCACACCAGTAGCCCGCTGGCTGGGATTTGACGAAGGGGAAGCGGAAGCTCCGGCCTATTCGGTCGAACTGCTGGCTTTAGGCCAGACGCAGAACGATATATACGGGATTGAACTCCCTTCGCATTCTGCCCATCAGAACGTGCAGATCAAAGACTTGGACTTGCCGACTGATGTCCTCGTCATCGCCATCATAAGAAATGATGAGTTGATTACACCTAACGGAGAAACGAAGATGCTTTCTGAAGATTTCATCTATGTCATGATGCCAAGAAAGCTACGTGAGCGTACAGAAGCATATTTCAGTAAACCAAAAGAACCACCTAAGAGCAAAAAGGCACGTCAGAAGCCGTTTCCCAAGAAAAAAGTGACAAAAGAGGGGGATTAAATGAAATTCATCATTGTCCTACTCGCCATTCCACTGTTCATCCCGTCATGTGTAGGCTTGTTCATTCCAGATGATTCAAACCAGAGCGCTACGGAGGACACCGGAGAATCTGCTAGTGAAGAATCAACAGAAGAGACTACAGAAGTCGCCAGCGAAAAAGAACCCACAGAAGTAACACCCATCGATGTAACGCGCGATGCCTTCGTCTCAAACTTGTTCTCAGCCAATTATGAGTACAGAACGATTTCACTCCGCTCCAGTTACGAATATATGACGCGCATACTGGGAGAACCGGTTGGAAACGGTCAAAGCATTGATGGTGTCTATTACCACTATGATCATATCGCCTTCAACTTCCCTGAAAAAAGGGAGGGGGCCGATGATTTAAGCGAACTTAAAATCAACGGCATCATCATCTTTCCGGAAAACCTCACAAAGCAGGAGGCCGTTGAAACATTCGGCTGGCCGACGCGTGACGAGGTTTCCGACTTCTGGATGATCTATGATGCCGATGATTCAAACGAGCAGTATGTCATGCTGAAATATGATCAGGAGGACAAGATTACAGAAATCATCCTCCAGCACAAAAACCTTGAAGATACTGGGTTTTACGGAAGTTAAAAGGAGGAGCGTCTGGACGCTCCTCCTTTTTATTTCATTTCTCCATTCAGTTCAAGCTTGGTAGAAATTGTGGCATTCAATGAGTTGATTGCGGAACAGTATTTATCCGCTGATAATTTTACTGCACGCTGCGCCACCTTCTCAGTGACGTCCCCTTTGATCCTGACGACGATTACGACATCGGTGAAGCGCTTCGGTTCAGTGTCTGCACGTTCAGCTTCGATATCTATATCAATGCTTTCCACTTTATCCATGCTATGCCTCATGATGACATTAAGATCGATGCCCATGCAGCCGGCTACACCATGCAGCACCATTTCCATCGGCCTTGGACCACTGTCATTACCGCCGACACTGCTGCTGGCGTCCATCGTCACATCATAGCCCGAACTGTCACCTTTAGAATTGTAGGCCATTCCGCCTGTCCATTTCGCATTAACTTTCATATTCTCACCCTTTCAATGTGTTAACCATCATTATAAGCAATTTCATCTTCCAGTGACAGCCATGCGCTTACATCAAAGAAGTAACCGCATCAATCAGACTGTAGAGCCCAAGAAAAGAAACCACTGCCGTTACCGCCCAGCCAACGACATTCAGCCATAAGGCGTTGACATGCTTTTTCATCACTGCTTTTTTATTGATGATGATCATAATCAGCACGGCAATGATTGGAAGTATAAGCCCGTTCAATGCCTGTGCGAAAAGTAATACTTCCAGAGGTTCGAAACCAATGGCTGAAGTCACGATGCCGAGACTGATCACAGAAGCAAAGACAATCTTATACTTCCTATTGTCAAAACCACCCTTCCAGTGCATGAAGCTGCTCACCGTCACCGCTGCCCCCATCGGTGAGGCGATTGCTGAGGATAACCCTGCCGAAAATAGCCCGACACTTATGAAAAATGGTGCAAGGTCACCCATCAAGGGCTCGAGTGGCGCTGCCAATTCGACGACATTGGTCACTTCTTGACCTTCAATCAGCGCACCTGCAGTAATAAGTATTGCTGCAGTGATGAACCCACCTACGGTGATGGTGAGGATTGTATCGATTCTGGACTCATTCAAGCCATCTGCACTGTCCCACTTTTCGCTGACCGTCGAGGCATGTATGAAAAAATTATACGGTACCACCGTCGTGCCGATCAGCGCAATGATCATCAGAATCGAACCATCAGGGATGCCGGGAACGAAAGCCCCTTTGAATATCGCGCCGACATCAGGTGCTGATACTATCATCGTCGTTATGAATGTAATGCTCATCAGGACGATTAGCCCAATCATCACCTTTTCGATGATTTTGTAGCTTCCGCTCAGCCCAAGAGTGAGTATGATGATTCCAATGATCGGCGCCACGTAGTTCTCCGGTATTCCAAATAAATAGGAGACACCGAGGGAAGTGCCGAGCAGGTCGCCGCTGATGTATGCAGCACATCCTACGCACACTGCAATCATGACCAGCCAGACTGCAGCGAATTTCAATATGACATTATCGAATAACCCGCGTATATTTTCCCCCAGCCCTTCACCTGTCACCATACCGATCCTTGCGACCATCTCCTGCAGTACGATTGTCGCCAGAATCGCAAAAACCACTGCCCACAGGAGGGCGAACCCAAACCCTGCACCTGCACGTGTGGCTGTCGTCACGGTGCCTGGTCCGATGAACGAAGCCGTGATGATTGCACCTGGCCCTATCACTTTCAGCTTTTCAATAATTTTCTGTCCATTCAATGCTTCCACCCCTTTGGATACAGAAGACAGTCTCCCATCGCCCGTTCATCTATCAAGCATGACCACCATGTACATGGCCCGCCAGCACATATAAAACCGCTGTTGATACAAAGTGCGCTGAGTTCTGGTTCGCGTCCTGCTGAGGGTACACTTCGACAAAATCCATTCCACATAATCCCCGTTTACCGAATTCATAGATCATCGTCACCAGCTCATGGGATGTGAGCCCATTGCCATCGACGGGACCTCCTGGGTTGAACGCAAAGTCCAACACGTCGCTGCAGATCGTCAAATAGACGACATCCACCTCTTGTGCTGCCATATCATATATTTCATTCGCATAGGCTTTCAGGTCATGTGCCCCCTTGATGTCATTGATCGAAAGCGTCACGGCTCCCGCTTCCTGAGCATAGGCTCCCGTCTCCGGTTTATTTCTCGGACCCTTGATGCCTGCATGTATAAGACTCTCATTCCTGACTCCGTCGGTCTCGTAAAGGCGCATGAATGGCGTACTTCTGGCAAACCTGTCTCCTTCATAGTGAGGCATATTATCATAGTGGGAGTCCAGATGGATGATCCCCACCTTTTTGCCGGTGTTGGTCAAGGCTTTGACGACAGGATATGTGATGCCGTGGTCGCCACCGAGACCTACCAGGAACTTACCTGAGCGCCACAGGTTTTCGGCGAATGCTTCAATGCGGTCCATGGTGCCCGGCACATCATGCGGTATGACGCTGACATCGCCAACATCCCCAAGGCTCAAATGGTCTTCCACATTGATATGATTCAGCTCGGGCAAGTAAGTGCTGTACCGCGCAGAGGACAATCTGATCTGTTTCGGGCCCAGTTCGCACCCTGTGTAGTCTCCCCAAGTACAGGCCCCCTCCCACGGTACACCGTAGACCAGTACATCCGTATCGTATTCGTCAGTCTTTGTAAGATTTTTCGCCCCCAACATCGGAGGGGTGTTGCCATAAATATTTGATTGCATCCTTTAACGCCTCCTGAGTTTTCTGAATTGTCATTCTATATATCATGATAAAAGTAATGAAAATGGAAATCCACCGATATACTTCATTTTTAAGATCATTGTTGAACATATAACCATAATCTTATATAATTCAACCTATTACATAATAAAAAAATTATATGATTGAGGTGCGATCCAATGGAAACGACAGTTGATATTAATGATGTTGCGGAACTTTTCAAAGTTCTGGGCGATCATTCACGATTATCGATGGTTGCGATGATGTATAAGAAGGAATGTTGCGTCTGTGATTTCACAGAATGCTTCAATATGAGCCAACCTGCTGTAAGCCAGCATCTTAAAAGGTTGCGGACACTTGGCTTGATCACGGAACGGAAAGATGGGTATTGGACCCATCTTTCCTTGAACTCCGATAGTCCATTCATGGAAATGCTGTCAAAATTATTGGCGACGACACCTGGCCTTGATGCACATGTCGACCGTCTGCTCGCTTCATGCACAAGGGAGGCATGCTGCTGATGGTGAATTCTGTAATTGCAGTCCTGATTTTCCTCATCACGTTGTTTCTTGTCATCCGTCAGCCTAAAGGCCTCGGCATCGGCTGGTCGGCGGTTGCTGGGGCAGTTGCAGCCTTGGTCTTCGGCGTCGTAAGCTTTGGGGATGTCGGAACCGTATGGGGCATAGTCTGGAATGCGACACTGACTTTCGTCGCTGTCATACTGATTTCATTGGTACTCGATGAGATCGGATTTTTTGAATGGTCTGCACTACATATGGCACGTTTTGCCAAAGGCAGCGGATTGAAGCTGTTCATCTACATCATCCTGCTGGGCGCGATAGTGGCTGCATTGTTTGCCAATGATGGAGCCGCCCTGATTCTGACACCGATTGTTCTGGCGATGGTCAGGAACCTCAATTTCACGGAGAAGATGATCATGCCGTTCATCATGGCAAGCGGATTCATCGCCGATACCGCCTCCCTGCCATTCGTCGTCAGTAACTTGGTGAATATCGTCTCGGCAGACTTCTTTGGCATCGGGTTCATCGAATACGCTTCAAGGATGCTTGTTCCCAATCTGTTCTCTATCCTGGCAAGCATTCTTGTACTGTGGCTCTTTTTCAGAAAAGACCTACCGTCCAATTACGGGGTATCTGAGTTGAAGCGCCCTTCTGAAGCCATCCGTGACCAAAGAATGTTTACCTGGTCGTGGGTGGTGCTCGCTTTGTTGCTCATTGGATATTTCCTGAGTGAGCCGTTTGAGATCCCTGTTTCCATCATTGCCGGCCTCATTGCATTCTTTTTTGTGATGATGGGAAGAAACAGTCCCGCTGTGCCTGTTAAGGATGTTGTGAAGGGGGCACCTTGGGACATCGTCTTCTTCTCCCTCGGCATGTACGTTGTCGTATATGGTTTGCAAAATGCAGGGCTGACTGCCCTACTCGGCCGTTTTCTGGCTACCGCAGGAGAACATGGGTTATTTGCCGCCACAATGGTCATGGGCTTCACAGCTGCAATACTGTCATCGGTCATGAATAATATGCCGACCGTTATGATTGATGCCCTCGCCATAACTGCATCAGGTGCACAAGGTTCCATTAAGGAGGGTCTGGTATACGCCAATGTCATCGGCTCTGACCTTGGTCCGAAGATTACACCGATCGGGTCACTTGCTACACTGCTGTGGCTGCATGTGCTCAAAAAGAAAGGGGTCAATATTTCTTGGGGATACTATTTCAAAATCGGTATCATCCTGACGATTCCCGTTCTATTCATAACTTTATCCGGCCTATACCTATGGCTGCTCATCATTTCATAAACTAAAGGAGTGTCATCATGCAAAAACCCATTATCTATTTTTTATGCACCGGAAATTCATGTAGAAGTCAGATTGCAGAGGGCTTTGCCCACAAATATTTAGGCGATAAATATGAGATTCATTCAGCAGGCATCGAAGCCCATGGAATTAATCCAAGGGCGGTAAGCATCATGAGAGACGCCGGCATTGATATCACTGGTCAGCAGTCAAGCATCATAGACCCTGAAATTCTGAACCATGCAGATTATGCAATCACCCTGTGCGGGGACGCCCGTGATAATTGTCCTGTCACGCCATCGGACGTCATCCACCTGCATTGGGGGTTCGAAGACCCAGCCAAAGCCAAAGGCAGTGAAGAAGAAATATATTCAGCATTCCGCCAAGTAAGAGACGACATCGAAAAAAGAATCATCCAGTTTAAAAACGAAGGAAAATAAAACAGGCCCTTTAAGGGCCTGTTTTTGTAATCTATGATGCCGTGCGCATTTCCCGTTTCCATTTGATGCGATTCATCACCAATATAATCACTGCCGCTGCTACACCGATGAGGTTAGTATATGTTTCCGGTGCGATCAGAAGCAATGCGCTTGCTATCAGTACAATTCTGAACACCACATTAATATGCGTTTTGAAATATCCTTCTAACCCAGTGGACTTATTACAGTTGTCATTGAATATAACATTATTCAAAACTGCTAAATTCAAAGCCTCTTTATATTTGAAATTTTCTCTAAATTTAATACAATGGAGTTAACCACTGAGGAGGAATTGGATGAAATCACTTTTTGAACCCTACACACTGAAGGCTTTAACGACAAAGAACAGGATTGTAATGGCCCCCATGTGCCAATACAGCGCGACTGACGGCATACCTGACGAGTGGCACTTCACGCACTACACCTCACGGGCGGTCGGCGGTACTGGTCTGATCATGTTGGAGATGACCAATGTCGAATCACGGGGTCGCATTACCGACCATTGTCTAGGTATCTGGTCCGACGGACATGTGCCCCACTACAAACGAATCGTCGACGCTTGCCATCGCCACGGGGCAAAGGTGGGCATCCAACTCGCTCACGCAGGGCGCAAGGCTCAGGATACGGAGACTCCAGTATCAAGTACGGATGAAGCATATAGCTCGGACTTCCATCAGCCACATGAACTGACGAGAGAAGAGACGGAAGAGATTATCGATGCATTCAAATGGGGGGCCCAACGTGCAGTTGAGGCTGGATTTGACACCATCGAACTTCATGCTGCCCACGGTTATCTCATCCATCAATTCCAATCCCCACTCACCAACAAGCGCTCCGATGAATATGGTGAAGATTTCAGCCTATTTGGACGCAGGGTCATTGAAGCAGTCAAATCTGTCATGCCTGCAGGGATGCCGCTCATGCTACGCCTCTCAGCTGTCGAGTATGCAGATGGTGGTTACGACATCGACCACGGGACCCATCTGGCGCGCGAGTATGCGGCAGCTGGGGTTGATATGATCGATGTATCAGCTGGAGGAGACGGTAAGCCTTCACCAGAGCGTTTCAATGGGGCTTTCCCCGGCTACCTTGTCGAGTATGCCAGAGCGGTGAAAGAAGCTGCTTCAGTCCCTGTCATAGCTGTCGGTCTTCTCGATGATGTCAATCTGGCTGAGCACGCCGTCGCATCGGAATCTGCAGATCTCGTCGCCATCGGCCGTGGACTGCTGCGCGACCCTTATTGGGTGCTCAACGCTTCCCAGGACAAAAATGCAGAGGATGACGCCTTCATCCCTGTGCAGTATAAAAGAGCATATTAGAATGGAGAATGATCATGAAACATTCATTGAATAAATCAAACTTATTTTATGCGATGTCAAAGGATAATCCAGCTGCTTTAAAGGTTGATGCTGGGGATACAGTAACGATTGAGACGAACGATTGCTTCCTCGGACAGATCACTTCCAGTGATACCGTGTTGGACCAGTTGGACTGGGACCGCATCAACCCTGAAACGGGTCCTATCCATATAGATGGCATCCAAGCCGGAGATGTGCTCAAAGTCACAATTGAAGACATCACCCTCGAACCAAACGGTGTCATGCTGACAGGCCCTGGGCTTGGCGTCATGGGGGATGATATGGAGAAGATGGAGGCCAAAATGTTCGATATTGATACATCGGAAGGCACTGTTTCGTTCAATGGCCTGTCTCTTCCCCTGAACCCGATGATCGGCGTCATTGGAGTGGCACCAGAGGGAGAAGCGGTCAATAATGGGACACCGGGCCGACACGGCGGCAATATGGACAGTAAGAAGATCACGACTGGCGCCACCCTCTATCTACCTGTTGCACACGATGGGGCCTTGTTTGGCCTTGGAGATGTCCACGCCAAGATGGGGGACGGCGAAGTGAGCGTAAGTGGACTTGAGACGGGTGCATCGATCACAGTAACCCTCGATAAAGCACACAATATAAAAACACGCCATCCGATCGTCGTCGATGCGGATGGTGTCTACATGACAGTATCGAGCGAAAGTCTCGACACCGCAGTCGACGAGTCCGTCAAGGAAATGATTGCATTACTCCGTCCCCACACAGACTTGAGTCTGTCTGAAATGACCATGCTCATGAGTCTGGTCGGCGAGGCGCAGATCAATCAGGTAGTCGATCCTTTGAAGACTTCCCGCTTCTTTGTACCGCACCATGTCCTTGATCATTACGGAATTACCTTGGAGTAGATATCATGAATATTGTTGTAGCACCAGATTCCTATAAAGGGACGTTCAATCAATATGAGATTGCAACAATCATGGGAGAGGCCCTCACAGATTTGGGCCATCAAAGCATTTTGAAACCGATGAGTGACGGTGGAGATGGCCTTCTTACGTGTTTTCGGAATGAGGATTATGAGGAGGTCACCACCAATGTTACAGGGCCAGAAGGCCAGACGGTCGAAGCCTCCTATTGTCGCAAGGGACAGACTGCAGTGATTGAAACGGCCGAGGCATGTGGTCTTCATCTGGTCGGCAGTTCAAACCCAGGCGATCGGACGTCATTCGGCGTCGGCGAACTGATTTTGGACGCGGTTGATAACGGGGCACAACACATCATACTGGGTTTGGGTGGTTCTGCAACAAACGATGGCGGCTACGGGATGCTGCTCGCTCTAGGAGGTGCTGCAGTGGATACAGGTGGCATGCCAGTTGGCGTGTTCACTCGTGATATAGGACATGTTGCTGAAATCAGCCTAAGATCACTTCAGCCCCTGGAAGGTGTACAGTTGACTGTCGCGTCCGATGTCACCCATCCATTGTTCGGAGTCCGAGGGGCTACCCGTGCGTTCGGTCCCCAAAAAGGCGTGCAGGAAGCGGATGTCGCTTTCTTCGAGTCACTGCTCTCACACCTCCGTACCAAAATATCGGATGTTTTCCAAGATGACTTCAGTGACTGCCACGGCGCAGGTGCCGCTGGTGGACTTGGGTGGATGCTGATGAATCTCGGGGCAGAGATGAAACCGGGAGGTCTACTGGTTGCTGAGATGATCCACTTGGAGAATGCAATAATGAAAGCCGATATGGTAATTACAGGTGAAGGGAAAACCGATGCTTCCTCAGTGCACGGAAAAGTCCCTGCGACTGTGGCACAACTCGCCGATCGCCATCAAAAGCCGTGCCACCTCATCTCTGGTCAGGTAACCGGTGCTGATACTACAGCTTTCGCTTCTGTCTATCCATTGAGCGATGGCACCAGAAAAATTGAGGACATCATTGAAGAAACACCACGGCTGATAAGGCAAAAGATACAGCGCATAGTGACATAGAAAAGGTCTGGAATGACATTTCCAGACCTTTTCTATGCCTTAAATCTGTATATGCTGGATTGCTGATTTAAACTCGACCCAAACCGATCATTCATATCTCCGTGTCCCATAGCTCTAAACTCGCCATCCATCCATTTTCTGCTAAAATACATATTGTATGCTTTTACTATTTGGAGTATGGATCAATAGGAGTTTTTTTATGAACATTATGTATGCAAATCATGGATTGATACAGAATCCACACAGCGTGGCCATATGAGAAAAACCATCTTTCTGTTGATGGTGCTGACCATCGTTTCAAAAGTCTCTGGGTTCTTGAGGGATTTGACGCTCGCCTATTTCTACGGAGCAAGCGAAACCAGTGATGTCTTCCTATTATCGATCAGTATCCCAACTGTCGTTTTTGGTGTGGTGGCAGCAGGCATTTCGACCGGCTACATCCCGCTCTATTCACGGATAACAGAGCAGTCCGGCGACAAGGCGGGGCTCGAATATACCAACAACCTAATTAATATATTGCTGATTTCCACTACATTCATCGTCATACTCGCTCTTATTTTTACTGAACAGCTCGTTAAGGTATTCGCAATCGGATTCCAGGGAGAAACATTGGCACTTGCAGTAATGTTCACCCGCTTCAGCATATTCGGCATCTACTTTACACTCATCACCCGGATTCTAAGTGCCTATCTGAATTATAAAAAGATGTTTGCTATCCCTTCCTTGATAGGCATTCCCATGAATCTGGTGCTGATTGTGGCCATAATCCTGAGCAGCAGATTAGAACTGATCTACATTCTCGCCGTGGCTAATGTAGTCGCACTATTTATCCAGTTCCTGATCATCCTGTTCTTTGCCTATAGATATTCTTTCCGCTTCCAGCGGGTGTTGCGTCCGGGAGATGAACATATAAAAGAAATGGCTGTATTGGCTTTCCCGGTCATCCTTGGTTCCGGTGTGGGTCAATTGAACCGTCTGATTGATCGTTCACTTGCATCCTGGATTTCCATAGGTGGAATTTCCTCAATTAACTATGCCAGCACTTTGAATGTATCCTTCCTCGGTATCTTCGTCTCTTCATTCGTTACAGTGTTTTATCCAGACATATCCAAAAAGGCAGCCCGAGGAGACATGCCGGGGCTAAAGCACACTTTGAACCAGACCATACTGGGTGTGCTGACCCTAATAATTCCTGCCACAATCGGTGCGATGATATTCGCAGAGCCTATTGTCCGTTTCCTGTTCGACCGCGGCGCCTTCGATGAAACCGCCGTAACATTGACGACTTCGGCGTTCTTCTTCTACTCACTCGGTCTTGCCGGTACAGGTGTCAACCTGATTTTAACCCGGACTTTCTATGCACTGCAGGATACAAAAACACCTATGCTCAACAGCACAATCGGGGTGAGCATCAATATTGCCCTGAACTTCCTGCTGGCGCCAATCCTCGGGATAGGTGGTCTAGCTCTTGCGACCAGCCTTTCTGCACTGATGACCGTTCTGCTACTGACACGGAGCCTACGCAGAAAATTTGGCCGGCTTAATCTGACACATCTTATACCGACTGCGTTACGGATTACAGCCGCTGCATTTTTTGCTGCTGCATCATCTTATGGATTTTTGATCCTTATGAATCCTTTTGTTGGAAGTGATGTCAGCCTGGTGCTTGCATTCGCACTGATGGCTGTACTCTATATCTCTATGTTACTGCTGATGGGAGTCGACGGCGTCCGTACCTTCCTTGAGGCCATGCTGAATAAGTTCAAGAAAAAACAAAAGTAGGAGACCCTGATTTTGGCTCTTTACCCCCCTGCATATCACAACAGAAGCGCACCATAACCTAAACCAAAAATAATCACAAGTGCGGGGTGGACTTTAAATTTCACCAATAGCAGGAAGCTGGCCGCAACCAGAAATATTGTGTGTACGGTTCCGGAGGCATCATATGCATTGAAGATGAAATCGTATGCTATCAACCCAAGAAGGATTGCAATCACCGGTCGGATCAGTGTGGTCAGAGTTTCGAATTTCTGTGTGCCTTTCAATCTGTAGAGCAGTCCCGCGAGAAAAATCATCAGCATTAGTGAAGGCAAGACTGTAGCAGCAACTGCAACAATCGATCCCCCCAGCCCTCCAACTTCATAACCTATAAAGCCGGCCATTTTGGTCGCAATCGGGCCGGGTAAGGCATTACCAAGTGCCAGAACCTCGGCAAATTCACGGGAATCCATCCACCCATAATTCTGTACAACTTCCTGCTCCACCAATGGAATGGAAGCGGGGCCGCCCCCATAACCCAGAACTCCGGGGATGAAGAAAGCCAGGAATATATGTATATAGATCATACTCTCCCCTCCCTTCTGAACATGCTGAAAACAACAATGAGCAGGATGATTAGGGCAGGGTGAATTCCTACCACCACCAACATGAAGAATGCGATAGCCGTAAACAGGAAGAGGAAGTGCCACGTCGTTTTCGCCTTTGCCTTGGCGAGGAACTCATACGTCAATACAAACAACATGACGCCCACTACGGGCATCACCCCGTTGCTCATACCTTGCACCCACTCGAGGTCCTTAAATTCCGTAAACAGTTTTAATAGTACAATCATCAATATGATTGTCGGCAGAATTGTGGCCAATACAGCATTGACCATCCCGAGCCACCCTTTTTGCAGGTAACCTATGTATCCTCCAAGTTTGGTGGCAATGGGACCAGGCAGAACATTACCTATAGCCAGGGCATCCTGAAAGGTTTCATCTGTCATCCATCCGTGTGTATCGACCACTTCTTTATGGACAAGCGGAATGGACGATGGGCCACCACCATACCCAAGCATTCCGACTTTAAAAAACACCCAGAATATTTTAAAATGCATTATACGCCCTCCATCACGTCAAACTATTCCGATTATTAAGAATTATTGACTTGTCTGCTTATTTGCTTTAGATTATATACTATTATGCGGCAACCAAACGTATAGTCATTTACTTTCAACTCCCCCTTCAAGGGGGAGTTTGAGGCTCTTTCAACCTCTCATTCCCGATCAAATTCAATATTAAGGAAGTAATCATGAAACTAGTAAAAAATTCAACTTTCCTTCTAGGCCTGTTAGCAGTATTCTTACTCAACAGTAGATACTGGATCCAGACCTTCCCCACAATTTTATATGATGGAAAAACCGTGCCGGTTGAAGAAATCAACGAACACACTTTTCAGGGGATATCCATCATATTCCTTTTCATATTGCTGGTCTACGGCCTGATCGGCAAACCGTTGACCACATTATTGATCTCCAATATGTCACTATTTCTTTTTTATTATGCCAACAAATTGAAATTCGAACAACGCGGCGAAGTCGTCAACTATAACGAAATCAAAGAAGTCATCAACATCAGGGAACTTTCAAATATAGTCGACCTGAAGATGCTGTTTGTTCTTGTCACCGTTCTTTTGTTGGCATCATTCGTTTTATTTTATCTGGAAAGCAAGTTATATAGAAAATTGGGGCTGTCCAGATTCAGGATCATTCGAATTACAGCTTTGGTGGGCATCATAATTGTTTCAGTGATCTTCTATACGGACACTGAAAAATATTCCTATGAATATTTCGGGATTGAAGAGAAGGATTCATATATCTTCAACCCGATTAAAGAGATTAAAAGGGTAGGCTTCGTGCCAAATTTTCTGATCAATATTTCGAGGAACTTCATGGAACCTCCAGATGATTATTCCAGGTCGAATATTAACGCCATTTCAGAAAAGTATAAAAAAGAATCCGCTGAATATAACGATGCCAGAAAAAATGATATCACCGACGAACATACCATCATTTATCTCAGCGAAAGCTTTTGGCAGAATGAGGTTCTGATACAGAACAAGATGCCTGCACCATTCATCAAAAAGCTTGAGGAACAGCGCGGAGGAGAAATGCGCTCACTGTTCATCGGAGGCGGAACAGCAAATATAGAATTTGAGATGCTGACTAGCATGTCGCTTGAACTCCATCAGCAACCTACAGTCACCTCGCCCTACATCGAGTACTTCGAAAAATCCAGTGACAGTTCATCTATACTTACACTGGTCGAGCAGAATGCCGTGATCCACCCCTATACTTTCAGCCTCTATAACAGAGTTGATGTGTACGACAAGATGGGGGTTTCCAAGCTGTTCAGCCAAGAGGATATGAACGACTTGGAGAAGCTTGAAGGAACAGGCAGGGCAAGCGACCGCTATCTTACGGACCTGGTGGACAATAAGATGGATGATTACCGCATGATGAATGTCATGTCTATGCAGAATCATTCGCCCTATTCACCCGGAGTTCTCGAAGATATCGCCTATGAGCCGGTTCTAAAGCCTGGCATACTCTCCGAGGAGCCTACTGCAAGCAAGTATGGTGACTATATAGAATATGCAAAATCATATTTCAGGCAGCTGGTGAAAACCGACTCTGCAATCGAGAAGCTGATCGCCGATATGGAAGACCAGAAGTACGATGTAAACCTGATATTTTATGGAGATCATGCACCTAGTTTCCTCAGGGGAAAGGGGGCGCAATTACAAGGGCATACTAACCAGGCCCCCTACTTCATCTATCAGAACCATGATAGGGGCGACACCAGTGATGCAGATTTATTGAGCCCCATGTTCCTCGTGCCGAAACTGCTGGCAGACGGCCAATATAAGACAACACCCTACTACTATATGCTGGTGCAGCTTTATCAGAAAGGTGTGACTGGCATCGCCTCAAGTGGTGCATATATAGGAGATACATTCGTACCAGATGAAGCGCTCGAAGAGGATATTAAAGTACTGGTAAGCGATTATAGAAATGTCTCATACAACCGTTACTTCGACAAGAACTCCATCGGCAGACCTTTTTTCAATAAACAATTCTAGACTTATATTAAAGCAGGCCCCCTGGGCCTGCTTTAATATATCAGATGACTTCCAGAATCCCTTCAACTAATAAGATGAAATGGCCCCATCCGTACGCGACTCAGTTCCTCCGATAAGCACCCCATCAGGGTTCTTTAAGATTACCTGCCCACGACCGAAACTATTGGGTTCAAGATTCACTTTGATATGGTGTCCCCGCCTGATCAGACTGCGGGCGATATCTGTGTCGAAACGATCTTCAACTTCAACTTCGAGCCCTGCTTTGAATTGCCATCTTGGCGCATCGAGGGCGCTCTGGGGATTCATTCCGTAGTCGATCAGATTCATCGCCACCTGTAGATGGGCCTGCGGCTGCATGAAGCCACCCATTATGCCAAATGGACCAACCGCCTTTCCCTCCCTGGTGATGAAACCCGGTATAATCGTATGGAAAGTCCTTTTGCCGCCGCCTATGAAATTAGCGTGTTCCGGATCCATGGAAAAGTTATGCCCCCTATTCTGCATGGCGAGCCCGGTACCGGGAATCACTACACCTGAACCAAAGCCCATATAGTTGCTTTGGATATAGGATACCATATTACCTTCACCGTCTGCTGTGGCAAGGTAGACGGTCCCCCCCTCAGGCAGGTCCCCATGCTCCCGCTCCTCTGCAATTTCTGTAATATGGCTACGGCGATCCTGAAGATATTGCTGATCCAGCAGTTGGGAAACCTTGATGCGCATGTTATCGGAATCCGCCACATGTTTGGTCGTATCGGCGAATGCCAATTTTATCGCTTCAATCTGATGATGAAAAGTGCGCTCATCTAAAGCAGGGTGGTCATCATCCTTGAGCATGCCGAGGGCCATCAATGCTGTGATGCCCTGACCGTTCGGGGGAAGTTCATGGATAACATGGCCTTTATAAGCCATGCTTGCAGGCTGGACATATTCCACTTCGAATCCAGCCAGGTCGTCATGTTCGATTAAACCGCCCGTCTCATTACTGAATTGAACGATTCTTTCTGCGAGTTCTCCCGTATAGACGCTTTCCGCATCAGTAGCGGCAATATCTTTCAATGTCTGCGCATGCTCCGGCAGAGTTTTGATGATGCCAGCTGACGCAGTGCCAAAAGTCTCGAGCCATGGTTTCAATTCCTCGTGGTTATCCGCTTCACGGATGTAGGTCTGATAAGCCGCCTGCCAGTATCTGGCCACCACCGGTGTGATGACGAAACCGTCACGCGCAGCACGTATTGCTGGTGCGAGCACTTCCTTCAAAGTCAGATTGCCGAAATCACGGATAAGTGCGGCCCAAGCCTTCGGCACTCCTGGTACTGTTACCGGTAGCCAACCGAACTTGGGTAGTGCATCAAACCCCCTTGCCTTAACTTCCGCCATCCCCAACCTTTTCGGGGAGCGGCCGCTGGCGTTCATGCCGTACAACTTCTCATCCATCCATGCAATCATGAATGCGTCTCCGCCTATGCCGTTACTCGTCGGCTCTACTACAGTCAATGTCGCTGCTGTAGCAATTGCCGCATCCATTGCATTACCCCCTTGCTTCATCACTTCAATCCCCGCATCCGTCGCCAATGGGTGAGTGGTGGCCACCATGCCATTCTTTGCATATGTGCTGTATCTCGAGTTTTTATACGGATAACTATAATGATTCATCTAAAATCCCCTTGTTTTGAATATTCAATTATTTAACTGCGTAGAAAAAGGTCCGCTAAATACCGGACCTTCATCTGCCGCAGCATTTCTTATATTTACGCCCGCTGCCGCATGGACAAGGGTCATTCCGACCCACTTTGACTTCCTTGACGACTGTCTGGGAGTTCAATTCCGACTCCTTGTGGCCACGATATTTGAAGTGGCGTGTGTTCTCAACGATCTCAGCCATCATATCCATCAATTCGCGTTGGCTGTCAGCATTCTGCAACTCGACATTCAAGGTCATCAAGTATTGGAGGATGTCATCTTTCTTAGACCCCTGCATAATCAGCTGAAGCAGTGAGATATATACACTGTAATGTTTGTCCCTCGGTACATCGACATTATCCTTCACCCACTCTTTGAGTGCACGATGGGCTTTCGATTCATCGATATAGTTGGGATCGCTGAACTTGATGAATTTGCCGAATTCCGGCTCGTAGTAAGGTAGATCTCCCTGGAGTTTTTTGACCATTTCATACTGTGCATAATTCATGTCATCAATGATGATCTGTTCATTATCTTCATCAATTGAAATATCATAAGGTGATTCTCCAAGAAAGCTCACCAGTTCCGCTGAAGTCATTTCCATATCATAATATTTTTTGAATAGGTGTTGGAGCTGACTGAAGCTCACAATACCGTAAAGATGAAGCGCTGCTCTTATAAGCTTCAATTTACGTTGGACTTTAAGCCGCGCTTCCCTATTCTCTTCATTGTCCACCATAGCGAACAGCTCCGGTATTCCTTCTGCAATAAAGAACTTATCCTCCTGTTCAGAATCTTCAAAGGCATAGCCCAATATATACAGCCCGAACAGTTCTTCCAAATTATATCGCGACTCGGTAGGCCCACGGCCTCCCGTGTTCTTCCAGGCTTCAAAAGAATGGTCATCGATGTATTTATACGCGTACACTGCCGCTTCTGTAGTATGTTGACGCTCGATTATGGCATCAATCAGATCATCCTTTTTATATTTCGAGAAGTTTTTCACTGAAATGGTACGCGCAAGACGCTTCAGATCATTCATATTGTACGACTTTAGATGGCTCTTTGTACTTTTCACATTAAAACTCCTTCGCTCCTTGATTATTCCCTTCATTTTACCACATGACCCGCTCCTTGGTAACCAATCAGGTCCCCCTAAGGTCGCTGTCATGCCGGTTTAGGCCCAACAAATGGATATGCTGAAATCTAAGGCACCTCAAGTTATCAGATAGACAAACACGATTGTGCCTAGCACGATAAAGAAAAGCGGCACCCGAAACAATGCCAACAACATGGCGAACGCCCCTCCCAAAAGACCATGCAATGGATTTTCGAGGGCATCTAATATACCCGGGAAGATAAGCACGCCGAGTGCGGCATAAGGGATGTAGTTCAAATATGTTACAAGCCATTCCGGCAACGGGAAAACATCGATTATAAATGCCGGTAGAATACGTGTTATAATCGTCACAGCAAACATGGCAACAACCAGTAGGGTCATCTGGACACCTCCGCTCTTTCAAGTATCGATCCGAGTGCTGCTGCAATGAGTATCGCCAGCACGATGGCGATGCCGGATGGCACGAAGGAGAGCTGTCCCATTATGTAATGGATGATCATGCCTGCCATGGCGATGATGCCGAAGCGGTAGTGGATACGCGCAGCTGGAATGAGCAGGGCGATGAACAGTGCATATAAAGCGATGCCGCTGGCTGCAACCCACCCCTCGCTCATCCACTCACCCGCCAGGTAACCAATGGCAGAAAACGTCACCCAAAAAAGATAGGCTGTAAGGAAAGTGACTGCATAGCTGCTGAAATGCCGCTGTTCTGGTGTGCTGTTGGCGGTCACTGCAAAGCCCTCATCCGTAACATATGAAGATAGGAACAGACGTTTCAAAAAGGATTCATGCTTCAAATCATAGTTTACCTTGAACGACATGACAAAATGCCTTGAATTTAGGATGAATACGGCAAATACAATGGCTATTGCGCCGCTCGTAGACATCATCTGGAGGGCCAGAAATTGGCTTGCGCCTCCATACACCATGAAACTCATCAGCACCGCGTCAAAAAAGGACATAACCGGTTTCGCTGTTATGCCAAAGGCTACAGCAACCGGCACGTAGCCCATGCCGATGGTCAATCCGTCCATCAGCGGCTTCTTCAAATCCGTTCGCACTACTTCTTCACCCCGCCTGAATCTATAATTATAAAAATATACTTCGCAATAAGAAGGCATTACAATTCAACTTCAGCATAAAAGGAGAATCATTTCATGAAAGCATTGGTTCTGGATATGGACGGCACGATACTCGACCACAGTGGCCGTTTCCCAAGATCCCTCGTTGCGGTACTGGCAGCACTCAAAGAAAGAGGGATGCTCATATTCTTCGCAACGGGACGGACACATCACGAAATCACAAAAATCACTCCCGAAGACTGCCCACTTGACGGTTATGTTGCGGCAAGCGGCATGGGGGTCTATGTCGATGGCCAGTTGATCGATTCCGCTTCCTTCGATCCTGACTTCGTTGCCGATATGATAGCTGCTGCACGCAGGCGGGAGATCTATTACGAAATCCATACGCTTGAAAATTCAAGCCGCACCCTTCTTGAAGATAAAGAGTACTCGGCTGCGGACATCAGCCAACCCCAACCGGAAACGATGAAGCATTTTGAATACCTCTACGCCCAAAAGACACTCGAAAGTACAGTCCAATGGGTGCCGACCCTGTCATTGGAACATGTCGTAAAGATATTCTTCTTCAGTACAGACACACACAAGATCGCCAGTTGGTACGACCATCTGAAGACGCATCAAGATGAGTCCGACTATGCCCTTTATACCACCAGTGTCCATAATGCCGAAATCATGTTGAAGGGACGCGACAAGGCAACAGGCCTTGAAACTTTAATGATTCGATACGGACTGTCGTATGAGGATGTGCATGTCGTGGGAGATTCGATGAACGACCTTCCCTTATTTGACAAAGCCGGCAAGCGTACCGCCATGAAAAATTCAGTCCCGTCAATCCTTGAAGCCGCAGACGATATCACTGAATATACGTGCGACGAAGATGGCCTCTCGCGCTATCTGGCTTCCGTATACCTTTGATCAATCAGGAGTCATTTAACCCCCAGATACCAGACATGCCCCTCCATCAATTCCTCCGAATCGATTTCGTGGCCGCCGTCGGTCAGCTTGATGCTGACTTCGGCGCCTTTTTGTTCGAGGTGCCGTTTCAATTGATATGCATCACCGGCAGTCGTCTGGACATCTCTTGCGCCTGCTGTTATAAGGACCTTCTTCCCATTCAGCTCAATCTCTGCTGCTTGCTCACCATTGTAGGATGGATGCATGAGCATGGCACCTGCCACCGGCAGGTCGTGATGCATCAACAGATGCGAAGCCATATCCGCTCCATGTGAGTAGCCGACATATGTCGCCTGATTGAGATCCAAACCATATTCTTCAGCCAGATCCTCCATCAGTCTTTTGATGGCCGTCCCTTCTGCCTTGAGGCTATCCTCATCATATCCTGCTCCCTGACGAGCGAAGAAGCGTGCACGGCCTGCTTCATCAACATTCCCGCGGAATGCGAGTATATTGGCTGAGCCGTCCACCATAGCTGCAATCTCCAAAAGATCCGTTTCGCGGCCGCCACTGCCATGAAAAAGTATCAGTGTATTCCTCTTCTCGTTTTTAGCTTTTATAAATAAATGTTCCATTCCGACAACTTCCTTTATTAGAGTTTACTTCCTCTATATTATATAATATCAGTGATAAGTGGAAGGAGCGATTTTTATGACACCAAAAGGGTTGCATCATGTGTCAGCAATTACTGCAAACATCACCGACAACCACAAATTCTATACAGATGTGCTTGGACTCCGACTCGTCAAAAAGACTGTAAATCAGGATGACACAAGCATGTATCATCTGTTTTACGCAGACTATGAAGGCCATCCGGGCACAGACATCACTTTCTTTGAAATAACCGGAGCACCAAAGTACCAACCAGGCAGCAACGGCATCAGCCGCACATACTTCAGAGTCCCTTCTGAGGAGGCGCTCAAATTCTTCAAGACCCGATTTGAAGAGAAAAATATCCATCATGAAGAGATCACGGAAGAATTCGGCAAGACCGTCTTGAAATTCGAAGATCACGAAAAACAACGTCTGGCCCTTATGGTGGATCAGCAGGGGCCGAAACACCCGAATATTCATCCGGAGATTCCTGAAGTCCATGCCTTGACGTCGATTGGTGCTGTGGAACTGAGCATCCAATACTTGAAACCCATGGTCCAATTCTTCGAACTGCTCGGCGGCGTTTCAGATCACCCCTACAAAAACGAGGACACAGCCGTCGAAATGAAGTTCGGCGACGATTCTCTATACCTTATCGAAAAGCGGACCAGCCAGCTCGAAAAAGAAGGATATGGCAGCGTACACCACCTTTCCCTACGTGTCGCCGATGAAGCAGCCCTCCTCAATATCAAGGAGAAGGTTGATCATGAAAAGTGGTTGAATTCAGGCATCGTCGACCGCTATTACTTCAAGGCCCTATATATCACGACGGTCGGTGGGATAACTGTAGAATTGTCGACAGAAGGGCCGGGCTTCGATATTGACGAACCCATCGATGCCCTTGGAGAGAAACTCTCCCTTCCGCCTGCCATCGAAGAACAGCGTGATTTCATTGAAATGTATCTGACGCCCATCAACTAAAAGGGGTGAGTGTTTTGAAACATGATAAAAAAGCAATAGAATCCTTTTTCAACAGGCTTGATCGCAGCAGATATATGGATACGCAAAGACATCTGGCAGGAGCCGACATGCCGTGCCCGATCGGCCACGGCCAGACGATTTCACAACCTTCGCTTGTGTTGTCCATGACGCTTGCGCTCGAGCTCGCACCACAACATGATGTGCTCGAAATAGGCACCGGTTCAGGCTTTCAGACCGCCATGCTCGCAAAGTTTTCAAAAAACGTCTACACTGTTGAACGCATTGAGGCATTGTATGAACGTGCTAAAGAAAGACTCCGGACCGAGGGGTTTTCCAATATCCATTTCCATTACGGCGATGGCAACCAGGGGTGGTTGGAATATGCTCCCTACGACCGCATCATCGTCACCGCGGCCGCCGAAAGAACACCTCAGGCATTGGTTGACCAGCTCGCCCCAGACGGTAAGATGGTCATACCTGTCGGAGATGATTTCGCCCAGGAACTGAAATTGATCGAGAAAGATAGGAATGGCTCCGTCCACGTTTCTACCCTTGAATATGTCAGGTTCGTCGAGCTGAAGAAAGATACTGAATAAGGAGTCGTTTTAACTGAAGGATGTAAAATAAATGATGACGAGGGGGAAAACCGAGTCATTGGAGCTAAAAAATAAGAAGAGGCGATCCCATGAGAATCGCCTCTTCTTACTTCCTTAAGTCACCCGCACAGGTGACATTACCTTCTCATACCATCTCTGCACCTGGACTAGTCGACTGACTCAGGCAACTGTATCGCACCTATATCATTGAATGATTTAAACTCGACCTCTCCGGATAATTCATAACGCCCTTCTGCATCTTCTCCTGTCGCTTCATACTGGATGGACTTTATGCGCGAATTCTCCTTGTCGATGACGACTTCCACCTCATTATTCGGATTGGAGGTATCTATGGCACTGAATTCAGCTGCAAAGAGTGATTCAAACACTTCAAAGATTTCAGTGCTTTCCCCCTCAAATGTATAGATCAGCTGATTTTCCTCTTCAGTCAGCTTCATCTCATCTTTAATATCAGAAAAAGCGATGACGGCATTTTTGTATGTTACATGAAAAAGCTGTTCTATTTCTATGGACTCTGAGATGTCTACCCAATCGTCTCCGTTATTGTAGTAGGTTTCACCATCTTTCGAGATGGTCCGGTCCTCCCCTTCTGACTTAAGATGCAAAGACGGTGGCGTCCCCTCTTTATACTTTACGTCCGCATCAAGAGTTTGGGAGGATTCATCGTCCACCAAAGCCTCCAGGTCCACCATGGCTTGGTAACTTTCTATATTCTGGGCTTCTTCAATCAAGTCGGCAATTGCGGAATCATCTGTTTCGATTCCTTTCAATGTCCGGTTTGCATCATCTGTGGTGTCCATTGATTGCTTCCCTTCGGTCGTTTCCTCTTGGGCGACCCCGGCCTCTCCTGATGTCTGATCTGTTTTCTCCTCTTCCCCCTGACAACCAGTCAGTAACGCAACTGCAATCGGAACGGCAAACAGATATTTCGAAAACTTCATATCCCCTACTCCTTAGAAAACTCATTTTCAATAAATCATATCATGACTATAGATGCTTCCCCTAACAATATGCTAGTGCGTGACGCGCCGTCTCGGCTTGCGTCCTGTGTCCCGCCGCATTTCCTTGAAGCGGGTGAATGTATACAGCCCGAGCCCGCCCCATATCAATATATAGGCGACACCATGTATGCGGGTAAATGCCTCACCATACATGAAGACCCCAAGCAGAAGCATTACAGTCGGTGCAAAATACTGAAGTATACCCACTAGGGACAGTCGGATACGCTGTGCACCGATCGAGAACAGCAACAATGGTACGGCAGTGACGACGCCTGTCCCCATCATGACCAGGCTATCCTGATCGAATCCGAAATGCCCCTCCCCGCCGACTTCAAGGAATAGGATATAGAATAGCGCCACCGGCGCCAAAACAAAAGTTTCCACAGCCATAGCAAAGACGGCATCCATATTGACTACTTTTTTGATTAATCCGTAGATACTGAAGGACAGAGCCAGGAAAAGTGATATCCACGGCGCAGAACCCAGACCTACCGTCATGTAGGCGACTCCCAGAAAGACGATTATGATGGCGACCCATTGAGATTTTGAAAATCGTTCCCCAAGAACTGCGAACCCGATGAGAATGCTTATGAGGGGATTTATGTAATAGCCGAGGCTCGCATCCAATATATGGCCACTGTTGACTGCAATGATATATAGCAGCCAGTTGGAGGTGATGACTACTGAGGCAGCGAATAATGCCGCCACTTTCTTTTTGTCCCGGAATATGAACTTCAGATCTTTATAGAAAAGATGCATACGGTTCGTCGCGAGGATGAATACAATCATGAAGATGAACGACCAGAATACGCGGTGAGCAATGACTTCGTACGAAGAAACATGTTCCAACTGCTTCCAATATATGGGCAGAAACCCCCATATCAGATAGGCACTCAGGGCAAACAATGCTCCCTTTTTACTGCTTTCCATACCGACCACCCCTTTTACTATTCTCCTTTTGCATATGACCCCACCATACTCGAATATCCAAACAATTATACCACGCCATCCTTCATCCATTGATCATTAACATATATTTTGGCAATATCAGTGTGCCAAAGCTGCGTTTTGTTTATATTGTAAGCGTTACCTTTTCGCCTTATGATTTAGTTATACTATAAATCATCTAAAAAGGGGTGGCTTTAATGTCTGAAGAAAAAAAAGGTCTTTCACGTAAAGTTCAAGCTTTCGGTTCATTTTTAAGCAGTATGATCATGCCGAACATCGCTGCATTCATTGCCTGCGAAAACGCCATCCTTGCCACAGATACACTTAAAAAGGAAATCTTGAAGCATACTGATGAGCTGGATAGGAGAGGCGAGACTGGATGGGGTCACTTATGTAGAAGATCTGATGCCCTTTATCGAACGCAAACTGTTTACGGTCAATACCGGTCATGCAGCGATAGCCTATTATGGCAAGACCCTTGGCTTCAAAACTGTAGCCGAGGCGATGGCCAATGGAAAAGTCAAAGCATTCCTCAGGAATGTCCTGAATGAAACAATGCTCTATCTGACTTCAAATTACGATTTCACGGAGGCACAGCAGCTCTCATATATAGAAAAAATCATTGCGCGGTTCAAAAATCCCCACCTGTCAGATGATTTGGATCGTGTGGGACGTGGTGTGATGCGCAAGCTAAGCGCGGGCGATCGCATCATGAAGCCACTAATCTACTTGGAGAAGAACAATCTCAACCACAATGCCCTCTTAGAACTTGCTGTGTATGCACTGGAATTCAATAACCCCGATGATCCGGAAGTCAAAGAAAGAGATGAGCAAATTGCACAGTTGGGATTAGAGACGTTCCTCGCCAACCACAGCAATCTCAACGATGAATTGATACAGAAAATTGAAGAGTATCTTTAAATAAAAGGTCGTGCCAAAATGTGCACGACCTTTTATTATACCCGCTTGGAACACGAAAAAACCCGATACAGTAAATGCATGCAAAGCGCATGCGGGGTTGCTATAGTAGGTGTGTAAGGTAGTCAATTCAATCTTTCAAGGAGGCATGACCAATAATGAACAAGAAGAAGGAAGATCTCCAGAAGAACACAATCGACAATACCAAAAAAGCACATATGACAACGAATCAAGGACTTAAGGTCAGCGAGGATGAATTCTCCCTGAAAGCGGGTGAACGCGGTCCTACATTGATGGAAGATTTCCATTTCCGCGAAAAGATGACGCATTTCGACCACGAGCGTATCCCTGAACGTGTAGTCCACGCCAGAGGGTTCGGGGTCCATGGTGAATTCGAACTGTATGAATCACTGGAAAAATATACAAAGGCCGGCCTCTTCACTGATACGAGCAGAAGGACACCTGTCTTCGTAAGATTTTCAACGGTTGCCGGAAACCGTGGTTCCATGGACATTCCGCGTGATGTCCGCGGGTTTGCAACAAAATTCTATACGGAAGAAGGCAACTTCGATCTTGTCGGAAATAATATGCCGGTCTTCTTCATGCAGGATGCCATCAAATTTCCAGATATGGTCCATGCTGTAAAGCCTGAACCACATAATGAAATGCCGCAGGCAGCATCCGCCCACGATACATTCTGGGATTGGGTTTCCCAAAATACCGAGAGCGCCCATATGGTGATGTGGTTGATGAGCGACCGCGCCATCCCGAGAAGTCTAAGGATGATGGAAGGGTTCGGTGTTCACACATTCAGACTGGTGAATGCTGAAGGCAAGAGTCATTTCGTCAAGTTCCACTGGAAACCGAAATTGGGCACGCATCAGGTGGTATGGGACGAAGCCCAACTCATCAACGGAAAGAATATGGACTTCCACCGCCAAGATCTATGGGAAAACATCAATAAAGGCAATGCGGTTGAATTTGAACTTGGCATGCAGCTGATTCCAGAGGAAGATGAATTCAATATGGATTTCGATGTTTTGGATCCTACCAAAATATGGCCTGAGGAAGATGTTCCCGTCCAGATTGTAGGGAAGATGACATTGGATCAAAATGTCGACGACTATTTTGCAGAGACGGAACAGGTCGCTTTCCACCCAGGACATGTTGTGCCGGGCATCGATTTCTCGAATGACCCGCTTCTCCAGGGCAGACTCTTCTCCTATACCGATACGCAGTTGATCCGTCTTGGTGGGCCGAACTTCCATCAGATCCCAATCAACCGACCAATCTGCCCATTCGCAAACAACCAAAGAGAAGGTTACAACCAGATGAATGTTACGAAGGGCCAGACTTCCTATCACAAGAACTACCTCAATAACAATCAACCGGAACCGGCATCTCCGGAAGAGGGCGGTTATGAGCACTATGACGAGAAAGTTGAAGGCCGTAAAATCAGGGCACGGAGCGAGAGTTTCAAAGACCACTTCAGCCAGGCGAAAATGTTCCTCAACTCCATGACAGAACATGAGAAGCAGCATATATTTGATGCCTTCAGCTTTGAACTCGGAAAATGTAAGGATCTCGGCGTCAGGCAGAATGCCGTAAACAACCTCCTAAATCCAATCGATCGGGAAATGACTGAATACGTAGTGGATAAAATAGGGGTCGAACTGCCTGATACGATAGAAGAATCAAACTATGAAAAAAGTTCTCCAGCGCTCAGTATGGCGAACACACCTTCATCTCTTGAAACGCGCGAAATCGGCATCATGATAACGCCCGATGTACCGACAGAAAAAATGTTGACCCTACAGCAAAAATTGGAAGATAAGGGTACGGCAGTCACTTTCATCTCTGATAAAATCCGTAAAATAGGCGATGATGTCATGACGGAAACGTTCGATACGGTCCATTCGGTACTTTTCGATGCTGTGATCGTTTTGAAAGGACAGGAGAACCTGCATCCTGAAGCCATAGAAAACCTCGAGATTGCATTCAAGCATAAGAAGGCGATCGGCTTCAGTACAGAGGGTGACGATATATTCAAGGCGCTCTCATTCACAGGTGATGATAAGGGTGTTACGAATATTGAAGAGAACCTTGAGCAATACTTGGAAGATGTAAAATCGCACCGCATCTGGGACAGGTAATAATTTTCGAAAGGACCTCCACGGAGGTCCTTTTTCTATTCTTAAAACTGTCACATCATATACTTTGACCCTACCCTTTATTACATGGTAGACTGTTGAAGTCTTCGATTGGTTTAGTACTCTCAACTAAAATGAGGAGGGGTGGAAATATGGCCAAAAAAAGTGATGTTATACATAACCTCAAGCTCATCTATGGTTACGGCTACACAAAAGTATTCAATGATGTCACCGACTCGATAACCCGTATGCACATATCAAAAACCCAGATGGATATCATGCAGTTCATTTACCTGAACGGGCATGCCACCCCCTCGGACCTGGCATTGGAACTTAATGTACAGCGCAGTGCCATCACACACACAGTAAAGAAACTGATCCAGAAGAATCTGGTCAGGAGCGAAAGCAACAAGATGACCAACGACAAAAGATCGAAGTTGATCTATATGACCAAAGAGTCCGAGCAACTGGTGGAGGAATTTCTGGATAAAATCCATCATAAAATCACGACTGATATTGGCATATTGACGAAAGAAGAAGAAGAACAGCTCTATCACGCGACCATGACAATTTTGAAATATATACCAGGAGGCACCCCCGATGAAACACATACTTAAGTTCAAATGGCCCGTCACCGTACTGATGCTGATTTTCGCCATCACTACTTTTATCCTCTCTCCTAACTTGACGCAACTGGCAACAGAAAAAGGTGACGTCCAGCTAGCGGACGACTCACCAAGTGAACAAGCCAGGCAATTCCTCGAAAAATACGATCAGGATAAGGAATCAATGTCACTCGTCCTCGAATTTGAGGGGAAAGTCTCTGCAAACGAAGAGGATATCGTCGATTACATTGAAGACATAAAATCTATGGATGACGTTGATAATGTAGTCAATCCATTCGAATTTGAGGATGACGTGCAAGAAAATTTCATCAATGAAGATAATGGTGTCGCCATCATCCCGATGGATTATGTAGGTCCGGTCGATGATATCGGCAATGTCGCAGATTCAATCGAGGAAGCGAACCCAACTGAAGCAAAAACATCCATGACTTCAAATGAGCTCATCCAGAATACAGTCGAACAAGATGCGATGGAAGGCATCCAATCCACTGAAATGTTTACAGTGATTATAGTAGTTGCTGTACTGTTGATCATGTTCAGATCCGTCGTGACTCCGTTCGTACCTGTAATGGTTGTCGGCATCGCCTACCTGATTGGCCAGTCTTTCGTTGCATGGTTCGTCGAATGGTTCGGCTTTCCGATTTCGCCACAGACCCAGAGCTTCCTTATCGTTATCCTGTTCGGTATCGGTACAGACTACTGTATATTGCTGCTGAACCGTTTTAAAGAAGAACTTGAACATCATGATAAATATGACGCAGTCATACGCACTTTCTCCACAGCTGGTAAAACTGTATTCATCAGTGGCCTCTCAGGCGCCATCGTATTCGGTGTCCTGTACTTCGCCAACTTTGAAATCTACCGTTCAGCTGTAGGCGTGGCATTAGGGGTAGTATTCCTTCTGCTCGCTCTCTTTACACTATTGCCGGTGCTCATGTATCTGCTCGGCAGATATATCTTCTGGCCGAACATCAAGAAGACGGAATTCAAGGAGAGCCGCTTATGGACACCGCTCGGGATATTCTCATTGAAATATCCGACACGCATCATCTTCACAGTATTTGCGATCTTGATCGCGGTCGCCCTGTTCTATAACGATGAAGTCAATTTCGATGCCATCGAAGAGCTCGATGACGATTATTCCACTGTCCATGCCACTAATGTTGTAAGTGAAAACTTCGATGAAGGCCAACTCTTCCCTGTTAAAGTCATCCTGTCGACGGGAGAAGATATGCTCAAGTCGGAAAACCTATCAAGACTTGATGCTGTGGCCTCCACTGTTTCAAATCTGGATGGGGTAAAGGAGGTCCAGACACTCACGCGCCCATCCGGTGAAGCGATAGAAGACCTCAATATCCGCAGCCAGTTGGAACAGGCGAATGAAGGCATCGCCGATATGCAGGATGGTCTGACCGAAATAGCCGATGGTCTGGATGAAGCGAGCAGCAACCTGAGCAATACTGAAACACAAGGCGGAGACCTCTCTGCGCTCGGTGACGGCATTGAAGACATAAACAGCAGCCTCGACCAGATTACTGAATATATGACCCAAACAGGTGATGCCGAAGGGGCAGCACAGCAATTGGGTCAAGTGCAGCAAGGTTTGACGACATTGTCGGACGAAGTTGCTGCAGCCAATGAAGAAATCACCGCACAGCAGGAAGCGGCCAGTCAGCAATTGACGGAACTTGCCAACGGCTTGTCCGACTCCTCAGAAGGCATCCGAGAAATCAAAGATGGGCTTGAAGATGTATCTTCACTGATGACGGAAATCAATGACAATGAAGCAGTCGATCAGACAGGCGTCCATGTGCCTCAGGAATTCATCGACAATCCGGATATCGAAGATGCAGTCGATCAATATGCCTTCGGTGACAATGAAGCGTTGATCATGAATGTCATACTGGAAGACGATCCGTATAGTCATCAAGCCATGGACACTTTAAATTCGGTCGAAGATACGATAGACGGGGAACTGCAGCGTCTTGACAGGGAAGAGACCGAGTCCTACTTCTCGGGAGTAACGAGCATGAACCGGGACTTGAACCAAATCTCCAATGATGACTATAACCGGGTTGTCACCATCTTTATCGTGACCCTGTTCGTCATCTTGGCTGTTATATTCAGATCCCTGGTGTTGCCAATTTCGATGATCAGTTCGATATTCATCACCTACTTCGCATCAGTAACCATTACACAATGGCTACTTGGCCTATTCGGATATGGCGAATTGAATTGGGCCGTGCCATTCTTCAGTCTGATCATATTCGCGGCGCTCGGCATCGACTATTCAATATTCATCATAGACCGGTTCAGGGAGGAACTCGCAGACCGTACTATCAGAGGCGCAATCGAACAGTCCATCAGGCGTATGGGCGGTGTGGTCATCACTGCTGTCATCATACTGTCCGGAACATTTGCTGCACTCCTGCCTTCTGGCATGATCATATTGATACAAGTCGCAAGCATCATCATATTCGCACTGTTGCTATACGCATTCGTTGTACTGCCCCTTCTGGTCCCTGCGTTCGTCATCACCTTCCGACGCGGCAACTGGTGGCCATTCAGAATGCCTGGCGGACGGGAACGCGAAGAGAAGTTTAGGGATGAAGATTAAGGGTATATTATAAAAGTCTCAAAAAATAGGAGTGAATGCATTGCCTACACAAAAAAGTCCAGGTGTTTCAGCAGTACTCAGTGCTCTGATCAATGGCCTTGGACAAATCTACAACGGGCAGATTTTAAAAGGGGTCATCATTATGATCCTCCAGCTCATCAATGGTGCTCTTACAGTAATCCTGATCGGCTACCTGTTCCTGCCACTCGTATGGCTCTATGCAGTCATCGATGCATACCGCAGCGCCGAGAAGATAAACAAAAGAAATTTCCGTAAATATAATATGTAAAAAAAGCAGACCCCAGGTCTGCTTTTCGTTTCAATAGAACCTTTCCCCTATGGTATAATTTAAGAAAGGATGTGATTTCACATGGAATTGTTCGGACTTTTTGCAGGACTCGCCATCATCGGAATATTACTTGCGCTATTCCTGTTTCTCCTCGGCATCGTCAAATGGTTGTTGCAAGGTTATTTCCTCTACCGCATCGCTGAGAAGAAGAACTTGGATATCCCGTTACTCGCCTTTGTTCCTTTCGGGACATTCTACCTCGGTGGACAGATGTTCGATGGACATGTTCTGGACCGCGGAAGATTCGAGCCTAAGACGCTCGGTATCGTATTCGCCATCGCCGGAATCGTTCTATATATCATGGGACTCTCCATCGGCGATATCGCAGTCAGCTATGTGCTGATTGAGTCCATTGCTTTTCTTGGGGTATTTACGGCATATACGAAAAATATCGGCACTGCAGCACTGCTTGCACTGTTGAACTTTGTAACCGCCGGTATCGCAGCTATAGTCATACTCTTCCTCTACAACCGGAAACTTGAAGAAGAAGCGTTCGGCATCGTGGATGAAGATGATGAAGAATACCGCAGCGTATAAGTAAGTGTAAACACCTCCAGGGCAGCTGTCCTGGAGGTGTTTTATTTTATTTTTTCAATTAACCAGCAGAGAGGTTCCAACATTATTCGGCGTTGATGATCGCTTTATGCAATATCTCCATTCCGTTCTTCAGTGCAGAATGCTCGAAAGTCATATGCGGGTGATGAAGGCCCGGTTTGAGATCGCAGCCCAGCCCGAGCATGGCACCTTTAAGTTCCGGAAGCTTCACTGTATAGTAATGGAAGTCGTCTCCGCCACTCGTGATGATCGGCTCTAGACACTTCTCTTCACCCAACGTCTCTACAATCGATCTGCGCAATACATCAATTGCATCCTGATGGCTCTCACTGGCAACGATGCCCGAGTAATCAATATCCTCTATCTTTACAGAATAGAAGTCTTCGATGGTTTTCAGCACATCATATACGCGTTCCTTCAACTTCGCCATCTGTTCATTCGTCTGGGCCCGCATATCGATGCCGCATTCTGCATTGCCCGGGATGATATTCAATGATTTTCCACCCGCAAGGAATTTCGTCATCTTGACTGAAGATGGGATGACCGGATTGATATGGATCTTCGACAGCATATTGACGATATCGGCACCAATCTCTATGGCATTATGGTTGAGGTGGGGCCGCGCACCGTGTGCATCGTCGCCCGTGATGCGAAACTCGATGGAAGATGCTGCACCATGTTCGATGCTGCACGCTGCATAACCGTTACGCGCTTCCTCCACCGGCCGCAGATGAATGCCGAAAAAGTAATCCAAGTCATCTACAACGCCCTCATCTACCACCGCCAAGGCACCGGTGCCGACCTCTTCTGCAGGCTGGAAGATGAAACGTACTCCTTTCGAATCAAGGACTGGGTCATCTTTAATCTTCAGCATGGTAGCGATCACCATTGCCATGTGGGCATCATGTCCGCATGAATGATTCGCCTGCTTTACACCGTCAACCTCCTGATAGAGGGCATCGATATCAGCGCGCACACCGATGACGGGACCTTTGTCGAAATTACCCATATCACAATAAAGCCCAGTCGTATTCTTGAATCGGACAGGCGTGAACCCTTCTGCTTCCAACAGGTTATATATGTATTCCGTCGTTTCCGTTTCCTCATAGCTGATTTCTGGATGTTCATGCAGATGCCAAAAGGCCTTCATCATCTTTTCTTCTATCATAACTAAAACTCCTTTATGTATATCATTGAATGTCAATGCGATCTTCCCTATAATATATTATTAATTGCTGGAAAATTCAAATATCCATCACTCTACAGTTGCATAGTGGACTACATAGCTTTCAGCATAAAAATGGCGTGTCCCCCGCATTATCTATATAATTACACTTAGTGCGATGGAAGGAACTCAATCTATAGGAGGAATAATTTAATGAAGATTAAAGAAATCAAGTTGCATCAGCTGCTGATGGGATTGAAACACCCCTTCACGACAAGCTTCGGCACGCAACAGGAGCGTTTCATCACGATTGTTGAAGCGATTGATGACGCAGGACGTTCAGGATTCGGTGAATGTGTATCGGGAGAAGACCCACTCTACTCGGAAGAGTTCATGGACGCTTCACTCATTGCTATGAAAAAATACTTTGCACCGCTCGTCATCCAAAATGAAATTGCACATCCTGATGAAGTCTGGGAGCTGTTCAAACCATTCAAGCGGAATAATATGGCCAAATCGGCGATTGAGGGCGCTGTGTGGGACCTTTACGCAAAGCAGGAAGGCATAACCTTATCTGAAGCCATCGGCGGCAGAAAGAACGAAGTGGAAGTCGGCATTTCCCTCGGTCTGGAAGACACGGATGAAGGACTTCTCGAAAGAATAAAGGAAAAAGTCGAGGAAGGCTATAAACGCATCAAGGTTAAGATAAAACCAGGCCGCGATGTCGAGATGATTCGGAAGATAAGGGAGCGCTTTGGTGACATTCCACTTATGGTGGATGCCAACTCCGCTTACACCCTCGATGATATGGAGACTTTGAAGGCGCTGGATGCATTCGACCTCATGATGATCGAACAGCCTCTCGCTGCTGGCGACCTCATCGATCATGCCAAGCTGCAGAAGGAAATCAGCACACCTGTCTGCCTCGATGAAAGCATCGACTCCTACGAGGCTGCCGCTGGTGCCATAGAGCTTGGCAGCTGCCGAATCATCAACGTCAAAGTCGGACGTGTCGGTGGGATTACACAGTCCAAAAAGATTCATGACCTCGCCCTGGAGCATGACATTCCACTGTGGTGTGGCGGCATGCTTGAAGCAGGTGTCGGACGTCTTCACAACATCGCCATCACAACATTGTCGAACTTCACCTTACCAGGCGATACCGCTTCCTCCAGCAGATATTGGCACGAAGACATCATCACGCCAGAAGTTTCAGCCGAGGACGGCATCGTCACAGTCAGTCAGGAACCTGGTATAGGGGCAGCGGTCGATTTCGGTAAAATGGAACAATACCTACAAAAGACGGAAGTTGTTACAGCGGAAGATGCCGTCGATATGATCTTCTACGACTGATGTTACACATAAAAGGGCACCCGGTGCAGAATGCTGCACCGGGCGCCCTTTTATCGTTTCGGCAACACGTGCGGGTGCGACGATGACACAAACCAGCAGATTACCTGTCCATGCCCCCCTGTTTCCTCTTGAGTTCCATCACTACGATTTCTGGGTGGTTGAAGACCCGGAACGGGAAACGGCTGTTGCCGAGACCGCGGCTGACGACCATATGCGTCCCATCCTTCTCATGCACACCTTCCGTATATTTCGGCAGGACCCCTTGATGGGGGGCGTATAATCCCTTGACTACCGGAAGACGGATCTGGCCCCCATGTGCATGGCCGGTAAATACCAGGTCAATCTCATATCTGCCATATAAATCAAGCAGCTCAGGGCGATGCGATAGCACGATGGTGAAGGCATCCGATTCATTATTGAGCCTCTGCCTCAAGTCTGCTTCAAAGAAATCAGAAAGCGCGTGCTCTTCCTCATTTCCGTAGAACCAGAGATCTTCCATGCCGATCAGCCGGATGTAATCATCACCGATATAGAGCCTCTCGCTTCCTTTGCTGATGTTCCTTACCTGTGACATTTCAATGGCCTGTTCCAACCTGTCAAAATGCACATAATGCGCCTCATGGTTACCCGTAACGTAGTAGACGGGCAGGATATGGGTCAGCTCATGCAACAGATGGACGGCGCGCTTAAGGTTCGGCGTCCGTCTGTCGATCACATCTCCAGTCACGAATATGACGTCTGCATCCGCCGCTCTCACCTGATCAAGGAGCGTCTTGGAGCGCCTGCCGAAATACGCATTATGGAAGTCTGATAATTGGACGATCTTATAGCCGTCGAATGCTTCAGGCACCCTCTCGGACTCATGCGTATAGTGCGTCCTCACGATTTTTTTATCTTCTTTATATAGGAAGCGGGCCAATGCAATGGAGAAGCCAATTATAACTTGGGAAAGTTTCATATTGATTACCTCGATTTTATTTTAATTATAAAGTATATCGGCATCTCTTGGAATACTAACCTGGATCCGATAGAAAAATAAGAAGCTTCTCCAATTAAGGAGAAGCTTCTTATACCAGACGTTTCCTTATCGAACTGGAAACGATGTCGATCAGACTTACAAATACCACTACCACTACTAGAATCATGCCGACATCTTCCCAATTGCGCTGATAAGTCGCCAGGATGAGTGGTGCCCCGATACCGCCTGCACCCACGATTCCAAGAACCGTCGAGGCCCGCACGTCGATTTCGAACCTGTAGAGCGCGTACGATACGAACTCTGGCAGCACTTGAGGCAATATGCCGAACCACATGGACTGGACACGGTTACCGCCGCTTGCCTTTATCGCATCCACGTTCTCCCTATCGATCGATTCGATGACCTCTGCATACAGTTTGCCGAGCATGCCGATGGAATTGATGCTGATTGCGAGAACCCCCGCATAAGGCCCGATGCCTACAGCTGCCACAAAGATAATCGCGAAAATCAATTCAGGTATGGCGCGTATCGCGTTCAGCAGCGCTTTCCCTATATAGGAGAAACGTCCGCCGACATTGCGGGCGGCAAGGAAACCGACAGGTACAGCGAGTATGGCTGCCACCATGATGCCCGCATAGGCGATGGCTATGGTTTCGAACATATACCCGATATATTCTGGATACTGCCCATAACGTTCCGACTCCACAAGAGGTGCTATAAAGAGCCGCCTCAGGGTATCCAACGTGGATACGGAAGAACTGTTGACGTCAAAGGGCGTCGATATGAGGGCTATGATATAGATGATCAGCAGCAGGGATAGGACGGCATACATATACATGCGCTTTTTTCTGCCGAACGTTTCCTTCATTCTGATTTTTTCTTTATTTTTCATCATTCAAGACGCTCCCTTAACCTGTTGCTGATAAAGTCTATCAGGGATATAGTAATGAACAGGACAAAGATGATTGCCGCAACATTTTCGTAGTTGAACATGCTGAGCTGCTGCCTCAGGATGATGCCGATGCCACCAGCCCCGACAAAACCGAGAACGACAGATGCTTTGACATTGATCTCAAGTGAATACAGCGTGTAGGACGCATACTGCGGCAGAATCTGTGGGATGACGCCATAGCGTATGACCTGCAGTGTATTCCCGCCGGATGCACGTATCGCTTCCATTGGGCCCGGGTCGACTGCTTCAATCGTTTCACTGAGCAGTTTGCCGATGATTCCGATGGTCAGGACGGTCAATGCAAGGATACCGGAAACATCACCGATCCCCACTAGCGCCACAAACAAGACGGCCAATATAATCTCGGGTACTGTCCTCAATATGTTGAAGAAGAAGCGGACGACCCGGTAGAACGTATTATTGCGGTTGATGTTCGCGGCTGCCATAAAGCTGACCGGCATCGCAAGCACTGCCCCGAAAGTCGTGCCGAACAAGGCGATGTTCCATGTTTCGAGCAATGGCTCCAACACGCTTGTAAAATATTCCCAGCTGGGTGGCCATAAATCATTGACCACAAACAGGAAGATGATCGGGAATCCTTCTATCACCCGTGTCGGATAAGATTGCGTCAAATAGGCCGCTCCCATATACAGCATCAGAACAAGCAGGATTATACCCAGGATGAAGAATTTGAACCGCCTTGGCATCAAAACGATCCGTTCATTCCTTTGCTGTTTCATCCGTCTCCTCCTCATTGCCGATCAGATCATCCTCTTTGATCGGACGACCATATATTTCTTCGAATGTCTGCTCGTCGACTTCTGATATTGGGCCATCAAAAATCAGTTCCCCATCACGTAGGCCAATGATGCGGTCAGCATACTCCATCGCCATATCGATGAAGTGCAGATTGACGATAGTGGTCAATCCATCTTCCCGGCTTACACGCCGCAGGTCCTTCATGACCTTATGCGAAGTCGGTGGATCAAGGCTCGCCACCGGTTCATCGGCCAGGATGATCGACGGCTGCTGGGTCAAAGCCCGGGCGATGCTTACACGCTGCTGTTGGCCACCGCTTAAATTGCTTGCTCTGACATAGGCTTTCTCATCAATGCCGACGCGTTTGAGGTTATCCATCGCAAGACGCATATCGCTTTGTGGAAAGAGCCCGAAAATGCTTCTCAATGTTCCAATGTGGCCCAGTCTGCCCGCAAGGACATTCCGCAACACACTCATTCTTTTGACGATATTGTAGCTTTGGAAGATCATGCCAATTCCAGTCCGGAGCTTCCTCAACTGGGGCTCCTTGAACTTCAATATATCCTCCCCACCGATGACCAACTCACCCGAAGTCGGGGTGACCATACGGTTGATGCTTCGGATGAGGGTGGATTTGCCGGCCCCTGACATGCCGACGATTACAACGAATTCACCTTCCTGGATATTCAGGTTGATATTCTTAAGCCCTTCGTGGCCGTTGGGATAGACCAGGGAAACGTCTTTGAACTCTATCAATGGAGTCACCATCCTATATAAATTGCACTCAAAAAAAGGGGCATAGCCCCTTGCTTATTATTCGTTCAGCTGATCTTCGAATTCTGCATAGACTTCACGCACGATATCATAGTCTTCTGAACTTGCTTTTGCAACGCCGTCCCATTCATAGATTTCGTACATCGTTTCCAAGACTTCTTCGTTGTCGTTCATGCTAAGGAATGCCTCGGTCACTTTTTTCTTCATTTCGTCCGGCAGTTCAGAACGCACAGAAATCGTATCGTTTGGGATATCCTCTGTGTGGCCGATGATCTTCACCTTATCCATCACATCAGGCAGATCTTCTTCCACCGTCGTACGGGCATCATCGAAGGTCGTTGCGAAATCGGCTTGACCATCATAAACTTGAGTGATCGCGTTATCGTGCCCTCCTACAGATAATTGATCGAAATGGTTCTCCAGATCATCCACACCCTTATCCTTCAACTGCATCGCCGGGAACAGATAACCTGAAGTCGACAATGTATCTGGGAATGCCCATACAAGATCTTCTTGGGCCACCAGATCGTCGATGTCTTCAATATCGGAATCCGCGTTCACCACGTATTGTGCTGCGTATGATTCAGAACCATTCCGGATGGATTTCAATATGACTTCTACATCCGCCCGCTCTTCGGCCTGCACAAAACTGAATGGTGCGAGAAAACCGATATCAACTTGCTGTGTACGCATCGCTTCTATCAGTCCACTGTAATCGACCATCACTTCGGCCTTCACTTCGATTCCGAGCTCCTCACTCAGGAATTCTTCCAACGGTTCTGCGGTAGTTGCGATATTTCCAGCATCGCTTGAAGGAATGAAGCCCATGGAGAGTGTCTCCATTTCCCCTTCCTGACTTTCCCCGTCGTTTTGTACTGTGTCTTCTGCCCCATCACTGCCACATGCTGCGACGACGACTGCCAATGCCACAAGCGAGAATAAGGAAAACAAACGTCTGAATACAGAATTCATCTGATGCTACCCCCTGAATTTATGTATATTTTAGTGGAAATGAAAATCTTCCTCCTTCTTCTAGAATATTCAAACCAAATTTCAAAGTCAATAAGATTCACGATACTTCGAATAGATTGTGATAAAATAGTGGCGAGGTGATTAATTTGGATAAAATGAAACTAGGTGGTTCAGATCTTGAAGCATCAAGAATAGTACTGGGCTGCATGCGTATTGCAGATATGACAGACGACGCTTTAAATCGTCACATCAGTACAGCAATGGAGGCCGGCATCAATATCTTCGACCATGCAGATATATATGGTGGAGGCGAATGCGAACGCAAATTCGGCAAAGCTCTGAAATCTGGCATAAAAAGAGAAGATATTCTCATTCAGAGCAAGTGCGCCATCCGCAATTCCAGTCCGGAAGGCGATAAATCAGGCGAATATTACGATTTATCAAAATCCCATATACTTAATTCCGTCGATGGCATACTGGAACGGCTTGATACCGAATATCTCGATCTTCTCATGCTCCATCGGCCCGATGCACTCATGGAGCCTGAAGAGATTGCCGAGGCCTTCGATCGTCTGCAGGAGAGTGGTAAAGTCAAGCACTTTGGTCTGAGTAACTTCAACGCCCGCCAGTTCGATTTCGTTCAAAAATATGTTGATCAGAAGCTGATTACCAACCAGGTCCAATTCGGTGTGGCCGCACCACACATGATCAACAGCAACATGCAGACGAATACGCCGTTTGAAGGTGCAGCCGACCGCGACGGTGGCATGCTCGACTATGCCCGTCTGAACGATGTGACCATCCAGGCATGGTCTCCATTCCACTACGGATATTTTGATGGCATCATTATGGACGACCCTAAGTATAAAACACTGAATGAAGTCATGGAACAAGTCGGGGAGGCACATGGTGTGACGAAAAATGCGATTGCAGTTGCATGGATCCTAAGGCATCCGGCAAACATGCAGACAATCATCGGCACCACGAATACCGATAGGCTCTCACAGATCATGAAAGCACCTGATGTATCACTCTCCCGTGAAGAATGGTATCAGATCTACAAAGCGGCTGGCCATATGCTGCCGTAGTAATCACATGACAGTTGGATAGATATCTAAATAAAAAAACAGCCTGCAGTCCTTGAAATTCAAGAGCTGCTGGCTGTTTTTTATTTGTGGTGAGCCTGGAAGTTATCTCCCTTACTGTTTTTCATCCGCAGGATATTTTATATCAGCACTGCTCCTTGCCGCTTCGAATGCTTCCATCACATTCATCGAATGCTCCAGCAGCTCAGCAGCAGAGTCCCGATCTTTCGATGAGAGCATATCCCTGAAGTTTTCAAGTTCCGCCACCATGTTATTGTCATTTTGGCCCAGATCAATATGCGCCTTACCTTCCTCTGTGACTACGTCCACAGAATCCATGATGTTTGCAGAACCATTGACCCGGATATAGCCCTTGTCCCCCTGCAGCAACACACTATTATCCGTTGTCGTGTCCTTCGAGCCGATGCATGATGCAACACAGCCATCATACTTGAGTACACAGACACCCGAAGTGTCGGCTCCGTTATCATGCTTATTCGGCAGATAGGCTATCTCGTCCGGGCGGCCGAGCAACCGGATGACGAAATGAAGATTATATATATTAAGATCAGCAAGCGCGCCACCGGAAAAATCCAAGTTGAAGACATTGGTCACCTGACCATGCTTCAACTGCTCATAGCGGCTCGAGTACTGTGAATAGTTGGCCTGGATGATTCTGATGTCCCCTATCCGCTGCATATTCTCCTGAACTGCTTTAAAGTGTGGCAGATGAATGCCTGTCACTGCTTCAAACAGGAAGACGTCCTGCTGCCCGGCCAAGTCAATCAGTTCCTTCAATTCCGCAGCCGTCGATGTGAATGGTTTTTCACATATGACATGCTTGCCCGCTTCAATGGCTTTTTTGGCATATGCGTGATGTAGACTATTGGGCGACGCGATATAGACAGTATCATGCGCCTCTTCCTTGAGCATGGCATCCATATCCGTGAACCTGCTCCCGATTTCATGTTTCTGTCCAAATGCCTCGGCCGTCTCCGTCCGGCGTGAATAGACGGCTGTAGCCTCCACACCTTCCACTTGACGGACTGCATCAAGAAAACGGTCTACGATGAAACCCGTTCCAATCGTAGCGATCTTCATATCATTTCCCTCCATCATTTCTGTTTCCTTCGGTTTTCTATATCTCTTCAGCATACTTAACAGTGTACATGCTCTTTATTAATCATCATTCCTCTTCATTCTCCGCTGTTTTGACAATATGGACTTTACGGATCATCTGATCTTCCATGACGAGCACTTCAAACTTCAATCCTATCTGCTCAAGGAGGTCACCTTCGACCGGAAAGTCATTGAATTCCTTCAACAGGAATCCTGAAAGGGTATCTTCATCTTCTGGTATCTCCGTATCAAAAATGGAGTTGAGGCGGTGAAGGGTGATCTTGCCGTCGCAGACAATCTCCTCATCGGAAAGACTTTCGACGAGTGCATCATTGCGAAGATCCGTTTCATCTTCTATTTCAAAACCAAGCATCGCTTCGATGATATCTTCATGAGTAAGTATGCCTTCCGTACCGCCGAACTCATCAATCACGACGGCCATGTGCCGCCTTTCCTTAGTCATTTTCCTGAGTACATATTCAACGGGTTGGAATTCATGGATGGTCAAGGGATCATTATCACAGTAATCCAATAAGGTCTTTGAAGGTTCCACCGACCATTGAAGAAGATATTTGGAATGGAAGACACCGATTATATCATCCATATCTTCACCATAGATCGGATAGCGGGTGAACATGTTCTCGATGACGAAATCCCTGACTTCTTCAAACGATGCATTTGCGGAAATGGCTTCCATCTCCGTCCGCGGAGTAGTCAGGACATCTTTGACATTAAGATGCCTGAAATCAAGCACCCCTTTGATCCGGTAGGACTCATCTTTGGCAAGCATACCTTCCGAATCCGCGATATCCACGATCGCACGGAGTTCATCTTTCGACACGGTGGCTGCACCCTTCAATTCGCCTTTCGACAACAGTCGCGCAATGGTATCCGTCAACCAATTCAACACTACCGTCACAGGCTTCAATATCAGCACGAAAAACATGATGATGGGTGCCACACGCATGGCAATCGGCTCCGGGAACGTTGCCGCCACCGATTTGGGTATGACCTCCGCAAAGACGATAATCGTAATGGTCAAAGCTGCCGAAGCGATCGCTATACTGATGCCGTATTCAAGCGCCAATGTAGTTACCAATGTAGGCAGCAAGATATTCGCTATATTGTTGCCGATGAGTATCGTGGTGATGAATACGCCCGGCCTTGAAACCAATCTGAGCAGGCGTTCCGCTTTCGCATCGCCCTTTTTCGCCATCGATTGAAGTTTCATTTTGTTGACTGCCGTCAAGGCCGTTTCACTGCCCGAGAAAAACAGTGAAGTAAACAGCAGTATAATGATCGCAACGATCATTCATTTTCCTCCTCATATATATAAAACCTAGAAATGTCTTAATTACCTATTTTAAATTTATTTTCACCATTTTACCACTCATAAGTGGAAATGTTTAATATCCCGATTCATTTCGGGCAAAAAGAAGCCTGCTCCGAATGCCGGAACAGGCTATCCCATTACTTCACATCATATCCTTGATCTTCAATTGCTTCAACCATTGAGGACTCCGTCACTTTCTGATCGTCATATTCAACGTCTACTTTATCTGCATCAAGATCAACATTCGCTGAAGTGATGCCGTCAAGTTCATTGAGGGCGCCTTCTACTGCACTTTTACAGTGTCCACATGTCATACCTTCAACTTTTATTGTTTTTTGAGCCATTATGAATCTCCTCCCGTATTACTTATATTTTCATCTTATATCCTTACCCGTTTCAACCTCAAGGAATTCGTCACGACACTTACGGAACTGAAGGCCATGGCGGCACCTGCCACCCATGGTGCAAGCAGGCCGAGTGCTGCTATCGGTATACCTGCAGTATTATAGGCAAAAGCCCAAAAGAGGTTCTGTTTGATGTTGCGGATTGTTTTGTGGCTCAGTCTCACTGCTTTAGGGATGAGTGTCAATTCTCCGCCTAATATGGTGATGTCCGCCGCTTCTATCGCCACTTCCGTACCTGTACCGATGGCGATTCCGATGTCCGCCGTGGCCAGCGCCGGCGCGTCATTGATGCCGTCGCCGACCATCGCTACCGTCCTGCCCGCTTCCTGGAAGCGTTTGACCTGTTCCGCTTTTTGTTCCGGCAGTACTTCTGCAATGACCTGGTCAATTCCGACTGATCTGCCTATTGCTTCTGCCGTTCGGGTGTTATCCCCGGTAAGCATGACCACTTCAAGGCCATCTTCCTGCAGCTGTCTTATTGCTTCTGCGGCACTCTCCTTGACTGTATCCATGACCGCGACGATACATTTGACCTCACCATCGACCGCTACAATCATTGCTGTCTTGCCATCATATTCGTACTGGGTCATCTCTTCTGTGATGTCATCGTCGGCAATATCATTGTCAGTCATAAGCTTGCGTGTGCCGACGAGTACCTTCCTGCCTTCTACCGTTGCCTCGATGCCATGGCCGGGTATCGCCGTGAAATCATCCACTTCCGGAATTTCGAGGCCCCGCTCTGTGGCATGTGCAACTATTGCCTCAGCCAATGGATGCTCTGAGCCTTTTTCAGCTGCAGCAAGCAACCCGAGCACTTCATCATCACCAGAAAAGTCGGTGACTTCCGGCTTGCCTTTTGTGATGGTGCCGGTCTTATCCATGATGATGACGTCCAGTGAATGGGTCTTTTCAAGGTGCTCCCCACCTTTAAAGAGAATGCCATTCTCTGCCCCCTTGCCGGTTCCGACCATGATGGAAGTCGGGGTCGCAAGGCCCAGAGCACATGGACAGGCGATGACCAGCACTGCTATCGAGGCGATCAATGCCGGTTCAAAGTTGCCTGGCTGGACAAGAATGTACCAGACAAGGAACGTCAGGATAGCAATCCCAACAACTATGGGCACGAAATAACCTGAAATGACGTCCGCCATCCTTTGGATCGGCGCCTTTTTGCCCTGCGCCTCCTCAACCACTTTGATGATGGAGGCGAGTGCCGTATCCTTGCCTACTCGTGTCGCTTCGAATTCAATCGTACCATTCACATTCAGTGTGGAACCCACGACCCCATTCTCAACTTCCTTCTCGATTGGAATGGACTCACCGGTGATCATCGATTCATCAACTGAAGTCCGCCCTTTGACGACTCGTCCATCAACCGGTATCTTCTCACCCGGTTTAACAACGAGGCGGTCTCCAACCATGACATCCTCAATCGGAATCATGGTTTCCTTACCTTCTTTTATGACACGCGCCTGCTTTGCCTGCATATCAAGCAGCTTGGATATGGCAGTGGTCGTCCTGGACTTGGCGTTGTGCTCAAGATACTTACCGAAAAGGATCAATGTAATGATGAGCGCACTTGTTTCGAAATAAAGGTGCGGACTATGAGTCGGATCTGTAGCCCAGACCCCTGTCTCATATACACTGTAGAAGTATGCGGCGCTGGTACCCATTGCCACAAGTACATCCATATTCGCGCTTCCACTCTTGAGGTTCTTGTACGCCCCTTCATAGAACTGCCACCCTATGATGAATTGTACCGGTGTCGCAATCGCCAGCTGGAACCATGGATTCATCAGCAGGCTTGGCAGCTGGATGCCGAACAGGTGATCCAACATTGTTATAAGCAACGGAACGGAAAGCAATGCCGATATGATCAATTTAATCTTCAGCCGGTTCAGCTGCCTATCCTTCGCATCTACCTTATCTTCTGCACTCTGTTTCGGCTCTGCACCATATCCGAGCTTCTCGACACGGCCGATCAGATCTTTTTCGCTCAGCACATTCGGATTATATTCGATGACGGCATTCTCTGTCGCCAGATTGACTGTCGCCGAACCGACGCCTTCCTGCTTATTGAGCACTTTCTCGATCCGATTGGAGCAGGCGGCACACGTCATGCCCGTTATATCGAATTCAGCATGCTCCATTTCGACCCCGTAACCGAGATTCTCAATCTTACTGGTGAGGTCGTCTACATCCACAAGCTCCCCATCAAAATTGATGCTTGCCTTTTCTGTAGTCAAGTTGACGGAGGCATCGACATTGTCCATCTTATTCAAAACCTTCTCTATACGATTCGAACAGGCGGCACATGTCATACCTGTTACGTTCAGTTCGACATGTTTTTCATTACTCAACTTCTGACACCTCCTATTTGGAAAATTGTTTGAGGACAGTCATCAACTCTTTGATTGATTCCTCTCCTTCTCCTTTATTGATTGCATCTGTCACGCAATGGTTCATATGGCGTTCCGTCACTGAATAACCCACATTTTTAAGCGCTGACTGAATGGCACTGATCTGGACCAATATGTCGACGCAGTACCGGTCTTCCTCGACCATCTTCTGGATACCACGCACTTGCCCTTCAATCCGCTTGAGACGGTTGAGCGTCTTCGTCTTTTCTTCCTCCGTCCTTGGAACGACGGTGTAGTCATGCATATGTCCACCCATAGTGATCACATCCTATTCATTATAATTAAATTATACCCCCTGAGGGTATTTAAGTCAATTTAAAAAATCCAGGTCGTAAATGCCTGGTCATTTCTTTCATCATCCATAAATGACATATCCTTGGTGCTGCGGTTCATATCACATATTATTCTTCTTAAAAGAACCTTCGGATTATATTATACACGCCCACGTCCAAATAAATTTACGTTTTGTGCATATATGCAATGATTAAAAAATGAATCCAGACGATTTCCTCTGGATTCATTTCCCATTCCCTTGTTGCCTGAACATCAAATAGTTCGTCACCGCAAAGAACAATCCTGCGCCGATGCCGATCGGCCAATTGTCAAAACCGATGCCAATCAGCAATAAAAATAAAATTCCTGTACTTACCGCAATCGCAATATGCATAATTTCACCCTCTACAACATGCTGAATACTTTTCCAACTAGACGTAGGATGAGGCCGAGTGATTCCAAGAACATATCGAACAAGAAACCGTACCAATACTCGTTCTTCTGTAGTGGATACTGCGGCCCATCCTGTCTTCCCTTGTTTCGTGCCATGGCCCATCCCCCTTTTTAGACAATACCCGAATAGAGATGGTCTAATAACTTTTTTTGCTGTCTACACTGTCATATGGACCAATATATAGATATTACATTATATTTCAAGTTTTTCTTTCTAGTTACATATCTATGACATTTAACAATAAAGCTACAATTCATGATAGAATTTCTACTTGTGAATCGCCATGAATCTTTAACCGTTCCATCTTGGATATATTTCAATGATACATATAAATACACCTCAATTAAGAAACAGTTTTAGTCGTGGACGAAAAAATTTTCAAGGAGAGTTTGTCTTATCATGAAAAAAACATTGCTATCAATTGCGACAGTTACTACACTCACAGGAGTTGCATCACATAATGTTTCGGCTGCGGACTACACCGTTGAGAGCGGCGATACACTGTGGGGACTTGCTAACGAAAACGGCACTTCCGTATCAAATCTAAAAGAGATGAATAACCTTTCCAGCGACTTGATCGTCCCTGGTGAAGTCCTTGAAGTGGATGAGAAAAATGAAGAAACGCACGTTAAAGAAGATAATCAGGGCATATATACAATTAAAAGCGGCGACACGCTTTATAAAATCGGCCAGAAATTCAATGTCGATTATAAACAGATCAAGAAATGGAACAACTTGTCTTCCGATATGATCTATGCAGGCAAAACGCTGATTGTTTCTGCAGACGCTGTTCCTGCTGAACAAAAAGCACCTGTTGTCGCTGAGGCAACAACACAAAATAATTCAGCGGACACACAGGCTCAGGCTGACACTGTAAACCAGCAAGTCGAAGCAGAGAAAACTGAAGCCCAGCCATCAAACCAAAATAAAGAACAAGAAGCACCTGCTGTTGTTGAACAAAGCCAAAACAACACAGAGGATGCCGAGCAGTCTGTTCAAGCAACTCAATCAGACGATGCAAGCCAACAGGTTGAGCCGAAACAAGCGGCAACCCAGTCTGCAAATCAAAATAATGAAAAAGAAGCATCAAATGTTGCCCAAACTTCAAATCAGAATAGAACAGAAGATGTTCAACAATCTGCAAATGAAAATACCCAGAATATGAACCACTCATCCCAAGAAGCACCTGCAGCAGTTGAAAATACCAGCAATAATGAAGTTGCCACTCAGAACGTTAGTTCACAGGAAACAACTCAAGTTAATGCTCCGGCTCCACAGGCTCCAGCGCCTTCAGTTGCCTCCGGTTCATACGGCAGCAACTACTATATGACTGGAGACTGCACATGGTATGTCTTCGAAAGACGTAAAGAAATGGGCGCATCCGTCAGCAATTCATGGGGCGATGCAAAGAATTGGGCAAGTGCTGCACGTAGTCAAGGCCTACAAGTCAACAACACGCCATCCGTAGGGGCGATCATGCAATCCGGCGCCTTCCAAAACGGCTCATATTCCTTCGGCCACGTAGCTGTTGTAGAAGCGGTGAACGCTGATGGCTCAATCGTGGTTTCAGAAATGAACTGGTCCGGCGGCGTTGGAAATAAAACAACAAGAACCGTCAGTGCAAGCAGTGCTGCGAGCCATAACTTTATCCATTAATTAGTAATACCCCGTAGTGCGGTCAACGACCTTTCTACGGGGTATTTTTCATTTTCATTAACGTTCATGACCATTGTTGAGTTAAAAATACTTTTGTCTATTAGCGAGGAACGAACCTCACTGATGCGCCTCCAAAAACCGCAGCATTGTCTTATACACCTTTACCTCATTGGCTTTTTTGGAGAAGCCGTGACCTTCATCATCTAAGACAAGGTATTCGACGTCCCTCCCTGCATCACGCAACTGTTCTACAATCTGATCGGATTCCTCTTTGACGACGCGCGGGTCCTTGGCTCCTTGGATGACAAGCATGGGGCGTGACATCTTATCGAGGTAAGTGATCGGTGAATCTTTTTCGAACCGTTCCTTATCCTCTTCCGGATCTCCTATCCAACGCTTCATGATTGGTTTCCAATGATCCGGCACTGAATTATAGAACGTAAACAGGTTCGACACTCCAAATATATCGACTACAGCCTTGAAGTACTCGGGATGCCTGCCATGAAGCAGAAGTGCCATATAACCCCCGTAGCTGCCACCGACAAGGAAAAGTGTGTCGGGGGAAGAGATACCATTATCAAACAACCATTTAATTGCTTCTATATTATCCAACCGGGGGCCTTCTCCCCAGTCCTGTTCGACGTATGTCACGAACGAGGCACCATAACCGGTGCTGCCCCTGAAGTTGGGACAGAATATGTTATACCCTCTGTTCAGCAGCATCTGGAACATCGCACGATAAAATTTGCGTTCTGCTGCCTGAGGTCCCCCATGCGGCCAGAATATCGTGTAGCCATTACGGTTTTCTCCCTTCGCCCGAAATAGCAGGGCTTCTATTTCGAGGCCGTCGAAAGATTCATAAAAGATGCTTTCAGGTTCCACCATATCTCCGGAGGTGACCCCCGGCACACGGTTCTTCGTCAGCGCAGTCCATTTTTCCTTAGCATATCTCCAGATATTGAATGGTTCTGTGGCACTGCCTCCAAGAGCGTACAGTGTACCGTCCTTTGTGACGGCGAGTTGGCGCACGACATCAAAAGGGGCTTTAATTTCATCCACCATATCATGGTTCAGGTCGTAATAATACAGCCGGTCTGAAACCCCTCGTTCCGTATTGATGTAAAGCATGTTGTGGTGCCTGTCGAACTGCAGACCCTCTACGGACTCCTTGCCGAAGTCCATCACTTTCGAAAATATCTTATCCGTTAAATTATATTTAGCCAGATAAGTGTATTCACTGCCGTAGTTGGTGGCGAACCACACTTCATCATCTTTCACGAATGTCATCCCACTGACGGTATGTGCAACATCTTCGTCAGGTGTAATATAATCGATGCCTGACGGCGTTTTGATGAAGCCGAGCATATACGTATTGGACAGCACCTGAAGATAGGCGCTGTTGGTCTCATCAGCTGATACATCCACCAGATAGGTGGGGGCGTCCTCCCCTTCGTGTAGGATCCGGGCCTCTCCATTTTCCAGATCATAGACAGCTGTATTCAAGTAATTCTCATTCCCTTTGGAAGTGCCGTAGTATATCTTATCGCCGTCCCTCGATGTCTTTGAGAAGAAGAACTTCTCATCCGGTTTGCCGGTGATCAGCGGCTCGGGCAGACCACCCTTTGGACTCAACGCATAGATTTGAAAGTTCTCATCCCCATCATTATCGTATCCAGTGAGCACATAGCGGTTCTTGGGATCGAACTTGATGAAGCTGACCGCCTCATCTTTTTTTCCGAAAAGGTAAGGGTATGTATCCGGCTCATCCATGGCCCAGATGTTTACTTTGCCATCGATGTTCGTGCTGAACAGCACCCCCTTTCCATCGGGACTCACCGCAAAATTGTTGATGTTGTAGGAAGAGAAGAATTGTTCTACTGCCGGTTTTGGAAATGAAATCATGCTCGATACCTCTTTTTTCTGAAAATTTTATCACCTCAATTGTATATGATAGCAATATGATTGACAATTTTAAACAATAAAAAAGGAGACGGTCTGTGATCTGGTACCACTAAAGTTTACAGATGAATAAAATAATTTTTGCTGAGATTCTAATCGATTAGAATCTCAGTTTT
>CANLWV010000009.1 GCA_947494965.1 uncultured Salinicoccus sp. | reverse complement strand
CTTCCTCCAATTCATTTTGGAGGAAGGTAGCCTAATGAAGGTGTTTTATATGTGTCTCATACTGCTAGGTCAGTCTACTTAGGGTCTTTTTTTATTGTTCCAAAGCTTGTTCTACTTCTTCTAGCTGACCAATGGTCGTCATTACGCCACCTGAAGCAAGATACCAAAGTTTCGCATCAAGCTCTACGACCTTGTCATTTTCAATCGCATCCACGTTCTGCATGACTGAATTATCCAATACGTCGCCAGATGAAGATTCTCCACCTATGGCACTTCCTCTATCCAACGCCAAAATGATGTCCGGGTTCTTATCATTGATATATTCATAGCTTATTGCTTGGCCGTGTCCTTTATCGGCAATCTCATCATCGGATGTTTTGATGCCAAGATTGTCATATAGGAAACCATAGCGTCCTCCGGGACCGAATACTGAAAGTTCTCCTTCATTAGCCATGACGAACATCATTGATTCATCCGCATTTTCAGCTTTTTCTTTGACTTCTTCAATTTTTGCATCAAAGTCTTCTATGAGTGCTTCTGCCTCAGAAGATTTATCATAGATCTTGCCGAGCATTTCTGTGTAGTGGCGGATGTCATCGAAGTAGTTCTCGCTGGATGGAGAAACATAGAGGATTTTAGCATCTGGTGCCGCTTTTTCAAATTCGCTTACCATCTGAGAGGTCGCCTGACGGCCTGAAATAAGAATTACTTCAGGTTGAAGTTCTGCGATCTTTTCAAAGTTTGGATCTTTCAAAGTACCCAGATTTTCATATTTATCATCAGAAAACTTATCAAGTTGGTCGGGTATGGTACTTGTTCCTTCACCTTTAGGCAAACCTGCTACACTTTCCGCTTCTCCAAGTTCATCTATTGTAGAGAGTGCACCATAATCAAATACAGCTACACTTTCCGGGTTTTTCGTCACTTCAACCGTTTCGGAAACTTCCTCACTCGCTTCTTCGTCATCGGAAGACTCGTCAGAAATCATATAATTATTCCTGACCTCAACTGTCTCCTTATCAGAACTTGAACCTTCGGCTGCTTCTTTTTCCGATGTACCTTCAGTATTGCCGCAAGCGGCAAGGACCATGATCATCATGATTGCCAACAATAAATAAAATTTCTTCATTTCTATTCCTCTTTCCTATGTGTCTTTAGCCCCCACTAAAAACATCCATATATCCGATAAGTACCCATCACCTCCCTTAATGTCTATGCTTTCATTAGGCGCGTGCCTGGTCCTCGATGAAATCATCTACAGTTGCATTCTCATGCTCATCGAAATAGACGCATATCTGCTGTCCGTATATGCATTCTATATTGATATCCATCTCATAGATGTCTTCCAGTATTTCCTTTTTGATGACATCATCTTTTTTGCCACTGACTGCGATTTTGCCATCTTTCATCGCAACAATGTTATCTGAATAGCATGAGGCAAAGTTTATATCATGTATCACTATGATTATCGTCTTGTTGCGCTCACGCACCAATCGCCTTAAAATCTGCATTATCTGCACTGAATGCTTCATATCAAGATTATTAAGCGGTTCATCCAGGAAAATATATTCCGTATCTTGGGCAATCGTCATGGCGATATAGACGCGTTGCCTCTGTCCGCCGGACAGCTCATCGATATAGCGTTCTTCAAAATCTTCCAATTCCATGTAGCTGATGGCTTCATCTATGATTTCATTATCTTTTTGTGTGAGACGGCCTTTGGAATAAGGGAAACGACCGAAAGAGATCAATTCTCTGACAGTAATCTTCAAGTCCATATTATTGGACTGCTTTAGGATCGCAATCTTCTTGGCTAGGGCATCGCTCGGAGCATTGAGTATGTTTTTACCTTCCAGGAGAACTTCTCCACTGTCATGGTTCAAAAGACGTGTGACCATGGACAAGACTGTACTCTTACCTGCACCGTTTGGGCCAATGAAAGAAGTCACCTTACCCTTGGCAATTGAAACGGATACGTCGTTGACTACTTTTTTCTGGCCATAGAATTTGGAAATACCTTTAAGATCGATCATCTTCGACTCTCCTTAAGCATTAATATGATGAAGTATACGCCACCTACAAGATTTATGATTACGCTGATCTCGACTGCCTGGTTGAATACATACTGTGTCAAAATCTGTCCGACCAGCAGTGTAATCACTGCAATGAGTGAACTACCGATAAGCAGGTAACGGTGTTTATATGTCTTGAACACCTCGTGGGCCAAGTTTACGACAAGCAAACCGAGGAACATTATAGGACCAACCAGTGCGGTAGACACCGAGACCAACACCGCAATGATGAGAAGCAGCTGGGACACCTTCCTATCATAGTTCACACCCAGGTTTATTGCATGATCCCGGCCTAGTGTGATGACATCAAGTGAATGGAAGTCCTTCAGTACTATAAGAAGCATAACCAGCACGATGGCAGCGGTAATCCAGAGCAGCTGTTCATTGATTGCATTGAATGAGGCAAACATTGAGCTCTGCAGTACGAGGAAGTCATCCGGATTGATGAGCATCTGCATGAATGTCGACAGGCTGCTGAAGAATGTACCCAGAATGATGCCGATCAGCAGCAGCAGGAATACATGGTTCCCTGTCATCTTGAACAGGTACTTGAAGACGAATACAGTAAAGATTACCAACCCGATCATGCTGACCAGATAATTCACGTTGTCGTTCGTAATCAGAGGAGAGCGTGCACCTGCAACAAATACTATTACCGTCTGTATAAATAGATAGACGGAATCGAGCCCCATTATTGATGGAGTCAGGATACGGTTTTTGGTTATGGTCTGAAAGATCACTGTTGACAGGGCAATCGCTATACCCACAATGATCATAGTAGCCACACGATTTAGACGTGACGGCAACTGATAATAGAGTATATCGAAGTTCAACTGATAGAAGGTGTAGAGCCCTGCAATGATGAGTGCTGCAGCTGCAAAAATGATGAGTCGCCTGTTGTTCTTCTTATCATGCATTGGATCTCACCCTCCTGAAGACCATAATCAGGAAGATGAAGCTTCCTATGACACCAATCATCAAGCCGATGGAAATTTCATACGGGAAGATGATGATGCGTCCAAGAATGTCACAGATCATGACAAAAACGGCACCAAGCACAGCAGTCAGAAAAATTGTGTTCTTCAGGTGATCACCCCGAAATAGTGAAATGATGTTCGGGATAATCAGGCCAAGAAATGGTAACATGCCCACTGTGACCACCACTAATGCTGTGATTACAGCGGTAATAAGCAACCCAATATTCATCACGCGTTGATAATTGAGCCCCAGGTTTTTTGAAAAGTCGCGACCCATCCCCGCAATTGTAAATTGATTCGCATAATACAATGCAATGATGAGAAAAGGAATGCTTATGTATAATACTTCGTATCGTCCAGAAATGATTATGGAAAAATCACCTTGCAGCCAACTAGATAATGACTGAATCGAATTCGTCCTCAGGCTCAGGAATGTCGCTACACTGGCAACAACGTTACCCAACATCAGACCAATTAATGGAACGAATACTACATCTTTAAATTGGACCCGTTGAATAATCTGCATAAAAAGCATCGTCCCCAAAAGACTGAGTGCCGACGCGAAAATCAGTTTGACGAGCAGACTGGCAGTCGGAAAGAACATCAGGGCCAATAATATACCGAGACGTGCCCAGTCCATAGTACCAGCCGTCGTTGGAGAGACGAACTTATTGCGTGTCAATTGCTGCATAATCAGGCCGGAAACACTGAGTGATGCACCGGAAATGATAATCGCAACTGTTCTCGGCAAGCGGCTTTCCATAATGATATTCTTCTGGTTCTCCGTCAAATTAAACAAATCTCCCGGAGAAAGTTCAACCACCCCGACAAACATCGAGACAATCGAAAGTACTATCAATAATATGATCATGATGTCTAGCCTGAACAGTTTATATATCATTTTAATCCACCTTAATTGATAATGATTATCAGCGATAACCACATGTTCAATTATACACGTCAATGCTTCAATTTCAAGCATTCAAAATCCAATATAATAAAAAAACCACCCGATTGGCATCAGATGGTATCCAGTTGTTTAATTGATTATAATGGTTTCTCCATTCGGCATGTTCTCTTCCCCGTATAGGATGGCCATTATTGTGCTGAGCGCTTCGTGATAAGAGCGCCCCCCTGATTCTTCATAGCGGATGGAAGGCCTGTAGCTTAAGGCGTACACATCCACATCTTCCCTCCGCAGTTCGGCAGCGGTAGAATGTGTCAATGCCTCGATTGCGCCTGTAACTGTGTAGTAGAGGTTCCTTTCGAAGACATCTTCAAATGACGGCTCAATCACATTGATGATCTTCGCATCACTCTCATCCTTCAGCATCGGCCGTAATGTACGGATGCCGAGATAAGTCCCCCATACATGTTCATACATTACCTGGTTGAATTCGTCGAATGATACATCATAGACGGAACGGTTCTCCGTAAAGATCCTATGAACCAATACGATGCCATTCAATGTATTGTAATCCTGTTGGATCTCCTCAACCGTCGCTACCCAATCTATCTCTTTCGCCTGTTCCAAAAACACCACTTTGTGCGTGCCCTCAGAACTTTGATTTAGACCTTCAAAAAGATTTTCCAACTCAGTGTAATCCACCCCCGCCAAAATGACGTTGGCCCCCTCCTGCGCAAGATACATCGACAGTTCCCTGCCTAGGGGAGTAGCAGCATCCGACACTACATAAGTCTTCTCTTTCAAATTCATCTTATCCTCCTGATTAAAGCGCCATATCTAGATAATTGCTACCTCTATTGTAAACCTTAAACAGCTGCTTTACAAACTGAAGGATGGCACCTCAGACAGTCTATTCCACCGTCACTTCCTCTTGCGGCATCGTATGGAGACTGAAGGCGTCGACGTGTGATATGACTACATAGTCACCCGGTTCATCGAAGGTATAGTCAATCATATAAGCACCTGCTTCTGAATGTTCAGCTTCAATCTTCTCTATGCTTTCCTCATCTTTTTTGACTTCAAACACAACCTTGTCGGCATCTGTCACATCTTCATCATTGGACGTGACATGCGCGATAAATTCAGCCGTTTCACCAGCTTCCACCGTTTCAGGCACTTCCAAACTGGCTTCCAGTGATTTAATTTCATCACCACTTGAGTTTTCATGGCTCATTTCATGATCGTCATCTGCACCGCCGCCACAGGCGGAAAGCAACAGGACTCCTGAGGTTAAGGCCGTGAAAAAACCTACTTTCAAATTCATTCGCTTCATCTCCTTATTTAGTACGTATTTTACAGCGTACCATGGAAAGAAGTGCTTTAGCGTCCATAAATATGAACGTTATCTGAAATATATATCTTTCGGTCCACTCAGGAAGCCTGTGTAATAATCATATTACTTTCTTCATCAAGTTAGCCATCTCGATTGCGCCGAGTGCTGCGTCGGCCCCTTTATTGCCTGCTTTTGTGCCGGCCCTCTCCACTGCCTGCTCAATCGTTTCGGTAGTAAGCAGCCCGAACATGACTGGGACGCCTGAGGATATAGAAGCGTTCGAAATACCTTTGGCCGCTTCATTGCACACATAGTCATAATGGGTGGTGCTCCCTCGGATTACACATCCCAATGCTACAATCGCATCATATTTCCCCGAGTCGGCCAACGTCTTGGTGATGAGCGGGATTTCGAAAGCTCCCGGCACATGAAACAGGTCGATATCTTCAGATTTGATGCCATGGCTGAGTAAAGCACCTTCGGCACCGGTAATGAGCTTGGAAGTGATGAAATCATTGAACCGTCCTGCGACAATCGCGATTTTCAGATCCGTCCCTATCATATTGGCTTCTATTTTATTCATTATCATTTCCTCCTAAAGCATATGTCCAAGCTTTGTTTTTTTGGTCTTCAAGTAATCCTGGTTGATTAGATTCGATTCAACGATATGGCTTTTATGCTGTACTTTTATCCCCTCAGCCTCAAGCCCCTTTATCTTGCTTGGATTGTTGCTGAACAGGGTAACCTGGTCGATGCCCAATTGCCGGAGCATTTCTGCAGCTGCATCATATGTGCGCAGATCTGCATCGAAGCCAAGATGCTCATTCGCACTGACCGTATCATAACCATCTTCTATCAATTCATAGGCCCTCATCTTATTGATCAGACCAATGCCCCGGCCTTCTTGCCTCATATATAATATGACGCCATCTTCACGGCTCATGATATTCATGGCTTTTTCGAGCTGCGCACCGCAATCACAGCGAAGGCTGCGGAAAACATCACCAGTCAGACATTCCGAATGGATTCTGACATTGGTCTTATTGCCCACCTCTCCATGTACCAGCGCAAGATGTTCCTGTCCGGTCCCTTTATCGATAAACCCGTAAACTTTAAACGTACCGTATTCGGTAGGCATATTTATGGTCGTCTCCAGAGTGACCGCACTTTTCTTTTCAACATATTTTCTCAATGCCTCGATTGTAATCATCTTGAGGCCATGTTTCCTTTTATATTGAACCAGGTCGTCAACGCGCGCCATAGTACCATCCTCATTCATGATTTCACATATGACACCGACTTGGGAGGCGCCTGTAAGGCGTGCAAGTTCCACGGAGGCCTCCGTATGACCCATGCGTTCCCGGACACCTCCTCCCTTTGCTATGAGCGGAAAGACATGGCCCGGCTGATTGAACTCAGTTGGATTGACAGTTTTGCCGGTCAGGGCCTGGATTGTCCTGAAACGTTCATGTGCACTGATTCCAGTTGTAGATGATTTGTGGTCGATGGATGCCGTAAATGCAGTTTTATAAGGATCGCTGCTATCCTCAATCATCAGGGAGAGTCCCGCCTCCTCAGCAATGTCAGCTGAAATCGGCGCACATATCAGTCCGCGGCCGTGAGTGGCCATGAAATTCACTTCAGCTTCGCTGATGAATTCTGCAATACCGATGAGATCTCCTTCGTTCTCCCGGTTTTCGTCGTCTACTGCGATAATCAGTTTTCCGGCCTTAAGATCCTGTAGAGCCGCTTCAATCGAATCAAACATGGGGTGCCTCCTCTTTCCTCGTCTCTCCAGCCTCTAAAGTTTCCCAGGATAATAGATGCTCTACATGCTTCATCAGCATATCTGCCTCTATATTAACGGCATCGCCAGGCGACTTGCCTCCAAGTGTCGTACTGGATTGTGTTTCAGGTATCAGGCTGATAATGATTTCGGAACGCTCGGGCTGCACTCCAAATAATGTCAGGCTGATGCCGTCTATTGCGATAGAACCCCGGTCCGTCATATATTTCATCAACTCCCCAGGACATTGGATATACATATTAACCGCGCTGCCATCGGCTTCTTTATGCATCACCTTGCCGACACCATCAACATGGCCTGAAACGAAGTGTCCGCCAAGTCTCGTGTTCATGGTCAATGCCCGCTCCAGATTCACCATGCTCCCTGGGTGTATCGGGCCGAGATTTGTAATATTTTTGGTCTTGTTGATCATTTCGACTGTGAAACATTCATCATCCAGATGGGTTACAGTCAGACAGACACCGTCAATGCTGATGGAGTCGCCGATTTTCAGATCATCAAACATGCCTTTCTTCACCAGCAATCGGGTATGCTGTCCTGTATCTTCGACTTCTTCCACTTCGCACACTTGTTCAATTATTCCTGTAAACATATCCTCAAGCCTTTCTATAAGTCAATTTAAGATCAGATTCGAGGCTTTCAACTTTCTCCAGGTCTAGCTGCACAGCAGATTCCATTTTTGAAATCTGGGATTGATACAACCCATGACCGGATTCACCAAACAATTTCGGGGCGATATATAAGATGATCCTGTCGTATAATTCCTGTTCTATAAAAGAAGTGAGGATGCTCCCACCACCTTCTACAAAAAGGGTTGATATGCCTTCTTCATACAATGCTTCCAACACTTCTTCGAGTGGTCTCTCGCCCACTCTGAGGTCACATCGGTCGCTGTATTTCATATTCATTTCGTTCGTCGTAAAAATAATCGGCCGGCTATCATGGTCGAATATATGCAGATGGTCATGCAGCACCCCATCCCCAAGCAGAATGATCGGTACAGGACTGTTCCCGCCCCCGTATACCCGGGCAGTGAGGCGTGGGTTATCCTGGAGCAGGGTCGTGCCGCCGACCAGTATGCCGTCGTGGACATGCCTTTCTTCATGGACATTATACCTCGCAGCCTCTCCCGTTATCCATTTGCTTGTGCCATCACAGAGGGCAAGCTTACCGTCCAGACTCATAGCACATTTCAATGTGGTTATAGGATGCTTCCTTTTCAAATGCGTAAAGAAAGGATGGTAGAAGCGGTCTATCTCAGCTTCCTGTTGATGTGCGACTTGGACACCGGCCGCGCTCAATACTTCATGCCCTCTTACCTTCACATTCTCATCCTTCGCGGCATAGTACACTTTTTTTATCCCTGCCGCAATTATCGCCTCTGTACAAGGCGGAGTTTTGCCATGATGTGAACACGGTTCAAGCGTTACATACATGTCTGAACCTGCAGGGTCTGTATTGCATGTTGCCAGCGCCTGACGTTCAGCATGAGGTTCGCCATATCCCAAATGGGCTCCCATGCCGATTATTTTTCCATCCTTCACTATAACTGCACCGACAGCCGGATTGGTTCCAGTCTGGCCTGAGGTCATTTGGGCAAGTTGTAGTGCCATTTTCATATAATGATTCAATTTCTACCTCCTCAATATAAAAGCGCCGATGAATGGATTCATCGGCGCTTAAAGGATTGTATGCAGAAACAGACATCCGGATATGCGCACGTTTGCTGACACGCGTAATCGATGCCTCATTTTAAGGTATGCCAAATAAGCATACTTTAATCAGTATGTTCCACAATTCTTTCTCCCATCCAGACTTTCACTGTCGGCTTCAGGTTTCCACTGAATCAGCCACATCAATTATAGATGCAGGTCGCGGGCTCTCACCGCCGGTTGGGAATTTCACCCTGCCCCGAAAGAATGCTTGTATTAAGTTGAAAAACTCTAATACCATCATAAGGTACACATAATTTTTGTCAAGTCGAATTATCTGTTTTAATTAAAGGCAAGGATCTTACGGGGCTACGTTACAGAACAGTATTGTTTTTACCCCAATTATTATTTGAATATTATATGTTTTCTGATTATATGTTAGAATAATAGTGATAATCGACATTAAGTAATGGTGTCGATTCAATTGTGGGGAGGGGAGAAATTTGACCGATAACGAAGAATTGGATCGTGCAACTGGAGAAAGGACTGTAAAAAAACTGGATTTCCGTTTGGGACCATTCGGTGCAGCGGTCCCTTTACTGTTTTTTGTGATATGGGCAATAACGATCAGTGTAATGCAATTATCATCAGAAGTGGCGCTTGTGTTGGGAGCCGTGATTGGAGTGACATTGGGGTTGCTCCTGTGCAAAAGCAAATGGGAAGACTATGCCCAAGGATTGTTTGACGGTCTGGCACAACCAGTAGGCCTGATTGCGATGGTGGCCTGGTTCTATGCCGGCATGTTTGCACAGGTGCTGCAGGTCGGGGGCCTTGTTGAAGGTTTGGTGTGGATTGGTTCCGTGACAGGTGTTGAAGGGGGCCTTTTTGTCGCCCTCACCTTTTTATTGGCAGCGACTTTCTCGACTGCCGTCGGTACCGGATACGGTACAACTGTTGCTTTCTGTACGCTGATGTATCCGGCTGGGGTCGCTGTCGGGGCCGACCCGACCTTCATGTTCGCGGCCATTCTGGCCGGAGCGGTGTTCGGTGACAACCTCGCACCGGTATCCGATACGACGATTGTTTCTGCAACCACACAGCATGCGGATGTACCAGGGGTTGTGCGCAGCCGCTTCAAGTATTCGATTGCTGCAGCGATTCCTGCCGTCATATTGTTTGCCATATTTGGAGGCGGAGGCTCTTCCACATCTGAACAAGTCTCAACTGCCTCCATATTGGAGTCCGTCACACCGGACGGCCTGATCATGCTGGTACCTTTCGCTCTCGTACTGGTACTCGCCCTATCCGGCCAACATCTTCTGACGTCCCTCACATGGGGCATCTTATCGGCCATCTTACTGATATTCGCAATAGCACCTGGGACACCAGGAGATATTTTAAGGTTCAATCCAGAGACGGACACAGTCGTTGAAGGGGCACTGGTTTCAGGGTTAACCGGATATTTTAACATGGCCATACTTATCCTGCTTATAGTTGGTGCAGCGCATTTGATGAGACTCGGCGGAACGATGGAAGCCATCACCAACGGCCTTGTCAAATGGATCAAAAACTCTGTACGTAGAGCTGAGCTTTCAATCTGGGCGATAGTTTCCATACTGAACAGCTCAATAACGATCAATACCGCCGCTGAAATTGCTGCTGCCCCATTCGTAAGGGAGATTGGTGAGAAGTATAAGATCCACCGTTACCGCAGAGCCAATATGCTGGATGCTGTGACTTCAGCTTTAGGGTATATCTTCCCGTGGGGCGCACCCGTCCTATTGGGGTGGTCAACGGTACAGACGATAAAGAACCAGTCATATGATTGGTTGCCTATTGTTGAGCCGACAGCAGTGTTCCCATTTGTATTCCAAGGATGGTTCCTTTTCCTCATTATGCTTTTCGCGGCAATAACAGGATGGGGCTTGAGATATGAAGGGAAAAACGGTGAGGAGGTCAAGGAGAAGCCGGAAGACTAGATATTCCGGCATCACGACTTCCTCGATTGAAAAAAAGCGGTCCGGAGATCTATTGGAATCTCCGGGCCGCTTTCTTATGGATCATTTCAACCTTATTTAGGATACTTCTATTTCACATCATCAAATATGAAGTCTTCATCCTGGATTGGCTCAACATTAAGCGCAATCACATAACCATCACCTTTGACACTGAAGAAGTCATGGTTTTTGGTCGTGGTATCCAGTGCGTTCTCTATAATCGGGTTGAAAGCCTTCTCTTCGAAGTAGGGTTCGAACCCTAGATTGGCGAGTGCCTTATTGGCATTATATTGGATATAATTCAGCACATCTTCAGTCAGGCCGATCTTATCGTACAGGGCTTTTGTATAGGCCTCTTCGCTTGCATAGAGTTCTTTGAGCATTTCGTACATCTCTTTATCGGCACGCTCCTGCTCTTCTGCAGACATATCCCCTTTCATGGATTGGGCATCCAGGCCAGTGAAGACGCCGTGGATGGATTCATCCAGCAGGATCTTCCTGATGATTTCCCCACTTGTCGTCATACGTCCCTGTCCGGCGAGATACAATGGATAATAGAAGCCGGAATAGAATAGGAACGATTCCAGGAATACGCTCGCGACGCGCGCCATATACTGATCGTATACAGATGCTTCGCTGTTGAATAATTTATGGTAGTATCCCACTATTTTAGCTGCCTTGAATTTAAGATGTTCATTCTCAAGCACCCATTCATCGAGGAGCACATTGGTCTCTTTGGAAGGGAGCAGCGTCGAAAATATATGGGAGTAGGATTTCGCATGAATCTGCTCCATCATGCCCATGAAAGAGTACACCGCTTTTTTGCGGAGGTCATCAGTATGGAGCATGATGAGCGGCATGCCATCATCGGCCTGATGGGTATCGAGGCCGGTCAATCCCGCCAATACTTTTTTGAAGGTGTCCTTTTCATCTTCCGACATTCCTGCCCATGAAGCCAAATCTTTTGAGACTTTAAACTCCGACTCCACCCACATCTGGGATATATTCTGTCGCCAAAACACATTGGTCATGTCATCTTCTTTGTTCCAGTTAACTGCAATCATTTTAATGACTCCTTTATCCTTGCTCTCTTATATTGAACAGCTGGTGCACTCTTCGACACTGAGCAGTTTATTCCTTGTGTAGTACAGGGATTTCAATCCTTTGTGGTGTGCATATATATAAAGCCTGGCCAATTCTCTAGTCGAGATGTCTGAGTTTACATATAGGATCGTACTGATGCCCTGGTCGATATGCTGCTGGATTGTAGCAATCATGTCGATCAGCTTCATCTGGTCGGTATTGAATGCACTCTTGTAGTACCACATGGTTTCCGGAGACAGGAATGGCATCGGATAGAATGTTTCAGAATTACCGTAGGTACGGCGCTCGATTGAATCTACAATCGGCATGACCGAGCTCGTTGCATTCTGGACATATGAAATGCTCTGGGTCGGGGCAATTGCAAGACGATAGGCATGGAACAGACCATGTTCTACAACCTCATCGCGGAGCGCCGCCCAATCCTGTTGCGTCGGGATATGGATATCAGTGAAAAGTTCTGCCACTTTATCGAATTCAGGTTCCACAACATCGTTGATGTAGCGTTCGAAATAGGCACCGTTCGCATACTCGGATTTTTCGAAACCTTTGAATGTCTTTTTGCGTTCCTTCGCAATCATCATCGATTTTTCGAGGGAATAGAAGTTAAGCAGCATGAAGAAGACATTCGCAAAATCCCTTGCTTCCGCAGATTCATAATTGATCTTGTTTTTAGCGAGATAGCCATGTAGGTTCATTGCTCCAAGACCAACGGAATGCAATTCGTCATTCGCCTTTTTGACACCTGGCGCATTGGCGATGGCTGTAGAGTCACTCACTACAGTCAGTGCTTCAATGCCATCATGGACTGAATCCCGTACTTTTCCGGACTCCATCACATTTGCGATGTTCAAGGAACCTAAGTTACATGAAATATCTCTGCGGATCTCATCATCTGTGCCATAATCATTGATTGTAGACGTTTCCTGCAGCTGGAAAATCTCAGTGCATAGGTTACTGATTTTTATCTGTCCGATATCCTTAAGCGGGTGCACTTTGTTGGCGTTATCTTTGAACATGATATATGGATAACCCGACTGGAGTTGTGTCTGTGCGATTGTATTGAGCATGTCGCGGGCATCCAGTTTGCGTTTTTTGACATTGTCATTAGCCACCAGATCCTCATACATCTCATCAAGGTTCATGTCGTCCAGTGATTGACCGTATTCACGCTCTACCGTATGAGGCGCGAACAGATAGAACGGCTGGTTATCCTTGGCAAGATCAAAGAACTTGGAGGGGATGACAAGGCCTGTTGAAATCGTAGCCAAACGCAGATCTTCATCAGCGTTCACTTTTTTCGTGTCCAGGAATTCTGGAAGATCATAATGGAAGATATTGAGATAGACGGCACCGGCCCCAGGTCTTTGTCCCAGCTGATCTGCATAGCCAAATCCATTCTCCAGTGATTTAGCTACAGGGAGCACCCCTTTAGCGACGCCTTTGATGCCTTTGATCGCTTCGCCGCGTGCCCGGAGTTTGGAAAGGTTGATCGCAACCCCGCCCCCTATTTTAGATAACTGTTTTGCCGTTGAATCGATATAGTTGATTGAGTTCAGGCTATCGTCGACTTCAAGCAGGAAACAAGAAACCATCTCTCCACGTCTGGCCCGGCCTGCGTTCAGGAAGGTCGGCGTTGCCGGTTGATAGCGCTGTTCGATCATCGAGAGGATGAAACGCTTCGCACGCTCCTTATCTCCTTTAGCCAAGTAGAGGCTGACGATTACCACATGCTGTTTATAATCTTCAAGATAATATTTCTTATCATTTGTCTTCATTGTATAGTCTTTGAAAAACTTGCTGGCAGCCATATAGCTTTTAAACTTGAATGGAATACTGTCTGCATATGCTACGATTTCAAGTACGTCTTCGTCTGTGTACTCCTGGAATAGATCGTAGTAGAAGTCATTGTCCACCAAATAATGCATCCGTTCCAATTCAGAATCGAAATGAATGGTGTTAGCCTTCACTTCCTCCATGAACACTTCAAGTGCTTCCTGGTCCTTATGCAATTGGTAAAAGCCCGTTTCATCGCGCTTTGTCACTTCGTTGTTCAACTCAATATGATTGAATTTCTGATCGTCCATAACTTTCATATATAGCTCCTGCCTTTCCAAAGAATTCTTCCCTATCTTTTTGGGTTCCGTGCAGTTCAAACTTCATCAGCAAGGGAACATTGTAATTTTCACTTATATCTTCACCTGCACGCGCAAAATTTTCGCCCCAGTTGCGGTTGCCGCTGGATGCGACTGCCATCATAAGGTCGTTGTTGACTTCAAGGAAGACTTTCACCTCGTTCGGCACTCCACCGAAACCATAGGTGCTGGTTACCAATATAAATGGCTCATGTATACGTTCATCTTTGTTTGAAGCACGTATCTCATAAGTATCATAGTCTTCAGCAATTCCAGAACCGTTGATAAAGCGTCTGACGTTTCCGGTCATCGAATAGAATGCAATGATCATGCCACCCCTCCTTTTCCATGCCATCGTAAAAACGGAGCGGACGAACTGGAGTTCGTCTTCATCCATCTTGCATCATTATAATTTTACATGTTTAGTGTTTAAGTTAAACACTATATATTGTGCCTAAGTATCATTCGGTACACAATATATACGTATGACATACCCTATGATGCCATATTGGCATTTAATTTACAATGGCATTAAAAGGAATTTCATTGCGCATAATATCACCTTAACGACTCCAAAGGTGCACCATAAGTATGTTATACTATATCGGAAATTCTTCTAAATTTTTTTGTGTAAAATTCCAGAATGTAAAACCTTGAAATAAAATATAAAGATGGGGTTGGCATAATAATGAACAATACCGTAAAAGGCATCATTGCCTTGCTTATTTCTTCACTTGGATTCAGTCTGATGGCCCTTTTTGTAAAATATAGCGGTGACTTGCCTACCGTCCAAAAAGCATTTTTCAGAAACTTTGTGGCGATGCTCGTCGCCTTGCCCTTTGCATTGTACTACAAAGAAAGACTTTTTGGTCATGGAAGGAATCAGGGGCTTCTGCTCCTTAGATCGTCGTTTGGACTGCTTGGAGTTCTGCTGAACTTCTTTGCCATCGATAAGATGGTGCTTAGTGATGCGGATATACTCAATAAACTGAGCCCGTTCTTCACCATCATTCTCTGTGCGATCTTCCTGAAGGAATATATACGCAGATATCAGATGATCTCCATCATCATCGCTTTTGCTGGAGCTGTTTTTATAATCAAGCCTTCCCTCTCAAGCGAGACGGTATATGCTCTGATTGCTGTGCTCGGTGCTCTATCTGCTGCAGGAGCCTATACTGTTCTTCGTGTCCTTGGCAGCCGGGAAAAATTCTACACTGTAGTGTTTTATTTTTCTTTCTTTTCCTCGGTCGCCCTGCTCCCGTTCTTCATATGGAATTTTGAACCAATGACCACTGGGCAGTTTTGGCTGCTCGTATCGGCAGGTATATTCGCTGCACTTGGCCAATTTGGGCTTACCATCGCCTACAGTTATGCACCGGCACGTGAAATATCGATTTTCTTCTATTCCACTATCTTGTATACTGCAATCTTCAGCATCATCTTCTTCAATGAGGTGCCGGATATGCTCTCCATAGTCGGCTACATCATAATCTTCGGGGCAAGCTACTACATGTTCATGAAGAACAGACCGCCGAAACATTCTAAGATTTGACAAGAAACAGCCGGCCCATTGGCCGGCTTATTTATTTTGTTTCCTGCATCTGGCGTTTATAGCTGTTGATTGTTTCAAGAAAATCCGGGCAGTAGTGTTTGAGCTTGTAATTGCCCACTCGGTGTATATTTACCATATCCTGCTTGGATTGTGGTGTTTTTTTGGCAAACTCCCGCAATGTATTATCGGTAAATATGTCTTCTTCCCGGACGCCGTGCTTCTCAGCAAGATGACATCTCGTTTCTGCAAGCTTGGCAAAAAGAAGTTCATTCGGCGAAGATGTGGTACTGATATCGACTTTTTCATTGAAGTGTTTCCTGAAAGGCACGGTGTAGAGGGTGCGTTCACCTTCCAGGACTATCTTGCTCCTCTCAGTAAGTTCGAGTCCACCCGCTTCCATGTGGAGATAGCCCCTGTAGATGAGCTCTTCTAATATATGATTGAGCTCACTCGTCAAATAGTGCGCCATGGTACCGAAAGCAGCTGATTCATCTAGCTGGAAGGCAATCACGTTTTCTGCCATTTCCCCTCTCAATACTTGTATGGTCTGTTCTTTAGTCATCCTCACAGCATTTTGTGACACAGCCTGCATGACAAGCTTGGCTTCAGCTGTCATGTCATATGTGCGCCCCTTCTCCCTGCAGTTTGAACATTGGCCACACTCGACCACATATTCATCTTCATTAAAATATTTGATGATGAAGCTGCTCAGACATTTGCTTGTGCGATTATATTGGATCATGCGGTCAAGCTTAGCCCTCATGTGATCTTTATACTGATCCGTCGAGTTGGAACGGTCTATGAAGAATTGGTGCAGACCGATATCCCGCGGGCTTGACAGCAGTATACACTCACTCGCTGCCCCGTCCCTTCCCGCACGTCCAATCTCCTGGTAATAGCTCTCCAGATCGCCGGGCAGATTATGATGGATGATGAATCGTATGTCGGGTTTATCGATTCCCATGCCGAAGGCGTTCGTCGCCACCGCCAAATCCACTTCCCCATCTATGAACCGCTGCTGATTGCGGTTTCTTTCATCTTTGGCAAGTCCACCGTGATAGATGATGTTATCAATGTCATATTCTTTGAGATGGCCGGACAACTTCTCCACCTCTGCACGTGTTGCTGCATAGATGATGCCCGACTCACCACTATGCGTCTCGACATAGGTACGGATGAATTGCTCCCGCTGGTAGGTCGGATTGACACTGAGTTGCAGATTATTGCGGGCCACACTTGTCGTATAGACATTCTGCGGAGCAATGTCCAACAATTCCCTTATATTAGTCTGTACTTCCTCTGTTGCAGTGGCGGTCAACCCCATTGTTACAGCATCCGGTATCAATGATTTCAATACGGGTATGATGTTTTGGTAGCTCGGTCTGAAGTCATGGCCCCATTTGGATATGCAGTGCGCTTCATCGAAAGCGACAAGGGACACATTCATGCGTGTAATCATCTGCTTGAACGCTTCATTATTAAAACGCTCAGGAGCCACATATAGAAATTGATAGGCGCCTGCTTCAAGGCCCGCATTTATATGCTCCACTTCCTGTCTTTTCAAGGTGGAATTCAGATAGGCGGCTGGAATGCCTTGCCTACTCAACGCTTCCACCTGATCCTGCATAAGAGATATCAACGGGGAGATGACCAACGTCAAACCTTCGAGCTTCAATCCCGGCACCTGGAAAGTAATCGATTTTCCTGAGCCAGTCGGAAGCACTCCAAGGGTATTGTTTCCATGCATGACAGATTCTATGATTTCCCTTTGCTTAGGCCTGAAGTTTTCAAATCCAAAATATTGCTTTAGAGTCTTTTCCATTTCCATAATAATACCATTCCCACTTTTTGCCTTGGTCGGCAACCCTTATTTCTGATATATCATTATACCTTATTTTGCATGCCATTTGTTGTAGAACAAGTCTGCTATCTTACTTGAGGACAGAAAAAAATCCCAGGCTGCAGCCTGGGCAGAATTCTACATTTTCTCTTTTATCAGTTCTTTTGACAATTTATAGTCAATCGCCTTGAACAGGCTTTTCACCCAAAGATGATGCGCATATAGATTGGCGTGGGCATCTTCTGCGGATATGCATTTGAATTGAATTTTAGATCCCGGACGTTTCTGTACAAGTTTATGGAGATGATAAGAAGGAATCGTCCCTACGTGCGATGCTTTAGTGGACGCATCGAAATCGTTCAATGCAAGAAGTGGCTGTTCCTCTGAAATATAGACACCGCCCCGAACACCGGCATGTTCCATATTTTGAGGAGACAGATTGATTCGTCGCCCTTCAAGATGCAGCGTGATGCGATATTCTTCATATTGTACCGTATATTCACCCGCCTCCAGTGCTTCATAGACTGAATCAGGAATATCCGGACGCTTTACAAGATGGTATGTATCCGATATATACACTTCGACCAAGGCGTAGGTATCGACCCCCCAATTCACTTCGTTATGCCGTTTCAACTTATTGAACAGTTCGTCATGTTGCTGTGTATATTCACGGCACATGAGAACCTCGTCCCCAGATTTCAAGATGTTTGAACCCTCGACTTTAATTCCCCCGGCTACTGCGAGATACACCCTGTTCCCACGCGTTGCTTCTTGGAATACAAGTTCGTCTCCTTTATCGAATAGGTATATCCGGTTGACATAAATGTTACGGTCGCCTGATTTCGCCATGAATTCTGCTCCGGAGAATGCGATTATAGTCGGTTCGGTGAACTTTATCGTGCCTGGACGTAACGTCATCTCTATCGTCGGCTGATCGACACGATTCCCCACAAGCTGGTTCGCAAGTCTATGCGCCAGACGGTCGCATGCACCGTTATAGTGATTGTTTTGGTCTGAAGGACCTGGATCCAAAGTCTGGAGCAACGTCAACATTCCACTATCCTTTATAATCAGACTCATATGGAGATCTCCATCCTTTCGAGAAATTTCTCTGCTTCAATCATGGCTTTGTGGCCAGGTTCTATCGTATTTTCCGCTTCCATGATGACTACGGGTGAATATTGAAAGGTAATCGTATTTTCAGTCGTCGATACTTTCGTCAAATATGCATGCCCCCGATCTTCGAATGACCGGACTGCTTGTGTCCGCACCGCCTCATCCAGCGCTTCTTCGCTCTGATAGGTGATGTGGCAATCTCCATTGCAAAAAATCATGGTTGCACCTCCTAAAGTTTTATTTATCCTTGTAGAACATTCCCAATTCATCTGCGACGAAATCCGTCATGCTGCTGATGATAAGTTGAACCAGCAGAATTGCTATAGTTACTCCGATAAATGCAAAAAGTACGCCGATTATTTTAACATTATTTTCAATCAGATACGTCACAATAAAATGTGTGCCAATTACAATCGCAATTATCAATACCATCCATAAAAGGACCATCATGCCTTCACCTCTGAACATCAAGATTGACCTCGACCCATTCCCTTAGGCTATTGATCATATATACTTCAATTTCACCTTGCTCATATCGCCGAATGAACTCATCTAAATCATAATCCCTTTCCGATATGACACCATCGCTGATGAGAGATGTGCGCATGACCCCTTCAAGCAGTCCTGTATCGACTGAAGGAGTGAAATAGCCATCTTTTTCCATCACAACCAGGTTTCCAAGATTGAACTCTGTGATTTGGTGCCTTTTATTATAATACAAAACGAGAGGAAATTCATTGCTCACCCCCTCATAGTGATGGCGTATGCTTGTCTTGTTTGATAGGAATTCAGCCGGGCTGTCGATTGCATCATTGTGGATTTTTGCCTGCATGCGCCCCGTGGGTCCCATCTCTTCATGGGTGAACGATGCTTCCCCGCTGTCATCTATCAGCGCCCGTACTTTAAAGACAGTGCCTTCTGGTAGTGCATGATGCCGCAAATAGGAGACCAGGGCTTCTTTGAAATCAGGCTGCCGGAAGCCAAGGCTCCTGCTGGAATGATCTACACGCGCCTCGTGAAGATCTAGCCGTGCTATTTCACCTGACTCAAAACGCATCGTTTCAATCAATTTGTATCTGCCCGCTTCCAAGAAGGCGGTTTTTGCAACAATCTCATCATATTCAGCAGCAGGGAGTGAATCATATGTAATGCCTCCACCTGCCCCGTATTCAAATTGTCCTTCTCTGATATGCATTGTACGTATCGGGACATTGAATACTTCGCTTCGATCCGGGTGGATGATTCCTATTGCGCCACAATAGTAGCCTCGAGGCGTACTCTCGAGACGGCTGATGATATCGATCGTCGAACGTTTGGGGGCACCTGTGATCGAACCGCATGGGAAGAGGGCATCAATGATATCAGCAGTGCGACGTCCCTCCATGAGCTGAGCTTCGATCTTGGAAGTCATCTGATAGACCGTTTCATACTGTTCGATTGCAAATAGTTCAGGCACCCTCACACTACCTTTTTCTGCCAACTTTGACAGATCATTGCGAAGCAGGTCGACAATCATCACGTTCTCAGCACGATCCTTCTTTGAATGTCTGAGAAAATCATAGCTTTTCTGATCTTCCCGGGGATCCTTATATCTTCTTGAAGTCCCTTTCATCGGCCGAGCGCTGATTTTGCCATATGCATCCTTCTCAAAGAACAATTCCGGTGAGCAGCTGACAATCGTGTCTTCACCATAGTGGATAAAAGCAGCGTAGTCTCCATTGTTGCGGGAAGTCAATTGTTCGAACAAAGCATGCGCGTTCCCTCTGAAGCCCCCTCTTAACCGGGTGGTATAGTTGACTTGATATGTATGCCCATCCTTGATGTATTTCCGTATTTCTTCGATGTCTCCCTTGATTTTAGAAGGGGAATCGATGAATTCCGGTCTCCCCATTGAGTAGCCTCCATACTCACCATAGGCGGACTGGAAGACACTCCGCTCCACAGGCGACTCGAACACCCCGATGATGAACGGCCCGCCTTCTTTGGCTTCATAGCTGAGTGACGGGACGATATAGCACCCTTCATCGATGTATTTCTCGATGTTTTGGAGTGCTTCCTGCAACGACATATCTTTTTCTGTAAACACTGCTTTTGGATGGGCGAAATAAAGCGGCCGACTGCCCGTATTCCTTTTAAATTTTATATGGACTTGCATTTTCTTCACCTTTCTCCATTTCTTCGATGAAAAGCCTGAACTGCTCAAGACCCCATTCTGAAAGTATCGATTCCGGATGGTACTGCACTCCATAGATCGGCAAACTCTTGTGCCTGATTGCCATGATGTCGCCTTCATCGGTCCACGCCGAGACCATGAGCTCTTCCGGCACTTCTCCCAGACATGTAAGCGAATGGTAGCGGGTTACAGAAAACTGTTCAGGCAACCCTTTAAAGAGCGCCCCACCATCGTGGGAAATTTCAAATGTATGACCATGGATGGGGCGCGAACCGTGCGCCACACTGCCGCCGCACATATGCCAAAGCATCTGGTGTCCAAGGCATACACCGAGAATGGGCAGAGCGCCCCAATACCGTCCGACAAACTCAATGACCTCGGGACGGGCTGCCGGGTGGGAAGGGCCAGGAGAGATGATCATGCCGGCAATGTCTTTCATATCGATGGAGTCCAGCAAATCTGGTGTGATGGTTACAACTTCGATATCCTGCCTCACCTTTTCCAAATAGTGGATTATATTGTATGTAAACGAGTCGTAGTTATCAATCATCAGCAGTTTCATCGGGAGAAAATTCCTTTGCATTTATTTTACACTATTTTAACACACTATCTTTTCTCGCAGAAATCCAAAGGCGGTCCCCTCCAAGCTGAAAAAAAGTGTCAAATGTTGTAGAATATATAATAGTATTCCTTTCGAAATAAGAAGTAATATGGACTTCAACAAATCTAAAAGCGAGAAGGTTGTAATTTTATGGCACATGACAAAAATAAAATATGGACCAGAGATTTTGTACTTATCGTCATCGTAAACTTCTTCATATTCACTGCCTTCCAGATGACCCTGCCAACATTGCCGCTTTTCGTCAAGGAGATTGGCGCAAGCGATAGATGGGTCGGGCTTGTGGTGGGCATATTCACATTTTCTGCTCTGCTCATCCGTCCGAGCGCAGGCAAAATGCTTGATACGAAGGGACGCGCCCCGGTCTTTCTGACAGGACTGCTGCTGTTTGTCCTCTCCATGTTTTCACTGGCCGCAAGTTTTACTATCGCTCTGCTGCTCGCGGTCCGCATCATGCAAGGTATAGGCTGGGGACTGTCAAGCACGTCTGCTGGTACCATCGCCACAGACCTTGTCCCTAAGAAAAGACGCGGGGAAGGGCTCGGTTACTACGGCCTCAGTGGTAACATCGCACTCGCTTTCGGTCCGGCTCTCGGACTCTTTCTCGTCGACCAGATATCATTCACTCTGCTCTTTTCAATATGTGGGGTTCTCGGGCTTACTGCGCTTATCCTTGCAACAAATATCCGATATCAAAAGCCTGAAGCTCCCGACACTTCCATAAAGGAAAAGAGCACCTATGTGCCACGATTTGATATTGTCGAGCGCCAGGCATTACCCGCAGCTTCGCTCCTATTCTTCATCACTGTAACATTTGGTGGCATCGCTGCATTCCTCCCCGTCTACACTTACGAGCGGGGCTTCGATCCTACATTCATCCAGTTCTATTTTGTCATCTATGCAGCCTTTCTTATGCTATCCCGCATAGTCGCCGGGAAGTTGTATGACAAAAAAGGAATCACGATCGTTTTCGTACCAGGTGCGCTCGCAATCATTACGGCTATGATACTCCTCGGCATTATGGCCAATCCGTATTATCTGTTCATCGCCGCAGCATTATACGGTTTCGGCTTCGGCTGTGTGCAGCCCGCCCTGCAGGCGTGGGCTGTGAACCGTGCCGATAACAATCGTCGTGGCATGGCCAATGCGACCTTCTTTTCAGCCTTTGACATGGGGGTTGGACTTGGTGCAATCAGTTATGGGTTCATCGCTGAAGCGTTCGGCTACAGCACCATCTATTTCACCAGTGCATTCAGCGTCACATTGTCGTTGATACTTTTCCTGTTCATCATGAGGCATTACAGGAAAAAAGATAGGATGGCTGCAGATTAATGTTTGGTCTCGCCAACCCAGGGTATATTCTAACTAGAACGATGCATTATTTAATCTGTTAAATTAAATTTGAGCATTATAAGGAGGAACTATCCATGGGTTGGATTATTACATTAATTGTCGGTGGAATCATTGGTTGGCTCGCTGGCCTTATATTAGGTAAGGATGTGCCATTCGGCATTATCGGTAACATCATTGCAGGTCTTGTCGGCGCTTCGATTGCAAATGCGCTGGGGCTAAGCTTCGGCCCACAATTGGGTGGCGTCAGCATCCTTGGTGGACTGATCGGCGCAATCATCCTGATTTTGATTGTATCATTCATCATGAAAGCGCTCGGAGGCAACAAAGCATAGTAACACTTATGGAAGATCCCCTGTAACGGCCGTTACAGGGGATCTTTTTCCTCGTCTTCAATCAGCCATCTTGACTCTTTCGATTCCACTAGCCGCTTCTGTTCCCGTTCCTCTTTTATACGGTCAAGCTCCATCTGCATCTGTTTGTTTTCAAGAAGGAAATTCTCTTGCTTCAAACGCTCCACTTCCTTCTCCTCCTGCAGTTTCCTTATTGCCATCTTCTCTTTTTTCTGTCTATGACCGACGTTGATCGCATAAAGTGGAATCGAAAACACCAAGACGACGGGTAATGTTGCTACTATAAATTCTAATATACCCATAGGGCCACCACCTTCATTTAAAACCATCTTATCATATACTGACGGTGATTTTATCAATTTAGCAGTCGATCTTGGAATCCGCTGTCCCTTTCAATATAATGGGATGAAAGAGGTGGATGTCCATGGAACTGAATGAAATGAATCTATTGAACGCCTATGAACGAGGATTTATCGATCAAGATGCAGAAAAGGTCGCCCATCATCCTCCACAGATGATCATCAATTCAAAAGAAGAAAATGTCCTGTCTTCCATACTCGATGAGATGGAAGGGTGTGACGCATTCTTCATTTCCGTCGCCTTCATCACTGAAGGCGGCCTTGCTACATTAAAAACAACGCTGCACGAGCTCGCAAAAAGGAATGTAAGAGGAAAAATCATCACCTCTACCTATTTGAATTTCAACAAACCGAAAGTGTTCAAAGCACTGCTCAATATTCCGAATATAGATGTCAGAATAGCTGATAAACAGGGATTTCACGCAAAAGGATATGTCTTCAGCAATGCAGCCTATTCCTCCCTCTTCATAGGGAGTTCAAATTTGACGGATTCTGCACTGAAAAAGAATTATGAATATAATCTTAAATTGACAAGTCTTGATAATGGGGCGGTCCTGAACCATTTCAGGGATCAATTCGATTCTTTATGGGATGAAGCCACTCCTGTTGATGCCACTTGGATCATGGAATATGAACGCATCTATAAAGAACAGCCAGACAAACAGAAAGTGCTCGAAATCATCGAAGACCGTTCCAAATATCAATACAGGACGTCAGGGGCTGAAGGAATAGCGCCGAATTTCATGCAACAGGAAGCACTGCACTCTCTCAAACAGCTTAGGGTAAAAGGCCATGATAAGGGCCTTGTGGTATCCGCTACAGGAACCGGCAAGACGTATCTATCCGCCTTTGATGTAAAGCAATTCCAACCAAAACGTATGCTTTTCTTGGCCCATCGTGAGCAGATCCTTGAAAAAGCCAGACAGGATTTCATGACTCTCCTGGAAGATTCGCCTGCCTCATTCGGTGTATTCAGCGGCAATCAAAAATCAATCCACAGCAAATATCTGTTTGCAACAGTCCAGACTATGTCGAGTGAAGATACTCTGAGTCAATTCAGTCCAGATGAGTTCGACTATATAATAGTAGATGAAGCACATCGTTCAAGCGCGCGTACATACAGAAGGATCATCAATTATTTCAAACCTTCTTTCCTGCTTGGCATGACAGCAACTCCTGAGAGGACCGATGATAATGAGATCTTCGGTCTATTCGACTACAATATCGCTTATGAAATACGCCTTCAAAAAGCTTTAGAGGAAGAAATACTCGCACCCTTCCATTATTTCGGGGTGACTGATTACGAAACGGAAGATCTCAAGATCGATGATACAAGCAGGTTGTCGGACCTCACCGATACTGAGCGGATCAGACATCTCCATGAGAAGATCCAATACTATGGATATTCGGGCGAAACGCTTTGTGGGCTGATGTTCGTTTCCAATAAAAAAGAAGCCGAGGAGATCAGCCACGCACTCAATTTGCTCGGTTATCGTACTATTGCATTGACTGGAAGTGATTCACAGGGCACACGGAGGGATGCTGTAAGGAGTCTTGAGAATGGTCACCTCGATTACATCGTTACAGTGGATATATTCAATGAAGGAATCGACATCCCTTCAGTCAACCAAGTCGTCATGCTGAGGCGGACACAATCAAGCATCATCTTCATTCAACAACTCGGGAGAGGACTCAGGAAACACGATGATAAAGAATATCTTACCGTTATAGATTTCATCGGCAACTATAGAAACAATTATATGATTCCGATTGCCCTAACAGGAGATAACTCCTATAGTAAGGATAATTTGAGGCGTTCACTGATTGACCGTACCCCCCTTAAAGGGGTTTCGACCATCAATTTCGAAGCTGTCGCAAAAGAAAAAATCTATCAAGCCATTAATGCGTCTTCTTTGGACAACTTGAGGCACTTGAAGGAGATGTATGTATACCTTAAGAATAAAATCGGAAGGAAGCCTACACTAGTGGACTTCTACTACGATAAGGATGTAATCGACCCGATGATCATCCTGAACAAATATAGGCACTACCCGGAATTCCTGCAGAAGATCAAAGAAAAGGACAGCACTCTGGAGGTCCGAATGGATAAGATGCTGACTTTCCTTTCGAAAGAACTGGCCGGTGGAAAACGCATTGTCGAAATGCATCTGCTGAAAGCCCTCATGGACGGTCCTGTAGATAAGAATGAATTTCAGATGGAGATGCACAAACAAGGATATTACATGTCTGATGCAGTAATGGATTCTGTCATAAGGGTATTTACACTCGACTTTTTCAAGGCTCAAGATATCTTGAAATACGGCTCTCCCCTCGTCCGTCTGGATAGCGGTTATATATACCCTTCAGAAACACTCGAGTCCGCTCTCCATTCAAAGGTCTTCATGAAGCATTGCAGACAAATCATGGAACTTTCCTTATTGAACGGCAATCAATATGATCAATCCCGACCATTGACCCTTAACCAGAAGTATTCCAGAAAAGACGTCTGCCGTATGCTGAATTGGCAAAAGGATGAAGCTTCGACAATATACGGCTATAAGCAAAAACATGGGACATGTCCGGTGTTCATCACCTATCACAAAAATGACGCAGTTGACGACACCATTAAATACGATGATGAATTCCTCGATCGCCATACGTTGAAATGGTTCACGAGAAGCAATAGAACATTAGCTTCGAAGGAGATCAATTCCATACTCGACAGTCACCAGAATGGGATGCCGATTTATATATTCGTTAAAAAAGATGACGATGAAGGCACTTCCTTCTATTATCTTGGAAAAAGTCGGATTGATTACCACACTCTGCAGGAGACAGTGATGCCTGGAACATCCGGTAAACCAGTCGTGACAATGCATATGATAATGGAATCTCCCGTGGAATATAATATCTATAGATACCTCGACGCGAATGTCGTGAACTAGAACAGCGTCCCCCATATGTGGGGGACGCTGTTGTATTATGCTTCTTCATCGTCTTCAATGGTTCGGTTGTGATCTTTTAGGAGCGCCACTTTTTTAATCAGATGGTTATCCATATCAAGGACAATCCATCTATCGTCAGCTGTATCTATCGTATCGTCGATCTCAAGGTCGGTATTAATGCTCTGCAGCCAACCACCTATGGTATCGATATCATCACTATCATTGAAATTCAGATCGAATTGTTCTTCCAAATCATCAATCAATACCCGCCCGGTGATATGATAGATGTTTTCCTCAACCTTTACAATATCAGGCTGTTCGTCCTCATCAAACTCATCCCGGATTTCCCCGACTATCTCTTCGAGGATGTCCTCCATTGTAATCATCCCGGCCGTGCCACCGTATTCATCGATGATCAACGCGATGTGCACACGCTCGCGTTGCATTCTGACCAGTGCATCACTGATGCGTGACACCTCTGTAATCATCGGGATTTCATGTATATGGTCTGCCGGGGTCACTTCTTCGTCGGAAACATGGTTCGTTAAAAATTCCCTAACATTTATGAAGCCGATAATCTGATCTTTATCTCCGCTTTCTTCTGTGATGGGGTAACGCGTAAAGTTGTGCTCCTTGATTGTCGCGATGACGTCATCTATATTCACAGGGTCTGACATTGTAATCATCTGAGTCCTTGGCACCATAATGTCTTTCGCCAACCTCTCATCAAATGAAAATATATTTTGCATATAGGCGAGTTCAGTCTGGTTTATTTCCCCACTCTGATAACTCTGTGTCATTATGATCTTCAGCTCATCTTCTGAGTGAGCTTGCTCAACGGGCACATCTTTAAGGCCAAAGATCCTGACGAGGAATCTGGCAGTGCCGTTCATCAACCAGATGAATGGTTTCATGATGGCGCCAAAAAAAGCAAGCGGGCCGGAGAGGGCAAGCGCCAACTTTTCAGCATACTGGACTGCAATCGTCTTAGGCGCAAGTTGCCCTATGACGACGTTCAGGAATGTGACTATTACAAAGGCCGCACCAATGATCAATGGCGTCGTCAATTGATTGGGTACCCCCAACATTTCGAAGAGCGGCGCCAACACACCAGCAAAAGTGGATTCACCGATCCACCCAAGTGCAAGTGCAGTGACAGTAATACCCAATTGACACGCGGACAGGTAATAATCAAGTTTTCCTGTCATCTTGCGCAAACGCTGTGCTTTTTTATCCCCTTCTTCAGCCAGTTGTTCAATACGCGACATCCGGGCTTTGACAAGTGCAAATTCAGAGCCCACAAAAAACATTGTGAGCAATATAAGTATTATAAAAAAAATCAAGTTCCATAATGTGGTTATATCCAATTAGTTCCCTTTTTTAAAAGGGATTCACCTCCGGTAATATGTGACTGCAATTCTGCGCGGTATGCTTTTTGAAACTATATTTGTGCAGTGGGCCGGCTTTTCAATGGACGTATTAATGTTCAGATTCGTCTTCCCAATTGCAGTCACCTCCCAAAAGTTATAATTATGGTTATTTTACCATACATCATTTTATGATTGCTACCGTACTTCATTCCCTATCCTTTTGACCAAGGCATAAGTGCGCTTAATATTTATATTGAATTCGCATATAATTGCTTGTATAATAACTGAAGGGACACATGATAAACAGAATGGAGGTTGTCTTTAATGACTAAACCCTCTTTGGACAAACGCCTCTGCTTTAATGTATATAGTCTGCACCACCAGATCAGCCGCTTCTACAATAAATCCGTGCTGACAGAAATGGAGATTACTTATCCACAATTTTTAGTTTTGAATATTTTATTGGATAAGGAGCAGGTCAACATCAAAATGTTGGCTGAAACATTGCGGCTCGATACCGGAACCATTTCTCCCTTGATAAAGCGGATGGAACGGCTTGGACTTGTACATCGTTTTAGAAATCCCACTGATCAGCGCCTTGTAATTCTGGAACCCACAGAGCATGGTAAACAGATGGGAAAACAGTTGGAAGAAGCTTTTGAAGCTTTTGGTGATGTAATCAGCCTGACAACCGAAGAGGAGTCCCTCTTTCTTGAATATATACAGCATGTCAGTGTAAGACTTGCTGAAAAAAATGCAGCCCGGAAATGATTCCGAGCTGCATTTTTTATTTGTCCCGACTTCTTCATCTTCCCTTGGTAAAGCCGAATCCGATGGTGCCATGACCGGTGTGGACACCTGCCACAGTGACGAGTGGTTCTATAACCAACTTGACATCCGGCAGACGTGCTTCCAGCCGTTTTCTCCATTCATCAGTCAAGTCGATGCCCCCTGCATAGACGATGGCAATTGTACTCACCGATTTCTCTTTAACGTATTCTTCCAATTTTCCCATTACATTATTGATGATTTTCTTTTTTGTGCGGAGCTTTTCTCCAATGACTACTTTTCCATCATCGAATTCAAGCTTCAAATGGATATTCAATACAGAAGCAAGCATCGATTGTGATGCTGATACTCTGCCACTCTTCCTCATCTGGTTGAAACTTTTAGGCAGCAGGTATAATTGAGCGCGGTCGGTCATGCCTTGGATTTCCTTTACCACTTCTTCAATTCCTTTGTCAGATTCCTTCGATTCGACAGCATGCTCCACCATCTGCTTCATAGGATAGCTTCCAATACGGGAGTCAATGACATGGACTGGCTTGTCGATGTTTTCAGAAGCACTCAGCGAACTTTGGTAAGTACCCGTAAGTTCACTGGATGCATGGATCGCGATGACCGAATCAAATGAGTCATCCGCTTCTATTTTCTCATAGATCTCCATGAACTCACCGATTGGCGGTTGCGAAGTTTTAGCACCTTCCCCACTCTGCTTCAGCATATCGTAAATCTCTTCAGTTGTTGCATCGACGCCGTCCCTATAGGCGACTCCGTCGATGATGACAGACATCGGCAATACGAAGACATCATGTTCTTCTGCATACTCTTTTTCTACACCTGAGGAAGAATCCGTCACGATTGCTGTTTTCTTCATCGTCATTTTCCCACTTTCTCTATGAAATAACTGCCATAATTCTATCATGCATATAATTTTATTACTATAAATAATCATTGAAGCGCTGAACAGCTTGATAAACATGCCCTTTTTCAGCCATCAGGCGGGAATAGCCGCCTGATTCTATTATACTGCCCTGCTCCATATAATGAATATAGTCAAATTCCTCAAGGCGACTTAAGTCATGTGTACTTACAATTACTGTTGGCTGTGCCAATATTTGATCCCACAGTTTTTGTTTGAGCCTGTCATCTAGCCGTGCTGTCGGTTCATCCATAATCCACCATGACTTATCTTCGGCCAACATTCTTATGAAGTGCAGTCGCTTTTGTTCTCCTCCCGACAGCCGGCCGGTGAACTCGATCATTTCTTCCGGTGTATAGTAAGACATTTCCATCAATTCGAGGTCTTCGACAACTTCTTCTCTAGCTCTGTTGAGATGTCCGAAAAGAGTGACGTTGTCAATGACTGAAGCATTGTAGAAGTCGAGATGTTGGGGCATGATGGAAGCGTTTTGAAGTAACCCCTCCTGGCTGACTTCCTCAGATCCGTGGATTAGATGGATTGAGGGTCCACCCTCAATGATGCGTTCAAGTAAGGTTGTCTTGCCGGATCCACTGCTGCCGATGATTGCGTGCTTTTCACCACGCCTGAAGTTGACCGTAATCCCTTTTAGGACATCGACTGAGGCAGTGGCATAACGATAATCAAGCAACCTCACATCTATTTGGTCTAGGGAGACGTCTTTCGTTATTGTCGGTTGTGGTGACGTCTCAGCGTTGAGTACCCCTACCGCTTCCTTGACTGATCTGTACCGGCTTGCAGGTTGCATGACCGGCATGACAAGATCGAAATAGCTGAGTACCAGTAACATGATCATAGGTACAAGGAGTGGCATATCTTCATACAGCCAGAATATGATGAACAGGAGTGCTGCAACCTGAAGCAGTTGGGCGATGAACTGCATTGCAGCGTCCGAGAAGGCAACCTTATCTTCTGTTGCTCTCACCCTAGAGATTTCCTGGGAAATCTCTTTTTTCTTATCTTGCGTCCTCCCTGTCACAAACAAGTCGGTAAAGTCGTGGATATAATGATAGAGACGACCATAGAGCGCGTCTTCAACACCATTCCTGGCACGCAGATCATTCGTCACCCGCTTTTCAAACATTTTCGGTATGGCATAAAGAAGCACCAGTGCCACAACTGTCGACATTATTACAAATACTGCCCCGAAATAGATGGATAGAAGAATCAGGAGCATTGATAACAGCAACGCTACGATATACGGATAGACAATGCGGATATAATAATTTTCGACCTCTTCAAAATACTGGTTCAGCCGCTGTATGAATTTAACGCTATGCGTATCCGCATGATTTTGTATGGCGGTTTTGAAGTAATTCAACCTAAGACGCCCGATGAGCCTGAATGTCGCATCATGCGAGAGTAGACGCTCGATATATTTGAAGGCGCCTTTCATCATCCCGAAAAACTTGATTACTGCAATGATGAGGACGATTATGAAAAATGGCGGGTCGAAGAAACTAAGACTGATCATGTAGCCACTGAGTCCGAACAGGGAGACCCCCACCAGACCACCTGCAAGGCCGAGAAGGATGCTGTAGAAGATGTTTTTCCTTTCACTCTTCAAATATTCCATTACAAAGCCCCTCCCCTTACAATGTTACGGTCAGCGAACGTGTAGTGTGCATCAGCAATGCTGAGCAGTTTTCTACGGTGGACCACCGCTATGATGGCACTCTCATGCTTGATTTCATCCAAGTATGAGAGAACCATCTCTTCCGTCGTTGCATCGAGAAACTCAGTAGGTTCATCCATAATGATGATTTCAGGTTTTCTTATCAGTGCACGCGCCATCTTGAGCCGCACCACTTCCCCGCCTGAGAGGGGGATGTTGTGGTTTACGATTTCAGTATGGATGCCCTGCTCCAGATTGTTCAAGCTCCCCATCAAGTCAAGGCGCTCCAATATACTGATGACGTCTTCTTCGCTGTAACGTCCATCAGAAACATAGTCATAGATGGACGTATCCGAGAAATAGACTTCATCGGATATATATCCGATATCATCCGTATGAAGGTATAAAGCGCCTTCAGCAGGGCGGTGGAGTCCAAGCAACATACGCATGAATGTACTTTTACCGATGCCGGAAGGACCTGTTATGGCAGTGAGCCCTGTTTTCGGCAAGGATAGATTCACATTTTCCAGAAGCGATAGCTCCCCATGGCCCATTGAAACACCCTCGAGTGTCACTGCACTCGTCTGAGCATTGAAAATGCGGTACTCTTCGGTTGGTTCTCCCTGATCGATCAACACTTCGATGCGGTCCAAATGCCCTTGGGCAAGCTTGCCATTATGAAATTCGATGCCGAGTACTTTTAATGCATTATAGAACTCAGGTGCCAGCAGCAACGTGAAAAATGCCGCATAGAATGTAATGCCATCAAAAATTATGATCTGCAACCCAACTTCAAGAGCAATGAGTCCAATCCCGAGAATCGTAATGAACTCAAGCATTAAAGTGGATTGGAAGGCATATTTTAAAATATTCATCGTTTCTTTTACATAGCCCGAATTAAATGATCTGAGCCTATCGATGACAGTTTGCTGAGATTGTGTGTAGCGTACCGTATCCTTCCCCCTTATCAGGTTGAGGAAAAGCGTACCAAGCTCGTCGAACTGCGTGGCCTGAGCTTCCGATTCATCCTTCGTACGCAATCCCACAAGGATGTAATACAAAGGTACGAATGGTGCTGTGAATAACATGATGAAAGCAGCATTTTTATGGACGAAGAATGATGCTATGATAATTACTGCTAGTTTGACAGCAGTCTGTATGACAGTGGGGATGAAGACCTTTTCGAAAGGGCGGTATTTCTCCATATGGACAAATACTGCATTGAGCATCGCTTCTGATTGCTTTTTGGTGCCATCCCCGATCTTCTCAATCAACTCGGTGGTCAATGCCTCTATACGGCTGTTTGCAATTTTAGCCGAAGTCACCCTATAGATCATCAACAGCATTGCATAGATGATGAAAAAAAGGCCGGCCAACGTCATCCCTTTAACAGCTGGAGTTTTCTTTTCTATTACAATTTCTTCAAGCACTAGCGAAAGGTTATGTCCAAACAAGACGAAAGCCGCCACGCCCATCATGGACATCAGTGTATACAACAGGATATATTTCTTTGGTATGTTCAGCTTCATAATTATCCTTTCCATCGACAAAGAACGTGAAGTCACACTTCACGTTCTTTGTCAGCCACCTATATAGCTCATATTGATCTTATTGCGCTTCCGGCGGTTTTCTGCAGTAATTTCCGTCCTGAGATCTGAGTAACGGTCGTCCCGCCTGTTCCATACCCCAGTCAGTATCTCTTCCAATTCCTGGTCGGATACACCTTCTCTAAGGTGCTTCCTGACATCAAAACCTTCCACAGCGAAAAGGCAACCATAGAACTTTCCATCTGAGGAGAGTCTGGCACGGGTGCATGTCGAACAGAAGCTTTCAGACACGCTGGTGATGAAACCAAGGTGCGAATCTGCGTCATTATGACGATAGACTTTTGCCACTTCCCCGTAGTATGCCGGTTCCAAAGGTTCAATATCAAATTCATTCTCAAGAATTTCCAGTATTTCTTTTTTGGTGACTACTCTATCAAAATTCCACCCATTATCGTTTCCGACATCCATAAATTCTATGAATCTCAATGTTACAGGCATCTTTTTGAAGAAGCGGGCCATTGGCAGTATTTCATGGTCATTCAAGCCTTTTTGCACAACCATATTGATTTTAATCTTAAATCCGAGTGAAATGGCATACTCAATCTGCTCGATTATCCTTGAAGTGCCGATGCCGCGATCATTGATCTGTCCAAACAATTCGTCATCCATCGCGTCAAGGCTGATATTGAGTCTCCTGAGCCCTGCTTCATAAAGTTTCTTGCCATGTTTCTTCAACAATAGACCATTTGTGGTCATACCTATATCTTCAATACCCTCTATATCATTAAGCCTTTTTATCAATACATCGAGGTCCCGTCTAAGAAGCGGTTCCCCGCCAGTGATCCTCAATTTTTTGACGCCCAGGGACGCGTATATTTTTGCAATGCGTTCAATTTCCTCAAAAGATAAGAGCTCGTCCTTCTTCATAAACGCGAAATCATCCCCGAAAATCTCTTTCGGCATGCAGTATCTGCATCGGAAATTGCAACGGTCAGTCACTGATATCCTCAGATCCCGAATCGGCCTGCCAAATTTATCCGTTATACTTCCCGCCATCGTACCCCTCCTCAGTGAAGGTCTGCTTTTCTATTGATGTTCAGGAAACTGGTTACATCAATATCATAAAGTTTACTGTCCACTTCGATTGTCTTTCTTTCTGCGAATAGTGCTTTCATGCTCCTTCGGTCTGTCGTCAATAATCTTTCAATGTCTGAAGCGAGCCCGCCCCCCTGATAGATGCCAACAAGTGGGTGTAACCTGTCTCCAGACCGTGTCACAACGATTGACTGGTCATCAAGAGCCACTTCATGCAGAGTCCTGATCCACTCTGGGCTAATGTAGGGCGTGTCACATGATATGATGAGCAATCGCTTATCCGGATAAGCATCGGCAAATGTATATATGCCGGCAAGCGGCCCCCTATCCCTGAACCTTTTCACATCCACTTTTACCGGCATATCATCAAATCGACCACTTAATCTCGAATTAGTGCTGACCATGATCTCATCGCACACGCCCGATTGTTCCAACGCATCTACTATATGCCGATACATCGGCTTACCGTCTATTTCAAAGAAAGCCTTATCTTCGCCAAAACGGGTCGAGTTCCCTCCTGCCATGACTATGCCTATAGTGCCTGTCATCCTCCACTCACTGGTGGAATCAGAGCAACCTCATCCGTTTTTGAAAGTATGTGCGTATCCTTAACGAATGATTCGTTGCAGGCCACTTGGAAAACATCCCCTTCAAGGGCGGGATATTGCCTATATACCGTTTCTTTCAACTCTTTGACCGTAGGTTCATTTTTGATGTCCAATGTGACGTGGGTGCCCCCAATCTTCTCCTTCAGCCCTGCGAACACCATGATATCCATCATTATTCCTCCTCCACACTTGAATGGTACTGACGCTGATGCCCCATCCATTCTTCACCGTCTTCCCATACTTCTTTTTTCCAGATTGGAACAACTTCCTTAATCCGTTCTATCGCATATTCATTGGCTTGATAACTATCTTTCCGATGTGGGGCACTTGTTACTATGACGACAGCAATATCTGATATTTCAAGCTTGCCCACCCGATGGGCGATTGTTGTAATGACCCCAGGCCAACGTTGTGCAATCTCATCCCCAATTTGGGCCATTTTACTTTCCGCCATAGGTTTATAGGCTTCATACTCCAAGTGGACAGTTCTAGTCCCTTTTGTCCACTCGCGCACATGACCCGTAAACATGCATACAGCCCCTTGCACTTCGTTGACCGTATAACTATGGTACTTGTTGATATCTATTGGTGTATCCACTATTTCATATTGCTTCATATTCCAGAACTCCATTCGTCAAACCATTGGAAAACCTTAGCCTCATCATACCTCATATCCGCTTCCATTAAAACATTCCGCATCCCTATTTCACTGACATTAGTGTGTCCATCGGAAAAGGAGTAGGTCAGTACTATTTTAGGGTACGCTTCATGTTTGTACCCTTCTATCAATACGACATCCATTGCACCTTCAAATTCTGCCAGCTGTTCGGCCAGATTGGGGTGTTTCCTTGTCTCAATGGTTATGGACGGGGTATTCAATATCGTCGTATCGGCACCTTCAAGCAAAAACCTCTCCGTATCGGTGCTTCCGGCTTCTTCTTCCAGATGATGGTGCTTTATCACTGCAACTTTCTGTTGTTGCTGTTTCAGTCGCTTTACAAGCTTCAATATCAGGGTGGTCTTGCCAGTGTTCTTGAAACCGGTTATCTGCAGAATCTTCATAGATTGAACTGCCTGGCCCCGGTAGTCATATCAGTCATCATCACCTTGATTGGATCTCCTTTTTGGTACCCCCTTGAACCGCCCGGCAAAACGATGATGCCATTGCTTCTCGCAATGGACGTGACCGCATTCGACTTATTGAAACCAGCCGGTTTTGCGTATATGCCTCCGGCACGATAGTCAATCTCTGCCCTGACGAAGCGTGTGAACGGATTGGCTTTTTTAAAGTCACCGTCAAGTACACCATCCACTACAGGTGCATAGATTTTATCGTGCCCCATCATCTTAAGCAGTGACGGCCTTGCAAACAATTCAAATCCTGTGTAGCATGCTGAAGGGTTGCCGCTCAAACCGAAGAGAGGGACTCCTCCGAGCATGCTCACTGTTGTGACACTCCCTGGACGCATACCCACTTTATTGAAGAGTTCCTCAGCGCCAAGGGACTCATACAGCTTGGGCAAGAAATCGTAATCGCCTACGGAAACGCCGCCAGTTGTGATTATGGCATCCACTTCATCCAACATATCTTCAACGCGTTCGAGGAGTGTGTCAAAATCATCGGCTTCCAATGCATACATTTTCCCGGTGATGTTCATCCGCTTCAGTTGACTCATGATCATCGGGCCATTGGAATTTCGTATCTTACCTGGACTGAGTGGCTGGTCAATCTCTATCAATTCACTCCCTGTAGCCAAAATGCCGACGACGGGTTGTCTGTAGACCTCTACATTTTTATAGCCGAATGTCGCCAAAGTTGCCACAGTACCAGGATTGATGAACGTGCCCCGAGGTACGATCACTTCACCCTGTTGACACTCCTCGCCTTCTATCGCAATATTTTCGCCTGGATCGAACGCTTTCCTTATCGTAAAAGCCTCATCATTCATCTTCGCCTGTTCAAACATGACAACTGCGTCAGCGCTTGCTGGTACAGGCGCTCCGGTCATTATACGGAAAGCCTCATTTTCTTTAAGTATATAATCACTTGTCGAGCCTGCTGGCACTTCTTCTGCCACCGTAAACTCGATTCTATCATCACCTGAAGCCCCTATTGAGTCCTTTGAACGTATCGCAAATCCATCCATAGCTGATTTGTCAAAATGAGGCACGGACATGGTGGCCTTCAGATCTTCCGCTAAAATACGCCCATATGCTTCCCTATAGGAAACCGCTTCACTCTTAAGAGGCGTTACTTCAGCAACGGCACGATCCACTGCCTCCGGTACAGGGATCGGCTTACGGTTCAAATTCATATCATCCCTACTTTCCTATCATGAACTCTGTTATACTCATTATACTAGAAAGGAAGTTTAAATTGTCGAAATTCACTCACTTCAACCAAGAAGGCAGAGCCCGGATGGTCGATGTTTCCGATAAAGAGATAACCACCCGTACAGCGCTCGCCAAAAGTACGCTCATTGTTTCTAAAGAAATACACGAAGCCATTACAGGCAAGACTGTAGAAAAAGGTGATGTGCTTTCTGTGGCTCAGGTTTCAGGCATCATGGCTGCAAAGAACACGCATCAGATCATACCAATGTGCCATCCGCTTCCTCTGTCCGGCATAGATATTTCCTTCACTTGGGATTTATCTGATGGCTACGCACTTCATATTGAAGCAACAGTTAAGACTTCCGGTCGCACTGGTGTCGAAATGGAAGCATTGACAGCAGCAAGTGCAGCTGCCCTCACCGTCTACGATATGTGCAAGGCGATCGATAAGGGGATGATCATCCGCGAAACCGCCCTGGTCTCGAAGACTGGCGGGAAATCCGGTGATTACCATATAGACAAGTAAAGCGTGCCATACGGCACGCTTTTATTTATTCAATTCGTGGACGATATGGTTTAATTCAGGGACAATCAACCGTTCCATCGCCAACTTGACCGCTCCTGTCGATCCCGGTAATGAAAGCACCACTGCGTTGCCGATGCTTCCGGCTATAGCCCTTGAGAGTATACTTCGTGACCCGATATCCTCTGTAAAGCTGAGCATACGGAAAATTTCTCCGAATCCTTCTATCTCCTTATCAAAAAGAGGCCGCACTGCTTCGATGGTGACATCTCTAGGTGCTATGCCCGTCCCCCCCGTCGTTATGATGGCATCGACGCCGTTATCCAAAAGCTCGTGCACCGCATCCACAATCTCTTGCTGGTCATCTTTGACGATGCTGTACCACTCCGGCTTGATTTCCACATTCATTCCTGAGACGTAATCCATGACAAGGCGTCCGCCTTTATCACTTTCCTTAGTGCGTGTATCGCTGACCGTTATGATGCCCATACGGATTTCGCGATCTATCTCCCCCACTAGACTCATAATGCTCCTCCTATCCGAACAATTGGTTGATAAGGGTCTTCGCGCGATTCATATCATCCAGGCCATGGATTAGGATGCGTCCATTATTGAAGCAGACGAACCTTTGGCCACTATAGTGGAACTCCTGGAAGTACGGCGTGCGGTTCACTTTCATATCCAACCGAGTCAATGTATGGTTTACAACTTCTTCAGTCAGCCGACCGTCAATCACCTGGACGGTATCACGGCCGCATAGCCGCATGGCATTATCCGTATCCTCTTCTTCAAGTGCCGGATAGACAGGGGCATACCCACATGTCCTACAATCTGAGTCTTTCATTGCGTCAACCTTGTATTTCATATGTTCCATATCCCAGACGTTACCGATCCGTAAGTAATAGGGTGCCTCATATTGGTCTGTAAGTATTTTAATTGCAGTCGTGACCTGCTCGGCCACTGCCATCTGTACTGCAGGAGCGATGATGCCGGCAGTGTCGCACGTTAATGTGGTGCTCGGCAACACTGGCACCAGACAGCGGTAGCATGGTGTAGCGTCAGGCACAAAACCGCAACTGCTGTAAGAGGCCTCTACACAAGCTGCATAGACCCAGGGTTTTGATGCTTTATATGCAACGTCATTGATCAGCAGGCGCGTATCGAAATTATCTGTTCCATCCAACAGAATATCTGCATCCATGGCGAGCTCCGTCAATAGCGGGCCATCGCAATGCGCAATATGTGCATCTATCTCGAGGTCCGGACGGATTGATTGTAGACGTTCTTTCGCAGCAATTACTTTCGGTTTCTTATCATCTGCATCCTGTTCGGTAAAAAGGGTTTGGCGCTGAAGATTGGAATGTTCGACATAGTCACGGTCAATCATGATCAGCTTGCCGATACCTGCCCGTGCAAGCAGTTCACTGGAAAGGGAACCGAGCGCCCCGGCCCCAATGATGAGGACTGTGCGTGAGCCGATCAGGCGCTGGCCTTCTGCCCCTATTTTATTAAAAAGCATCTGCCTCGAATATCGTTCCATATCATCCCTCTTATGCAAGTTCATTTTTCTTAAGGTTACTATTCATGTAGAACATTGTAAACAGACTGATGATGCAGAAAACTGACAGTAGGATGAACCCAATTGCATAGCTACCCGTCAAATTGTGCGCCTGATCGATTACAATCGGCGGGAAAAAGCCACCCAGGCCACCCATCATTGCAACGATTCCATTACTGATACCCGCCTGTTTCGAGAAGTATGTCGGCACGAACTTGAAGACAAGTCCATTTCCGATCCCCGCGCATACCGCTGCAAGCAAACTTCCCAGGGTAAACAAGAAGATGAAATTATATGTGAAGGCAAGCAGTAGTCCTGAAACGGCCAGCCCGATAAATACAATGATCAAAGAGTGCAGCGCATTGAACCTATCACCAATCAGCCCGCCTATCGGCCTGAGCACCGTCGCGATTATAATGAAGACCGCAGTTCTGACACCAGCATCCAAGGTCGTCAGTCCAAACAAAGCTTCATCCGTCAGGAATGCCGGTAAGAAGAGGCCGAAAGCAACGAAGGCACCAAATGTAATGAAGTACCATAAGTTGAAGAAGTAGAACTTATAGTCGCGCATGACTTCCTTGAATTGCTTGCCAAGAGGCAGACTTACTTTCTTTTCATTTCTATCGCCCATTATGAACTGCAGAATGGCAAATAACGCCAATACTATAAGATATGTCTGGACAGCTGCCTGCCACCCACCAAGTGCGAGGACCAGCAATGGCGCTCCGAAACTTGTCACGGCAGTCCCGATATTACCCATGGCATATACACCATTTACAAACCCGTGTTTTTCTTTCGGGTAATACTTTGGAAGACTCGTAACACCTACACTGAAAATCGCTCCGCCGACGCCGAGGAATACCGCTGCTATCATAAGGTCCATCGGTGTAGTAGCGATACTCAGATAGAAAACTGGAATCAAAAGGAAAATGAAGCTGAACAGGAACACTAGGCGCGCTCCGATCTTATTGGCCAGTATGCCGAATGGTATGCGCAGGACGGAACCCAAAATCACCGGGAGGGCAACAATCAAAGATTGTCGCCCGGCCGCTTCCGGGATATCTTCGACGATTTCAGGGAAGAGTGGTGCAAGCAATGTCCACACCATGAAACCGGCAAGTAGACTGAATGTGTGGAGGATCAGTTGCTTTTTACCCATTTTTTCATTCATAGGAATCAACCTCTTTTATCTTATATTGTGATTTATTATACATACATAGTATAATTCAAAATCCGCAATATAGTTAAGAAGGGAAAACCCTATATTTATCGGCGGGAACTCACGCCGGTTCAGTGATGAGTGTATTCACTTGTTCAAATAACACTTCTTCGTCGACTGCTTTCAGCATCTTATCTGCCATTTCAAAAAGGACTGACTCCTCTTTCACCATATGTACCATCAACACTTCATAAGCTTCCATGACGTCTTTCACCATTTCATTCATCCTCTCAAGGGACATCTCGTTCATATCATGCATGGAGTGATGAAAAAAGTGAGCGATATATGAATCTATCTCTGCATGCTCTTCTTCAATCGACATGATTGGTCCCTGTTCCAACCCGATGTATGCACCGAGCATCGGAAAGAAGAACCTTTCCTCCTTCTCCTGATGAAGCTTCAAAGGTTTTTCGAACGCATTCAATTTCTGTCTGAGATCTTTGATGACCATCAGCCCTTCCAACCTGCTTTTCACGTCATCATGTTCAAACTTCAATACCAATCTAAACCAATCATCCATCAGATACTTCAGGTAGCGATGTTCGTTTTCCAGCACCCTCAATGCTTTCACTTTAAACTGAAACGTGTCCTGTGCCACTCCATTCCCCTCCAGTTAAAAATCCATCAGTTTTTTCTTCATTGCATATTCAACAAGTTCCGGACGTGATGTCAATTCCAGTTTCTCCATGATTCTTGATTTATGGGCCTCAATCGTTTTAACGGAAACAAAAAGCATGCCTGCAATATCTTTGTTTCCATACCCTTTGGCGATAAGTGGCAGGATTTCCAACTCCCTCTTTGTCAGGATATTGAATGGTTCATTCGAATGTTCCGGATACTGATCATTGTTCAGCAGCCGCTCCATATCTCCATCCATCAGCACTGGATCAATGTACCGTTTACCGTTGTAGATAGTCCTGATTGCTGAAATCAATTCGTCGTCTGGTGAATTCTTCAATATATAGCCGTGTGCGCCGCTTTTGAAAGTATGGGTGATATATTCCTCATCATCATACATGGTCAATATCAATACTTTGATTTCTGGAAAAGCTTCTGTAATACGACTGGCTGCAAAAAGACCGGACTCTCCCGGTGGCATACTCAAATCCAACAGGAGAACATCCGGTCTAAGCTCATTTACTTTATCAAATGCCTGCCTGCCGTCTGCAGCCGTCCCGATCACTTTCATATCTGGCTGGTAATCGATCAGCATACTGAAGCCTGTGCGGACTACTGCATGATCGTCTGCTATGACTATATTCATTCCAACGCCTCCTTATAAAGGGATCGAACCTGATACTGTCGTGCCATTACCTGGGGCGCTGTCTATGGTCACGTTGCCGTTAACGCTACTTACACGTTCATTCATGCCAAAAAGGCCGAGTCCTGTACCCAGTGGATGGCTATTCAGATCAAACCCGAGTCCTCCGTCACGTATTTCAAAATTGAGGGAGTGGCCTGAGATATCCTCAATCTCGTGCAAATCGACTTCCACGGTCTCTACATCTGCGTACTTCGCTGCATTGAAAATCGCTTCCTGGATGATCCTGTAGACGACTGTCTCCACTTCAGGGTTGAAGCGCTTATTGTGCATATCCAAGTGGCACTCTACAGTCATGCCGTACTGTCTCTCCACCCATTTGAAATGGGTTTTAAGCGCAGCTTCCAGTCCAAGGTCATCGAGACTTGCAGGTCGTAGTTCTACAGAGATGTTTCTGACATAATCCAATAGGCGACTTAAAGACTCTTCCGATTTCTGCATCTTCTCAGTTAATGCATCATGGTCCTCGATATATTTGAACAATCTCATCTCAAGCAATACATTAAGAAGTTCTTGGGTCACACCATCATGCAAATCCCTCGAAATCCTTTTTCTTTCGTCTTCCTGAGCTTGGATGATGCGTTGTGTCAGCCGCTTCTGATGTTCCATCTCTTGTGTTTTAAGTTGTTCAGATAATGGATTCAAAGTAAACACACTGATGCCCTCTTCAGGATCTATGCGCTGAAAGTTGGCGATGAATGGTTCTACGCTTCCGTCTCTGGTACGCATATATACCTGGAATGTCACTTTCTCCTCCATATGCAGGTAACAATTATTGCATTCTATACGTCCTTCACCTACATACATGCCTTGACAATGTGAGCAGATATGCTGGAATTGCGATTTATCATAATCTGTATCATCCAACGTGCGCGATGCATGAGCATTCATATAGACGATTTCTCCATCTCCATTGACAAAGAGGATCATTTCTTTTGACTGGTGGAACATTGCTTCAAGTAGACCGATTAGATTAGCTTCCTTCATTAGCTATCAACTCTTTCAAAATTTGTTGCCTGAGGTGCCTCTCTACATATTCCTTTATCTCCTCGTATTCCTTTTGAAGAAAATGCCTTGATTGTCTATTACCCAATAAAACGATACCGATAACTTCTTCAGTATCGTTCCACAGAGGCATTGCAATAAAACTTTCAAGCCGTTCTATTTTGATCATCGGATACTGAAAAACGCCCCCATCCATCTCTATGCGTTCAATGGCATCAACAACCAATGATTTTCCTGTCTTCATTACGATGCCTGGGAGGCCTTTGCCGCTTCTGAGTTCAATTTTCCTCCAGCGGTCATTCGTACTCCCAATATTGTATTTCCATTTGATGCTGTGGCAGCGGCTGCATTCGACATCAGTCAGTGCCACAGTATCAAAATTAAATTTTTCTCTTACATCAGAAAGAATTTTTTCCATCTTATCCATATCCCCACTCCATCCCAAGGAGGTTTTTTATGACTTATGCTTGCGGTAAACAATATAACTTCTGTTGAAATATAAGAATGGCAAGCTCCATGCATGGACCAACCGTGTGGCTGGCCATAAGGCGAAGATCAAAAAACCGGTAATGACATGTATCTTGAACGCCAATGGCACATCAGTCATCAGGTTGGCATCAGGAGAGAATACAAATAATCCCCTCAGCCAGATGGAGATGGTCTGCCTGTAGTCAAAGTCTACAACTATATTGTTCGTTACAAGAGTAGCATATACTCCCATGAATGTAATGAAAACCAGCAGGAAATTCACAAGGATATCTGACGCCGAACTCAGTCGGCGCACAGATTTATTGGTGACACGGCGTAGTGTCAGCAAAAACATGCCTATCAGCATGACGATGCCGAAAAAACCACCGACGTATAACGCACCAAGATGGTATAGGTGGTTGGTTACCCCAATTCCTTCCAACCACCGTGCCGGCACCAGCAATCCTACAACGTGTCCAAAAAACACTGGGATGACAGAAAAGTGAAAAAGTACGCTCCCGATCATCAGATATTTCTTTTCGATGAACTCACTGGATTTGGCAGTCCAGCCGAACTGGTCGATTTTGTACCTCCATATATGGCCAACAACAAAGATTGCGATACAGAGATAAGGCAGGATAACCCAAAGGAACTGATCAATCATGTTCTACGCCCTCTTTCTCAGACACTTCTACACATGCCTTGAACGTTTCCCTGAGTCCTTTTATCAGGTTGAAATATGGACTCTTATTTTTTTCAAGGGCTTGAATCAGGTGGTATGTACCATCTTCAAGTACCATGATGAGCAGTGTCATGCTTTCTTTTGCCCGGTCGTCTCCGCGCCAATCGGCAGCATAAAGAAATTCAAGCATCAATGGCAGGTAATCACTCAATTCATTGTCCGGCATCTTCAACCCGAACATTTCATACAATACTTTAAGTTTGGCAAGCATCTGACCCCGTTCTTTCTGCTCTTCGAATTTGAAGTAGGTCATATATAGGTTCGTGTGCTTATCGAAGTCGAATGTCTGTGTATAGACTTGTTGGATGTCGTCCAAACTGATTTCATGCATATCATCCCAGTATTGCCTGATGAAAGGGTATGCAGGGTGGCTTTCCGTGAAAGCCCCCTCGAATCCCCTTGGATGGAAGTCTAGTTTTTCCGGGTACGTAAGCTGAGTGGCGAAAAAGCCGAATGCCTGTTTATAATCGTACAATTTTTCTAGATTAATCACGCCAGATTCCCCCGTAGAAGTTTTCTTCATAAACTTCTTTACCTGATTTCGCCATTGAAGCTTGGGACAGTGATGGACCGCATCCGTCGCAATCCGATCCTCCAAATCCGAAGCCGCTGCTGCCCTGTGCGCGGTATGGATCCGTATACTGTTCCCGGTGTGAAGTCGGGATGACGAAACGATCCTCATATTTCGCAATAGCCAGCAGGCGATACATCATCTTAGTTTCCGTAGCAGTCATCCCAACGCGTTCGAGCCGTGATTCATCAAAGTCTTTCCCACTTGAAATGGCGCGCATATATTGTCTCATCATCGCCATCTTCTGCAATGCCCCTTTTATTGCTTCAGTGTCACCTGCCGTCAGCATATTGGCCAGGTACTGGACCGGAATCCTCATTTCATCGATGGCCGGGAAGATGGCATCCGGATTTTTTATGGAATCCTTGCCTTCAAAATAGTTCATGATTGGGCTGAGGGGCGGACAGTACCATACCATGGGCATTGTGCGGTACTCCGGGTGTAGCGGGAACGCCAGTTTATATTCAACCGCAAGTTTATACACAGGCGAATTCTGGGCCGCCTCAATCCAATCGGAAGAAATGCCATCTTTCTCAGCCTGCTCGATGACCTCCGGGTCATTTGGATCTAAGAACAGATCAAGTTGTGCTTCATAGAGGTCCTGCTCGTTTTCAGTAGTGGCCGCTTCAAGGACACGGTCTGCGTCGTACAATAGGACGCCCAGATAACGCATTCTGCCTGTACAAGTTTCGGAGCATACTGTAGGCAGCCCTGCTTCAACACGCGGGAAGCAGAATGTACATTTCTCTGCTTTATTCGTCTTCCAGTTGAAGTACACCTTCTTATAAGGACAACCAGTCATGCAGTAGCGCCACCCGCGACATGCATCTTGGTCGACCAGGACGATCCCGTCTTCGTCACGCTTGTACATTGCACCTGAAGGACAGCTTGCCACACAGCTTGGGTTCAGACAGTGTTCACATAACCTTGGAAGATACATCATGAATGTCTGTTCGAAATTGAATTTTATTTCTTCTTCGATCTTTTCGATATTCGGATCTCTCGGGCCGGTAATGTGTCCGCCCGCCAGATCGTCCTCCCAGTTCGGTCCCCATTCAGGGTCCATCTTTTCTCCTGAGATGACTGAATGGGCTTTAGCTACAGGACTATGTTCACTTTCTTCTTTTGTGATCAGATCTTTATAGCTATAAGTCCATGGCTCATAATACTCTTTCATTTCAGGCATGTCCGGGTTGTAGAATATTTTTCCAAGTGCAATCTTCGAAAGTTTCGTACCACTTTTAAGTTCCAGACGGCCGTTCTTGAGCTTCCAGCCACCTTTGTAATGTTCCTGATCTTCCCAGCGTTTTGGATAACCGATTCCAGGTTTCGTCTCGACGTTATTGAACCACATATACTCAGCGCCTGGACGGTTCGTCCAGGTGCTCTTACAGGTCACACTGCATGTGTGGCAGCCAATACATTTATCAAGGTTCATCACCATTGCAATCTGTGCTTTAATCTTCAAGCCAGTCGACCTCCTTCATTTTTCTCACTGCTACGTATTCATCCCTTTGGTTTCCGATAGGGCCGTAATAATTGAAGCCATAACTAATCTGGGCGTATCCTCCGGCCATCTGCGTCGGCTTCATGTGTATTCTCGTAGGGGCATTATGACTGCCGCCTCTTGTATCCGTGATTTCTGACCCTGGTACTTCTATATGCTTATCCTGGGCATGGTACATGAACATCGTGCCTTTTGGCATCCTATGTGAAACGACTGCCCGTGCCGCAACCACTCCGTTACGGTTGTAGACTTCCAGCCATTCATTATCATTGATGTCATGATCCTCTGCATCAAGTCTTGATATCCAGACGGTAGGTCCACCCCTGAAGAGGGTCAACATATGCAGATTGTCCTGATAGGTTGAGTGGATGTTCCATTTGCCGTGCGGTGTCAAGTACCTTAACACCAGACTATCCACGCCGCCCTTTACTTTTTTGTCGCGTGTACCGAATACCATCGGCGGCAATGTTGGCTTGTAGACAGGCAACGCTTCTCCGAACTGCAGGAACATATCATGATCGATATAGAATGATTGGCGGCCAGTCAAGGTACGGAAAGGCACCAGTCGTTCGATATTGGTGGTAAAAGGGTTATAGCGTCTACCTTGTTTGTTGGACCCAGGGAAAATTGCTGTTGGGATCACTTCACGAGGTTGTGATGTGATGTTTTTGAATGTAATCTTCTCATTTTTACGGTCTGCCGAGATGTCACGTAATTGGACCCCTGTCTGATTTTCCAGATCTTCATATGATTTTTCGGAAACCTCTCCATTTGCACAGGAGGAAACGTGGAGCACTACATCAGCAGCACGTCTTGCCGTGTCCATCAGCGGATAGCCATCTTTTATAGAACCGTCTGTATAGACACCATTCATCGACTTCAATTCTTCATACTGCTTGCTGACATCAAAGGAGACGCCATGCGCTCCTATTTTGTTCTTAAAGAGCGGTCCTGCAGTGATAAATTTATCGTATACCTGGGTGAAGTCGCGTTCCACCACCTTCATGGCTGGCATGGTTTTCCCCGGCACCGCTTCTATCTCCCCTTTCGACCAATCTTTAATATGACCGAGGGGCTGGGCAATTTCCTGTGGAGTGTCATGTGCAAGAGGCATCGTGACAAGATCTCTATGTTTACCCGGTAGTTGTTCTTCCGCCATCGTTGTAAAGCGACGCGCTATATCTTTGAAGATGTTCCAGTCGGATTTTGATTCCCACAGAGGGTCGACAGCTGGATTGAACGGATGCACAAATGGGTGCATATCCGTACTCGATATGTCATGTTTTTCATACCATGTGGCGGCCGGCAGTATAATATCTGCGTAAATCGGTGTTGCTGTCATCCTGAAATCCAGGGCGACCATCAAATCCAACTTGCCTTCCACATCATCTCGCCATTCAATTTCCTCAGGCTTGAATTCATCGTTTGGAGAAGCAAGCAGCCCACTCTTTGTACCTAGAAGGTGCTTCATGAAATATTCCTGACCTTTTGCCGAAGAAGAGATAAGGTTCGAACGCCAAACGAATAATGTTTTCGGATGATTTTCCTTAGCACCCGGATCTTCGATTGCAAATTTCGTTTCTTTGTTTTTCAGCTGCTCAACTGCCATATCGATGATTGCTTCATCAGAGTCATCGCCTGCCGCCGCTGCTTCTTTGGCAAAGTCGAGGCTATTCTTATCAAATTGCGGATAGCTCGGCAACCAGCCGAGACGTGCTGCAAGTACGTTGTAGTCAGCCGGATGCTTATAGCTGATTGTTTCTGCTGTAGGGGATTGGAGGGTATCCGCCCCCGCTTCTTCATAGCGCCATTGCTCAGTTGCGAAATAGAACCAGCTTGTCGCATTCTGCTGGCGTGATGGCCCGCCCCAGTCTTTTGCAAATGCTACCTGACCCCATCCTTCAAGTGGCCTTACTTTTTCCTGGCCGACATAATGCGCCCAGCCCCCACCATTTTTGCCTTGGCATCCGCACAGGATGACCAGGTTCAGGATAGCCCTATATATTGTATCCGAGTTGAACCAGTGGTTGATGCCTGCTCCCATGATGATCATCGAGCGTCCATCTGTATCCACAGCATTCTGCGCAAATTCACGGGCGATCTGTACCACAAGTGATTGTTTGATTCCCGTCACTTTCTCCTGCCACGCTGGGGAGTAGATGGAAGATGCATCATCATATCCTTTTGCTTCGTGTTCAGTACCGAAGCGGTTGACGCCATACTGGCTCAGCATCAGGTCATATATGGTTGCTGCGTAACGCTCTGTACCGTCCGCCAAGGTCACTTTGCGTGCTGCGATGGGACGGGTGAAAGTACCGTTTCCGGCATTATCAAAATATGGATAGACAATCTCCACCACTTCTGATTCGGAACTTTCGACCGTCATCAGCGGCTCGATCGGGGTTCCGTCATCCTTTTCGAGTTTCAAGTTCCATTTCTTGCCTTCTTCCCACCTTTGGCCCATCGTACCATTTGGAGCGATCATTTCGCCGCTATTGCCGTCCAGTATGACCGGCTTCCATTCTGCATGCTTTGACTCAAGGCCAATATCGCTCTCCCTTAAAAACCGGCCAGCCTTTAAAGTATCCTCGAATTCATCCAACAGGATAAGGAACGGCATGTCTGTAAAACGTTTGGCATAATCGATAAACATCGGTTCTTTTCTTTCATGGTAGAACTCATCCAGGATGACATGCGTCATGCCTTGGGCCAGTGCCGCGTCTGTCCCCGGATTTGGTGCTAGCCAATTGTCGGCGAATTTGACGTTTTCTGCATAATCCGGAGCGACGGATACGATCTTAGTCCCTTTATATCGGACTTCAGTCATGAAGTGTGCGTCCGGCGTACGTGTCAGCGGAACATTTGAGCCCCACATCATCAAATAATTGGAATTATACCAGTCTGCAGATTCAGGTACATCCGTCTGGTCCCCCCAAATCTGCGGGGAAGCATTCGGAAGATCGGCGTACCAGTCGTAGAAACTGAGCATCTCGCCTCCAATTAGGGAAATGAACCTTGAACCCGCTGCATAGCTGAGCATGCTCATGGCAGGAATCGGAGTGAATCCTGCAATGCGATCCGGTCCATATGTCTTGATTGTGTATATGAGCTGAGCTGCTATGAGTTGTGTGGCGTCTTTCCAGTTGACCCTCACATGACCGCCCATCCCCCTTGCCTGCTTATAGGATTTCGCCTTCTCTTCATCTTCGACAATACTTGCCCATGCTTTCACCGGGTCCTGCTGTTCTTCCAATGCTGTCCGCCATAGGCGCCATAGCTTCCCTCTCATGTAAGGGAATTTTATGCGCATCGGGCTATACTCATACCATGAGAATGAAGCACCACGAGGACATCCTCTCGGTTCATATTCAGGCATATCGGGCCCGCATGAAGGGTAATCCGTCTGCTGATTTTCCCAAGTTATAATTCCGTTCTTGACGAACACCTTCCAGGAACAGGACCCTGTACAGTTTACGCCGTGTGTTGTCCTGACCACTTTGTCATGACTCCATCGTTGCCTGTACATCTTTTCCCATTCGCGACTTTTCTCTTCCAGAATCGACCAGTTACCGTTGAACTTCTCAGTAGGCTTGAAAAACTTAAGTCCAAACAAACCATCCATCTGTGCCACTCCCATCAAAATTTCTGCTATTTGATTAACATATATCTATATTATCTGGCTAAAGCGCCTATAAAGATATTAGGGAATTTCCTACTTTTGGTTCTTTTGAACTTTATTAAAATGGAATTGATGATGGTCATATCCCTCAGTCGAATACGATCCGACTTTATAATAGACAAACATGAGGGGATGATGGCTTCAAAAAACCCCCTGGCCTTCTAGGCTAGGGGGCTCTATCGACTCAGTCATAATGTTTTTCTCTAACATTCTTGAACAAGATGTTATTTTCCAGATGAACGTGGTCCAACGTATCTTTTTCCAGTTTTTCCATTCGCTGATACACAAAGCGTATAATCCCGGAGTCACCTTCTTCTGGCGTGAAATCATTCGTCAAATCCCTCATTCGCCAAAAAGCCTCTACCGCGTTCCGATGTTCATCTTCGAGTTCTGTCAGATGAGGTTTTAAAGCCTCTTTCAACTCAGCTGATGGTGTCGCCATGAATTCTTTAAGCATTGGAAATACATTGTCGTCTTCATCCCGCGTATGGTCGAGGAGCGCAGTCTTCAAGTTAAGGAAAACAGTTTCCACTTCCTCAAGGGCACGATTTTCTTTAATCATTTTTTCAACATATTCTTCCAATACCGGTAATTCGTCTTTCAAGTCTTCATGATACTTCCGTTGAATATATTTGATGAGACTCTCTTCGTCCATATACTTGACATCAATGCCATCCATATTTTCAGTATCGAATTGATTTATTTCATATAAGAGGTTTTCAAGTGGCAATTGCTGCGCTTCTCCTATACTCTGCAATGTCCGTCTACCCTCATTGGCAAAATCGACTCTCAGCTTTCGCATCATATCGCCGGCTTTTGGAACTTCTGTCACAATCTCGCCTAATGTCATCTGTGCTGTTATATTTTTCAACCTGCATTCCTCCCTGTTTTATTGTAACCATACCTTTATAGCGCAGCATCTAAACGATTTCTCCAGCAGTTTAATGAAACATCGGCTAGGGTATATTATAATCATCATATATGAAGACCATGGAGGTTGAATCTAATGAATGAAAATGTGAAAAAGGCAGTAACGCTCCTGCCGGTTATCCTCGTTCCTCTCCTAAATGAAAGAAAGCGGATTAAACAGCACCCTGACGTACAAAAGCTCGAAGAGAAATCTTCTCATGCTTATCATACTGCAAAGGACAAGAGCGTCTATGCATTAGATACGGTAAAAAATGCCGGGGCCACGACATATACGACTGGCAGAACAGCGTTATCCAAAGTGTCCGGGGCCATAGAGGAAAAACGTAGCGAACGCTTATACACCAAAGAAATGAAACAGTATGAAGATAGTCTGAAAGAAGCAGAGGCCTTGGAATCCCGTTTCCAAAAAGATAAAGAAAAACACCGCAAATCCCGTTTGAAAGAAATCCAAAAGTCCGAAGTCCCTAAAATAATGCAGTCCCAAGAGGGAAACAATAATGGGTTATCATACGATTCCCAAGAAGCGGAACCTGTAGTCCCTGAAGTAAAAACCGATATGAAATCCAATCCTGATAATTATGGATTTGCATTGGCATACGAAGATAATCATGCATCAAGTCGATTGATTGCTGATGAAGATGACCAGGATGATGTATACTCTACAGAAGACGATGGTACATCTGACCGCTCGTCATCGAGAGAGGATGACAACCTTCAGGAAGTACCGTCCAATAATGAAGAACAGGAGAGATTAGACAACATGAATCAAAATATGAACCACTACATCGAGAAGAATGTCAAAGGACATGAAGAGGAAGATTACGAAAATGGCCCACTCTTTACAAAGCATAAAAATATACTGGACCCAAAACACGCAACCTCAAAATCTTCATCCTCAGCGGACGATCAGGATTCCCTTTTTAATCGTCACCGTACCATGCAGGAAGAAAGAGTGTCAGAAATAGGGCGCAGAACTGGTGAACCCAGTTCAATGACAAAATCAAGGAAACAGATGAAGCTTGAGAAGAAGATAGAAAAACAGCGTAGAAAACAATATAAGTAATTATCCATACCATTCATACAAGAAACACGAAAAGGCAGGTGGCGCAGTTTGAAGGTAGATAGCGTGACGGTTTTTTGCGGCGCAAGCCAAGGCAAAGGCAATCTTTACAAAGAAAAAGCATTCGAACTGGGAGCCGCATTGGCTGAACGCGACATCACCATCGTGTATGGAGGAGGCGCAGTCGGACTCATGGGGGCTCTTGCTGATGGTTCGTTGTCAAAAGGGGGGACCGTCAAGGGTGTGATCCCTGAATTCCTCGTCAATAGGGAAATGGCCCATCCTGATGTTCAACATATGAGTGTTGTGGAGTCAATGCACGAGAGGAAAGCATTGATGGAAGAGATGGGAGATGCAATCATTACCCTCCCCGGTGGGGCAGGGACTTTAGAAGAGTTTTTCGAAATGTTCACATGGGGCCAGATAGGCTTGCATAAAAAACCGATTGGCATCCTTGATATCAACCAATTCTTCGACCCGCTGGTCAACCTGTTTGAAAACTTGATTGCCGAGGGATTCCTGCAGGAAGAATATTTAACCCAACTGTTCATTTCAGAAGACATTGATGAAATATTGAAAGGGTTTGATGATTTCGAACCTGTTGAAATCAGATCATATGAATCAAAAAGACATCGATGACAACATCGATGTCTTTTTGATTCTATATTGTCATCTTATAAACGATATGTGGTTTCAACGAATGGCCATCTTCTACTAACGGATGCGAAATTTCTCCAACTTTATACATACCGATTTTTTCCATTACGTTTACGGAAGGTCGGTTTTTCTGAGCCGCCAATGCATAAATTTCTTTAATGTCTGTATGCCGTTCAACAAATTTAAGGACGCCAAGCGCAGCTTCCGTTGCAAATCCCTGATTCCAATTTCTTTTTGAAAGTCTCCAGCCAATCTCAATGCAAGGTAGAAACTCCAATCTGAACGGGCCATCTTCTTCAAGAACCTGCATTCCAGCAAAGCCGATAAACGCCCCATTATCGCGCCGCTCAATCGCAAAAAGCCCAAACCCTCTGTCCTCTATATCCTTTTGGGCTTCTCTTATAAAATTTCTCGAGTCCTCTTCAGATAATTTACTGGGGAAATATCTTCTGACATCTGGATCCTGGTTCATTTTTATAAAAGGATGGATGTCACTATCCTGCCAATCTCGTAGGATAAGCCTTTTGGTTTTTATATATTTCATCCGCTCTCACAACCACTTTCCATCTAAATTATAAGCGTTTGATCTTCTTTATACGGCTGAAGCAATACCACCAAAAAAGAGCAAGCACTGGGCCTACTCGCTGATTTTATCACTCTCATTCTCTTGTGGCGCATCTCCCCTTTTATAGGTGATGAGTTGTACCGTCACCTCAGCTTCATCAAGATTGTAGTCTTCCAAAGACCTTTCCTTCTTGACTGTAAACACTACGTCTACAAAGTCGTTTGATTCTTTGAAGTCATACCGGACATTGAATGTTTCAAAATCCTGATCATGATTCGGTTTAGTGGCAACAGAGCGTGATGCATCACCTTTGAAGTCCCGAACCGATAAACCTGTTATCTGTTCCAATTCATGTCCCAAGGATTCAAGGGTCATCTGCTTGCCTTCAATGATATTGAACTTCTCTTCATGCATATTAAATCTCCTCGCTCTCAAGTATTTATTGTGTATATTCCCAAATCAATCGCCTTTAATCAGTATCATCAGCCTCTGTTTTGCTTTTATTCTGAGACTCTGCGTCAGAATTCTGAAGCGCATTGAGCTCTTCTTGCTTCGCGTCAATATTCTCTTTCAACTGGTCATTTTCATTCTTTAGATTTTGCACTTTGTTCTCTATCGACCGATTCTCCTGGTTCACTTCCTCCAGATCTTTTTCAGCCTGGCTATCTTCTCCAGAACACCCCGCAATGGAGAACACCATTAGGATTGCCATCATACGTTTCATCAGATCACTCTTTCCGTCCGTCAATAATCATATCATTTTTTAAATGTCACAGGTGGGTGCAAAGGGGGGATATTTTAAAATAGAAGTGCATCAAGCAGGAACCAGACGACCATGAGCACATAGACGACAAGGTTGAAAACAGCACTCGATACAAAAGCGAGCAATGAACCTACAGAAGCTTTCAATGCTTGGTTGATGTCTTTTGAGTTAAGAAGTTCCACAACGAGTACAAAAACGAATGGGACAAATATGATGCCAAATGGCGGGTAGAGAAACATCCCGATGATGACCCCGGCTATAGAGGCGTACTCCCCCCGCTTCGTTCCTCCATATCTTTTAACAAAATAACTGTTTGCAATAAAATCACTGAATAACACCAGAAGTGTCAGCACAAATATGATAAGCCAGAACATCCATGATAACGCTTCTCCATCTATAGCAAATTGGAATACTAGAAAACCCGCCCAAAACATCAAGATAGAGGGTATAACTGGGAAAACAAGACCAAGAAAACCCAATATGAATGATGCAATGACGATGAGCCACCAGACGATTTCCATCGAATCTCTCCTTTTTAATTTCATTTTAACAAAGATAAGGCAAAAGATACTTCCATTGTCCCATATGAGGCATGGCAATTGCCATGAGGGACTGGATAACATAGCAGTATCACAAGATATAAATTTTCTTCCTTTTATATTAAGCCCATCATCTTATTGCTGTTACCTGACTTTTGCTCAATCTGCATTCACAAACGTACGTACTAATTTCAAAAATGCTTCGACTTGTGGAAGTGCCATGACACTCTTATCAAAAGCAATATAGGTATCGCGGGTTATCGCACGTCCTTCATGTAATACTTCGTCGATATTGAATTGACTTTTGTCGAAATCCTTCAAGACTATTTCTGGCAAAACCGTCATGCCTACGCCCTCAAGGAGAAGCGCCCGGCAAGTTGCAATCTGGTCGACCTTGATCTGTGATTCATACTTCCTTTTGAAGCGTTCTTCAAAAAAACGTTCAATCTCACTGATATATATCGGATCTGCCTGAAATTCTATTATTGGCAACCGCTTTTCCTCTTCATTTCCACTGGGGGTGACTAAGTAATGCCTATCGACGAACAACAATTCATTCTGCTTATTGAGAATTCGGTTTCCTCTGACGATCGATATATGAAAGTCATTCTGTTCATCGATGATCTGCTGGGAAGAGCCCACCTTTATCTTTATATTTACATTGGGGTATAGTTTCAAGTATTGGGATAATATTTCAGGCAATATGGTGTGCCCTATGAGCGAGGACACCCCTATCGATAAATTACCTTGGATGGAATTTTCATTACTTCGGAGATATTCTTTCACCAATGCCTCTTTTTCAGTAACATCGCGTGCATGCTCGATTATCTTTTCGCCCTCTCCCGTCACATAAAGCTCTTTTTTGGTCCGGATGAAAATTTTGACGCCCCACTCATCTTCGATCGATTTCAACCGTTGGCTGACAGCTGGTTGAGATATGAATAATTTTTCAGCAGCCTTCCTCAAGGTGCGCGTTTCATCCAGTGTGACCAGGAGTTTATAGTCATCGACCTTCATCTATTCTTTCCCCTTTCACTGATAAGGAAATCTTATCACAAAAACTTTATTTTACAATCATCAGCTTTTGAGGTGTATATGTGTATATGATGGAAATAACGGGTAGATGCACATTACATTAAACTTATGGAAGGAGATATAACATGAGCAGCAAGAATAAGTATGAACGTATTGATGAAGAAATAAAAGGATACACCCAGGAAGAGCAACCTGGTACTGAACACACTATGGATCCAGCTCCCATATACGACGCAGAGTATTATAAAGGCAGCGGTAAGCTAAAAGGCAAAGTCGCCATCATCACCGGTGGAGATTCCGGTATAGGACGTGCCGTGGCAGTGGCTTATGCTAAAGAAGGTGCAAATCTGGTCATTGGTTACCTCGATGAGGACAAGGATGCTGAGGAAACTAAAAAAGTGGTGCAGTCATACGGGGTGAAGTGTGAAATCAAGTCATTTGACGTCACAAAAAAATCAGAATGTAAAGAGCTCGTAGAGTTTACAGTAGATACTTTCGGTAAATTGAATATACTGGTCAACCATGCAGGTGTGCAATATCCGACTGAAGATTTCCTTGAAATTTCAGAAGAACAGCTGAAGCGCACTTTTGAAACAAATGTATATGGGTTCGTATTCATGGCTCAAGCCGCTCTTCCACATCTTGAGAAAGGAGATGCCATAGTCAACACAACGAGTGTGACGGCATATAGAGGTTCTCCTGAACTAATCGAGTACTCTGCAACAAATGGCGCCATCACATCACTCACACGTTCATTATCTGCCAATCTTGCGGATAAGGGGATACGTGTAAACGGTGTGGCGCCAGGCCCTATATACACCCCACTCATCCCTGCCACTTTCGATGCCGAAAAAGTCGAAAAGCACGGTCATGAAACACCGATGGGCAGACGTGGGCAGCCGAGTGAACTCGCTCCATGCTATGTGCTTTTGGCCTCTGAAGACTCAAGTTACATGACGGGACAGGTCCTTCATGTCAATGGTGGGGGCTTCACGACGACTTAACATAAAGGCAGCAGGGAAGTGATCACTTCCCTGCTGCCTTTTTCATTTCATCATTTTTTTACAGTATTCAGCCAAACGGATGAACCGTTCAAAGTTCCCATCAATTTCTTCCATTACTTCATTTGCAGCCTTATATGCAAAATCATATTGTTTTTTTGATATATGGCCCCTTCTTACGGCACGTGCTATATCCTTCTCATCGACCAGTTCATAACGACCATCTGGAAGAGCCAAGACATCCAGATAAATATCCTTGCGTCTGGCATTGCCGAGTTCGAGGATGTGCTTGATATTGATATCGAAATAGTATTGCAGTACTTTGCCACGGGCATCATACATCACAGTTATGCTATACTTCCTTTTTTCAGGAAGAATCTGCAGCCAACTGTATCGATTGTCGCACACCTTCACCCTCTCATCCAATATCGATACGGTCAGGGGTGAGCGGACCTTATGGATCTCCAGCAGACCCACCAATATCTTTTCGTCTTCATAATGGATGATCTTTTCCCTATAATCAGAGCGGAGAAGACGTCTCCATCCTCTTTTATCAAGATATTTGGTTTTCATCACGGTCATCTCCTTCCCTTAATTATACAAAAATCAGAGGAAGAATGTGAAGGATTAAGTTCTATAGGCACAGCCGATCATTCGATTCCCAGAATATTGAATTCCTGATCCATTGAAAGTGTAATTTCTTCTGCGTCCGCCCAATCTTCAACCACAGAGCGGTAGACCAGTACCTTCTGACCTCTGCCGTCCAACTTACCTTCGTCGACTGCTTTCACTACCTCTGCCATCTGATTGTCAGATAAAACTTTCAACTCATATTTATTGATGAACTTTTTTGGGGTCAACATCTGATAATCCTGGAAGAATTTCTGCCTGTCCACTTCACCCAACGTCAATGTGTACATCTCCTCGCTGCCTTCCACTCCTAGGAACCCTGCCAGTTCCTCTTCCCCTTTTATCGCCTTTTGAAGCACAGGGTTATAGATTGATGCTTGGCCACTGTAGTAGCTTTGCTCGAATTCTGCAACACCGTTCAGCAGAGGCACTCCACCGTTTAGTATATTTGCAGGTATATCCTCATCAACTCCGAGCATCGCCCTCTGATACTCTTCTATAAACGGTGAAGCTTCTTCAATCGTCACCGCACCCCCAGGGGCTGATATCTCGACCCTCAGGAGCTTTGACGGGTCCCCGACATTAAAGAGGACATCATTGTTCCTCGCATACTTTCCGCTGTTCACCTTGCCTAGTATCTCTTTGTAAGGTTCTCTTTTATGATCATCAAATCGTCTATTGATGTAGTTGCCATTTTTCATCCTGTAGCTGACTTCAACCCACTCATATCCTTGTGATATATCTTTGAGGGCCGGGGCGGCCGTTGCTTCTTCATGAGCCTGAACCGCTTCTGCTATTATTTCCCCATCGTCGATGTATAGATAATCTTCACCCATTTCTCCATTTATGTTTCCATTACTGCCATAGCTGCTACTGGAGGAATTTGTAATCCTCACACTATCGATTTCTGATTCTTCCGGAACGTATGCAACATATTGGTTCCATCCTGTTATAAAAACAGTCCAAAAAAGAATCAGGAGGGCTGCCGTCGTAACCAGAGATTTTATATTCCGCTCAAGCCGAACGGTCCCCTGGAAAGACATCTCTATCGCGATGTAAGCAAAGGCCGTCCCGAACAAAAATGACAAAATGAAGATCAGTAGCCCATTAGGCAATGTAACTGAAATGATTAAACCCACCAATAGCATTCCTGAAATCGATAGAAATGCCACAAGAATGTTACGAAGCCAACTCTGATTAAAGGTATGATGTACTTTTTCATTCTGGTTCCTTCCGTACAAAATATACGATCCGATGAATAGAAATACAGTGAAGAGTGACCACATGAGGATTTTCCAGAAAACAAAACCAGAATAGATTTGCTGTACAGCAAATATCGGGAAGGTGTTATCGACAATGCCACTGATCAGGCTCTCGCCATTCCCCGTAAACGGTATTATTCCGACACCCTCAAAAAGCGCATCTGCAACAGCTACGGTCAGCGTCCAAAAAATAACAGGCAAGAAGAAGACGATGAGGATCAATTGCAGATGTACTAAAATATTATTTACAAGGAAGCCACAAAATACCGAAACAGAAAATACAGTCACCAGGACAAAAACTGAATATGCGCCCCAAGCAATGATATCTATGAATGATATGTCAAACACAAGGAAGTGCCGCTCAAAGAACAAAATGATTGAAGTAGTGATTATAGGTATTAGAATATTGATAAATCCTGAGAGCAATGCATGGCTTAAGAGATAATGCCGTTTCATCGGGAGCGCATGCATGAAATCAATTGACTGCTCCTTATTTTTATAACCGAATAGAAAAGCGGCCAAAAACATGACATAGACCATTCCAAAAACCAATTGGAAACCTGCCATCATATCTAAAGGATTACCGGAGGGTACGTACCCATCATTAATACGGACATTGATCGAGGCAATCCATAAAGCCAAAGGTTGGAGCAATATGTTACCTATGAGAAATAATATTGATAACCAGAATACTGACCCGGTAAAATGAAGGAGCAGTGTCCTATTCAATAATGATGTCGCTGATCGCATAACCTCTCTCCCCCATTTCGTAGGCGAATATCTCTTCTAATGACAAAGGTAGAATGTCATACATCAAGGGACTGTATTTTGTAATTTTTTGTTCGATATCATACCTGTCGCCTTTAACGATGCAAGTGACCACCCGTCCCTTGATTTCATGGTGTACGACATCCACATCTTTAAAAAATGACTCGGGCGGCAACACATCAAAAGCAATCTGCAGCTTGAAGTGCGTTCCTCTGACTTCATCCAAGTTGCTGTGGAACAGCAGTTTCCCTTTGTGCACCATCGATATGGAGTCGCATATGTCCTCCATCTCCCTTAAGTTGTGGCTCGAGATTATGACCATCATGCCATGATTTGCGATATCCTGCATCATGATATCCTTCACCTGCCGCCTGATGATCGGATCCAAGCCATCGAAAGGTTCATCCAGTAACAGCACTTTGGGACGTGAGGCATACGCAAGAACAAAGGTAGCCTGACGTTTCATTCCTTTTGAGAGTTGAGAGAGGGGTTGATGAATATCAAGCCCGAAATGATGTGCGAGCTGATTAAAGCGCGCGGAAGACCATCTCGGATACATTGCCTTATAGAATTCAGCCATTGAAAGAAGCGTTTTTCCATTAAGGAAGTATGGATGATCACTAATAAACATGACCTGGCTCTTCATCTCTGTGTTCCCATAGATAGGAACACCACTAAAATATACGCCTCCATCATCTGGTCTATAGATGCCACTGAGTAGTTTCATGAAAGTGGTCTTACCTGCCCCATTGGATCCCAAAAGCCCATGGATTGTTCCAGACTCAACAGACAAAGTGATTGAGTCTACCACTTTTTTTCCGGTAAACGATTTATCAAGTTGTACCACTTCAAGGTTCATATACCTCACCCCCATTTTTAATCGATATCCAGTCCAATCATCTTCTTGCATACATTCTATTGTATTATTCTAAATAATATAGCTGGTGTAATTTTAAAGCAATTAAAAAACGCCCGTAGGCGTTAATATTCTATAAGGCATGGCCTGAGCCACCATCTATATTGACAGCGTCCCCACTAATGTAGGACGCAAGATCAGAGCAAAGGAATGTTATGACATTCGCTGCTTCCTCGGTCTCTCCTATTCTGCCGAGTGGAATATTATGGCGATCGAGTTTTGAATATTCCTCCCAAGTCAGCTCAGGTGCTTCATCTTGCCATTTCTTTTCTATTTGCGCACTCCTTATGAGGCCAATGCACACTGTATTGACCCGAATGCCGTATTTTCCAAGGTCTTTACTCATTGCCTTTGTCATCGCCATGCCTGCGGCACGTGAAACAGTCGTCGGCAATGAAGATGGCGGTGGCGTTTTACCAAGGACAGCTGTCAGATTGAGGATTGCGCCACCGTCTTCCTTCAGATGGGGGAGGGCAGCTTTGGACATTCTCACAGCTGCCAGAAGTTTCAAGTCCAGATCATCTTCCCAGTCTGAGATCGCGACTTCTTCAAATGGTTTCGCAAATGACCCTCCTGCATTATTGACCAATACATCCAACCGTCCATAACGTTTGACTGTTTCTTCGATGATCCGTTCTGCTGAGTCATTTTCTTTCACATCAGCAACAATGTAATCCACTTCCCCAAATTGTGAAATTTCCTTTTTAGCTTTCTGAAGTTGATCCTCACCTCGAGCCACAAGCATGACTTTTGCTCCAAGTCGAGTCATCTGTTCGGCAGTTTTTCGTCCTATCCCCTGACTGCTTCCTGTAATTACAGCGACTTTGCCTTCATAGCCAAAATTCATTATGCTTCCTCCTCCATTTATTTGCTTAAATCAACATTGTGATAGATGTTAGACACATCTTCCAGTTCATCCAGTGCTTCGATTAATGTCTCAAATTGCTCCTTTGAAGTTTCATCCAATGATACTTCGTTTTGCGCAATCATCGTCTGTTCTGCCACCTCATAATCTTCAACCCCCATGCCATCTAGTGATTTCTTCAAATCATGGAAAGCTTGAGGCGGTCCGTATACAACTGTGAAGTCGTTCTCTTCTCTCACGTCCTCCACATCGAGATCCTTCTCCATCAGTTCCATCATTATACTTTCCGGGTCGAATCCTTCAAAGACGAATACAGATTTTGCGTCGAACATATAACTGACTGCACCGCTTACTCCCATGTTCCCACCATTTTTCCCGAATGCTGCACGGACATCGGAAGCTGTGCGGTTCACATTGTTTGTAAGTGCATCGACTATAATCATCGTGCCTTCTGGTCCAAAGCCTTCATAGCGGAGTTCATCAAATGCTTCTTCATCACTGCCTTTTGCCTTATCAATCGCCTTATCTACGATGTGCTTTGGTACGGAGTATGTTTTGGCACGATCCAGGACGGCCTTCAACGCCTGGTTGCTCTCAGGGTCAGGCTCGCCTTTTTTGGCGGCCACATATATTTCCCGCCCGAATTTGGCATTGATGCGGCTAGTATCCTTATCTTTCTGAGCTTTTTTCTCTTTAATGTTATTCCATTTACGCCCCATACTTCATCTTCCTTCATTAAAAGTTTATATGCTATTATATATCATTCTATACCATCTATCTTCTATTGTTAACATACCGATACAGCCTGAGAAGCCTTTTTATGATGACAAGCAGGTTGATGAACAGATTGAACCCCATTTCCCTTGGGCTGAACTTACCATTCTTCATCCTGTTGAAGTCGTAGATTGTGTAAAGCAGATATAATATCAAACCTACAATCGTGAGCGACAATGTCAAGTAGGGTAAGTCAATAAAGAAGTTAAGCAACGTTGCCACTATTACAACCAGCAATGCAATAAATAAATACTTTCCCCAATGCGTAACATCTCTAAGGAAAAAGTAACCTATAATACCAAAAAAGATGAATACAATTATTCCCAACAAGATGATCCGGTAGAAAATACCGGTTCCAAAATCATTAATGAAATTTTCAAATACTCCATATGACACAAGTCCTATAAGAACTGCGTACAAGTGGCTTATGACAGGCCCACTGCGATTAAAACCCCGGACGAATAACGAGATCATCAATATTCCAAAAACCACTGCAGACGCTGTCGGCCGCCACTCCTCTGGCAGATACTGTCCAAAGTACGCCCCAATTCCAAAGATCACCCAGTAATAAAGGAAATAGAGCCAGGCCATCCGCTCATCGTATTTTCTTGTCATACTATCGTCCTCCTCCAAATCAACACGATTCATATACCCTCTTGTAGGGAGTTTATCCTTATATTGTTACAAGAATATTCAGAATATATTAATGATATTGAGTTTATATTACAGTTATATTACATTCAACTATTCATTCTGTTAATTTGTTACTATATATTTTGTAATCACAGATAAAGAAGTATTAAAATAATCAAATTACATAACACATATTCATTATACATCCTAGGAGGTCAACACATTCATGAAAAAAGCCATCACAGCCCTTACAGCTACCGCTGCTCTCTCTACATACGGTCTCGCAGATCAGGTTGAAGCATCTTCCTACACAGTACAAGGCGGAGACACGCTTTGGAAGATCGCCAACCAGAATAATGTATCCGTGGGCCAACTCAAATCTTGGAACAGCCTGTCTTCAGACATGATCTACATTAACCAAAAACTTACTGTAGAAGGCGGTTCAAGCAGCTCTAGCTCTTCGAGTTCAAGCTCATCATCAAATTCATCGGCAAGTACGTCCAATTCATCTAGCGGATCATACACTGTAAAGCCTGGTGATACGCTTAGCAAGATCGCATCTGCACATGGCATGAATTACCGTACATTGATGAAAAATAATAATATTTCTTCACATATCATTTATCCGGGTCAGAAACTGAGTGTAGATGGAAGTTCGAATTCTTCTAGCAGCTCCAGCAACTCGAGCAGTTCCAATACTTCCGACTCCAGTTCAACATCAAGTTCAAACTCCAGCACAAGCTCAACCGGCACATACACTGTAAAATCTGGTGATACACTAAGTAAAATCGCCAATAAGCATGGTACTACATACAGAAAAATCATGAACTTGAACAATCTGTCTTCAACTGTAATCTATGTTGGACAAAAGTTGAGCGTCAGCGGAAGCTCAAGCTCTGTAAGCAAGCCAGATTCCAATAACAACACATCAGTCACTGATAAAGTATCAGCGCCTGCCCCTTCAGGCACATCATACGGTACGAACTACTATTACTGGGGCGATTGCACATGGTACGTCTTCGAACGCCGCAAACAGCTCGGAAAACCTGTTGGAAACAATTGGGGCAACGCCTACGACTGGGACAACGGCGCAAGAAGCGAAGGATATAGAGTCAACAATTCTCCTTCAGTCGGCGCCATCATGCAGACGGAAGCATGGACGAACTATGCATGGAGCTTTGGTCATGTAGCCGTAGTGGAACGCATCAATTCTGACGGTTCCATCCTTGTTTCCGAAATGAACTTCGGTAGCGGTAAAGGCGTTAAAAACTTCAGGACCATCAGTTCATCGCAAGTATCCAGCCATACATTCATCCATTAATATGAAACGGGCCGATCGATTAATCGATCGGCCCGTTTTTTATCGTTCTACATTAGGACGATTATGTGAGCCAGGGGCTTGGTTATTTATGATCATCTCCACTTGATATATGCGGTTGATTAATGTGTATAGAGGCGCCTGTACAATTTGATAGGCGCCCCAAGAGAACTTAGGCTCAAAGTCATGAAGTGCCATAAGGAAATCTTCCCCGCCCGGCAGTGCTCTGAATTCAAACCTGGGTGTTTTATTCATCATTTTTTTTGATAAGCTGCCACCCTTTATCCTGTAGATTTCCAAACCATTGTAGCTGCCTTCTGCATCATATTCGATGACGAGGATAGGGTGCGCCTTTTTTGGGAGGTACATGTTTATTGTTGGTCCTTCATAGCTGATATTGATGAGCCCATAAAGAATATTATCAAGCCAGTCAAAATAATATTGCCCAACATCTTTGATGTTCCAGCCTCGGGGCAGGCGAGCGCGCTGCACACTCCTCACACTGTTATAGTCAGTTGTTTTATAGGAGAGGGTCTTGCCGTATCTTTTAATTGGGGTCCGGGTGACCTGTACTTTTGCACCAAAAGCACCCAGCACTTCAACGATATAGGGGTCACTCACCTCATCTGCGATGAATATTATCTGCTTGACTTCATGCAGTTGCGCGGCTCTGGCGATATTATCCGCTATCAAAATATAAAAGTCCTCAAAACGTCCTTGCGTCTGCCTGTTCAACCGCATTATTGGATCTTCAAAAAAGAGCACCGTATCGATTCCCTTCAGTGCTTCTTCCACTTCAGGTAGAATAAACAGATCTTTTTTCAAAAATGTGATATCCATCTCGTTGTTTACTTGATTCGGACTTGAAAACGCAAAAAGATTGAAGTCACCTTTCAATTCTTCATAAAGATTTTCTCCTATTCTACCGTTGGTACCCATAAGCAAAACATTTTTCACATAACCACACCCTTCGTCCTTATGCTTCTTTGACTGGAGATATTAAACGCCACTTTTCTTATGTGCATACTGGATACCGCTCAGCAATATGATGAGTATCATTCCAATGAAAAGGAAAGGAGTTGTAAAATACGTAGCAAAGATTCCCGATAAATAGGCACCTGCTACAGACCCTAAAGAAAAGAAGGAATAGAATATGCCATTGGCTTTCCCTCTCTCATATATTTCCGTATTTTGCCCAATTATCTTATTCATAGAAGGGAAAATCAGGCTGAAGCCAATACCATAGAGGATCATCACAAGATAGATCATTAAAGCTGTAGGGACGATGTGGAGAGCCATCATGGAAAAACCTACAATCAGAACCCCAAAGGATACAAGTGCCACCGGACTATAGTCTGTATATATCCTATTGAGCGGACTCGCAAAAATAACGATGGCCGTGATGCCAAATACACTAAGCATCGCGCCTGTTGATTGGTCCGATAATCCAACCTCAGCAACTTTGAGTGGCAGGCCGAATGCTAGCGAACCATTTGAAACCATTAGAGTGAACGCAGAGATATAAGCCACTATCAGAGAGGGCCTCATGATGATCTCACCAAAGTTTGTAGTATAGTGCTCTTCACGACTCTTCACTGTTGTGCTCTCATTAACAGTGATAAAAATCAACAGGATACCAAATACGAATATACCTGACATGACGAGATATACCATCTGGTAACTGGCCTGGCTGGATATGATGCCACCAAGTGCCGGCCCCAGTACTGCAGCCACCCCTATGGATACTCCAGTCAGCGCCATTGATTTACCAATCGCCGATCTTCGGGATATATCAGCTACAAGGCTGAATGCAGCGGGTGTCAGTAAACCACTAGAAAATCCATGTATAACCCGTATGCCGATGAGAAGTCCTACAGTCGGCACTACGGTATACAACAACAGAATGAAGATCTGTAAGCCCATTCCGAGAAGCAGCATGTTCTTCCTACCGAACTTGTCCGAGAAAAATCCGCCGAATATATTACCCACTATATTAAACAAAGAATATATCGCTACAATGATACCTGCCGCATATTCATCAGCCCCAAGCGATAATGCGAATGGGGTGATGATCGGCAGCTGAATGAACAGATCCAAAAAGCAAATGACGATGATGAAATACAAAAACTTATTCATAGAGTGCATCCTTTATCCATATAATCATAACTACCATTATAAACATATTTTCATTCGCTTGGGGATTCTATGACTCGTAAATGTTACAGATCATCCAATTCTGGCCGTACAAGTGATATAAAACCGAAATCTTTTCATTTCCCTCTCTTTTTGCCTACAGAAAAGCCCTCCAAATTCTCGACTTTTCAAGTAGATCATTTGAAGGGCAATCATTCATGGCCAATTTCTTCCGCTATTTATTCAATTTTCTTTCGTAGGCATCGACAATGGCACTAACCGCTCCGTCACCTGTAATGTTCGCTGCTGTACCAAAGCTGTCTTGCGCCATATACAGTGCAATCATGAAGGCAACAGCCGCTTCTGTAAAGCCGAGGTTCGTGACCAGGACCCCACTTGCTGCCATGATTGCACCACCTGGCACACCAGGCGCCGCAATCATGATGACTCCAAGGAGCATTATTGTACCGAGCATTGCGAGAAAACCTGGCAGCTGATATTCGGGCAATACCGACATTACTGCAATTGAACAGCTGACTATTGTTATCGTACTGCCGGAGAGATGAATATTTGCACAAAGCGGGATAACAAAGTCTGCTATCCGCCCCCGCACTCCATTCTCTTTCGTCTGCTGCAAGGTGACTGGAATCGTCGCTGCACTGCTCATCGTACCAAGCGCAGTGAAATAAGCAGGCATCATCGTTTTAATCATCTTGAAAGGATTTTTGCCGAGTAATGCACCGGCGATCGTATATTGGATAGTGATCCAAATCCAGTGAAGAGCGACTGCCGCAAGCAGTACAAGTCCAAATACAGATAATGTGTTGAAGACCGTCCCCTGTGAAGCCATTTCTGCAAACACACCAGCTATATAAAACGGCAGAATTGGAATGACGACTTTCTGGATCAGAAACTCAACGATATTCTTACCTTCCTCAAACCATTTCTCCATCACTTCTGAGCGCGTGAGGGTAATGACTATACCGAAGGCGAAAGCCAACACAAGCGCTGTAAGTATATCCATCAATGGTGCTATTTCGAATGTAAAGAAGGGTTCGAGGCCGGCTGTTTCTTCTGGAACGCTGCCGCCATTAGTGATGCGAGGCATCACCATCATTGCCACCATATACGCAAGAAGTCCTGCACCAAGTGTCGATATGTATGCTGTGCCTAAGGTGACCCCGACAACTTTGCCGGATCCTATTCCTATCTTTGAAATTCCATTTGCGATAAAAAAGAGTATGATCAATGGAATCATGAAGAATATGAAGCTCCCAAGAATAGACTTTATCGTGATGAATAACCTGACCAGGAATTCAAGAAAAACTCCAAGTCCACCTGCTTCACCCACCCCATAATATAGGGCGCCCACACCAATACCGACAACGATGCCGGTTATCAGCTTCAATAACAATTTCACTATAACTCCTCCTATTCAATTGTTGTTCCCCACTATATACTACACCATCCAAGCGAGTTAAAAAAACATTATAATGCATTCACTAGTGCTAAAATGTTTTTTCATAGGCTATATACCAATCCTCTATATTATCATCAAGATGGAGTTTCCCTCTATAATGATAGCCATTACGTTCAAATTGTTTCTGCATCCGTTCATTTTCTAGTGAAGTGTCTGTATGAATGCCTTTGACACCTTGTTGTTCTAGTATCTCTGCTATCGCCTCCATTATCTTCCTCGCGATGCCCCGCCCCTGCACTCCAGGATCTACTGCCATACGGTGCATTGCTTTCGCTTCTGATGCATCCACTTCCCAGGATATTTCCTCATAAGGTTTAGGGTGCTCATCATCCACTACCACAAACCCGACTATTTTTTCATCCAATTCATAGACATACAAAGTACCTGCCTCTATATCTCTGGTGAAGCGCTGAGCATTGGGGTAATCCGAGCTCCACTGAGTGTTCCCTGCAGCAACCATCAGGGGGACAACCGCTTCTTTGATCTCCATAACCCGGCTCAAATCTTTTTTCCTTGCTTGTCTGATCATATTATACCTCCTAATATTTCCATAATTCATCATTTTCACTTTTTTAATATCCACATAGCTCTATTATAGTGTATAATATCTGTAGAATGAATATAGAGGGGTTTTTTAATATGTTTAAATTCGATAAGTACACTGTTCCCTACCATATCACCAATATGATTTTCTACATATTCACACTTGCAGTCATTACTTTAATCTATATCTTTGTGTTCTATCCGCCGCTAGAGGATGTCGCTACGCAAGAATTTTTCTCGAATTTTGGTTTACGTGAATTTGGCGGCACCCTATTTTTCCTATTGCTCATCATCACGCCTTTACTCGTACTTTACGGGGCGGTTTACCACCTGTACAAGATCATTACATTCAATAAGGCCAATCACACTGCATCTGAATAAAAAAAGCGCCCCCCAGGGGGCGCTTTTTTTATCGATTATCTATCTTTTCAGGGTACATATCGTGATGCATCATACGGTAATCCGCCATCTCTTCATACTTGGTTCCGGAGCGGCCGTAATTGCAGTATGGGTCGATCGAGATGCCGCCCCGTGGGGTGAACTTGCCCCACACTTCTATATATTTCGGGTCCATCAGTTCAATCAGATCATCCATGATCAGATTCATGCTACTCTCATGAAAGCCACCGTGGTTTCTGTAACTGAATAGGTACAACTTCAATGATTTGCTTTCAACCATTTTCACGTCTGGTATATAGCTGATATAGACAGTCGCAAAGTCAGGCTGATTCGTAATGGGACAAAGCGTAGTGAATTCAGGGCAATTGAATTTTACAAAGTAGTCCCGGTCAGGATACTTGTTATCGAACGTCTCCAAAAGTTTAGGGTTATAATCGAAGTCGTATTTCACTTCCTGATTTCCCAGGAGACTCAGATCTTTAGTGTTTTCATTATGCATTGTAATACTCCTTTTTGCATGCAGCCATTTGCTGTATGCCTCAGTTTTTTATAGAGGGTGGTGCTAAGAACCTCTCCATCTCATTATACACCTTGCTTGTTGCTCCAGAGTAATGTGTGAAGCTGCGGAAGTACTCTGGCATCATTCATTCTTTGATCTTTCATAGTCATATCCACTAGATTGTTATAACGCTCAAGCAATTTGCTGGTATGGTCTGCAACATTATCTCCAAGGAATGGGTTGCCTACTTGCAGGTAGAATGCAACATCAGGATATTTCTGATGGATATGTGCAGCATACTCGAAATCTTGTTCATCAAAGACCACCACTTTGAAATTATAACAGCCGCCTCCATCGTTCAATCCAGCCATTACCTTCTCCAATTTTTCGTAATCTGTAACCATGCCGGAGCTTGGTGGCTTCGGACTGATGGTGACATCGTCAATATCTTTCATCCACTCCTGGAAAACGGTACCTTGTGTTTCTACAGCCATCTGAATATTTCTTTCTTTGGCAAGTTCCACAAAATCACCCATATTTTTCAGCAGGGCGGGGTTCCCACCGGAAATGGTAACGTGGCTATAGTTGTTTGGCGCAAGGCCATCTAGTTCTGCTAAAATTTCTTCTCCTGTCATCATTCGAATACGATCCTTTTGAGACCCGTCCCAAGTAAATGCCGAATCGCACCAGCTGCAGCTGTAATCACACCCTGCTGTTCTGACGAACATGGTCTTCTGTCCGATTACAGCACCTTCCCCTTGGAATGTGGGCCCAAAAATTTCTAGTACTGGGACTCTCATCATCGCATCTCCTTTTTAGGACGGTATACGACATAACTTGTGGGTGTCTCCCTCAGAATAACCTGTAAGCATACCGGCTTGTTATCCAATCCGGATATATATTCCGCAACCATTTCATATATCGTTTTAGCCATTGTTTCTGAAGTCGGGGGCACATCCCTAAAACGTTTATGGTCATTGAGGAGCGTATGGTCAAACGCACCACTTATCAGTGATTTAAGCTCCCCGAAATTGACCAGGAAGCCCAGATCATCTAGTTCATTTCCTGCAACCGTAATATTCACATGATACGTATGGCCATGCACATTACTGCATTTCCCTGCCCGCTCATCCGGAATATAGTGTGCAGCAGAAAAATTGAAGTCTTTATTTAATTCAAATGTATAGTCATGCATCGGAGTATTGTAGTTCATTATCTCAATCCCTTTCGTTCAAGTAGGCATTTAATCCTTCATTTCTAAGCCTGCAGGCTGGGCATTCTCCGCATCCATCCCCTATGATACCCTCGTAGCACGTCAATGTCTTTTCACGTACATATTCCAACTTGCCATAATCGTCTGCCATCGCCCATGTTTCCTTCTTATCCAGCCACATCAACGGTGTTTCTATGACGAAGTTGCGATCCATGGCAAGGTTTGCCGTTACATTCATTGATTTGACAAAAATATCCCGGCAATCGGGATAGCCACTGTAATCTGTCTCACAGACGCCCGTGATGACTGTACCGGCGCCTATCTGGTAACCCAGTGCCGTAGCAAAGGATAAAAACAACATATTTCTGGCCGGAACAAACGTATTCGGCATTTCTTCATCTGCTTCTTTCGTGATCTCCATGTCATGTGCCGTCAAGGCGTTGGGGCTCAATTGGCCAAGCAATGACATATCCAATATATGATGTTTAAGCCCTTGTTCCTCCGCTATACTTTTTGCCACTTCAATCTCGTTGCTGTGACGCTGCCCATAATTGAAAGTGACTAACTCTACTTCATCGTAATGGGCCATTGCATGAAACATGCAGGTCGTACTGTCCTGACCTCCCGAGAAAACAACAAGTGCCTTTTTCCTATTCATAGCCATCTACCTCTCATCACTAAATATCCAATTATATGATTTTATCAATTTTTATAAGCAATTTCCACTATCCGGTCTATCGAATCATGTCCAAGATGTTAATTCTAGGCTATCAGTATACTGCAACATTCATGAATATCTGCTTTTATGGTAGACTCTTTAAAATCAGACGGGTTATTGGTATAATGAAGTATTGCATGAACACTTCATGCAACTATCAGGTATATCCTGCAAATATAATTGATAGGTGGAAAAGACAATGAAATATCAAGTATTACTGTACTACTATTATGTTGATATCGAGGACCCGGAAGCATTCGCTTCAGAACATCTTGAACTATGTAGAAGCATGAATCTTAAAGGACGCATACTTGTAGCCAAAGAAGGTATCAATGGTACTGTGTCCGGCACAGTAGAAGATACTGAAAAGTATATGGCATATATGAAGGAGCATCCACTCTTTGAAGGAATCACCTTCAAAATTGATGAGGAAGAAGGTCACGCCTTCAAGAAGATACATGTGCGTCCAAGACCTGAGCTCGTAAACTTGAGTCTGGAAGATGATATCGATCCACGTGAGATGACTGGCGAGTATGTGGCGCCTGCAGAGTTTCTTGAGCAGATGCAGGACGAGGATACAATTGTGCTCGATGCCAGAAATACCTACGAATATGATGTCGGCCATTTCCGTGGCGCCATCCGTCCGGATGTTGAAACATTCCGCGACTTACCTGACTGGGTAAGAGAAAACCGTGATATGCTTGAAGGCAAACGCATATTGACATACTGCACAGGGGGCATACGCTGCGAGAAATTTTCTGGATGGTTGAAACGCGAAGGTTTTGAAGATGTCGGTCAACTCCATGGCGGCATCGCTACCTACGGAAAAGATCCTGTCGCAAAAGGTCAAAACTGGGATGGCATGATGTATGTCTTCGATGAAAGGTTGACAGTACCAGTCAACCAGGTGGAGCATAATATCGTGGGGCGCGACCATTTCGACGGTACGCCTTGTGAGCGCTATATCAACTGTGCCAATCCGGATTGCAACGATCAGATTCTTGCTTCGGAAGAAAACGAGGCAAAACATCTTGGTGGTTGTTCACTGGAATGCAGCAAGCGCTCAAGGAATAGATATGTTATAGAAAATGACCTTTCACCTGAGTATGTTGAAGCACAAATCAAAAAACTTGAAGAAGAGGCCTATGCCAAATAGATAAATGAAAAGTGCCCTTCATCCTATACCAGGATGAAGGGCACTCTTTTATAACCTTACTATGACGCGCCCTCTCACTTTTCCATTTAAAATATCTCGCAACGTATCAGGCAATTCTTCAAGCGTCACCTCATGTGCGATATGTGTGCCAAGAGCGGCTGGTTTCATGTCACTGGCCAACCTTTCCCACACTTCCAAACGTTTTTCCATCGGGTACTTCACCGAATCAATCCCCAACCAGTTTATTCCCCGGGAAATAAATGGGAGCACTGTAGTCTCGACCTCGATACCTCCAGCAAGTCCACATGTCGCAACAGAACCACCATAGTCCAAACTGCTTAATATATACTGGAGCGTTTTGCCACCCACTGGATCGATTGCCGCCCTCCATCTTCTTTTGCGTGTAGATTTTCCGTCTGTGTCAGTCACCTCATCCCTGTGGATGACCTTCCGGGCTCCGAGCGACTTCAAATATTCCGCTTCTTCTGTACGCCCTGTACTTGCAACTACATCGTATCCTTTGCCTGCAAGCATATTGATGGCAATACTACCGACGCCCCCACTGGCACCATCCACCAGCACTTCACCATCTCCTGGTTCAAGCCCGTTATCTTCAAGCCTCTGGATGGATAATGCTGCAGTAAACCCGGCAGTCCCGATCTCCATTGCTTCTTTTTTAGTCAACCCTTCAGGAAGCGGTACCACCCAGTCAGCGGGTATGCGTGCAACTTCACTGAATCCACCACTGTGGCGTGTGCCGATGTAATAGCTTGTCGCAATCACTTCGTCCCCTTCTTTGAACCGATCATCCTCTGAAGAGATAACGGTGCCTGCGAGATCTATACCGGGTATGATTGGGAAGGTTTCAGCTATAGCACCAGTCACACCCACCATGCCATCTTTATAATTGACGCTTGAATAGGCTACCCGGATGACTACTTCTCCTTCTGATAAATCTTCCATGCCTAATTCTTTTATGTTCATTTCCATTTTATCGTTTTGTTTATCTGCAACAAGTGCCTTGAATCTTTCCATATGTAATCCTCCTTATTGGACGGTGTGTTTTTTAGATTTCAACACATCTATACCCGTTTTCTGCGATGTCATGTATTTTTATTTCATCAGTCCGTCTTTTTTATGATCCTTTTCACTTTAGCTTCATTGCCATGGTGATGTCTTGTCATTTTTCTTGCTTCTGCCTGACTCCTTGCCCCGATTTCTTCGACAAATGTCTGCTTTCCCATCTCTATAGTGACGATAAAACATTTCGTTCCGCAGCGCATACTTACCTCCTCCACATAAGTCTATCTGCTTGTACATATCATATATACATAATATTATATTGGAATGTACCCATAGACTAAAGCAATTTGTCCCAATACATAATCAGGAGGCTGACCATGACGAACGACACTAATTATGAATATCTTTCCGAAAATCCTGATGTTAAAACGCTTCCGATAATGCTGTCGCTCATCATAGGCGCTTTTTTTGCCATACTAAATGAAACGCTGCTCAACATCGCGTTTACGACCCTTATGGAAGAATTCAACATCACGCTACCCACTGTCCAATGGATGGCTACAGGCTTCATGCTCGTCATGGGTGTAGTGATCCCAATCTCTGCACTGGTGATACAGTGGTTCTCCACCCGTCAGCTGTTCTTGGGGACCATGATCATATTCACCGTAGGAACGCTGATAGCCGCTTCTGCACCTGTATTCAGCATCCTTCTACTCGGACGGTTTATTCAGGCCATAGGAACTGGAATGTTGATCCCCATACTCTTCAATGTATTCCTGCTCATCTATCCGCCCCATCGCAGAGGGAAAATCATGGGAATCATCGGTCTCGTCATCATGTTTGCACCAGCAATCGGCCCGACGCTATCAGGCATCATTGTAGAATACCTTGGTTGGCGATTCTTGTTCATCTCGGTTATACCTTTCACTTTATTCTCAATAGCATTTGCTTATTTCTTCTTGATTAATGTTTCAGAAGTCACAAAGCCTAAAATTGATTTACTTTCCATCCTTTTCTCTACAGTCGGTTTCGGAGCGACGATCTATGGCTTCAGTTCCGCTGGACAGAGCGAAGCCGGATTTTTAAACCCTGAAGTGGTCGGGACCATATTGATCGGTTTTCTTGGAATCGCCCTCTTCGCATGGCGCCAGTTCAAATTGGATGATCCGATAATGGATTTGAGGGTCTTCAGATATCCCATGTTCCGTCAAGCCGCTTTCATGTTCCTGATCATCATCATGACGATGTTTGCGTCAGAAATCATACTCCCGGTCTATATGCAGGGCCCGCTCGCGCTAAGTGCAGCGACTGCGGGAGTGTTACTGCTACCAGGCAGTCTTCTGAATGGTGCCCTATCCCCATTCATGGGTAGTCTGTTCGATAAGTTCGGTCCCCGGCCGTTGATGATACCTGCATCCATCATACTCGCTGTGACCATGTTCACGATGAGCCGACTGGATGCGGACAGTTCAATCTGGACCATCATCGTCAGTTTCATTCTGTTGATGGTGTCGGTCTCTGCAATCATGATGCCAGTCGAAACAAATGGTTTAAACCAATTGCCTAAGGATTTATACCCTCACGGTACAGCTGTCATCTCAACATTGCAGCCATTGGCTGGCGCCATTGGAGTATCTGTATTCATCAGTATATTGAATGCCAGGCAAGCTGCCTACCTCAATGCTTCAGAACGACCTGATGACCCTGTGACTATTGACCAGGCGATGGTTGCCGGAGTAGAACTCGTCTATTTCATCGCCTTCCTCTTCTCACTTGTCGCGGTATTCCTTGCACTCCGCGTCTACCGGGGATCTCCAGATGATTTTGATCATATATGACTCTATAAAAATAAGCGCCTTTAAAGGCGCTTATTTTTACGATTCAATTTCTTTGACCCTACCTACAGTTCCATCCTCAAGCTTTACTTTTATACCATGGTGGTGGTTTGGAGAATTGGTCAAAATCCTCGCTACTTTTCCTTCAGTCAATTGTCCAGACTTCTGATGATGTTTCTGCACCACCTTAACTGTGCTGCCTACATTGATATCTGCTCTATTTGTTCCATCCATATTATAATGCTCCTTTTCTATTGTTTTGTCTGTTCTCTATTATACTCATATTTTTCCAGGGGCTGGTCAGTGATTACGGCTTCTGCATCCTCATATCCCCATATGCGTTCTTGATGAGCTCAGTGATTATTACACAATTCATCACCATATTCCCTTCAAATCTATGAAATAAGCTTACTTTGCGTTAGTACGTAGAGATTACGCTAAATTTTTCTGCGATTGTCGGGAAAATAATCCCAGATTGTATTATAATATTCATCTGACTGCATTTTAGGAGGCAACAGCAATGACTGGAAAAACACACTTAGTCGGGGGCATCGCAGCAAGTCTTGCAGTATCTTATGGCATCGGCGAGAACCCTTTCATCATAACCACCGCAGGTATAGTGGGCGCATTATTGCCGGACATATGCCATAGCGGGAGCAAGATTGGCCGTCAGTTCCCTTTCCTATCAAAACTCATCAACCTGCTGTTCGGACATCGTACCGTCACACATAGTCTGCTATTCCTTGTTCTGATATCACTCATCACCGACCAGATTTTCTCAGGTGATCTTATAAAGTACGGCCTTCTTGCTGGGATGATCAGCCATTATCTGCTTGATATGGCTACCCATAATGGCATTCGTTTATTCTTTCCGTTGCCGATCGTAATACGCTTTCCCATCACTGTAAAGACAGGTGGGCGGATTGAGAAGTTTTTCCTCAGTATACTCACCCTCGTATGCTGGTACTACATATTTAAATATATAGCATGGTTTTATCTATAGGTTGCTTCATTCTACTTGAGCCATCCCTTATCATGTGCTTTCGATATTGCTTCAATACGATTTTTTGTACCCATCTTATCCAATATGATTGATATATAGTTTCTGACCGTCCCATTCGAGAGATATAATTCCTTAGCGATCACTTTGGTGCTTTTCCCTTCTCTGAGGCGTTGGATAATCTCCTTTTCTCTATCAGTCAATGGGTTGGAAGCTTCAAAAGCTATATCAATAAGTTCAGGGGAGTAGACCTTCTTCCCTTTCATAATCTGTCTGATTGAGTGTGCCAGAGTCTCACTGGAGCTATCTTTCAACAAGTAGCCGCTAACCCCCGCCTTCTTCGCCCTTTCAAAGTAGCCTGGCCGGGCAAACGTAGTAAGTATAATGACTTTACAATCTGCTTCCTGAAGCTGTTCTGCAGCATCGAGTCCTGTCATGACAGGCATTTCAATATCCATCAGACAGATTTCCGGCCTTTCCCTTTCAACCAGGTCCAATATTTCCTTGCCGTTTTCTGCTTGCCCGACTACTTCTACATCTTCCTCTAAATCCAGTAATGCGCTAAGCGCGCCCCTCAATAGATTTTGATCTTCAGCAATTACAATCCGGATCACGATTCTCCCTCCTCAATCTGTTTCAATATCTTCGGTACTGTAATATTGATTTCAAACCCATCCATATTATTGATTATCTGGAGGTCACCATTTACAAATCCCAAACGTTCCCGCATACCACTGATCCCGTGTCCTGCTTCGAAAGTTTCTTCTTTACTCTCTCCATTGTCCATAACTTTGAGGAAGATATCTTTATTGGTCTCAATGATCTCTATTGCACAAAAGTGTGCGCGGCTATGCTTGACGACGTTTGTGACCGCTTCTTTCAGGCACATGCTCAGCACATTTTCCACTAGTAAGGGAATGTGATCAAGTTCTCCATCAATATTGATGTCGTAACTGATCTGCGCTGCATCCATGAGTTCCTTGACGTGGGTGATCTCTTCCGACAGTGCAACATTCTTCATGTTGCTGATCATCTCACGTACTTCCTTCAATGCTTGCCTGGATGCAACCTGAATATCTGCCAACTCCTCCTTGGCCGCTTCCTGGTCCCTTGCCATCAATTTTTGGGCCAGTTCACTCTTCAACCCGATCATGGACAATTTCTGTCCAAGCGTATCATGGAGGTCCCGGGCAATTCTATGGCGTTCTTCAACGATTGCGAGTTCAGCTATCTTGAGGTTTGCATCTTCCAGCTGAGACTCCAACTCTTCTTGTTTGAGCCTATTATATTGATTGATCGGGATGAGTGTGACTGCGAGCAATGTCATAATCAAGAATGGCAGATGACTGAAAAGAAGGCTATAGTTATAGAAAAAACCTGTTACTATGGCTCCTGCTGTCGTTACGAGATGAATGACATACATGGAGACGAATCCTGCTTTACTTTTTATATTCCCTACAAAAAAAGCGATGAAAAGTGCGAAATATACATATCCATAAAGAATTGTCATGATTATATTGATGAGGAGTTCTATACTTAACCCGATATATACAAGTGGACCCCTGGTGTTGAAGGTCAGCCAATATATCGTGAAGAAAAGCAGTGTCATGACACTGCCGAATACTATTTCCACCAATGAGTTCGAACGGAATATGAAATAGAATGGGAGTATGCACAAAATAATCCATATATATAGACTGAGCCCCGTATTTTTTGGAAATATATGATACCAGTCACGCATGCTGAGCCTCCTCATTTTATTCAAGTGTAACAGTTTTATTGACATTATATTAAAAAATCCCCCGTGAAGGGGGATTAGTTTCTACTGGAGGCTCGCGCGCTTCTGTTTTAACCTTTCGTCGATTTCACTGAAACCGACGAATGTCTTATTTCTTTCATCATATAGGCGGAACCGGATCGATTCAAGGCTGGATTTCAGTGTGATGGTTGTCGCCTGATGCAGGGGTGGTGTACTTTCGTGTGCTTGCTCGAGATGATAGTTCGGCACCCTCGGAGCAAGGTGATGGACGTGGTGATAGCCGATGCTGCCTGTCATCCACTCCAACCAACGCGGCAGTTTATAATATGAGCTGCCATCAACTGCTGCTTTAACATAATCCCATTCGGATTCGTTCTCAAAATATGAATCTTCAAATTGGTGTTGGACATAGAAGAGCCAAATGCCCAGTGCACCTGCAAAATAGATGATTGGAAGTTGAACAAGCAGAAGGACGTGCCATCCTAAAGTGAAACCGATCAATGCGTAAATGGCCAAGAGGGAAACATTGATGAGATACGTATTCATACGCTCTTTCTTCTTTGCTTCCTTACGGTTGAAGCGGTTGGCGTAGAGGAACAGCGACAAGGGGCCAAGCCCGAACATGACAAGCGGATTGCGATAGAGGCGATACTTGAGCCGCTCACTTTTGCTTGCTTCCTCATATTCTTCAACGGTCATGACCCAGATATCACCAATGCCACGCTTATCAAGATTCCCACTGGTTGCATGGTGAATGGAGTGTTCACGTTTCCATTTTTCATAAGCAAAATGTGTGATCACGCCGGTGAACGTACCTAATATACTGTTCCATTTCTTGCTTTTAAAGAAAGATTGGTGTGCACAATCATGAAATATGATAAATGTTCTGATCATGAATCCAGCTGTACCCAAGCTGAATAGAAGGCTGAGCCAGAAAGAAATGCTTAATGATTGATAGGCTAGGAACCACAATACAAAAAATGGCACGATTGTATTGAGGATTTGAATTATGCTGGTCTTCGTCTGTGATTTTGCATAAGGCATGACCGCTTTTCTGAGTTGAGCCTGTTTTTCTTTAGTCATACGTATACCTTCCTTCCCATTATTCTAATTAAATTCATTTTATAACGGGAACAACCATATAAATAGAATCAGGTGTCAGCAGAAATCTATGACATTTGTCACTGTTTTATGACTTTCTTCATTGAGAAGTTTTACAAGAGAGTATAAAGATGGAGCATAACAGCTTGTGCTATGCTCCATCCCCTCTAGGTCTATTCATGATTTTCTTCCTCTAGTGCTCCGCACAATATATTTTCATCATGCGGGTTGTCCGTACTTTCAACTTGTATCGTAACATGCCCTATACCTTCATCCATCAGCCTTTTTTCCAAGTCATCGAGCAGCAACTGGCTCTCCGCTATAGTTTTCTTCCCATCTACTGTCACATGACAGGATAAAGCATGCTGGTCGCTTGTGATGCTCCACACATGGAGATCGTGAATATCCATGACCCGTTCATCTTCTTTGAAGACTTTAATGATGTTCTCAACGTCTACATCAACCGGTGTACCCTCCATCAGTACATGCACCGATGATTTCGTAACTTTCCAGCCACTGAAGAGAATCAGCACTGCAACAATCACACTTGCCAGGGGGTCTGCAATCCCCCATCCGAAGAACATGATCAGGAGTGCAGCTATGATTGCTCCAATCGAACCGAGGAGATCTCCCATCACATGTAGGAATGCGGCTCTGATATTAAGGTTCCCTTCAGTGTCACCGCTCCGCATCATTAACCAGGCTACGATCAAGTTGACCAACAAGCCTATGATAGCGACTATAAGCATACCCGTTGAAGCTACTTCAGGCGGATCTGTAAAACGCTGATAAGCTTCATAGAATATATATAAAGAGACAAGTATGAGCGTTACACCGTTGAAAATGGCTGCAAGTATTTCAAAACGCTTGTAGCCATAGGTTTTACTGTAATCTGCCAATTTACTGCCAAATCTGAACGCCAGCACTGCTACGCCTAAGGAAATGGCATCACTCAGCATATGACCTGCGTCAGATAGCAACGCAAGACTATTTGTCAAAAAGCCCCCGATTGCTTCTACAATCATAAACCCTGCAATGATGAAGAAGCTGATCTGGAGTACTTTCTTATTGGCGTTATGGGTATGATCATGCGCCATCAGCGCGCCTCCTTTAAAAAGAGCCCATGGATATTACATCCATGGCCCCTTCACTTACTGGTTATCATCCGTTTTGTATTGCATATAGACTGCTTGAGTCACAAGGAAATCTTCCATTCCATGCTTGCCGTCTGCACCTCCAAGACCCGACTGGCGCATTCCCGCGTGATAACCCTGTACCGCTTCAAAGTTTTCACGGTTGACAAAAGTTTCGCCAAATTTCATTTCATTGACTACGCGCATAGCTTCATTCAGGTCCTCAGTATATACAGAAGATGAAAGTCCATACACTGTGTCATTGGCTTTTTCAATCGCTTCATCCAATGTCTTGAACGTAGAGATCGGGATCACTGGACCGAATATCTCATCGCTCATTATATTCGATTGGTGGGTGACGTTAGTCAATATGGTCGGTTCATAGAAGAACCCTTCATCCATCTCTGCAGGTTTCCCTCCTGTGACCACTTCAGCACCACCTTTAATGGCTTCCTGCACCATTTCATCTACAGTTTCGAGCCGCTCCTGGTTGACCAGTGGTCCGACTGAGATCTCCTTGTCCGTGCGTGGATCACCCATTTTCTTGGATTCGAATATTACTCTTAGTTTTTCAATCAATTCATCAGCTACACTTTCATGGACATAAGTCCTCTCTGCGTTTGTACATGCCTGGCCATTGTTCGCAAGCCGTGATGCCGCTATATTTTGTGCTGCAAGGTCTAAATCTGCATTTTTCGTAACGATTGCTGGTGCCTTTCCACCTAACTCCAAATTGACTTTTGTGATATTCTGCGCAGCAGCTTCCATTACCTTTGCGCCGCCTGGAATACTTCCTGTCATAGTCACCATATGGACCTTCTCGTGAGTAGCCAATGCATTACCTATTTCAGAGCCGACACCTGTCACAACGTTGTATACACCCTCTGGTATATCTTTCATTTCATGTATAAGCTTTGTAAATTCCATTGTTGTATTAGGCGTATGTTGGCTTGGTTTCACTACGATTGTACAACCGGTTACAAGAGCAGTAGCGACTTTTCTTGCCAGAATGAAAATCGGGAAGTTCCATGGTATGATACCCGCTACGACGCCTATCGGCTTTTTATAGATGAAGATGTTCTCATTAGGACGGTCGCTTGGAACGATTTCCCCTTCAATCCTTCTCGCCCATTCAGACATATATCGGAAATAGTCGATGGCAAGATCTACTTCACCGCTTGCCAACTCATAATCTTTACCTTGCTCTTCTTGAAGAATATCGATAAATCTGTCCCTATTTTTTTCGATTTCATCGCCTAACCTGCGTACAATTTTACCGCGTTCGATGTTTGGGGTCATTTCCCACTGTTTTTGGGCATTAAATGCCGCTTCTACAGCTTTGTCTACATCTTTTTCAGTACCTTTTGGTGTTTTGGAAATTTTTTCTTCTGTTGCCGGGTTGATGATGTCGAGCCATTCATTACCGGATGATTCGACGTATTGTCCGTTAATGTACAATTTATGTTCCTGCACGACGACGCCTCCTAGAAATGTTTATAACCGTCTTCCCTTAACCGGGAAACCTTAAACTTTTCTAATGGTTGAGAGGTCTATCGTCAATAGTCATTGATGGTCTGCTGTTTATTGAATTCTTCTTCATCATCTCCTGTACCACATGCGGTCAACAGCATGAGTGTCATACCGGCGGCCATCAATAGTTTGATTGCTTTCATGAAATTACCTCCTCATCTGGACTCCATCTGTCCTCCCCCATTCTTCTCCAGTTCAATGGCTGCAGACAAACTTCTAAAACCATTCTAACAGCGAGACCGGGCTGTGTCTAAGCGCCGCATGTCCTGATTCGATTGATAAAAGTCCCATATATGAAAAAAGACTCCCGGGATTCCCCGGAAGTCTTTTTTCATGCTTTCATTTCAAGAAGTTCACATATCACATGCGTCTGTCTCAATTTTTAGACCACTGCGACTTTTACTTCTCCTTCTTCCATCCTTACTTCAACATTGCCCACTGATTCCTCTTCCAGTATAAGATCTGTAAGTTGGTCTTCAACCTTATCCTGGATGACTCTTCTTAATGGTCTTGCTCCAAATCGTTTGTCATATCCGAGCCGTGCCAATTCATATTTCGCCTCATCCGTAATCGTGATTTCGATGTCGTTGTCTTCGACAGTTTCCCGAAGTTCTGCCAACATGAGATCGACTATCAGGAATAGGTCATCTTCAGAGAGTTCATTGAAGTTGATGATTGAATCGAAACGGTTCAGGAACTCAGGTTTAAAGTAGTCGCTCAGATTCTCCAGTGTCGATACAGACTCATGTGCCTCTGCGTTGAATCCTACACTCGCTGTATTGACTCCTGTACCTGCGTTACTTGTCATGATGATGACTGTATCCTTGAAACTGACCATACGACCATGCGAATCTGTCAAATGGCCATCTTCCATAATCTGAAGGAAAGTGTTCTGTACATCAGGGTGCGCTTTTTCTATCTCGTCCAGGAGGATGATGCTGTACGGGTTGTGCCGCACTTTTTCAGTCAGTTGTCCAGCTTCCTCGTGGCCAACATAACCTGGGGGAGAACCAATGATCTTAGACACTGCATGTTTCTCCATGTACTCACTCATATCAAGGCGTATCATGGACTCTCGGGAACCGAACAGTTCTTCCGCCAATGCCTTAGTCAGTTCTGTCTTGCCGACCCCAGTCGGTCCGACGAAGAGGAAGGAACCTATCGGACGGTATTTCGATTTCAGACCTGCCCTACTACGGCGTACTGCTTTCGCAACTTTGGCAACAGCTTCTTCCTGCCCGATGACTTTGCTGGTCATTCTCTCTTCCAGATCACGCATCTTCTCTTGCTCATCTGCTTGCAACTTCGTTACAGGGATGCCGGTTTTCTCCTCAATTATCAACTGGATATCAGAGACGTCTACGTCGATGGTCTTCTCCTCATCCTTAGCTTTCTCGAGCTGTTTCTCGAGCTGGATTTCGACATACTTCAAGTTTGCTGCTTTTTCATAATCTTCTCGTTCTGCCGCCTCGGTTTTTTCTTTCTCGATTTCATCCAAATGCTGTTGTATGGCATGCGCATCGTTTTCTGCATTTGCCAAGTTCAACCGTGAACCGACCTCATCCATCAGATCAATCGCCTTATCCGGCAAGAACCTGTCTTGGATATAGCGGTCAGAAAGAGATACAAAAGCGTGGATCGCTTCGTCGGAATAACGTACTTCATGGAAGTTCTCATAGCGATCCTTAATCCCTTGAAGAATTTGTTCCGCTTCTTCCAGCGTTGGTTCTTTCACTATAATCGGTTGCAAACGACGCTCCAGGGCCGCATCTTTTTCGATCTGACGATATTCCTTTAACGTAGTCGCCCCAATGAGTTGCATTTCTCCACGGGCAAGTGCAGGTTTCAATATGTTTCCTGCATCCATCTGTGAACTCTCCGCTGTACCCGCTCCAACCAGTAGATGGATTTCATCTATAAATACAATGATGTCGTCCCTTTGCTGTATTTCTTCGATCAATTGTTTCATGCGTTCTTCAAATTGTCCACGAATACCCGTATTGGCTACAAGCGAGGCTACATCCAGTATATATATTTCTTTGCCTATCAATTTTGTGGGCACAGCACTTTCAGTAATTTTCAGTGCCAATCCTTCTGCGATGGCAGTCTTACCTACCCCTGGTTCACCAATTAATACCGGGTTGTTTTTGTTCCGCCTGTTTAATGTTTCGATTACACGCTTCACTTCTTGATCGCGACCGATGACAGGGTCGATTTCCCCTGCCCTGGCAGCTTCTGAAACGTTTTTGCCAAGCTGTTCTAAGAGGCTGTCGTTACCTTCCTGACCTTGCTTGACGGTGGTGCCGGTATGGCCAGATCCATTTCCTTCATAATATCCATCATTATGTCCTTCACCATTGAAAGGGAATCCAGACTGGAACCCATCAGAGTTCATCATTTGTTGTCTGATATCCCGGAAACATTGGTTGCATAAGTGCATCTGTACTTTTTTATTGTTGAGTTTCATTGCAACATTAACATTTGCATCATTTATTCCACAGTTTTGGCATTTCATGAGTCATACCTCCTATATAATTGACCTTGACTAACTTTGACTATATAGATAGTATAAAGCTTCTCAATCGTCATTTCAAAAAGTCTGCTTCAAAAATTTATTTGAAGTCTTATGTGTTTGACTAACTTTGACTATATCATTATTATACATTGACCTTGTTTGACTTTCAAGTGATTAACCTTAAAAATCCACATATAATTATAAGTGGCTGCCGTCATTGAACTTTAAACTTAAAACCCCTGCCACCGGTATTGAAGCCCGGGTACAGGGGTTTGAAATGTCGTTTTTCATTTACTGGCATTTTACAGGTGTATAGTGATGTCTCCATCCTCACGAAGTTTTTCGGCGAGTTTCTGTACCGCTTCACTTTCTTTCTGCGACTTGATCTGGGATTCCAGTTCAGGCTTAAGTTCTTCAAAAGATGGTAGTTCCTCGGCACCTTCCATTTGTTCACGCTGCTCTTTCGCATCATCATAAAGTGACTGCAATTCCTTCTCTGTCGGCTTGATCTCGCCCGTTTCTTCAGCAATCAGCTTATCTACTTTCACCTGAGTTTTAATCTGGGAGGTGATTTCCTCTTTAGACATGCCCTGTTCTTCTACGGCAGCATAGAAATCTTCTTTGGACTCCATGCCATTTTGCTCAACGAGGCCATCAAGCATATCATCCACTTCTTCATCGGAAGCCTTATAGTCACGTTCTTCTGCTTCTTGTACAAGCAACTTCTGGCCGACCATTCCATCGGCTATCTGCTTCTTCAGTTCACCCTGGTCTACTTCTTCACCAGCCATCTGCTGCTGAATGGCAAGCTGTTGAAACTGTGCTGTATAAGTTTTTTCAAACTCATCTTTCTTCACTTCTTCACCATTCACTTCTGCCACGACGTCCGGTACATCATCAAGCTCAGGTTCAGGCATTTCTGGCTGTTCTCCCTCTTGTCCCTTACTTGCTGTTTCTTCTTGTTTCTTCGCATCATTATTCTTATCTTCAGCTGACTCTTCTCCTCCGCATGCTGCTAAGGCAAGAATCAATGCGCCTAGAGTCAGAGCCATTAATATTTTCTTCATGATTATTTTAGAACTCCTTCCAATACTTACTGTCCGTCATTTTAACACACCATGGACTTATTTCCATTTCTTAAGGGGGCCACATCGCTTTATTTTTTTGAAATGTGAACATTGCATGAAGTGCATATGACTTTTTAACTCACCGAAAATATAAAATGATGCCCTTTACAGAAGTTTTTTATCCATAAGGGCATCATTAAATGTTCTGCTTTCTATTCCACTGTCACTGATTTTGCGAGATTTCGCGGTTTATCCACATCGTTGCCGCGATGTAGTGCAGCATAATAGGCAATAAGCTGGTACACCACTACCGAAACGAGAGGTGTCAACATCTCATGCACTTGTGGAATGACATAGGTGTCCCCCTCCTGATCCATTCCTTCCATGGATACCATGCAGACTTTAGCCCCTCTCGCCTCAACTTCCTGGGCGTTGCCGCGGATATTCAAATTGACCCGTTCCTGTGTCGCTAAGGCAAATACTGGTGTATTCTCTTCAATCAATGCGATGGTGCCGTGCTTAAGCTCACCACCGGCAAAGCCTTCTGCTTGAATATAGGATATTTCCTTCAATTTCAAAGCGCCTTCGACACCAACATAATAATCCATAGTGCGGCCGATAAAGAAAGCATTTCTTGTTGTTTCAAGATATTCGTTGACGATCTGTTCAATTTCAGGCGCATCATCGATAACAGCTGTAATGGCTGTTGTAACTTTAGCGAGTTCACGCATCAGATTGATTTCAATATCTTTGCCGAGCTCCCTTGCAGTGACTTGAGCCAGAATCGAGAGTACCGCAATCTGAGCTGTATAGGCCTTTGTTGAAGCAACGGCGATTTCAGGGCCCGCATGCAATATAAGTGTTTCATCCGCTTCCCGGGCGAGGGTGGATCCAGGTACATTGGTCACAGTCAGGGATTTGTGCCCCTGCTTTTTGACATCAACCAGTACTGCCCGGCTGTCTGCCGTCTCACCTGATTGGGAAATGAAGATGAATAGCGGTTTTTCTGATAGGAGCGGTGTATTATAGACGAATTCCGAAGCGACGTGCACTTCAGTCGGCACCCCCGCCCATTTCTCAAAGTATTCTTTGCCGATCAGACCGGCATGATAACTTGTTCCGGCGGCTATGATGTATATACGGTCCGAACTTTTGAGTTGATCTATCACTGCACCATCGATTTTAAGGTTTCCGTCCTGATCCTGATACTCCTGTATAATTTTGCGCATGGCTGCCGGCTGGTCATTGATTTCCTTGAGCATGAAATGATCGTAAGTCCCTTTTTCAACTTCACTCTCATCAATCTCAGCTATAAAGGATTCCCTTTGAATTTCTTTACCCAAAGCATCTTTAATGATGATTTCATCTTTTTTCAGAAGGACAATCTCCCGGTCCATCAATTCAACAAATTCATTTGTTTCCTTAAGCATTGCCATTGCATCAGATGTGATGACATTAAAACCTTCACCCTTACCTAGTAGAAGTGGTGATTTATTCTTAGCCGAATAGATGACTTCCGGCTCCTCTTCATCCAGCAGACCAATGGCATATGATCCATGAAGAAGGTCCAAAGTTTTTGTGAAAGCTTCTTCGGTAGTCATTCCTTCCGCCGCGAACTTGGCGATGATCTCAACGATGATTTCAGAATCAGTGCTTGAAGCCAATTCAACATCGGGGATATAAGTCTCTCTAATCTGTTCATAATTTTCAATGACGCCATTATGGACCAATGTAAAACGTTTATCAGTGCTTTGGTGCGGGTGGGCGTTTTTGACATTCGGCACCCCGTGGGTGGCCCACCTTGTATGACCGATACCTGCTGTCGAGGCGAAATCCATATCAACTTTTTCAGTCAAATCCTTAATTCTGCCCTTTTCTTTGAACACCTTTACTTCCTGTTCATTTCTGACACCAATACCTGCAGAGTCATAACCGCGATACTCCATCTTTTCAAGGCCGTTGAGCAATATGGTTTTCACATCTTTGCTTCCTATATAACCAACAATTCCACACATAAAAAAACATCCTTTCCGATTTGGTAGATCTATGCCAATGTTCTGTCCCACCAGTCACCCGGCAGTTTTATCAATTGGCTTCACGAATACTTTAGTATCCGGGACAGCATCCGCCGATTTTCGATAACTGTCCTCCTCGTCAACAGGAAACCCTGTCCAGGCGCTATTCCGATTTTTCAAACTCTCTTTATTCTCCTTTACTGTCAATGCTTTCATTCTAATGGAAATGCTTTCCTACCGCAATATAAACATAGATTAGTGAATACCATCTTCTCGAAAAAACAAGCTTCCGGATTATTCATCCGGAAGCCTAAGGTTTATTCCAATCCCATTTCTTGTTGAACCACTTCAGCTATAGCATTGGCATAACTGCTTGAAAGCTCTTCTGTTTCCGCTTCAGTCATTACCCGTACAAGTGGTTCTGTACCTGAAGCCCTGACCAGGACACGGCCATTGCCATTCATTTCCTTCTCAACTTCTTCAATCTTTTTAGACACTTTTTCATTTTTGACGACATTATATTTGTCGGAAACCCGGATATTCACCAATTCCTGAGGGTACGTCTCAACTTGTTTTGCCAGTTGTCCCAACGTCTTGCCGGAGGATTTGATGATCGCCGCGAGGTGGGCACCTGTCAAAAGCCCGTCGCCTGTTGTATTGTAGTCCATCATGATGATATGGCCGGATTGTTCGCCGCCAAGGCTATATCCTCCTGCTCTCATCTCTTCAACAACATATCTATCCCCGACTTTAGTCTTGTCACTTCTGAGCTTATGGGCTTCCAATGCTTTGTAGAAACCTAGATTACTCATGACTGTCGATACAACCATATCATCTTTCAGCATACCTTCCGATTTCATATGCTGAGCTAGGATGAACATGATCTTATCACCATCTACAATGTTGCCTTTCTCGTCCACTGCTATTATCCTATCGCCGTCGCCATCGAAAGCGAAACCGAAATCGCATCCTTCTTCTACAACAAGCTCTGCAAGTTTTTCAGGGTGAGTTGACCCCACGCCTGCATTTATATTCTTGCCATCAGGGTTACAGCCGATGGTTACTGTATCTGCTTCCAAATCACCAAAAAGATAAGGTGCCAGAGAATACGTCGAACCATGTGCACCATCCAGGCCGATCTTCATCCCTTCGAGTTCGACATCCACTGTGGACTTCAGATAACTTATATATTTTTGCCCACCTTCATAATAATCCGATTTGCTTCCAAGTTCAGCACCTATCGGTCTTGGTAATATATCCTTATCTGCATCCAGGAGTTTCTCTATTTCAGCTTCCTGGTCGTCACTCAGTTTAAACCCATCGGATCCGAAGAATTTGATACCGTTATCCCCTACAGGGTTATGAGAAGCTGAAATCATGATGCCTGCATCGGCATCCATCTCTTTGGTCAGATAAGCGACGCCTGGAGTCGAGATAACACCAAGTCGCATCACTTCTGCCCCAATTGATAAAAGTCCAGCCACAAGAGCAGATTCGAGCATTTCCCCTGAAATGCGTGTGTCGCGTCCTACCAGCACGGTAGGGTTGGTGTTTTCATTCCCTGCCAATATATAGCCGCCAAATCTGCCAAGCTTAAACGCCAATTCGGGAGTGAGTTCAGTGTTTGCAACACCTCTGACTCCATCGGTTCCAAAATATTTACCCATTTCTTTCTCCTTTTTAACCCAAGATTTAACTGTTTTCCTCAACTTGTATTTTTGCCTGAAGAACCGCCGGTTCTGTGCGGTCCACATTTTCCGGCAGATCGATTTTCACATCTTGTGAAGTGGATTGGCTTAATCCGTCTATATCTACATCTACATTCATTTCATCGATTCCTGATAATACATCTTCTGAACCGAATACTTCTACCGTTTCATAATTGAGGTCTACACTTTTCAATGAATATCCTTTTTTGACTTGGCCATTCACCTCAAAGCTCACCGGTACTTCTTTGCTTCGTTCATCAACCTTGATTTCAACCCGGACACGCCCTGGATCTAACTTGACGTCCAGTTTATTGAATTGGGCATCGAATACGCTGACTTCAGCTTCTTCAACGCGATCTTCAGTAATTTTTGAATTGTCACTTAAGGTGGCACGTACATATTGTATACGATTCATCTGACTTTCTCCACCCACGACAGTGATTGTTTCAGGTTCCACCGTAATTGATTTAAGTTCGTGATCTGATCCTATGCGACTGTCACTGACTTCTGCCTGTACTTCAAACGTTTTCGTTACAAGCTCCTGTATATCTACATTCGCCGCTTCTGGGACTATTTCTGCCGTCACATTTTCTGGCAGACCTTCTATTGTAAAATGTTCTTCATATTCTCCGATATCGCGATTCCTCAAATCCAGATAGACAGCGAGATCCCTCGTAGTCTGGAGCCTTTTGATGTTCGAAGCATTACCGAATAGTTGTACATTGACTTGTTCAGGGGCACCTGACACGTAATAATCTTCTTCTTCATAGAGTATTTCTACTGGTACATCTTCAATTATTTCCATATCTGCTGTATCGCTGTCGGCATTCAATAATTCATCAAATACATTATTGACCGACAAGAACATGAACAGTGCCAACGCCAAGGCGACAAATCTGAGTCCCCATTTACTTTCTAGCAAATAAACCGCCTCCTTCCTTCACAGGTGGAAGTATATGCCAATGTGTCTTCAACAGGTCATCCAGCTCTTCGAGTGTAATTTCCTTAGTCAGGCTGCTATCGTATGAAACAGATATGTTTCCTGTCTCTTCTGACACAACTACTGTGAAGGCATCAGTCACTTCCGATATGCCTACTGCAGCACGGTGTCTCGTTCCAAGATTTTTAGCTATTTTGTTGCTGTCGGATAATGGTAGATAGCTCGCTGCCGTAGCTATCTGGTCCCCTTGGATGATCATCGCCCCGTCATGTAGTGGGGTGTTTGGTATGAATATATTGATCAGCAGTTCTGAACTTATGTTTCCATTTATGGGTATGCCTGTTTCTATATAATCCTTCAACCCGGTCTCTCTTTCAAAAACAATCAGTGCCCCGATGCGCCGCTTAGCCATATAGCGCACTGATTTCACCATTGCTTCCCTAAGTTTATCGTGTTCCGATGTAGAACTTCCATTGCCATTCGTACGGAATAGGCTGCCCCGTCCAAGCTGCTCCAGGGCACGCCTTAATTCAGGCTGGAAGATCACGATTATTGCCAGGAAACCCCATTCTAAAACTGTATCGAACATCTGAGTGGTCGTGGTAAGGTCAAAATAGTTACTTATCGACCGGCCGATTAGAATGAAGAATATACCTTTGATCAGCTGAATTGCTTTTGTACCTTTCATGACTGTCATCAAAAGGTAAATGACATACCATACGATCAGCAGATCGACAATACTTGTAATTATAGTAGCTGTTGTGAAATTTCCTAAAACACTGTCCATCTGCATAATATGTCCCTCACTTAATCATTCATATACTGTCGAATTCTTTTTCCAATTCCCCATGGATTAAAGAAAGCACTTCATCATTTCTCACAGGTCGGATATCAGATTTGATATCATCAAAAAGTGCTGCGGCACTTTCAATGTTCCCTTTTTTAAAAAAGGCATAACTCCTCAACAATTTTGCCTCTGGACTGTTCATGTTTTCCACTCTTTTTTGAAGCAGCTCATAATTGCCAATCATTGCAAAATTTTTCCCTTCGATTAAAGCCAACTCACCTGCTTTGTATTGGATCTGAAGCACCTTGGAATGCTTTTCCACCCTTTTAAGCATCCTTAATGATGTAAGATACTCTCCGCATCTCTGATAACAGTCCGCCACGGCAAACATGATACGGATCACTCCGAAATTCTGATCGGAAAACCGGAGGATTGTGAATAAAGTATCTTCCAACAAGTCCAGGGCCGCCTCCACCCTTCTTTCTTCGACCATTAATTCCACCTTGAGAAGAATCGCATCAATATAAGTTTGATTGAAGGAGACAGATGAAAGAAGTGTTACAGCCTGATCGATATGTACATTAAGATTCTTTCTGTCCCCGATATGCCTATAATACTTGGCATATAATAAATGGATTCTGCCATTATCCGGTGCTGGGACCTCATCCACCCTATGATATTCTTTATTGATGAAATACTCAAATGAGGAAAAGTCGCCCTGATCCACCTTCTGTTCATAATAAGAGATTTCGCGCAGTATCTCCACATCATTATACCGGAAATGGGAAACTTCCTGCATGAAATCATTGACTGAGCAGTTCAACCGCTCACTCAGTTTAATCAAAACGTTTGTGGAGGGATGGACACTGCCTTTTTCAATAAGACTTAAATAGGTTCTGGAGATGATCCCCTCAGCCAATTCTTCTTGAGTCAAATTATTATTGTTGCGGATTTCCTTGATACGCTGTCCTATCATAAAGGCGCCCCCTCCACTTACTTAACAATTCCATCATATCAAATTGCCCTTTATGCAACAAATGTTACAAGTGTTATCAGTCAAATAAATGGATGTTTATTCCGTTGACATAACAATTTCACTTAATCATACTATAAACATACATTATAAGGGGTGTTAAATGTGAAAAAACTGCTTGTAATAGATAATCTTGCTCAATTAAAGAGTGTCAGCGATCCATTTCGCATCCAACTCCTCACCATGCTTGGAGAAAAACCAAAGACAGGACAGATGCTTGCTGACGAACTTGAAATTCCTCGTGCCAAAATCCATTATCATCTGAATGAACTCCTCAAAAACGGAATTATCCATGTAGTGAAGACTGAAGAGAAGAATAGTATTGTACAGAAGTTCTATGAACCCATCGCCAAAAAAGTAGTGCCTAATATAGATCTTCTGAAATATAGTTCAGATGAAAAGAAGAAGGATAGCATGTCCTATAACTTAAGAATAAAGGAAGATGATCTCAAATCCTTTAAAAAAGAGCTGAAAAAGTTCGTTAAAGATAATTCAGTAAAAAAAGGTACGAAACACTCAAAAGATTATAAGGTCCAGATCATGCCCATAGGAGAAGACTGAATGCAGATAAAAAACCTGTACCGGAAACGGAGTGACCTCAAAAATTGAACGTTTCGAGGTCATCTCGAACGGCTACAGGTTTGTTTTTATTAAAGCTGCTTTTTTCCGAATAGGCTTTCTGCAATCTTCACCGCTTTTTCAGCTGTTTTATTCTTCTCATCAAGTAGAGGGTTCACTTCCACCAAATCCATCGAAGTGATCCTTTCACTCTCATTCAGTATCTCCATAGCGAGCTGTGACTCAGAGAGCGATAATCCTCCATCTACTGGAGTACCTGTGCCCGGTGTTTCCAGTGGATCCAAGGCATCTACATCCACTGATAGGTGAATGCCATCTGTACGCCCCTCCAAATGGGTTAAAGCTTCTTTCATGACACTTTCTATACCTTTTGTTCTGATGTCACCCATAGTAAATGTCAATATACCATTCTCTTTAATATATAACTTTTCCCCTTCATCCAGATCTCTCATACCTATAAGCACAACATTTTGAGGTTTTACCTTTATGCCTGGATTGTAGAGATTGACCAAATCCTCGTCGCCCACTCCGCATGATATACCTAACGGCATCCCATGGATGTTGCCTGAAGGCGATGTGCGGCTATCATTAAGGTCACCGTGCGCATCGTACCAAATGACTCCCAAATCTTCATAGTGCTTGCTTAAGCCTGCTAAAGAACCAATCGATAAAGAATGATCTCCTCCAAGTATCAAAGGGAACTGCCCTGAAGAGACTGTGTTGTCCACTTCAGCCGCAAGCTCGAGGCTGAAATCCATCACTTCCTTATAATTTAATAGATTCGTTTCATTCTTAACGGAATGATTGGAAGCGTTAACCCGGTACTTACTCCGTATATCCCCCGCGTCAGTAACTGTATAACCTAACGAAGAAAGCGCTTTATCAAGACCTGCATATCGTATTGCGTCTGGCCCAAGATCTACTCCTAATCTTGGTTGTCCAAATGTTGTCGCAGCACCGATAATATGTATATTCTGACTCATAACAATCCCCTTTTCAGTTAATTCTCACAACATACATAATATACAACATTGGATTTTTATGCAAATATAAATAGTATTTCGCATAAAACATAAAAAAAGACACTTTCCGTTAGAAAGTGTCTTAATGATGAGCCATAGAGGATTCGAACCTCTGACCCTCTGATTAAAAGTCAGATGCTCTACCAACTGAGCTAATGGCTCATGGCTGGGCTGACAGGATTCGAACCTGTGCATGACGGTACCAAAAACCGTTGCCTTACCGCTTGGCGACAGCCCAATAATAGAATGGAGGAGGGCAGATTCGAACTGCCGAACCCGAAGGAGCGGATTTACAGTCCGCCGCGTTTAGCCACTTCGCTACTCCTCCGTAATGGAGAATGACGGGTTCGAACCGCCGACCCTCTGCTTGTAAGGCAGATGCTCTCCCAGCTGAGCTAATTCTCCTGAAGATAAATGACCCGTACGGGACTCGAACCCGTGTTACCGCCGTGAAAGGGCGGTGTCTTAACCGCTTGACCAACGGGCCAGGATAAATTTTTATTTAAAACAAAAAAATGGCTCCACAGGTAGGATTCGAACCTACGACCGATCGGTTAACAGCCGATAGCTCTACCACTGAGCTACTGTGGATCAATCTATAAATTGCCCGGCGGCGTCCTACTCTCACGGGACGTCAGTCCAACTACCATCGGCGCTGGAGAGCTTAACTGCTGTGTTCGG
>CANLWV010000008.1 GCA_947494965.1 uncultured Salinicoccus sp. | reverse complement strand
CCTCCGATTCAGTACTTGATGAACATTGTACCATTTCGAAGGTGTTTTATATTGTCTCAAATAATTAGGTTAGTCTATAAGGGTCTTTTTTTATTGTTCATAGCGTTTGAATCGTTTGTAGACAGGTTCGCCGATAATCCGGACTTCCCGGTTCAACCAGACACCGAATTCATTGAACACTTTGTCTTGAACATGTTTTATCAGTTCTTCATAGTCACTGGCAGAGCCGCTGTCGACGTTGACCATGAAACCAGCATGTTTTTTTGAAACCTCCACGCCACCGACGCGATAGCCCTGAAGACCGGCATCTTGGATAAGTTTACCAGCAAAATTCCCCGGCGGTCTTTGAAAGACACTGCCGCAGGAGGGATACTCCAAGGGTTGCCTCCGTTCCCGCCGTTCCGTAAGATCATCCATGACAGCTTGTATATCATCTTTGTTCCCCGAGCTCAAGGCAAACTTGGCCTCCACCACTACATAACCATTGTCCTGCACCACACTTTTCCTATAACCGAGTCCAAGTTCGCCATTTTTAAGGACGATCTTTTTACCAGACTCATCAAGGACAGTAACTTCCAACAGGCAATCTTTCACTTCTCCGCCATACGCTCCGGCATTCATATAGACAGCGCCACCGACACTACCTGGAATACCGCATGCAAACTCGAGGCCTGACAGCGAATAGTCCCTGGCAAAGTTTGAAGCATCGATGATGGCGCGACCGCTGCCGACCGTCAAAACATCGGCATCGACTTCTATATGATCCAGCTTAAGCATATTGAGAACAATGCCTCTGATGCCTCCATCACGGATGATGATGTTTGAACCATTGCCTAAATAGGTGATTGGGATATGGTTATTGTAGCTGTATTCAAGAACGCGGGAAGCTTCCTCAAAATCATATACTGTGACATAGAAATCTGCTACTCCGCCAGTCTCGGTATATGTATATTTTTTTAGGGGCACATCAGTTTTAAACGTACCATTGACAAGTAAAGCACTTAAATTTTCTGCAATTTTTTTGTAATCCACCTTAATATGTCCTTTCAAGAGAAAATACCTACATAATATTATAATGTAATGGCCCACACATTGCCAATGGAATTGGCGGCACTTCCATTATGTGCTATATTTTATTTGTGGTGCGAGCGTAAGAATCCATAATTATAGGAAAGTGTGGCCTCCATGCATATGAAAAAAGGTATCATAGGCATAATCTTCATGGCTTTATTCCTGTTGGCGAGCGGTTGCGACAGAGGATTTCAAGCAAATTATGACGAGTATATGAGTGATATGAGTACCATCCATGAACTAGACGATGAATTTAACGAAAAAATAAATCAGATTGACCTTGAAGCCTTGGTTGAAGAAACATCAGCAAGGGACCCGGAAATTGATTTGGATAAACTCTCTTCCCTCAATGACATGCTCGGTGAAGAAGTGGAACCGCTCATTGAAGAGATGAACACGGAAATGGAGCAAGTGGAAGTGGTAGAAGAGGATTTACGGGAGATTCATGAAACCTACAAAGAAAGTTTGGAATTGAAAGGGAAATTTGTTGATGAGTTGAATGGATATGTCGAAACATACTATAAATCTGCGCGGTCAAATGAGACATTGATAGAGTTAAGCCAGACGTTCATGGAGAATCAGGAAGAGCGGGATCAGGTGATTGAAGAAATCCGAAAGGGTGAGGAAGAGAGCGAAACTGATGAATTAATCAAACAGATCAATTCAAACAGTGAAGAACTGGATGGAAAATCAGAGCAGCTTAAACAAAATGAACCGCGTGATGATAGGACCACCTACATCAACGAAGTGATATTGCCGCTTGTAGATAGGCACATCCGATCCCTCAACCAAGTGAACCTCGAAACTGAAATTGCTATGCAGGTGAGGAGTTTGACTCTGGAGATGTATTACGGTTTCGAAAAATATTATCAGGAACGCACGAAGGCCATGGAGTATAACGAGCAACTCCAACAACTCCAGCTCCAGAATATCCTGCCTTATAAGAGTACCTACAGTCAGTTGGACGACCAGTACTGGAAAGACCTGAAGGAAATAGAAGACGGGCTCTAAAAGCCCGTCTTCTATTTCTTATTCTCTTCAGACTGGTTATTATGCATAGGATGGTTCGGATCCTTTTCAATCTTTGAAATGAAGATGTTCCGTAGGATTACCGTAACAATCCAGAAAGCGAATACAGCAAGAAGAATGATTGTAACAGTCGCATTATTTTCAAAATCAAGCATGAACAAAAGGACGATGATCAAGAGAGATGCATTTATAGTATCCAGAAATGTCCATCTTTTCAGTGGTTTATTATTCATATGAATCCTCCAATCGAAGTCATTATAACATAATCCATAATCGGATTTGCCAAATAGTAGCATAAATGATAAGTTATTAAGAGCTTAATGAGAAGTTAATGAGAAGGTGATGAAATGATAACTAAGACAACATCGATTGAGTCATTTCAAAAGTTGTTGCAAGAAAAAAAGAATTTTTTCTTCATGAAGCATAGCAGTACTTGTCCAATTTCAGCAGCTGCCTTCGAAGAGTTCCAAAAATTCCATTATGAAAGGGATATGGACGGCTATTATCTTATCGTACAAAATAACCGTGATCTCTCCGATTATATTGCAGAGAACTTCAACGTAAAACATGAATCGCCGCAGGCGTTCTATTTTGAGAATGAAGAAGTGAGATGGCAAGATTCACATAATAACATTACACTTAAAAACCTTTCTGCCGTTGAAGATTAAAACCAGGACACTGTCCTGGTTTTTTATAATGGATTGAACATCACTCTATTCTCTCCCTGTTTCTTCGCGGCGTGAAGCATATCATCTGCCTCCTTGAACAACCTGCCTTTCGTTTCCGGGGTTACGGGTTGATAAGCGATGCCTATGGACACCGTCAGCCGGACATTCTCGGTTTCGCTGACATGGAAACGCGCCCGCTCGACGCTATTGCGAATCGCTTCAGCCAGGCGCACCGTACGGTCGAATGAGAGATCTTTCATCACCATCGAAAACTCTTCTCCGCTACTCCTGTATAAAGTGCCGCCACTCGGTACATGATTATCCAGTAGATGGGCCATCTGTTTAATCAGGGCATCGCCAGCAGTATGGGTATATTTATCGTTGATCAGACTGAAATTGTCTATATCAATAAGCAGCAGGCTGAGTGTATCGGACTCGTCCATGAGTTCGGTGACCGCATTATCCAGGGATTTAACATTGCCGAGTTGGGTCAGGAAATCTTTGTACTCTTCTTCTTCATACCGTTTCAAAAGGGCAAGGATTGTATTTACATCTTCATACATCATCACGGCAGTAAACATCACCACCGTACTTGCCCCGATGAATAGAAGCATCTGCCATAAGGTAAGGGGCTGAACGAACATATGAATGCTGATTACGTAAAACAGCGTAAAGATGACGGTGGTTGCTGTCAGTGACTGTAGTTTCCGGATACGGACGAAGGGCAAGATCATCATGATGAAAAAATAAAGGATGAAGAATATCAGATAAATCTCCCACTCGAAATCAAAGATCATATGATGAAAGAGGTAGACGACCCCGACAGCGCCGATGATGAGGTGTGTGGCGCTGTACTTGATCAGAATCAACAACGGTATGAAATATAAGCTGAACGTCATCCCCGCCAAGTGCAGTGGCACCATCAACAGCAGAACAGCTATGGTGGTCATCAGCAGTGCCTGGAAAACATCGGAATCCATGAATTTGCGATCTTCGATATACTGCAGGCGATGGAACAGGTAGATACCACTGATCGTGATGGATATATTGAGTACGAAATCGATGAGCATGCCTGTCCCTCCTAAATCTTAACTATTCCAGATCTAGATTTTCACGTAATTCATTTCTTGTCGAATTAAATGAAGAATCATCAGGAATAAAATACCATAGACCATCGTCCAGCCTCTGATCCGTCCCTTCAAGAGTCAGACGCTCTATATTTTGCGCAGCCTTCTGATAGTTGGAACGAAGAGCATTCATCTCCTTGAACGGGATATTGGTACGGACATTCTCACCCATGACATTCAGGATTGAGCCGAAGTTTGCTACTGTTTTGAGGCTGAGCATTTCCTGGCCGATGCTTTCAACTACCTGCTGTTGTCTCTTCTGTCTTCCCGAGTCGCCACCTGCACCTTCGGATTTACGGCTTCTGGAAAAGGCGAGAGCCATATCCCCGTCCATCTCATAGGTTTCGCCGGCTGTAAACTGGTAGCCGGATTGTTCGAAGGTGTCTTCGCTTGTAACCGTGATGCCACCAAGTTCATCGACTATGGTGGTGAACCCATCCATATTTATCGAGAGGAAATGGTCTATCGGCATATCGAGGAAGTTTTCTACTGTACGGGATGCCATCTCAGGACCGCCGTAGGCATAGGCGTGGTTGATTTTCTCCACTGTGTCGCGGCCTACAATCTCTGTTCGTGTGTCCCTCGGTATGCTGAGCATGCGGCCTTCATCAGTGTTCGGGTTGAGCGTCACCACCATGATGGTGTCGGAACGCTGGCCCATACCACTTGCATTCCGCGACTCATCATCATCGGTCCCGAAGAGGACGACGGAGATGGGGTCGCCGTCTTTGAAGCTTACATCCGTCTCCCTGAGGTCTGAGGTTTCTGATGTGAACTCATCATCATACATGTCATTTGCAGCACCTTTCAACTGCAGATATACATAAGCGAAAATACCGATCAATACGATGACTGAGATGATGAGCAGAGTAAGTAATATTTTGAGGACGGGATGCATCCCGCCTGTTCTTCTATTCATATTAGATCTCCTTTTTCTTGATTAAGATAATTATACAACGAATTTGAGTGTAATAAAAATTATATATGTAGTAAGATGGATGACCGATACATAATTGAAGGTTAATATGATATAGTGGGTTGGAAATAACTAGTGATGGTGATGGAATGTATACTCTATTTTTATTGACGGTTTCGTTTCTTATTTCATTGATTCTGACACCGCTCTTCATATGGGGTAGTCGTAAATTTGGTTTTGTCGACTATCCAAACAACAGAAAAGTCCACCGGACACCCATTCCATACCTTGGTGGTGTGGTGATTTTGATATCGTTCATTATTGGGGTCATCATCTCACGTCCGATAGAAGCTGAATACAAGGCAATCATATTCGGCGGAATCGTCATCGTGATCGTAGGCATCATCGATGATAAATATGATCTCAAACCTGGCCTTAAGCTAGTAGGGCAGATTGCAGCAAGTCTGGTCCCGGTATTTTATGATGTGGTGATCGACAGTGTGACTCCATTTGGCATCGAAATCGAATTCGGTGTATTCTCCATTCCGATAACCATCATCTGGATAGTCGGCATCCTGAATGCGATCAATCTGATAGATGGATTGGATGGGCTTGCTACAGGAGTCTCCGTAATCGCCCTTTCAAGTATTGCGTTCATCACGATTCTCCAGGGCAATATTTTTGTCATGATGATCTGCGCAATCCTTATCGGAGCGTGTATCGGGTTCCTGGTGTACAATTTCCATCCAGCAAAGATATTTCTTGGTGATAACGGGGCGATGCTGCTCGGTTTCATAATCAGCGTGGTATCGTTGATGGGCTTTAAGAACATCACCCTCATTTCACTGTTCTTCCCGATCATCATCCTCGCAGTCCCTTTCATCGACATGTTCTTCGCTGCGTTAAGAAGGTATCGCAGTAATGTCTCCCTGGTCAAAGCGGACCGTAGCCACATCCATCATCGGCTGCAGAATCTTGGGTATTCGCATGCTGAAAGTGTAGTGTTGATCTATTTCATCGCGCTCCTCTATTCCGGTGCGAGCATCATCCTCTATTTTTCTACGATACCTGGCGCCATCATCATGTCGCTGCTTTTGATCCTCACAACCGAGATAATCGTTGAGGCGATCAATCTGGTGGACAGCGACTGGAAGCCGGTCCTTAACTTTGCCAGAAAGATTTTCCACCGCATACTGCCATAATCAGCTGACGGCACTTTCAGCCTGGATGATATCCATCTCTTCCAGGTTGGAAGTGTCTTTTGTGATTTCTTTGAGACGGGTGCGGAAAAACTCCATATCATCAATTTTCACATGGAGTAGGTATGCAACCTTATCGGTATATGAAATGTCTTTGATTTCAATATCCGTATCAGCAATTGTGTGCTCGAACCTACTGGTATAGGTATAATCCATGGTCACTCTGCATGGCACTACATCGATTTCGATCACTTTGCCTGCTGCCTCAACTGCTTTGGCTGCAGCTCCGGAGTATGCACGTATCAGTCCGCCGGCCCCTAATTTTATCCCGCCGAAGTAGCGCGTGACTACAACCGTGACATTATAAAGAGCTTCTCTTTTCAACACTTCCAGTATGGGGACGCCTGCTGTGCCTGAAGGTTCACCATCATCATCCGCCTTTTGGATCATTGCACTCTTTGTAATGATGTATGCGCTGCAGTTATGGGTCGCATCCCTATGCTCTGCCTTGATTGAAGCGATGAATGCCTTTGCTGCTTCTTCTGTATCAGTGCGTGCAATGTATGTGATGAAGCGTGATTTATTGATGACGGTTTCAACAGATTCATCGGTTCTGTTCATATATTCTTGTTCCATCCATTTTCACCTCTTAAAAACATATTAACACATGGACGAAAGCGATTGGAATGTAGTAAACTGTTATCAAGTGTGAATCGGGAATTGGAGGGGCGAGTATGAAAATAGCGGTGGTTGTGGACTCTACGTCCTATCTGCCCGAAGGGCTTAAAAAGAAGTATGATATCCGTACCATCCCTCTTAATGTAGTCATTGGAGATACAGCCTATAGGGAAGATGAAGATATAGATGCAGACGCATTCTTTGAAAAGATGAACGAGATGGCCGACCTGCCTGGCACCAGTCAGCCGTCGATAGGCGACTACATCCTACTCCTTGAAGCTTTGAGGAGTGAGGGATATACGGACGTCATCAGTGTGCATCTGTCGAGTGAGATAAGCGGAACCTATCAGAACGCCATGGCAGCCGGAGAGAGTGTCGATGGGATCAAGGTCCATGCCGTCGACACAGAGATCGCCTGCTATGTGCAGGGCTTCATGGCTCTTTATGCGGCTCAGCATAAGGACGACATGCCCTTGGATGGTCTGATGGATCGGCTGGAGGACATGAAGCGGAAAAAGCATACGAATGCTTATTTCGTAGTAGACACATTGACGAACCTTCAGAAGGGAGGGCGCCTATCGAACGCCCAAGCAATGATAGGCAGCCTGCTGCAGGTCAAGCCGATACTGGAATTCCAAGATGCGAAGATCGTACCCTTCGAAAAGATACGGACTAAAAAGAAGGCTTTAAAACGCGTAGAAGAAATCTTTGCGAAGGAAATGGAAAAGCATAAAGGTAAACCGGTGACTGCTGTGGTCATCCACAGCAACGCTGAAGAAGAGGGCAGGCGTTGGATGGAGAAGCTCCAGTCGGAGTATCCGGATATTACGTTTAGATTGAGTTATTTTGGCCCTGTCATTGCGACGCACCTTGGTGAGGGTGCGTTGGGCTTGGGTTATACCACTTTTGAGGTGGATACAGAATATTAGTGGGAAGGCGCAGTTTGTTTACTGCGTCTTTTTTTAATGGGAAAGGGAGCGGATAAATGATATTGGAGCGGACAGGTACAATACTCTTTAAAAATGAAGGTGTCGACATCACCATTCCAAAGTGTCATCGCTGTGGCAATGGGCGACGTGAGCATTTTTACACATATCGATCGCCTCTGCACGAAAGAAAGGTATCCTACTGCTTGAAATGCGTGAATCTAGGGCGTGCAGACACAATGACACCATTATACTGCAGCACATCCGTAGACCGTTGCGACAGTGCCGGGTACATTTTGGATTTTGAACTGACGGAGCAGCAGGCGTATGCTTCAGACAGGATCATCGGGGCCTTGGAGGGGCGTCAGCATCTGCTTTTATATGCAGTGACTGGTGCGGGCAAGACTGAGATGACGTTTGCGGCTGTTTCACGGGCAAGGCAGAATGGGATGAATGTTGCCTTTGTCTCCCCGAGAATCGATGTGGTAAAAGAAGTATACATCCGGTTGGGGCGGGCCTTTTCGGGCAGTGCCATCAGCCTCATGTATGATGGCGTCAAACAGGTGCGCGGTCATCATTTCGTCGTATGTACCATCCATCAGCTCTATAACTATATCGATCATTTTGATTTTGTCATCGTCGACGAGACTGACGCTTTCCCCTTGCCGGAAGATCCGCTGCTCATGCAATCGATCAGCCGGGCGTGCAGGGAGGGGGCATCGATCATTTATATGTCTGCGACCCCGTCACGAAAACTGATCAGGCGGGTCGGTAAAGAAAACGTGGTGATTCTACCGGAACGCTATCATGGTTATAAGCTCGCCATACCGAATATACGGTATATCGACGTTAGAAAGGGTGTCTACAGGAACAGGGTGCCCGCCGTCTGCATAAAAGAACTGGAAGGTGTCTTGAATGCCGGGAGGAAGGTGATGGTGTTCTTCCCGGACATTGCATTGATGAAGAAGATGCATCAGCTGATGCTGCGCGAATTCCCAACAATCGAGACAGTGTATAGTGCTGATCCTGACCGCGACGGTAAAGTGTCCCGTATGCGGGCGGGGGAAACTGATATTCTCTTTACGACCACCATATTGGAACGTGGTGTGACGTTCGATCGGTTGGATGTAATCATCATCCATGCAGAAAGATTCAGCAAAGAGAGCCTTGTGCAGATGTGCGGTAGGGTCGGGAGGAAATGGACAGACCCGATCGGTAATATTTGCTTCATGGCTGCCTATAGGACCTCTTCCATCACGGCTGCACAGAAGATGCTCAAATCCTTCAATGCAGGAAGCATCAGGATATGATCTGCCTATACTGTCATTCAAACATCCAAGAGGAGCCTGATATAATCACCCTTTTCAAGAAACCCAGCCCTCTATGCCTCGTTTGCCGGGAACTGCTGACAGAATGGCGTACCGGTCTGCGCTGTGATTTCTGCCACCGCCTGATGGAGGAAGATTGGCATAAATGCATGGATTGTGATTTTCTGAAGCGGCGTTTCACGCCACCCGCCAAGATTACTTGCCTCTTGGAATACAATCAAACGGTTAAGATGCTGTTCCATAGATATAAATTCATGGGCGATTACGCACTGTCAGAAGTTCTCGCGGAGCTGCTGGATATAGATCTGCAGGGATACGATGCCGTCATCCCCATCCCGTTGTCTGAAAATCGGTTTAGAGAACGCGGATACAATCAGACGGCAACGGTGCTTGAGCAGAAACGGATAGTCTATAAAGAAGCGCTTGTCACGACCGATAGGGCCAGACAGTCGGAGTTGAGTAAGGTGCAGAGGGTCAATGGGGAGAACCCTTTCAGTCTCTTAAACGGGAGTGGACTACGTGGCCAACGCCTACTGTTGGTCGATGATATATATACGACCGGCATGACGGTGCACCATGCCCTGGAGAAACTCTACACCATTTCCCCAGCCTCAGTTGATGTGCTAACGTTTTCCAAAGCGTGAACATTCTGATATAATGAAGGTAGCAAGAATAACGTACTCAAGGAGGGGTTTCATCATGATAAGATGTGAAATTCGAGGAGAGAACATTGAAGTAACCGACGCCATCAGAAGCCACATAGAAGAAAAAGTGGGCAAACTGGAACGTTACTTCACCAATGCTCCCAATACACACGCTCATGTCAACATCAAGACCTATAATAACAAGAAGGCTAAAGTTGAAATCACAATTCCTATGAAAGACCTGACTCTGCGGGCTGAAGAGAGCCATGATGACCTGTATGCAGCCGTCGACCTGATCATCGACAAGCTGGAGAGGCAAATCAGGAAGCATAAGACCAAAATCAACCGTAAGTTCAGGGAGAAGAATCCGGAGCAGGATTTCCTGGCAACACTTGAAGCGGCAGATAACGGTGATGAAGAAGCGGAAGAGACATCTGAAATAGTACGTTCAAAGCAATTCCAGCTTAAACCGATGGATTCTGAAGAAGCAGTGTTGCAGATGAATATGCTCGGCCATGATTTCTTCATCTTCAACGATAGGGAAACTGATGGTACAAGCATTGTCTATAAACGCAGAGACGGTAAATATGGTCTTATCGAAACCAATTAAAGAGTGGTTGCATGCTTTTTGAGACCTGTTAAAAAGGATCCCCCGGCTATAGTCGGCCAGGGATCCTTTTTGATTGCTTCATTTTATTTTTAGCCCATTTAGTGCTATTATTATTGAATGAATATAGAGTGAAATTAGTGAGGAGAGAAATCCATGGGTATTTTGGACAAAGTCTTTGACGGCAATAAACGGGAGTTGCGTTCTCTCCAGAAGATCGCAGAGAAAGTCGAGGCGTATAAAGAAGAATTCGCTAGATTGTCGGACAGCCAACTGCAGGCGAAGACGGATGAATTCAAAGCAAGGCTTTCCGAAGTTGAAGATGATAAAGAAGACAAGATGCTTGATGAAATTCTTCCTGAAGCATTTGCAACAGTCAGGGAAGCTTCAAAGCGGACGCTTGGCCTTGAGCCGTATCCAGTACAGATTATGGGGGGCGTGACGCTTCATAAAGGCGATATCGCTGAAATGAAGACCGGTGAAGGTAAAACACTCACAGCAACGATGCCCGTATATCTGAATGCACTGACCGGCAAAGGGGTTCATGTAATCACTGTCAACGAATATCTTTCCGCCACCCAGATGGAAGAAATGTCCGTCCTCTACAATTTCCTCGGGTTGAGTGTAGGATTGAACATGAATGCCAAAAACAGTGAAGAAAAAAGGGAAGCTTTTAATGCCGATATAACATACACGACAAACAATGAACTTGGATTCGACTATTTAAGGGATAATATGGTGACATATAAGAAAGACCGTGTCCTACGCACACTGAATTATGCGATCATCGATGAAGTCGACTCCATTTTAATCGATGAGGCGCGTACACCACTGATCATCTCCGGTAAAGCTGACCAGTCGAATACACAATATATCAGGGCCAATGCTTTCGTTAAGATGTTAAAGGAGGATGAAGATTTCACATATGATGTGAAAACGAAAAACATCCAATTGAACGATGAAGGTATGGAAAAGGCCGAGAAATGGTTTAAAGTCGACAACCTGTACGATGTCAAACATGTTAACCTTCTGCACCATATCAATCAGGCGTTGAAGGCTCACTTCTCAATGCAGAACGATATCGATTATGTGGTGGAAGACGAAAAGATCGTCATAGTCGATCAGTTTACAGGAAGAAAGATGAAAGGGCGCAGATTTTCCGATGGGCTGCACCAAGCTATCGAAGCTAAAGAAGGCGTCGATATCCAAAACGAATCAAAAACGATGGCATCGATCACTTTCCAGAACTTCTTCAGACAGTTCAATAAGCTCTCGGGCATGACCGGTACAGCCAAGACGGAAGAAGAAGAATTCCTCAATATATACAACATGAAAGTAACGGTCATTCCGACTAACAAACCACTTGCGAGAATCGACCGCACCGATAAGATATATTCGACCAAGGAATTCAAATTCAAGCATGTGATAGAAGAAGTGGTTGAACGCTATCGATTAGGTCAGCCGGTCCTGATCGGTACGGTCGCTGTCGAGACAAGTGAGTACCTATCTGAGATGCTCCGTAAAAAAGGGGTCAGGCACAACGTACTTAATGCGAAGAACCATGGGCGGGAAGCTGAAATAATCGCCAATGCAGGTAAAAAAGGTGCTGTAACCATCGCCACGAATATGGCCGGACGTGGGACGGACATCAAGCTCGGTGAAGGTGTGACTGAACTGGGTGGGCTGGCTGTTATAGGAACAGAGCGACATGAATCCCGCCGCATCGACGACCAGTTGCGCGGCCGGGCAGGCCGTCAGGGGGACGTTGGAGTCAGCACATTCTACTTATCCCTAGAAGATGATCTGATGAAGCGGTTCGGGTCGGAACGCATGCAGAACACCATGCAGCGACTGGGTATGGCGGAAGAGGAGTTGACTTCCAAAATGATTTCCAGGGCAGTCGAATCGGCGCAGAAACGTGTAGAAGGCAACAACTTCGATGCACGTAAGAAGTTGCTTGAGTATGACGATGTGCTGCGTCGTCAGAGAGAAATCATCTATGAAGAACGTAATGAAGTAATAGATGAAGAAGATGTGCGCGCCCAGTTGATGGGGATGATTGAATCCTCCGTCGAACGTACCGTAGACTATTATGTTCTGGAAGATGAAGAGCTTATAGATTATCAGCAGTTTGTCCAGACTGTCGCCGATATGTATCTATGGGAAGAAGAAATCACTGTTGATGAAATACGTGGACGTGAAAATGAAGAAATCACAGCCCTTATCCTGGAAAAAGTGCAGACGGATCTCGCGGCGAAGGAAGAGAAGCTCGGCTCGGAAAAGATGCGTCTATTCGAACGTATGATGATGCTGCGTACAATCGACCAGAAATGGGTTGAGCATATAGATAGTATGGATCAGCTGAGGACGGGCATCCATCTGCGCTCATATGGCCAGATCAATCCTCTTAGGGAGTACCAGAATGAGGGCTTGCAGATGTTTGAAGACATGCTTGTCGCGATAGAGGACGATACAGCACGATATGTCATGAAGACGGAAGTCAAATCTGATGAGGAAATCAAGCGTGAACAAGTCATTGCAAAAAATGAAATGCATGCAGGGGACAGTAAAGAAAAAGCCAAAAAAGGCCCAGTGAAGAAAGAGATGAGGGTAGGTCGCAATGACCCATGCCCTTGTGGGTCAGGAAAAAAATATAAGAATTGTCATGGTAAATAAGAGAAAGAAGGGTATTTATGGAAATTCATGAAATCAGGAACTTCATTACGGAGATGCACGGTAAATTAGATGACTTTAGGGGGTCTCTTTGACTTAGAGGAAAAAGAAACACAGATAAAAGAGTATGAAGAGCAGATGACCGACCCGGGTTTTTGGGATAATCAGGAAAAGGCGCAGGAAGTCATAGATAAGAACAACAATTTGAAGAAAGTTGTAGATGAGTTCCATGCCATCGAGGAAGCCGTTGAGGATATGGAAGTATCCCACGAGCTGCTCAAAGAAGAAGAGGATGAGGAAATGTATCAGGTACTTGAAGAAAATGTTGATCAAGTACGCGCCAAAATCGACAAATTTGAGTTGAACATGCTTCTGAACAATGAACATGATGAACTGGATGCGATTCTCGAACTGCATCCCGGCGCAGGGGGCACCGAGTCCCAAGACTGGGCCGAGATGTTGCTTAGGATGTATCAACGGTATGCCGACCAACAGGGCTTCAAAGTCGAGACGCTCGATTATCAGTCAGGGGACGAAGCCGGGGTGAAAAGTGTGGCACTACTCATCAGAGGGTTGAACAGCTATGGGCTGCTAAAAGCTGAAAAAGGGGTTCACAGGCTGGTGCGGATATCCCCATTTGATTCATCTGGGCGGAGACACACATCTTTTGTTTCTTGCGAAGTCACACCACAATTCGACAATAAGGATATTGAGATTGAAGTTAAATCAGACGACATCAATGTGGATACGTACCGCTCCAGTGGAGCCGGGGGACAGCATGTCAATACATCCGATTCAGCTGTCAGAATCACGCACCATCCAACCGGAATCGTCGTGACCTGTCAAAATGAACGGTCCCAGATCAAAAACCGGGAACAGGCGATGAATATGCTCAAGTCCAAACTTTACCAAAAAGAACTTGAGGAGCGCCGCGCGGAGATGGATGCCATCAAAGGAGAACAGAAGGAAATAGGCTGGGGTAGTCAGATTCGCTCCTATGTATTCCACCCATACTCCATGGTAAAGGATCACCGCACAAACATGGAGGTGGGCAATACCGAAAAGGTGATGGATGGAGATATTGGTCCCTTCATCAATGCCTACCTGCGCATGACGATGGATCAAAATTAAGTTCCGGCGTCCATACCCTACAGTATGGGCGTTTTTAAATATTCAATTAATGTTTATCTCACTCTTGTAGATGGGTAATAGACCTATATAGTCTATATCATAATGTAAAGGAGACAGTGTAATGAAAAAATTCTGGTTACTTATGAGTTTTGCATTGGTTCTTGTCCTCGGCGCTTGTGGAGGGTCTGGAGATGAGGAATCCACAGAGGAATCGACTGGTGAGGCAAGTACTGAGGAAGAAAGCAGCACAGAGGAAAGCAGTGCAGATTCTGGAGACACAGACCTTGCCAAGCAAGCATATGAACAAAATAACTGTATGAGCTGTCACGGTGAAAATCTTGAAGGCGCATCCGGTCCAGCACTTACGGACGTAGGCAGTAAGATGTCTGAAGATGAAATACGTACACAAATTGACGAAGGTGGAGACGGCATGCCTGGTGGTCTCGTTTCAGATGAAGAGGAAATGGATGCCTTGGTAAAATGGTTGTCCAGCCAAACAGGTGAGTAAGCTGTTCGATTATGACATAAAAGGTGACGTCCAGTGATGTTGCCTTAAAAACCGAAAACATAGAATTATGAGTAAAAGGCCACTGACTGGAATATTCCAGTCAGTGGCCTTTTAATGCCTAACATTATATTACGCTGTATTTCAGTGATTTCTTTTACATTACAAGTGTATTACAAAGGCACAAATGGCTGATATTCTGTGCTATAGTGTGCATCGGAGTCACAAAGAAACATTATAAGATGAAACCACAACACAAATTTACCCTGAGTGGGATAGATATAAACATAAACACATACAATATATTCAAAAAATAGGAGGATTTATTTACTTATGAAAAAGACGCTACTATCAGTCGCAACAGTCACTGCACTCACAGGTGTCGCATCCAGCAATATATCTGCAGCAGATTATACCGTAGAGAGTGGAGATACGCTTTGGGGCCTTGCAACTGAACATGGAACAACAGTTTCTGCGCTTAAAGAAGTAAATGGACTCTCTAGCGACCTTATTATTGAAGGCGAGCAGCTGAGCCTTGAGGGAAAAGAAGAAGTTAAAAAAGCCGAGACGGCTGACGATGGCACATACGTCATCCAACCAGGCGATACCCTCTTTAAAATAGGACAGAAATTCAATGTCGAGTACCAACAGATCATGGAATGGAACAACCTATCTTCCGATCTTATCTTTGCAGGTAAAACATTGATCGTCTCCGGTAATGCTGCACCTGCTGTAGAAGAGCAGAGTGAAGTCCTTGAAGCTGCACCTGTTGTAGAAGAACAGAGTGAAGTTGTCGAGACAGCACCAGCAGTAGAAGAAACCGTTGAAAATCAAACATCTTCTGCAGTTGAGCAGACTGAAGCGGATCGTGCAGCCGAGCAAGCTGAAGCAGAACAAGCGGCAGCGGAACAGCGTGCAGCCGAGCAGGCTGAAGCAGAACAGGCAGCAGCGGAACAGCGTGCGGCAGAGCAGGCTGAAGTAGAAGAGACAACAGTAGAGCAGCCTTCTGCACCGGCGGCACAACAGAACAATGATCGTGCAGCGGAACAAGCTGAGGCAGAACGTCAGCAAAGAATTGAACAAAGGGAAGCAGAACAAGCAAAAGCACAAAAGCAGGAAACTGAAAAGGCTCAAAGCCAGCAAGTATCAAATGTGGGTGGCAATGCAGCCTCTGTAGCACATTCGGTAGCAGCAGGCAAGAGCTATGTATATGGTGCTAATACTTCTACAGCAGTAGATTGTTCAGCCCTTTCCCAACAGTTCATGAAAGCATTTAAAGGTGTTAACCTTCCAAGAACTGCCGCAGGTCAAATGGCAGCAGGTACACAAGTATCCAACCCTCAACCAGGAGATCTTGTATTCTTCAATGGCGGTTCACACGTCGGTATCTACATCGGCAATGGCCAAATGGTAGACGCATTGAATCCATCTGAAGGTGTAGGACAGCGTGCTGTGAGTTATGTGCACGGTTCAATCGATGGATACTTCAGATATTAATCCATATAATGGTAGGTCAGGACTCGGTCCTGGCCTTTTTTCATGCACTTCAGCACGCTCTATTAAATGTAAGTCTCTATAAGTTATGTTAAACTAATCTAAATAAATAATAAGGTTTGTTGAAATATGAAACTTAAAAACATCGTCATCATAATCATATTGGGCTTATTCTTTTTGACAGTTGGGGCAGGCGTCACCGCTGTCATCAACATGTCGGAAGAGGGCTTGAAAGAACAATCTTTAAAAACACTCCAAGAGTCGGAAGGTAAGGACAACCATCATGCAGTTGGCATGAACATCATCCATGAGAAAATGGAGGGTGTACGGAATGACGAGGAAAAAATGAAGGCGATCATAAAAGATAATGAAGTGACTGTCATCAACTTTTTTGCCTCATGGTGTGACCCGTGCCGTCGCGAGACACCTGAATTGAATGAATTCCATCAGGCGCATAAGGATCAAGCCGTTGACATCATTGGAATAAATGTAGACGATAAGGCATCCAATAGAGATAAGTTCCTGGAAGAATTCAAAGTCTCCTATCCAGTCTATGAGTTTTCGGATGAAGATTCTGCCCTCCAGACCTTCAATATCCATCTGATGCCTACAACATTTTTCGTGGATTCTGAAGGGGAAATAATCAGAGCATATGTCGGAGAGGTCGAGCGTAAACTGCTTCAAGATTACATCAACTACGTCAAGGAGGAATAATTATGGGAGTCCACCAATACTTTAAAAGTCTAAATGATCTGGAAAAACTCGTGAGGTGTCCCGGAAAATTTAAATATCAGGACCATAATGTGGCAGCCCATTCTTTTAAAGTAACTAAAATCGCCCAGTACCTAGGCACTGTAGAAGAACATAATGGAACGGATATTGACTGGAAAAGCCTTTATGAGAAGGCATTGAACCATGATTATCCGGAAATATTCACAGGTGACATCAAAACACCAGTCAAATATGCCTCTGATGAACTCAATGTGCTGTTCAAAGAAGTTGAAGAGAGCATGACTAAGCGGTTTGTGCTGGAAGAATTTCCAGTCGAGTATCAGGAAACCTATTTAAGGCGTTTCAAAGAGGGCAAGGATGGTACGGTTGAAGGTGAGATATTGGCCGTAGCGGATAAGATCGACTTGTTATACGAATCTTTCGGTGAAATACAAAAACGTAATCCCGAGCCTCTATTTTTTGAAATCTACGAAATGTCTCTACTGACCATCAGAAAGTATTCCCATCTGGAATGTGTAACCGACTTCCTTGAGAACATACTTCCGGATATGTTGCGGGAGAGATTCATACCGAAAACTGAACTGATGGATATTACTGAAGCCATAATGGAAAAGGAGCTCTGATGAATGTCCCTTTACTGGTACATGATGGGGATGGTGGTCCCGGCTCTTACAGTGGTGATTTTTTCAAGGTTGACACGCAACAAGTTCGTCGCAGTATTCCTGACCTTCATAATCTTCGGAGTCTCCATCTATCGTGGTTTCTATCATTCTGAATGGGTGATATTCATTGACTCGCTGTCGATAGTCTTAGGGTACATGCTAGTGGAAGTTTACCAAGTCGATAAAGTGGAAGACGATTAGCCAACACCGAACAAATGTTTGTCTTTTCTATTTTTATTTTGTAAAATAGTCTACGAACATATTAATGGGGGAAGAATGAATGGCCAAATTCGAAGTGGTCTCCAAATTTGAGCCTGCCGGCGATCAGCCAAAGGCGATAGAAGAGATTACAGAACAGATCAAGTCCGGAAATAGACATCAGACACTACTCGGTGCGACAGGCACCGGGAAAACATATACCATGAGTAAAGTGATTGAAAAAGTGGGGAAACCGACTTTAATAATTGCACACAATAAAACTTTGGCAGGACAACTATACAGCGAATTCAAGGAATTCTTCCCGAATAACAGGGTAGAGTACTTTGTGAGTTACTATGATTATTATCAACCTGAAGCTTATGTGCCTCAAACGGATACCTTCATAGAGAAGGATGCACAGATTAATGATGAAATAGATAAATTGCGGCACTCTGCAACGAGTGCGTTGTTTGAGCGCGACGATGTGATCATCATTTCATCTGTCAGCTGCATCTACGGTCTCGGTAACCCGGAAGAATACCGTGATATGGTGGTAAGCGCACGGGTTGGAATGCAGATGGACCGTAATGAGTTTCTGCGTAAGCTCGTGGATGTCCAGTATTCACGAAATGATATTGATTTCAGAAGGGGTACTTTCAGGGTGCGGGGAGACATTGTCGAAGTATTCCCAGCTTCACGGGATGAGCAATGCGTGCGCGTTGAATTCTTTGGCGATGAAATAGACCGCATCAGGGAAGTGGACTATCTGACTGGTGAAGTATTGGCGGAGCGCGAGCATATCGCAATCTTTCCCGCCTCTCACTTCGTCACGCGCGAGGAAAAGATGAAAGTGGCCATCGGCCGCATAGAAAAAGAGCTTGAAGAGCAACTTAAGATTTTGCGTGATGATAACAAGCTGCTTGAGGCACAACGACTCGAACAGCGGACAAACTATGACTTGGAAATGATGCGGGAAATGGGCTTCTGCTCAGGGATAGAAAACTATTCTGTCCATCTGACACTGCGCCCCATGGGTTCGACCCCATACACACTGCTTGATTATTTCGATGACTTCCTGGTCATGATAGATGAGTCCCACGTCAGCGTGCCGCAGATAAGGGGTATGTATAACGGAGACCAGGCAAGAAAGAAAGTTTTAGTGGACCATGGATTCAGATTACCGAGTGCACTCGACAACAGGCCTTTGAAATTTGAAGAATTTGAGGCGAAAACCCAGCAGTTGCTTTATGTCTCAGCAACACCTGGACCATACGAAATGGAGCATACTGAGAAGATGGTCGAGCAAATCATAAGGCCGACTGGATTGCTGGACCCTACTATCGATGTCCGACCGACGGAACACCAGATTGATGACCTGCTTGAGGAGATTGTGACCCGGACCGAGAAGAATGAACGTGTCCTGATCACAACACTGACTAAGAAAATGTCAGAAGATTTGACTGCCTATCTAAAAGAATCCGGAATAAAGGTTCAATATCTGCATTCCGAAGTCAAGACGCTTGAACGCATTGAAATAATCAGGGAACTCAGGATGGGCGTCCACGATGTACTGGTTGGAATCAACCTACTCCGGGAAGGTCTGGATATTCCTGAAGTTTCGCTCGTCGCAATATTGGATGCCGACAAGGAAGGGTTCCTGCGTTCAAGTCGGTCACTTGTCCAGACCATCGGTCGTGCAGCCCGTAACAGTGAAGGACACGTCATCCTATATGGGGATAAAATGACCGATTCGATGAACTACGCCATCGAAGAGACCGCAAGACGACGCGAAATTCAAATTGAATATAACAAACAACACGGCATTACACCTCAGACTATACAGAAAGAAGTACGAGATTCGATCAGTGCGGAAGTGGAAGTTAAGAAAGAAAGCAGAAGTGACGGATCGGATAAGCGTACGAAGACCAAGATGACGAAAAAGGACAAAGAGAAATTGATGGCTCAGCTTGAAGAAGATATGAAACAGGCTGCCAAGGACCTCGATTTCGAAACCGCTTCAGAACTCAGGGACGCACTATTCGAATTGAAAGCAGAAGGGTGATATTTTGAAGAACAAGTATATCAGTGTAAGGGGTGCAAGACAGCATAACTTAAAAGGCATCGATGTCGACATCCCAAGGGACAGCCTGGTGGTCATGACCGGACTATCCGGTTCCGGGAAGTCCTCCTTAGCGTTCGACACCATCTATGCTGAGGGCCAACGACGCTACGTGGAATCGTTGAGTTCCTATGCCAGGCAATTCCTGGGACAGATGGAGAAGCCAGACGTAGATTCGATAGAAGGATTGTCACCTGCGATTTCCATCGATCAGAAAACGACAAGCAACAATCCAAGGTCAACCGTATCTACGATTACTGAGATATATGATTACCTCAGACTGCTTTATGCAAGGGCAGGCACCCCGTTCTGTCCAATCCATGGCGTCGAAATCACGTCCCAGACCGTTCAAGAGATGGTCGACCGGGTCATGGAGCTCCAGGAAAGGACTAAGGTACAGCTTTTTGCCCCTGTCATAAAGGGGCGTAAAGGGTTGCATGAAAAGATATTTGAAGATTTGGCTAGAGAAGGGTATGCCCGGGTCATTGTAGATGGGGAAATGTATGACATCGAATCCGTACCGGAACTCTCAAAAAACAAAAAGCATGATGTGGACGTGGTCGTCGACCGGCTTGCCATCCGCGAAGGCATTGAAGCGCGCTTGAGCGATTCGATGCAGACTGCACTGGAAAAAGGGGAAGGGAACATTACCGTCAATGTCATTGATGGGGAAGACATGCATTTTTCCGAACATTTCTCCTGTCCAATATGTGGTTTCACCATATCTGAAATGGAACCTAGACTGTTCTCCTTCAACGCCCCGTACGGAGCGTGTCCGGACTGTGATGGCCTGGGCATGAAAATGGCAGTGGATGAACGACTCGTCATTCCTGATGCAAGCCTAACATTAAAGGAGGGGGCACTTCTCCCATGGCAACCAATCAGCTCCGACTATTATCCAACGTTGCTCAGACAGACTTGCGAGCATTTTGGTATAGATATGGATGTCCCCTTTAAAGATCTCAAGAAGAAAGAAAAGGACCTGATACTGCATGGATCTAAAGGCGAAGTGGTCAACTACAGGTTCACCCAAAGCAACGGTATAGTCCGCAACCGCAAGATGCCTTATGAAGGAATCATAAATAATATCGAACGGCGCTACAAGGAAAGCCCATCTGATTACACAAGGGATGTAATGAGCAGATATATGAGGGAAATCACGTGTAAGACATGTGAGGGATACCGACTGAATGCAGAAGCCCTTGCTGTAAAAATAGAAGGGCGGCACATAGGCCAGGCTGTGGATCAACCGGTCAAAGAAGCGATAGATTTCTTTGATGGACTCTCCCTGTCTGAACAAAACAAAAAAATTGCGGCACCGATCCTTAAAGAAGTGTATGAGCGCCTGTCATTCCTTCATAATGTCGGCCTGGACTATCTGACGCTGAATAGGCGGAGTGGTACACTCTCCGGGGGTGAAGCGCAGCGCATACGTCTTGCGACACAGATTGGATCAAGACTCAGTGGAGTACTGTATATACTTGATGAGCCTTCGATTGGACTTCACCAAAGGGATAATGATCGCCTGATCAACACCCTCAAGGACATGCGCGACCTCGGCAATACTCTGATTGTGGTGGAGCATGATGAAGATACTATGCTTGCAAGTGACCACCTCATTGACATTGGCCCTGGAGCAGGAGAGCATGGTGGACGTATAATGGCTCAAGGTACACCGGAAGAAGTGATGGCGAATGAAGATTCGATCACCGGTCAATATTTGAGTGGCAAGAAGGAAATTCCACTGCCGATTGAGTACCGCAAACCTGACATGAAAAAGGTGCTGGAGGTACGCGGAGGCAAAGAGAACAATTTAAAGAATCTCAACGTAAAAGTTCCGCTGTCAGTTTTGAATGTGGTCACAGGAGTCTCGGGGTCGGGCAAAAGTACTCTGATCAATGAAATCCTCTATAAAGGACTTCATACTCAGTTGTATAAATCAAAACAGATACCCGGGGACCATAAAGAGATAAGAGGCGCAGAAAACATCGAGAAGATAATCGATATCGACCAGTCCCCGATTGGCCGTACACCTCGCAGTAACCCTGCAACTTATACAGGTGTATTCGACACAATCAGGGATGTCTTCGCCCAGACGAACGAAGCAAAAGTGCGAGGGTACCAAAAAGGACGGTTCAGCTTCAACGTCAAAGGTGGAAGGTGTGAAGCCTGTAAAGGTGACGGCATCATCAAAATAGAAATGCATTTTCTGCCCGATGTATTCGTACCATGTGAAGTATGCGATGGAAAGCGTTATAATAGAGAGACGCTGGAAGTTAAATATAAAGATAAGAGCATCGCAGATGTCCTGCAGATGACAGTGGAAGAAGCTTATTATTTCTTCGAAAATATCCCGAAGATCAAACGCAGGATGAAAACATTGCTTGATGTGGGGCTTGGCTATGTACGATTGGGTCAGCCTGCTACGACATTGTCGGGCGGGGAGGCGCAACGGGTCAAACTCGCTTCCGAACTGCACAGACGATCTGAGGGAAAAACGCTGTATATATTGGATGAGCCCACTACTGGCCTTCATTCGGAGGATATAGGCAAATTGATCACCGTGATCCAGCGTCTTGTCAATAATGGGGATACCGTCATTGTCATCGAACATAACCTCGATGTCATAAAAGTGGCCGATCATGTCATCGACCTTGGCCCGGAAGGCGGCGATGGGGGAGGCACCATCGTAGTCAGCGGCTCAATCCAGGACGTAATGGCAGAACCGAAAAGCTATACGGGACAGCACCTAAAAAAATGGTTGGACAGAAACCATCAGGGGGATTGAAATGGATAACAAAGACCGCATTCTGAAAATGTTGGAAGAAGGAAAAATCACGTCAGAAGAAGCAATCCGTTTAATGGAAGCTATAGAATCCAAAGAGAAACAGGATGATCCGGTACAGGACACAAAAGAAGATGGGGCCAATCGAAACCGCTCGACTAAAAATGGATCGAAGGATATCCTCAACCAATTCATGGATGAATTTCAGAAGTATGTAAATCCAGAAAAGGCCAATGAAGCATTGAATCAAGTCAAAAACAAAATGGAAGGGCAGAAGCAGACTGCACAAGTCTACCGCACTTTCGAGAAGGCATTCGACAGTGTCAAAAACAGTTCCATTGATGCAATGTTTACACAAGGTTCAAAAAATCGTCTCATCGAAACGGTCGAGGACGACTATTCGAATGTATCAATCGATATTGCGAACGGCAATATCAAGGTTGTGCCAACAGATGGCTCCACTACAGCGAGATTTGAAGTCACTCCTTTCTATAGAAAACTTGATAAGCAACGTAATTATTTCCAGGACATCATCTGTGAAGTCAAGAATGAAGAACTGCTCATCGTCTCAGACATCCGTACAGCCCGGGTGAATATTGAACTACAGGTGAATCGGGAAACGCTCAGACGCCTGATAATCTCAGGGTCTAACGGCAATGTTCAGATTGAATCCCAATCCTTCAATGATCTCACAATCGATCTTTTGAATGGCAATGTCTCCATCGAAGATGCAGTGAGCAGCAATGCATTCATCAGAACCTCAAGGGGCGATATAACCGTTAAAGCAGGTTCCCATGGATCGATAGAGATGGTTTCCATGCTTGGGACAATCAATACCGATAAGTTGAATGCAAAAGATATTACAATATCTTCAAATGGCTCAGTGAATGTTTCCTTGGAGCCAGGGACCGAGTCAGCCACAGTCAATGCCAACATGGGCAGTATCAACATAAACATCCCGCACGCACGCGCTGTGGAAGGACGCTTGAGCACCGTCATCGGGCAGATCAATTATCCTCCGGACCTGAATGTCAGATTCATGAAATCGCAGGATATCGGGTTCAAGGAATTGATGCTCCTCAATGATACGGAAGAAGAAGCACTGCTTCTTGAAGTGGGAACCAAATTTGGCAGTGTTACACTGCACCGCAGTTAAAGAACACACTATAGTCCAGCAATTGCCGGGCTATAGTGTGTTTTTGTATATAGTTGAAAAATTGCCCCATGTAATCAAGTTCCGTTTCATTGAAAAGGGCAGCTCGATTCTTTATAGTTAAATTATTAAATGTCTGAGGTGACCCAATGCTCACAGTTAAAAAGATCATAGACGAATTTCAACTGAAATTGATTTCCGGGAATGATGGCATCAACAAGGAAATCACCAATATCGATGTCTCGCGTCCGGGCCTTGAGATGGCAGGTTATTTTTCCCATTATTCATCCGACCGCATACAGATACTTGGGATGACGGAAATTTCATTCTTTGAGAGAATGCTTACGGAAGAAGAAAGGGAAGATCGGCCGAAAAAGTTGTGCCGTAAAGAAACGCCTTGCATCATCATCACACGTAATCTGAATCCGCCGCTTGAATTTATAGAAGCGTGCAACCAAAGCCGAATTCCTCTTCTGGTCACTGAAGACAACACGACTAATTTTACGAGTAGAATCTCCAATCATCTGGAAAAAGCCTTGGCGCCAGAAACCAACATGCATGGCGTACTGGTGGATATATATGGTATCGGTGTCCTGATCACCGGAGAAAGTGGCGTCGGAAAAAGCGAGACGGCGCTGGAACTTGTCAAGAATGGTCATAGGCTCGTAGCTGATGATAATGTTGAGATAAAAGAAGTGTCGAAGAATGTACTGATGGGTGCTTCACCGCCGATCATACGCAATCTGCTTGAGATACGCGGCCTTGGCATCATTAATGTGATGACGCTGTTTGGAGCGGGGAGCATCCTGGAGGAGAAGCGCGTCATGCTCAATGTGAATCTTGAGGTCTGGGAGAAGGGAAAAACTTATGAACGTCTCGGCCTGGATCAGAATAAGCTGAGGATCTTGAATACCGAAATCGACCAGAAGACCATCCCCATCCGTCCGGGGCGTAGCCTGGCGGGCATCATTGAAGTGGCTGCCATGAATTATCGCATGCAGTATATGGGGTATGATGCAGCCCAGGAATTCAATGACCGTCTGAACCGTCAAATCCAAATCAACGGAGGGATGATTGATGATCTATAGCGCGCCGTTCAGCCCGATCGCAATTGAACTCGGCCCGATAGGAATCCACTGGTATGGCATCATCATAGCAGCCGGCATGCTGCTTGGATACTACATAGCAGACCGTGAAGCAAATCGAAAAGGTCTTCCTGAAGGACTTTTCATGGATTTGATGTTCTACATCATCATTGCTTCAATTATAGGTGCAAGATTATATTATGTTATTTTCCAATGGGAATACTATAGCCAGAATCCATTTTCCATACTCCTGATCAATGAAGGGGGTATGGCGATTCATGGAGGATTGATCGGTGGCTTCATCGCTGGTATCGTCTACTGCCGGGTTAAAGGCTTCAGTTTCTTTCAGTTGGCGGACATTGCGGCCCCGAGCCTTATTTTGGGACAGGCTATAGGCCGTTGGGGAAACTTTATGAACCAGGAGGCGCATGGGGGAGAGGTCTCCAGAAACTTCCTGGAATCCTTGATGCTTCCAGACTGGATCATCAACCAAATGTTTATAGACGGTGCGTACTACCACCCTACATTTCTGTACGAATCCGTATGGAATATAATAGGCTTCATCCTTCTCCTCATGCTCCGTCCAAAACTGAAAGTGGGCCAGACCATCCTTCTATACTTGATGTATTATTCGCTCGGCCGTTTCTTCATAGAGGGAATGCGCACAGATAGTTTGATGATAGGGGAACAGCTGCGTACCGCACAGTTGATTTCAATCATCCTGATTGTTGTGGCAGCGGGTGTCTGGATCTATAGGGAAATGAAATATAAGTTGCCGAAATACCGGGAGGTACAAGGCATCTATAAAGGAAGACGCAAATGAGGAAACTTGAAAAATTCAAGGCGGGTGCGATAAATCCGCTGTGGCATCTATATAGGACAGTCTCACGCATAAAAGTTGCCAAGAACTTCATCATAATCGAACTTGGCCGGTTTTGTCCCTCGACCAGATGGAAGCATGTACTATACAGGAAAGGGCTCGGTATGAAGCTTGGGGAGAACGTTTCCCTTGCCTACAAAGCCATGCCGGACCTGATGCATCCAGAGCGCATCCACATTGGCAAAAACAGTATAATCGGGTATAATACAGTGATATTGACTCATGAATACCTCGTGGATGAGTATCGTCTCGGGAATGTGTACATCGGGCATGATACTATGGTGGGTGCAAACGTCACTATTTTGCCGGGGGTGAGTATCGGCAACCATGCTGTAATAGGGGCGGGAAGCGTCGTTTCAAAAGATGTCCCCGACCACTCGGCAGCTTACGGCAATCCGCTTATAATAAGGAGTATGGATAATGACTAGGAAAGTGATTCCGTTCGATCAGAATGGAGAATTCCATTTTAATCAAGGTCTGAAGAAAACAGAACAGAATAAAAAACCAGAGGCGCTCAGGAGCTTTCAGAAAGCCTATGAACTTGACCGGAATAATCTGGCATATCTGTCCCAGTATGCATACTTGCTTGCTGAAAATGGCCGCGGTGCAGAAGCTGAACATATATTGATCAACGCATTCATTCAGCATCAGTATGATGCTGAATTTTATTTTATATTGAGTCAGCTTTACATCATCAGCAATGATGCGAATAAGGCGTTTCTGTTTGGTGTGCAGTATGTCAAATATGAGCCGGACTCCGGCTATGATGAGGAACTGGAAGAGATGTTCGAAGTGAGTATTCATGATGAAGAAGAGGTGGAGCGGGAAGCGGCGAGATTTACAGCCCAGCATCTCTTCCAGCATCTCTTTATGAACGCCAGGATAGAAGAGGCTCTGGAATTTCTATCCACAGTACCTGAAGACATCCGGAAGGAACGCGAATTCAGAAATCAGAAGGCCATGGCGCTCCTATTCCTGAACCGTTATGATGAAGCGCACGAACTATTGGAGCAGCTATTTCTGGAAGATCGCACGGATATGCATGCATTGAGCCATATGACGCTCTTGTACTATCATACGGGGGAAGAGGATAAATTCAATGAATTCCTTAAAAAATTGGAAGTGGTGCAACCATTGGATGATGATGCCCGGTTCAAGGTGGGACTCGTGCTCAATTTCCTTCAGAAGTACGAAAGGTCATACGAGCTTCTTTATCCTTTATTCAAAAAGCAGTCGTTCATCAGTTTCCAGCTGCTCCATGCATTGAGCCATGCAAGCTATCATACTGGTCGTGCGGAAGAATCCAGGATGTTCTGGAATCGTATGCAGACGTTTCATCAGGTAAGGGAAATATATAGCCCCTGGAACCGTCATAGGGCATCTGAGAAGGTAACAGAGATAGAAACTGCCTACTTGAAGGATGACGATCCGTACAGACGCCTTCTAGGCCTCTATAAGATCTACAATGTCGTCCCGAGGGACGTCATACTGGGTCATGATGTGTGGGATACGATTGAAAATCTGGAAGATTACGAGAAATTGTATATCTCATTCCTTTTCCAGGGACTTAAACTGGTCAGGCTGGGGCGGATGCATAAAGGACTGGAGGCACTGTCGCAAGCCGGCTTTACGGATGAAGAGGACCAGATGTCTTGGATAGAACTATTTCACGAACTGTATGAGCAGAAAGTGGAGTTGGAAGATATTGATGCCTTTGCAGCTGCGGCAATGTATTTCCATAAGCGCGAAAGGAAGTTCACCAAAAAATATCTCGTCGAGACATTCGGCACTTCACTGTACCGTTTGAATAAGGCATTGGGGCATATCGAGCAGAAATGATGAAATAATGTAAATATCCCTTTATAATATTTAGCAGCTGATAATACGGAAAAGGAGTTTTTACCATGACTGAAGAAAAAAATATTTATGACGTCGTCATCATCGGTGCAGGACCAGCAGGAATGACAGCTGCTGTCTATGCTTCCAGGGCAAACCTTAAGACAGTGATGCTTGAACGCGGTATGCCGGGTGGACAGATGGCGAATACGGAAGAAGTTGAGAACTTTCCTGGATTTGATTTCATAACAGGTCCTGAATTATCCACGAAAATGTTTGAGCACTCCCAAAAGTTTGGTGCCGAATATAAATATGGCGACATCAAATCCATCGAAGATCAGGGAGATGTCAAAGTGCTTAAAACGGGCAATGAAGATATCTACACGCGCACTGTCATCATAACGACAGGTGCCGAATATAAGAAGGTCGGAGTCGAGGGTGAAGAAGAACTCGGCGGCCGCGGCGTAAGCTATTGCGCAGTATGTGACGGCGCTTTCTTCAAGGAGAAGGAACTCGTTGTAATCGGCGGCGGGGATTCTGCAGTAGAAGAAGGGGTCTTCCTGACGAAATTCGCAAGCAAAGTAACTGTAGTGCATAGGCGCGATCAGTTGCGCGCTCAAAAAATCCTCCAAGACCGTGCGTTCAAAAACGACAAGATGGATTTCATCTGGGATACTGAGATCCAGTCCATCAACGGCGACGGTAGAGTGAAGAGCGTAACGCTGCTTGATAAGAATACAGGCTCAACGTACGACTTTGAAGCAGATGGCGTCTTCGTCTATGTGGGCATGAAGCCATTGACTGCACCATTTGAAGGTTTGGGCATCTTGAATGAAATGGGATATGTAGTCACCAATGATGAAATGGAGACATCAGTCCCAGGCATCTTTGCAGCTGGAGACGTGCGTAACAAGACCCTACGTCAGATCGTCACAGCAACCGGGGACGGCAGTATAGCTGCCCAGAACGCCCAGCACTATATCGAGAAGCTTGGAGATATGCAGGAAAGCAAATAGGAAGACTACCCCAGGGTTTTGGGCCAATGGCAGTAGGATGTCTTATCCAACTGCCATCGGCCAGGTCACCCTGGGTTTTTTTAATAGAGTCCTAGAGACAGGAAACTTACTGAGTGTTGCGGGAGAAGATGCGAGATGGTTTAATTGAAAGAGGCAATTAACGCTTAAGAGGATGTGGATCTATGAAAAAACTGAGTATAGTGACAGGCATGAGCGGGGCCGGAAAGTCTGTAGCGATTGAAGCGCTTGAAGACATGGGGTATTTCTGCATTGATAATCTTCCTCCGATTCTGCTCAAAAAAGTTCTGGAATTGATGGAAACGACAGAAGGTCAGATGGACCAGGTCGGCTTGGGCATAGACCTCAGGGGTAAAGAGTTCTTTGACCAGCTACTTGATGAAATAGAACAGCTGAGGGATCATCCGGATATTGCCCTGGAAATAATATTCCTGGATGCAGACGACAACCGCCTCGTCTCACGCTATAAAGAAAGCCGACGGGCACATCCGCTTGATGGAGAGATGGTCTTGTTGGACGCAATCATGAAGGAACGTGAACTTCTGAGTGTTCTGCGCGGCCATGCCTCCCATATCATCGACACGACCGAAACAACTCCAAAAGAATTAAGGAACCTGATGTTCGAAAAATGCTCTGGAGAAAACAGTCCAGCCTTTAATATAAATGTGCTGAGCTTTGGCTTTAAGCATGGCCTGCCAATCGATGCGGATTTGGTGTTCGATGTGCGTTTTCTGCCGAATCCCCATTATATTGATGCCCTGAGGCCGTTGACAGGACTTGATGAACCGGTATCGGACTACGTCATGAAATGGAAGGAGACCAAAAAGTTCTATAAAAAACTGTATGATCTCCTTAAATATATGATCCCCCAATATATAAAAGAGGGGAAAGCGCAACTGGTCATCGCCATCGGATGCACAGGTGGCAAGCATCGGTCTGTAACGCTTGCAGAGAAGCTCACAGAAGACCTGAGTGAGGACTTTAATTTTACCATCCGGGCAGTTCACAGAGATGCACCGGTAGAAGGTGTAGAACATGAAGAAGATTAAGATTACAGTGGTCGGGGGCGGCACCGGGCTGAGTGTTTTAGCCAGAGGCCTGAAAAGATATCCGGTGGATATAACTGCCATTGTTTCTGTAGCAGATGACGGCGGCTCGACCGGGCTCATCCGCGATAAGATTGATATGCCGGCACCAGGGGACATCAGAAATGTAATGAGTGCACTCAGTGAAGTGGAGACGAAATTGGATAATCTCTTTTCTTACCGCTTCAATAAGGATGCACTCGATGGTCACGCACTCGGCAATCTCATGCTGGCTGCGATGTATGATATGACCGGTGACTTTGCCGTGGCAGTAAAGGAATTAAGCAAGATACTGAACGTCAGGGGTACCGTCATTCCATCGACCAATATCAGTCCGGAACTGGCTGCACGCATGGCTGACAACTCGATTATCGTCGGGGAGAGCTATATTCCGGAAGTTGGACAGAAGATAGAAGAAATGTATTTGATTCCGGACGATACCGTAGCAACCCCCGAGGCCATAGAAGCCATAGAGTCTTCTGACGTCATCGTCTTTGGACCGGGGAGCCTGTATACGAGCATCATCCCCAACCTGATACCTGAGGGCATGAAGGAAGCGATAATTAAAGCGCGCGGCATTAAGGTCTATATTTCAAACATCATGACTCAGGCTGGCGAAACGATAGATTACAGCGCTGCAGATCATCTTGAAGCGATCCATCACCACGTCGGCCAGAATATTGCAGACTTCATTATTTTGAATGAGGAAGATATCAAAGGCCGCATATCTAATTATTACCATGAAAATGATATGGAGATCGTCGAGAGTGACAGAGAGAGGCTCAGACAGATGGAAGTTGAAGTAATGACAGACCACCGCCTTGTCCAGATCGATGAAGAAGGTGCAGTACGGCACAACAATAAAATACTGGCGCAGATGATCTATGATATTGCGCTTAGGGAAATCAGTACGTTGCAGTATAGGAAAAAATAGAATGGGGCGTGATCGCATGTCATTTGCTTCTGAGATGAAGAATGAATTGACCAGAATCGAAGTGGATACGTGCTGTATGAAAAGTGAGCTTTCAGCGCTCATCAAAATGAACGGGGCACTCAGCCATTCCAATGGACAATGGATCATTAATATACAGACTGAGAATGCGGCGATTGCGCGCCGGATTTTCTCATTGATCCGGACTACGTACGGAGTTGAGATAGAACTTCTGGTCCGTAAGAAAATGAAACTGAAAAAAAATAACGTTTACATTTCAAGGATAAAGAAGGAAAGTAAGAAAGTACTGGAAGACTTGGAAATCATGAAGGATGGTCTGCTTGAACATGCCATCAGTGCAGATATCAAAGAGAGGGAGTGCTGCATCAGAAGCTATCTGAGGGGTGCGTTCCTTGCCGGCGGATCGGTGAATAATCCGGAAACCTCAGCTTATCATCTGGAGATATTCTCCTTGTACGAGGAGCATGCCAGAAATCTGACTGAGTTAATGAATGGTTATGAGCTGAATGCGAAATTCATTGAAAGAAAACGCGGCTACATCACCTATCTCAAAGAAGCCGAAAAGATTGCAGAATTCCTTAGCCTGATCGGTGGGTACCAGGCACTTTTGAAATTTGAAGATATACGGATTGTCAGGGATATGCGCAATTCTGTAAATCGTCTGGTGAACTGTGAAACAGCAAACTTGAATAAAACGATCAGCGCTGCGATGCGTCAAGTTGAGAACATCAATTTCATCGCTTCAGAAATAGGGCTTGAAGAGTTGCCCGAACGCCTTAGGGAAATCGCGAAATTGAGGGTTGAGCACCAGGAAGTTTCCTTGAAGGAGCTAGGGGAGATGATGTCGACAGGTCCGATATCGAAGTCCGGGGTGAATCATCGTCTAAGGAAACTGGATAAGATAGCGGAGCAGGTGAGAAGCGGTGAAGAAATCACTTTTTAACGAAGAAAGCGTGCACTTTGGTGCACGCTTTCTTCATTTTATTAGCCATATAGATCTTCAAGTGCAATTTCCAGTGTAGGAAAGAGGAATTTAAAATCATTTTCCATCAGTACTTCCGGGAGCACGTATTGCCCTTTCAATATGAGCATGGACTGTTCACCCAAAAGCTTTTCGATCAGAAATGAAGGTGTATGGAAAAAGTCGGGTTTTCCGAGTGCGGTGCTCAAATATTTGGAGAAATGTTTTTGTCTGAGTGGCATTGGGGCAGTAAGATTGACCGGGCCTGAAATTTCCGAATGCACGCCCACGAACAACAGGGCATTCAACAGATCCTCTATATGGATCCAACTGTACCATTGGTTTCCGCTTCCGATGGGACCGCCCACTCCCATCTTATATGGCAGGGCCATTTTGGGTAGGGCGCCTTCGTCCTTATCGAGAATCAGGCCAAACCGCGTGAAGACGGTACGGGTTCCAAGAGCTTCAAACTTCCTGGCTTCAGCCTCCCATGCCACAACCACCTCGGATAGGAAATCGTGTTCGGCAAAGGCATCACCTTCGTCATATTGGACCTTCTCGCTGACTGGATAATAGCCTATTGCACTGGCGTTTACGAGGACCTGAGGAGTGATTTCAGCCTGCTCAGCCCACATCCGCAACATGCGGGTCACTTTCATCCTGGATTCATAAATGGCCGTCTTGTGGGAATCCGTCCATTTCTCCTGGAGTGAGGCTCCCGCCAGGTTATAGATGATATCGACTTTTAATGGCAAATCCTGCATCCATCTGTCGTCTGACGGGTCGTCAGGATTGTATTTGATGAAGTGTACGAAAGGATGTTCTGATTTTCTGTCGCTTCGTGTCAATATATACACATGGTCATTCTCCTCTCGGAGAATTTTTGTCAGTCTTGATCCTACAAAACCAGATCCACCTGTAATTAATACATTCATGTCATCACGCTCCTTAATACCATTATAGCCTGTCTGTAGTGATGATAATCCGGAAATTTAAAATTTTGCCTGAGAGTTATGCAATGGGAAATAGAAAAAGGGATGGAATATTGATATTCCATCCCTTTCCCAATAATTTTAGCCCTGTAATTTTTCAGGCTCCATTACGTCATCAACCAAACCATATTCTTTGGCTTCTTCCGCTGTCATGAAGAAGTCGCGATCGGTATCCGTTTCAATCTTATCGAGCGTTTGGCCCGTGCGTTCTGCAAGGATCTTGTTGAGTTTTTCGCGTGTTCTCAATATATGCTTGGCCGCTATTTCAATTTCTGTAGCCTGACCTTGCGCACCACCAAGTGGCTGGTGAATCATCACTTCAGCGTTCGGCAGGGCGAAGCGCTTGCCTTTTGCCCCTGCTGCAAGCAGGAATGAACCCATTGAAGCGGCCATGCCAAGGCAGATGGTCTGTACATCAGGTTTGATGTGCTGGATTGTATCATAGATTGCCATGCCTGCAGTCACGCTGCCACCAGGAGAGTTGATATAGAGGAAAATATCTTTATCTGGATCTTGGGCCTGCAGGAAAAGCAGTTGGCTGACGACGGAGTTCGCCACGTTGTCATCGATGCCCGTACCGATCATGATGATCCTGTCTTTGAGCAACCTGGAATAGATGTCGTAGGCGCGTTCTCCGCGGTTCGTCTGTTCAATAACTGTAGGGATTAAATTCATTGTGTTACCTCCTGATATTATAGTACTCTTAATTGGCTAATTCATTTATACCACATTAGTCAAATAAGGTCAAAAGAAAACGTTTCTGGTATAAAGATTAAATTAGGCCTTTAATTTATTCAAGTTTATTGCTATACTGAAAAAGGCTTTATGAAGAATGATATTAATTTTATCATACCCCCGTGGTGTAATGGATAACACGTAAGATTCCGGTTCTTGAGATGGGAGTTCGATCCTCTCCGGGGGTGTAAATAGAGGTGGCCGTGTGAGTGGCGAACTTGAGATCATAGAAGCTCCAGAAAAAGTCCTTAGCGAAAATTTTGTGCGCGATGTTTTTTATATCGTCATCAATTGTGGCAAGATGCTGTTGGAAAGTGGAGCGGAAACTTACCGTATAGAGGATACGATGATGCGGATCGCATCCAGTTACGGTATAGAAAATGCTCAAGTGTTCGCAACTCCCACGGTCATTATTTTTTCTTTGAACGATTATGCACTGACCCAGACGCTGCGCATTGAGGAAAGGGCAAATAATCTGGAGAAGGTTGTGGCAGTGAATGAGCTTTCGAGACGCATTTCTGCAGGGATGCCACTCGACCAGGCTTTGCGCCGTATGGAGGCGATACATGACAGCAGATTCTTCCCGTTTTGGCTGACCATATTATCGGGAGGCATCATAGGAATGATGTTCCTGCTGCTGTTCGACGGTGTGGTGGCTGACCTGCCTGCTGCCTTCGTCGGGGGCGCAGGGGGAGTCTTTGTGATGGAAGGCATCCTCCGCTACACTAAAGTTAAATTCTTTACAGAATTCTTCGCCTCCCTATATATCGCGCTGACGGCTATATTTTTTGTCGATACAGGTTTTGGCACTATGCTTGATACCATCATCATCGCCAGTGTAATGCCGCTTGTGCCTGGTGTTCTCATTACAAATGCAATACGTGAGATGATCCGGGGGCATTTGATGGCCGGTATCATGAAAGGCACTGAAGCAGCACTGACGGCCATTGCGATCGGTGCTGGTGTGGGTCTTGTATTTTTGATGATCTAGGAGGCTGCTGATGATTTACGTGTATCAATTCATCCTTAGCTTTTTTGCTTCTGCAGGATTCGGCGTACTTTTCAATGCGCCACGGGCCGCCATCATCAGATGTGGGCTGACCGGCGCAGTCGGTTGGATGGTGTTCTATATATTGAGAGAAGGGGGTGCCGACCTTGTTCTTGCCTCTTATATCGGCGCTCTCGTTCTATCGGCAGTGGCACTCTTGAATTCGAGAAGTCAGAAGATGCCTGTCATTCTGTACATTACATGCGGAATCATCCCACTTGTTCCAGGAGGCATGGCATACGATTCAATGCGGCAGATTGTGCTGCAGGAGTATATGACGGCCCTCGAATATGGATTTGAAGCTGCGCTTATTTCCTTGGCGATCGCAACCGGCATCATCAGTACAGAAATGGCGGATCAGGTTCTGCAGACCATAAGGAAGAAATTGAAGAAGAAAGAGGTATGAGTATGCTCGAATTGGTATATTATACGAGGAATAGATGTCCGCTTTGTGACGAAGGGATGGAGCAGATCAAGCTTGCCTTGTCTGAATTGAGATATAGCGATGTCAAGATGACGGCGATAGATATCGATGAAGACGATGCCCTGCAGGAGGCGTATATGATGCGCGTCCCGGTCTTGTGCCATAAAAGTCAGGTTATTCAAGAAGGCATCATTGATTTTGTCTACGTCTATGATTACCTTAAGGAGTATCTGGGTACGATAAAATAGCTGAAGCCGAATAATTGCATTCCTGAATATTTATGATATATTTAGAATGTAATTATTTTTGTCCCGTGTGGGACGCAATACGTCTCATGATGGTGAGGTATCGAAACTCATGTGGCAAAAACTTTTAGACATCCAGAAGCGTATCGCACCGGAAGTAGTGTCGGAATTGCAGAAGCGTTCAACCATCCTGAAACAAATCAGGACATACCAACCGATAGGTCGACGGCCACTTGCAAGGCAACTTAATATGACCGAGAGGGTTTTACGTAAGGAAGTCGATGCATTACATGATTTGGATCTGATCGATATCGATAAAAAAGGAATATCGATTTCCCAAACGGGTATTGAAGTATTGGATGAACTTTCACCGTTCATGACAACACTTGATCGGCGTTCCGGACTGGCCCTTAAGCTTCAGCGGCAATATAATCTGCAAGGTTGCCATATCATCCGGGGGGATGCTGATGAAGATCCCGAGCTCCAGCAGGAGCTTTCCCAGCTCATGGCCGAAGAATTTCAGAAAATGATCTTCGACAATGCCATCATTTCCGTGGCAGGTGGTTCGACGATGGCCAATGTGAGCCAATATCTGAAACCAGCGGAGGAGAATATCCTATTCGTTTCGGCCCGGGGTGGCCTCGGTGAAGAAGTGGGCAACCAGGCGAACTCGATTGCAAGCCGTCTTGCAAAAGCGACGGGTGGCGAGCATCGGGTACTCTATGCGCCTGATAGTGTAGGGGATTCGGTATACGAATCTTTGAAGGATGAGCCATCCATCAAAGAAATTGCCGAGCTCAACCGCCGTTCTGACTATGTCATGCACGGCATCGGCGAAGCATTCATGATGGCGCGCCGCAGAAATGTGGAAGCGGCCACCCTCTCCCAGCTGGAAGCCGATTGCGCAGTTGGTGAAACCTTCGGCTACTATTTCAACGCTGAAGGGGATATCGTGCGTAAGGTCAAAACCATCGGTATCCAGTTGGAAGATCTCGCATCAAAGAAAGCAATATTTGCAGTGGCAGGTGGAAGCAGCAAGAAGGAAGCAGTCCGTGCGTATATGAAGATGGCTCCGAAGAATACTATTCTGTTCATCGATGAGGCCATCGGGGAATTTTTGTTGAAGAATGATTGATTAATTTAATTCAATATATAAATCAAGGAGGCCATAAATTATGGTTAAAGTAGCAATCAACGGTTTTGGACGTATAGGTAGACTCGCAGCCAGGGAAATCCTCAATTATGAAGATATCGAACTGATGGCAGTCAATGATCTTACAGATGATGAGTTCTTGGCACATCTCATAAAATATGATACAAGCCAGGGACGTTTCGAAGGTGACGTTGAAGCGATCGATGGTGGATTGAAGATTAACGGCAATGAAGTGAAATCCTTCAACGTCAAAGACCCTGCAGAACTCCCATGGGGAGATTTGGATATTGATATCGTACTTGAGTGTACTGGTCTCTTCACTAATGAGCAGGACGCAAGAAAGCACATCGAAGCAGGTGCTAAAAAAGTATTGATTTCAGCTCCGGGCAAAGGCGATATGAAAACAATCGTCTACGGTGTCAACGAAGATGTGCTCGACGGTTCGGAGGAAGTAGTGTCAGCTGCATCCTGCACGACAAACTGTCTTGCACCAGTCGTTAAAGTACTCAATGACGAGTTCGGTCTTGAGCGTGGCCTCATGACGACGATCCACGCCTATACAGCTGACCAGAACACACTGGACGGCCCGCATGCTAAAGGTGACTTCCGTCGTGGACGTGCAGCAGCTGAAAACGTAGTGCCGAATTCTACAGGTGCGGCAAAAGCCATTGGCCTCGTATTGCCTGAACTTGATGGTAAACTTGACGGCGGCGCTCAGCGTGTACCGGTTAAGACAGGTTCCCTTACAGAAGTAACAGCAGTACTCGGCAAAAATGTTTCAGTTGAAGAAGTGAACCAGGCGATGAAGGATGCAGCAAATCCATCATTCGGCTATATTGAAGATGAGATCGTTTCTTCCGATATCATCGGCATCAAAGAAGGCTCCCTATTCGATACAACACAGACACGTGTTGTAGATGTGGATGGAAAACAGCTTGTACGTGCCGTTTCATGGTATGACAATGAAATGTCCTATACTGCCCAACTGGTCAGAACACTTCATCACATGGCAACCAATAAGAAGTAAATCATAGATGAACGGGCGGACTTTCCGTCCGTTTTTATTTTATTCATACAGTGGTATGGGTATAATGGGAATGAGCAGAAAAGTATAGGAGGCACAGCCATGAAGAAAACTGTAGAAGATGTACAATTGAAAGGCCGCAAGGTATTGCTGCGCGCTGATTTGAACGTTCCGATGTCAGAGGGCGAAATCACCAATGACAATCGTATCGTCCAGGCGTTGCCTACAATTAGGCATATCATTGAAGCTGGAGGGAAAGTGATACTTTTCTCCCACCTGGGAAAAGTGAAGACAGAAGCGGACAAGGCAGATAAGACGCTTAAACCGGTCGCTGATAAGTTGTCGGAACTGCTTGAGCAGGATGTCAATTTCATCCCCCACACAAGAGGTGAAATGCTTGAAGGTGCCATCGATGATTTGAAAGAGGGCGAAGTCCTGATGTTTGAAAACACACGTTTCGAAGATGTCGACGGCAAAAAAGAGAGCGGCAACGATGAATCCTTGGGTAAATACTGGGCTTCTCTTGGCGATATCTTCGTAAACGATGCATTCGGTACAGCCCATAGAAGCCATGCTTCAAACGTGGGCATCGGATCCAATATCGAAACAGTTTCAGGATTCCTCATGCAGAAGGAAATTGAATTCATCGGAGGTGCCATCGATTCGCCGGAGCGCCCATTCGTGGCCATTTTAGGCGGCGCCAAAGTGTCGGATAAAATCGGCGTAATCAAAAATGTGCTCGAAAAAGCTGACAAAGTAATCATAGGCGGCGGCATGGCGTATACCTTCCTAAAAGCGCAAGGCAAAGAAATAGGCAACTCGCTCCTTGAAGAAGATAAAGTGCAGCTGGCAAAGGAACTTCTTGAGAAATCAGAAGATAAAATTGTTCTGCCAAAGGATGTAGTCGTCGCAGAAGAGTTTGCCGCAGATGCCAAACATAAAACCGTAGGCGTCGATGAAATACCATCCGACATGGAAGGCCTTGATATCGGTGAGGATACAATCGCTGCCTTTAAAGAAGTGCTGCAAGGCGCGAAGACAGTCGTATGGAATGGACCGATGGGTGTGTTTGAAATGGAGAACTTTGCACACGGCACGATTGGTGTATGCAAGGCGATTGCTGAACTTGAAGATGCGAAGACAATCATCGGTGGCGGAGATTCCGCAGCTGCAGCAATGGATCTTGGCTATGCTGATGATTTCTCCCACATCTCAACAGGTGGCGGCGCCTCACTCGAGTATCTGGAGGGTAAGGAATTGCCAGGCTTGTCTGTAATTGACGAGAAGTAATGTTTAGAGTCTTATACAAAAACAAGGAGGAATATTATGAGAACCCCATTTATTGCAGGAAACTGGAAAATGAATAAAACCATTTCAGAAGGTGAGGCATTTATAGATGCACTCGGCGAACTGCCAAACAAAACTGAAGTGGAGAGTGCAATCTGCGCGCCATTCATCCACCTGCCGTCGCTCGTGGAAAAGGCAAAAGGTATGGAGCTCGGCATAGGTGCTGAAAATAGCCATTATGAAGATGAGGGTGCCTTCACTGGAGAAGTTTCCCCATTGATGCTCCAAGACCTTGGAGTCGATTATGTGATCATCGGACACTCGGAGCGCCGTGAACACTTCAATGAAACTGATGAAGCAATCAACAAAAAAGCGCATGCGCTCCATTCAAAAGACATCGTGCCGATCATCTGCTGTGGTGAGACGGATGACGAACGCGAGGCTGGTAAGGCAGAAGATAAAGTGAAACAACAAGTTTCCAAAGCGTTTGAGGGCCTAAGCAAGGAACAGGCTAAAACCTCTGTTATCGCCTATGAACCTATCTGGGCGATAGGCACAGGGAAATCCGCGACAAGCGATGATGCAAATGAGATGTGCGGTGTCATCCGCCAGACGATGGCATCACTTTATGATGAAGAAACTGCAGAAGCAATCCGCATCCAGTACGGTGGCTCAGTCAAACCGGAAAATATAAAAGAGTACATGGCACAGGCGCATATTGACGGCGCTCTTGTAGGCGGCGCGTCACTCAAACCTGAATCTTTCGTGCAACTATTGGAAGGTGCTAAAAATGACTAAACCAGTTGCTCTCATCATACTTGATGGCTTTGCCAACAGGGACGAAGTGAAAGGCAATGCTGTTAAAGCAGCTCATAAACCGAACTATGACCGCTTTTTCAAGAAATATCCGAATAATGCACTCAGCGCCTGCGGTCTCGACGTAGGTTTGCCTGAAGGGCAGATGGGCAACTCTGAAGTCGGTCATCTGAACATTGGCGCGGGGCGCGTAGTCTATCAAAGTCTTACAAGAATCAATAAATCCATTGAAGATGGGGATTTTTACGAAAATGAGGTACTGCTGGATACGATGGATCACGTAAACACCAAGGGCAGTACCCTTCATGTCATGGGTCTGCTCAGTGATGGCGGTGTACACTCGCATTATGAACACCTCTTCGCAATATTGGAGATCGCAAAGAAAAAAGGCCTCGAAAAAGTATATGTACATGCATTTCTGGATGGACGCGACGTCGTACAGGATTCGGCAATCGAATATGTACGGGAATCGGAGAAGCGTTTCAAAGAGCTCGGTATCGGGGAATTTGCGACTGTCAGCGGCAGGTATTATGCCATGGACCGGGATAAGCGATGGGATCGCGAAGAAATGGCGTACAATGCCATCACATACGGAAAAGCCCCCCGCTTTGCTTCAGCTGAAGAAGGGATCCAGGCAAGCTATGATAAGGGCGAATACGATGAATTCGTCAAACCATTCATCATATCCGATACAGAAGAGGGCTATGATAAAGGAGTGGTCGACGGAGATGCGATCGTTTTCTTTAACTTCCGTCCGGATCGTGCAGCCCAGTTGTCTGAAATATATACAGATGAGGAATTCATGGGCTTTGATATTGAAAAGCGAATCAAAGATTTGAAATTCGTCACTTTCACCAAATACAGTGATCAAGTGGATGCAGATGTAGTCTTTGAAAAAGAAGATATCATCAACACAATAGGCGAAGTGGTTTCCAAAGCAGGCAAGAAGCAGCTGAGGATTGCAGAGACAGAAAAATATCCGCATGTAACGTACTTCATGAGCGGTGGACAGCATGATGAGTTTGAGGGAGAACGTAGAGTCCTTGTAGATTCTCCTAAAGTGGCAACTTATGACCTACAGCCTGAAATGAGCGCTTATGAAGTGAAGGAACGTTGTCTTGAAGAACTCGGAAAAGAAGACCTTGACCTTATCCTCATGAACTTTGCAAACCCCGATATGGTAGGTCATAGCGGTAAAATGGAGCCGACGGTCAAGGCAATAGAAGCAGTGGATGAATGTCTTGGACCCATTGTAGATGAAATCATCGCGCAGGGCGGTACAGCCATCATAACCGCCGATCACGGCAACTCGGACGAAGTCATCACTTTGGACGGGGAACCGATGACTGCCCATACTACAAACCCGGTTCCTGTCATCGTAACAAAAGAAGATGTTACGGTTGGAAGTGGACGACTGGCTGATTTGGCGCCGACCCTACTTGAATTGATGGGATTGGAACAGCCGGAAGAAATGACGGGCAAAAGCCTTTTGGAGTAGATTGTGCTGATAAGATTGAAAATGATAAAAATAGAAATCAATTAAAAAGGAGATATCGTTATGCCATTAATTATAGATGTGTACGCACGTGAAATGCTTGATTCAAGAGGAAATCCGACAGTTGAGGTCGAAGTATTGACGGACAGCGGTGCCTTCGGCCGTGCGCTTGTACCTTCCGGTGCTTCAACAGGAGAGCATGAAGCAGTTGAGTTGAGGGATGCAGATGAGGCGCGCTTCCTTGGTAAAGGTGTCGAAAAAGCAGTTGAAAATGTTAATGAAATTATCGGGCCTGAGCTTGTAGAGGGTGATTTCAGTGTCCTTGAACAAGTGTCGATCGACAGAATGATGATTGCCCTTGATGGCACCGCCAATAAAGGTAAATTGGGTGCAAACGCTATTCTAGGCGTTTCTATGGCCGTAGCAAAAGCAGCTGCTGACTTTATGGGGCAGCCACTCTACAAATATCTAGGCGGATTCAGCGCAGTCCAACTTCCAGTGCCGATGATGAATATCATCAACGGAGGCGAGCACGCGGATAATAACGTGGATATCCAAGAATTCATGATTATGCCTGTGGGTGCTGAAACATTCAAGGAAGGCCTGCGCATGGGCACGGAAATATTCCATAACTTGAAAAAAGTGCTCAGTGAAAAAGGCTATAATACTGGTGTAGGAGACGAAGGCGGTTTTGCACCGAACCTCGGTTCCAATGAAGAGGCTTTGTCGACAATCATTGAAGCGGTCGAGAGAGCAGGCTATAAGCCAGGTGAAGAAATCCGCTTGGCGATGGATGCAGCTTCGAGTGAATTCTACGACGCCTCAACAGGCAAGTATGAACTAAAAGGAGAAGGCAAATCCTATACTTCTGAAGATATGGTCAATTGGTATGCTGAGATGATTGAAAAATACCCAATAATATCCATCGAAGACGGGTTGGATGAGAATGATTGGGAAGGTACCAGACTCCTCACTGAAAAACTTGGTTCCAAGGTGCAATTGGTCGGGGATGATCTTTTCGTCACCAATACCGAGAAGCTGGCACGTGCAATTGAAGAGGGTGTCGGAAACTCCATCCTCATCAAAGTCAACCAGATTGGTACTTTGACTGAAACGTTCGAAGCAATCGAAATGGCGAAGCGCGCAGGCTACACTGCAGTCATCTCCCACCGTTCCGGAGAAACTGAAGATACGACGATTGCAGATATTGCGGTAGCTGTTAATGCAGGACAAATCAAAACTGGTGCGCCATCACGTACAGATCGTGTCGCCAAATACAATCAGCTGCTCAGAATTGAAGATGAACTGTTTGAAACGGCAAAATATGAAGGGCTTGCATCCTTCTACAACCTGGACGAAAAATAGAAGAAGTTGGTTTGATAGCAGCCCCCTTTGAGGGGGCTGTTTTTTTGGCGATAAAGATGACCAGGTGCCTGCGTCGTGTGTCAGTAGTGTAAAAACTCCGTGTGGTATAATATAGTTCAAATTCAATGATTCAAAGTGGTGAAGCCAATGAATATAGAGAAAATCAGTCAATTAGCCGGTGTATCTAAGAGCACCGTGTCAAGGTATTTGAATAATGGGTCTGTCAGTCAAAAGACGAAAGAAAAATTAGAGAAAATCATCAAGGCACATGATTACGAACCGAACCGATTTGCCCAGAGTCTGAAAGCCAAGCGTACCAACATGGTTGGTGTAATAGTACCCAGAGTGGATTCTTTTGCTGCGCATGAAACATTCAAAGGAATTGATGAAGTGATCCATGAATCCGGTCTACAGTCCATAATATACTATACGAATCAAGATATAAATCGTGAGATGGAAGGTTTGAAAGCTCTTTTCAATCAGCGTGTCGATGGTATTATATTAATGGCAACTCATATGACGGCCGAACATATATCCATCATAAACAGTGTGGACATACCTGTGGTCATCGTAGGCCAATTTTCAGAAGAAGCCCATTGTATTATCCATGATGATTATGGAGCAGGGCGAAAAATGGCGGAATATATAGCCGGATACTTCAAAGACGACGTTTTATACCTCGGTGTGTCCAGCACGGACGAAGCAGTAGGAGTAAAAAGACGCGATGGCGTGCTGGATTATTTTGATACACTGGGAATCACATATAGAACGGCAGAAACCTCTTTCAATTATAGCGAAGCATTCGATGATATAAGCGTCATCTTCGAGACATCTATACCTGAAGTGATAATCTGTGCAACCGATAATATTGCACTCGCAGCTTTGAAGCATGCAATTGAACACGGCATCAGTGTACCGGATGAACTGTCCATCACAGGATTTGGGGGGTATAATACGACAAACATCGTCACTCCAACTTTGACTACGGTGCGATTCGGTTATTTTGAAGCAGGTGAAAAGGCGGCTAAAAGCCTATTGAAATTGATTGATGGAGAGCGTATTTCAATGATACAGTATATAGAAAATAAATTAATTAAAAATGAAAGCGTTGACAAAAAATAAGATCGGGTATAAAGTTTAAGTGGACAAAAACGGTTCACTTTTTTTTATACTTTTTGGAACCGGTTCCGAAAAAGGAGGCAGTTTTATGAAAGAGTGGTCAAGGGCAGAACGCTACAGAAAAATCGAAGATGTTCCTATGGAAGAATATGAAGCTCTATTACATAGTGTTAAGAAAGCAAAGTGGCGTCAGAAGTTTCATGTGCAGCCAGTTTCCGGATTATTGAACGATCCGAATGGACTGATTCAGAAAGGGGATACTTATCATATCTTTTTCCAATGGTTTCCGCTTGGTGCGGTTCATGGATTAAAGTATTGGTACCATGTTTCTTCGAAAAATCTGATTGAATTCAAATATGAAGGTCCGGCAAATATCCCAGATACAGCGTGGGATTCCCATGGTGCCTACTCTGGTTCGGCATTCTTCCATGAAGAGGAAATGCATATCTTCTATACAGGCAACCACAGAAGCAAAGATTGGGAGCGAACTCCCTATCAGATCCACGGGGTATTCAACGAAATTACAGGTGTAGTTGAAGAAAAGCAGTCGATTATAGAAGGGCCTCATACTGGCTACACAGAGCACTATCGCGATCCAAAAGTGTGGAGTCATGGAAATGACTTCTACATGATTGTTGGAGCCCAGACGGTTGGGCAACGAGGGTGTGTCGTACTTTATCATTCGAAAGACTTAAAGGAGTGGTGTTTCCATGCCGAGATAAAAACGGGTCTGGATGATTTTGGTTATATGTGGGAATGTCCCGATATGTTCAATCTTGATGGGCATAATGTGTTGCTTTTTTCCCCACAAGGTATTGCAAACACCGTGGATTATTTGAACGTGTATCAATCAGGATACATTGTTGGACAATTCGATTACGAAAGCGCTGTCATGGATCACGACACATTTCACCTTATTGATTACGGATATGATTTCTATGCTCCTCAGACATTTGAAAACAGTTCTGGGGAACGCATACTCATTGGGTGGATGGGGTTGCCGGAAACTGGCTATCCAAGTGACGAAGATGAATGGGCGCACTGCCTTACTATTCCGAGGAAGATATCGATTGAAAATGGCCGACTGATTCAGGAACCTATTCCTCAGTTGATGGAATATAGAAAAAAGCATAAAAGCAGACGTGAAGGATCTAAAATTATCGACCTGCCTGAAGTATATGATCTGGAAGTGAAAATAATGACGACGGATGATTTCACACTTTGTCTTTTAGATAGTGGAGATGAATCTTTTGAAATTGCGTATTCCAGCGACAGATCAGAAATCGAGATCAGGAGACGTTTCAATCATGAGGTCGACTGCAGGTATCCTGAATATAGGAGCACAGTTTTGGAAGAGCCAATACATCATTTGAGAGCCATAGTTGATGTGAGTAGTGTAGAGCTTTTCATCAACTATGGAAAGTATGTTTTCACGAGCAGAGTGTTCAGCGAAGCAAGTACTCATGATATCAGTGTCCACAATATCAGTTTGGATAATGTGAATATATATGAATTGGAGGTCGGATAATGAAACGTTTATTTACTATAGGAGAAGCATTGATAGACTTCATCCCTGAAGAGAAAGGAACTAAATTGAAGGAGGTCGGCGGGTTTGAGCCTCAAGTCGGGGGCGCACCGGCAAATGTTGCTGCAACCCATACGATTCTTGGCGGAGAATCTTTCCTGCTGACACAACTTGGGATAGATGCTTTTGGTGACAAGATTCTAGATACGCTGAAAGACACGGGTGTCAAAACGGAATACATCACCCGTACAAGAGAGGCGAATACTGGTTTGGCTTTCGTTTCGCTCGACCACACAGGAAACAGAGAATTTTCATTTTATAGAAATCCCTCTGCCGATCTACTTTATCACCCTTCGCAGATTGGAGGGATAGAGTTCCGCGCGGATGATATCCTTCACTTCTGCTCGGTCGACTTAGTAGAAAGTGATATGAAATCTGCGCATGAAACTGCAATAGGTAAAATGAGTGAGAAGGGCGGCACAATTATTTTCGACCCCAACATTCGACTGCCGCTCTGGGAGGATAAAGTAGCTTATCAAAAAACAGTACAGTCCTTTATTCCTATGGCTGATATCATCAAGGTATCTGATGAGGAGATTCACTTCATCACCGACATCAAAGAAGAAAAAGAGGCAATCTCAGCACTTTTTACTGGTAATGTGAAAGTGGTTGTTTTCACAAGGGGGCCCGATGGCAGCCAAATCATATTTAAGGATGGTACCAAATTCTGCCACCCGGGATACACTGTATCGACAGTAGACACGACTGGTGCAGGGGATGCCTTTATAGGGGCCGTGATACGTAAACTGACGGAGAGTGAATATTCTGCTTACAGTACTTTGGCAGAGAGCGGATGGGAAGTGCTCCGATTTGCCAATGCCGTCGGCGCGATGACGACAATGAGAAAAGGTGCAATCAGCAGCATACCGGCTAGGCATAAAGTTGAAACATTTATAGGAGGTTTGTGATGAATTACAACGATGAAGCAAAGAAGATAATCGAAGCGCTTGGAGGCGAAGAAAACATCGATGCGATGACGCACTGTGCGACTCGCTTGAGGATGGTGTTGAATGATGAAGGCCTGGTCGATGAAAAAATACTCGGTGAGATGGATGTTGTTAAAGGTACATTCTCTACTGGAGGACAGTATCAGATCATCATAGGCACTGGAACTGTAAATACAGTATTCAATGAGATGTCAAGAATCACCGGTAAAGAAGCATCAACGAAATCAGAAGTATCTCAAAGGTCCAATAAAAAGATGAATCCGCTACAACAATTCGTCAAAATGCTGTCAGACATCTTTGTGCCAATTATCCCAGCCATTGTTGCTGGAGGCTTGCTCATGGGAATAAATAACTTGTTAGTTGCCGAAGGATTATTCTATGACGAGGCTTCTGTCATAGAAGCCAACCCTGGGTTGGCTGACCTAGCGAATATGATTGACATATTCGCCAATGCACCTTTTGTATTTCTGCCTGTACTGATAGGATTCAGTGCTACACGAAGGTTTGGCGGAAATCCTTACCTGGGTGCGGCTCTCGGCATGCTGTTGGTCCATCCAGCTCTTATGAATGGATATGATTATCCCAAAGCTATGGCAGCAGGTGATTCGATTCCTTCCTGGGATATTTTCTCCCTCTCGATTGAGCAGGTGGGGTACCAAGGGCAGGTGTTACCGATACTTGTAGCAAGCTGGATTCTCGCCAAACTTGAAATTCAGCTCAGAAAAATTGTTCCTTCTGCTCTGGACATCATCCTTACACCGCTGTTTGCACTTTTCATTACAGGGTTTGTCACATTCCTTCTTGTAGGTCCATTGACACGCACAGCGGGAGATTTCCTGTCCGAAGGACTGATGTGGCTCTATGATTTTGGCGGTCCTGTAGGTGCAGGATTGTTCGGTCTGTTCTACGCTCCGATAGTCATTACAGGTATGCATCATAGCTTCATCGCAATTGAGACCCAACTGATTGCTAACCAGGCATCGACCGGTGGCTCTTTCATCTTCCCGATTGCCTCCATGTCGAATGTCGCACAAGGTGCTGCAGCTTTAGCAGTCTTTATCATTATTAAAGGTAAGAAGATGAAGGGGACAGCTTCTGCTTCAGGAATATCCGCATTGCTTGGCATCACGGAACCGGCAATGTTCGGTGTCAATCTGAAGTTAAGGTATCCGTTTATTGGGGCAATTACCGGATCAGCAGTCGGCGCATTCTTCATTGGTCTGTTCAATGTCAAAGCAATTGCTCTGGGTGCAGCTGCCATTCCGGGAGTCATTTCAATCGTACCGACTGACATTCCGTATTTTATTTTATCTATGGTTATAGCTATTGTGACAGCGTTTGCAGTAACGTTTGCACTATCAAAAATGAATCGATTTAAAGAGCGGGCAGATGAATAGAAGCCGCCAAAGTAAGTTTGCATTTCATTCCTATATCTGATAAAATTCTTGTGTTACTAATATTCGGAGGGATTACCACATGCAAACACTGCTCGTCATATTGTTGATTGTCGTTTGTATATCTTTAATTGCAGTGGTATTGCTACAGTCAGGGAAAAGCGCCGGCCTCTCAGGTGCAATCGGTGGCGGTGCTGAGCAATTATTCGGTAAACAAAAAGCGCGGGGCATGGATCTTGTACTGCATAGGACAACAGTCATACTTTCGTTACTGTTCTTCCTGATCATGCTGCTGCTCACATATCTAAATTAGAAATAATGGCCTCCTATTGTTGATAGGGGGTTTCTTTTTATTTTTCTATGTTCTTAAATTGTCGTACAATGAAATTAATGTGCAGAAAGTAGGGTATAAATAATGAAGATACAATTACCAGAACCATTCTTTTTTGAGGAAGGCGAAAAAGCGGTCCTGTTGCTGCATGGGTTCACAGGCAACTCATCAGATGTCAGGCAACTTGGACGCTATCTCCAAAAACAAGGCATAACTTCCTATGCGCCGCATTATGAAGGTCATGCGGAGCCTCCTGAAAATTTGTTGGAATCAAGCCCACACATCTGGTGGAGGCAAGTGACTGAAGCCTACGACTTCCTTGTCTCCAAAGGCTACGATAAAATTTTCGTGGCAGGACTGTCCCTTGGCGGAGTCTATGCGCTGAAGTTGGCCACTGTCCGCGATGTAGTAGGCATCGCCACCATATGCAGTCCGATGTACCTCAAGGACCGTGAAACAATGTATGAGGGCGTTTTGGAATATGCCCGGGGTTTTAAGAAGATGGAAGGGAAGACAGAAGAAGAAATAGAAGGTGAGATGGAGGCGTTCCGTCCGACCGGCATGCTGGATGAGGTGCGTGATGTGATCCAAACGGTCCGTGACCATCTCCCGGATGTATATGCACCGTTGTTCGTGGCTCAGTCGGAACAGGATGAGATGATCAATCCAGACTCGGCAAATATCATCTTTAATGAAACTTCGACTGAAGATGATGAAAAGAAACTGGAATGGTATCCAGAATCAGGACATGTATTGACGATCGATAAAGAAAAGCAGCAATTGTTTGAGAATATGCATGCCTTCATGGATCAGTTGGACTGGAATGAGTAATAGGGGGATAAGTAATGGGTAACTATCGAGAACGCATTTTAAATGTTATTGAGGCTGACGATTATCGTCCGATGACGATGGAGGAGTTCAAACATGAACTTTCGGCTCATGACTCAGACGACTTCAAGGAAATGGTGAAAGCCGTTGTGGCCCTTGAAGAAGAGGGCGAAATCCACAGGACGAAAAAGGACAAATATATCAAGATGAGTGAAACAGACATGCTCAAGGGCAAGCTCTCCATGCACAAACGCGGGTTTGGTTTCCTGCGTCCTGAAGAAGGCGATATGGAGGATATTTTCATTCCACCAACTTCAATCAATGGGGCCCTTGATGGAGATACAGTGCTGGTGGAAGTGCAGAAACATTCAAAAGGGGATAACCAGGAAGGTCAGGTCACCACTATCCTGACCCGGGGTACAACGCGAGTCGTCGGGGAGTATCATGCAAGCAAGAACTTCGGTTTCGTCGAACCGGATTCCCAAAAGATGATAGACGACGTCTTCATCCCGAAAAATCATAACCTGGGTGCCATAGACGGCCATAAGGTTCTTGTTGAACTGACTAAATACCGGGAGGGCGATGACAAGCCAGAAGGGCATGTCATTCAGATATTGGGGCATAAGAACGACCCTGGCGTCGATATCCTCTCCATAATCTATCAGCATGGCATCGAGATCGAGTTTCCTGAAGAAGTGATGAAGGAGGCAGAAGCGACACCGGATACCATCAGTCAGGATGAGCTGGACGGCCGGCGTGACTTGCGTGATGAATTTACGATCACCATAGACGGGGCAGACGCAAAGGACCTGGATGACGCAATTGCCGTCAAAAAACTGGATAACGGCAATCATGAACTGACAGTCAGCATTGCTGACGTCAGCTACTATGTCGATGAGGCATCTGCAATGGGTAAAGAGGCCTATGAACGCGGCACAAGTGTCTATCTGGTAGATCGGGTCATCCCGATGATCCCACACCGCCTGTCCAATGGCATCTGTTCCCTGAACCCTGGTGCAGACCGTCTAACAATGAGCTGCAGGATGGAGATTGATGGCAGTGGTAAAGTGGTCGATCATGATATTTTCCAGAGCGTCATCCATTCCGACAGGCGCATGACGTACGATGCAGTCAACCGGATGCTTGATGATGAAGACCAGACGCTCATCTCAGAATTCCCGGATGTCTATCCTATGCTCAAGAAAGCACGCGAGCTCGCCATGATATTGCGCAAGCGACGTAAAAAACGCGGCGCTATTGATTTTGATTTCAATGAAGCAAAGGTGCTCGTCGCAGAAGATGGCACGCCATCCGACGTCGTCCTCCGCACGCGTTCAGTGGGCGAGCGCATGATTGAAGAATTCATGCTTGTCGCCAATGAAACTGTAGCTGAACATTTCCATTGGATGGAAGTGCCTTTCCTCTATAGGGTACACGAAGACCCGAAAGAGGAGAAGTTGCGTCAGTTCTTCGAATTCATCACGAATTTCGGTATTGTAGTCAAAGGTAAAGGGAATGAAATCCATCCGCGTGCCATGCAGGAGATAGTTGAGGAAGTTGAAGGGCGTCCTGAAGAAATGGTGATCAGTACATTGATGCTCCGCTCGATGCAACAGGCTCGCTATGCGGAAGATAACTTGGGTCACTTCGGTCTGGCAGCTGATTTCTATACCCACTTCACATCACCGATCAGACGTTACCCGGACCTTGTTGTGCACCGGCTGATCCGCAAATATCTGATTGAAGGCAAGACGGATCAGAAGACTCAAAAGCGGATGGAGTCAGAACTTCCTGATATCGCTGAGCATACTTCGAACAGGGAGCGACGGGCACAGGAAGCAGAGCGGGATACGGATGACCTTAAAAAGGCGGAGTATATGGTGCAGCATGTCGGGGAGACTTTCGAGGGCGTCATTTCAGGCGTCATGAATTTCGGCATGTTCGTTGAACTCCCAAATACAATCGAAGGGCTTGTCCACGTCTCCCATATGACGGATGATCACTATCAATTCCAAGAACGCCATATGGCGCTTATCGGTGACCGTACTGGTACAGTATACCGCATCGGGGACCCTGTTGAAGTAGAAGTGCTGGATGTCAATCTTCATGAGCGTCTCATTGATTTCAAGATAGTTGGAATGCCAGCTCGCCAACCGCGCGAGAGAAGAGGCAGACCGGTTGAAATCAAAGCGAAATCTGAGTCCGGCAGCCGTCGACAAAATGGAAAAAAAGGTAAGGATAAAGATGGCAAGAAGCACTTTGATAAGGGTAAGACCAATAAAAAACCATTCTATAAAGGCGCAAAAAACAGTAAGAGGAAGAAGAAATAGCCATGAAGAAAACACATGATAAACCATTAGCCCAAAATAGGAAGGCCAGACATGACTATCATATAGAAGATACGATAGAGGCGGGTATAGAACTCAGGGGTACAGAGATTAAATCCATCCGACGTGGTTCAGCGAACTTGAAGGATGCCTATGCCCGTGTATACAAGGGGGAGATGTATGTCTATAACATGCACATTGCCCCCTATGAAGAAGGGAACCGGCATAATCATGACCCGCTCCGCTCGCGCAAGCTTCTGCTCAAACGAAAGGAAATAGATAAGCTTGCCGGACAACTCCAGGAGACAGGCTACTCTTTGATTCCACTGAAACTATATATCAAGCATGGTTTCTGTAAGGTGCTGCTCGGAGTGGGACGTGGCAAGAAGAAATATGATAAAAGGGAAGACCTTAAACGCAAGCAGATGAAGCGCGATGTAGATCGTGCCCTGAAGGATCGCATGAAGTGATATTCTTGAAAAAACGTATCGAATCTGGTAATATATAGTATACGTCTGATGAAGGCGCACTGTTAAAATCCGGGGACGTTCCGGATTCGACAGGGGCTGTTTGAGCAACTTAAGCGTGTCGGAGGTTTCGGCTCCGTCATCAACGATACACAGTTTATAATAACTGGCAAACAAGACAATTTCGCAGTAGCTGCCTAAGAGCACACTGCATCATCCCATGACGTTTCCTGTGCGTCTTGATTGGATGATTCAACCTTAACAGGATACGCACCGGGTTCTTCCGCCTGGAGAACCCGGTGAAGAGATCAATCAGGCTAGCATGGATCTGTGGTCCGTCCATTACCAACAGCCATGCGAAATTAAGAAATGGACTACACACGTAGAAAGAGTTGTGCCAAGGTCCCTGGACGCGGGTTCGACTCCCGCCGTCTCCATATTTGGGAATATACTAAAGCAATGCTTCTGCCTATAACGAGGTAGAAGCATTTTTTAATCAATCAGATGCATTTCTCCTTAAACGATGGATATCATAGTCAGAAATGGCTGTTACATATTTAAAAAGATTCACATAAAGACAAGTGATGTTTGGATTAATCTGATGAAAACTGTTAAATTATAATAAAGAAGTCATGTTTGACTCAGATTAGAAAGGTGGATGGACATGTATAAAAATATCCTGCTTCCGTATGATTTTGGAAACTCGTTCACTAACGTCCCTGACCAACTGTCGAAACTTACGGGCAACAGTGAGGACGCCAAAATTACAATATTCAATGTGATTCCTGAAAGTGAAATGGCAGATAGCGTGAAGTATCATGGCAAACATTTTGACGACATAACCGAAGATAAGATCAAGGCATTGAAGCCTTTCCTGGAAGAGTTGGATAAACGTGGTTTGAACTATACTACGACATTCAAGGCAGGAAGGATCATTCATGAACTGCTCGAAGAAATAAATGAAAACGATTATGAAGTTGTGGTCATGAGCAACAAGCGCTCTAAACGCGATATAAAACACGTCCTTGGCCACGTTACCCATAAGATAGCCAAACGCGTGAACACTCCAGTGCTGATCATCAAATAATCCATGCTGTAAAACGAAGGCTTAAAAAGCCGGAAAAACCATCTAAAAGCCTGTCGACTATATGTTGCAGGCTTTTATTTTTTCAATATACATAGAGGGGGATGCGTTATGGAGGAAAGGAGAGAAGTCGAGCTATTGTGGGCCCGTGAAAAATATCGGGTCATGTATCATAGCCAACAGCATTATGATCGTTTAAGGGAAGCATTAAAGAGTGATGCCGGAATTACGGAAGTGAGGGGATTGATAGAAGACGCAGTAGCCGTCCCCCCCGACCAAAGGATCAATGATGAATGCATTCGACCATATATGGGGATACTTCAAAAAGAGGTGTACAGTTGCAGAGCGCGACCGCTACGCAAATATGAAACAGGAATTTAAGGCAGGTAATCTTACCGAAGAAGAAATGCTGGACTATCTGAAGTCGTTGGCGATTCTTCATCAACAGAAATATCTGCTTGATTCCACATTGCTGTTTCCAGCCTCCAATTGAGCAAATTCCGTTTATTGCCAATACGAAATGGGGTATTGTTGTAAAATGAGTAAATAGGAAAGACAAAGGGGTCTTAGATGAAGATAAATGAAATAGTCGATGCTTTAGGGGAGCAATTGTTAAAAAGTATAAATATGGAGGATAGGGTGGAGAAGTCGGTTTCAGGGATCACATCAATGTACCAGGACATTGAACCGGGTCATGTGTTCATGCTCAAAAACTCTGCAACTTCAGAGCATTATTTTGATGCTGCTTCAGCCAATACTCCTGCTTTCATCATCACGGATTTTGAGGTCGGCCGTTTTGATGACAGAAACGTGCCTGTAGTATATGTCGAGGATTTCATGAAAGCCGCGAATAAGATGGCAGAATTTTTTTATGGTAAGTCTATAAAAAAACTTAAATATATAGCAGTCACTGGCACGAACGGGAAGACGACAGTCAGTCATTTCATCGGCAGGCTACTGTCTAACCTCGGTTGCAGAACGGCAACTGTGGGTACTCTTGGAATATTTGACGATGCCTACCAGAAAGTGCCGTTCCGACATACTACTCCAACCACACCAATGCATCTGGAGTTCGCTGAAATCATCAAACATTTCGCCGATCGTGACTATGACTACATCGTCTATGAAGCGACGTCGATCGCCCTGGATCAGCGGCGTACTGATTTTATCTGGAATGATATGGCCATATTCAATAATTTCAGTCCGGAACACCTCGAATACCATGGAACTGTAGAGGGATATTTGGCAGCGAAGTTGAAATTGGCTGAACGGAGTACATGTATCATGGCGAATGCCGATGTACCGGAGTATGCTTCATTGACGCGCCAAGGGAGGCATTTCTCCAAGCTTGGAGGCGCCTATTATCATTATCGGACAGAGCCTGACCACATCAATCTAAACATCGGCGGATTGAGCTATACGGTTTCACCAGGATTCATTGGAGAACATAATTACATCAATCTGGCTACTGCTATCTTCGGACTTGTGGAGGCAGGTTTTTCAGCTGATGCTGTCACAGAAGCTTCAAGAGGCATCCAGGCACCGGTGCATCGGTTCGAAATGTTTTCAGAAGGGCATTATGACTTCATCCTGGATTTTGCCCATACCCCCGTCGCCATCAATGAGTCCATATCGAATGCGATGAAGTATGCGGAGGCAAAGGCCAAAAATCTGATGGTCATGGTGACGGGCATCGGATTAAGGGGACAGGATAAAATCAGGAAGACTATGGAAATGGTGCCGCAAAATGTCCCTTGCCTTATCCTGGCAGCAGAGCAAGTCGGCTACGAAGATGAGGAAGCGATCGTCCAGATGATGGAGAGGCACTTGCCGGAAAGCTACAATGATATGGAAATAATCACTGCGTTCTCAAGGCAGGAAGGTATTGTGCAGGCGATTGAACACGCAGGAGAGGATACCCTGATTCTGTTGACAGGGATCAACGAACCCCAGAATTACCGGGGCGCCATGGTGGAGCATGATGATCGGGAGTTCATTTCAAAATATATTAGCGGGAAGCAGAATAAAAAAAGATAGGACCCTTATTGAAGGGCCTATCGCATATTTTCTACGTATTCCTTGATGGCTTCAGCCTGGTTGTACTGCGTGTCCTTTGCGCTGTACAGCAGGGTGACATTATGACCGTCACTTTCTTTCCGGAGTGTTTCGAGAAGCTCTTTGTGTTCTTTGAGTTCCTTGAAGTAATCTTTCTTGAACGTCTCCCATTTTTCCGGGTCGTGGTTGAACCACTTCCGAAGGTCATTTGAAGGAGCGAGTGATTTGTGCCATTCATCATGGTCGAGATCTTCTTTTTTGATGCCCCTTGGCCACACTCCATCGACCAGAATGCGTTTTCCGTCCTGGGAGGAAGAATCGTCATACACCCTTTTTGTTTTCAACATGATATCACCTCATTATGATCGTGCCCTTTATTGTATGAGGGCAAACAAATAAAAAATAAAATGGATATATAATTGAAATTTTTATCCATTTTATTTAATGTATAAGTAAATGAAGATAACGTGGGGGATTACTATGAATATTAAAGGTGTAGATATCGGAGCGGGCATGCCGAAGGTGGTTGTATCCTTCTCGGGTAATTCAAAGGAAATGATTGATGAGGAAATGGAAGCGGCAAGGAGGAACACCAGTGCATTCGATATCCTTGAAATCAGGAGTGATGCATTTGATGCGTTGAGCCGTGAAGATCATATAGAAATGGTCGAATATATCACAAGCCATATGGCCGGGTATCCGATCATCTATACGTACCGGACATTAAAAGAAGGTGGGAAAGGCCAAAAGACGGCAGCTGAATATGAATCATTGCTTGCTGATGTGATGGAACGGTGCAGCATCGATATGGTGGATATTGAATTTTTCATGTACGAAGACATCATCGATAACCTCGTCGCACGCGCGAAATCCAAGGGGATAGGCATCATCCTCAGTCAGCACGATTTTCAGGACACTCCCCACTTTGACGAAATGATGGCAACATATCGGGATATGCTCGAAAGCGGAGGAGACATTTTAAAGTTGGCCTACCAACCAGTCGGGGGACGTGATGTCCTCAGCATATTGAGTGCAGTCCATGATGCCCGTCAACAATTTGATTGCAGGGTGGTCGGCATCGCAATGGGGGAACTCGGGAAGATTACCAGGGTGGCCGGCGGAGTTTTCGGTTCATGCCTAACCTACGGTTACATACTTCACAAAGCTGCACCTGGCCAGATTCATGCAGAGGATCTGAAGGAAAACCTTAGGTTGTTTGAGGAAGATAAATAAAAAAAGTGCCTCGGAAGGGCACTTTACTTGATTATATATTTGATTTCAGGAATTCCTGGACGGATTCAGGTGACTTGGCATCTGCAGAATGCAGGTGGGCGAGCTTCTTGCCGTTCTGGAAAACAAGCAGGCTCGGAATCCCCATGACATCATTTTCATCCGCAGCTTCAGGCACATCATCCCGATTCAGTTCATACCAATCAATGTGATTGTATTCTTCCAAGATGGGATCGATGAACATGTTCATGCGCGTGCAGTCCGGACACCAGTCCGCGAAAAACTTGATGATGATCTTATCATCACCTTGAATTTTTTGGCTGTAATCATCGTATGCAGTAATCGGCTTCATAATCATACTCCTTTATATATCGATATGTTTCAGTCTACCATCTTTTTTTATAATATGAAATTATGCCAGGCCCCAACACCCATAGAAAACTTGAAAACAATATCTTATAATTAAACTACTGGAGGAAATTGATGACTATATTGTATGAGTATCCAAAATGTACGACTTGCCGTAAGGCCAAAAACTTCTTGAAAGAGAATGATATCCCTTTTGAGGATATCGATCTCGTGAAAAATCCTCCATCCGGAGAGAAAATATCGGAAATGGCCAAGAAATCGGGAAAAAGTTTGGATGAATTCTTTAATTCACGTGGAAAAAAGTTCAAGGAACTGGATCTCAAGACGCGCCTTGATACTTTATCCGACGACGAGAAGCTTAGCCTGCTGGAGGCGGACGGGCTACTCATAAAACGGCCGTTGCTCTATCACGAAGAAACCGTCCTGCTCGGTTTTAAAGAGGCAGAGTATAGGAGAACTTTTGATATGGGTGATTAACCTTGCTTAAATGGCAAAGTATGTGAGAATATATATGTGTATAAGAAAAAGGAGGTTTTTATTGTGGCATCACCAAAAGAATTCAAGTATTCAGAAGACCACGAATGGGTCAAGGTGGAAGATGGTAAAGTAACACTCGGCATCACTGAGTTTGCACAATCAGAACTCGGGGACATCGTATTCGTCGAGCTCCCTGCTGAAGGTGACGATATTACAGTTGGGGAATCATTCGGTAGCGTAGAATCAGTTAAGACAGTATCTGAATTATATGCACCGGTAAGTGGTACAGTAGTCAAAATCAATGAAGAGCTGGAAGATAGCCCTGAACTCGTCAATGAATCTCCTTATGAAAAGGCCTGGATGCTTGTTGTCGAACTTTCCGACGATTCACAAGTCGATAAGCTGATGGATGCGGATGCTTATGATGAAATGGTAGACGCATAGAACACTTGAACTCTGGACATTGTCCAGAGTTTTTTTAAAACCTATCATGAACCAGAGGTGATGGCTGTGCAGGTTTCTGATAAAATACTCATTGTAGAGGGAAAAACAGATAAGCACCGCATCGAGGAAGTACTGGTGGAGCCTGTACATATAATATGTACGCATGGTACCATGGGAATCTCCAAGTTGGATGAGATCCTGGAAGAGTCGAATGGCTCTGATGTCTATATCCTGACCGATTCAGACAAGGAAGGCAGAAAGATCAGGCAGTGGTTCAAAAGGCACATTAGTGAGGGCACGCACGTTTATATAGATTCGAACTATGGTGAAGTGAGTCGGTGTCCACTTGATTATCTGGCGATGTTGCTCGCACACCATGGATTTTACGTTGATGAAAGACTGCTCATGAAAGGTAAGTTCGAAAATGAAGAAATCCTCCGAAAAAATCGATATAATCAGTCGTATTCCAGCTGAAGACACTTTCATCCTGTACTGCTATGCGCCAATCTGTGCTAATTGCCGAATTGCTGAAAAGATGCTGGACATAGTGGCAGAGATGAAAAACTTCTCCTATACAGCAGTGGACTTGAATTATGAAAAAGAATTGATTGAGACATATCAGATCCGCTCTGCGCCAGCACTGCTCCTTTTTAAAAATGGGGAGTTGAAGGAAGAAATCTATGCATTTCACTCCGTCCCCCATTTGACAGAAAAATTAGAAGAATTTTTTGTTGACGCCTAGACCGACTGGTGCTATCATGGTTAACAATCGAATAACAAGACTCTTATCAAGAGTGGTGGAGGGAAGTGCCCTATGAAGCCACGGCAACCGTCATTATGACAAGGTGCTAATTCACTAGATCTTAGGATCGAAGATGAGAGGCTGCGGATCATACCAGAAGCCTACTCATTTTTTGAGTAGGCTTTCTTATTTTTATAGGCAGGAGTGGAGCATGATGATAGACATAAAAAAAGCGACCAAAACATTTAAGACTAAAGCTGCAGATATAAAAGCAGTGGACGGGGTGGATCTGCATGTCCGTCAGGGAGAGATATTTGGGGTGATAGGCTACTCTGGGGCTGGAAAGTCCACACTGATCCGGCTGCTTAACGGCCTGGAGCGGCCAACTTCAGGTGACGTGGTAATCAGCGGAGATGCCCTCACTTCGATGACGCGTCCTGCACTTCGGAAAAAACGTCAGAAAGTTTCTATGATTTTTCAGCATTTCAATCTTCTCTGGTCGAGGACGGTCGCTGAAAATATCAGTTTTCCGCTTGAAATTGCCGGTGTGCCAAAAAAGGAGCGTGAGAAGAGAGTCGCTGAACTGATTGCTCTGGTCGGATTGACAGGACGAGAAGACAATCATCCAAGCCAATTGTCTGGGGGCCAGAAGCAACGGGTGGGGATTGCCCGCGCATTATCCAACCGGCCCGAAGTGCTGCTGTGCGATGAGGCGACAAGCGCGCTCGATCCGGAAACGACCGATGAAGTGCTGAATCTGCTGGTCAGGATTCGGGATGAAATGGACTTGACTATTGTTCTGATTACCCACGAAATGCATGTGATCCGTAAAATCTGTGACAGAGGTGCTGTCATGGAGAACGGCAAGGTAGTTGAAACGGGACCGATCATAAAATTGTTCCAGAATCCTGAACATAGCGTGACGAAACGATTTGTCAAAGACGATATCAATGATGAAGAATCAGCACTGTCTTTTGAAGAGGTAAAAGAGATGTTCCCAGCTTCAAAGATTCTGAAGCTTGGATTTGTCGGGTCCCAGTCCAAGGCGCCCATCGTTTCCCAAGTCATCAAAAAATACAACTTGGACTTGAATATATTGTCTGGCAACATCAAGCGGACCAACAACGAATCCTACGGTCACCTCTACGTTGCCATAGAAGTGGACGAAGAGAAGTTGGGGCTTCTTGGTAAGGAGCTTGCTGAGCACGATGTAACAGTGGAGGTGGAGCAGCAATGATGAATTTTGTGGCAGCATTCCAGGAAATGCTCTCTTTTGAGAATGTCAGGTGGGGGAATGTGTGGACAGCTACACAGGAAACCCTCTATATGACGGTAGTTTCCACCGCGTTCACCTTCGTCTTCGGCCTGATTCTAGGCATCATCCTCTTCTTGTCATCCAAGAAAGAGCATGTAGCAAGTGCGCCGATCTATGGCGTAACGGCTTTCCTCGTCAATTTGTTCAGGGCTATACCGTTCATCATATTAATCATATTGCTGATACCCTTCACCAAAGTGTTGATGGGCACCATCATGGGCTCCCAAGGTGCCTTGCCGGCATTGATCATTGGGGCGTCCCCCTTCTATGCAAGACTTGTGGAAATAGCGCTGAAAGAGATTGACAAAGGTGTAATTGAAGCAGCGGAGTCCATGGGGGCAGGCACTTGGACAATCATCAGGAAAGTGCTCCTGCCGGAGTCTCTGCCGGCATTGATATCAGGAATCACAGTCACGGCGATCATGCTGGTCGGTTCCACTGCCATTGCAGGAGTCATCGGAGCCGGTGGGCTGGGCAACCTTGCCTACATGGTCGGTTTTACCAGAAGCCAGAGCGATGTCACTCTGGTCGCAACGATAATAATATTGGTAATCGTTTTTATCATCCAGTTCATTGGAGACTTCACCGCCAAAACTGTGGATAAAAGATAGCCATCATTATAAATACAATTGGAAAGTAGGAATTGATCATGAAAAAATATCTATTGTTTTTTACCCTGCTGGCATTTGCAATTCTCCTGACAGCGTGCGGTGGTTCCAAAGATGCCGTTTCAGATGACAGCGAGGAAAGTGCAGAGAATGCTGAAACAAGTGAAAACGAAGAAACTGAAGAGGCTGGCGGAAAACTCTCGATAGCCGCTTCTCCCGCCCCACACGCCGAAATTCTTGAAAAGGCAGCCAGCCTGCTTGAATCAGAAGGAATCGAACTTGATATTTCAATCGTCAATGACTACACTACCCCAAACCGTCTTTTAGCGGATGAGGAAGTCGATGCAAACTACTTTCAGCACACACCGTACCTCAAAACGGAAAAGGAATCCCACGATTATGATCTAGAAAGTGCAGGGAACATCCATATAGAACCTATGGCCGTCTATTCGAAAGACTATGATGCCCTGGAAGACTTGCCAGATGGCGCAACCGTTCTCGTTTCCAACAACCCGGCTGAAGAGGGACGCTTCCTGTCATTCTTTGTAGACGCAGGGCTGATCGAAATCGAAGAAGGCATCGATATTGAAGATGCAACGTTTGATGACATCACCAAAAATGAAAAGAATTTCGAATTCAACAACCAGACAGCACCAGAACTCTTGGTTGAAATGTACAATAATAATGAAGCACCCGCAGTAATCATTAATTCGAATTTCGCGCTTGACGGAGGCTTGAATCCAGTGGATGATTCAATCGCCATTGAAGAAGGTGATTCTCCATATGCAAATCTGGTGGCAGTACGTTCAGGAGACGCAGAACGCGATGATATAAAGAAATTGATTGAAGTGCTGCAAGGAGAGGAAATCAAACAATTCATCGAAGACAACTATGAAGGAGCAGTCATTCCGGCAGAGTAGCCACAGTGGCGACAGCGTACGCTGTCGCTTTTTTAATTGAGAAAATACCCCGCTCATTTTCAATGGAAAGCTTTTTATGAAACAGAAACATGTATAAAGCATATGATGTTACATATATTAAGAATAAGGGTAAAAGTATACTGAATAAAATACGGTCTACAAGGAGGGGTGAAAATGAACGGTGAAGAAAAGGGAGTATTCGACAAATCCATCGTCATGGTTTCATTTCTAGTCGCGGCTTTTACAGCAGTAATCGGGCCAATCATTTTATGGGTTCTGAAGAAGGATGAGGATGAAGCGACGGGAGAGGCATTGAGGGTGGTTGCCAACTTCGGTCTTTCATACACGATCTATATGTTTGTAGCCTGGTTGACATCATTCATACTGATTGGTCTGATCCTAGGCCCTATTTTGACCATCGCATTCTATGTATTCATCGCAATCGGAGCCATTAAAGCAAATGAAGGGGAAATCTACAAGCCGCCATTCACCTTGGACATCATAAAATAGAAGTCGTTCTGCTTATCCCCCACGATCTGTATCGGTCGTGGGGTCTATTTTTGCCCATATGCATGTTTGGGAGTGTGCAAAGGTTTAAAGTCGGGTGAGTTTACGTTATAATATAGGAGTATTGGAAAACCCTTGCTAGTCTTTGACTATTAATTGGAATTATTATAAACTAGTAAGGGAAATAAATTATAAAATAATCTGTTGGAGGGTAATATAAATGGCATCTGTTCTAGAAATCAAGGACTTGCATGTTGAAATCGAAGGTAAGGAAATTCTCAAAGGTGTGGACCTCGTATTGAAGCAAGGTGAAATCCACGCTGTAATGGGGCCAAACGGTACAGGTAAATCCACGCTTGCCCAGGCGATCATGGGCCACCCAAGATATGAAGTGACTCAAGGCGAGGTGCTCCTCGATGGTGAAAACGTACTTGAGATGGAAGTGGACGAACGTGCCCAGGCAGGCCTTTTCCTCGGCATGCAGTATCCATCCGAGATTTCCGGTGTGACCAACTCTGATTTCCTGCGTTCTGCAATCAATGCCCAGCGTGAAGAGGGCGATGAAATTAATTTGATGCAATTCATCAAAAAACTGGACAAAAACATGAACCATCTAGAGATGGACCTGGATATGTCTACACGCTACCTTAACGAAGGTTTCTCCGGCGGTGAGAAAAAACGCAACGAAATTCTTCAGCTCATGATGCTGCAACCGAAATTCGGCATCCTGGATGAAATAGACTCCGGTCTTGATATCGATGCATTGAAGGTTGTATCTAAAGGCATCAACGAAATGCGCGGAGAAAACTTTGGTGCTTTGATCATCACGCACTATCAGCGTCTATTGAACTACATCGAACCTGATAATGTTCATGTAATGATGCAAGGTCGTGTCGTCAAGTCAGGCGGCGCAGAGCTGTCGAAACGTCTTGAAGAAGAGGGTTACGACTGGATCAAGGAAGAACTCGGCATCGAAGATGAAACAATTGCTGCAGATGCAGAATAAGACAGGAGGATGACCATGGCTACTGATTTGAATGAATATGTTATCAATGCTGATGAAGTTCTTTCACGTGCAAAGGAACGCGGTGAGTCTGAACTGCTGATCAGCAAGAAGAAAGAAGCACTCGATAAGATTGAAACGCTTGAAATGCCAAAACCGGACAAGACCAAAATCAACAGGTGGGACTTCTTCACGAACTCGAAGCCGGTAGTGGACAGTGATGTCTATGGTTCGCTTGAAGAGTTGCCTGAATCAGTCAAAAACCTTCTGGACAAGGAGCACACTAAAAACATCTATGTCCAGCACAATAATACCCCGGCCTACCTCCAGGTTTCTGACGAACTGCTCGACCAGGGCGTCATTGTAGAAAATATAATCGAAGCGAGCGAGAACCATAGAGAACTCGTAGAAAAATACTTTATGACCGAAGGTGTCAAAATAGATGAACACAAACTTGCAGCTTACCACGCAGCAATGCTGAATGGCGGTCTGTTTGTGTACATTCCAAAGAATGTCCAAGTGAAAGATCCTGTGCAGATGGTAGTCCTCCACGATGATGAATCAGCATCCCTCTTCAACCACGTACTGATTGTAGCTGATGAAGGATCGGAACTGACTTATGTTGAAAACTACTTGTCTACAGTCGAACATTCGAATGAACAGTTCAACATCATTTCTGAAGTCATCGCTAAAGATAATGCCAAAGTCACGTACGGTGCAGTCGATTTCCTACCTGAAGGATTTACAGGCTACAACAACCGTCGTGGTGTAGCTGGAAGAGATGCGTATATAGATTGGGCATTGGGCCAGATGAATGACTCCAATGTCATTATAGATAACACGACCTACTTGATGGGAGACAACTCAAAATCAGATTTGAAGACTGTTGTCGTTGGCCGCGGAGAACAGATACTCAACTTCACTTCGCAGATCATCCATTACGGTAAGGATTCAGAAGGCCATATATTGAAACATGGCGTAATGAAAGATAGTGCAACAAGCATATTCAACGGCATAGGGTACATCAAGCATGGCGCATCACGCAGTGATGCACAGCAGGAATCAAGGGTGCTTATGCTGAGTGAACGTGCAAGGGGTGACGCGAACCCGATCCTTCTGATAGATGAAGACGATGTCACTGCAGGCCACGCGGCATCTGTCGGCCGTGTAGACCCACTTCAGATGTTCTACCTCATGAGCCGCGGCATTTCCAGGAGAGAAGCTGAAAGGCTCGTCATCCACGGTTTCTTGGATCCAGTCGTACGCGCTCTGCCGATAGAATCCGTCAAGAACCAGCTCAGGGATGTTATTGAACTGAAAGTACTTTCAAAATAAGCTTTAAAGGGGTTTTCCCGAATGAACGTGAATGATATCAGAAAGGATTTCCCAATCCTTGATCAGCAGGTCAACGGCAAGGACCTCATCTACCTGGATACATCAGCGACAAGTCAGACACCGTCGGTTGTCATCGATGCGATGACCGAATATTACCAGTCATATAACTCGAATGTTCATCGGGGTGTCCATACACTTGGGACGCATGCAACTGAAGGTTATGAACAGGCCAGGATGAAAGTGAAATCCTTCATCAATGCCAAGCGGTTCGAAGAGATTGTTTTCACTAGAGGCACCACTGCAGCGATCAATCTTGTGGCACGAAGCTTCGGTGATATGATCATTGAACCGGGTGATGAAATTGTAGTGACTGAAATGGAACACCACGCTAATATTGTCCCATGGCAGGAGCTCGCAAAGCGGACTGGGGCTGAACTGAACTTCATCCCGATGGAAGCGGACGGCACATTGACTAAAAACAGTATCGAAGCCACTATCGGCGAGAAGACGAAGATTGTCGCAGTCACTCATGTGTCCAATGTGTTGGGGACGATCAACGACATCAAAAGCATCGCTGAAACGGCCCATAATAACGGTGCCTATATTGTAGTCGATGGTGCGCAGGCAGTGCCCCATATGACGGTTGATGTACAGGATCTGGATGTTGACTTCTATGCGTTCAGCGGGCATAAGATGCTTGGTCCAACCGGTATCGGCGTCCTTTACGGCAAAAGTGAACTCCTTGACGAAATGCCGCCTATAGAATATGGTGGCGATATGATCGATTTCGTCGATCTCAGAACATCCACTTGGACAGATTTACCTGTAAAATTCGAAGCCGGTACGCCAATGATTGCTGAAGCAATTGGTTTGGCGGCCGCTATCGACTATATAAGGGAAATCGGTCCGGAAACGATTCTGGCTCACGAAAAAGAACTTGCAGACTACGCCCTTTCGCGGATGAAATCATTGGAGGGCATAGAAATCTATGGTCCGGATTCCCGTGCCGGGTTGATTACATTCAACTTGACCGATGTGCATCCACATGACCTTGCGACTGCCCTTGATTCAGAAGGGATTGCAGTCAGGGCGGGGCATCATTGTGCGCAGCCACTTATGAAATGGCTGGGCGTATCGTCTACAGCACGCGCGAGTTTCTATATATACAACACGAAAGAAGAGATTGACAGCTTGATCGAAAGCCTTAAGCGTACGAAGGAGTTTTTCTCTTATGAATTTTAATAATCTGAATCAACTATACCGGTCAGTCATAATGGACCACTATAAGAACCCACGCAATAAAGGGGTCATTGAGAACGGTACAATGACTATAGATATGAACAACCCAACATGCGGAGACCGCATTCGCCTAACGTTGAACGTCGTCGATGAAATCGTCGAGGATGTCAAGTTTGATGGCGAGGGCTGTTCCATTTCAATGGCCAGTGCGTCCATGATGACTGAATCGATCACCGGTAAAAATATTAATGAAGCACTTGCCATGGGGGATGAATTCAGCAAGATGATGTTGGGTGAAGACTATGATATCACTGAAGATATGGGTGATATCGAAGCGCTGTCCGGAGTCACCCAATTCCCGGCACGCATCAAATGTGCCACACTATCTTGGAAGGCCCTTGAAAAAGGTGTCAAATCCTCTGACAGCAAACTATGAGAAGGAGTGAGTTGAATGGCTAAACAAGAACTAGAAATGGAAGATTACAAATACGGTTTCCATGATGAAGATGTCTCCATTTTCCGTTCGGACCGCGGTTTGACAGAAGAAATAGTAAGAGAGATTTCAAACATGAAAGAAGAACCGCAATGGATGCTGGACTTCCGTCTCAAATCATTGGAACATTTCTATAGAATGCCAATGCCGACATGGGGCGGAGACCTTTCAGAATTGAATTTTGATGAAATTACGTACTACGTGAAACCTTCTGAACAGTCAGAGCGTTCATGGGATGAAGTTCCAGAAGAAATTAAGCGTACTTTTGATAAATTGGGTATCCCGGAAGCAGAACAGAAATATCTTGCGGGTGTTTCCGCACAGTACGAATCAGAAGTGGTCTACCACAACATGGAGCAGGACCTGGAAGACAGAGGCGTCATCTTTAAAGATACAGATTCCGCACTCCGTGAAAACGAAGATCTCTTCAGGGAATATTGGGCGACAGTTGTCCCTCCAACGGATAACAAATTCTCGGCGCTCAACTCTGCAGTATGGTCAGGTGGTTCCTTCATCTACTGCCCACCAGGTGTTAAACTCGATACGCCACTACAGGCTTATTTCAGGATCAACTCTGAAAATATGGGACAGTTTGAACGTACTCTGATCATTTGTGACGAAGGATCAAGCGTCCACTACGTAGAAGGTTGCACAGCGCCTGTCTATACGACGAACTCTCTACACTCAGCTGTTGTTGAGATTATCGTCAAAAAAGATGCCTACTGCCGTTATACTACAATCCAGAACTGGGCTAACAACGTATATAACCTTGTTACAAAACGTACATTCGTCGATGCCAATGGCACAATGGAATGGGTAGATGGCAACATTGGTTCTAAGATCACAATGAAGTATCCATCAATCTTCCTAAAAGGCGAAGGTTCACGTGGAATGACGCTCTCAATCGCGCTTGCAGGTAAAGGTCAACTGCAGGATGCCGGAGCTAAGATGATTCACCTGGCACCGAACACATCATCTACAATCGTTTCCAAATCGATTGCCAAACAAGGTGGTAAAGTGTCTTACCGTGGCCAAGTCCACTTTGGAAGGAAAGCCGCTGGGGCACGTTCCAACATCGAGTGTGACACACTCATCATGGATAACGAGTCCACATCGGACACAATTCCTTACAACGAAATCCTGAACGATAACATCTCCCTCGAGCATGAGGCTAAAGTTTCAAAAGTTTCCGAAGAGCAGCTTTTCTACTTGATGAGCCGCGGAATCGGAGAAGAGGAAGCGACAGAGATGATTGTCATGGGCTTCATTGAACCATTCACGAAAGAACTGCCTATGGAATATGCAGTTGAGATGAACCGTCTGATTTCATTCGAAATGGAAGGTTCCATCGGTTAATATCAATGATAATTCAAAAAGCCTTATCACCAATGTGATAAGGCTTTTTTTGTGCAAATTTTTTAGACGAAAGGGTGCACCAACGGAGAAGTGAGGAGGATCATCATGAGTAGTATCAGGACAAGATAGAAGATGGAGTAGCGGAGGTTCATCTTAGCCCATATCGTTTTATCTTCTGATGCATTCCCCCGAGAAGCGATGAAAATCCAATAGAAGGTCAGTATTGCTGTTGATATGGAGAAAATCCAACCCATGGAATCGATAAGCATAATGGGGAAGGGCAGGAGTAGGATGACATATACCGTAATTTGTCTGATGGTGGCATCTACTCCTCGCACCACAGGCAGCATCGGTACGCCAGCGCGTGAGTAATCAGCTAATCTTCTTATGGCGATGGCATACGTATGTGGAATCTGCCAGATGAGCAATAGATAGAACAATGCCAGCGGTACAATATGGTAGGCAGGCGCGATTACAGCCCAGCCTATCATTGGGGTAAAGGCACCTGAAATGCTGCCGACGATTGTATTCATCGTATATCTGCGTTTCGACCAGAATGTATACAGCACAACATAGAAGAACCAGCCGGCAAACGAATAGATGAAAGCTTCCGCTGTTGTAGCAGACATGATGGCCAAACCGAGTAGAGTAGAAATGATACCCGACCATAGAACTGCTTTTAATGTAAAAGCACCTGTCACAGTTGGCCTGTTCTGTGTACGGGTCATTAAGCGGTCCAAATCTGATTCATACCAATTGTTGAGCATCAACGCGCCTGATATGACGAGCGTGCTGCCGATCATCATCAGAAAAAACACGCCCAGATGATCTATAAAACGTTCTCCATTGAAGTGAAGTGCAAGCCAATAGGCAGTGAAAACAGGAAGCACATTGGCCAAAAGCACCTTACCTTTGAGCAGATATTTCAAATCAGAAAAAAAGGAGAGGAGCTGGTATGTATAGCTCCGATCTCTTATTAATGTTTTATCTTCCAAACAAGTTCCCTCGCAAATAATATATTGATGACCTTCCATACCATTATAACAGCAACTATCCTTGGAAGGATGGACATACGCTCTCCATATTACCAAATCTGGTACAAAAAAAGAAAGCATGGTTACATGCTTTCTTCAGTATGGTTAGAATAAATAATGGTTGCCATTAATCAGATTATGGATGGAATATCCAAAGTCCATTTGAAGATGCGGATAATCCTTGAAAGATTCCCAGTCCCCACCCCAGGTGAATCCGAGGTTTTTAGCAATCTGTGCCACCTCGAACCAATCCGAGTAGCCGTTGCCATTGCCGTCATATTCTAAATCCCAGATGACATCATGACCGACTTCCAGTGCGAAATCGATTGCCAAGCCATAATTGTGGTAGGATTCCCCGGCCTGGGCATTAGTCACTATGTAGCCTGCTGTAGTACGTCCCTGCGCGTAGAGTCTGTCCTGCTCTTCAAATGAACGGAAACCGTCTGTAAAGCGTATGTTGATGCCGCGTGCAGCAGCGTGCTGCCTCAAAAGTTCTGCGTGCTCTGCAACTACTGGATGCAAGTCTTGAGGTTGTCTTGCTTTTTGAAACTGTTCAGCAGATGCCGTTGACGAGGCGCTAAGTAAAAATGCAGTGATAGTAAAGAGTGAAGCAATCGCAAATGACAAAGATCTGATGCCTTTTCTCATAAAAAGTGTAATTCTCCTTTGTTTAGCTGTTTGTCCTTTCTTACGTTAATATAGTGATTGGAGATTTCAATGTATTCTGAGAAATCATATGGAATTGTAATGAAAATGTAATGATAGTTGAAATATCGCTATTGGAAAAACGTGAAAACCTTAAATAGGTTTAGGTTATATGTAAATTTTTATTTCCACTTTAGGAGTGTATAATGGCATATAAGATAGAGGAGGGGTTTGATGAAGATAGTATGCAGAAGAGAAATGCAGGAAATCGAGCGCCACGTCATTGAAAATATAGGATTACCAGGTAAGGTGCTGATGGAGCTTGCCGGCAATCATGTCGCTGAAGAAATAAAGTCAGCCTATCCCGATCAGAACACTTCCATCATGATACTGCTTGGTGCAGGGAACAATGCCGGCGATGGATTTGTCATTGCCAGGCGCCTGTTTGATGCAGGATATGAGCCGATGGTATGGCTTCTTGTGAAACCCGAAAGGTTTAAGGGGGATGCCCAACTGCAATATAAGGTTTATTCAGCGAGAGAATTGCCTCTACATCACTCGGGAGATGGGGAGGAGCGTATGGAGGAGGACCTAAAGAAAGCTGAAGTCGTCATCGATGCGATACTCGGTATAGGTGGGGAAGGCCCGGTACGCGAGCCGTTCAAACATGTCATTGAAGCAGTGAATGATAAAGTGGACGGAGAAGTTATTGCAGTGGATATTCCATCCGGCCTGTCATGCGACACGGGCGAGGTGACAGATGTTGCCATACAGGCAGATATTACGTATACGTTCGGTTTTCCAAAACGCGGCTTCTTTCTGCAGGAGGGACCGTCCAGTATAGGCAGATGGCATGTGAAGGATATTTCCATCCCTTGTGCCATTGCAGAAACCGTCAAAGCCGGTCTACCTGAAGTCGTAACGCCGGCACGCGCACAAAAGGCACTGCCGGTACGTCGTCAGTTCGGACATAAAGGGACGTTTGGCCATGTGCTTGTTGCAGGCGGATCGAAGCCCTATATCGGTGCCCCTTTGCACAGTGCCGAGAGTGCTTCCATAACAGGCGCCGGGCTTGTAACGTTGCTTGTGCCTGAGGATATATATACGACCGTAGCCAGTCAGAACAAGAATGCATTGCTCCGCACACTGTCTAGTGAAAATGGCCATTTCAGCAGTGCCGGTACGGGAGGCGTCCCGTTCGAAGATCTGGACGTCCTCGCGGTGGGTCCTGGCCTTGGCCGCTTTACTGGTGGCCAAGAATTTCTACAGCGTCTAATGGAGGGGCTGACAGGACAGCCTATCGTCATCGATGCCGATGGTCTCTACCATATCAAGAATCAGCTCGGCAGAGTATCCGAATACGCAGGTGAGGTCGTCCTGACACCGCACCCCGGGGAGATGGCCATGCTGCTTGACAAGGAAGTTTCAGAAGTAGAAGCGGATAGGTTGGGCATCGCCCATGAATTTGTCCAAAAATATGGTGTCAATCTGGTTCTCAAGGGCCATCGTACCGTCATTGCGACACCTGACGCCCTGTTGGTCAATCAAAACGGTAATGACAGCCTCGCCAAGGGGGGGAATGGCGATGTGCTGACCGGTATGATCGCTTCTTTCCTTGGCCAGGGAGCCAGCCCTTTGGATGCCATGACAGCAGCCGTCCACCTTCATGCAACAGCCGGTGAGTCAGCAGCCATCCGTCTATCCCATTATAGTGTGACCCCAGAAGATGTGATGGCCGAAAGCAGATACATCATGAAAGAATGGGAGATGGGAAAATGAAGGAAAAGGCATTAAAGAGCGGTAACGGCAACCTGTTTAAAAATAACGTGCCGACCAGCGGCAAACTGCACCTGACGTCTGAAGCCATCTATCATATTCCTCAGGCAATGAACCTGGACCGTAAAGAGACCAAGATAATGCTGGATGAAATCGAGCAAGTGAAAGTCATCAATTTTAGGGTGTTGAAGCTGATACCAATCACCAATGGACTACAGGTCACACTGAAAGACGGCAGAGATCTGAAATTCATAGTAAATGGGAGGAAGAGATGGAAGAAACATATAGAGGAAGCACTCATGCATCGCAGGTTCGGTGATTCGATAAAATAAAGGGGGAATTCAGATGACGCAAGGAGGGTTCAGTCTCAAAGGACTTAAAATGGTGGTCAGGGCAATAGCAGTGGTGACCTCAAGCATAGCAGCAATCATCTCCACCGCACTGCCACTTCTGCTGGGCTATGATATCACGGTACCCGCCCTATTTGGTCTATCCCTGTTGCTTGCCACAGGTGCACTCCTCGTACACGGTGTGCTGACGCATGTATTGAATGATCTGATGGACTTCGAATCAGGTACCGATCAGGCCAGTCCTGCCTTGTTGTCCGGGGGCAGCCGCGTCATCCAGGAGGGTGTAATGTCTCTTGGGACACTGAGGCGGATGGCAGTTTCAGCAATCATCATACTTTTATCTGCTGGGCTCCTTTTTATGGTTCTGGGCCAATTCAAGCTTGTCACCTTGACGCTCATCGGCATCTGGGGTGCTGTAACCTATTCAACCAGACCGTTCATCTTTGCCTATCGGCCGTTCCTTGGAGAATGGGTCAGCCTGTTCCCATCCATGCTGCTGCTTGGTCTTGCAGCGCCATGGATCATGCTGGATTCCGTTCCATTATGGGCTTGGCAGAATGCCATGATAAACGCCCTTTGGTGCATGGCATGGGTGATGGTCCACCATATCCCTGATTTGAATACTGACAGGAATGCTGTTCCGAAGAAGCGGACGTCGGTCGTCTGGTCGATCGAACGCTATGGCCTTTATCGGGCGGGACTTCCTGCCCTGATTTACCTCGTATTGGTTTTCATCATCGTCATGACAATGATATCAGCCCGGCCGATTGGGGCAGTCGGTGCATTATTGATGCTCGGGTATGCCATCTATCTGATTTTAAGCATGGATGTAAAAGATATCGAACAAGTCACGCAACGTGAAAAGGTATTACTTCTGCTCGCCATGAGCACTGCGGTATGGTTGGGTATATTCTATTGATATATGGAAGGCAACGAATCATCGGCAGCTGCTCCGCCTTATGGGTATGGACATAAAAAATCGGACCGTCAAGGTCCGATTTTTTTCAAGCTGTAATGGGCTTTCATGCTGCCTCTTTTCTCCCTGTGGAAATGTAGATGGCGACACCCAGTATGATGATGATGCCGGCTATCTGGTACCAGCCCATGCTTATGTTGAGCCAGAGAACCGAGCTCACCACAGCTGAAGCAGGCTCCACTATGCCAAGTACTCCCGCTTCTTTTGAAGAAAGGTGTTTCAGACTGCTGATATAGAGCAAAAAGGCAAGGGTAGTGCCTAAAAGGACGGAAAGCAGGAGGATGATCACCAGGGTAGGTGTCCAGTCAAAGCTGAAGTCGAAATCCCATACAGGATGGATGACATTCATCGCTATGCCGCCGATGAGCATTGATCCTCCGACCAGTTGCAGGGGGTGCAGCCTATAGAGCAGCACTTGGGCATGCAGTGTGTAGTAGGCGAGTGCGATGCTGGAGACGATTCCCCAAAACAGTGCTGGTCCCGGTACGATGAGTGCCGTCAAATCACCATTGGTGGCGATCAGTACTACACCTGCAATCATGCCAATAATGATGAAGGCATCTGCTGTCGTCCATTTGGCATACTTTCTGATGATCAGCCACAATATGATGTAGATGGGGCCGGTATATTGAAGGACGGTCGCTATAGCGGCGTTACCGTAACCGATTGCCGCCATGAATGAATACTGCACCATGGTCATCCCAAATAGGCTGAAAATGATCAGCATCAACAACGTTCTCCGATCCAGTCTTACGGGTTGATGCTTCCTGGAAAATAACCAGTAGGCGCTAAGCAGGATGATGCCGCTTACAGTCAATCTGAATGATACATACCATTCCACCGTAACCGGAGTATTCCTGAATATGTAGTCTGCGGCCGTGCCGCCGAGCCCCCATAAAGCGGCACCGATCAGGACAAATATTAAACCTCTTATATGTTTTACTTCTGAATCCATTTACACTTGCCTCCTTTTGCATTATGCAAAGCATAGTCCAACATTTTTCCAAATTCAATAGGAAAAGCATTTTAAATGATATACTGCAGATATATCATGAAAATGGAGGGGTAAACATGGCACTTGATCAATGGTTCAGCCAGGCAATTGCAGCTGAAACCTATATTGAAGAGATGCAGAAGCATAAAGAGAATCTGCAGAAGGTATATGATGCCTTCGAAATACCTGATGACGCGTCATTTTTCCTGGAATTGGAGAAACAGAATCTACGGGTGATCGCCATCACCGAAGACTGGTGTGGAGATGCTATGATGAACATACCGATATTGCTTCATTTAGCCGAGAAGAGTCATATGCCGGTCAAAATGATACTGAGGGACTCGAACCTTGAATTGATGGATCAATATTTGACGAATGGAAAGTCGCGTTCGATTCCGATATTCATCTTCATCGACGAAAATGGCCAGGAAGTGACGCATTGGGGGCCACGGGCAGAAGCGGTGGAACAGGAAGTGTCAGAGATGAAAAGCCAACTTCCGGATAAAGATGACCCAGAACATGAGAAAGCCTTCCATGGCCTCATCGCCAAGCTTACAGAACGCTTTACTTCGGATGCTGATTTTTGGAATGCCACATATGACAGCATCAAGACAAAGCTGCAAAAGAACTTATGATGACGAAAGGGCACACCCACCGGTGTGCCCTTTTACATTTATTTTGAGTTGTATGTGAGACCTATGAACTGCATCTTCTGGTTGAACAGCTTCGGATAGGACATATAGCCCACCATAACGGAAGATAGGGAAGCTGTAGTCAATATCAGGAACAGGACCAGCAACTGGTACATGACCGCTTCTATCGGATCGGCACCGCCGATTATGAGTCCACTCATCATGCCCGGCAATTGGACGAGCCCCATGGTCTTTTGGGCTTCGATGGTGGGGATCATGCTTGTCTGGATGGCGGATTTCAGACTTTTGTCTATAGCTGTCTTAGGTTTACCGCCCATTGAAAGGATGAGTTCGATCGTCTCATCGCTGCGTTCGACCTCATCTTTAAATTTATTCAGAAATAGGAGGGACAGTACCATACAGTTGCCGATGACCATTCCGCTGATCGGAATGACCTCTTCAGGAGTAAAGGGGATGATGCCGAAGCCGAGCATGATTCCCATCGTGACCAGTTCGACCAGGACGAGTGTGATGACGATCATCAGGGTGATGCCCGGTATCCCTTCTCCTTTTTTGATGACGTTCTGGGTTGCGGCCGCAATCATGAGCATGATCATCAGAATGATGAATATGACACTGCCGCTTTCAAAAACGAAGGTCAATATATAGCCGATGATCAGCAGTTGGATGATCGAACGGATGGTGGCGATTATGATATCCTTCTCTAATCCAAGTTTAAGGAAAAGCGTAAGAACTAGAGGAATTGCGATAAAGACCAGGGACAGCGAAAGCTGGGCGAATGTCATATTTCCTCACCCTCCACAAATTTTTGTACCAGCGGATTGCTGGATTCATCGATGAATGAAGCATCGCCAAATTCGATGAGCTCACCTTTACGGAGGAACCACATATCGTCACTGACACGCCGTGCCTGGTCCAGATCATGGGTGATCCATATGACGGTCACATCATGTTTCCGCTGAAGTTTGACGATCATGCGCTCGACCTCTTTCACCATACGGTAGTCGAGGCTTGAAGTGATTTCATCGAGAAGCAGTACTTCCGGCTGGTTGACCAATGTACGGGCAATCGAAATGCGGCTTTTCTCCCCACCTGATAAGGAGCGGATGTCCTGATCCAGTGGAATATCGCCGAGGTCGACACCATCAAGGAGTTCAGTAGCGTACGCTTTGTCCAGGGATTCATTGAATATCGCTTTAGGGAGGTTGATGTTATCGTACACTGTGCCCCCTATCATCGGTGCGCTCTGGAAAGCCATCCCTATCTTCTTCCTGAGTTTTATCATATCCATGTTACGAATGTTTTCCCCTCTGAAGAATATCTCTCCTGAGTCAGGGGACAACAATCCGTTTATATGTTTCAGGCACGTCGTCTTGCCGGCGCCGCTCGGGCCGACGAAAGTGGTGATGCGTCCTTCTTTGAAGTGGCCGGTGATGTCATGCAGAATGTCCTTATAGCTGACATTGCTGAATTCTATTATGCTCATTGGATTGTACTCCTTGTATTATAGAATGATGAACTGTGATCGTTATCATGAAGAAACGACTGGACCGCACGTCCGGTAGATATGGTGACATTGCATTACTATCGTCGGGTGCCAAAACAGTTTCCCAGTTCACTTTACGATACTGGACTTTGTCAACTTAGTGAAGCACCGTTGTTATTTATAATTATTATAAATAAATAATAACATGATTTGCTGTGAATATAAATGTCAGTATTGAATTTTTTCACCTTGCGCCTAATATAATTATGCGTGGGGGATATGGTATAATGAGGTAAGGTGATTTTTATGATCTATATCGGTTTGACAGGGTGGGGCGACCATCATAGCCTATATGCCGACCTGACAAATAAAAAAGATAAATTAACGGCTTATGCCTCCCATTTTCCGATTGTTGAACTTGACGCTACATATTATGCCATTCAACGTCATGCGACAATTGAGAAGTGGTGCAATGAAACCCCAGAACGCTTCAAATTCATCGTCAAAGCACACCAGTACATGACAGGCCACAGTGACTACCGCGATCACTATGATTCCATAAAGGATGTATTCGCAGCATTTCGCGACATGTTGAGGCCGATGGAGCAGGCCGGCAAACTCAGCTTTGTCCTGCTGCAGTTCCCGCCATGGTTTGACTGCACCAGCAGAAACATTAAATACGTCAAGTATGCCAAAGAACAATTGGCCCCTTATAAAACTGCTGTCGAATTCAGGCACCAATCCTGGTTTACGGAACAATTCAAGGAGGATACGTTGGCATTCTTGCATGCCAATAACGCCATCCATACAATCTGTGATGAACCGCAGGCAGGTATCGGCAGCATACCCTTCGTCAACCGGGTGACGGATGAGACAGCGTTCATCCGCCTGCATGGCCGTAATGTACATGGGTGGACCCAGAAGGACCGTTCGAGTGAGGAATGGCGCAATGTACGCTACCTCTATAATTATAACGGTGCAGAACTTGAGTGGCTGAAAAGGCAGGTAGAGATACTGCGCCACAAGACGAGGGATATCCATATCATTTTCAACAATAACTCCGGCGGACACGCCGCCGGAAACGCCCAACAGTTCATGGCACTGATGGGAATACGCTATGAAGGACTCTCCCCCAAGCAGCTGAAACTGTTCTAGTTGATTTGGAGCAAGCATGTCATGATAATGACCAAGGTTGCCCTTTGGGCCCTTGAAGGAGTGATGCTTATGGAATATATCATCCTTATAATGATTGGTCTGATGGCCTCTGCCCTTGGTGCACTTGTAGGCATCGGTGGTGGCGTCATCATAGTGCCGCTGCTCATTTTCTTCGGTATCAATATGGGTATCCTTGACCGGATAACACCACAGAGTGCCGTTGGTACTTCGAGCATCATATTGATCGTCATCGGCTTGTCGGCGATGATCTCCTATGGACGCAGTAATCAGGTGGATAAGAAAAACGGTGGCTTGTTCCTGATCGGCATCATGCCGGGAGCCTTCATCGGCTCCTATGCGAGTCGTTTCTTCACAGTGGACAGCTTCAACCTATATTTTGGCATCTTCCTCATCTTCTTAAGCACTTTACTTATCGTCAGGGACCGCATCAAGCCAATTTCAATTTTTCAGGATGAACGTTACATGGAACCACATGTGGATAATATGGGGGATGTGCACCATTATGGTTTCCCAGCTTATATCGCAATCATTTCAACTTTCATAGTAGGATTCTTCACTGGCCTTTTCGGTATCGGTGGAGGTGCCCTCATGACGCCGTTGATGCTTCTTGTTTTCCGTATGCCGGCAACAATCGCAATCGGGACCAGCATGATGATGGTGTTCTTCTCTGGAAGTGCGGCTGCATTCGGTCATATACTGCAGGGCAACGTCGATGTCTGGTATGCTGCCTTCATCGTACCTGCTGCATTCCTCGGTGCCAAAGTCGGGGTGATGGCGAATCGGCACTTCAACTCCGACTCGCTGGTCGTCGTCCTGCGTACAGTACTGCTGCTGCTTGGTGTCTACATGATTCTAAAGACCATCCTATAGAGGTGATTCAATGGAATTGAAACTTTTCCATACTAATGATATACACAGCAACTTATATAATTATAAAAAGATCAGTGACTTTCTGATCAACAAAAAACAACAATATAAAGACCACATGGTCTACGTCGATCTTGGGGACCATACCGATCGGGCCCATCCATATACCGAAGCGACACTCGGCAAAGGCAACGTCGAGTTGCTGAATGAAGCGGGATGCGAGGTGGCGACGATCGGCAACAACGAAGGCATCACCTTGCAGAAAGAGGAGCTTAAGTCGCTCTATGATGATGCTACCTTCGATGTCATCTGTGCCAATTTGCGGGAAGTAGACAGTGACCACCCTTACTTCAAACCTTACGTCATCAAGGAAATCAAAGGTATAAAATTCGGTTTCATCGCGGCAACCGTTGAATTTACGCCCTTCTATAAGGCACTCGGGTGGGAAGTGTCCGAAGCGTTCGACTGGATCCTCCACGCTATCCGGGAAATCAATACTGAAGTCGACTGCATCATCATGATGAGCCATCTGGGCCGTTACGATGATGAATCCCTTGCAATGATGTTCCCTGAAATCGATGTGATATTGAGTTCCCACACCCACCACCACCTGGAAGAAGGGGAATGGGTCGGCGATACGCTGCTTGCAGCTGCCGGACGGTTCGGCGATTACGTCGGAGAAGTTACGCTCGATTTTGAAGGAGGCAAATTGGTGGATAAGCGGGCTCGTCTGTATAGCACTGATCTTCTGACGGGGACGGAAGATAAGTATTATGACAGGGGACGCCAATTGTTGTCGACAGTCGTCAAGCATGATGTGGCGCCTATAGAGAGGCGGCTCTATTCGACAGGAAGATTCATCTCCAGACTCGCCGAAATGCTGCGGATATTCACAGATAGTGATGTCGGCCTTCTGCATACAGGGTTGATCGCGAAGCCCTTTGCCGGCGGTGATCTGACCGAATACGATCTGCATAAAGTGCTGCCCCATGCCATTAATGCAGTACAGATCGAGTTGACTGGACGTGAGCTGAAGGAAGTGTTCAATCAGGCCGCCCAAAATGAATTCAAGGATGAAATAGTGCGGGGGCTTGGCTTCAGGGGGGATATATTCGGCTGCTTCGTCATGGACAACATTGGATATGTACAATCTGAGCGGGAGTACTACATCAACGGTGAAGTAATACAGGACCGCAAGTCCTACAAGCTTGGAACATTGGATATGTATACGTTTGGCCGGATATTCCCCCAATTCCGCTATTCCAAGAAAGTCTATAAGATGCCTGAATTCCTGAGGGACATCGTAAAGATGTATGCCGATAAACTGTAGTTGTAATATGATGTGTATGTGCTATAATGTCATGTACTAACTTAATAACCGAAAGTAGAGGTTGCAACGACCAATAGTACCGGAAAGGAGCAGACATGCTTTGATGTTCCGGGAAAGGGGAAGTTGCCGAAGAAACCGCCTGGTAGGGGGGTATTCTGGGATCCGGCTCAATAGGCCGGGTACTATCATTACGATGATGCGCTACGTAATTGTGATGGACGTCACAGTGGCTGATTCTGTAATGCTGCTGTGGCGTCTTTTTCTTTATCATCGTAAAAATCACATTCACATTTTTAATTGGAGGTTAAAAATATGCAGAGCATATTGAATTGGGAGTACATATCACTGATTCCCCCGTTGCTTACATTACTGCTGGTCTTGTTGACGCGTAAGGTGGGCATCAGTCTGGGGGTAGGCATAATAACATCAGCACTTGTCGTGGCAGGTGCTGATGTGACCGGCACTTTAGGCGTCATATGGGAAGCTTTCTTGCTTATTTTCATAGACGGAGGCAGCATTAATACGTGGAACGCCTTCATCCTTATCTTCTTAAGCCTCCTCGGCATCATGACTGCCTTCATGAACATGTCCGGTGGTGCGAAAGCCTTCACGGCCTGGGCATTGACGAAGGTGAAATCCAGAAGAGGGGCGACATTTGCTACAGCGCTCCTTGGGATCATCGTCTTCATTGATGATTATTTTAGTGCATTGATCGTGGGGCAGGTGGCCAAACCGCTGACTGATAAATATCAGGTTTCACGTGCGAAATTGGCCTATTTCATCGACACGACAGCCTCTCCCGTTTCCGTTGTGTCACCGATCTCCAGTTGGGGAGCAGGCATAATGGGACTTGTGGCGCCCCTGATAGCTGCTGCCGGGATGGTCAGTGTCACGCCATTTGAAGCATTCATCTATATGATTCCGATGAATTTCTACGTCATCACGGCAATTGCGATGATGTTCATCGTCATCTTCATAAAGTTCGACATCGGTGCGATGAGAAAGCATGAAACCCGTGCAATACAGGATGGGGAGCTGTTCGGGAGTACACGTGAAGTGCCGGGTGAGACGGATGAAGACTTGCCGGTATATGAGCAAGGGTCAGCCAAGGCGCTCATCGTACCGATATTGGGTCTTGCTGCGACAGTCATCATATTCATGTTCATAACAGGAGTAATCGCAGGCGGGTCATTTGATGTCTTCAGCATATTCGAGAATACGATGGTGACGCACTCCCTCGTCCTCGGGGGGATCGTCGGCCTTGTGCTCAGCCTGTTCTATTATTTCAGGTACACAAGAAAAGATGAACATTTCGGCAAAACTGAAATTTGGCTGGGCATCAAAACAGGTTTCATGGCGATGTTCCCGGCTATTCTGGTCCTCACACTCGCTTGGATGATAGGGGATCTGATCGGTCAGATTGGTACAGGGGAATTGCTTGGCGGCATGGTTGAAAGTTCCAACCTGCCTACCAGTGTACTTCTGGCGGTTGTCTTCATTGTGGCATGTTTGATGGCATTGGCCACCGGTACAAGCTGGGGTTCTTTTGGGATACTGATCCCGATCACCGGTGAGATCATGATCTCCCTGAATGAAACAGAGCTGTTGCTGCCGAGCATCGCGGCTGTACTGGCGGGTGCCGTGTTCGGGGACCACTGTTCACCGATATCCGATTCGACCATACTGTCATCGACCGGTGCCGGGTGCAACCATATCGTCCATGTGCTCACCCAGCTGCCATATGCAATCGGTTCTGCATTGATTGCGACAGTGGGTTACCTGGTGCTCGGATTCACATCGAGTCTACTGCTGTCACTTGGAGTCATTGCAGTACTGTTGATACTGGTCGTTGCCGTATCGAAGTTGACCAATTCACCAATAGAAGAAAGAGGCTCTGAAGTCTAACGCATAAAATCCCCGCCTTCAGGCTGAAGGCGGGGATTCCATCAATCTGGTAAAATGTCCTAAAGCATCACATGAAGTCCCGCTTAATATGATAATATGAGTTTAATGCCTGAATTATAAGGGGGATGCACGGCTCTCTGAAAAGCGTGCAAGTATTGTCAGGCAGGACAAGTGGTGCGCTCCGTTTATCATATGGATGACCAGGGGGGCCGAGGCAAGCCGAAAGTGATGAAGTATTGAAGGGTGATTCAAATGATTACAATCGATCATATGCATTTTGAACTTATAGAAGATTACCGCGAAGCATTCGATGAGGCTCAATTCGAAGGGAAATACAGCGAGGTCCTGAACAAATACGACTATATAGTAGGGGATATCGGCTATGAGAAGTTGAGGTTGACCGGCTTTTATCGGGACAGTAAAAAGAAAGTTGAGCCTGATAAGAAATTCAGTGCCATTGAAGACTACATCAGTGAATACTGCAACTTCGGCTGCGCCTACTTCGTGCTCCGCAAAGTACCGAAGTCCGAACTGAAGGAACAGGTGGCGGAAGGGCAACAGGGAAATGATGTTGAGCCCGCAGACCCTGAAGAAAATGACACGGATAAAAAGACATTGGCAGGCCACCTGACGCCTGAGGAATGAGACGGACAACAAGAAAGCCTGCTTCCCTTAGGGGATAAGCAGGCTTTTTTAGGCAATGCAGGGATCTAGACGATGACTTCCGACAGGAAAGACTCGACTTCAGCCGCCTGATCGTCATCATAGTCGAGGATATGGGCGATATATCCCGGTTCCTCGAGGTCATCGCTGCCGATTATTCCAAACCGGCTGCTTTGGGTATTCAGTACAAGACTTTTGCCGAAATAGCGGCCTGTCTGGATAATGGCCAGGTCATAACGGCCATGCTCACCGACGAAACTGACATATCGCGTCTGGGTATCTTCTACATCATCATAAAGAAAGAAGTCGATCAAAGGGGTATCCTCCAGTTAAAGTTATTGGGATTATGCTATCATATTAATAAGGGCGTTACAAAATTATTGTGATTGGAAGTGGCTTGGAACATGTATTTTGTAGATAAGGATATACTGAACGAACGTCTCCTGTACGTAGAGGAATTGACTGGAACATTCGAGAAAGTAGAGGGGCTGGCGTTGGAACGCACGTGCCATATGCTGATCGAAGCGTCGGTCGATGTCGGTAATATGATCATTGACGCTTTTATATTGAGGGACCCCGGCAGTTACCAGGATGTCATGGATATAATGGAAAACGAAGGCGTGATCCCCAAAGAAGATAACGAACGTTTCCGTGCTACGTTCGAATGGCGAAGCGAGCTGACACGCAACTATACGCGGCTCAACCATGACCAGATGAAACGGGATTTCGCCAGCAATCTATCCGCATACAGTGATTTTAAGCAGAATGTCCTGAACTTCTTTGAAAACGAAGGACAGGCTGTTACAGCATTCAAGGGGGATGACAATGACGTATGAAGGCTATCTCATTGACCTGGATGGCACCATGTATAACGGTGGAACGGTCATAGAAGGTGCAATCGATTTTGTAGACAGGCTCAACAAAGCCTCGATCCCTTATGTGTTTTTGACCAATAATGCGACGAAGACACAGGAAGAGGCTGCCCAGAAGCTGATTGACATGGGGTTTGATATTCACCCCCGGACGCTATACACGTCAACCATGGCGACTGTCGATTATCTGAGTGCGGCCCACTCGGGTGCTGCGGTTTATGTTGTTGGCTCAGATAGCCTTAAATATTCACTGGAATCAGCTGGATTCAAAATCATCCAATCCGCAGATGAGCATGCCGATTACGTCGTCATGGGCCTGGATATAGACATCAACTACGAAAAGTTATCGGAAGCCGCCCTGCTGATCGCCGCAGGCGCAACATTCATATCCACAAATCCCGACCGCAAGTTTCCAACGGAAAGAGGTCTTGTGCCCGGGAATGGCGCTTTGGCCGCTGCACTCACCAGTGCGACGGACGTAGAACCGGTCACTGTGGGCAAACCATCAGGAATTATACTGGAAGCGGCGATAAAGGCACTGGGGCTTCCCAAGGAGCGTGTACTACTCGTTGGAGACAATTATGATACAGATATCAAGACAGGACTGGAAGGCGGTGTGGATACCCTTCACGTGGACACGGGGGTGACCTCGAGCGAACAGGTCAGGCAACAGCCCATACAACCGTCCTTCATGATTGAAAATCTCAAGGAATGGAGTGTTGAATAGATGAAGAAGATCGTCATTACAAGAAGGATCAATCCGGCTATGGTCGACAAGCTGAAAAAGGACTTTGAAGTGGTGGTGTGGGACGAGGACGATACACCGATGCCGCGACAGAAATTTTTGGAGGAGACGAAGGATGCCCATGGTGTCATGACCATGCTGAGCGATAAAGTCGATGAAGAAATGCTTGGCGGCGCACAGAATTTGAAGGTCGTCGCAAACTTGGCGGTCGGCTATGACAACATCGATCTCGAAGCTGCAAAGTCCCACGGTGTAATCATCACCAATACCCCTGATGTATTGACCGAGACGACGGCAGATCTTGCCTTCACGTTGATGTTGACCTCGGCACGGCGCGTGCTGGAGGCGAACCGCGAGCTGATGGCGGGGGAGTGGTCGGGATGGAGCCCTTATCATATGGCAGGCACAGATGTCTTCGGCAAAACGGTTGGCATATTCGGGATGGGCTCGATCGGTGCTGCTTTTGCACGCCGTCTGAGTGGCTTCCGTACCAAGATCATCTACCATAACCGCAGCCGTTCGGAAGCAGCCGACGAATTGGGGGCTGAGCTGGTTTCTTTTGAAGAACTTATGGCAGAATCCGATTTCATCCTATGTGCAGCACCGCTCACCGAAGAAACAAAACATCGTTTCGATAAAGAGGCCTTCGATAAGATGAAGCGTAGCGCCTTCTTCATCAATATCGGCCGGGGCGCGCATGTAGTGGAGGAAGACTTGGCGCAGGCTGTCCGAAATGGTGATATCAAAGGCGCAGCATTGGACGTATTCGAAAATGAGCCGATCAGTGACGCCCATCCATTTACAGACATTCCGAACATGACACTCCTGCCCCACATCGGCAGCGCTTCAGTAGACACGAGGAACAACATGATGAACCTATGCGTCAACAATATCATGGAAGTGCTGAACGGCGGTAAACCGATCACTCCAGTAAGATAAAAAGCCTGTGGGCTTTTTATTTTGGGCATATCGTCAACCAATTTAAATTAAAGGGTGACAATTGTTCGGCGGAAGTGGTATCATATTCAGAAAGAAGAGGAGGGAATCATGTCTACAAAACATCTTGTCTATGTCGCAGTCTTCGCGTCACTCATCGCAATCGGTGCCCAAATCCGCATCCCACTGGGGCCGGTGCCCCTGACTTTCCAAGTTCCAATGGTCCTGCTCGGGGGGCTGCTGCTCGGCCCGAAATTAGGGGCTTTAAGCGCCTTCGTCTACATGCTCATGGGTCTCTTTGGCCTTCCGGTCTTCGCCGGTGGTGGAGGCATCGGCAGCATATTTTCGCCCACATTCGGCTTCATAGTGGGATACATACCCGCCGCTTGGTGTGCAGGGTTTGGCCGTGTCCATCAAGTAACCACCCTCAGAAGCGTCAGCTTTACATTTGCAGCCATCCTGATGATCTTTTTGAGTGGGTTATTGTATTTCATGTTCGCGATGAATATCTTTTTAGACACTCCGGTGAATGCAGCCGAAGCCTTCAAGTTGGCGGTCTTACCTTTCATCCTGAAAGATTTGGCAGTTGGGGCGGCGACGATTCTATTTGCGAAGGCATTAGTAAGTCGTGGATTGAATATTGCAATATAACAAAACAGGGTGCCGTTTCGGCACCCTGTTTTGGCATCATTTCTGTTCGATTGCCTGTTGGATCGGCTTCAATTGGACATGGCCATCCTGGATGATGTCATCATTGATTGTGACGAGTGGATAGAAAAGCTCATCATCGTTTATCCGTTCTATGATGTCAGTATCATAATCCGAAAGATTTTCATCATGGTCCATATCTATATAATTGAAGTGGAGGTCATGATCTGGGTATTTGCGGTTCAGCACCGCCTGGAGCCATTCGTAGGTATCCCTCGACCCCGGCGCGTTCACACAGCTGGCACAGATGACATCGCGGCCATAGACGTTGATAGCATATTTCATTGAATAACATCCGCCTTTCTGATGATGGATTTTTCTTTCCAAATCCATTATAATACATATATAAGTTAATTGCGTAAGAAGAATAGGAGTGAATGGAATGACTACAGGACAAGATACAATGTACGAACGAGTAGATGAAGTACTGGATAAATTGCGTCCGTTTCTGCTGAGAGATGGTGGGGACTGCGAACTTGTGGATGTTGAGGATGGCATCGTCAAATTGCGCCTTCTGGGTGCATGCGGCACATGTCCAAGTTCCACAATCACACTCAAGGCAGGCATCGAGCGTGCTCTCCTTGAAGAAGTTCCAGGATTTGTAGAAGTAGAACAAGTCTTTTAAAATAACAACAGCCCCTGCACTCGCGGGGGCTGTTGTTTCATTTAGCTGTTCATGAGTCTAGACCCCGAGCTTATACATCCACAGCACACCGCTTTTCAGCATGCGGGCAATACGTCCGGTGACGGTCCTTTCCCTGAGGTAGGCAAAGCCTTCTTTTGAACCGAGCGAGCCGAGGATTCCCTGCATTTTGATATCGGGCATTTCCTTTGGCAACGGCTTGCCCTTGACGACTGCCTCGATGATTTCGGCAATCTGCTCTGCCTGACCTTCGGCCACTTGAGCCGAAGGTGCGTGCTTGAGTGCTGCCGAGTCTCCCACGACATACGCTTCTTCAAAACCTGGTATCTGGTGATACTGGTTCAATACCACACGTCCACCGGCACCGAACTCTACAGGAAGGTTGCGCACGACTTCAACAGGCTGAACCCCTGCAGTCCATATCGACATGTCGAGGGCATGGGAGTCGTCATTGTTGTAGACTGTATCGGCTGCCACTTCAACGATGTTGGAATTCGGGATGACTTCGACATCATTATCGTCAAACCATCTTTTGACGTACGCACTGAGACGTTCAGGATACATCGGCAAGATTCGGTCTCCCCGATCGAAAAGCCGGATTTTGAGGTCTTCACGTGCTTCACGGAGTTCGCTTGCTATCTCGATGCCGCTTAGGCCGGCACCGATGATGCCGACTTTCGAGCCGGGCTCGAGATCACCGATCTTCTCGTAGGTGGCACGGGATTGCCTGAGGCTTTGGATGCTGTATGTATGTTCAGCAGCCCCCGGCACCCCGTGGTATTTATCTTCACAGCCAAGGCCGATGACGAGCATGTCATAATGGATCGTCTCCCTTTCAAGGGTCACAGCCTTCTTTTCGAGATCGATGCCGGTTATTGTATCAAAGAGCACATTGACGTTCTTGTCGTCAGGAAAGTCCATTCGGACTTTGGTCTCGCTCTTAGTGCCCGCTGCGAGCGCATAGTATTCGGTCTTCATCCCGTGGAAGGGATTCACATCCACCAATGTGATGGTATATCCGGAAGGGAGCTTAGGCGCTATACGCTGGATGAAGCGCATATTTCCGTAACCGCCCCCAAGACAAACGATATTCTTCATAGTCAGTACCGCCTTGTTTTTAAATTCTAGTATATCCATTATAATAGTTAAGTATATAAACTACAATGAATGGAACTAATATATAGTGGAAAGAAGGATAATAATGTTCACTCTCGTCGAATTCTGCTCATCCAATATGCTGAAGGGCACTGAAGACATCTACCAAAAACTCGATGAAGATCCAGGCATAGACGTGCTCGACTACGGTTGCCTCAACAATTGCGGTTTGTGCAGTAAGGCGTTCTTCGTCTTGGTTGATGGCGAGATAGTCAGTGCAATGACGGCAGATAAGTTGCTTGAGAAGATATATAAACGCATAGAGAAGAACAATGAAAAGTTGGAAAAGGAATTTGATGATTTGAGTTGATCGCCCCAGTGCTTTATAATCAATAGTATAATATAATAAAAATTAAAGAGGTGACGGTATGTCTCATATAACATTGACTGAAAGTGCAGCCTACGAAGTGAAGGATATGCTCGAGCAGAACGATATGGAAGACGGATACCTCAGATTCAAAGTGCAAGGTGGCGGCTGTACAGGCTTGACCTATGGCATGGGCGCCGAAACCGAGCAGACCGATAAAGATGAAGTATACGAATTCTATGGCGTGAAAGTGCTTGTGGACAAATATGATATCCCAGTAATCGACGGGACGGTAATAGACTTCAAACAGTCGTTGATGGGTGGCGGCTTCACGATTGAAAATCCAAATGCCACGCTGTCTTGCGGATGCGGTTCCTCCTTCCGTACCAGCGAAGTTGCAGGCGAACCGGGAGATTGTTAGAATCTGCACTGAATCACTTGAAATATGTGAAAGAAATCGCTAATATTATATAAGAATAATATTAGCGATTTTAGTTGTGGCAATGTTTATCGGAATAAATAACGAGAGAAAAGGTGACGTTACAATGAGTTTTGAAAGAAAGAAGATTCTTGTGTTGGGTGCAGGCTATGCAGGATTGCAGATGGTTTCAAACTTGCAGAAGAAGCTATCCTTCCAAGATGCCGACATTACGCTGATCAACAAGAATGAATATCACTATGAATCTACTTGGCTACACGAGACGGCTGCTGGCACCATGGAGTGGCAGGACGGCGTCTACCCTATAAATAAGGTGATCGATGCCCAGAAAGTGGTTTTCGTACCTGCTGAAGTGACTGCCATCAATAAAGATGAACAGACCGTTGAAACGACACACGGTAATTTCGATTATGATATCCTCGTGGTCGCACTTGGTTTCGAAAGTGAAACATTCGGCATCGAGGGCATGGCAGACCATGCACATTCCATCGTCAATCCTCAGACTGCGGTCAAGGCCTACCGCGAGATAGAAGAAAACATCGCCAACTATAAGCGTTCCAATGACCAGAAGGATCTCTCCATACTGGTTGGAGGTGCTGGATTCACAGGCATCGAATACTTGGGCGAGCTTGTTGAAAGTGTGCCGGAACTGTGTGAGAAATACGGCGTCGACTACAACAAAGTCAACATCACCTGCGTTGAAGCGGCACCAAAAATGCTGCCGATGTTCCCGGAGAACCTCGTCCAGTATGCAATGAAATTCCTGGAAGACCGCGGCGTCAAATTTATGGTCAACACACCTATCGTCGCTGCCAACGAAGATGGCTTTGTAGTTGAAGTGAATGACGAAAAACAGCAGCTTGAAGCGAACAGTGTCATCTGGACTGCAGGTGTCCGCGGCAGCACGCTCATGGATGAAACTTTCGAAGGCGTAAAACGCGGTCGTCTTGTAGTGAATCCTGACTTGACGGCAAAAGGATACGACAACATCTATGTCATAGGTGACGTTGCAGCTGTCATGAACGGTGAAGGTGAAAATGCCCGTCCTTACCCAACCACTGCGCAGATCGCGATGCAGCTTGGGGAACACACTGCAAAAAATATCGAATTGACATTGAAGGGCGACAAGAAGGAACCATTCGTGTTTTCCGATAAAGGTACTGTATGTTCACTCGGTTCGAACGATGGCATAGGCCTTGTTTTGGGACGCGAGATAAAAGGTAAGAAAGCAGCCTTCATGAAACGCGTAGTCGATACAAGGGCAGTCTTCAAAATCGGCGGTCCGCTCCTTGCATATTCGAAAGGTAAAATGTTCTGATAAATCGATAGTACAGGCATGGGTATTTTATGCCCATGCCTTTTTCAGTTGGAGGTCAAATAAATGTCAATAATACAGCTAGCCATATCCATGCTGTTATTTTTTGTGCTGTTCTACGGCATAAGCTTCATCCTCAATATGATCCTGAAAATGACATGGTTGATGGTGGGGGTCTACCCGATCATTGTATTGCTCATCGTCGATGGCATATCGACGACCGAGTATCTGACGAATACTGCGGGGGCGTTCAGTACGCTTGGGGAACATCTCGTGAATTTGCAGCTTGCAGATATACTGATGCTTGGCAGCGGCCTTGTCGGGACCATACTTGCAGGAATGACGATACGTTATCTGCGCAACGCCGGATATCAGATGTTCTAGGGGGAATAAAATGAAATTTCAATATCGTGATAAGTATATCGCTACGGATGAGCCGATCATCATCGGCCTGCCGAAGGACCCGGCAACTCTGTTGAATTTTGAAGAAGTGGACACCTTACTTAATGGCCAGCTTGAAGAGATGGTCGAGAAGGGCATCCTATCTGCAGAATTCAAGAAAATCACCGCGACAGGCGTCCATATTCAGCAGGACTACAGAAAGGTAGTCGCAATCGGCCTAGGCGATCAGGAGGCCTCTGAAGGTACAGGGATGCTTGAAGTGTTCGGGACGCTGTTTCAATATCTGAAGCAGTGTGACATCGCCGAAGGACAGATTCTAATGGACACGTTCGAGGTTAAGGGACAGAATTCGGCAGAGGCGCTTGCAATAATGTCAGAAGCGAGCATATATGAGTTCTATTCCTATAAGACAAATGCAGGCCCGGGTTTTGCGGAAACAGCCCACTTCTCATTGACCGGCACACGCGACATCAAAAATGATGTCGCGTACTATAGCACTGTTGGGGAAAGTATAGCATTGGCACGCAATTTCAGTGAGACGCCGCCAAACATCATGACGCCTGAGCACATGGCGGGTAAAATTGCGGATATCTTCAGTACCCATGAACATGTCACCGGAGAGATTAAAGATGAACAGGTGCTGGAAGAGGAAGGCTATGGTCTGATTATGGCCGTAGGTAAAGCTTCTGAGGCGAAGCCAAGGCTGGTCACGATCGAATATGCGCACCCTGAGGCGAAAAACCATAAGCCGGTTGCGTTGGTCGGTAAAGGCATCACGTTCGATACTGGAGGCTACTCGATCAAATCCAAAACGGGGATGCCTGAAATGAAATACGATATGAGCGGCGCTGCGAATGTCATCGGCATGATCCATGCGATTTCGAAAATGAAGCTGCCGGTCCATGTCATTGCCGTCGTGGCACTGGCTGAAAATATGGTTGATGGCAATGCCATGCGCCCTGATGACGTCTATACTTCCTACAGCGGCCAGACGGTTGAAGTGAAGAATACGGATGCCGAAGGCCGGCTCGTGCTGGGTGACGCAGTATTCCATGCTTCACAGTATTCTCCATCCATCATTATGGATTTCGCCACATTGACAGGTGCCGTGGTGGCAGCACTCGGTACTGAACGGACGGGGATATTTACAAATAAATCGAATGAATTCCTAAAACCTCTGATGGAGGTCACGGAACAGACCGGTGAAGCAGTATGGCAACTGCCGATTTCCGGCGTGGAAGAGCGCAACGTCCGCGCATCAGCTGTAGCCGATCTGACCAATCATGTTGAGAAGCCGGGGCGGGCTTCATTCGCAGCATGCTTCATCAAACAGTTCGCCAACGGCACACCTTGGATCCATTTCGACATAGCAGGGACAGGCACTGCAGATTCACCGACCGCGTTCGGTCCGAAAGGGGCCACTGGGGTCATGATACGTACCATCGTTAAACTTTTTGAAACGGGGGAAATACATGAATAGCGGATTGATAGAGCTTTTGTCGATAGAAACGGTGCATGAGGAACCTGGTTTGATGGTCATGGAGATGCCGGTTACCGAAAAGGTCTTCCAACCTTTCGGCTACCTGCATGGTGGCGCCAGTGTCGTCCTTGCCGAAACCGCAGCGAGTATGGGGGCTACCTCCCTTGTCGGAGACGATGAAATAACGTTTGGTATGGAGATCAACGCCAATCATATGAAGACCAAACAATCCGGCACGCTCACGGCAAAAGCAAAATGCCGGCATCAAGGCCGGACGACCCAAATATGGGAAATTGAAATCACCGATGAAGTAGATGAAATTGTCTGCCTATCAAGGTGTACGATGGCAGTCAAAAAGAAAAGATAAAAAAACGATGGATAATTTATCCATCGTTTTTTTATTGTGCGGATTCATCCTCCCGCATTTCATCTCGCTTCAATTCATTCAATACAGTCGATTCGGCAGGTTCCACATCCGCATGGAATGCGCTTCGGGAGAGCATATGCGCCGAAACCGGGCCAGTTATGAAGACGAACAATACTGCCAGGAACAGCTTGCTGTCCACGTGGCCTTCTATATACCAGAAGTACAGGAAAGTACCGGTCATCATCATCATCACTCCAAGAGTGGAATTCTTCGAGGCTGCATGCAACCTGGAGTACACATCAGGTAGGCGGATGACCCCAAGGGCGCTGACTGCTGCAAAGAAGGCGCCCCCTAGGATGAAGAAGGCGATGATGCTAGTCATTATCATGTCTATCATTTTCGAAGATCACGCCTTTCTCCAGATATTTCGCAAACGCGATTGTTGCAATGTAGGCGAGAATGCCGATCAGCAGTATGACAACGAGCAGATAAGTGGTGCGCAGCGTCATCGCCATCAGTGCAATCATCGCCATCAGCAAAATGCCAAGCGCATCGAGCGCCACCACTTTATCATGCAGCGATGGGCCTTTGACCATACGGTAGATCATACCGAGCATGGCGAAAGCCAGGATGATGATGCTGATAATTATGATGATGTCCAAAAAAGTTGTCATGCTTTCCTCACCTCTTCTATCGAATGCTCGAAGCTCTCTTTGATGGATTTGATCTCGGACTCGGTATCCTCAATGTCCAGGGCATGGATATAGAGGATGGAACGATCATCTGAAATTGCAACCACTAATGTACCCGGCGTCAAAGTGATGAGAGCCGTTAGCAGACTGACTGCCCACTCATCTTTTAAATCGCATGGATAGGCAAAAAATGCAGGCTTCACATCGATTTTTGGGCGCAGTACGATTTTAACAACCTCAATGTTCGATTTAATCAGTTCGATGATAAAGATGAAGGTGAGACGGATTATCGCATATACCCGCTTCAGATAGAACGAACCCGGAAGGAATCCCCTCAGTATATAGACTGACAATAGACCAAGCAGATAGCCGGTCGTAAAGGCAGGGATGGTGAAATTCGAACCGATGAACATCCATAGGAAAGCAAGTACCAGGTTTATGAGTATCTGTAGAGCCATCTATTCCACCTCCGTCAAGTAGTTGGAGTAAGAGGCCGGATCATAGAAAGATTGCGCAGCCATATCAAAGAGTGGATAGAGGGCATCAGCAGCAAGTCCGAATACAACCGACAGTATGACCATTGCGAAGGATGCAAATAATATCTTATCGCTTTTAATCGGGCGCAGCTTCGAGAAATCCATGTCGCTCCCCCAGAATACCCCGATGAAAATCTTGATTACAGAGTACAGTACGGCAAGACTCGAGAGGAGTACAATGATTCCAGAAATGTAATGGTCATTTTCAAAGGTCGACTGGACGATGAAAAGCTTGCCATAAAATCCGGATAACGGTGGGACCCCGGTAAGCCCCATCGCAGCGATGAAGAACATCCATCCAGTCCATGGATGCAGCTTAATCAGACCGCCAAGTTTCTGGATGCCGGTCTCACCCGTGCGGTAGATCAGATAACCCACCAGCATAAAGAGTGCCGCTTTTATGAGCATATCGTGGATGAGGTAGTAGAAGGCCCCGACAAGACCGGTCTGATCCATCATTGCCACGCCCACAAGGATGACGCCGACGGCAATAAGTATGTTATAGATGATGATGCGTTTCATATCAGTGTAGCTGAGGGCACCGATCGACCCCATTACAACCGTCGCCAAAGCAATTAGCAACAGTATCTGGTTTGTGAAATCTACATTGTCGATGAAGAATAGGCTGTATGTCCGTGCAATGGCATATACACCAACCTTGGTCAAAAGTGCCCCGAAAAGGACCAGGATTGGCATAGGTGGCGCATAATAGGAGCCAGGCAACCAGAAGTAGAGCGGAAATACACCGGCTTTTGTCGCAAATACGAAGATGAACAGGACGGCGACAAGCGTCATGATACTGTAGTTCCCTTCAAAAGCTGATAATTTATTATATATATCCGCCATATTCAATGAGCCGGTTACAGAATAGAGATACGCCAATCCAAGAACGAAGAAGTTCGAAGAAATCAGGTTGACCAGGATATATTTGAAGCCTTCCTGAAGTTGAATCTTCGTGCCGCCGAGAGTGATGAGTACATAAGATGCAAGAAGGAACACTTCAAAGAAGACGAACATGTTGAAGATGTCCCCGGTGGAAAATGCACCGTTCACTCCCGTGATCATAAACATTACCATGACATAATAATAGTACTTCTCCCGTTCAATGCCGATCGACTGGAATGAGTAGATGACAGTGAACATGGTGATGATAGCCGTCGTTAACAACAGCAGGGCGGCAGCCATATCGATGACGACGCTGATGCCGAACGGGGCGACCCAGCTGCCGAGGTAGGTGACGATCGTGCCGCTCTGGTAAACATGGATGGTAAGCCAGATGGTGGCGATGAGGGCAAGCAGGCTGCCTACTGCCGCCATTACTCTGTGTGCCAAAGGACGTCTGCCTGTAAACAGCATCACTATCCCGGTGAAGAAGGGAATGATGATGGGCAGCAATGGCAATATGTTAGTCGTCATGTGGAACTCCTTTCATTTCTTCAACATCATCTGTCCCCAACTCTCCGTAGGCTCTTAGGGCAAGGACCAGAATGAATGCAGTCAGCGCGAAGGCGATGACTATCGCGGTCAATATAAGCGCCTGCGGCAGGGGATCGGTATAGTTTTCGACTGCCTCATCAAGCACAGGCACGTTGCCGCGCTTGAGTTTACCCATCGTCAACAGCATGAGGTGCACGCCGTGGCTCAACAAAGCTGTGCCGATGATGATGCGGATGACACTTCTTGATAGCATGAGGTAGACGGCAGAACCGATCAGTATGCCACTCAGTAGAATTGTTATCAGTTCCATCAGTTTTCCGCCTCCCCGACAAGTACTATGATCAAGAGCGCAGTCGCAGCCACTGTCAGGAACACCCCAAGGTCGAACAGGACGGCGGAGTGGAGGGCCACATCACCGAATACGGGTATTTCTATGTGAGTGTGCTGGTGCGTGAAAAACGGCGTGCCAAAAAGGAATGATAGCGTAGGCAAGCCGACTGCAAACGTCAGTCCGGATGTGATGATCAACCTGAAGTCGATCGGAACCATCCTTTGCAGTGTCTTTTTATCATATGCGATCAACAGCAATATCAATGCTGCAGCAGCAAGCAATCCTCCTACAAAACCGCCGCCTGGTGTATAGTGGCCGGCAAAGAAAAGGTTGAATGAGAACATGATGACGATGAGGAATACCAGTTTCGCAGTGAACTGCAAAAAGACGTCGTTCATCTGTCTATCCGCTTTATCATGCCCGGTTTTCTTCAGGGTCTGCTTCATCTGTCTCATCCTTTCTGTTTAGTCTTAGTTTCATCAGAGCATAGATGCCGATTCCGGCGATGCCGAATACCAATGTTTCAAATAAGGTATCGAAGCCACGGAAATCGACGAGTATGACGTTTACCATGTTGCCGCCGGCACCGAGTTCTTTAACATTATCGATATGGAACTGGCTGATGCGGTCGAACAGTTGATTGGAGTATGCAATCAGGCCGATCATGATGACGATGATGCCGACTCCGAGGGACACAAGGAAATTGGTGAACTTGAAGCGCATGCGTTCCGGATGCTTGCTTCTTGCCGGAAGATGGTAGAAGCATACGAGGAACAACGCCGTCGTTACCGTTTCGATGGCCAGCTGCGTCAGAGCAAGGTCAGGTGCCCTGAAGAACACGAAGAACAGGGCCATTACGAAACCGATTGCGCTGAGCATGATGATTGAAACGATACGGGATTTGGTGACGAGTATGACCGTAATCGATATCAGGACAATCATCACAAGAATCATTTCCTGAATGCCGACAGGTGCCATATCCGAAAAGTTGAGCTTTATACCCGTGTTCCACAGGGAGATGGCGCCCAACACGACGAAAAACATGAAGATATAGGCCAGATAGGAACGGATGAAGCCTGTCATGTAGCTGTCGGTCACTTTCCTTGAAGCGAACCTGCTGTGCATGAGCCCTTGGTCATAGACATAGTTCAAGGTAAAGCGCTCTTTATGGTAATCATATATGAACATCCACTTGTCCCGGAAATAGAACAACAATGAACCGATGATGACGATGGCAATCGTCGCCCACAGAGCAGGATTCGCAAACCCGTGCCACATGGAGATGTGGGTGCCGAGCGGCGCATCAGTTGCCATTATGCTCATGGCGGCCGGATCGATTATTGAACTTGACAATACGTTCGGGAACAATCCGAATGTAATGACGAGCACAGCAAGTATCGCCGGGGATATCCACATCAGGGCAGGCGCTTCGTGGGGTTCCTTCGGTGTATCATGGGTACGTTTGCCGAAGAAGACGCCATAGATGATCTGTATGGAATAGATGAAAGTGAATATACTTCCGACTATTGCAAGCAGAGGGAATATGAAAGCGATATTCGCTAGTGAAGCGAAATCAGCCTCCGTCACATGGATCATCGCCTCAAGGAAAAGTTCCTTCGACAGGAACCCGTTGAATGGCGGCAGTCCTGCCATTGATAACGCTGTAATGAAAGTCAACGTAAACGAGATCGGCATAAGGGTCAAAAGGCCGCCAAGGCGCTTCAGACTTCTTGTGCCCGTCTCATGGTCGAGTATTCCAGTGACCATGAAGAGTGCACCTTTGAAGGTCGCATGGTTGATGAGGTGGAATACCGCCGCCACAACGGCAATCGAGAAATATGCCTCGCCGGCACCGGTGACCACGCTCAATGCACCAAGACCAAGCAGCGACATGATCATGCCGAGCTGGGAGACGGTGGAAAAGGCCAGTACTGCTTTCAGATCGTCTTTACGCACTGCATTGAAGGATGCCCAGGCAAGTGTAATCAACCCGCCGAGCAGAATGACCCATACCCATAATTCGGAGAATGCAAATAATGGCGTCAGGCGTGCAACGAGATATATGCCGGCTTTGACCATCGTGGCTGAGTGCAGATAGGCACTGACGGGCGTCGGTGCTTCCATGGCATCAGGCAGCCAGATGTAGAACGGGAATTGTGCGGACTTGGTGAAAGCACCGAGCAGGATGAGTACAATGGCGATCGGTGCCACCGGACTTTCCTGGATGAGCGTAACCTGTGCCAGCATCTCACGGATGCTGTAGGTGCCCGTAATCGTATGAAGTGCCAGGAACCCCCCAAGCAGCATGAAGCCTCCGAACATAGTTATCAGCATGGATTTCTGGGCGCCATATAGTGAACGTTCCTTCATGAACCAGAAGGCGATCAGAAGAAAGCTTGAAATGGAAGTCAGTTCCCAGAACAGGTAGAGCATCAGAACATTATCATTCAGGACGACGCCGAGCATCGCACTCATGAACATGAGCAGGTAGACATAGAAATTGCCCAGATCTTCCCGGTGGGACAGATAGCCGATCGAATAGAGTACAACCAGCGCACCTATCCCGGATATGAGTATGGCGAACAGGAGGCCGAGGCCGTCTATGTAGACATCGAAATTCATCCCTATGCGGGGCATCACCTGCATAGTTTCAAGTATCGGACCGCTGCTCACCTTCGGGATGAATGTTGCCAGGTAGATGGCAATTATGACAGGGACCGGCAATACGAACCAGCCCAGATGAATGCGTTTATAATATTTATAGATGATGCCGATCGCCACAGCAGCGACCAGGGGCAGTAATATCGCCATATGTATCAGCGTCAAAGTATATCCTCCTTCATTTTTACAATATATATTGCAATTATACAGCAATGCGACACCTAAATAAATGTATAGGGTTTGAAAAAATATAGAATGTCTGTATAGTGTTAAATAGGAAAAAAGGCAATATTTTTCATAGAAAATTCATTTTATATTTTCATAATTTCAATGTTAAAATTGCAATAAATGAAATCAGGAGGCATATTATTCATGGCATTTACACAATTGACGACAGAGGTAGGCAATAACGAAACATCCGCAATCATCCGCACCAATCATGGGGACGTCAAAGTCAAGCTGTTCGGCGACATCGCCCCGAAGACGGTCGAGAATTTCACGACACATGCAAAGAACGGCTATTATGATGGTCAAATCTTCCACCGTGTAATCAAGGACTTCATGGTGCAGGGCGGAGACCCGACCGGCACAGGCATGGGTGGGGAGAGCATATTCGGCGGAACGTTCGAAGACGAGTTTTCAACAGAGGCATTCAACCTCTACGGCGCCCTATCCATGGCGAACGCAGGCCCTGGTACGAACGGCAGCCAGTTCTTCATTGTGCAGGCATCTGAAGTGCCGGCGCAGATGATCAACCAGCTTGAAGGTGCAGGGTATCCGGCCGAGATCATTGAAGCATATAAGGAAAAAGGCGGTACACCTTGGCTCGATCAGCGCCACACGGTTTTCGGCCATGTCATTGAAGGCATGGATGTAGTGGAGAAGATTGCAGATGTCGAGACAGGTGCACAAGATCGGCCGAAAGAAGATGTCAAGATAGAAACAATCGAAGTGGCAGACTAGGCTTAGGTTCCCATGAAGACGTTTATTATAAACGCTCACAAAATAGTCACTAAAAGGGTCTCGATTCATAATAGACCTTTGTTATACTGTATGGAGCAAAGGTGAGTGAATATTTATGATGCCATTTTTATATTTCCCTGAAGATAAAAGTGAATATATACCCGCCTTCATCACTTTGGCGATCTGCATGCTTCTGGCCTATCTGGCTTATCGCCTAATCAAGCGGTATTCCGAGAAACAGGAACAGAAGATGAAGGAGTTCGAAGAACAGGTGATGAAGCGGATGGAGCAGGAGAGCGATGAGCCCGGAAGCAGGTATTGAACTCTACAGACTTATTTCAGACTGGAACCCGCTTCAACTGGAAGCGGGTTTTGATTATGACCCGGAAATATATGACGCCATATCCGCCATATATGAAAGTGATGATGTACACGTTGTGAGCCGGGCGATCCAGGAAATCTTCAACCAGTCGTTCGAAACCGTGATACCCTTGGCGGAAATTGATCCGATAACTGAACGGGCCCTAGTGCTCAAACGACTCTATAATGATGCATGACCGCAGGTTCGATCCTGTGGTTTTTTCTTTGGGCAGTGTTTGATTCGATAAACACGGTTGCTTGTGATAAAATGGTTCATGCGTATGATAACTGAAAAGTTAGTGGGGTAATCCAATTGGCAAAGAAATATCGGAAAGGCCAGTTCATCAAAGTCAAAGTAACTGGTATCCAGCCATATGGTGCTTTTGTCAAAACCCCTGATAATCAAGAAGGACTCATCCATATTTCAGAAGTGATGAATGATTATGTGCACGATGTGAACCAATTTTTATCCAAGGGCCAGATCGTCAGGGCCAAAGTGCTCAGCGTGGACAAGAATGGGAAACTGAACCTTACATTGAAGGAAAATGAATACTTCAAAAACGAGGAGCGGAAACGGGATAGACGTTCCGTCCTGGATCAGATCAAGGACACGGAAGAATATGGCTTCGAGTCCATTAGACAAAAGATGCCGGAATGGATAGATACGGCGAAAAGACATTTGAAGGACAAATGATGGGCCTAGAAGAAGCATGTCCGGGCCACTGCAGCAGAAGTTGTAGTGGCCCGGACATTTTTTATGGAAACCTACATTTTAACCTGTATAATCTTTACATCCATATTTTGCTTGGACCAACAGCATCAAGCTATACTGGACCTTATCCGAGTATTTTTATACGTGGTGGTGAATACGTTTGCAGGCTATGTGTAAGCGCTTTTAAAATAGGCTCTAAAAGGGTTGAAAAAGTCCTGCTTTAAGTCCATTATTATGATAGGCATTTAATATTAAAGGAGGCATCTTTAGATGATACCGTACAAGCATGAACCTTTTATGGATTACTCGAAAGAAGAAAACCGTAAAAAACTGGAAGAAGGTCTGGCTACAGTCAAGGACTATCTCGGTCAGGATTATCCATTGATCATCGGCGGGGAACGCATCACTACCGAAGACAAGAAAGAATCTTACAACCCTGCTGATAAAGCGGAGACGATCGGCTATATGTACCAGGCCAATCAAGAGCATGCACAAAAAGCGATGGACACCGCATTGGAGACGTTCGAATCATGGAGGAAATATTCGTTCGAGTTCCGTTCCGACGTCCTGTTCAAAGCAGCGGCGATCGTCCGCAGGCGCAAGTATGAATTTACAGCCCTGCTTATAAAAGAAGCAGGAAAACCTTGGAAGGAAGCGGATGCGGATGTAGCGGAAGCCATCGACTTCCTGGAATACTACGGACGCAATCATCTTAAGATAAAAGATGGCGAACATGTGGAATCACGCCCTGGTGAGTACAACCAATTCCATTATATTCCGCTTGGTGTCGGCCTTGTCATCTCTCCTTGGAACTTCGCCTTCGCAATCATGGCGGGCACGACAGCTGCTGCGCTGGTGACAGGCAACACAGTGCTTCTCAAGCCATCTTCAAGAACGCCGATAGTGGCATACAAGTTCATTGAAGTGCTGGAAGAAGCAGGCATGCCTGAAGGCGTCGTGAACTTCATCCCAGGATCATCGAAGGATATTGGGGACTACCTTGTCGAACATAAGGATACGCGTTTCATCTCCTTCACGGGTTCCCGTGATGTAGGCACGAAAATCTACGAAAAGGCAGGCGTCGTCCAAAAGGGCCAGACCCACTTGAAGCGCGTCATTGCAGAAATGGGCGGTAAGGATACGATAGTCGTCGATTCCGGCGTGGACCTTGAAGAGGCAGCAGAGGCAATCGTCTACTCTGCATTCGGTTTCAGCGGGCAGAAATGTTCCGCCTGCTCCCGTGTGGTTGCTCTTGAAGATATACATGATGAACTCCTTGAGAAGGTCGTAGCCAAAACGAAGGATCTGAAAGTGGGTAATCCGGAAGCAGATGTCAATGTCGGACCAGTCATCGATGATGCCTCCCTTGAAAAGATTTCGAACTACATCGAGATCGGTAAGAAAGAAGGGCAGTTGGAGATCGGCGGCAAAACTGAAAATGAAACGGGGCATTTCGTCCATCCAACGGTCTTCTCAAACCTTAAGCATGATGCGGTCATCATGCAGGAAGAAATATTCGGTCCAGTGGTCGGATTCACAAAAGCCAAGGATTTCGATCAAGCCATCGAATATGCCAATGCAACAGACTACGGCCTGACAGGAGCGGTATTCACAACGGACCGCCACCACATCGAACAGGCGCGTGAAGATTTCCATGTAGGGAACCTGTACTTCAACCGCGGATGTACTGCAGCCATCGTCGGCTACCAGCCTTTTGGTGGGTTCAAAATGTCCGGTACGGATTCCAAAGCGGGCGGTCCGGACTACCTGACGCTCCATATGCAAGGCAAAACGACTTCTGAAATGTTATAATGCAATTTGACAGCATGATCATAAAAATTACAAAAAGCGAGCGGGGCACTTACCCGCCTTTTAAGAAAGGGAGATAGAATGACAAGATCACAGGAAATCATCGAGCAGACACAACAATACGGAGCACCAAACTACAATCCTCTACCGATCGTACTCTCAGAAGCTGAAGGCGTATGGGTGAAGGACCCTGAAGGCAATGAATATCTGGACATGCTGAGTGCATACTCCGCAGTCAACCAGGGGCATAGGCACCCTAAGATAATCAAGGCCCTAAAAGATCAGGCGGATAAGTTGACGCTCACTTCCCGTGCGTTCCACTCAGATCGCCTCGGACCTTGGTATGAAAAAGTATGTAAGCTCGCTGACAAGGAAATGGCTTTGCCGATGAACACGGGTGCCGAAGCTGTGGAAACAGCAATCAAAGCAGTACGCCGCTGGGCATATGATGTAAAAGGTGTGGAAGATGATAAAGCGGAAATCATCGCCATGAAACAGAACTTCCATGGCCGTACATTGGCAGCAGTATCGCTTTCCTCTGAGCCGGAGTACCGTCGCGGTTACGGTCCGTTGCTTGACGGCATCAAACTCGTTGACTTCGGTGATATCGACCAGATCAAGGAAGCGGTCACTGAAAACACGGCAGCAATCCTGTTGGAGCCGATTCAAGGTGAAGCAGGCATCAACATACCACCTGAAGGCTTCCTGAAGGCAGTACGCGAAGTCTGCGATGAAAACAACATACTTTTTGTGGCAGATGAAATCCAGGCAGGCCTTGGCCGTTCCGGTAAACTTTTTGCAACACATTGGGACAATGTGGATGCGGATGTATATATCCTGGGGAAAGCACTCGGTGGCGGCGTCTTCCCGATTTCCTGCGTATTGGCTGACGAAGAAGTGCTTGGTGTGTTCAACCCAGGTTCCCACGGCTCCACATTCGGAGGAAACCCGCTTGCTTGTGCGGTATCGGAAGCGGCGCTTGATGTCATGAATGATGAAAACCTCGTTGAAAGATCACGTGAACTCGGTGAATATTTCAAAGCAGAACTAGAAAAGATCGATAATCCTGTAATCAAGGAAGTGCGCGGTCGCGGACTCTTCATCGGTGTCGAGCTGACTGAAGCAGCAAGACCATATTGTGAAGAACTGAAAGAACTCGGTCTGCTCTGCAAAGAAACTCACGAAACAGTCATCCGCTTTGCGCCTCCACTGATCATCTCCCAGGAAGATCTCGACTGGGCCATCGTTCAAATCAAAAAAGTGCTTGCAAAATAGTACTTGGAAATAACGCTTTTAAATAGTAACGAATATGATACAATGATTATGAAAACAGTTCCAAAAAAAGAGGCGGATAAAAATGTCAGAGAAATCAAATCTTATCACTTCCACACAGGCGATCATCCATGAAGCTTTGGATAGACTCGGTTTTGATGAGGGTATGTATGAACTGATCAAAGAGCCGATGCGTCTTTTGACAGTGCGCATCCCGGTGCGCATGGATGATGGTTCAGTTAAAGTATTTACCGGCTACCGTGCCCAGCACAACGATGCTGTTGGACCGACTAAGGGCGGAATACGCTTCCACCCGGATGTTAATGAAGAGGAAGTCGTGGCACTTTCAATGTGGATGACCTTGAAATCAGGCATCGTCGATCTACCTTATGGTGGCGGTAAAGGCGGAATTGTGTGTGATCCGCGTGAGATGAGCATCCAGGAAGTAGAGCGTTTAAGCCGTGGCTACGTCCGTGCAATCTCTCAGATTGTCGGGCCGACAAAAGACATTCCGGCACCTGATGTATTCACGAACTCGCAGATCATGGCGTGGATGATGGATGAATACAGCATGATTGACGAATTCAACTCTCCTGGTTTCATCACCGGTAAGCCAATCGTCCTCGGTGGTTCCCAAGGGCGTGACCGTGCGACTGCTATGGGGGTCATCATCTGTCTGGAACAGGCTTTGGAGAAACGCGACATGAAGATGAAAGATCTCCGCGTAGTCATCCAAGGCTTCGGTAATGCCGGAAGTTTCCTTTCAAAAATCCTGTTTGACAGGGGCGCTAAAATCGTCGGCATTTCGGATGCCAATGGTGCGCTGCACGATCCGGAGGGCCTTGACATCGATTATCTGCTCGACAGGCGCGACAGCTTTGGCCTAGTGACGAATCTGTTCGATGATGCATTGCCTGGTAAAGATCTCTTCAAAATCGATTGTGATGTCATCATACCTGCTGCAATCGCAAACCAGATCACAGAAGACAATGCAGACGATATCAAAGCGGAGATCATCTGTGAGGCGGCCAATGGCCCGACGACTAAAGAAGCGACGAAAATCTTGACTGATAACGGTAAGCTCATCGTGCCTGATGTATTGGCTTCAGCCGGTGGTGTTACGGTTTCCTACTTCGAGTGGGTCCAAAACAACCAAGGCTACTATTGGGATGAAGATGAAGTCAATGAAAAGCTTGAAATCAAGCTTAAAAAAGCATTCAATGATATCTATGACCTGCATGAAAACCGCCATATCGATATGAGACTTGCAGCTTATATCATAGGTCTGAAACGAACAGCCGAGGCTGCGCGCTACAGAGGTTGGGCATAGAATAGACACCAACAAAGGAGAGGCTGGACAGATAATCTGTCCGGCCTCTTTTGTATGGATATTCATAAACATGTTGATTTATTTAATTTTTTGTATTATTATGAATGTTCGAATATTCACCTGAAATATGTGTGTGCTGAGGGTCTAACCCAATTTGCCATAAAATAGGGTGGAAGAGAAAAAGGAGAACTGATCATGACAGAAACCTCGAATTTGATTACATCAACACAATCAGTCATCCATAAGGCATTGGATAATCTTGGATACGATGAAGGAATGTACGAATTGATTAAAGCACCACTCAGGATGCTCAAAGTGCGCATACCTGTAAAAATGGATGACGGTTCTGTAAAAGTGTTCACCGGATACCGTGCCCAACATAATGACGCCGCGGGCCCAACTAAAGGGGGCGTCCGTTTCCATCCTGATGTCACGGAAGAAGAAGTCATTGCCCTTGCGATGTGGATGACACTAAAAGCAGGAATTGTCGATATACCATACGGTGGTGGGAAAGGTGGGGTAGTCTGCGATCCGAGGAGTATGAGCAGTAGGGAAAAAGAAGAAATCTCGCGTGGGTATGTCAGGGCAATCTCTCAGATTGCAGGGCCGACAAAGGACATTCCAGCTCCTGATGTCTATACCGATGCGCAGACGATGGCGTGGATGATGGATGAGTACAGTGTGAAGCACTCTGATGATCCATTCGAATTCATCACAGGTAAACCACTTGCAGTCGGAGGGTCGAAAGGACGCGAAACGGCGACTGCAATGGGAGCAGTGATGTGTGTCGAGCAGGCCATGGAGAAAGTGGGTATATCCATGAAGGGTGCACGCATCGTCATACAGGGATTTGGTAATGCGGGAGGTTACATATCAAAGATGTTGCATGATAAGGGTGCAAAGATCATCGGTATATCAAGATCTTCAGGCGCCCTCTATAATCCTGAAGGAATAGACATCGATTATGTACTGAGAAACCGGGGGAAAGTTAATCTGGCGGAAAAACTACCTGCAGAATCCATTACAAATGAAGCACTGCTCGAAGTGGACTGCGATGTCCTCATTCCAGCAGCAATCGCAAATCAAATTACTGAAAGCAATGCCTGGGATATTAAGGCGGAAATCATATGTGAGGCGGCCAATGGCCCCACTACGGAGGAAGCAACGCGAATATTGACTGAAAAAGGTGTGCTGATCATTCCGGATGTCCTAGCTTCAGCCGGCGGTGTGACCGTATCATATTTTGAGTGGGTTCAGAATAAGCAAGGTTTCTATTGGGAAGAAGAAGAAATAAAAGAGCTGCTGGAAGGTAAGATGACAGCCGCTTTCGAAGCCATATACAAACTGCACCAATCACGTCAGATGGACATGAGGCTCGCGGCCTACACGTTAGGCATAAGGCGTGTATCAGAGGCAGTAAGGTTCAGGGGATGGGCCTGAGCATCATCACTAAAAAAACGATTGCCTGTTTTGATCTGGTACCACTAAAGTTTACAGATGAATAAAATAATTTTTGCTGAGATTCTAATCGATTAGAATCTCAGTTTT
>CANLWV010000007.1 GCA_947494965.1 uncultured Salinicoccus sp. | reverse complement strand
CGATGTCTGGCCATTAAAAAACCTCCTAAGCTACAGATTTTTTCTTTCATCTGTAAACTTAGGAGGTAGCACCTCATTTAGGGCAATCGTTTTTTCGTATGCTTATTTTCTTCTGTCATTTTTCATCCTGTTGATGAGCGACTCCATCTCTTTGATATAGTCCCTATCATTTTCGGATGTATCCTGCGGTGGGGTATCTTCCTGGACGTTCGGCGCTTCATCGCCGTCTTCTGGAACATCGTCATCAGAAGTATAGCCATATTCATCCTCTGGTGAAGCAGCTTCTTCTTTACGTTTTTGTGCGTCAATCTCTCTTTGGGTGATGATTTCACCATCCGGTGTCATGTACTTTTTATTCATCTTGCGTGTTTCAGAATCAAAGTAGCTGTAGATGATCGGAATGATGAACAGCGTCAGGAACGTACTGCTGATCAGACCACCTATTACTACGATGCCCATCGGTGCAATGAGTTCTGCACCTTCACCAATCGCAAGTGCAAGCGGCAACATGCCGAGTGCGGTCGTCAGCGCGGTGATGACTATCGGGCGGAAGCGGTCCTGGACACTCTTTTCGATCGCTTCGAGCGTAGTCATGCCTTTGGCTTTCTGCTGATTGATGTAGTCGACCAGCAGTATGGCGTTGTTGACCACGATACCAAGCAGCAGGATGACGCCGACTACAGCAATGACGCTCAGTGGATTATTTGTGATGATCAATGAGAACATCACTCCGATGATGCTGAGCGGCAGTGAAAATATGACTACGAATGGGTGCTTGAAGGATTCGAACTGGGCGACCATCACGAGATAGATGAAGATGATGCCGAGTGTTATCGCAAGCAATAGTTGAGGAATTGCGTCACTGAGCATTTCCAGATCGCCACCAATCGACGTTTCCGTTTCGTCTGCGAAATCCGTATCTTCAATGATGCTCTCAACATGGCTGCCCGCCTCATTGAGGCTCATTTCAGGTTTATATGAAACAGTGAGTTCCGTCGTTTCCTTCTGGTCATCGCGGTTGATGAGCGAAAGCATTTCGGCTTCTTCCAGTTCAGCGACATCTTCCACTGCGACATATTCGCCTTGGCCATTGGCGATCTGGATGTTCTTGAAGGCCTCGACGCTGCCTGTGACATCATCCGGATATTTGACATTAATCGTCAGGAACTCAGACCCTTCGTCGACGGTGGAGGCCGGGACTCCGTTAGTCGCCTCGTAGATTGCTGAGCCTATCTCTGCAGGCTGCAGATCATTTTCCCTGGCTGCCGCCCGGTCTACACGCACCTGGAGTTCCTGGGTCATGTCCTCACGGCTTGAAGTGACGCTGTCTATATCTGCATCATCTTCCAATGCCTTTATGATGGTTTCTTCGGATTCGACGAGCCTCTCAGGGTCTTCATCTGCAATATTCAGCGCGAGTGTGTTCGGGTCGGAACCTGTGCCTGCCTGCGACATCGGGTTGACGCTGATTTCAGCAGAAGGTTCCACACCTTCAATTTCATTTTCGATATCTTCAATGAATTCATTGGTCGTCACGTTGCGTTCACCCGGGCCGACTAATGTCGCCATGATGTTGCCGACATTGCTCTCGTCGACTGGGCTCATCGTGGAGGTGGAACCGATGGTGCTCATGTAGATGTCGATTTCCGGATAATCTTCAAATTTTTCTTCTATGCGGGCAATGGTCGCTTCGGTTTCGGAAAGGATCGCATCCTGCGGCATTTCCACTTCAACAGTCAGCGTACCTTCATCGCTCTCAGGCAGGAGGTCCAGGCCTTGGATATAGATGCCTACGCCGCCGGCTATGAGGATCAGGGCGGTCAATATAAGGACAGTCAGGCGATGTGTGAGTGTCCAGTGCGACAGTTTCCTGAGCCCCTTCATATAACGGCGGTCCCGTCTCTTCTCTTCTTCGTTGTCATCCGGTGCTTCCAGAATGCGGCTGGCTAGCATGGGCACCACAGTCAGGGCGACGAAGAGGGAAGCCAACAGACTGAACACTACGGCTATAGCGAATGGCGTGAACAGTTGGCCGACCAGACCGCTGACGAAGACGACAGGCAGGAAGACTGCTGCTGTAGTCATTGAAGAAGCGGTGATGGCACCCGCCACTTCCTTTGTTCCTACACTTGCAGCCTGCTTCGGTGTTTTGCCCATCGACAGGTGGCGGTATATATTTTCGATGACGACGACGGCGTTATCGACGAGCATACCGATGCCGAGTGCCAGGCCACCAAGCGTCATCAAGTTTATGCTGATGTCCGTAAAGAACAGCAGGGCAAATGTAGTGATGACGGAAAACGGTATGGCGATACCGATTATGAGTGGTGATTTCAAGTTGCGTAGGAATGCGAAGAGGACGACCATTGCGAGTATCGCACCGCTTATCAATGATAGGTAGACACTGTTGATGGCGAGGTCTATATACTCTCCTTCATCGTACAGCGTTTCAACATTGAGGTCCTCAAATTCCTCCTTATCGAGTTGTTCGTCAAGGACAGATTGGAATTCTCCATTGACGGTCGATGCGTTCGCATCGGACGCGAGACTCATTTCAATCTGCATGGCGTCCTCCTGGTTCAGACGGGTGATGACAGCGTCATCCTGCTCCGTTATGGCAACATCTGCCACATCATCAAGAGTGAGTGTGCCGGCACCTTCAGGCAGATCCGCCAAGACCAGTTCCTCGAGCGATTCCACTCCGTCGATTTCACTGACCGTTCGGGTTGTGATGGATTCCTTTTCTTCTTCATCGACGATTGTGGCGTTTGGTATGGAGATGTTATTGGCTTCAATGATGTTGGCGACATCGCTTTGGCTCAGCTGATACTCTTCGAGTGCCTCGGTATCAAGTGTCACGGAAATTTCTTCTGTGATGCTTCCGGTCTCACTGATCGAGGCCACACCATTGATGTTTTCGAGTTCATTGATGAGATCTTCGACCTGCCCCTGGAATTCGCCGACCGATTTGTTTTCGGAAGATACGGCAAGCGTCAGACTCGGAAGCATCGTGATGTCGAACTCGAGGAAGGATGGATCCCCTGCCTCTTCGGGCAGACTTGTGTTTTCTATCGTACGGACGATTTCATTTTCGACTTCATCAATCGTCATGTCATATCCGAATTCAAGAAGGATCACCGAGGAACTTTCTTGGGATTGGGAGGATATGTTGGTTAAACCGCTGACGGTGGAGAGCTCGGCCTCGAGTGGCTTCGTCACATCTTTCATGACCTCTTCAGGTCCAGCCCCCTGGTAGCTGGTCGCCACCGCAGCGATTGGCGGCTGGACATTCGGCAGCAGCTGCAGCGGCAGCCTGGTCAGGGAAACGGCCCCGAGGAGGATGAGTATAATCATGATGACGATGGTGAATTTTGGTCTTTTTATTGAAAAATCGGCTAGCTTCAAATGGCTTCACTCCTGTATAATATGAGATGTATATTGTAACCCGACAACGTGTTGTACTATGACAATATTAGTTAAATTATATCTATGATTCAACCTACAATCCAATGGGGAGTGTTGGAAAGGAGGAAAGATTATGTCCAAAATAAGTCGCAAGGAGGAAACCCGTCATAATTTCGTTGAAGCATTCTGGACCTTGTACGTCTCGAAGCCTCTAGATAAGATTACCGTCAAGGAAATTACGGACCTCGCTGGATACAACCGTGGCACATTCTACACTTATTTTGCAGACGTCTACGAAGTGCTGGAGACGGAGAAGAAATTGCTCCTGCCAAGTGAGGAAACCATCATCGAACGTCTGAAGATGCTCAGTGATGATCACCCTCCGCTTGAGAGGTCGTTCGAGGATGTTTCCCATTGCATCAGGGAGCACAGGACGCGCATCGCCATATTGCTGGGGCCAGAGGGGGACCCTGGCTTCCAGTATGAACTGAAGGCGCGCTTCAGGCGGGTGATATTGGATTTTGCAGACGGTATCGGCATCCAGGAGCTATCAGACTATGAATACATCATTGAATACCATGTGTCGGGGATGATCGGCATGTATCAGCGCTGGGTCGAAAATGAAGAGGACATCACTGAAGAGCGGCTCGGCATGATATATGAACGTGTCGTCAATGAAGGCGTGATGAGAATTACAAACGAGATGTTCAGAGCAGCGAAAAAAGGCGGTTAGGTGTTTTCATCCAGGGCATGAAAGGGTATAACAACGGAGAATTGGAATCTGGAAAGTGAGGGTATTATTATGTTCCATTATACCAAAGAAACCGATAAATCTGTAGAACAGGCGGTTACTTCGCTGGAGGACAGACTGAAAGAAGCCAAGTTTGGTGTATTATGGGACTTTGATATCGAGCAGACTTTGAAGGATAAAGGATTCGAATTTGACCAGTCATACCGTGTGCTTGAAGTATGCAACCCCAATGCAGCAAAGGAAGCACTTGAGAAGAATGTGATGGTGGGCTATTTCCTGCCGTGTAAAATGGTTGTCTACGATGATCAGGGAACAACTAAATTAGGGTTCCCGAAACCGACGGCCCTCATCAGTATGCTCGATGACGATTCATTGGAGGATTTTGCCCGGGATGTGGAGAATCAGTTGATCAAGGCAGTCGACGAATCAGTTTGATTGCAACCCGCCCTTCAGGTGGTAAACCTGAGGGGTTTTTCAGTTCAATTGTTTCAAATCGATCATTTGTACCGCTATAATTGTAAGATGAGCGATAACAGAATTATGACAAGGAGCGATTTTGATGAAGTACGATTTTGATACACCTATAAATAGAAGAGAAACATATGCCATAAAATGGGATGGGGGAGAACTGCTCAAGGAAATGGGGCTCACGGACCACTATGATGAAAATACCATCCCGCTATTTACAGCTGATATGGATTTTCAGGTGGCTGAGCCGATCATCGAGGCGTTGCACAGGACCGTCGACCATAAAATATTCGGCTATACCCTGGCGCCGGATGCCTATTATGAAGCGATACAAAAATGGTTTTCAGATAGGTATGACTGGACTATAGACAAAGGGGAAATCATCTATGCCCCAGGCACGGTCCATGCGTTGAATGTCGCCGTCAAAGCCTATTCGGAACCGGGGGACGGCATCATCATACAGCGGCCTGTCTATCCACCATTCACCGCGGCTGTTGAAGGCAATGGACGGGTCGTGGAGAACAATGCGCTTATCAGGGATGAAGCGGGGCATTATCATATCGACTTCGATGGTTTCGAAGCCCTTGCCAAAAAGAGTGAGGTCAGCATGTTCATCCTATGCAGTCCGCATAACCCTACGGGCAACATATTCAGTCCAAAAGATCTGAAGCGGCTATCTGAAATCTGCCGGGAGAATGGCGTCATCATCATCGCCGACGAAATCCATGGGGATCTGATACGCATCGGTGAAACATTCACGCCGATTGCGAAGGCGTCCGATCATACAGACCATATCATTTCCATGACTGCGATAAACAAGACATTCAATCTGGCCGGCCTGCACTGCACCAATGTCGTCATCACGGATGAGGCGAAGCGGCAGCAGTTCAAGGAGGCGCAAGGGTCGAGCATGCCGAGTCCATTCACCGTGTCTGCCTTGATTGCAGCATATAATGAGGGGGATGAATGGCTGGCGCAGGTGAGGGAATATATCGATGGCAATATAGATTTCGTCATCAATTTCCTGAAAGAGGAAATGCCGACCGTTAAAGTGGAACGGCCTGCCGGCACTTATGTGCTGTGGATGGATTTCAGCGGCTATGGCCTGTCGGATGAAGAAGTGCATGACCGCATCTACAACAAGGCCAACGTCCTGCTGCAGGATGGCAGCAAGTTCGGCAAGGAGGGGGAAGGGTTCCAGAGGATCTGCGTCCCTTCTCCGAGATCTGTCCTTGAGGAAGCGATGAACCGCATCAAAGATGAGTTCAAAGATGTGGAGAAATAATCGGACTCATAAAATAATTCAGAAACAGGGTTGCAATCATAATGTGTTTGTAGTAACATGATTTTCAATTAAATGAATCACTTTGATTGATGAAGACAAGTAGCAATTGCCGAATTGCAAAAAGAGAGCCGGTGGGTGGTGTGAACCGGTGCAATGGCAGTGTGAATGGACTTCTGTGCAACCGGCGGACGATTAAATCCCCGGCGTATCTCCAACGTTACATGGACGATGCAGCATCATGCTGCATCTTGAGCGGATCGGCTTGGCCGATCAATAAAGGTGGCACCACGGCTCCCCGTCCTTTTTACAGCGACAGGGGAGCTTTTTGTATTTAAAAATTGAATAAGATGCATATCAGAACAAGTAGTGGCGTACTGCATGGTACAGAGAACCGGGGGAGCTGGAAACCGGTCCGTGCAACGTCGATGAATGGGCCTGATCAGCATGCATCCGTCTGCCGTACGTTACACGGCAAAAGCAGGGGCGGCGAGTCCGCCCAATGCGAGGTGGCACCGCGGTGAATCGTCCTCCATAGACCTATAGGTCTATGGAGTTTTTTATTTTAAGGAGGGGAAAATATGACGGCAGAAGTACTGGCAAGATCAGATTACGGCAGCATGAAGCCACACTTGGCAAAATTATCGGAACGTACCGATTTGACCGGCAGGGAGATGACGGAGGCAGTTTCCATACTGCTGACGGACGAAGTGAGCGACAGCGAAATAGCCGCCTTTCTGATGGGCTTGAAAGCCAAAGGGGAGACCATGGTCGAGATCACAGCGCTGGTGGAGGTGTTGAGGCAGCATGCGATGCCCATACTGCGCGATGTTCCAGGTGTCATGGATAACTGCGGAACAGGCGGGGATGGTTCCAACAGCTTCAACATTTCGACGACCTCCGCTTTCGTCCTTGCAGGAGCAGGCGTAAAAGTTGCAAAGCACGGCAACAGGAGCGTCACAAGCAGGACAGGGAGCTCGGATGTGCTGGCGGAACTTGGCGTATCGCTGTCTTTTCAGCCGAGTGATATCGATCATCTGTTGGATGACAACGGCATCACTTTTCTCTTTGCCCCTCACGTCCACCCAAAGATCAAGCGCATCATGAAAGTGCGCAACGACCTTAAAGTGCCGACGATATTCAATCTGATAGGGCCGCTCATCAACCCGGTGGCACTCGATTACCAGTTTCTCGGTGTCTATCGGCAGGATAAGGTGAGGACGATGGCAGAAGTGTTGAAAAGGCTCGGAAGGAGCCGGGCGGTGGTCATCAATGGAGCGGGCGGAATGGACGAAGCCTCGCTGCTCGGTGAAAATCATATGACCATACTCGATGATGGAAAAATCGAAGATATGACCTTCACTCCGGAGTCGGTCGGCCTGCCCTCCTATACACGGGAAGAAATCAACGGGGGCAGCAGTGCAGAGAACGCGCAGATTTTAAAGAACGTATTGACTGGCGAAGCGACACCGGCCCAGCGCGACACGATATTGCTGAATGCCGGCATTGGGCTGTACTGCGCCAAACAGGCCCACTCCTTGCAGGCAGGCATCGAAATGGCGCAGGAAAGCATTTCATCTGGACATGCCCTGGCCAAACTCGAGCGACTCGTCGCATATTCAAAAAGAGGAGGATTTTGAATGACTACAATATTAGATGACATCATTGCATATAAACGGCAGGAAGTGACACAGCTCCCCGCCGAGGAAGAGGTATCGGACAGAACGCCCGCCTCCTTGAAGGATCGTCTTGACGCCGCCGGGACGATGGGCATCATCGGGGAAGTGAAGCGGGCCTCTCCGTCGAAGGGGGACATCAACATTGGAATGGAGCCTGATGAACAAGCAGAGAAATATGCAGCAGGCGGTGCTGACGCCATTTCAGTATTGACCGATGACAAATATTTCAAAGGGTCAATGGCCGATCTTGAAGCGGTCCGGAAAGTAGTCGGGCTGCCTGTACTGAACAAGGATTTCATCATAGACGAGCGGCAGATCGATCGGGCATGCCGGCATGGAGCGGATGTCATCCTTCTGATCGTGGCAGCGTTGGATGATGAAGCGCTGGCGCGACTGTTCGCATATGCCTCCAGCTATGGGCTTGAATGCATAGTGGAAGTGCATACTGCAGATGAAATGGAGCGCGCACTGAAGATTCATCCCGCACTTATCGGCATCAACAGCCGCAACCTGAAGACATTTGAAGTGGATTTGGGCAATACAGAAAAACTGCTTGAAGCATATGGCCATCATCCGGTGCACTTCATTGCCGAGAGCGGCATCCGTACAACAGAAGACGGCAGGCGGATGCAGGTGGCCGGTGCCGCAGCACTGCTCGTTGGGGAGACGTTGATGGCCGCAGAAGACCCGACCACAACGATCCGCTCCTTAAAAGGGGTGCTGTAGATGAAGATCAAGATATGCGGCATCCAGACGGTCGAAGCAGCCAGATGGGCTGCAGAAGCAGGGGCCGATATGATCGGGTTCGTATTTGCGCCAAGTACCCGGAAGGTCGACATTAACACGGCCAAAAGCATGGCGGAAGCAGTTAGAGGGAAAGTCGAATGTGTGGGGGTCTTTGTCAATGCGCCGGCTGAAGATGTCGAACATGTCCATCAGACGGTGGGCCTCGATTATGTACAGTTGCATGGGGATGAGTCGCGCGCATATACGGCAGGCTTGAAAATGCCGGTGATCAAAGCGTTTTCCATCGGCAGCATGCCCATTGCGGAAATGTTCCGGTACGATGCCCGTCACATACTCATCGACAGTCCACCGGCGGAATACCGCGGTGGCAGCGGACGGCGGTTTGACTGGTCGGCACTCGAGGATAAGGCACTCGACCATTCCCGTCTGGTGCTGGCCGGTGGCATCAATGCAGGCAACATCAGGGAAGCAAAACATCTGGTTGCACCTGCAGCTGTCGATGTGTCGAGTGGCGTCGAGGCACATGGCGTGAAGGACAAAGATAAGATATTTGAATTGATCAGAACAATGAAAGGTGGAGAGGAAAGTGGAAAAAATCTATACTCAGCCCGATGCTGACGGCCACTACGGAGAATACGGCGGCCGCTATGTGCCGGAGACCCTTATGCACGCGCTCAAAGAATTGACGGAAGCCTATGAGGATGCGCAACATGATGAAGCATTCCGTGAAGAACTGAATCATTACCTGGAAAACTATGTAGGGCGGGAATCGCCGCTCTATCATGCCGCAAGGCTATCGGAATATGCGGGCGGGGCGAAGATCTACCTTAAACGCGAAGACCTCAACCACACCGGGGCACACAAGATCAACAACACGATCGGCCAGGCATTGCTTGCCAGAAGGATGGGCAAAAAGAAGGTGGTTGCAGAAACGGGCGCTGGCCAGCACGGTGTCGCCACGGCGACTGTCTGTGCACTACTTGATCTGGATTGTGTCATTTTCATGGGCAAAGAAGATATACGGCGCCAGGAACCGAACGTCTTCCGCATGGAACTGCTCGGTGCCCGGGTCGTCAGTGTCGATCAGGGCAGGGGAACGCTTAAAGATGCGGTCAACGAAGCGCTCAGATACTGGGTCGCCAATGTAGAGGATACCCATTACGTCTTAGGTTCAGCGATGGGGCCGCACCCATTCCCGATGATCGTGCGTGACCTGCAGTCTGTAATCGGCAAGGAGACGAAGCGTCAGATGCTGGATAAGGAAGCGCGCCTGCCTGATGCCATAGTGGCGTGCATCGGTGGGGGGAGCAACGCAATCGGCATGTTCCATCCATTCATAGACGATGAAGGCGTCCGCCTTGTTGGTGTGGAAGCATCCGGTGACGGCATAGATACGGACCGCCATGCGGCTTCCCTGAACGAAGGCAGTGTCGGCATCCTGCATGGTGCCAAGATGCACCTGCTCCAGAATGAAGCGGGTCAGGTGCAGGAGGCCTATTCCATTTCAGCAGGCCTCGACTATCCCGGCATCGGACCCGAGCATAGCCATCTGAAGGAGATCGGCCGTGCAGAATATGCACATATCACGGACGGGGAAGCACTGGAGGCGTTCAAGATACTATCCCATAAAGAAGGGATCATACCGGCACTTGAGAGTGCCCATGCGGTCGCACATGCAATCAAGATGGCCGGTCAGATGACCGGTGATGAAATCCTCGTCATCTGCCTATCCGGGCGTGGCGACAAGGATGTAGCGGAAATCAAAGCACGTCAGGAGGGTGAAGCCTAATGGGCAGAAAAAGCATCGCACAACAATTCGAAAATCTGGAAGCGGCCGGGGATAAGGCGTTCATCGCGTATATCATGGCTGGAGACGGTGGGCTGCTGAATCTTAAAGATCAGATACTGCAGCTCGAATCGGCTGGTGTATCCATCGTTGAGCTCGGCATCCCCTTCTCCGACCCGGTGGCGGACGGTCCGGCGATACAGGAAGCCGGAAAGCGGGCATTGGCCGAAGGTGTCACGTTGAAGGAAGTGCTTACGGCAGTTGCAGGCTTCAAGGATGAGATAAACATTCCAATCGTCATCATGACCTATGCGAATCCGGTATTGCGGCTTGGGGTCGGGAATTTCGCCGTGCTGTGTAAAGAAGCGGGCATCTCAGGAGTGATCATTCCGGACGTGCCCTATGAGGAATCGGCAGAATTCGAAGTTCCATTGAAGGATGTGGACATTGCACTGATCCGCTTCGTCACGCTGACCAGTTCAAAAGCACGCATGGAAGAGGTGCTCAAGACGGCGGAAGGCTTCGTCTATGCCGTTACGGTCAATGGTACAACCGGTGTCAGGGACGGCTTCGATGACTCATTGGGTGCGCATCTGGAGGCTGTGCGGCAGGTGAGTCCGGTCCCTGTGTGTGCCGGCTTCGGCATCAAGACGCGGGAGCAGGCTAGAGAGATCGGTGCGCATTGCGATGGTGTCATAGTCGGCAGCCGGATCGTCGAACTCCTGCATGCCGGGCAGGCCGAAAAGATAGCCGACCTGATCCCTGAAAGTGCCGGAATCGAAAAGGTGCGACAAATTGATTGAAAAGCGCGCTGTGTTTTATCTACAATAGTAGCGAAGGATAAAATATTCTGGAGGCTACTATGACACATATCAAATTTGACTATTCCAATGCTGCAGGGTTCATGAACCAGGAAGAAATTGAGAATCTTTCCCCTTTCGTCTCAAAAGCGCATGAGATGATCCATGACAAGACGGGGGCGGGCAGTGACTTCCTCGGCTGGGTCGGGCTGCCGAAAGACTACGACAAGGAAGAATTTTCACGCATCAAAGCGTCTGCCGAGAAGATCCGGAAGGATTCCGACGTCCTGCTCGTAATCGGCATCGGCGGCTCATACTTGGGTTCCAAAGCTGCAATTGAAATGTTGAAACCGACATTCTCACATGAAGGGACGGAAATTATATTTGCCGGCCACCACTTGTCCAGCCACTACATGAATGAATTGAAGACCTATCTCGAAGACAAGGATTTCTCGATCAACGTCATCAGCAAATCAGGCACGACGACGGAACCGGCAATCGCCTTCCGCATCTTCAAGCAGCTCCTTGAGGAAAAACATGATGACGCAAAGGGCCGCATCTATGTCACTACGGATAAGGAGAAGGGCGCCTTGAATACACTCGCCCGTGAAGAAGGCTATGAAATGTTCGTCGTCCCGGATGATGTCGGTGGCAGATACTCGGTATTGTCTGCAGTCGGACTGCTGCCGATCGCCGCTTCAGGCATAGACATCGATGTCATGATGCAGGGCGCTGCCGATGCCATGGAGGAACTGGCTGAACCGGCGCTCGAAAAGAACCCTGCATACCAATATGCTGTGGTCAGGAATGCCCTCTACGACAAAGGCTACACTGTGGAGATGCTGATCAACTATGATGAGCGGCTCAAGTATTTTGCGGAATGGTGGAAGCAGCTGTTCGGTGAAAGTGAAGGGAAGGACAACAAAGGCATATTGCCGCACAGTGCCAACTTCACCACTGATCTGCACTCATTGGGACAATATATCCAAGAAGGCCGGCGCACGCTCATGGAGACCGTCATAAGCATCGGGACTCCCCTCAGCGAACTGACCATCGAAGAAGAATCCCAGGACCTTGATGGCCTGAACTATCTCGCAGGCATGACCGTCGATGAAGTCAATCGTCAGGCGATGCGCGGGACCATCCTGGCCCACGTCGACGGCGGCGTGCCGAATATGATGGTGGAAGTGCCTCGCCTTGATGCCTATACGTTCGGCAGCATGGTGTACTTCTTCGAGATGGCGTGTGCGATGAGCGGCTACCTTCTTGGGGTCAACCCGTTCAACCAACCAGGTGTTGAAGCATACAAGCAGAACATGTTCGCGCTGCTCGGCAAATCAGGTTATGATTCATTGAGAGAACAATTGAATGACAGACTCCGATAAAAACTATATAATTAAGGGAAGATCAGGCTATATTACAAGGTAATATAGCCTTTATTAAATGTGCGAGGTTATGCGTATTGGAACTCGAAGCCCTACTCAAGAATTTGACCACCCAGGAAGGCCTGGAATCCCTGTTTGCTGAAGTGGAAGCACTCGGACCGCTAGTCGGGTTCGTTCTGACACTGATCGAGTCGTTCCTGCCGTTCCTGCCGCTTTTTGCGATTGTCATCATCAACATCAATTCCTACGGTTTCATAATCGGCTTCCTCCTCAGCTACTCGGGGACGGTCGGTGGCAGTTACCTTGTCTTTCTGACGATCCGTTATTTTCTCCGTGCGCCTGCCCAGAAGTATATCCACAGGCATAAACGGTTGGAGGGGATGCTTGAATTCATCGACCTGAAGGGGTTCTCCTTTTTGCTGATCCTCCTGTCCCTGCCTTTTACGCCAAGTTCAGTCATCAATCTTATAGCCGCTTTATCGAACATAAGAAAAGTCGTATACTTATATATATTGCTAGTGTCCAAGGCGATTATGATACTGCTGATGTCCATCGTCGGATATGATATTACATCATTCTTCACTTCGCCGCTGCAGTTGACGCTGTCAATCATTTTCCTTGTGGTGCTGTATTTCTTTTCAAAATGGTACCAGAGGTATATCAATAGTAAACTGGAGAAATAGGAGGGAAGCGGATGAAGAAGGAAGTTGGAGAATGGCTGATGGCCATCCTCGTCTCAGTCGTCCTGATTGTTCTGATCCGATCCTTTCTTTTCGTATCCTACTCGGTCGATGGCCTGAGTATGGATCCGACATTCGAAGATGGAGATAGGGTCGTAGCCAATAAAATCGTGGAATACTTCGGTGGATATGAAACAGGGGATGTGGTCGTCTTCAATTCTGAGGCGGGGCCAGCCTATGTCAAAAGGGTCATCGGTACACCGGGGGATACGGTGAAGATGGAAGACAAGCAAGTATATGTAAATGGGGAGCCTCTTGAAGAGGACTATGTGGTGAATACCGGGGATTCCTATATGGATAATTTTACACTTTCCGATCTTGGAGTTGAAGATGGAGAGATTCCGGAAGATCAATTCCTTGTACTCGGGGATAATCGTCCCATCAGCCGTGACAGCCGGGACTTCGGCATGGTGGATAGGGAACAGATTATAGGTGAAGTGCAGTTGCGTTTTTGGCCACTGAACAGGTTTGGTACCAATTTCGATTGATGGGCACCCTTATTCGGGTGTCTTTTGTCTACTTGAAGGAGTGAATATATGGGAATCAATATTTGGACTGGAGTGAGCGGTACAGGGAAGACCAGGCAGATGTTCGATGAAATCGGCCAGATTACGGAGAAGGCGCCTCTTGGCTCCAGCATATATATAGTGACACCGACCCAGAACACATTGCGGTATGAGAACATCATCACCAATCCGACAGCGGAGAATCCAGGCGTCGGCAGCCTGCGTACAGCTGTCTTCAGCTTCAACCGGCTCATGTGGCATGTGTTTAATGAAACGGGGCATTCGACGCGTGATGCGCTATCGGCAGGCGGGCACATCATGCTGCTGCACAAGATGATGAATGAGATGAAGCAGACGCTCCGCTTCTATAAAAACAGCGCACAGTACATAAAGTTTTCGGATAAGGTTTTGGATATGCTGAGTGAATTGCGGGCCTACCGGGTGGTGCCTGATGATTTCGAGCGGATAGATGCGCCGGCCGGCCGTGTCGCCGATAAGATGCACGACTTGGAGATGATCTACCGCAGATGGGAAGACCGCATCACCGAACTCCAGATAGAGGATATCAACATAGCGGATCAATTCATCGAGTTGTTGTATTCAGATGTGCCGATCCGGTCACTTGAAGATGCCGTCATCTATATAGATGGCTTCCATAACTTTACGGAGAGTGAGTTTGCGCTGATCCAGGCGCTTGAGACAAGGGTGCGGACGATCAATCTGCTGCTTACACACGAAGGCGCGAACAAACAGCTTTTCCGGAAAACTGATGCGGTGATCGAGCGCCTACGCTACTACATGGGGGATGACAAGCTTGATTTTACGCACTTCGGTGAAGCGTTCAGGCGCTCGGATAAGGCCGGACTGATCCAGATGGAACGCTACTTCGATCAGGATCAGAAGATGTTCGACTATGACGGTGTCATCTTTACCGAAGCACCGACGGTGATTGAAGAAGTCAATGATGTGGCGCGTGAAATAGAGGATCTCGTCTTTCAGGGGAAAGCGGCCTATAGCGATATAGGTGTGCTCCACCGGGATCCTAACTACGAACCAATCATCCAGTCTGTGTTCAGGCGCTACGATATCGCCTACCATATAGACCGCAAGATACCAATGTATAAGCATCCATTCATCCAGTTTGTGATGGGGCTGCTCGAGTGCTACACGAAGCACTATGAAGCGTCTGCCTTCATGAACGTGCTGAAGGCCGGATATTTGCATGAAGATGCTGAGCGCGGTTATGTTGACTTGCTTGAGAACTTTATATTGGAACGCGGCATCGAAGGGACCCAACTGTTTGATGACGACCATTTCCGCTATCAGACTGAAGTCACCGATTTTGGAGTGCGGCGCGTCGATAGAGGGGAAGAACATGCTGGCATGATCGACTTCAAGAACCGTATGCTGACACGGCTTGAAACGCTGTATCAGGCATTCAGGGAAGCGGATACAGTGCGTGGTTATATCGGCATCATCTATGATTTCGTCGTTGATGAAGGAATCGCGGACAGGCTGATTGATGAGATGGAACAGCTTGACGCGGCAGGTGAAGTCGGAAGGCGCGATGAGACGGAACAGGCCTACAATATGTTCATCCGCCTACTCGATGACGCCTACGTCGTCTTTGATGATGAAGAAGTCTCCTTCACCATCTTCTATGAAACTTTCATCGATGGCCTAAAGAATGCCGAGTTCAGTCTATTGCCTTCAACCATCGACCAGGTGATGGTGGGGTCACTCGACCTCTCCAAGGTGGAGAACAAAAAGTACATCTTCATGATCGGATTGAACCGTGACGTCATGCCACGTGAGACGACAAGCACGGACATCATTACAGATGAAGAAAAAATGGTGTTTGAGCATGCCGATATCGAACTGTCCCCGAGCTCCCGAACTTTGGCGCAGGATGAGCGCTTCGTCTTCTACCTGGGCGTGACACGGGCGACTGAAGGGCTGTATTTGAGCTGGTCGAGTACTTTGCCGTCAGGGGACAGCACCAAGATAAGCCCTTTCATGGCTGAACTGCTGCCGGGAGAAACAGGTGTCAGGCACTATGAATACCGGAAGACCAATGAATACGACCGCTTCGCACCAAGCCGCCTGATCACTTCGATCGACAGCATGGAACCCTTACTGCATCTTAAGATGCGTGAGATGATGACCGCTCCGGTCGATGGGCCACAAGCATTCCTTTCGCTGCCGGAGTACAGGGGGTGGATTGAAGCCTACCAGATAGTGGCCGAGGAACGTTGGCATGATGTCTATCCCCGCCTCAGGCGTAACCTCACCCATGACAACCGGGCAGAACCGCTGGCACGTGAGACGGCAGAAGCGCTCTACTCCACTGAGATGAAAGCCAGTGTGTCGAGGTTCGAATCGTATTTCAGATGCCCATTCCAACATTTCAGCCGCTATGGACTGAAGCTCCGGATACGTAAGCCGTATGAAGTGGCGCCACTTGAGCTCGGCAACTTGTACCACGAGGTGCTGTATGACGTCGTGAAGCAGCTGGACTATACGCTGCTGCATGAAGAAGAGACTATAGAACGCGCCGTGGACCACGGGATAGAACGGTTCTCCAAAGCGATCCAATACGGCATCTTCGAGCGTACGGGCTATTACCAGTCCTTAAAAAAGCGCGCCGGGGATGCGATCATGCGCCTACTGCTCTTCATGAAGGATATGGAGGCGCATGGGTCATACGATATAAAGGATGCGGAGCTGTCGTTCGGCTTCAGGGACAGTGAAATGGAAGCGGTGACGCTGACGTCGGATGACGGTTACAGCATCCTCCTGCGCGGCAAGATCGACCGCGTCGACATGTATGACATCGGGGACGCTGCATACGTCAATCTGATCGACTATAAGTCGAGTACGAGGAGCATATCCCGTGCAGGCATATTGAACGGGCTTGAACTTCAGATGATCACCTATATGTACGTGCTGATGAAGCATGGCCCTGAGCATTTCGGCAAGGAAAAGATAATGCCGAACAGCATGTTGTTCTTCCCAGTGCGGGACCCGCTCATTGCGCTTGATGATGAGGCATCACTCGAGACGGTCGAAACGGAACGCCGAAGGCGCATGCGCCCGGACGGCGTATTCATCAACGAGCACCCGGAATATGATGGCATCATCGACGAGCACTCCATCGGCATCCAGGGCATGCTGTCTGAGTTTGAGGATTTCAAGGCGTACGGCCGCTATCTCCCTGTATCAGTTACGAAGAACGGGAAGATCAATGGGCGGACCCGGCACCGGTATATGAGTCCCCATCTGTTCACCCATTATGCGACGCATGTATTGGGGATGTACCGGGAGGCCACCGACAGAATCTACAGCGGTGACGTCCGCGTCTCCCCGATGGAGATGGAAGGCGGGCGGCTGCCTTGTGAGATGTGCGACTTCAAGTCGGCATGCCATATCGATGCCCTGATGAACCGTGAAGATATAAGAGTCAGCGCCTATGATGAAGAGTCAATAGGTGAATTTGAAAGCGAGGTGGCCGTAGATGGTCCAGTGGACGGATAGACAGCTCGAGGCAATTGAATATGAGGGGTCTGATGTATTGGTGGCGGCGGCAGCCGGAAGCGGTAAGACGACCGTCCTCGTCGAACGCATCATCCGTAAGGTGCTCAGCGGGAAATACAGCATTGATGAAGTGTTCGTGGCGACATTCACCAATATGAGCGCCCGTGACATGAAAGATAAAATTGAGGCGGCACTGCAGGCAGCCTACCAGGATAAGCGCGACCCAGCCATATATGCAGAAATCCTGAAGCTCAAAGAAGCCCATATCAAGACGCTCCACAGCTTCTGCCTGCACCTTATCCAGATGCACTACAATGCAATCGGACTGCCGCCTGATATGCGCACATTGGGTGACGTCGAAATGAAGATCAGGCTTGAGCAGGCCATTTCGAATGTTTTGGAAACCTATTATAAAAAAGCGAATCCGGATTTCAACCAGCTGGCCATGATGCTGTCATCCGACAAGAGCAATGATGGGCTCCAGAACACGATACGGGACCTCTACCACACCGCTGTGGCGAGTCCAGATCCGAGAGGGTATCTGGAGGAGAACCTCGATCAGTATCAGGATGAAGGTTATCTCGGGGGCATATTGGCCTCCCACAACCATGATGTCAGCCTGAAGCTCGCCGCATTGTACCCGGATATCGAACGGCTTTTTGAGCATTATAGGACAGCAGTACACACATCCATAAAAGAAACGCAGGTACGGGATGCCTTTGACGGCCTGGAAACACTTGAGAAAAGCGTGCGCCAAGCGATGGAGACCAACCGCAACGGTGATCCGGTCGAGCTTCCGCCCTATATGCTCAAAGACGGCCGCTCGGCGTTCATCCGCAATATCGAAGATGAAGATGAGAAAAAACGACTGCTCGACGTCCAGAACCGGGTCAAGAAACGGTATCAGGAAATACGTGAACTACCCGCCTATACCTTCTCCCTCGTCAAGGAGGAGTTGTCGCCCCTCAATGGCATAAGGAACACATTGATTGAAATCGCACTGGAAGTACTCGAACGGTTCCAGAGCGAAAAGAGGGCACGCAATGAAATGGACTTTTCGGACTATGAACATTATGCCCTGGCCATATTGGGTGCTGAAGATGGTGACATCAGACGCCGCTACCGTGCACAGTTCAAGGAAGTCATGATCGATGAATATCAGGATGTCAACCGTGTGCAGGAAGCGATTATACAATCGCTGAAGTCGGGGGATGAACAGGACGGCAACTTATTTATGGTAGGGGATGTGAAACAGTCCATCTATAAATTCAGGCAGGCAGACCCTTCACTATTCATTGAGAAGGCGGAACGCTTCAAAAATCCTGGAAGCGGCAGGCTGATCAGTCTGAACCATAACTTCCGTTCACGGGGGGGAGTCATTGATGTGACGAATGATGTGTTCGGACGTATTATGGACAAGGAAGTCGGGGAAGTCGATTACGACGAAACCCATCGGCTTGTTCAAGGGAACTATCTGGATGCCCCACCGCTGGCATCGGAATGCCACATTATAGAAAATGCGGAAGGGACGGGGAGTGATGCGGAGATCCTCCATATTGCAGAAATCGTCCGCAAGCTCAGGAAGAAAGGCGTCGACTATCAGGATATCGTGATTCTGACCCGCAATACGCGGGATAATGAAGCGTACCGCAAACTGCTGTCTGCAGCTGAGCTGCCTGTTTTTGTCAACAACCGTTCGGGTTACTTGGATACTCTTGAAATCCGCACGATGATCAGCCTGCTGTCGATCATCGACAATCCGCTGCAGGACGACCATCTCGTCGGTGTAATGAGGCTCCCCATGTTCGACTTTTCGGAAGATGATATTGCTGAAATCCGGGCACGTTCGGACGAGGATTACTTGTATGAGGCAGTGTTGACATATGAAGGCTCTGCAGTCGTCATGAAAAAGATAGGAATCCTGAGCGAGGCGCTTGAAATGTTCCGTTCCCACGCACGGTATATGAGCGTGCCGGAACTCATCGATGAAATCTATGCCGAACTGAATATACTGGAATATTTCGCAGGCATGCGTGGCGGTCTGACCCGGCGGGCGAACCTGAACGGCTTCATCGAAAAAGCCATGGAGTTTGAAAAGATGTCGCATCTGTCACTTTATGACTTTATTGCGTACATTCACCGCATGATCCAAGATGGTCAGGATTTCGGGGAGGAGAATACAGTCTCAGATGGAGATGACACATTGCGCGTCATGACCATCCATGCATCGAAAGGTCTGGAGTTCGGCTATGTCATCTATGCGGGTCTCCATCGCCAACTGAATATGATGGATCTGTCAAGGAAGGCGGCAGTGCACCCTGATGCGGGCATCGCATTCAAACGCTATATGCCGAAGCATCAGGCAGTACTTCCAAGCATCCATTCGGAAGTCCTTAGGCGGATGGTCCGCCGTGAGCGGATCAGTGAGGAGATGCGTCTCGTCTATGTGGCGCTGACCCGTGCAGTCCACCAGCTCATCATTCCACTTGTCTATAAAGATGAACGGAAGGATAAGTTCAGCTATGAAGGCGGCATGGTCCATGCAGATGACCGTCTGGCCATCCAGAACATCAGGGACCTGCTGGCCCCCGTACTGGATCAGATCCCAAGCCAGACACTTGAAATGGCGGAGATCGGAGAAATCAAGGAAGTCAGGCAATCGAAGGAGCATATTACGCTTGATGACATCGAACAGTTGAAGACAAGCGGAAACCAACTGCTTAAGGAACGCATCCTTTACCGTTATCCGGATCAGGCGGCGACGCGCACCGTATATAAGGAATCGGTAACGGAAATAAAAAGGCGGAATGAAACGCCGCCAGATGATAGTGCGGTTATCCGGCATGACCGCACGCCGAATTTGAGGGCCCCCAATTTCAGGAGCAGCTCGATGGAAGCGCCTGTGTTTGGTACCATGATGCACGAATTGATGATGCATCTTCTGAACCGGTACGATGAAATAAGCGGTATGGATAAAATAGAAGAGGGGCCGCTTGAGGATTTCATGCTCGATATGATCAGAGTGCATACTGAAGAAGACCCTCTGATTACGGATGCCCACCGCGACAAGATGATGATCAACATGAATCGCTTCATGTCTGATGACGATATGCGCCAGCTGTTGGATGACAGCCTGGAGATATATACGGAGACGCCTTTCATCATGAACCAGGCAGCAATCGGATATTCGGACTTCAGCAGCCAGATGGTCCAGGGAATCGTCGATGTATTGCTTGAGATGGAGGAGGGCTATGTCATCATCGACTATAAGACAGACCGGCTGCGTCCGGGGGATGAAGTGGATGATCTGATCGATCGTTACCGTACACAGATGGACATATACAGGCGATCCATCATGCAGGCCCTCAATAAAAATGTTACTGTATACCTATATTTCTTTGAGTATGGAGCGGTTAAAATTGATGACTGATAATATGAGGGCCAGAAGTATACTTGGCTTTGCCTTGTTCCTTGCCCTCCTGATGAACGGATTATATTTCATGATGCCCTACGATGCAGTGAACCCATACGAATACTTGCACGGAATCAATCTCAGCACTTTCCTAGCGCTTGATATCTTCATCGGAGGAGCAGTCGTCCCCCTGATTGCACTTGTGGGCGGCTATCTCCTCCATTCCTATAGGGGGATTGGCGTCGGGAACCTGGCTAAGGTGCTCGGATTTCTATTGGCTCTGGGAATAGTGCATACATTTTTCGTCCACGCATTCGATTTCCTTCCCGGACTGGCGCTGATGGGCCTGGTGACGGTGTTATTCGTGAGGGCGCACTGGAGCGCACCGCTGTTTAGCGGCTTAGCCTTGTTTGCTGTGCATCTGACAGCGAATGTACTTGTCGGTTTCTTTACAAACATAGGGTCTCCGACAGACATCATCTATACGGCCATGCAGGATGTGACGGAGTACACTTCCGTCTTCCGCGATACGGACTATTTTGCGATTGTCGCGATGAATATTGAAATATTTTCACAGAATGCATTGAGCAGCTTGTATGGTCTCATATTCACCGTCCTGCCCTGGCTGCTCATCGGACTTTCCTTCGGCAAGCTGGATGTTGTCCGGATGATTGCTGCCGGGCCCGTGATGGCCATCGTACTTTTCGTCGTGCTGGCAGGTGGTGGAATCGCAATGAAGATGGCCCAAGTACTGACGCTTGGAAGTTACAGTGGACGACTGCTTGCCGAAAACTTTGGTGGCCCTGTCCTCGCCTTGGGCTATTTCTTCCTGTTGGCGTATGCCACTATAGTCCTGCCAGGGAGGATCATCGGCGTGTTCAGTCGTGCCGGCAGATACATCGTCACGCTTTATGTGTTATCGAATATCATGTTCATGCTTGTTTTCTATGGGATTGGCATGCGCTTGTATGGAGAAATGGAGATTTCTTCCATGATATGGCTTGCTTCAGCAGTCTACATCTTTCTCCTCGTGCTCTCTGCTGTCATGGAAAAGTATAATGTGAAAGGAATCGAGCATTTGTTTGCGAATAATTCTGAAAATGACATGAAAAACAAGAGAGACATGTTATAATATAATAAATACACATAATAAGAGGAGCGTATTCCATGAAATTTCTAACATTCTATTACCAGGACCATACGTATTACGGCGTCAAAGTAAAGCGTGAAGAGAGTGCGTGGATCCTGCCAAGATTGTTTGAGGCATTCGGCTCGGAGGAAGCATATCCAAAAACACTTCTGGAAGGCATCTCAAAGTATCACACACTCGACTTCCAGGAATTAGTACGTAAACTTGTGGAGAAAGCAGAAGCTTCCGAAAATCCGGACCAATATAAAGCGCCTTTCGATGAAATTACATTCAAAGCGCCTGTAACCCCTCCGAATAATGTGATTGCTTTCGGACGAAACTACCAGTCCCATGCCGACGAAATGAACAATGAGGTGCAAAGCCTCTATGTCTTCACCAAAGCGGCGACGAGTCTGGTGGGAGATGGGGAAACGATACCGAACCATCAGGATATCACTAGCCAACTCGACTATGAGGGGGAACTCGGTGTAGTCATCGGAAAACGTGCCGAGAAGGTTCCGAGTTCAATGGCGCTTGACTATATATATGGCTATACAATCATCAATGATATTACTGCACGCGACCTTCAAAAGGAGCATAAGCAGGCCTTCTTGTCGAAGAGCTTGAAGGGTGGCTGTCCGATGGGGCCATTCATCGTAACTAAAGATGAACTTCCGAACCCGGAAGAGACATCCATCGTGACTAAAGTGAACGATGAAATCCGCCAGGACGGCAGCACGAAGGAGATGGTCCTCAAATTGGACGAACTCATTGCGGAAATCTCCAAATTTGTCGTGCTGGAGCCGGGTGATGTCATCGCAACGGGTACCCCGGGAGGAGTCGGTGCCGGCATGGATCCCCAGAAATTCCTGCAGCCGGGTGACGAGGTGCGCATCGCAATCAATGGCATCGGTACCCTCACTACGCATATTGGGAAGTAATTTCCTCTTAAATATGATAGAATATTGATGATTCATATTTGAAAGGAAGATTTATGTGATACATCTGCACTTAACGGCACTGGTCCTCGCGATCATCCTGTTTTTCATCACTTATAATTCAATCGATTATCCGGATGGCGAATCGAAATACTCGAAACCGCTGCACATGGTGTTGAGGCTGGTCTATCTGATCATCCTATTCAGTGGCCTTATGCTGTTCCTCGATTTCGGCAGCGGCAACCAGATGCTCTATGGCATCAAATTCCTTCTTGGATTGGTGACGATCGGCCTGATGGAAATGGCCATCATCAAGCAGCGTAAAAAGGGCACAGGCCGCAATCTTATGATTGGACTCATCGTATTCCTGGTCATCACGATTGCACTCGGCATCTACTTGCCGATGGGTCCTTTGAGCGCAATGTTCCAGTAATGGCAGAGGCACTCCTTTAGGAGTGTCTTTTTTCATGGAAATTTGTGAACGTTTATTGAAATGAACCTTTTTTAAAACGTTATCTAGTATACTGAACCTATAAAAGCAGAAGGTAGGATCGCAATGAAGAAAACTATGATATATATGGCGATGCTGTTGATGGCATTCGGTTTGACCTATGACACAGCATCTGCAGAAACAACCAATAACAGAATCTATACCATCGTTGTCGACCGGTTCATGAGTGGAGATGACGGAAATGACATCAATGTAACTGATGAGAAAGAAACACCGTTGCCATTCGGCGGTGATTTCCAAGGTATCGAAAGCAATCTGGACTACATAAAGGATATGGGGTTCAACGCCTTGATGCTGTCTCCTGTATTCGACCGGGCCGAAGATGATTATCTGGGCTATGACGTTAAAGAATATGGTGAGATTGAAGAAGCCTTCGGGGGGGAGGAAGCGTTTCAAAGCCTGATAGATGCCGCGCATGAGCGGGGGATGGATGTCATCGTCGATATGCCGGCCACTTTGACCGAAGGTTATACCGCTTTTGATGCGCCCGTATTGAATGATATCCAACAGGACTATTACGGTATGATCGATGCAGAATTCATCGATCTCCAAAACGCTGAAAACCAGAAACGATACAAGGAAATGGCACGTGAGTTCACTGAGGCATACAATATCGATGGACTCAGCATGACGGTAATCCAGGATGGCATCAATGCCAAGGAATTTCTGCCTGAAGATGTCACAACCTATGGAATAAGTGGCGCCGACGATATTTCACTGGAAGGCTTCGACCATGCTGCTTCAAATGATCTGCAGGAAGCCTTATCATATGGCTTCAGTAAGCCTGACCGTGAAATCCCTGCCTACCCGACAGACGGTACCCTGCTTCTTGCAGACCACTGGTTCAGTGAGCGCTTCACCCATGATGTAGTGGAGGCAGATATGTTCCCCGGCACGCGCATCAATCAACTGACCACTTACTTGTATGCCTATCAGGGGCCTATCGCGTTTCAGTATGGTACTGAAATTGCATTGAACGGCGATGAAATCCCGATTGTCCACAGACAGATGGATCTATGGACAGACCAGGAGCTGGTGGATGAAATTGAAGCCATCAATGAAGTGACGCAAAAGCATCCCCAGATCTACCAAGGCGAGACTGAAGTCATCAAAAATGAGGATGGTCACTTCGTGCAGCGCTATTATACATCAGACGTGGATTTTGTATTGAACATAAACAGTACCTCAGCCACTGAAAATGTAAAAGTGCCGTTTGAGGGTGAAGATGAAAGCAAGATGCTCAGCGGCATGCTCATAGGCGACCTGATCCGCGGCAGTGACATGGAAGATGATGCGTTCCTTGCGGTATTGGACCGTGAAGAGAGCGAACTCTATGCCATCATTGAAGAAACCGGAATGAACAATGGCTATATATATGCAGGCCTGCTCATTTTCGGGGGCTTCGGCCTCTTCGTCTGGCTGGTCGCAAAGAGGCGCCGACCGAAGGGCGAGAAGTGATTGGATTAGGAAATAGAAGATGACTTGATCAACAAAGGACCAGCTGGGCTCCATAATGGAGCCCAGCTGGTCCTTTATCTTTAGCGGTATTCATTCATTTTTTCGATGGCTTTATATCCCACCATGTTCAAGACGCTTTTAGGGCTTGAGTATGGGGGGGAATAGGCGACTTCGATATTGGTGAGATCAGTGACGGATCCACCAAGCCTGATGTGGGTGGCAAGGATGTCGATGCGTTTATCGACACCTTCAGTGCCGACGACTGAGGCGCGTAATATACTGCCGTCTTCTTTATGGGCGTATACCCTGACTCGTATTGGACTACTGTCTGCCATATATCCTGCTTTGTTTTTCTGGGTGTGGTCGACGACGAAATGAGGGTAGTCTGCAAGCTCTTCTTCAGACAAACCAAGACCTGCAATATCATAATCGAAGAAGCGCATGATGTTGGTGCCGAGTAGCCCTTCAAAGCGCACCGCTTCATTTCCGCTGATCTGATGGCTGATGACGAACGCAAGGCGATGCGCCCCCCACGCCAGGGCGACGTTGACGCGCCGGTCTTTCACATGCTGATAGAACGTCTCGATTGAATCCCCGAGCGCATAGACGGCATCCTTATTTGTCCGTCCGCGGTCATCTGTGCATATGTGACCGGAATCATTCAATGTGATGCCTGACCCTTCCAGGAATCCAGTTGATGGATTGATGCCGATGCCTGCAATGATCATTGGAGCAGAAATCTCCTCGCCAGTCGATAACGTGGCAGTATCGCCTTCGACCTTTTCAATTTCCGCCTCGAGTTTTACTTCCACGTCGTGCTTGTGAAGTGCTTCCAGGAAGAAGTCGCTCATGTCGCTCTCAAGGGGGGCGTATATTTCCTTGCGCCGGTGCACCAGCGTAACATGGATGCCGCGTTGGACGAGGTTTTCGACCATTTCAAGACTGATGTATCCGGCACCCACGACGACCACATGATCAATATCATGTTCTTCGATATACGATTTTATGGCGTCCATATGGTGGAGGGCATGGAGGACGAATGCCTGAGGAACATTCTCCAGGGCCGGGATGATCCGTGGACTGGCCCCAGGTGATAGCACCAAGTGGTCATATGATGCTTTAAAGACATTGCCGTCCTCAAGGTTTTTGACATTTACTGTCTTGCCATCCGGATCGACGCCGACTACTTCATGGCGTGTTTTGACGATGACATCGCGCTCCTTGAAGGATTCAGGAGTAGCGGCGATGAGTTGGTCGCGCCTTTCTACTTCCCCTCCTACATGATAGGGCATCCCGCAGTTTCCATAACTGATGTGCGGGCCTTTTTCATAGATGGTAATATCGATTTCCGGATCGAGCCTACGGAGTTGGGCGGCAGTTGTGGCGCCGCCAGCGACTCCCCCGACGATGATGACTTGTGTCATTTTTACACTCCTTCGTTGAAATAGAACATTGCCACAGTACCGTTCCCGGTATGGCTGCTTATGGTGGGTCCGATGGTTGAAATCTTCACATCGGGAACATTTGTATCTTCGAGTATCTTCTTTTTCAGCTGTTCTGCCTGGGCTTCCGCATTTGAATGGGTCAGGTGCACTTCATGTGTGACGTTGTCGGCAAGGAGATGCTTGGTCATGCTTGAGAACACCTTTTTTATGCCGCGATGCTTTTCAAGGGGCACAAGTTTCCCATCTTCGACATGGAGGAGTGGTTTGATGTTGAGCAGTCCGCCGAGGAATGCCTGACCTTTCGACAGGCGACCGCCCTTAGCAAGATAGTCAAGATCGTTTACTGTGAAGAAATGGCGGATGTTCTTCACATCCTGTTCTATCTGTTCAATCATGACGTCTTTTTCCATACCTTCCTTCAAGTATCCATGGGCGCGCTCTATTATCATGCCGAGACCATAGCTCGCGGATTTGGTATCGATGATTGTGATATCCGCTTCAGGAAGCTCCTCGATGACTGTATCACGGGCTATCAGGGCACTCTGATAAGTGCCTGACAACTCACTTGAAAATGCAATATATAGGATGGATTCTTCTTTTTTTGCATATTTCCTGAAGATATTGGTGAAATCTTCAGGGTTTGCCTGACTCGTCAATGGGCGCTTACCTTCTGTGATGGCTTCCAACACTTCCAAGCTCGAAATCTCATACTGATCATGGTAATCGTTGTCGTCGATGGTGATGCGCAACGGGATCATCTCGATGTCCATCTCCTTAAGCTGTTGTAGGGGAATGTCTGAACAGCTGTCCACTAGCAATTTCATATTAACCGCTCCTTCCTTTTATAGACGCAATTTGAAAAAATCGTTCAGGAATTGTCCGATGCCGTCATTGTTGTTTGTGTCTGTCGTATAATTTGCTGCATCCTGTATTTCTTTTATCGCGTTGCCCATAGCCACGCCATGTTCGGCATATTTGATCATTTCGGTATCATTGTCCTCATCGCCGAATGCAATGATATTCTTCTGATCGATGCCCATGTAGCCACGGACGTAATTGACGCCGACTGCTTTGTTGATGCCTTTTTTGACGATTTCTATTACAGGGTAGGGTGCGCCCCAGCGCCGATGTTCGATGGCGTCCGCAAAAAGGTCATCCAGTGCTTGTCTGATGTTCGGCACTTCAGGCTCCTCTGCCTGAATCAGGATTGTGGTCGGGCCTGATTCGATGGTCTGAGTCAGGTCACCGATCCTTATCTCGGGGTTACCCATGCTGAAGGCTTCAAAGAGAACCTCATCATGATAGTGGAGATAGACGTTGTCCTTGACTTCAGCAATTATATTTTGGATGTTGAGGTCAGGCACCCGGCGCACGATCTCCTGGGCGACTCCCAGATCAAGTTCCTCGTGGACGGTCCGGAAGTAGAGGTCGCTTGGATGATGGACGAACGCCCCGTTGAAATTGACTATCGGAGTATCCATGTCCAGTTCCCTGTAATAGGGTTCGCTCGCCCTGTAGGGACGGCCGGTCGATATCATCAGTTCATGCCCCATCTCCTTGAGTTCGAGCAGGACCTTTTTAGTGAACGGGCTGATCTCCTTTTCGTCTGTCAGCAACGTCCCATCAAGGTCGAGACATATAAGATGTTTTTCCATTATGCAAAATCTCCTTGTTAATATTCATAAAACTATCATATCATTTATGTTTATCTAGTGCGGTTTTTTTGATATATTAATAGTATATACTCTGGAAGGAGTGAGATAAATGGATAAAATGATGGAAGAAAGTATGATGGGCGCACTCGAGAACGTGATCGACCCGGAACTTGGCATCGATATAGTCAACCTTGGACTGGTCTACGGCGTACATCTCGATGAAGATGGCAATGCTGGTGTCGAGATGACATTGACTTCAATGGGTTGTCCGATGGGGCCGCAGATTGTCGATTCAGTCAAACAGGCGCTTTCGGAATTGCCGGAAGTGGAAGAGACTGAAGTCAACATCGTCTGGAACCCACCATGGGATAAAGATAAAATGAGCCGCTACGCGAAGATTGCGCTTGGCGTCAGCTAAAGGCATGAAAAAAGCACTCATCAGAGTGCTTTTTTTTATGCAACAAGATGGTAGATGATGGCAAACGCACCGATTGCGAAACAATAGTAGCTGAAAAGTGCAAGATTGCCTTTTTCCATGATGTTCTGAAGCCATTTCAGGGCAATATAAGTGGCTATCAGACTGGCGATGAAAGCCAACAGGTAAGGCACCCATAATGCGGACAGATTCGGATCGTTGACGAGGTCATCGACCGATATCAGCGCTGTACCGAGGGAGACGGGGATATAGAGCAGGAAGACAAAACGCAGAGCGTTCTTCTGGTTCATACCGACCGCCATGGCACCGACAAGTGTTGCGCCGCTGCGGCTGATGCCGGGCATGAGTGCCACGCACTGTGCCGCCCCGACGATAATGGCATCCCGGAAGCGGATATCCCCATCCTTCTTCTGTCCACGCTTATTTTTGATGAACCAGAGGGCAAGACCTGTGACAAGCAGCATGAAGCCGACTGTCAGCATGGAGACGTTATCCCCTATGATATCCTTCAGGAGAATGCCCAAAATGCCGACCGGAATGGTGGCGATGATAAGATATATGACATAGCGGAAATCTTCTGCCGCCTCTTCATCACGCGCCCCTTTAAAAATGAAGCGCGACAAATTGACGATGATTTCAGTGATGTCCGCCCTGTATATGTAAAGGACTGCGATAAGGGAAGCTGTATTAAGTAATATTTCAAAGGAAAGTCCCTTGGCTTCGACTCCGAGCAGTTCACGTGCAATGACAAGATGGCCACTCGATGAAACGGGTATCGGCTCGGTGAAACCCTGAAGCAGACCAAGAAAGATATAGCGTATAAGTTCAATGATATCCAAAACTGTCCCTCCTAAAATTCCTATACTATAATATAGAATAAATCTGCTTTAAAAGCCATCAATTGCTTGAAAAATGACTGCATAGGTGTATAATATAGTTAAGGTCAAAAAAGGTCAAACACATTTATGACACAGCATCACTGCACATTCATTATTAAAAGAGGTGAACAATATGGATATCAATAGAATGACATATACCGTGCAATCGGTTATAGAACGGGCGCAATCCATTTCGGTCGACCTGAAGCTGCAGTCGATTGAAACGGAAGCACTGATGAAGGCTATGCTGACAGTGGATGAAAGCATGGCCAAGGATGTATTGGAGCGGGCGTCCATCAATACCGGTGAAATCATTGCACAGTATGATGAAAAATTGAAGAAGTACAATGTCGTCAAAGGCGACAATGTGCAGTACGGACAATATATGTCGAACGGCTTTACCCAAGTGGTTGACCGCGCCGAAAAAATCATGACGGAAATGAAGGATGAGTACGTCTCCATCGAACACGTCCTGCTCGCAGGCATGGAAAAGGAACAGATACTAAAAGAAGCGGTCGGCAATAAGGTGGAAGTGATCAAGGAAATCATCAATAAAACAAGAGGGGGAAACCATGTGACCACACAGAATCCGGAGGTGCAGTACGAAGCGCTTGAAAAATACGGTCGTGACCTCGTCGAAGCAGTCAGGAGCGGGAATGTAGACCCCGTAATCGGGCGGGATGAGGAAATCCGCAACTCCATACGCATATTGAGCCGTAAGCGCAAAAACAACCCGGTGCTCATCGGAGAACCGGGAGTCGGTAAGACAGCCATCGTTGAAGGTCTGGCCCAGCGCATCGTGCGCAAGGATGTGCCGGACAGCCTGCTTGACAAGACGATCTTCGAACTCGATTTATCAGCATTGGTGGCAGGCGCCAAATACCGCGGTGAATTTGAAGAACGCCTTAAAGCGGTCCTGAAGGAAGTGAAGGAATCAGAAGGGCGCATCATCCTGTTCATAGATGAAATCCATATGCTCGTCGGCGCAGGCAAGACCGAAGGGGCGATGGATGCCGGCAATATGCTCAAGCCTATGCTTGCACGCGGCGAACTGCACTGCATCGGTGCGACCACGCTGAATGAATACCGTGAGTACATCGAGAAGGATTCGGCCCTGGAACGCCGGTTCCAGAAAGTACAGGTGCCGGAACCTGATGTGGAGGATACCATCTCCATACTGAGGGGCCTTAAGGAACGCTACGAAGTGCATCATGGCGTCAGAATCACAGACCGTGCCCTGGTAGCTGCAGCAGAACTGTCAGATCGCTATATTACAGACCGTTTCCTGCCGGACAAAGCGATTGACCTGATGGATCAGGCAAGTGCCACAATCAGGACTGAAATGGGTTCCAATCCGACGGAACTCGATCAGATCAACCGTCGTGTAATGCAGCTTGAAATTGAGGAACAGGCACTTAAATCCGAAGATGATGCGGTTTCCAAAAACCGTCTGGCAGAGCTCCAGAAGGAACTGTCGGAAGTGCGCGAGGCGCAGCAGGCATTGGCTCAACGCGTCCAACGTGAAAAAGACCAGATCCAAAAAGTGAACGACAAGCGTGAGGAAGTCGACAGGGTCCGCCAGGAACTTGAAGAAGCAGAAAATAATTACGAGCTTGAGAAAGCGGCAGAACTCCGCCACGGCAGACTGCCGCAACTCGAGAAGGAACTGGATAGATTGGCAGAAGCGCTGCAGGAAGAAAGTGCCGGCGAAAACCGTATCATCCGCGAGGTCGTCACCGAAGACGAGATAGGATATATCGTCAGCCAATGGACGGGTATCCCAGTATCGAAGCTTGTTGAAACCGAGAAGGACAAGCTGCTGAAACTGGCAGACATACTGCATGAGCGGGTCGTCGGCCAAGATGAAGCGGTCGACCTCGTATCGGATGCAGTCATCCGTGCCCGGGCAGGCATCAAAGACCCGAACCGCCCGATCGGCAGCTTCCTCTTCCTCGGACCGACAGGTGTGGGCAAGACCGAGCTTGCAAAAACCCTTGCCGCAACGATGTTCGATTCGGAAAAGCACATGATACGGATCGATATGAGTGAATATATGGAAAAACATGCCGTCTCCAGATTGATCGGTGCCCCGCCTGGCTATATCGGACACGAAGAGGGTGGACAATTGACCGAGGCAATAAGGCGTCAACCCTATTCCGTAATATTGCTCGATGAAGTCGAGAAGGCCCACAGTGATGTATTCAACATCCTGCTCCAGCTGCTTGATGAAGGCCGACTCACAGATTCCAAAGGCCGTTCCGTTGATTTCAGGAATACAATCATCATCATGACTTCAAATATCGGCTCGAACCATCTGCTTGATACGGTGGTTGAAGAAGGCGAGATTTCAGAGGATACGAAGCAGATCGTCATGCGTGAAGTGCATCAATACTTCAAGCCTGAGATAATCAACCGCATGGATGATATCGTCATCTTTACACCACTATCCCGGGGAGATATGAAACGGATTACACAGAAATTGCTTGACGATCTGAACCGGCGTCTTGATGATCAGCATATGACCATCGAAGTCACCGAAGCCGTCAAAGACTGGATTTCCGAGGAAGCCTACGAACCGCAATTCGGTGCAAGGCCGCTCAAACGCTTCATCCAGAGGCATATCGAGACACCGCTTGCACGAAAACTCATTGCAGCCGACTTGAGTGAAGGGCTCCATGTCAAGATCGATTACGATGATGATGGACTTAAATTTGATATGTAACTGAACGCACCCTCCGGGGTGCTTTTTTTTATGGGAATTTTTCAACTATGGGTCTATAGCTTGAAAACTAGGAATGACAGGTGTTACGGGAGGCAATCGTTCCTTGCGGAAGCATCTATTGAATTTGACAGGCAAACTCAGTTCTGTATACTAAAAATGTACAAGTCACATGGCAGAATAATCCAAATAATTATTAGGAGGAAATTCATTGAAAAAAATTCCACTACTACTCGCACTTGGATTTATATTTATATTGGGCGCATGCGGCAACGGCGATTCAGAAGAATCCGATTCTGGTTCAAGTAAATTGGATGAACTGAAGGAAAGCGGTACTGTAAATATCGGGTTTGCAAATGAACCCCCATATGCCTACGAAAACTCGGAGAGCGGAGAACTTGAAGGTGCAGCCATAGAAATCGCCAAGGCTGTATTCGCTGAAATGGGCATCGACAACGTCGAAGGTCATCTAACTGACTGGGGCGAGTTGATACCAGGTGTGCAGGCCGGCCAGTATGATGTCATTACTGCTGGTATGGCGATATTGCCGGATAGATGTGAGAACGCTCTGTTTGCAGAACCTGAAATGCAATACGGAGAGGGGCTGGTCGTAGCGGCGGGCAACCCGAAAAATATTAAAAGCTATGCTGATATAGCAGATAATCCAGATGTGAAGGTTGCTTTGATGGAGGGCACGACGCAATTTGATTTCCTTGATCAAGAGGGCGTCGATCCAAGCCAGATCATGTCGGTAGGCGACATTCCAGGGCAACTATCCGCTGTACAATCAGGCAATGCTGATGTTACTGCAGCGACTGAAGCAACTCTAAGAGCAGCCTATGAATCGTTGGATAGTGAAGACGTAGAGATTGTCGATGATTTCGAACAGCCAGATATCGAAGGTATTCCAAGTTTCGGTGCTGCGGCGTTCAACCTCGATGATGAAGAGTTGCGTGATGCTTACAATGAAGCGCTGAAGACACTTAAAGAAGATGGCACGATTGATCAGATCCTTGATGATGCCGAAGGTTTTGAAGCAGAAAGCAACAGGGTTGAAGTCGGTGGGATGACGACTGAAGAACTCTGTGAAGCTGAATAATCTTTCCAGGCCCAGTGGGGATGCCCCTCTGGGCTTTTATTTTAATAGAGGAGTGGGGAAATATGTTTGAAAACTGGGTGAATATACTGACCTACCTGTCTCAGGGAGCATGGACGACCATCAGCATATTTCTAGTGGCAGCCTTATTTTCTTTTATAATGGCTTTCATCGCTGGACTTTCACGTCTATCGACGAATCTGCTGCTCAGAGGGTTTACAGCTTTCTATGTGGAAATATTTAGAGGTACATCGCTGATTGTGCAGTTATTCTGGCTATACTATGCCGTACCGATGCTTTTCAATATCGATCTTGGCAGCAATTGGTGGGTCGGTGTCATTGCGATCGGGTTGAACTATGGTGCATATATGTCTGAGGTGGTGCGCAGCTCGATCCTATCGATCAATAAGGGTCAGACAGAGGCCTCAATCGCATTAAACCTTTCGAGGTTCCAAAGGATGAGGCAAGTCATCCTGCCTCAGGCTCTAAGGCTGATGCTGCCTGAGTTTGGAAACTATTCGATCCAGATACTTAAAGGGACAGCGCTTGTTTCACTGATTGGTCTGAGTGACATCCTCTACTACGGGGATATCTATAGGTCTTCCAACCTCTCAGAAGGACCAATCGCCTATTTCATGGTGCTTATCATGTATTTCATCATTGCACTGCCATTGATCTGGCTATCTAAAAAAGGTGAGAAAATCGCCAGGAAAGGAGTGGCGAGCTGATGAATTCACAATATTGGAGTTGGGAAACATTTCTGGAAGCATTTCCGATCATCTTGGAGGGGCTTAAGATAACGCTTGGCCTGACTGTTGTAAGTTATCTGTTGGCAATGCTTGCCGGTTTCATCTGGCTTGTGCTGGAAGCGACGCCGTGGCGGCCATTCAACCTCATCATCTACTGGGTCAGGGAATTCATAAGATCCACGCCTCCCATAGTCCAGATATTCTTTCTATATTTTGCGTGGCCGATGGTCCCTTATGTAGGGATGTCATTTACACCATTTGTAGCCGCCATGTTGGCTTTGGGAATCCATTTCTCGACTTATATCAGTGAAGTATACCGCTCAGGCATCGACAGCGTGGAAAAAGGTCAGCGGGAAGCTTCTACTGCACTTAACCTTTCAACGAAGGACAGATGGTTGAATGTCATCCTGCCCCAGGCCTTGCCACCGACGATTCCGATGCTTGGCAACTACTTGATAATACTGTTTAAGGAAGTGCCGCTCGCTGCAACGATAGGGGTAGTCGGTATACTCAGCATCGCAAGAAGCTACGGCGCACAGACTTGGTCCTACATTGAACCATTGACCATCGTGGCACTTCTGTTCCTATTGCTCAGCTATCCATCAGCATTGCTGATCAACAAACTTGAGGGCAAGATGAACAGACGATTTGATAAGAAGCAGAAGAAAGTGGGAGTGAGTGAGTAATGGAACCAATTGTAAAGTACGATGATGTCCATAAATCATTTGGAGATACACATGTTTTAAAGGGTATCAATCTGGATATTTATCCTTCTGAAAAAATTGCGATAATCGGGCCAAGTGGTTCCGGGAAAACGACGATCATAAGATTGCTGATGACTCTGGAAGAGCCGACGGACGGAGATATCATCGTAGCAGGTGAGAACCTTTGGAAGATGGAAGTTGGCGGAAAAAAGAAGAGAGCCAATGAAAAACATCTGCGTTCAGTCAGGAAAGACATCGGCATGGTGTTTCAGCATTTTAATCTTTTCCCCCATAAGACAATCTTGGACAATTGTGTAATGCCTCTTGTAAAAGTGAAGAAATACAAGAAGAAGGAAGCAGAAGAAGAGGCCAGGAGGATGCTTGATCGCGTAGGGCTTGGAGATAAATATGATGCTTATCCGGCGAACTTGTCAGGCGGACAGAAGCAGCGTGTGGCCATGGCACGAGCATTGGTGATGAAACCGAAAATCATGCTGTTTGATGAAGTGACGTCAGCCTTGGACCCTGAGCTCGTCGGAGAAGTGCTCGAAGTGATCAGGGATCTGGCCGAGCATGATGAGATGGCCATGGTGCTGGTCACGCACGAAATGGATTTTGCGCTTGAGATTGCAGATCGTGTACTTTTTTTGGATGACGGGGTCATTGCAGAATCAGGCACGGCAGAAGAAGTCATCAACCAATCTGAAAATCCAAGACTGCAGGACTTCCTAAAACGCTTCAGGAATTCTTCAAGTTAAGTGGAATTGAAGCATCAGACGTAAATAGGGCCCGCCTTCAAAAGGCGGGCCCTATTTATGTTATGCCATTCCTACTGAAGTCTCGCCCCGTACTTCGCGGCAAGCCTGTTCCAGATCTTCAGTATATTGTTTCTTTGTATCTTCATCATAATCCAGTATATCAGCCATCAGTTCGATGACACCATCTTTACATTTATCGACGTGTGCAATCTCGAAGTACAAGTCACCTGTACGTCTGACAAAATAGTCGAGAGGGGTGTTTGCCATCTCATGCTGTATGCTGTAGATGACTTGGGCGTGCACATCTTTTGGCAGTTTATAATGTTCGGATGCTTCGCCAAGGCCACCGGCAATTTCAAAGAGGTGCTCTGTATTGCTACCGTAATGGCGGGCGAGGCGCTGTCCATTCGTTATAGAGAGGCCATAGGAAGGGGCACGTTCTGCAATTCGAGCGACGTAATCATCAAAACCTGCACTGCCGCCGACGTCTCCCCCTGACATTGGCTGGTTTTTGGTAGCGGCCTTGTTGAACTTCAGCCCATATTCCTTCGATAGGCGCTTGGAGACAAGGTCGACTATTTCCTCAGCCATATGCCTGTATCCAGTGAGTTTTCCGCCTGCAATTGTAATCAGGTCGCTCTCTGATTCCCATATTTCATCTTTACGAGAAATTTCTGAAGGGTCTTTCCCTTCTTCGAGGATGAGCGGACGGATGCCAGCCCAAGTGGATTCGATGTTCGACTCATCGAGGTCAAGTCCCGGGAACATATAGTTTGCAGCATCCAGAACATATTTCCGGTCATCTTCATCTGCAACCGGGTTCTGCTTATCGCCTTCATAATGGGTGTCGGTCGTGCCGACGTATGTCTTGCCATCGCGTGGAATCGCGAATATCATACGACCATCTGATTTTGCATCGAAATAGACTGCCTGGCGGAGCGGGAAATCTTCCTGATCGAAAACCAGGTGGACGCCTTTAGAAAGATAGAGCTGCTTTTTGCCCTTTTCGGAAACCGTGTCCATCGATCTGACTTCGTCAACCCAAGGCCCGCCGGCGTTAATCACACGACGGCCGAGAATCTGATAGGTGCCGCCGCCGATGTTGTCTTCAGCATGGATGCCGACTACTTTACCCTTATCATAGACAAAGCCCGTCGCTTTGACATGGTTGATCGGGTCGGCACCGAATTCTGCCGCCTTCTTCATGACCTCAAGTGTCATGCGTGCATCATCGGTCTTATATTCGACGTAATAGCCACCACCGAGAAGATCTTCCCGTTTGACAAGGGGTTCTTTTTCCAGAACTTCCTCGACGCTGAGCATTTGACGCTGTTCGCTTTTTTTAACTTCTGCAAGCATATCGTAGACACGCAGGCCGATGCTTGTAGTCGTCTTGCCGAAAGTACCGCCTTTATGGAAAGGGAGTAACATCCATTCCGGTGTGGTGACATGCGGCCCATTCTCATAGACGATGGCACGCTCAAGACCCGTTTCGCGCACGACGCCGACCTGGAACTGCTTCAAGTAGCGCAATCCGCCATGTACAAGTTTCGTACTGCGGCTGCTTGTCCCTTCTGCAAAGTCCTGCATCTCGACAAGTGCGACCTTCATGCCCCGTTTGGCAGCATCCAGAGCGATGCCTGCCCCTGTGATGCCACCGCCGATTACGACGATGTCATAATCGACTTTTTCCATATGCTGAAGCTGATCTTTACGCGTTAAAGTATTTAACATTGATTTACCTCCTATATTGATTGAAGTAAAGGCTGGTGACTGCTCTACTCTGTGTCCTCTTCTGCTGTACTTTGTTTAGGTTTGAATGCCTGGGTGGCAGTGACAGCATGCTGCCAGCCATCATACAGTGAGTCACGCTCGTCCTGATTCATATCAGGTTCAAATACGCTGTCGGTATCAGAAACCGATTTGATCTCGTCGGTGGAATCCCAATATCCGACTGCGAGGCCAGCAAGATATGCAGAGCCAAGTGCAGTGGTCTCGAGCACTTCCGGGCGTTCTACGGGAGTGCCCAGAATATCAGATTGGAATTGCATGAGGAAATCATTTGCTGCCGCGCCACCATCGACGCGCAATGTTTCGAGATCGATGCCCGAATCTTTCTGCATCGCGTCCAGGACATCCTTCGTCTGGTAGGCGAGGGATTCGAGTGTGGCACGTACAAGATGTTCTTTCTCTGTACCACGGCTGAGTCCGAATACAGCACCTCGTGCTTCTGAGTCCCAATACGGTGCCCCGAGACCTGTGAAGGCCGGAACGAGGTACACACCGCCGTTGGAGTCTACTGCATTTGCATAGGATTCGGACTGTTTGGAGTCACTGAACATGCGTAGTCCGTCCCTCAGCCATTGGATCGCTGAGCCGGCAACGAATATGGAACCTTCCAATGCGTATTTGACTTCTCCGTCATATCCGTATGCAATGGTGGTCAATAATCCGTTGTCACTCTGTATCGCTTCGGTACCCGTGTTCATGAGCAGGAAACATCCTGTGCCGTAGGTGTTTTTGGCATCTCCCTTATTGAAGCATGTCTGACCGAACAATGCGGCCTGCTGGTCACCTGCGACACCGGCAATCGGTACGTTCTGACCAAAGAAATGGTTTTTGGTGGTCTTGCCGTATACTTCACTGGAAGACTTCACTTCTGGTAGCATGCTTTCAGGCACTTCAAGTATATCAAGCAGCTCCTTGTCCCATTCAAGCTCATGTATGTTGTAGAGCAGTGTACGGCTGGCGTTCGTATAATCAGTTACGTGCGTCTCGCCTTCTGTAAAACGCCAGATGAGCCATGTATCAATCGTGCCGAAGAGCAGATCGCCATTTTCAGCCTTTTCACGGGCGCCATCGACATTATCCAATATCCATTTTATTTTGGTTCCTGAGAAGTAGGGATCGAGCAGCAATCCGGTTTTACGGTTGAACACCTCTTCATGGCCCTGTTCCTTCAATTCTTCGCATATATCAGCGGTCTGGCGAGATTGCCAGACAATTGCATTGTAGATCGGGCGCCCCGTATTCCTATCCCATACGACTGTGGTTTCACGCTGGTTGGTGATGCCTATCGCTTCGACCTGTTCTGCTTTGATATCATTTTCTGACAGGACACCTGCTACAACCGAAAGTACGGAACTCCATATTTCGTTTGCATTGTGCTCCACCCAGCCGGACTGCGGGAAATACTGCTTGAATTCCTTCTGGCTTGTAGCGACAACTTCACCTTCCTTATTAAAAAGGATGGCTCGTGAGCTTGTCGTCCCCTGATCAAGTGACATAATATACTTTTCCATTATAAAACCCCTTTATATGAGTATATATTGCGTACTACTACATCATCTTCGCTGCATCATCCTTAAGGATGCTCTTATTAAGAAATACCCCTGAAACGAGAACCAAAACAACGGCAATAATGGCTAAGAAAAGAAAAATATCGGATTTTCCTAAGAAAACACTATTATAGACCGCGGCCCCGAGTGCACCGCCAGCCAATGGCCCAACAACCGGAACGGCTGCATAGCGGAAATTGGAATCGCGTTTACCGGGTATCGGCAACAGCAGGTGGGCAAGACGCGGGCCAAGGTCACGCGCCGGGTTGATTGCGTAGCCTGTTGTTCCGCCGAGGCTCAGCCCGATTGCGGTGATGAGGAAACCGACGATCAGTGGATTCAGACCTTCTGTAAAATCGTTGGCTCCAATGAAGAGCAGCCCCATGACCAGTATGAAAGTGCCGATGATTTCACTGGCAAAGTTTGCGACATAGTTCGGTAGGGCCGGGGACGTAGAGAATACATCCAATTTCGTCATGGCATCGTCCTCTGCCTTGAAGTGCGGCATGAAATGCAGCCAGACGATGATGCCCCCGAGCAGTCCGCCGAGTACTTGGGCGATCATGTAAGGGATGACTTGGTCCCATGGGAATGCGCCGGCGACGGCGAAGCCAAGGGTTACTGCCGGATTGATGTGACCTCCCGAAAACTGTCCGATGGCATAGACGGCGAATGTGACGGCAAAGCCCCATCCGAATGCTATGACCGCCCAATCGGCGCCATTTGATTTCGTCCCTTTCAAAGTGACGTTGGCGACAACACCTCCCCCGAAAATGATCAATATGGCTGTACCTACAAATTCCGCAACGAGTTCATTCATTGCTTCCACTCCTTTGTTTGTCAATTCATTAATAGAACATAAAAAATCCCACACTGGTAGCTATGTGGAAAGCTACAAATGCGGGCTCTTTTTCTCCGTGTCATATTAACTTACTTCTAAAATTACCCTAATGAACATGAACTGTCAACTTATTTGTTGGTACCGTATTCATATATTATCGAACCACAGGGACGTTTTGCTTGTTGTGACATAACTGGCACCTGCCATAATCGCATCATCCACTTCGGATTGCGTTTCAATCAGCCCGCCGGCGATGACATCGGCCGCAACCTCCTGCTTGAAGAGGTGGATGACTTTTGGTACAACACCGGGCAGCACTTCTATCAGATGAGGGTGACATTGATCGATGAGCTCGATGCTCTTTTCTATGGCCGAAGAATCGATGGCAAAGACACGCAGGATGGTCTTCATGCCAAGTTGCCGTGCTTTTTTGACGATCCTTCCCCGCGTAGTGACGATGCCAGTCGGTTTATATTTCTGATGGATATATTCAAGGGAAGCAGTGTCGACTGCCAACCCCTTTATAAGATCCAGATGAAGATAGACCTCGAAGCCATGGCTTTTGACGGTGCGGATATGGCTGTCGAGATGACCGATGTGGATATCCAATATGACGCATGATCGATAGGGACTGCCGATCAGTTTTTCAAAATCTTTTAAGGAGCGGATTGCTGGAAGAATCTTCATATTTTCCCCCTTCAATAAAAAATTGGTATTGCGTTAATGATAAAGTATTGGTCCACTATTGTATAGTGGATAGGAAAACGGGGTATAGACATTCAAAGTATGACGGCAAGACATTTCAGGGAACTGCCAGGAGGGCTGATAAATGATTGATACACGTGATAATGCAATGCTTAAGGAGATGCTTGGCATCAAACATGCGATAATCCAAGCCCCGATGGCCGGAGGCATCACAACAGCGGAGCTGGTGGCCGGGGTGTCCGATGCAGGCGGACTCGGCATGATTGGCGGCGGTAGCCTGGAAGCACCGGCACTCAGCAAGCTGATCCGGCAAGTTAAAAAGAAGACTTCGCATTCGTTCGGGGTGAACCTTTTTGTGCCATGGCATTTCGAAGTGACGACCGCAGACATGGCGCGCGCCTTTGACACGCTGAAGCCAGTCTACGATAAATTGGGGATTGAACAGCAGCCGGTCGACCCTGTGACACCTGAGACGGTGGAGTTACGGTTCGAGCAGCAGATTGACGCTGTGATTGAAGAGCGGGTCCCGGTCTGCTCATTTATATTCGGCATCCCGGATAACCGTCATATCGAACGGTTGAAGGAAGCAGGCGTCGTCCTGCTCGCTACCGCCACCACCGTCAATGAAGCAGAGGCAATCGAACGGGCAGGGTTTGATGCGGTTGTCATGCAAGGGGCTGAAGCGGGTGGGCACCGTGGCTCTTTCCTGAAGGATGTTGAAGATAGCCTGAACGGTCTGATGACCTTGATTCCAGAGACCCGGGATCACACAAATCTTCCGCTTATTGCGGCAGGTGGTATAATGGATGGCCGGGGGATAGCGGCTGCACGCATTCTTGGAGCTTCAGGCGTCCAGCTTGGTACAGCATTTCTCTCTGCAGAAGAAAGTGGTGCCCATACAGTACATAAGCAGGCGCTTTCAACAGAGCGTGATGCGCCGTCTGTTTTGACGCGCCTGTTTACAGGGCGTGCCGCGCGGGCAGTCAAGAACCGCTTTATACAGGAGATGGCCGGACACGATGGATACATGGTGGAGTATCCGGTGCAGAGGAAATTGACCCAGCCCATTCAAGATGCATCAAAGACAGCAGGATCCACAGAGTATGCCATGCTGCTCGCTGGTCAGGGTAAAAATATGGCGCGCCAGTTGCCGGTAAAGTCACTGGTCGCAAAACTGATTGAGGAGACGGAAGCACTCCGCCTCGAAATTTGATTTGGAGGATAAAAAAATGACCTGCCACATGCGGCAGGTCATTTTTTGATGTCTAATGGTTATGCTGTACTTCGTCGGTATCTTCAGGTTTGAGCATGAAATCCAGAACGAAGATCGTCAGTGTGACGATTACTGCGAGCAGTAATCCGCTCCAGACATTCAGAGGGCCACCGCCGCCAAGGCTGTTGATTACAAAGTTAACCATCTGGGTCAGCATCAGTGCCCAGATGAAACTGATAAGATACTTCATGGTCCTGCCTCCACTACAAATTTATATATTTTAATGATACCCTAAATGGATTTCCATGTATAGTGGCAATCGATCGAAAATATTCCTTTGAATTTTATATTCATAAAATATTTATTCTCTAGACTGAAATGTGTTTAATTGAAAGCGATTTCATATTTTGTCGTTTTTTTATTTGAATACAGTTGAAAAGCATTATTTACTAGTGTATATTTAATTCTTGGAAATAGTTAAAAATTGCTACAATTCAAAAAATGGTTGTTGCGTTTTGAAATATAGGAACTTACAATAGTGTTAGAGACACTTAATCTGCTATTTATTGCTACACAATAAGTATTATCTCTTCGGAATAATATTACATGTTTGCGGCAGATGGATATAGGTGACTGCGAGTCGATCTCCAGCAGCCTCAGATTTAAGGTCACGAAAAGCAGTGGAGCGATAGAGCGCACATTATGAAACAGAGGAAGAATGGGTGAAATAGAATGTCTGAAAATTTGTTAGAGGTTAAAAATCTTACAACTGCCTTTAAAATAGGCGGCGAATACTTTCCGGCAGTAGACGATGTTTCATTGAATATTAAACCGAATGAAGTGCTTGCACTAGTAGGCGAGTCGGGATCTGGCAAGAGTGCGACGGCTTTTTCGCTTATGGGTCTTCATACTAAGGCACGCATGGAAGGAGAAGTGAATTTTCTCGGTCGGAATCTGCTCAAGCTAAACGAAGGCAAAATGAATAAAATACGCGGTGGCGACATGGCAATGATCTTCCAAGATCCGATGACGGCTTTGAATCCACTTATGAAAGTCAAACAACAGATCATCGAAACACTGAAAATACATAACACCAAACCAAAGAATGAGAGAGAATCATATGCTATAGAACTGCTAGACCGGGTGGGGATCCCACGGCCAAAAAGGGTTGGAGAAGCGTATCCGCATGAATTGTCGGGTGGCATGCGCCAGCGTGTGGTCATCGCCATCGCCATCGCAAACCGCCCGAAGATGCTGATAGCGGATGAGCCGACTACGGCACTTGATGTCACAATCCAGGCCCAGATATTGGACCTCATCAGGGAACTGCAGGAAGAATTGAATTCAGGTGTCCTACTCATCACGCATGACCTCGGTGTCGTCGCAGAAATGGCGGATCGCGTCGCAGTCATGTATGCCGGTCAAATCGTTGAAGTGGCACCTGCCAGGGAATTGTTTAAGAATCCCCAGCATCCCTATACGAAGTCGCTTCTCAATTCCTTGCCGACTGAAGATATGCTCGGTAAGAAGCTGCATGTCATCCAGGGCGTCGTCCCTGCACTCGACAAGATGGACCGCACAGGCTGCCGGTTTGCGCCGCGCATTCCCTGGGTCCCGGCTTCGGAACACGAATACAACCCACAGCTGCGTGAAATCGCACCAGGCCATCATGTACGCTGCACGTGCTATAAGAACTTCAGCCTGGAAGATGCAGGAGAGACTTATGTAGACATTGATGAGCATGAGTATGAAATGGCCACCCGGGGAGGAAATGTGTAATGAATCTACTGGAGATAAAAGATCTGAAAGTCCACTACCCGATAAAGGGGGGGTTCTTCAACACGGTCAAAGACTATGTCAAAGCAGTCGATGGCGTCAGCATAAGCATACCGGAAGGTACGACATATGGTCTGGTCGGTGAGTCCGGTTCAGGCAAGACCACGACCGGCAAGGCGGTCATGGGCCTCAACCACGTTACCGCCGGAGAAATTTATTTTGATGGCCAGAAGCTTAACGAAAAAGGCCGTAAAGTGAATGTACGTGATGATATCCAGATGATCTTCCAAGATCCCTACTCTTCATTGAATCCACGTAAACGCGTTTTCGATATAGTGGCAGAGCCCATCAGGAACTATCATAAAAAATCGAAGAACGAACTGATAAATGAGGTTCTCGGCTTGTTGAACCGGGTCGGTCTGCCACCAGGCTCACTGTATAAGTACCCGCATGAATTCTCGGGCGGACAGCGCCAGAGGATTGGCGTGGCCCGGGCGATTGCATTGAACCCTAAGCTCATCATTGCGGATGAGCCTGTATCGGCACTGGATGTATCCGTACAGGCCCAAGTGCTCAACTTCATGCAGGACATCCAAAAGGATATGGACTTGACGATGATGTTCATCGCCCATGATCTGGGCGTAGTCCGCCATATGTGCCGCCATATCGGTATCATGTACCATGGCCGTCTCGTAGAGGAGGGCACGACTGAAGAAATATTCAGCAATCCCCAGCATATCTATACGAAGCGGCTGATTGCAGCAATTCCGGATACGGACGTGGATGAAGTGGAAAGGAATTTGGCCCTGCGCCAGAAGGTCAAAGAAGAGTACGATCAGAATTTCGACGAAAACCTCGACGAAGAAGGTCGGGCGTTCCCGCTGCAGTCCATTTCAAAGACGCACAGAGTTGCGCTACCGGTGAAAGGTTGATGAATATATGCTGAAATTTACAATTAGACGGTTGCTGATCACTTTCCCGCAGCTGGTCATTTTGAGTATCCTCGTATTCTTTCTTGGTTCGCTCATGCCGGGGGATGCACTCTCAGGTCTGCTTGACCCGAACATCCCTGCAGAGGCAATTCAGGCCAAAAGGGAAGAGCTTGGGCTTGATAACCCATGGTACATCCAATACAGGGACTGGATATTCGCCATGTTCCAAGGGGATTTCGGGACTTCGATATTCCACCAGAGGCCCGTCATGGACGTGATAGGGGATCGATTAATGAACACAGTATGGTTATCCCTGTTCTCCACCATCCTGATCTACTTGATCGGCTTGCCGCTTGGTCTCGTTTCAGGACGCTACAATGACTCTCTCCTTGACAATACAATCACCGGGTATACATACCTCGGATTCGCTACACCCCAGTTCATATTCGGCCTGGTCATCCTGTGGCTGTTCGGTTACAACCTCGGCTGGTTCCCGACCGGCGGTTCAGTCGGCCCAGGGCTCGAACCAGGCTCGATCGATTATATACTGAGCAAGATAAACCACCTTGTCCTGCCAAGTTTCGCAATAGCATTGATCGGTCTCGTCGGTACAGTGCAGTACCTAAGGAGCGGCATCATAGAAACGAAGCAGAAAGACTTTATTATACTCGCCCGTGCGAAAGGTGTGAAAGAATCGTCCGTCTACAACAGGCACATCTTCAGAAACTCAATCTTGCCGATCGCAGCCTTCTTCGGCTATGAGATTGTGGCCCTTCTTGGCGGTTCCATCTTCATTGAAATGATCTACAGCTACCCTGGCATGGGCCGGCTGTTCCTGGACTCCATTTCGACACGCGACTTCAGCGTAGCGAATGTTCTGATCCTGTTCTACGGCATCCTGGCCATCTTAGGTGCGCTGCTGTCCGACATCATTTTGAGCATCGTTGATCCTAGGATCCGAATAAAATAGGAAGGAGCGTAAAAATTGGATAATAAAGATAACTATAATAAAAATATAGATCATGAAAATGAAGAGTCTCGTTTGCATAACGAACAAAGAGAAGAGCGTCAGATCCAGGGGGATCCGTTCGAAGCCCATGATAAGGAAGCCCATGAATATGAAAAGGGCGACATGGACATGACAGTCAAAGCCGACATCCCACATGGCGCCTCCGGACATGGTGCACTCGACTCCAAAAATCTACCCAAGAGTCCGCCGGGCTGGAAAGTAATCATGAAGGAAGTGATTGCAGATAAGCTCGCGCTCTTTTCACTGATCCTATTCGTCATCATCACCGCGTACGTGTTTGGTCTGACGATGTTCCTGAACCGCCAGGAAATCGTCACGGTCGACCTTTTCGCGATCAATGAGCCGCCGAATGACATGTTCAGGCTCGGCACAGATTATGGTGGACGGGACATTTTCGGCCAATTGATCATAGGGACACGGAATTCATTGGCGATCGGTATGCTAGTCACTCTGATGAGTGTCGGCTTCGGTGTCGTCTATGGAGTGGTGTCGGGATACTTTGCAGGCCAGATTGATAACGCCATGATGCGTGTTGTGGACTTTTTCATGGTGCTGCCTTTCTTGATGATCATCATCGTGTTTGTAACAATCTCGCCATCCTATGACATCTTCTCATTCTCCTTCATCATGGCGGCCTTCCTATGGACAGGTACAGCCAGGCTGGTACGTTCATTGGCCATGCAGGAGAAGGAGCTCGACTACATCAACGCATCGAAGACACTTGGCAGTTCCCATATGAAAGTCGTCTTCACCCAACTGATTCCAAACCTGGTCGGGATCATCATCGTCAATGGGACGCTGTCCCTGGCGGCAAACATCGGAATAGAATCAGGTTTGTCTTTCATTGGATTCGGCTTTCCGGAAGATTATCCTTCACTTGGGACACTGATGGCCTATGCAACCAACTCCCAGACACTCCAGCATAGACCTTGGATATGGGTGCCGGCTGCCATCATGATTCTGGTTCTGATGCTATGCGTACGCAACATAGGAGAGGCAATGAGACGCGCTGGAGATGCAAGACAACGTAAAGCGTAAAGTCTTGTCCTACCCCCATTAATTTGGGGGTTCGGTTTTCAGTATAATTGTAAGCGATTTCATATACTTAACAGAAAATTTTCAAAAGAACAAAAAATTAATGCAATAATACACTTATAATGGAAAACTTTAACTGATAGCCGTTGATATTTCTGACAATTGTGATAATATTGTGGATGGATTACATTACATATCCACAAAGGCACGACACTTTTTGATACTAAGATTCAGCACAAAGCTGAACTGAGTATATATTGTTTTAATTTCATCAATAGGGAGGAAATAAGATGGGGAAATATTCATGGTCCAAATTGATGTTCTTCATGATGCTGGTACTTGTATTGGCACTTGCTGCATGCGGCGGGGGATCATCGGAAGAAGAATCGTCAGAAGACTCCGGCGACTCCAGTTCTGAAGGCTCATCAGAGGAATCGAAAGATGAGAGTGAGGCAGAAGGGGAGTCTGGAGAAGTATATAATTATGAAGACTTCAACCAGGTCGTATCCAATGACGGAGAGGCAACTGGGGAAGGCACTTTGAAAGTCGGCCTGACTTCAGATACGCCTTTTGAAGGGACATTGAACTGGAACTTGTATCAGGGTAACCCGGATGCTGAAGTATTGGGATTGTTCGATGAGCCATTGCTTACAATGGATGAGGACTTCCAGTTTACAAACGACGGGGCACTGAACTTTGAAGTCAATGAAGACGACAAGACAGTGACATTCACAATGCAGGAAGGCGTCAAATGGCACGATGGCGAACCAGTTACAATCGATGACTACGTGTACTCATATGAAGTCATCGGTCATCCTGACTATCCGGGTATCCGCGGTGCTACCGATGGATTCACTCTGATTGAAGGGTATGATGAGTATAAAGCAGGAGATGCAGACTCCATTTCAGGCATCGAAGTAATCGATGACCAGACTGCTGTCTTCACATATAAGGAAATCGCACCATCACTTACAGCGGGCGGTTTCTGGTACTATGCAATGCCTGAACACCACTACGAAGGTGTCGAGATCGCCGATATGGCTGAAGCGCCTCAAACGCGTGAAAACCCACTCGGCATAGGACCATACAAAGTAGATTCTGTGACGCCAGGGGAATCTGTAGTCATGAGTAAGTTTGAAGACTACTGGAGAGGTGAACCAAATCTTGACGGCATCGAATTGAGCGTCGTATCGCCATCATCAATCGCGAACGCTCTTGAAACAGGTGAAGTGGATTATGCAATCAACTTCCCGACCGACCAATATCCGGACGTAGCTGAAATGGACGGTGTCGAATGGCTTGCCAATATCGATGGCGCCTATACCTACATCGGCTTCAAGCTGGGTGAATGGAACGAAGAAGAAGGCAAAGTGGACTACAAACCTGAAGAATCGAAAGTCGGCGATAAAGAACTGCGCCGCGCGATGTGGCACGCGATGGACAACGAAGCTGTAGGTAAACGCTTCTACAACGGCCTCCGTTGGGAAGCAACTACACTGATTACGCCGTATCATGCCGAATGGCACGATGACAGCATCGAAACACCGGAATATGATCCTGAGAAAGCGAAACAGATTCTGGATGATGCAGGTTATGAAGATACAGACGGTGACGGTTTCCGCGAAACACCAGAAGGCGAACCACTCGAATTGAACTTCGCTTCAATGTCCGGTGGGGATACTGCTGAACCACTTGCAAACTACTACATCCAATCTTGGAAGGATGTCGGCTTGAACGTCAGCCTGACAAATGATCGCCTGATAGAATTCAATACATTCTACGATATGCTTGAAAATGACGATCCTGAAGTCGACATCTACCAAGGCGCATGGGGCGTAGGCTCCGATGTAGACCCGTATGGTCTATATGGTCCGGATGTGGCATTCAACTATCCACGTTACGAAACTGAAGAAAGCACTAAATTGATGGAAGAGGGCAACTCGCCTGATGCGCTTGATGTAGAGAAGAGGAAAGAAATCTACAATGAATGGCAGGCACTCATGGTTGAGGAAATGCCAGTCGTACCGACTCTTTACAGAGCATATGTCGTACCAGTCAATGATAGGGTTACAAACTTCGGCATTGAACTTGGACACGATGAAGAGACGCTTCCGTACAAATGGGGCGTAACTGAATAAGGTTGCACCCAGTAGCACCCATGCAGAGCATGGGTGCATTTTTGTTGTGCAGGATAATCGATTATGATAAATTAGTACCTAGTTATAATATGAGAGTATAAGGTGTGGTCTAATGAAAAATGTTGGCGTATTGGGGCTCGGAACCTACGTGCCGGAAAAAGTGTTCACCAATCATGATTTCGAAAAAATTCTGGATACATCAGATGAATGGATTACAGAAATGACAGGTATAAAAGAACGGCGCTTCGCTGAAGGAATGGAAACAAGTGATATGGCGTACGAAGCTGCGGAAGAAGCGATAGCAAACTCCGGGGTCGCCAAAGAAGATATCGATCTGGTCATTGTTGCGACATCGACCGGTCACCATAAATTCCCGACTGTCGCGACGACAATCCAAAACAAGCTCGGACTCGAGGCGGTACCATCAATGGACCAGCTCGCTGCCTGCACCGGCTTCATCTATGCCATGGTGACAGCCAGCCAGTTCATCGGGGCTGGCACATATAAAAATGTGTTGGTGGTCGGAGCGGACAAACTATCCAATATCACCGATTTCGACGATCGCTCCACTGCAGTGCTCTTCGGTGACGGAGCTGGGGCTGTAGTAATGGGTCAAGTGTCTGAAGGATATGGCATACGCTCCTTTGAACTCGGCAGCAACGGCAAAGGAGGACCTTATCTGTATGACGATGAGGACACCGGCGACATTCGGATGAACGGCCGCGAAGTGTTTAAATTTGCGGTCAGGCAGATGGGCGAATCGAGTGTCAATGTTACCGAAAAAGCAGGTCTTACAAAGGAAGATATTGATATGCTGGTGCCCCATCAGGCCAATATACGCATCATGAATGCTGCGCGCGAACGCATGGGGCTGCCTGAAGACCGTATGAGTGTGACAGTTGATAGGTACGGTAACACTTCAGCTGCCTCAATACCGTTAAGTATCCATCATGAAGTTAAAAATGGTAAGATAAAGGACGGAGACACCCTCGTTCTGGTCGGCTTCGGAGGCGGACTGACCTGGGGTGCAATTTGCCTGACCTGGGGAGATAATAAGGAGGAGACTCATGGATAAGAGAAGAGTAGTTGTAACAGGGATTGGAGCGCTGACGCCAATTGGAAACACAGCGCCTGAAACCTGGGAGAACGCCCTAAAGGGAGTAAATGGTATAGATAAGATTACACGGATAGACAACAGCGAATATAATGTCCATGTGGCAGGGGAACTGAAAGATTTCAACGTCGAGGACTATATTGACAGAAAAGAAGCGCGCCGCATGGACCGCTTCACCCAATATGCCATGGTGGCTGCTGATGAAGCAGTCGCAGACAGCGGACTCGACATTACAGATGACAACCGTGAACGCATCGGTGTCTGGATCGGCTCCGGCATCGGCGGCATCCAGGCCCTTGAAGACGGCTTCAAAGTCCTGTATGAGCGAGGACCACGCCGCGTGAGCCCGTTCTTCGTCCCAATGATGATCCCGGACATGGCAAGTGGCCAGGTGTCCATTAAACATGGCTTGAAGGGACCGAATGGCGCAACAGTCACAGCGTGCGCCACAGGTACGAACTCGATCGGTGAAGCGTTCAAGTTCATCGCACGCGGCCAGGCTGATGCGATGGTCACAGGCGGGACCGAAGCGCCAATTACACGGATGGGCATCGCCGGTTTCCAGGCTAATAAGGCATTGACTACGGCAGAAGACCCTGACAAAGCATCCAGACCCTATTCCAAGGACCGTGATGGTTTCGTCATCGGCGAAGGGGCAGGCGTCGTCATGCTGGAGGAACTGGAACATGCCAAAGCACGCGGTGCCACAATATACGGCGAGGTAGTCGGCTACGGCACGACGGGCGATGCCCATCATATCACGGCACCGGCTGAAGGCGGCGAAGGCGGAGCGCGTGCAATGCAGGAAGCGATGAAAGATGCAGGCCTGAAACCGGAGCAGATCGACTACATCAACGGACATGGTACAAGCACGCCATACAATGACCTGTTCGAAACGATGGCAATCCGTTCGGTATTTGCAGATCATGCAGACAAACTGCTTGTAAACTCCACAAAATCCATGACGGGTCACCTGCTCGGCGCAACAGGCGGTATGGAAGCAATCATTACGGTACTCAGTCTGAAAGAAGGTAAAGTCCACCCGACCATCAATCTGGAAACACCAGATCCTGAATGTGACTTGAACTATGTCTCTGAAGGCATGGTTGAAGCTGATTTGGAATATGCAATTTCCAATAGCTTCGGTTTCGGTGGGCACAACGCAAGCCTTGTATTCAAAAAGTATGTAGATTAATATTCAAATACAAAAGCGCCTCCCTTCATGAAGGGAGGCGCTTTTGTATGTTGGGTGAATCATTTTGTATGGAGATGATGAGCGCTATTTCCGCTTTCTGCCGAGCCCCATGGCCCGCTCCATCTTAGCGACTGTCTTATCTGCCTTACGCGATGCCTTAACGGCGCCCGCGTCAAGGATGTCATCAAGTGCGCCGCTTTCAAGATAGTGGTTGACCTTCTCCTGGAATTCGATGAGGAACTGCTCCACAACTTCCCCAAGGTCGGATTTGAATGTGCCATAATTGCTGTCCGCATATTCCTGCTCCAATTCCTGGAGGCTTTTGTCGGTCAGGGAAGCATAGATTGTCAGAAGGTTTGCGATGCCCGGTTTATTTTCCTTATCATATTTTATATCACTGCCCGAATCAGTAACGGCGCTGCGTATCTTTTTGGCAGCTGCTTTAGGGTCATCGAGAAGGGATATGAATCCCTTTTGGTTATCGTCACTTTTCGACATTTTTTTGGTGGGGTCGTTTAGGCTCATGATGCGGCCTCCGTATTCCGGGTGCTTGACTTCAGGGACGGTCAGGACATCATTGTATTTGGTGTTGAAACGTTCCGCGAGTGTGCGGGTGAGTTCAAGGTGCTGGCCCTGATCTTCCCCGACGGGTACGATATCGGTTCCATAGATCAGAATATCAGCCGCCATCAGTGAAGGATATGTAAGGAGGCCCACACTGATGCCGTCGCGTTGGTTTTGTTTACGTGCCTTATCCTTATATTGCGTCATACGCTCAAGTTCCCCGACATATCCGACGCACTGCATCATCCACGCCGCTTTCGCATGAGCCGGTACTTCGCTCTGTATGAACAGCGTGATCTTCTCGGGATCGAGTCCCGAAGCCAGATAGATTGCTGCGAGTTTTTTTGTATTATCCCGCAGTTTAAGACGATCTTGGGGCACGGTTATGGCGTGCTGGTCGACGATGCAGAAGTAGGCATCGTATTCATCCTGCAGCTCGACGAATTGCTTGTAGGCGCCGATGTAGTTGCCGATTGTAGGGATCCCGCTCGGCTGGACGCCGGAAAATAATGTTTTCATGTGTCATCACCTTTAAGTTAGTCATTACTCCTATAATAATAGACTTCTCGAAAGCTTGCAATAAAGCAGATGGCCTTGTATAAATATAAAACCATCATAAATTAATTGAAAATTTGCGGGATTATTAAGGAATTCTCATTTTATTTTAATGTTCGTGCAGTATAATACAAAGTGTAGATGAAGTTGAAGTCGGTTTTCCATTAAATTTAACCAATCGGGATTAAAAAGTGATGGAACCGGGTAAAGACTAACATTACAAATCTTTTGAAATTGGAGTGTGAGCCCCATGGTAACATTATTTACTTCTCCAAGCTGCACATCATGCCGTAAAGCGAAAGCATGGTTACAAGAACATGAAATTCCATATACTGAAAGAAATATATTTTCTGAACCCCTCACATTGGAGGAGGTCAAGGCAATTCTTCGCATGACTGAGGATGGCACGGATGAAATCATCTCCACCAGATCTAAGACGTTCCAAAAGCTTAATGTGGATATCGACACCATGCCGATGCAGGAGTTGTACACATTGATCATGGATAACCCTGGTCTATTGAGAAGGCCGATCATCATGGACGAAAAGCGTCTCCAAGTCGGCTATAACGAAGATGAAATACGTCGTTTCCTTCCACGCAAGGTAAGGACATTCCACCTCAAGGAAGCAAAACGTCTCGCCGAACTCTAAAAAAGAGCACCCGAGATCAGCCATATACTTAAAGTGCTATGCCCGCAGATTGCTTGAAAACTGTGGGTATTTTGGCGTATAATGATATGACAATTCCAAAAGTGGTTTTACCTTGGCACATTAAGGTATAGTATAAGTAAGACCATACTTTATGGAGAGGAGTGAGGAGTATGAGGATTGAAAGGATCGATGAGTCTACGATCAAATTTTTCATCACCTACCAGGATATTGAAAAACGCGGCTACGATAAAGAAGATCTGTGGTTGAACCGTAAACGTGGAGAAGAATTCTTCTGGTCAATCATGGATGAAGTGAACCACGAGCACGAAGAAGAATTTTCAATGGACGGGCCGCTATGGATTCAAGTGCATGCCTATGACAAAGGAATCGAAGTGGTCGTGTCCAAATCTCAGGATGACAAACCATTCTCAATGGAGCAGAACCCTATGGATATAAATAATAAAGATGTTGAATCATTCCTTGAAAACATTTCAGGGGAGAAAGACCAGACGACGCCTGTTACGAAAGAGCCAGTAATGGTCAGGTTCGCAGACTTGGAAGACCTCATCAAGTATTCCTATGAAGTCGAAGTCGATGAAACACAGTATGAAGATCTGCTTATCGTCCATGAAGGCAGGTATTACTACCAGATATTCTTCGACCACCGTATGGATTATATGGATACTGAACGGATTGAAGCAAAACTTCTCGAGTACAGTGCACCTGCTGAAACATCCAGCCTCATTGTCGAAGAATACGGAAAAATCATCATGAGTATGAACGTGAGGGGCAAAGTAAGAAAAGTTTTTCAAGAAAATTAAATTATCTGCATCTAAAATAAATCATTTTTAACCTTTTCATCCATATATAGATGAGGAGGTTTTTTTATGTTTATAGCCCACGATGAAACTGGCGGCAACGTCACTGCAAGTGAAGCAGTCAAGAACAGAAAATATTTCTGCCCGGTCTGTCTCGAGCGGGTCGTATTGAAATTAGGCAATGTAAAGACACCCCATTTCTCCCACCATCGCATAGTAGACTGCATCAGGCATCTCTACAAAAAGGAATCATTGGCTCACTTGTCGGCGAAGCATGAACTGTACTTGAGCCTCAACAAAAATCACACTGCTGCAATGGAATATTATCTGCCCGAAATAGAACAGATTCCAGATCTGCTTGTAGGGAAGCGCGCCATCGAAATCCAATATTCCCCGATTTCTCCAACACTCATCATCGAACGCTCGAAAGGGTACCATACACTCGGCATGGATGTCATATGGGTGCTTGACGAAACGGCGCTCCGCATTAACGCCGCGCATGTGATTCCAACCCATTTCCAGTTGTCGACACAGTTCCAACATGCCTTGTTTACATATCATGGCACGAACAGGCAATTGAAGAAATGGATGTTGCATCATCACATCGGCGCAGGCCGTTGGCTGTACCATGTAGAGGGTATGGATGCAGAAGCACTGATGTTGGACCATGAAGCAATGCCTAGACAGATGCATCAGATGAATGGGCAGGATATCAAACGGCTCATCCAACATGAACGCCGGCAGAAAAGTCGGTTGAACCCCACGCTTACATATATTTATCAGCTTGGCCTCGATCCGGCTGATCTGCCGAAGCATTTGCTGTACATTACAGAGTCCGAGCGCTGGATCATGAATAGCCCCCTGGAGTGGAAGCTGTATTTGATGTTTGCCCTGGAGCGGGGGTGCTTTACGATTGAAGGTTTCAGACATTTCATACGCCTGCGGGAAATCCAAGGGGCGCCTCAAAGCGAGCAGGTGATCCACAAGCTGCTTAGCGACTATAAGACGTTATACAATTCACAATAAGTTTCGAGACTTGAAATTTATACGCAATATTGAGAAAATTGGACTATCTGAAAATTGGAGGGTACATAATGGCAAAAGTAATAACACGTGAAGAACAACAGGAGAAGTATACATGGAATCTCAAAAATATCTTCGAGTCGGACGAAGCATTCGAAGAAAAGTATAAGGAACTGGAAGGCAGGCTAGATGAGGCGGAACAATTCGAAGGGGACATCGGTTCCCTGGAAAAACTATCAGAAGCGCTTCATACCCAGCGCGAGTTGACGGAGGAGATAGGCAAATTATTCGTCTACTCACACCTTAAGCATGACCAGGATACATCTAATGACACTTATAGCGGCATGGAAGCCAAGGCGCGCACACTGGTCGTCAAATTCAATACGGCATGGAGTTTCCTGGTGCCTGAAATCCTGCAGATTGATGAAGATACGCTCGAAGAATGGCGCCAGGATGAGCGTCTTTCCGAGTTCTCCTTCGATCTTGAAAAATTGAACAGGAAGCGGGAACATATACTCAGCGACAAGGAAGAGAAGCTTATGGCGCAGGCAGGGGAAGTGCTGTCCAACCCGACGTCGACGTTCGGCATGTTCAATAACGCAGACTTGGAATTCCCGGATGCGATCGATGCTGAAGGAAATGCGCATACACTCACACAAGGCACTTACATTGATCTCCTCAAATCGAGCGACCGTGAACTGCGCAGATCAGCCTATGAAAATCTATATAAGACTTACGGTTCATTCAAGAACACATTGAGCCAGACACTGCAGGGTGTAGTATCCACACATGTCTTCGAAGCACAGGCACGCGGCTATGAATCGGCGAGGCATCAGGCCCTCTCCAACAACTTCATTCCGGAGGAAGTGTATGATAACCTTGTGGCGACCGTCAACAAGCACCTGCATCTGCTGCACCGGTATACTGAACTGCGCAAGCAGCTGCTCGGGCTCGATACACTGAAGATGTATGATGTCTATACACCGATGGTGAAAGATGTCGATTTCAAGATGGAATATGAGGAAGCGAAGGAATGGATGCTCAATTCATTGGCACCGATGGGTGAAGAGTACGTAGGCATCGTCAAGGAAGGCCTCGAAAACCGCTGGGTCGACGTCTATGAGAATAAAGGCAAGAGAAGCGGTGCCTATTCCTCCGGTACCTACGGCACTAATCCTTTCATCCTCATGAACTGGCAGGATAATGTCAACAACCTATTCACCTTGACGCACGAATTCGGACACAGCGTCCACAGCTACTACAGCAGGCAGAACCAGCCGTCGAACATGTCCGGCTACTCCATATTCATCGCCGAAGTGGCGAGTAATTTCAACGAGGCGCTGCTTGCAGACTATATGTTCAGGAATCTTGAGGATAAAAAGAAGAAACTATATCTGTTGAATGAGCAGCTGGAAGGATTCAAGGGATCGGTATTCAGGCAGACGATGTTTGCTGAATTCGAACACAAGATCCATACGATGAAGGAAGAGGGCGAGCCGCTGACTGCCGGAAGCCTAAACGAAGTGTACGGGGCGCTCAACCGCAAATACTTTGGAGATGTGATGGAGTACGATGAATATATTGAAGTGGAGTGGGCACGCATCCCGCACTTCTATATGAACTATTATGTCTATCAGTATTCTACAGGTTACGCAGCTGCAGCCAGCCTCTCGAAGCAAGTGCTTGAGGAAGGCTCTGAGACAGCTGAGCGCTATATCAACGAATTCCTGAAGAAGGGGTCTTCAGACTATCCGATCAACGTCCTCAAAAATGCAGGTGTTGATATGACGACTGCTGAACCAGTTGAGAACGCGATGAAAGTATTCGAATCACAACTCGACCAGTTCGAAGCACTGCTCAAGGAAATATGATGATGGAATCCGAACCTCTTAGGTTCGGATTTCTTTAATTATGTAGACATGTAGACGAAAGTTGTACAAGTATAATCTGAATACGTTTTCATTTTGTCTATATTGTGAAAAGACATGCAAAATGTTGTTTGAGGTCTTTAACCGTGGTATATTACGTATATGGAATTTTTCTCACTGAAACATACCCCTTTGTTGTAACAGTGAAAAATTTCTCCCATCCCCTTTGTTTGAGCAGCACACTAAAGAAGGTGTGCTGCTTTTTTTAAAAAAAAGATGATAATATATATGAAGCACGGAATCCTTTTGGATTCCGTGTTTTTTTATTGGCGGAGAGACATGAAGAATGGATTGGGTGTCTAACTCCCGTTCGTCTGGGCGACGAAGGCGAATTAGCGGTCTAACTCCCGTTCGTCTGAGCAACGAAGGCGAATTGGGGGTCTAACTCTCGTTCGTTCCGGAGACGAAGGCGAATTAGCGGTCTAACTCCCGTTCGTCCAGCAAACGAAGGCGAATTGGGGGTCTAACTCTCGTTCGTCCAGCAAACGAAGGCGAATTGACGAGCTAACACCTCACTCCCGCCGGCAATCAAAAAACACCCCCTGGGGACCGGATTATTCATCCAGTTGACAGGGGGTGTACTGTTAAAATTATTCACTCAATGCTGACGATCCACCGCGGATCTGATAGTAGAAGCCCGCTTCCGTCTCGACTTCTTCAATCAGCCGCTGCAATCTGAGTTTTTTCAATTCATTTAGTAAAAGGCCGGTACGCCATTCGAAAACTGTCTTGAGTTCGTGAAAGCTGACGACTTCATATGTCTCAATGTAGTCGTGGATGCTAGGCAACGGGTTCTTTTCTATTTCATGGTCGATGAGTTCATTGATGATATACGTGTAGATATGGTACGGGTATACACCTTCCACTTTAATGCCTTCCGCTTCGACATCTCCTGAGAAGAAGACGAGTGACGGAAGGGATTCGACATCCATTTCACGGTAGACCATCAGATCGCGCCTGAGGAGGCTCCGTACGGAACCCGATTGGGCATCTGCCGTGAACGACTTGACATCGAGTCCCGCAAGGCGCGCGCTCTCTTCCATATGTTCAATCGTGCAGATGTTGCGGTTCGGCATTATGCGGTTCAGCACATAGCGCATGAATGCGCGGGCTTTGTTGCGGCCTTGGATTTCGGCAGCTTTGTAGGCTAGTGCGATATTGTCGATATCTGTTGTGGATTGGGCCTGACATTTGGTCAGGACCTGAAGGGAAGGTGCAAGTATTTTTTTGACTGTCACATGCCCGCGATATTCAATCTGAAGCCGGTTGATGACGGGCTCCAGGGCGCGACAGTCTTCTGAGAACGGATCGAAAAAGTAGAATATCTCAATCTGATGGGATACGGGTTCCAATACAAGTGCCTGTTCTCCAGTTCTATTCATGTCCTCACCCTGCTTATTCTTCTATCGTATTCACCATATGATTGGCCGTCATTTCGTAACGCTTCATGATGAACGTGCGTAAATCACCATCAAGTCCGACGTCATCCATCGCTTTATCCATATTTTCAAGCCATGCATCCTTTGCTTTTGGAGTGATGCGGAATGGATTATGGCGTGCCTTCAGCATTGGATGTCCATATTCTTCCATGTAAAGGTTCGGACCACCGAGGAATTGTGTTTGGAATAATTTCTGCTTGTACGCCGTTTCGGTCAAATCTTCCGGAAACAAGTGGTTGATGCGTTCATCGTTACCCACATAACCGTAGAATATATCGATCATTTCATACAGCTTTTCACGGCCGATATCGTTATAGGGTATTGGCATAATTGTCACCTGTCCTGATTTCCGTCAGTTTATTGTAGAAACGCTCCACTTTGGTTATCTCTTTGCGCTGCTTGATATCATACTCCTTAAGGAGGTCCTGGAAGATGGTCTCACCCTTGTCGCGATTCGACACCTCATATTCCAACTCCAGATCTTCTGTATCAAGGTAATTGTTCTTATCCAGCACAAGCAGCCCATCCTTATACGGCACTTCCCGTCTCTCGGTCGATAAAGCACCATATATCCTGAGCTGCGTCGTATCGATATTGAAGCGCTCCAGTTCGTTGCAGATGATTGCGGGGAGTTCCTCTCGTCGGATGTTCTGGTCGAAGCTGAGGTCGTTCTTCACTTCTCCGTGGTACTCCATGACGCCTTTATCGGTCGGTTCTTTAAGGGTCATGACCTGGTTGCCGCGCGCTGCACGGATTCTGAGCAATAGGCGGTTGTGTTTAAGATCCAGATCCGGGGTATCTATATAGAAATTGGTCTGTATGACCGGTTCGGCATTTTGGAAGAATGCCTTGTCCAGCCGGCCATATTCATCGCCTGTCAATAGATTTTTGAATTCGATCTCGAGTTCTTTCATTAAATCCACTCCTTAATGTATATTATCTATAAATTGAAAAGGACTGTAAAGTAAACAGTTTATGTCGTTATCAAATACCATTTACTATGGTAGAATAAAGTGCGCAAGGAGTGAGGAAATGGACATTTATGTTAATGAAATCAAATTCGAAGATGAAGCGCTCAAATGCCTGTCCGAAGAACAGACGGAAGGGCTTCAGGCGGCGGCGCGCATGACTGTCGACCCGGATGAGAAGAGCTTCATCTATCTTCTGGACGACGGTGAAGGAGCCAGTAGAGTGCATTTTGGAGAAAAGACATGGCACATGCTGCGCGAGCACCACGGCAGCGAAATCATTTTGAACACCGATGTCATATTGACTGACTTCTGGGATCAGCTGGATCACCTGGTCGATACCATCGAAGGCAACAACTACGGGGAAGCATTCGAAAGGGCAGTCAAGGAAACATTCAAACAATAGAAGCGTTTTAAGACTGGAGTGTAGAGGATGGAACAATGGGAGAAGTTCCTCGCACCGTACAAGCAGGCAGTGGAGGAACTTAAGATCAAGCTTAAAGGCATGAGGCGGGACTACCAGCTCAACCGCCAAGCCTCCCCTGTAGAATTTGTGACGGCGCGGGTTAAACCAGTACAGAGCATAATAGAAAAGGCAAGTGCCCGCAATATACCTTACGACAAGCTGCAAGAGGGGATGTATGACATTGCAGGCGTCAGGATCATGTGCCAGTTCGTGGATGACATCGAATTGATATGCAGTCAAGTCCGCAACCGTACCGACATGAAAGTCGTCGAAGAAAGGGACTACGTGACGAACACCAAGGAAAGTGGCTACCGTTCCTACCACCTCATCGTGGAATATCCGGTCGAACGGATCGGCGGACCGGTGATCATACTGGCGGAGATTCAGATCCGCACCTTGGCAATGAACTTCTGGGCGACGATTGAGCATACATTAAACTATAAGTATAGCGGGGAATATCCACCGGAAATCAAGAAGCGTCTGCAGAATGCAGCAGAAGCGGCGTATCTGCTCGACCAGGAGATGTCTGAAATACGTGAAGAGATACAGGATGCACAAAAATACTACACAAAAAAACGCAGCATGCGCTAGCGCTCTGTGGAAAGGCGGGGTGACACATGAAGTTCTTCATAGTGTCCAAGGGGGACACGAAATCGAACGCACTTAAAGATAAGATGATGAACTATATGATTGATATGAACATGGAACTGGATGACAAGAAGCCGGATATCGTCATTTCCGTCGGCGGGGATGGCACGCTGCTGCAGGCTTTCCACAGCTATCAGCACCTGCTCGACCATACGGCTTTCGTCGGTGTACATACCGGGCATCTCGGTTTCTATGCAGACTGGCTGCCCCACGAAGTGGAACGGCTCATCATCGCCATCCAGAATGATGAATTCCAGGTCATCGAATATCCACTTCTTGAAACGATTATACGGTATGAGTCGGAAGGGACCGAAACGAGGTACCTCGCACTCAACGAAGCGACCTTGAGGACGGATGACGGCACCACCTTGGTGATGGATGTCGACCTCAGGAATCAGCATTTCGAACGCTTCCGTGGAGACGGATTGTGCATCTCGACCCCGTCCGGCTCGACAGCCTACAACAAGGCGCTCGGCGGTGCACTGATCCATCCTTCGCTGGAAGCAATCCAGATCACTGAAATCGCGTCGATCAACAACCGGGTCTTCCGGACCGTAGGCTCACCGCTGGTATTGCCTAAACACCATACCTGTCAGGTGCTGCCGGTCAACAGCGAAGTCTACAAGATGACGATCGACCACATCAATCTTGTGCATAAAGGCGTCAAATCGATACAATTCAGGGTTGCTGATGAAAAAGTGAGATTCGCCCGCTTCCGTCCGTTCCCATTCTGGAAACGGGTGCACGATTCTTTCATATCGTAGGAAAAGCACTCGCAGGGTGCTTTTTTCTTTTGTTTTGATGTAGAATGAAATTCAATATGAACAGGTGGTGGCAAAATTGGTTGAGACAATCGAGAAGACTGAGATGGAGATGGAGTACGATGTGCTCCTGGATCACCTCAGGAATGAACGTATAGATGACTTCCGGGAGGCTTTCCTGGACCTGCATAATTATGATCAGAGTGAATTTTATCTTCTGCTTGAAGAAGAGGATCGGCAGCGGCTCTACCATTTCCTCAGCCCGGAAGAGGTAGGGGAGTTCTTCGACAGCCTTGAACTTGATGCGGACGAGTATGATGAAATATTCGAAACGATGGACGCCCGCTACGCTGCAGATATGCTTGCAGAGATGCAGTACGACAACGCAGTGGATATATTGAGCGGCGTTTCAAAGGAAAAACTGACCTCATTCCTGACGCTGATGCCGAGGAAGGACGCGCAGGAAATACGCAAGCTGATGAATTATGAAGAAGATACCGCCGGTGGTATCATGACAACGGAGTTTGTCAGCCTCACTTCACTGATGACCGTCAGGGAGGCCATGCGCCACCTCAAGCTGAAGGCGCCGGACTCGGAGACGATCTACTACCTGTTCGTCGTCGATGAAGGACGGAAGTTGGCGGGGATCCTTTCTTTGCGTGAGCTGATCATTGCAGATGATGATGCCTATATCGGTGATATCATGATCGAGCGTGTCGTCTCCGCCCGCGTTTCGGACGATCAGGAGGAAGTGGCGCAGATTATGCGTGACTATGACTTCCTGGCGATGCCGGTCGTCGACTACCAGGGTCATCTGGTCGGTATCATCACAGCCGATGACATCATGGACGTCATCGACGAAGAGGCAAGTGAGGACTACTCCAGGCTTGCCGGTATGAGTGAAATCGAGCCGACTTCGGATTCTTCCTTCTCCACAGCCAAAAAGCGCCTGCCGTGGCTGATCGGTCTGACCTTCATGGGGATGATCACCGCCACGATGCTCACGCGCTTCGAAGATACGCTGGCGCAGGTTGCGATATTGGGTGCATTCATCCCGATCATCGGCGGGATGGCGGGAAACAGCGGCACACAATCTCTGGCGGTTGCGGTGCGGGGGATTGCGACCGGTGAAATAAAGGAATCGAGCAAGGTTAAACTTGCCCTCCGTGAGATGGGTTCTGGCTTGATAACAGGGTCGGTCTGCGGCATTCTTTTATTCACCATCATTACCTTATTGTATGATTCGTCAATTCTTGGTATGATCGTGGGCGTCAGTCTGCTGATTGCGATGACGTTGGCGACACTGCTCGGCACACTCATCCCACTGGTGATGGATCGTCTGAATATCGATCCGGCGGTGGCGAGCGGGCCGTTCATCACCACGTCAAACGATATCATCAGTCTGCTCATCTATTTCACACTTGCTAACGCACTAATGTCTTACCTCATATAAGGAGTAGCTTATGGAACACGGACCATCCGTAGTGTCGTTGGCCATCGTTGTGCTGGCGGCATTACTGACCCCTATACTCATCAGCAGATTGAAAGTCAGCTTCCTGCCGGTCGTTGTGGCGGAGATTATCGTAGGCGTCATCATCGGCGACTCCTTTTTCGATATCGTCGACGGCAACGACCCTTGGCTGAAGGTATTGTCTACACTTGGATTCATCTTTCTGATGTTCCTCAGTGGACTTGAAATCGATTTTGACGCGTTTACGCAGAAAGCGAGTCGCCAGAAGAAATCAAAGATCCTGAAAAGGCCGTTGCCGAACATACTGATGCTGACGACGGGCATATTTGCAGCGATGCTCGGCCTAAGCCTCTTGTTTGCGCTGCTTATGCGGGGCCTTGGGATATTTGACGATGTCTTTCTGCTCGTCATCATCATCTCAACCATTTCGCTTGGTGTCGTAGTGCCGACTTTGAAGGAGGCGAATCTGATCAGCACCCGGATGGGGCAGATCATCCTGCTGATTGCAGTCATTGCGGATTTGACGACGATGATAATGCTCGCCCTCTATTCCCAGCTCTACGCGGATGCAAGCAAGCCGCTGTGGCTGATGGGGATACTTGTGGCCTTTGCCATCCTATTCTATTTCCTCGGCCGTGTCATGAACGGCTCGGAGTTCATCAAATCTCTGAATAACGGTACGATGCAGATCGGGATGCGCGGCGTCTTCGCCCTCATCATCATGCTTGTCGCTTTGGCTGAAGGTGTCGGGGCTGAGAATATACTCGGTGCCTTCATCGCCGGCTGTATCGTCAGCCTGCTGAAGCCGGACCAGGATATTGTCCATAAGTTGGACTCGTTCGGCTATGGATTCTTCATCCCGATATTTTTCATCATGGTCGGAGTTGAGTTGAATCTGCCTGCGCTGTTTTCGGACAGCCGGGTGTTCGTACTGATTCCGGTACTGCTGTTTGCGTTTCTGTTCAGCAAACTGATACCGGTGGCGTTCCTGCTGCGGTATTTTGACTTGAAGCGCGTCACGGCAGCCGGTTTCCTGTTGACCTCGACACTGTCGCTCATCATCGCAGCGGCAGTCATCGCCGAACAGATCGGCATGATAACGAATTCCGAGAGCGGCATGTTCATATTGAGTGCTGTCATCGCCTGCATCATCACCCCGGTCGTCTTCAAGCAGCTCTACCCGGAAGGTGAGAATGAAGACCGTGTCATCAATGTGACGATCTTCGGCAACAACCAGCTGACAGTGCCGGTGGCGCACAGCGTCGCCGGGGGTCTGTATAATGTCAGGCTCATCTTCCACAAGAATTTTTCCGACTCTAGGGAAAGGAATACAGAGAACCTCTCATTCCAGGAGATACCGGAGTATTCCGAAGAAGCCCTGGACGCAGTCGATGCATTCGACAGCGATATCGTGGTCGTCGGAGCCAATGCGGCGGACATCAATTGGCGTGTCGCGGAAATGGCTAAAAATCGGGGAGTGGAACGGATCATCTACAGAATCGAAGACCCGACAAGGGAACAGGCCATCAAAGGACTTGGATACGAGCCATTCTCTGCACTGTTGAGCTCGAAGACACTATTGCGCGGATTGATCGAATCTCCACATATGATGGATCTGCTGACGGATGAAGAGACGGCCATCTATGAAATACAGATGAACAACTACCGCTACGATGAAATGATTCTCCGTGACTTCCCGTTCACTGCAGATATCATATTCCTTCGGATCATGCGTGGACAGGAGTCGATTGTGCCCCACGGGGACACCAGACTCCAGGTGGATGACCGTATATTCATGACCGGATCTAGGGAGTATGTGGAAGAACTGAAGCGGGAACTCGAACTATATTAACGAATGCACCCTTCGGGGTGCATTTTTTTCTTATAAGACTGTGCTTTCTTTTTTGTTGCAATCAGAGATGAAAAACTGTAGATTAGTAGTAGGTACTAACATTAAATCATAAGCGCATGGATATAGATCCATGTGTGATGAAAAAGGGAGTTTATGACTTATGAATCTCGAAGGTAAAACTTTTGTTATCATGGGCGTTGCCAATAAGCGCAGCATCGCCTGGGGTGCCGCGCGGGCCCTCGATAAAATGGGTGCAAAACTGGTATTTACAATATTGAATGAACGCTTCAGGCGCGAACTGGAGAAAATCTTGGGTGACCTGGAAGGCAACCACGACATCATCGTGGAATGTGACGTCACGGACGACGAGCAGGTAGAGGCAGCATTCAAGGAAATCGGCGAGAAGACAGGCGGCATCGATGGTCTGATGCACGCAATAGCATATGCTGGAAAAGATGAACTCCAAGGCGGCTACAGCGATACGACTCGCGAAGGCTTCAAAAACGCGCTCGACATCAGTGCGTATTCCCTGGCAGTGGTATCAAAACATGCTAAAACAATCATGAATGAAGGCGGCAGCATCGCAACGATGACTTACCTCGGTGGAGAGCGCGCAATGCCTAACTACAACGTCATGGGAGTTGCCAAAGCAGCCCTCGAATCCAGCGTACGTTACCTTGCACTCGACCTCGGCGAGTCCGGTATCCGCGTCAACGCCGTTTCAGCCGGCCCGATCCGTACCTTGAGCTCTTCAGCAGTCGGAGATTTCAAATCCATCCTGAAGGAAATTGAAGAACGTGCACCACTTAAACGCAACGTTGATCAGCTGGAAGTCGGCAACACTGTCGCATTCCTGCTCAGTGATTTGGCGAGCGGCATCACAGGAGAAGTCCTCCATGTCGATTCCGGTTACCACATCATGGCTTAATATAGCTGAAGAAGCAGCACCTCCGGGTGCTGCTTTTTTTATTTCGGGATGTATCGGTTGTTGAGTTGAGTGGTGCTAATTCCCGTTCGTCGAGCAGACGAAGGCGAGTTGGGATGTTAATTCCCGTTCGTTGGGCGGACGAGGGCGAGTTGGGGTGTTAATTCTCGTTCGTTGGGCGGACGAAGGAGAGTTGAGACGTTAATTCTCGTTCGTCGAGCGGACGAAGGCGAGTTGGGATGTTAATTCTCGTTCGTTGAGCAGACGAAGGCGAGTTGGGATGTTAATTCCCGTTCGTCGAGCGGACGAAGGCGAGTTGAGATGTTAATTCCCGTTCGTCGCAACAAACGAACGAGAGTTACATCAACACTGACCGCCATCCAGCTTAAGCGGGCAATAAAAAAGCGTTCCAAATATATTGGAACGCCTCTTATCACTCAGCCTTCGCCGAGTTTATATGTTTCATATACCTGCCAGACGCCATTGTCGAGCTGGTAAAGAAGACTCATTTTATCAAGTGTTTCTTGGTGATCGATGCCCACCATGCTGAGTTGACCGAAGATGTCTTCGTACTCCTGGGTAGTCTGTCCCTGGGCAATCGTCAGGTGTGGCACGAAAGGATGGCTGTTTTCGCCATAGAATTCGCCATCATTCAAATCGTCATGGAGAGCGACAAGTTCATCATTCTTTTCTACTTTGAAATAGATGACTAGAGAGTTCGGTGAGAAACTTGAAACTTTCTTGATTTCGATGTCAGTTGGTTTGTGCTTTTTAGCAATTTCTTTCAGATGTTGTGAAATTTTTTCTTTTTCGGATTCATCCGCTTCAAACTTTTCTTTTAGAGTGATGTGTGGGGGGATCAGTGCATAATGCGCATCATATCTTTTTCTATATTGGTTGACTTTATCCTGTAGCTGTTTAGATGGAAACATTGCTATTCCGAAATTCATCGTAATTCCTCCCTGCTTTGTTATACCTTAAGTATATCAAAGTTTTCTCAAAATGCCATAATATTCTAACTTAAGAAGTGTTTCATCGCTGGTTCCAAAATGGGTTTCCACGTTTTCCAGATGTGGCCCCCGTCCAACTCTTCATACTTATATTCAAGCAACCGGGTGGAAAGATGCTCATGCAGTTTGCGGTTCGGCGTCAGGAAATCGGCACGATCTTTCGAGATGCTTTCAAAATCATCCTCTTCCAACCCTATAGTATGGTACATGTCAAGATGCATGAGTGAACTTTGGGATTCGAAGCGGGCGATGAAATCATCATCTACGTACGGACTGAGTGCCAATACATTGGAAAATGTGGCCGGATAGGTGATGGCGACCGACAATGCGAAGCTTGCAGCGAGCGATTCCCCCATCAACGTGCGGGAAGTGCCGACTTTTAGTGTCGGGAAGTGTTCATCAATCCAACTCATCAGCTCATGGGCAGTGAAAGAAACGAATTTCTCATGGTGCTTGCCGTTCGGGCTGAAGTAGTCATAACGCCAGTCGACGTCAGGGTAGGGCACCCCGATGATGATGGCTCGGTCTATCTCTTCTGCTTCACGTAATTTTTCATACGTACGCTCAATCTGTCCGAAGCGGAAGAAGTCCTGGCCATCGAATGTAATGATGACCCTATGTTTATAAAGGTCTGAAAAGTTTTTTGGTATATAGTACTGGATTTCATAAGTGTCATTTAAAATTTCCGATTTGAAATCAATACTGTGTATTTTTCCTGGTGTCATTTCCATAAAAATTACCCCCTCTTGGTTATTCTACCAACAAGGGGGCAAGTGTGAAACATCAATGATGATATTTAACGCTCATCATCTCCGTAATTCATATTATATTCCTGTTCATCTTTAAGGCGTTTCGGATAGTCCACATGCCAGAAATCTGCCGATTTGACTGTGGCTGGGTCTGGAGAGTAGATTGCGTACTTTCCTGATCCCTTTTCCTTCTTCTGCTTCTCGAAGTCCTTCAGTGCGGCGATGGCCGGCTTCTGCAGGATGAGTATGCCGATGACGTTCAGCCAGGCCATGAGGCCTACACCGAGGTCACCCATATCCCAAGCAAGTCCCGCCGAGTTGATCGTGCCGTAGAATACCGAGCCGATCAGCAGTACACCCAGCAGGGTCTTCACGATCGGCCAGCGGCCTTTCGTCAGATAGACGAGGTTCGTCTCTGCGATATAGTAGTATGCAAGTATTGTAGTATAACAGAAGAATAGAAGTGCAAATGAGATGAAATAAGAACCGAATCCGACGAAACCAGCCTGGAAAGTATCCTGGCCACTGAATGCCTTATCGAGGCCGGCCTGTGTATAGGCCACTGTGCCTTCTACGTTCTGTTCCCCACCCGGTGTTTCCTGATAGACACCACTGTCTACGAGGAGGCCACCTTCACCATCTGAAACATTGTACATGCCTGTCATAAGAATCATGAGCGCCGTCGCCGTACATACGAAAAGTGTATCGACATATACGGAGAATGCCTGTACAAGCCCTTGTTTGGCAGGGTGTGAAACTTCAGCTGCACCTGCTGCGTGAGGTCCGGTTCCCTGACCGGCTTCATTGGAGTAGATGCCGCGTTGGACGCCGATTGCGATCATCGCACCGATGATGCCGCCGAACTGCTGCTCCATGCCAAAGGCACTTTTGAAGATGAGAGCGAACATGGCAGGTACTTCCTGGATGTTCATGATGACCACTATTATGGCTACAATCACATATACGAGGGCCATGAACGGAACCACTGCAGTTGCAACGTTGGCGATTGATTTGATACCGCCGAAGATGACCAGGCCGACCAGCACTACAAGAATCGCGCCGATTACCCAGTGTGGCATGGTGAACGAGTTCGTCATGGAGCCTGCTATAGAGTTGGACTGGATGCCCGGAAGCAGGAAGCCGGTGGCAAGAATTGTTACAAGTGCGAAAACTGCGGCGTAGATTTTACCGAATTTCCCACCTATCCCCTTTTCTATGTAGTACGCTGGACCACCGCGGTACTGATTGTCTTCATTCTGCTTATAGATCTGCGCCAGAGTGGATTCCACAAATGCGCTGCCTGCTCCTAGAAAGGCAATGAGCCACATCCAGAATATCGCACCTGGGCCTCCGATGTAGATGGCTGTAGCGACCCCGACTATGTTTCCCGTACCGACACGGCCGGATAAAGATACCGCCAAGGCTTGGAAACTGGAAATTCCGACTGGTGATTTCTCCCCTTGGAACATAAGCCGGATCATTTCCTTGAAGTGCCTGATCTGGAAGAAGCGCATCCTCAAACTGAAGTACAGTCCTACGGCCAGCAGGCCGTATACAAGAGGCGAGCTCCAAACGAGGCCATTAAGAAAATCAACGATTGTCTGCATAATATTTCCCCTTCCCCTTTGTGCTGAATATTCTGATAATGTTAATTTTACTTGTATACAATTCATTTGTCCACATAAATATTATTCGGTATTCTAATTTATGATACAATGGGTTCTACTTTAACAACCTGTAAGGAGATTATGCCAATGACTAATAAAGTGTGGTTCCAAACTGGTATTGCAATCATCATTACACTGCTGATCATCATGCTGGTCATCAGGGTCCAGGTCATTTTTGAACCGATATTCACGGTAGTCGCGACGATTTTCTTCCCGCTTCTGCTGGGTGGCCTCCTGTATTATATCACTGAGCCGATACAGCGCTTCCTGGAAAAACGGCGTGCCGGGCGCCTGACGAGCATTCTGGCGGTTTTCGTCATCATCCTGCTAGTGATTGCTCTCCTCACCATCCTGATCGTGCCGATGGTGACGCAGCAGGTGCAGAACTTGATTTCCCGTGCGCCGGTAATTCAGAATGAGATAGAACAGCTGTTCAATTATGCGCTCTCCCAGCGGGATAAACTGCCGTTCGACCCGCAGAAATATATCCAGGACGCCCTGGACCGCGGTTCCGAGATGCTGTCGAACGTAGCGAGCAATGTCATGGCGATCCTGTCAGGTACGGTCAGTGTCCTGATTACGTTCATCCTGATTCCGTTCTTCTTCTTCTTCCTGCTGAAGGATCACGAAAAATTCGTGCCGGCCATGGTTTCTCCGTTCAAAGGCACATTCAAGCAGTTCATGACCGAGCTGCTGCATGACATCGACAATACTTTACGCGCATTCATCCAAGGGCAGATGCTGGTCAGTTTCATCCTTGGCATCATCCTCTATATCGGATACATCTCCATTGGGCTTGAATATGCACTATTGCTTGCGATATTTGCACTGTTCATGAACTTGATTCCGTTCATAGGACCTTGGATGGCCTTCGTGCCGGCTGCGCTGCTCGCGTTGATCCAGGATCCGTTCATGCTGATATGGGTATCTCTGATTACCCTGATCGCCCAGCAGATCGAAAGCAACCTGATCACGCCGAACGTCATGGGGCAGACGCTGAACCTTCATCCGCTCACCGTCATCACGGTCGTCCTTGCAGCAGGTAATATCGCCGGATTCATCGGCATGCTGATTGCGATCCCAACCTATGCAGTGATCAAGACCGTCATCAGAAATATATGGAATTACCGTTCCAACATCAAAAACACAATGTTGTCAGAACCACGCAACACTTAGAACTGACGGGGGGATCCCCGTCTTTTTTGATGATGAAATGCCACATTGCCGCTTGGCTGGTGTAGAAAACGGGTATAAGTAATGGAATAATCCTGATGGGGGATGATGCCATGAAAGTGACGATAGTGGGCATGTGGAACGGTTTCCCGAAGTATCTGGAGCCGACATCCGGCTGTCTGATCCAGAAAAACGGTGTGAACCTGCTGATCGATGCAGGAAGTGGCGTAGCCGCCCATGTACAGAAGTATGTTGATATCCACGCCATAGACCACATATTCCTGACGCACTACCATCATGATCATGCAGGGGACATCCAAGCTTTTGTACTGGCGCGCAAGGTTGCGCGGCAACATAAAAAGACCGATCGGAATCTGAAGGTGTATGGGCCGGAAGGTGGCCTGCCCGTACGTGAGATCCGCCGTGCACGATATAGTACATTCCAGCCCATCCGGGCTCAGAAGACTTATACAGTCGGTCCTTTCAAACTGGAGTTCCACCGCAATGAACACAGTACGGAAACTTATGCAATACGGGTGACGGATGATACCGGTGCCGTCCTCGTCTATACGTCGGATACATGCTACCGGGGCAGCCTGGTGCGTTTTGCATTCGGGGCGGACCTGCTCATTACCGACTGCAGACTGTATGAAGGCTATGACGGCAAAGTGGAAGGCCACATGAATGCAGAGGAGGCCGGACGCCTGGCGTCGAAGGCAGATGCCGCCGAGACGATACTGACAAATCTGCCCCACCACGGCGCGTTGGAAGTACTGATTGATAGTGCCAAGCAGCACTCCATCAAAAATGTCAGATTGGCCGAGGCCGGCATGCAAGTTGAAATATAGAAGGCGTAAATTTTATATTCCTAACAAAAAAGGATGGTCCCCAAAATAGGGTCCATCCTTTTTCTATGCGGCATCCGAAGTACGCCGCTCCTCTGAATCAATCTGATACAATACCCGGTTGATCTCCACCTGGTTGATCGCTTCCACAACGAAGTATGCAATGATGGAATAGATGATGATAACCGCAATCAGAAGCACATTCGATTGGATGACGCTTAAAACGAGCGCCGGCATGAAGACGAGAGCCATGAAGATGAGGAGCATCCCCATACGGTTACCGCTTATCGCCCGTTGGGCTGAGGCGACCTCTTCGCTATATTCACGGTTGATGCGTTCAAGATCTATCGCAGACGGGTCCCGGTAGAGTTTTGTTATCCTGATATCTCCACCATATGGATTTTCGACATAACGCAAGTCCATATGACTGTTATTCCATGTCAGATACTTAAAAAAATTCACAATATTCCCCCTAACTATTCAAAAGATTGTGAGTTTATTATATACTGTATACATATTTAATTCAAAGGGGTGTTTTATATGGCTCAGAAAGGATCGGATGACAAACAGTTTTCGAGACGCGATTTCCTTAAGACGACCGGTGTGGCGACAGGAGGCATCATAGGCGGCTCTTTGCTTGGTGGCTTTGTCGGCTATAATTTGGACGACGGCGACACCGCGTCAGACACCAGTGGCGAGAACAAGGGTGAGGGCGCGGCAGACGGCAGCGCAGAGAACCCGGGCAGGATCTTCTTCCATAATGATGCACAGTTCGAAACGATTTCACAGGCTATGGAGCGCATTTATCCGGAAGATGATATGGGGCCTGGTGCAATCAAGCTCGGTGCACCTTATTTCCTTGATATGCAGCTGGCAGGCGCATACGGCAACAACTCCAAGGAATACATGAAAGGGCCATTCTATGAGGGGGAACCAACCCAAGGCTACCAGTCGCGCCTGACGCGGGCAGAACTGTTCACTTTAGGCATAGAGCGCCTGGATGCGGAAGCCAACGAGGCATTCGACGATGACTTTTCAAAGCTTGACGGGGAAGATATGGATGAAGTGCTGACGAAATTCCAAAAGGGCGAAGCGGATATGGGCGTGCCCCCTGCTACAGCAAAATCAGAGGACTTCTTCAATCTGTTGCGCTCTGCGACAATCGAAGGGGTCTACTGCGATCCGATGTACCGCGGCAACCGTGGTATGGAAGGATGGAAGATGAAACAGTTCCCGGGACACCAGCACCAGTATATCGATAAGATCGACAGCGGAGAATTTGAGGATATCAAACCGCAATCTCTATATGGAGGTAAAAGCTGATGGCAAAAGAACTTGATAAAGTGGATGTATTGACGGTCGGTGTCGGATGGACAGGCGGTATCATAGCAGCTGAAGCAGCCAAAGAAGGCCTAAAAGTAGTGGGGCTTGAGCGCGGTAAGGAACGGGGTACGGAAGATTACCAGAATATCCATGACGAATACAAATACGCGATACGCTATGAACTGATGCAGGATGTCTCCAAAGAGACGCTGACGTTCAGGAACTCACCCGACCAGCGCGCCTTGCCGATGCGCCAGCTCGGATCGTTCCTACTCGGTGAAAACCTTGGTGGAGCAGGCACGCACTGGAATGGGCAGACGTGGCGTTTTCTACCTTACGATTTCGAAATCCGCAGCATGACGGAAGAGAAGTACGGTGAGGATAAACTGATGGAAGATGACGGTTACAGACTCCAGGACTGGGGCATTACATACGATGAGCTTGAACCCTATTTCGACCGGTTTGAGAAGACGTGCGGCCTTTCCGGTGAGGAGAATCCATTGGGCGGCAAGCGTTCGGATGCCTATCCGACCCCCCCGATGATCAAAACACCGATTCTTAAGAAATTCGAAAAAGCATCATCCGGGCTTGGTTACAGCCCAATCATGATGCCTTCAGCAAACTTGAGTGAAGCATTCGAAAACCCGGATGGCCAAAAGATCCAGGCTTGCCAATACTGTGCTTTCTGCGAACGTTTCGGCTGTGAATACGGCGCGAAGTCCTCTCCTGAAATCACGGTAATACCAACCGCCCGGGAGACCGGCAATTTTGAAGTGCGCACGCATGCCAATGTCGTTGAAATCCTGACGGATGAAGACGATGACAGCCGGGTGACCGGCGTCAAATATGTCGACACACGTACACGTGAAGAGTTTATCCAGCCGGCTGATGTCGTCGTCCTGAACAGTTATGTGTTCAACAACTACAAGCTCCTCAGGGTATCAGACATCGGCAAGCAGTATGATCCGGAGACGGAAGAAGGCACACTTGGACGCAGCTACTGCTATCAGATATTCGGCGGCGCAACGGGCTTCTTCGATGAACAGTTCAATACATTCATGGGGGCCGGTGCCCTTGGAATGGCATTCGATGACCATAATGGCGATAACTTCGACCACTCGGACCTCGACTTCCTGCATGGCGGCAACATCTCGGTCACGCAGACCGGCAGCCGGCCGATTGCGAATAACCCGCTCCGTCCGGACACGCCGTCATGGGGCAGCGAATTCAAAAAGGAATCCATTGAAAACTATACGCGCACGTTGAGTGTATCAGGCCAGGGTGCCACGCTGCCGCATAAGGACAACTATATCGACCTCGATGAGACATATAAGGACGACTACGGTGTGCCGCTCGTCAAATTGACGTACAACTTCAAAAATCAGGACCGCGCCCGCCACCAGCATCTCGCCGAGCGTTCGGCTGAAGTGCTTGAAGAGATGGGGGCGAAAGAGGTATCGAAAGCTGCAGAGCTCGGCGACTACAGCATCGTACCTTACCAGTCCACGCACAATACAGGCGGCACGATCATGGGGGATGATCCTGAGAAGAGTGTCGTAAACAATTGGTTGCAGCACTGGGACCGCGATAATCTTTTTGTAGTCGGCGCGGGAAATTTCGTGCATAATAGTGGATATAACCCAACAGGTACTGTGGGTGCACTTGCATACCGCTGTGCTGAAGGGGTGATCCGATTCGCCAAGGAAGGCGGACGTCTTGAAGATAAGTAGGTGATATAAATGGATCCATATCAGAATATGAACATCAGCCCATCCGATAAGCGTAAAGCGGAGAAGGATAAAAGCGCTAGCGCGGGGGGCAATGGTGGAAATGGGAATGGGTCTGGCAATAATACGCCGACACCACCGGAAGAGCCGCCGCGGAAGCGGAAGCGGGTGACGCATGAAGAGCCCTTTGCGCCCCTCATGGATCATATCGAAGATCTGAGGTCTATGCTCCTCAAGTCGGCGATAGTGTTCGTCATCTGGTTCTTCACCATATTCTCCACTGTCGGCTGGTGGTTCCCGGTAGTGTCGAAGGGCGCGGATATCGTGGTGCTCGGACCGTTTGAAGTGATCCGCTTCTATATCCAGACCTCAGCGGCCATCAGCCTTGGGCTGAGCATCCCGTTCATATGCTGGTTCCTATGGCAGTTTGTACGGCCGGGCCTGGTCGAGAAGGAGACCCAATTCCTGAAGGGGTCCCTGCCGATCATGCTCATACTGTTCGTTATCGGAGTGTCGTTCGGCTATTTTGTCGTGCACCCGATCAGCTATTTCTTTCTGATTCAGATGGGGCAGGTCAATTTCGATGTGCTCGTGACGGCGGATGAATATATGTCTTTCCTGTTGATTACAACGATTCCTTTCGGTCTGATCTTCCAACTGCCGATAGTGGTATTGTTCCTGAGTCATATTGAACTGCTTGACTCAGAGTTCATGCGGAAATCAAGGAAATATGCATATTTCGCCTTGATGGTCGTCACAGCCATCATCGCACCACCCGACTTCTTCACGCATATCATCACTTTGCTGCCGATGATCGGCCTCTATGAAGTGAGTATCGTGCTGGTCAGGCGCAAAGAACGGCGCGCGGCCAAAAAAGAAGCAGAGAAAGCAGAAGCGGCTTAAAAGAAGACTCCTTGAGTCTTCTTTTTTTGTACGCTGTATATTTTATCCAAAATGTACCTGCAAGGTGAATATCTGGTATAGTACAATGTAGGAAAAGGAGGGGCTTCATAAATGAAAAAAGTAAGAAAAGCAGTCATCCCGGCTGCAGGGCTCGGTACCCGGTTCCTGCCGGCGACCAAGGCGATGCCAAAGGAAATGCTGCCGATCCTCGACAAGCCGACGATCCAGTATATAGTGGAGGAAGCGGTCGAAGCGGGCATCGAAGATATCATCATCGTCACCGGCAAGCACAAGCGTGCCATTGAAGATCATTTCGATCATCAGCTGGAACTCGAGATGAACTTGAAAGCGAAGGAGAAGTACGAGTTGCTTGAGAAGGTCGAGCATGCGACTGGACTCGCAAATATCTTCTATGTCAGGCAAAAATCCCCCAAAGGGCTCGGACATGCCATACATACTGCCAAGCAGTTCATCGGCGACGAACCGTTCGCCGTACTGCTCGGGGATGACATCGTCGATAATGAAGGCGGAAAGCCCGCCATCGGCCAGCTGATCGCCCATTACGAAGAATGCCAAAGTTCGGTCATCGGTGTGAAGCAGGTGCCGGCAGAGGAGACTTCCCGCTACGGTATAGTCGAATACGATGGCCAAAAGGATAACCTTTACCATCTGACCGATATGCATGAGAAACCGGGTCCCGGCGTGACGGATTCCACACTCGCCATCATGGGGCGCTACGTTCTTGCGCCTGAGATTTTTGATCATCTTGAAAAAGGGGAAGTTGGGGCAGGCGGTGAAATCCAGCTGACCGATTCCATCCGGGCGATCATCGAGTCGGGCGGCGATGTCCATGCCGTCGATTTCGAAGGGACACGCTATGACGTCGGCGACAAGGCCGGATTCGTCAAAACGACGATGGAATATGCGCTTAAATCCGATATGCGCGATGAACTGCTTGAATTTATGGAAGACTCCCTGAAGCGTTACGACAGGATAAAAGAATAGAAAAACAGCGGCAGTCCATGCCCCAAAATTCCGGGGAATCGCATGGGGTGCCGCTTTTTATCTTCAAGGTGTAAAACTAGTCAAAATAAAAAGAGCAGATCAGGCATTTTCCTCCATATATTATACAGGAGGTGCATGTCATGTTTATAACAGATAGAAAAAAATCAAAGGAACTGCTGTTTTACGAAGCGTTGGAAGTGCGCTGTAGCTTGACGGGACAGGAAGTGAAAAGGCTTAGGGCATTGCGCCGGGGCTTCGAAGGAGAGAGCGCCTATGACGCGCTGTGGGAGAGGGTCGGCCATGATCACCTGTTGATTTTCCGCGACATCTGGCTGCAGGTCGGAAATGCAGTGCTCCAGGCAGATGCGCTTATCATTGATGACGGCCAAGTGACTGTGAATGAGATCAAAAATTATTCAGGGTTATATCGGCTGGAGAATGCTGTGTGGTCGGTCAATGGCTATCGTATTTCTGAAGACCCGGTCGCCCAAGTGAGGCGGACTGTCGGCAAGCTGACATATATAAAGTCGAAAGGCGGACATTCATTTCAGATTGACGGGAAAGTCATTTTCATCAATCCCGACTTTAACCTCATCTCTGATTCAGAGGCGGACAACCTGCATATCATCAACCGGGCAATGCTGAAACCCTACATGGGGGACGTTGCAGCGGGGTATGCCGGTAGAGAAGCATCGGACATCGCCGAAACCATCAAGTCATGTATCATCGATGACCCGATGCGCGTCCCAGAACTCGATCCCGGTCGTATAAATCCAGGGATCCGCTGTGCCCGCTGTAGCGCCGTTGATTTATCGATTGGACGGTATGCAGTCGAATGCCGGCAGTGCAGCCACCATGAAACCATCGAGCGGCTGGTCGTGCGCGCTATAGTCGATTATTCCAATCTATTTCCTGATGGCTTCATCGATAAAAAGCAGATCCAGTGGATGCTTGCCGATCAGGTTGGGCTCAGATGTATAGAACACGCCCTGTCGAAATATTGCATAGCCACACAAAGAGGCAAACATGCAGCATACACTGTCGAAACACCCTATCTCGAAGAATTATTGGCAATCAAGCAGTATAAATCAAGATATGAGAAGAAACCCTCTCAAATTTGAGTTGGGTCTCTAATTCTCGTTCGTCGTCGGAACGAAGGGGAGTTGGCCCTCCAATTCTCGTTCGACGCCACAACGAAGGAGAATTAACCCAATCACCACCCCGAACAAAATAAAAACCACTCCCACAAGCGGCGCATTCCGCATGATGGAAGTGGTTCAATATGTCTATTCCAAATATTCGACGACTTCGACTTCGTCGGTATAGTATTTCATATGGTCGCTGACATCCTGATAGACACCGTCGGCGTCATTGAGGCCGTACTCGGCGGCGTCGGTGAGCGGAACGAGTTCAAAGTCATCAAACTCATTGCTGTGCATATAGGTAGGCATGAATTTTACCGCATCGACGGAGATTTCTTCATCGCCTCCACTGTAGGTGATGTCAAAACCGATTATGCCACCGAGCTTCGTCTCCAAACTCTGCTGGGCGCTGAAGAAGTTGCCGAGTGAGTAGGCGATCACAGTCTCCTCACCATCCTCGCGCTCGTAGATATCGACGGGCTGCAGCACGTGCGGGTGGTGCCCCAGTATAATGTCGGCCCCGGCATCGGCGATCTGTTCAAATTGCTGGACATGTTCATCCCTCGGGAACTCTTCATACTCATTCCCCTGGTGCATGCTGACGACCAGCATGTCGACGTCATCCCGCAAGTCTTCCATATCGGATAAAATCGTCGGCATATCGATCAGATTGACGAGGTGGTCCTCCCCTTCAGGAACTGGGATGCCGTTCGTGCCGTAGGTATAGGCGAGGAAACCGACCGACACCCCTTCGACGTCGATGATGCGCTGGCGTTTCCGGTCCTCAGGACTGACATTCGCCCCGACATATTCTATCCCTTTCTCCTTCAGAACATCGGTTGTGCGTTCGACCCCTTCGGTGCTGCGGTCGAGCGTATGGTTGTTGGCCAGTGAAACGATGTCTGCGTTCAGGTGTTCAAGCAGATCGGCAGCTTCAAGCGGCGCGTTGAACATCGGATAGCCACTCAGGCGCAGCGCCTCGCCGCCGATCGGGGTCTCCTGGTTCATGAATACGAGATCTTTATCCTGCAGATAGGGCGCAACCTCATCGACCCGGGAATTGAAGTCGTAGCCGGATTCGGTCTCGACATCTTCATAGAGATGGTCATGTATCAGCACATCACCCGTTGCGGCGAAGTTGAAGGATGTCTCAAGGTCGAAATGGGTCTCGACCACGTTATGTATCGCGTCTCCGGATATCTGTTCGAGCGTTTTATCATATACAGCATGCGCCTCGTAGTCAGCATCACCAAAAGGGAGGCTGAGCATCAGAAGCATCATCATCTTCAACATATATAAATCCCCCTTGTCTTTTATATTGATTCTACAATGAAGGCACATATATAACCAGTGATTGCATAAAAAAACTTCCCAATCCTAAAATGGATGGGAAGTCACAAATGCCGGTAGCGAGAATCGAACTCGCAGCTCTGCCTTACCATGGCGGTATTTTACCATTAAACTATACCGGCTGGATGGGTTGGTCGGATTAGATCCGTCAAACACCATTCATATTATCATGCGTCTTGGAAGTTGGCAAGGGTCATTTTGACACTATTGTCGGGCTGTGCGCCAATTAGTGAAGAAAAGGACGCCGTAGTACAGGAAGAGGATGATGAAGATCAATCCGCTGGCTGTAAGTGTGGCGGTCACCGTCCCGAATATATCTGCAGTCAGGCCGCCAAGGACCGGACCGATCATTGCGCCGATCCCTTGGATGGAACTGATGACACCCCATGACTCCTCCTTACTGCTCGCGCCGATGCTGCCGGCGAGATATTTATTCCATGCAGGCAGCATGATGCCGTAGGAAAGCCCGATGAAGCTTGCGATGATGAAGATCAGCCACACCGTTTCGAGTGTGCTGAACCAGATGACGCCAGCAGCGTATATGAAGAAGCCGCCGACGATGACGGTGCGGGTGAACCGCTCTGTATGGGCATCGAGTGCCCGGCTCAACACGGTCATTGAAAATCCGACGAGGCCGAATACGATCAGGATAAAGAACGTGTATTCAAAATAGTTCAATTCAAGCAGCGAGGTGATGTATGTCGGCAGGACCGGCAGCAGCATGCCGACGCCGAGCCCCTGAAGCATGATGCCGGGCATGTTGCGCATATGATGGCGCAGGATCTCCCACGTCTCGCCAAGCGGCAGCCGGCGCTTGCGGCGGCTCGCGGTGGCCTCCCCATGCGTCTCTACTTTGTAGTCGCCTGGCAGGATCAGGAAGATGATGAAGTTCAGGGCGAAGACGATCACCATCGCAACGACCGCCGCAGCATCGAATATGCCGATCAGGAAGTTCATGATGACCATGCCGGCACCGAGGCCGGAGAGCCAGGAAAAGAAGATGAGGCCCATTTCCCGCCCGCGGTTTTCATCCTGCACATTGGATAATGCGATGATCCAGATCGGACAGACGCTGATGCCGAGCAGGCATGCTGCGATCAAAAGCGAGTAGAAGCTCTGATCGAACATGACGAGCGCCATGGCACCGACGCCGACGAGGTAACTCAGGAACATCGTCCACCAGGCACCGATCTTACGCATGATGAAACCAAGCCAGATGTTGGTCACGGCATCGAATACATAATGCATCGTGATGACGATGGACGATAGGCTCAGTGAAATGATGCCGATCGTCGGCAGGGCCGGTAGGTAGCTGAGTATGAACATGCCCCGGACGACTTCCGTCAGGCACAGTATGAAAGCGAGTTTCCAGAATCGTTTCTTTTTTGTATTGGTTGTCATTATGTCACCTTTTATAACGCCGTCATCTCCTGTACGGGCATGAGGGCGCTGTATTTTATGGTTGTCATCATTGTTCAGATGATACGGAACGGTTTGCCCTTCTGTCAATTCCCACTATTAAAGAACATTCTTCTATTGTATAATATAAAAGTTGAAAGGTGGCAGGAAAAATGAATTCGAAGACATTGATTTCCCTACTGAAAATTAAAAAGACATACGGGGAATTTCCAGAAACGGTAGCGCACATCTCCATGGATTCCCGTGAAGTGGATGGAAATGCCATATTCGTAGCGGTGCGGGGCCATCAGGTCGATGGCTTCGATTTCATTCCGCAGGCTATGGAATCAGGGTGCCGCTTCATCGTAACAGACCGTCATGCCGATTTGCCAGAAAATGTCGGGCTCCTCGTCGTCAGAGATCCCGTCAAAGTGGCTTCCCTATTCTCGGAATACATCTACAGCTTCCCCCATGAAACCCAGACGATGATAGGGGTGACGGGCACGAACGGCAAAACCACCGTGGCCACTATGATCCACAATCTAAGCCGTGCACTCGGCAAGAACAGCGCCTACCTCGGGACCAACGGTTTCGTGGTGAATGATGACCGCTATGCCAGCACCAATACGACCCCGGAAACGACCCGGCTCCATAAGAGGATCAAGGAAGCGAGCGAACGGGATTCCGAAGTCTTCACAATGGAAGTATCGTCGCATGCCCTGGGCCTCGGCCGGACGTTCGGCATCGACTACGACATTGCAATCTTCACCAACCTGACCCAGGATCACCTCGACTTCCATAATACAATGGATGAATATGGCTATACGAAGGGATTGCTGTTCTCCCAGATGGGCCAGAACGTCAAAGACCCGAAATACGCCATCCTCAATGAGGACGATCCCTGGTCGGCGCGCTATCGCGCGATGACGCCGCATGAGGTCATCACCTACGGCATGACCGACGCAGCCGACTTCTACCCATCGGATATCCAAGGCACACTTGAAGGCTTTACATTCACATTGAATACCCCAGAAGGGCAGTATCATGTCGAATCACCCTTCATCGGCCACTTCAATATTCAGAACCTGATGTGCGCGATCATCAGCGAATGGCTGCAGGGCTATAAGCTGCCGCGCATCATCGGCGCAGTCAGCGACATGGCACCCGTGGAAGGGCGGCTTGAGGTGCTTGACCGCACGCTGCCGATCGACATCATCATCGATTTTGCCCACACACCGGATGCCCTCAGTAAAATCATCGACACAATCGAGCCGTTCGTCACCGGCAGATTGATCTTCCTGGTCGGCATGACCGGCGAACGTGATCTGTCGAAAGCGAAGGAAATGGGCCACATATCGACGCGGGCCGACGTGGCGATATTCACACCCGACAACCCCGCCAACGATGACCCTGCCATGCTGGTCGAAGCGCTCGCCGAAGGGGCGGCGCACGACAATTACCGAACCTTCCTGGACCGGGCTGAAGGCATCGAATATGCAATCGCCCTGGCGGAGCCCGGGGACACGGTGGTGCTCGCCTGCAAAGGCCGCGAGCCATACCAGATCATGGAAGACTATGTAAAGGTGCCCCACCGCGATGACCTGATTGCACTGGACTGCGCCTACCGCAAGTACAGGAGGGATGAGTATGTTTCAGACGACATCATCGATTGAGGGGCAAAACATGCCTGTCTTCATCCATGAGTCCGAGTCGCGCGGAACATTCATCATCAGCCTCCCGGATATCCACTTCAGCATCGAATACCCGCAGTCGTTGACCAGTGAAGAGCAGATCGAAACGCTTGTCCTGCATCTGTTCAGCATGATGGACGAAAATCAGGCTGAAGCAGTCGCCCGGGACATTGTACACGCAATTTTGCGAAAGTAAGGAGACAATTATGGATTTTACTCAAGAAATAGAAAAACGGAAGACATTCGCCATCATCTCCCACCCGGATGCCGGTAAGACGACGCTCACCGAAAAGCTGCTTCTGTTCGGTGGGGCCATCCGCAGTGCGGGTACCGTCAAAGGCAAGAAAAGCGGCAAGTTCGCCACGTCCGACTGGATGAAGGTCGAGCAGGAGCGGGGCATCAGTGTCACCAGCTCCGTCATGCAGTTCGACTTCGACGGCTATAAGATCAACATCCTGGATACCCCGGGACACGAAGATTTCTCGGAGGATACGTACCGTACGCTGATGGCGGTCGACTCGGCCGTCATGGTCATCGATGCGGCGAAAGGCATCGAACCCCAGACCCTGAAACTGTTCAAAGTCTGTAAGATGCGCGGCATTCCGATCTTTACGTTCATCAACAAACTCGACCGTGTCGGCAAGGAGCCGTTCGAACTGCTTGAAGAGATCGAATCGACGCTTGATATCGAAACATATCCGATGACGTGGCCGGTCGGCATGGGGCCATCCTTCTTCGGCATCATCAACCGTAAAGACCACTCGATCAACCCTTACCGGGAAGATGATACGATTCAGCTTGATGAAGACTACGCACCGGTCGGCGGGCACGCCATCGAAGAAGATGAAGCGTTCCAGACGGCGATCGAGGAGTTTATGCTCGTTGAAGAAGCGGGCGATGATTTTGATGATGAAAAGATCGCCCGTGGTGATCTGACGCCGGTCTTCTTCGGTTCCGCGCTGTCTACATTCGGCATCGAGGAATTCCTCGATACGTACGTCGACTATGCACCAATGCCGACGCCACGTAAGACCAAAGAAGAGTCGCTTGTATCGCCGAAGAGTGAAGACTTCAGCGGTTTCATCTTCAAAATCCAAGCCAATATGGACCCCCGCCACCGCGACCGCCTTGCATTCATGCGGGTCGTCTCAGGGAAATTCACGCGCGGCATGGAAGCCAGGCTGGCACGCACCGGCCGCAAAGTCAAAGTCGCACGCGCTACGATGTTCATGGCAGATGACACTGAAACGGTCAATGAAGCCTATCCCGGCGATATCATCGGCCTCTATGATACAGGAACCTTCCAGATCGGAGATACGCTGTACGCCGGCCAGAAGGTCGATTTCGAAGACCTGCCGCAGTTTACGCCTGAGCTCTTCATGAAGGTGTCGGCAAAGAACGTCATGAAGCAGAAGCATTTCTACAAAGGAATCGAGCAGCTTGTGCAGGAAGGCGCCATCCAGTACTACAAGACGATGCATACGAACCAGCCGATACTCGGCGCGGTCGGACAGCTGCAGTTTGAAGTGTTTGAGCACCGCATGAAGAACGAGTACAATACAGACGTCATTATGGAACCGATCGGCAAGAAGATTGCCAGATGGGTTGAAAATGAAGAAGACATCACCGATGCCATGCACTCATCCCGTTCGAATCTTGTGCTCGACCGCTATGATAACCAGGTGTTCCTGTTCGAAAACGAATTCGCCATGCGCTGGTTCAGCGATAAGTTTCCAGGCATCAGGCTCTATTCGCTGATGTAGGTTTTCGCTTTACATCAGGAACGGAATCGGCTATATTCAATAAGTAACTAAAAGAACATACCTTTCCAATCGGAAAAGGGGAGTAACGAATGGGGCGACCCATCGATGCATCGTCATGACGGAGAAATTCCCGGTGCATCGAGCAATACTTTGTATTGTATCGTGAGACCTTGGCCGCATCTCTACGGAGATATGCGACCAAGGTCTTTTTTCGTTCACTCGGAAAAGGAGAGAAGTCAATGGATTTTGCAGTAATTTTAGAGTATTCATGGGTGTTGATCGTCCTCATTGTGCTCGAGGGGCTGCTCGCAGCAGATAACGCGGTGGTGCTCGCCGTCATGGTCAAGCACCTCGGGTTCAAGGAACGGAAGAAGGCATTGTTCTATGGATTGTTTGGGGCCTTCATCTTCAGGATGGTCGCCATCCTGCTGCTCGTCTGGCTCGTCCAGTGGTGGTGGATGCAGGCGCTCGGTGCCATCTACCTGTTCTATGTGTCCATCTCACACCTCTATGCCATCTGGCGCGGGGGAGAGGACGAAGCAGCACATGAAGCGGCGGCCGAAGGCAAAAAGCCGAAGAAGAAAGCGGGTTTCTGGCTGACGGTCTTCAAGGTGGAAATCGCTGACGTCGCCTTCGCCATAGACTCCATTTTGGCGGCAGCGGCAATTGCCCTGGCGCTCCCGGAAGTCGGCGGCGACTTCTTTGGCGTCAACGCCGGGCAGTATACCGTGATGCTTGTCGGTGGCCTGATCGGTGTCATCATCATGCGGTTCTTCGCCAACTGGTTCGTCGAACTGCTCAACAAGAAGCCGGGACTTGAAATCGCAGCCTTCGTCATCGTCGGCTGGGTCGGCGTCAAACTATCGGTTCTGACGCTCGCACACGACGCGTTGGGCATCATACCAGAAGCCTTTCCGCATTCAGTCGCCTGGAAACTGATCTTCTGGAGCGTCATGGTGGTCGTCATCGCTGCCGGCTGGTTCCTCAGCAGCGATAGGGCCAGTCAAGATGGTGAATCAGTGGAAACAAACAGATAAACGTTCTATAATTGAAGCAATACTGATGAGGAGGGGTCGCCTTTGGACAAGTCTAGGAAGCATATCATTCCGAAAGACCGGTACCGCCGTAAGCGCAGAACATTCAACGCCGGCGGTGGACGTGATGAAGAGAAGCAGACAGGACAAGCAGACGGTCAGATGGATGGCCATAAAAGCACAATCGAGTACAAAGGGCATAATCCGCACGATTATGGTGATGACGGCAGCACAGAAGATATGCAGGGTCGCCGGGAGAATATGGGAGATACCATGCATATGGCACCTTCAGGTGGCTATGTCAGGTCCGGAAGCACACGGCGGAGCAAGGGCAAAGACGACGGCGCTAAAGAGGCAGATACGGGGCCTGATGCACACGATCATGAGGCAGATGGCATAAGTGCCGATGCCAAGAATGGTCCAGAGAACGTGGGGGATACCATGCATATGGCACCTGAGCCGGGCCCGACTGGGAACACTGCCCCGGGGGAGCGCCGTGGAGGCCGTGGAGGTCGCCGTAAAGGCGGAGGGGGCGGTTGTTTGAGCACCATCCTCCTGCCGCTTATCGCCGGATTGATCGGTGCCCTGATTGCACTTGCTCTGTTCAGTGCATTCACTGACGATACGAACCAGGATGAAGCTGCTGAAGGCGTCTCAGGAAATGGTCAGGATGAGCAAGGAGAGGAAGGCGATCAACAGGGAGGAGACGGCAGCGGTGATGCAGAAGTCTCGGATACGACGGCCGCGATCCAGAAGGCGCGCAAGTCTGTGGTGTCGATCGTCAACCTCCAGAAGATCGGCGATATCCTACCCGGACTCGAGCAGCAGACTGACAGCGAACCGGAAGAAGCGGGGACTGGTTCAGGCGTCATCTACAAGCTGACGGAGGAAGATGCGTATGTCATCACGAACAACCATGTGGTCGACGGCGCCCAGGAGCTCGAAGTGACGCTTGAGAACGGTACCCAGAAATCGGCTGAAATCGTCGGTACCGACCTGTGGACGGACCTTGCGGTATTACGTATGGACCGCGGTGAAATCGAAAATGCCATCGAGTTCGGCGACAGTTCGGACCTCCAGGTGGGTGAAAAGGCAATCGCCATCGGTTCACCTCTCGGCCAGGCATTTTCAGGTTCGGTGTCACAAGGCATCATCTCAGGTCTCGACCGCAGTGTGCCCGTCGATATAGACAACGACGGCAACTACGACTGGGAGGCGAACGTTTTGCAGACCGATGCGGCCATCAATCCAGGTAACTCGGGCGGCGCGCTGGTCGACCAGTCAGGTGACTTGATCGGCATCAACTCGATGAAGATCAGCATGCCGACAGTGGAAGGGATCGGATTTGCAATCCCTGTCAACGAAGTGCAGGAGATTGCCACCCAGCTTGAAGAGCAGGGAGAAATCTCCCGGCCGTTCCTCGGCGTCCTGCTGCAGGACCTCTATACGGTACCGGCTGAAGTGCTGGTCAATGAGATGAACCTGCCTGATGATGTGGAGTCGGGTGTGATCATCAGCAACGTTGAGGATGGCAGTCCGGCAGACGCGGGCGGCCTCAAGCAGTTCGATGTCATCGTATCGTTCGACGGCAATGAAATTGCGAACATGATAGAACTCAGGAAGTATCTGTATTACGAAAAGGAACAGGGAGAGGAGATGACGGTCGGCTATTACCGCAACGGTAATCTGCAGGAAACGACCGTCACCCTGGAATAGTGTGGAGCACCGGGTGACCGGTGCTTTTTTATATGAGTAGGAATGTAGTGGATAGGGTACTGTCAAACAGTATGAAAGTCACCTTGACACAGCTTGATTCCGTGCGTGATAATAAGATGTATTTATGAGAACCGCACGGTTTTGAAAGAAGGGATTGCAATGTTCAAATCGTTGGAGCGTTTCCTCGACTCGCTCACCCCCCAACGCGGGATTTTTCTGTACTATCTGATTGCGCTTTTTGTGGCAAGTTCCGTGCTGAGTCTGCCGTTCCTCTACCGCGGGGAGAAGGATACGGCGCTGATCGACACCATCTTCGTCGCAGCCTCTGCCCTGTCGGTGACGGGCCTGACCCCGATTACGATAGCCGAGACGTTCAATACGAGCGGCTACGTGGTCATCATGGTCATTTTGAACCTAGGTGGGGTCGGCATCATGGCCATGGGTACCATGCTGTGGGTGCTGTTCGGCCGTCATATCGGCCTGAAGGAGCGCATGCAGATTGCCGTCGACAACAACCAGTATAAATTCTCTGGGGCAGTCAAGCTTGTCATCGAGATACTGAAGACGTTGCTGATCATTGAAACGATCGGCGCGGTGATGTATTTCATCTATTTCATGGCGGAGTCCAATGATTTCTACTATTCCCTCATGAACGGCCTGTTCCTGTCGGTTTCAGCCACGACGAACGGCGGTATGGACCTGTTCGGCAATTCATTGATCAGCTATGAGGAGGATTACATACTGCAGGTGCCGGTGATGCTCCAGATCATGCTCGGTGCCATCGGCTACCCAGTATTGATAGAAGTCCGCCGCTTCCTTCGGTCGCGCAAACGGAATTTCCGCTTTACGCTGTTCGCCAAAATTACGACGCTCACTTATCTGGCGCTCTTCCTGGTGGGGGCGTTCTTTATCTTCGTCATGGAATCATCGAACTATTTTTCACAGGATTCATGGTTCAAAACGATGATGAACAGCATGTTCGCCTCTGCGACTACACGGAGCGGTGGGCTGACGACCGTCGATCCGAGCCTGTTCAGTGACGCGACACAGCTTGTCATGAGCGCCCTGATGTTCATCGGCGCCTCCCCGAGTTCCGCCGGGGGCGGCATCAGGACGACCACGTTTGCGCTGCTGATCCTGTTCCTCGTATCGTTCAGCCGGGGACGCAGTGATATCCGCATCTTCAACCGCGAAGTCGACGGTGAAGATCTGCGCCGCGCATTCGCCGTCATCATATTGGCGGTCTTCCTGGTATTCAGCGGCATCATTTCAGTGGTCCTATTCGAGGGCGGCCGCTTCGACCTGATCGATATCATATTCGAAGTCACCAGTGCATTCGGTACGACCGGCTTATCGACTGGCATTACAAGCGGCCTGACCGATTGGAGCAAGGTGGTCGTCATGATCTTCATGTTCATCGGACGGATCGGTTTCATCTCCTTCCTGTTCTCCATGGGCGGCAAGCAGAAGGAACTGTCTTTCCATTATCCGAAAGAACGCATCTTGATCGGCTGATAAACTTCAAATGAGAGGAGTATCCAGACATGCAGGAATTTTTCAGTGTGAGCCTCATACTGACCCAGCATCTCGGACGCAACCTCGGCAGTGCGCCAGGCGTGACGCTGTCGAAGGTGGCCAAATATAAGAGGGGGCTGCTCTTTGAGCAGAACCATCATGTCATCCTTGCCGACCTCGGCGGCACCATCGGCATCGATTTGGACTATATCACCCCGCGCAACCCTGCCATCACGGCGATGAACTATATGGATTATGGCTTCGGCGTGTTGAACCATAAGGATATGGCCAACATTTCACGGCTCAGGCGGTCTTTAAGTTTTTCGAAGTTCCCGTGGATGAGCTGCAACATCACCCATCCTGCGACAAAGGAACCGTTTTTCGGGGAGCCGTACGACATCTACAGGACCAACGGCATGAAGCTCGCCATACTCGGCGGCTATGCCGGCACCTATGATCCATCAGAGCGCAACGGTGAGCGGGACCTCCACATCTCAAACCTCAGCAGCTCCATCAAACGTTGGCTCAGATATATTTATGACACCGAAAATCCCGACTACGTCATCGTATGCCTCGCCGATGCCGACGATACGATCAGCCGCGTCATCCACGATATGGAAGGCGTCGGCCTCCTCATCACCGGCAGCTGTGACGCCGCAACATACGACGAGAACCATCACGCGTCATATTCTGCAGAAGATGACCGGCATATTCCGAGATACCATCACCATCATACCGGCAAGGTGATGCATGTCGAACTCAACTTCAAGACCCGCACCAGCACATATGAATATTTGAGCCATTCCGTCTCCCGCATCGACCGTGAAGTGTCCCAACTCCAAGAAGACCACCGTCTCCTTGATCTGGTCCACTATCACTTGTAGAAAACCGGTACAGACGATAAAAGAGCAGCGCCCCGCAGATTGTGTGGGCCGCTGCTCTTTGTTTTGGCGGGGGAGGCGAATTGGGCGTCTAACTCTCGTTGGTTTGGTCAACGAAGGCGAGTTGGGTGTCTAACTCTCGTTGGTTTGGGCAACGAAGGCGAATTGGGTGTCTAACTCTCGTTGGTCCGCACAACGAACGCGAATTAACCCTCTAACTCTCGTTGGTCTGCACAACGAAGGAGAATTAACCCTCTAACTCTCGTTCGACCGCACAACGAAGGCGAATTAACCCTCTAACTCTCGTTCGTCCGCACAACGAAGGAGAATTAACCCTCTAACTCTCGTTCGTCCGCACAACGAAGGAGAATTAGCCCTCTAACTCTCGTTCGTCCGCACAACGAAGGAGAATTAGCCGCATCCCACACCGCACCCCACCCCACATCACAAAAAACCCGCTACACTGCATCACGCAGCATAACGGGTCGGGGATTATTCTTCGATGATCTTGTATCTTTTATGGTTGACTACAGTCTTTTCGAACATTTCATGCTCATCGAAATTTTTATCCATTGTAATATCGACGATGACAGAGTTGTCGTTGACTTTCTCAACTCTTCCTTTCATGCCTTGGAATTCTATTATATTCCCTACTTGTGCTGCTACCACTTCTGTTTCTTCATCCATGCGTCAAACCTCCACTACCAATGATGTAAGACATTATACTAGATATTCGGCAATATTGAAAGCATCCGGCCATCCTTCACCTGTCAGGCGTCCGATGTCCCCTGCGCCTTATTGGCCGGTGCGGCGACCGCTTCAGGCTCCTGCTGTGAAACGGTGGCGTTCGACGATTCTTCCGAGTCATCAGGGCGCCGCTTTTTCAGCTTGTTCTCCGGCTGTCTGCTCTTGGCTATGATCTTACGCGTCTTCTTCACCTTTTTCTTATCCTGCTTGACCTGTTTCTTGAGGTCATACGGGTGATAGGCGCCGGTTTCAACCATATAATCCGCAATCCGGGAATGCTGGTTGATCGCCTGCGTAAGCTGTCGCCGCAGCACATCGCGCACTTCCGGGGAAATCGTCTCCGTCAACGCAACCGAGTAGGCCCGGACGGCCGATTTGGATGAGACGAGCATTTCATGCACGATCAGTTCGTCCTTCTTATTGCCGGTGTGTTCCAAAATATCATCAAATTCCATTACTGCAGCCTCCCTAAAAGATAAAGGACATGCGCCCTCTATGGTAACAGTGCTTCTATTTCTTCAATGGCTTTCTCGGATATCTGCTTTTCCTTCCTGAGCAGTGATCTGAGTTTGGGGTCATCCACCAGGGATTCCAATACGTGCGCTTTCATCAAAGATGCTTTTCTGAGCGTCACGATTTCGTGCAGTTCCAGCGTTTCATGCACGCCGAGTGGCACTTCGGTCTTGTCGCTTTTAGCCATGGTCAGCCTCCTGTTGGTATTTATGGCATAAGGATAACATGCTTCTTGCCATTATACGATAATCTTGCCAGAAATCATAAAATTCAATCTTCAGGGCCGTATATCTTCCTTAACTTCACCCGTGCCGAAGCCCGCCAGTTCTTGACGCTCGATGCACTGAAACCGGCAACAGAGGCGATTTCACGCACCGTAAAGCCTTTCAATGTATAGGTCAGCCACAACATCTCCCGGTCATCGAGGACGCGGCGGGCACTCTCATAGTAGAGTGTCGGCATGTCATCATCGGCCCCAGTGTCCATCCCGGCATCCTCGTCGGCACTGACATGTGAAGTATAGCGCGAGACTTTGCGGATTTCATCGATCATCCGCTGCTGGATACGCGTATAGACGAATTGGGATTCGGTTGCCCCTTTGCCTTTGACGGCATCGAAGGCAGTCAGGGCAGAGTAGACGGCGAGCCGCCCGACCTGCATATAATCGTCTTTGTCATATTGGATGTTCAATTTATTCATGATGCTGTGGATCATCGGTTCATAACGTTCTATTTCTTCATTCATATGGAGTGTCCTATCACGCATCGATGCATCAGTTATTTCCGGATAAGCCAATCATATGATGAAACACATCATTCCGCCCGAAGCACAACACCCGATAAGCCGACCTAACTTCTCATTATATTAACATTATATAAAATATTGTTAATTATATGTTAAATAAATGACGTTTGGTGTATAATCTAAAGATCAACACATTGAAGAGGTGACCCATGATACCATCACTACTCAACCCGGGGATCTGCTGCATTGAACCAATCGACCACCCCGAGTTTCTCTGCGAAGCGATTTACCATGACCGTGTACTGCCATCGGCCAAACCGAGCGAGGATCTGATCGATGAACTGCTCGTCTATTGCCATGGTACAAACTTAAAAGCGCGGCGTGCCCATCTGAAAGCGGCGCACGACATCCATCGGCTTGGCCCGATCGTCATCGATGAACGCATCGGTTTTACATTGTTCCCCGTAACGGTCTCGCGCCGCCGCAATCCCTGCTGGGTGAACCTGCATCAGCTGCTTGAATTCAGGCCTGGGGTAGGAGGGACGGAAATACGCTTCAACCATGGTATGATGAAATGGATAGAAGCCGATTACAGATTGTGCGAAAAACAATATGCCAAAGCATTGAAAGTACTCGACCGTTCCACTAAAATACGGGAGCAGAGCGCGCTTTACACCACACGGCAAGAAGGTGCGCGGCTCCTGATGTAGAATGCAGGCAATCGGCGGAAAGGGGGGAGGCTATGGAAATTCTCGCAGCGGGTGGCATCTATACGAAAGATGACGCGACCTTTACAGGCGGCCATGTCATCGCCATCTGCCTCGGCAGCCACTCGACCCACCAAATCCGGCTGCACACCAACCTCAGCAGTGATTCCACAAAGACACCTCCACTCTTGAAACACCTCCGGCAGAATGGAGTGGACCCAAGCTTGGCCGCACGGGTTTCGGCGCCATACGGCACCATTACTGTTGATGGTGTGACGCCCTCAAGCAATGTCTTTGAAACGGTGCGCCGGGAGCGGATGCGAAAGCAGATGCACTATGACTGCCTCATCCTGTCCACCGATATTTCAGAGCGCGATTTCAGATGGCTGACGACAGAAGCCAGCAACCGTAGTATTCCGGTTCTCGTCTTTACATGCGGGGAGTACCGGGTCCATACTGGAGGGGGCATTGAAGTCATTCATCTCGATGATTCCGGCATCCCGGACTATGCGCACCACTTGGAGGAAATAAAAGCTGTCCTCATCAATCACGGATGGATCTATGATCACCCCGTCACCAGAAACCGCCGGGAGCAGGTGCCGCACCCGTCCACTGCCATCCTCCGCACCATCGGACAGCTCTTGCTGTTCGGTATGCTGACCGGCGCGGTGCTGCTTGGCATACTGTATCTGCTTGGACTGCCCGGCGAAAATGATAGCCATCAGGCGGAAATAGCGCCGGAACGGCCAGTCGATCATCCAGACTGTGGTACAGTGGCGGCATGCACAACACTTGGCGACCAATATCTCGATGCGCTCGATGACTACATCGATATAGAAGATACGAAACATCTATTCGTCGAAAACCGGAGTCAGATCGATTACCTGACATATCCGGTTGAAGATATGGTGCTCGGGGTGCCGGAAGTGCACAAGCCGCCGCCGTTTGGAGAGGAAGCGGCGTTTACAGAAATATGGACGCGCTTCACTCATTTCTTTCCGTCCGATGAGATCGCCGACGTCAATGCCTTCAGGCTGTTCTCGGACGGGGAAGGCAATACGCTTGCCTATGTAGACGTCAAGCCTTCCGGCACCACGCTGGCGATGGATATACGGGACAACCATGCGAAGCCGGGCGAATACCGGACGCTGATCCATGAGTTCGCCCACGTCTGGTCATTGCCGGTCGAAGCCTTCAAAGACGACAGTACTGACGTTTCATCGTTGAAAGAAGATACTTTCATAAAGACCTATACCGAACGGTTCTGGTCCCAGTACGGTGAGGAATGGATTGAAAACAAGTATAAATCCGACCCTGAACGAGAAGCATTCTACAACAGCCATATCACCCATTTTCATGAGCCATATCAGGCGACAAATCCAAAAGAGGATTTTGCGGTGACATTCGTCAAATTCGTCACCCAACCGATGCCGGAAGGACAGCAGCTGAAGGACGTCAAAGTACGGGTATTGTATGAATACCCGGAATTGGTTGCGCTGCGGGCGACGATACTTGAAAACATGGTGGACTATGAGAAAAATAACTGACCAGTTTTTCGATAAATGAATGAATATGCATATATTCGGGTATTAAAAAATGTCAGAAAAAGTATTGGGATAAACCGCGCTCGCATTATTGTATAGCAGAACCATCAATTCATTTGCCTCTTGTAGTGCCAATAGGGTTGAAACACAAAATACACGTTTCTCAGGCACAGTCACTGAGGAATACAGAGACTTTTTTCACCTAATTATATTGTGCACAACATAGTTTTGTGTATAATGGTAAGTGTCTGAGTAAATGTTAGGAATGGCGGGCAGATAATATGAGCGAAACAACAAATGATGTAAACATACGGAATGTGTGCAGATATATTTTTATGCTGAATGCAAAAATCGATCATTTGGCTGAATTCAAAACCGAGCTGGGCACTCTATCCAGGGAACAGCTCTATATCGTAGAGATGGTTTCAGAAGAGCCAGGACTTACACAAAAAACGATTATAGGCCGATTGAAGAAAGAACAGACTTCAGTCTCACGAGCCGTCCAGACTCTGGTTGACCAGGGTTATATAGTCAAACGACGCAACGAGAACGATATGCGTGCGTCCCATCTGGAAATGACTGATGCAGGGAACGAAGCATTGGCAGAATTGGAGCCTTCAATCTGTGAGCTCAGTGAACATGTTTTGGAAGCGTTGGATGATGAAGAAAAACGCATATTGATGGATACCTTACGTAAAATTCAAGTTCAATGACCCTCTCCACCCGCGTGGAAAGGGTTTTTTAATGCGGGAAACATGGCATATAAAAAAATCCAAGGGAGTCTCCCTTGGATTTTATTTTGTCTACAGTGTGCGTTCCATATATATGTGCGGGATACCCGCATCCTCGAATTCCTCTGAAGCCACTTCATAGCCGAGGTTCCTGTAGAAATCGGCGGCATGGACCTGCGCGCCGAGCCTCGCTTTGACGTAGCCCGCTTCCCGTGCGTGCTTATGGACGAAAGCCATCAGCTCCCGGCCGTGTTTCAACCCGCGTGCTTCAGGCAGTACGGCCATGCGTTCGACTTTGATCGTTCCGTCGCCTACCGGGCGGTATCTGACGGTGCCGACGGGTGTATCAGTGGTCAGCAGGATATGTGTCGAGGTGTCTTCATACTCGTCTATTTCCCGGTCCATCGGCACATTCTGTTCTTCGACGAAGACGCGCTTACGGATTTCGAGGCATTGGTCGTACATCTTTTGGCTGTCCGCCACTTTTATTTCCATCAACATCCTCCTTACATCGCATTTTTTCTTCTGATGGCAGTGAACTGCCAAAACACCTGCATCTGCTCGAGATTCCAGTATTCCAGGCCAAGGGAGAGTGCTGGAGGGGTATTGAACTTGAACCCGCTCGCCTCAGCAGCGGCCAAGGCCAGATACTGGATATGGGGGCGCAGATTTTTGAAGGATTGGGACAATCTGCCGTCTTCCCCGCGGATCCAGTCCATCGGGAAGGTGAGTTCGAATATGTTGATCTGCTTGTATATCTCAGGCAGCGCGATCATGTAGCACGCCGCATCCACCTCGGCATTGGATTCGGACTCTGCAAAATAGCCCTTTATCGACAGATACATCTCCTTATGGTCATGGTTCTGATAAAAATACCTATCCTCCGGCTGTGCTTCTCCGCTGCGCTTTATCTGCTCTTCCAGGTAGTCGAACATTTCATTGATGTTCGTCTCCTTATCGTAAGTTCTGCGCATCATCATCCCTCCTAGACCCCATCATATGAAGGGGTTTCCTGTGTGTTCTCCTCATAGTATGGTGCTTGGTAAGGTTCTTGTGTATTTTCCTTATAATAAGGTTCCTGTGTTTCTTCCTCGTAGTATGGGGCCGCATCTTCCTGATACGGTTCCTGCGTCTCTTCCTCGTAGTACGGTTCTTGTGTACTTTCTTCATATTGAGGCATGGTGCCGTTTTCTACGGATGGCTGCTCTGTAGTCGGCTCCTCATCGGTGAATTCCGGATTCATATCCCTATCAGGCTCTTCAACAGATTCTTCATCTTGACCTTCTTCCATATTGAAGCCATTGCCGATCTGGCTGTCATAACCGTCCCGCATGAAGTAGGGTGGCTCTGCCGGCTGGTAGTCTTCAAGCTCAGTGCCTTCGATGAACCGGTAGGGCACGATGACGTCAGATAGGCGGATGTTGATCAGGTCGTATGGATCAGGCGCTTCAAGGCCCAGCACTTCCCTCAAGGTTTCTGAAATGCGGTACAGATGCTCTTCATTGGCCCAGTAGAAGTAGGCGCCGTTCTGCTGGAACCAGAAGTCGCTGCCTTTGATCTGGGTCGTGTTGAAGTTGATGTCGTTGAAGGAGTAGTAGGCAGCGAGGCTGCGGATCGTCTTCGACTCCATATTGTGCTTTGTATTATCTGCGACGACTTCTATCAGTTCGTCAAGCTTTGAGAGGGCGCCCGTCGATTTGGCCTTGGACAGGATCGCCTGGACCAGCTCCAATTGGCGCTGGCCGCGGCCCAAGTCGCTGTCGATATCACGGCTTCTGACGACGGCGAGCGCTTCTGCGCCGCTTAGGGTCTGTTCGCCTTCTTCGACGACGACGTCCGGCCCACGGTCGGTCTGGCTGGATACTTCCATATCAAATGGCACATCGAACTCCACACCGTCCAGTGCATCGACGATATCGACGACAGCAGTCATGTTGGCACGGACATAAAAGTCGACCGGCACATTCAACAACGATTCGACCGCGCTCATCGAACCGTCCGGCCCGCTTTCGCGGTGGGCATGTGTAATCTTATCGAAATAATTCTCTTCCGGAAGATATGTCAGTGTATCCCGGGGAATGCTGACAAGCTTCACTTCTTCCTGATCTTTATCGAAAGTGGCTAGAATCATCGTATCGGTGCGGAAATCCTGTGAATCAAGATTTCCTTTTTCTTTGCGCGTCTCGTTCTCGTCGATGCCGAGTATCAGGACTGTAAAGCTGTCCAGGGAAGGGTCGATGTCATCCAGACGCAGTTCTGAACGGTCGCGCTCGGTGGCTTCGAATGATTCCGAAACCCCCTTTTCGAATGAATTGAAAAGGTTGTAGATATAGACGCCGATCACGACAAGTGCTACCAGCAGCACGATGAGGATACCGTAAAAAATTTTTCTTTTCATAATTTAATTAAACCCGCTTTATTATAGAGTGGCGAAAATGGCGCAATTTGGCTGGACGTGCGTTGGAGTCTGTTGTGAGAGATCTGCACGATATCACCTAGAGGCTCCAGTAGAGGTACCCGGCTGATTCGAGTGCCCCGCGGTCCAGCACACCTTTAATGTCGACCAGCACCCTTTTGTCGCTCTTATAGGCCGACTTCAAGGCGTCGGAATCGAAAGTGTCGAGATAGGCGTCATGCGGTACGGCGAGTACGACGCAATCAAGATCCGTAAGGTCCTGCTCCTCACTCAGATGCAGGCCGAATTCCTGCAGCACATCATTTTTATCGGCAGCGGGATCATGCACGAGCACTTCCACACCGTAGTCGCGCAGTTCATCGACGATGTCGATGACTTTAGTGTTGCGCACATCGCCGACATTCTCCTTGAAGGTCAGGCCGAGTATCGCCACGCGGGAGCCATCGATCTCCTGCTTGGCCTTGATCATTTTTTTGATGATGTTGCCGGCTATATACTTGCCCATATCGTCGTTGATCATCCGGCCGGAGAGGATGATCTGCGAATGGTAGCCGAGCTGTTCCGCCTTGTAGGTGAAGTAGTAGGGATCCACACCGATGCAGTGGCCGCCGACCAGGCCAGGGGTGAAGTTCAGGAAGTTCCATTTGGTGCCGGCCGCTTCCAGCACGGCCTTGGTGTTGATGTCCATCTTGTTGAAGACCATCGACAATTCATTCATGAAGGCGATGTTGATGTCCCTTTGGGAATTTTCGATGACTTTTGCAGCTTCGGCCACCTTGATGGATTCCGCTTCATGCACGCCGGCTTCTATGATGGAGGCGTAGATGGCGGAGATTTCGCGCAGGGCCGCTTCATCCGAACCGGAGACGACTTTTATGATGCTCGTCAGCGTGTTCTTCTTGTCGCCCGGGTTGATGCGCTCAGGCGAGTAGCCCACTTTGAAGTCTTCGCCGAATTTGAGGCCGGATTCCTGCTCGAGTATGGGGATGCAGATTTCCTCGGTCGTCCCCGGATAGACCGTCGATTCATATACGACGATGGAGCCTTTGGTGAGGTTGCGTCCGACGGCTTCACTTGCGCCGATGACCGGGCCGAGGTTCGGCGTCTTGTCGGTGTTGATCGGCGTCGGTACCGCGATGACGTGGAAGCGGCAGTCTTTCAGGTCCGCTTCATCGCTTGTGAATGTCATGGTGCTCGCCTTAAGCGCATCGTCACCCACTTCCTCAGTCACGTCATGACCGCTTCTGTACTGATCCAATTTCTGTTCGTTCAGATCGAATCCCAGGACATCGTATTTCTTGGCGAATTCAACGGCGATGGGCAAGCCGACGTAGCCGAGGCCCACGACCGCAAGTTTGTCTTTTTTGCTTCGGAGGTTTTCGAATAGTTCCATGGTGGGTTTATCTTCCTTTATATGTGTAGTTATTATGACGCCACCGTCAATCATATCGCGATTTCAGGATGGCATCGGTATAATTGTAGTCAATTATACATTCTCTGGGACTTTAATGCACTTTTTCGCCGCAAAAAATGGAAAAATGTATGGCATATGATAAACTAGTCAAGTGAATCATATCAAAAAATAAATTTTCTACAATCGGAGCCAGGCGTCATTCGGAGCGTTATTTTGGCCGGGTGCATGCTGGTGGATATAGAGGAAAAGCAAAACTTCAGTGCGGCATCTGGATGCCGTATGAATAAGGAGCTAACCATAAAATGGATATTTCAGTGATAGGGACTGGTTATGTCGGACTCGTAACCGGCGTCTGCCTAGCAGAAGTGGGAAACAAGGTAACTTGCATCGATCTCGATGAAGCGAAGGTCGAGGGGTTGCAGAGGGGCATCAGCCCGATCTATGAGGCGGGGCTTGAAGAGTTGCTCAAGAAGAATATCGACAACGGCTCAATCGATTTCACAGCGGACTACGAAGCAGGCCTACGTGGCAAGGCAGTCATCTATATCGCAGTCGGTACGCCGCAGGCGGCGGATGGCTCAGCCGACTTGACCTATGTCAAGGAAGTCTGCGCTTCACTCGCCGAGCATCTCAGGGAAGATGCGGTGATCGTCACCAAAAGTACAGTGCCGGTCGGCACGAATGAATGGATCAAGCAGGAAATAGAGGCGAACCTCCGAAAAGACGTGCGTATCCGGATGGTATCGAACCCCGAATTCCTGCGTCAAGGTTCTGCAGTCCATGACACCTTCAACGGCGACCGCATAGTGATCGGATCCGATGATGAAGCGGCGTTGGACATCGTGGCAGACATCAATGAAGGCTTCGATCTGCCGATCGTCAGGACGGACTTGAGGAGTGCCGAGATGATCAAATATGCCTCCAATGCATTTCTGGCGGCAAAAATCAGCTTCATCAATGAAATGGCCAACCTGTCCGAACGGATTGGAGCGAATATCGACCATGTCGCAGAAGGCATGGGGATGGACCGGCGGATCGGCAACGCCTTCCTTAATGCCGGCATCGGCTACGGCGGCTCCTGTTTCCCGAAAGATACGCGGGCCATCATCTCGATTGCCGGGGCGGTCGATTACGATATGCCGATCCTTGAGAACGTTGTCGACTCCAATGAGCGCCAGCGGGTCATCATCGTCGACAAGATTCAGTCTAGGTTCAAATCACTGAAGGGATTGAAAGTGGCGGTGCTTGGATTGGCCTTCAAGCCGGGCACCGATGACATCAGGGAAGCGCCGTCCATTTCCGTGACGGAAAAGCTGATTGAGGAAGGGGCTGAAGTGCGGGCCTATGACCCGGCTGCCTTGAAGAATGCGCGGGCCCAGCTGTCCGGGGCCATCCATTTCACGGATCAGATTGAGACGGCCCTGGATGGGGCGGATATTGCCATCATCCTGACAGAATGGCCTGCCATCAAGGAATTGCCGCTCGATACCTACAAGAAACTGATGGCGGCACCAGTCATCTTTGATGGACGGAACTGCTTCACCTTGGCGGAAGTCGAGGGTGAGGGGATAGAATACCATTCCATCGGACGGCCCTCCGTCAAACCAAGAGAAGGGGTACATCCTATTGAATAGATGTATAAGGGATTGAGTTTATCGCAACGGAAGTGATATAATACACTTTTGATTGAATGTACGGGAAGGCTGAGCGGGCATGGAAAGAAAGAAGATAGTATGCTTCATATATGAGTTGGGCGGTGGTGGTGCAGCAAGAACCATGCTCAACATCATCAATAATATGGATAGGGAAAAATTCGAACCTGTGCTGGTGACACTAAACTATGATGGTGGGTACGAGGCCCATCTGGATCCTGGCGTGAAGTTTTTGAAGCTCGAAACGAAGCGGTTGCGGCACGCTGTGATGCAGCTTTCTAAAGTGCTCAGAAACGAGCGGCCGGACATCGTCTTCAGCACCATCCCGAACTATAATATCGTGGCGATACTCGCGACTGTATTATCGGGCACCGGGGCAAGGAATGTAGTGCGGGAAGCGGCGTTCCTCGGCGGCAGCAGACAGGAGAACTTAAAGTTAAGAGCAGTAGGCGGGCTATATCGCCGTGCATCGAGGGTCATTGCGTTGTCCAAAGGGGTCAAAGACAACATCATCGCACGCTACGGCGTACCTAACCACAAGATCGACGTCATATACAACCCGGTAGATATCGTAGGCATACGCCGTGCAGCACTCCGCGATGATGTACCGCCAGGTCTTTTTGATAAAAGCCATAAGGTAATCGTCACAGCAGGTCGGCTCCATCCCGATAAAGACCATGCGACACTGCTGCGGGCGTTTTGTAAGGTGAAGGAAAAAGAGCCTCGTGCCATTCTGGTAATCCTCGGCGCGGGAGGAGAGGAAGCCTCGCTGAAAGCGTTGGCTTTAGAGCTGGGCGTGCATGGATCGGTGCACTTCCTCGGCTTTCAGCCGAATCCGTATGCCTATTTTGCCCGCGCTGACCTGTTCGTCCTGTCGTCGCAGAAGGAAGGATTCGGCCATGTATTGGCGGAGGCGTTGGCCGCAGGCACCCCGGTCGTCTCGACAAAAGCGCATCCCGGTGCGCGGGAAGTGCTGGAAGACGGTCGTTATGGGACGATGTGCCCCATGGGAGACCCCGCGGCTCTGGCAAACGCGATGCATGCTGTACTGACACTGGATGACGCTGAGCGTGAAGCGCGCATCCGACAAGGGCGTGCGCGTGCTGAAGCGTTTCGGGCGGACGCGATCGTGCGCCAATACGAAGAGATGTTTCTTGGCGTCGCCCGCCAGTAATCTAGAGGAGTAGGAGAAATGACATGAAGAAGAAAGCTGTACATATGACGACGGTCCACCATCCCTATGATCCGAGGATCTACCATAAGCAGTGCCGTTCGCTCCAGGAGGCGGGCTTTGATGTTACGCTGATAGCGCGGCGCGATCCGAATGGCAGCGTGCGCCCGGCACCGATTGAGCATGTGCCGCTCCGCACATACAAGAGCCGGCTGTCACGCATGGTTTTCGGCACAGTTGACGCCTATAGGAAGGCAAAGGCCATCGATGCCGACATCTACACGTTTCATGACCCCGAGCTCCTGCCTGCAGGTTGGCTGCTCAGGAAGACGGGCAGTGCAGTCGTCTATGATGTCCATGAAGACTACATTACGAGCATCATGCAGAAGGATTACTTGAGCGGTGCGGCCAAAAGAATGGTGGCGGCCGGCTACAAGTTCCTTGAAAAGTTCTTTATAAAGGACATGGGCGTGTCACTGGCCGAAAAGTACTATAGGGACGCCTACCCGGATGGTGTATGGATATTGAACTATCCGGTGGTCAATGAGCGCTTTTTGGCCCATGAACGTTCAGGGCATGCTGAAGACAGCGTGCTGTATACGGGGAACGTCTCGCATGTGCGCGGCGCCCTTTATCACGCCAAATTGCCCAATATCGACCCGGACCTCGATGTGCATTTCATCGGCAAATGTCCCAGCGCCTTGGCTGAAGAGATGTACCAGACGGCAGGTGAAGGGAAGTCACGGCTCCATATAGAAGGCATCGACAGCTTCGTCGAAAAGGGGAGGATCGAAGACAAGTACCTGGAGCGCCACTGGCTGGCGGGCCTTGCGATCTTCCCGAAGACAGAGCACTACCGCAACAAGGAACTGACCAAATTCTTCGAGTATATGAATGCCGGGCTGCCGATCATCTGCTCGGACTTCCCCGTATGGCAGGCATTCGTCGACAAGTACGCATGTGGCATCGCCGTCGATCCAGAAGATGACGACGCGATAAAAGCAGCGCTCCGCTATTTGAAGGAGAACCCGGAAGCGGCAAGGCAGATGGGCGAGAACGGCAGACGGGCAGTAGCGCAGGAATTGAACTGGCAGACGCAGGAGCGGATACTCATCAAATGGTACGATGCCCTCTCGGACAGGCCAGCATCTTTTAGGGAGGAAGGTGTTAGCGGCAAATGATGGAATCACACAGACCGACGATTTCGGTCATCACGCCGGCATATAATGCAGAGCGCTTCATCAGGGATGCGGTTCAATCGGTCCTCGACCAGACGTACACGGATTGGGAGATGATCATCGTCGATGACCAGTCGACCGACCGGACGGTCGATTACATAACAGCAATGCAGCAAGAGGATCCGCGCATCCGCCTGATCGAACTCGAAGAGAATTCGGGCTCTGCCGTGGCGCGCAACACGGCGATTGAAAATGCCCGCGGGCGCTACATCGCGTTTTTGGACAGTGACGACAGATGGCTGCCGGAAAAGCTCGAACATCAGCTGCGGTTCATGCAGGAGAAGGATATTGCGTTTTCGTTCACATCATATGAGCGCACCCTGGAAGACGGTACCCCGACGGGCTATTTGTCGAAGACGCCGGAAACGGTCGATTGGGATGCGCTGATGAAGCGTTGCGTCATCGGGTGTCTGACGGTCATGCTGGATACAGAGAAGACCGGTGCAGTCCGGATGGTCAATATCCGCACCCGCCAGGACTATGCATTATGGCTCGAATTGACCAGGCGCGGCTTCACGGCCTACGGACTGGAAGAGACGCTTGCCTGGTACCGGGTGGTCGGCGGATCGATCTCAAGCAACAAATGGAAGGCAGCCAAGCGCAATTGGTATCTCTTCCGCAACATCGAATCCCAAAGCATCATCAGTACGATATGGTATTTCAGCCATTACGCGATGATTGCTGTAAAGGACCTCATAAAATATAAACTGGTCGTAAAGAAGGATCAGATCAAATCAGAATCTTAGTGAAAATGGGCGGTGTCTTATCCAATCATGAAAACATATTTGCAGGAAATGCTGGATCGCAAAGATCTACTCTATTATCTGGTGCGGTCGGGGCTGAAGGCGGAACACCGCAACAGTTATCTTGGCTACCTGTGGTGGCTGCTCGACCCGCTTCTGAACGTGCTTGTCTTCTACTTCCTGGTCGTCATCATACTGGACCGGGCGGGGCCTGAGAATTTCCCGCTGTTCCTGGTCATCGGACTTATAGTATGGCGGTGCATCAGTTCGACATTGAATTCATCATCGAAATCGATCATGCAGTACAGCTCGATCGTCAGCCAGGTCTATCTGCCGAAATCGCTGTTTCCGATTTCATTTACGCTGACCCAGCTGTTCAACTTTGCGTTCGGGTTCCTGGTCATCGCAGCATTCCTGGCCGTGTATAGGGTGATGCCGGGGTGGGAAATTGTGTTCCTGCCGCTCCTGATCATCATCCAGACCGTCTTCCTGCTTGCGATCGGCATGATCCTGGCCTACGTGACGGTGTTCGTCAGGGACCTCGAAAATGTGCTCCAGTACGTCACCCGCGTATTCTTCTATGCCTCCCCGATCATCTGGGAGGGCGGTAGGCTGCCGCCTGAGTACGGCTGGGCAGTGACATACAACCCCGTCGCCGTCATCGTGACGGCCTACCGGGATATACTCATGTACGGCAATGTACCGAACTTCATGGGCCTCGGCATCATATTTGTGCTGTCGGCTCTAGCGATCGGCTTCATGCTGTGGTACTACAGCCGCAACGAATATAAGATCATTAAGGCGCTGTAACAAGGCGATCATTATAAAAAAGAGGGTTTTTGGATTGACTCAAGTTAACGGATCCGAACTGGATAATACACATACAGATGACAAGGAAGCAGTCGTCAAAGCCGAAGGGGTCGGCGTCAGCTTCTTCTCGGGGAACCATGCCGCCGACTTCAAATCCAGGGTGCTCGACTTCTTCAAGGAGTGGCGCCTGCCGGAGCGGCAGCTCGTCCATCCGCTCAAAGACATCAGTTTTGAAGGGATGGAAGGCGAGATACTCGGCATCATCGGTTCCAACGGTGCAGGCAAGTCCACGATTTCGCGCATCATTTCAGGCATACTGCGGGAAGATTATGGGGTGATGGACGTCAAAGGCAAAGTTACCGCCCTGTTCTCATTCGGCATGGGCTTCAACCCTGAACTGCCCGGCAAGGAGAATGTCTACTTGAACGGCATGATGCTCGGCATCGATAAGAAGGAGATCGACCTCTACATCGAAGACATCAAGGAATTTTCCGATCTCGGCCAGTTTTTCGACGAACCCATGAAGTATTATTCAAGTGGGATGAAATCAAGGCTCGGCTTCAGCGTAGCGTCGCACCTGCATCCTGAAATTCTGATTCTCGATGAAGCATTGAACACGGGTGATGCGAAGTTTTCAAAGAAGGCCGCAGAAAAGATGCAGTCGCTCGTCAAACAGGCGAAGATGGTCATTCTGGTCACGCATAGCCTGCGTTATGCGCAAAGGCACTGTGATAGGGTGATGTGGCTCGATAAAGGCACTGTGCGTGAGATTGGCGAGCCGAAGACGGTCATCGCCAACTACCGCCAGACCGTGCCAAAAAGACCGAAGCGGAAGCAGGGCAAACTCGAGCTGCAGAAGACGGAAACCGAGATGAAGGATAATGTGGTCATCCGGGCTTCAGGCGTCGGCGTCTCCTACAAATTGAATACAGGCACATTTTGGGCATTGAAGGATGTGAACTTTGAAGTCCATGAAGGCGAAGTGGTCGGTATCATCGGCCATAATGGCGCCGGCAAGAGTACATTATGCAAGACATTGACCAAAATATTGCGGCCGGATGAAGGCGAGATGGAACTCCATGGCGAAACGAGTGCCCTCCTCGGCTATGGCACAGGCTTCAACCCGCATTTGACCGGGGAAGACAACATCTACCTGAATGCTTTGCTGCTCGGCATCCCGAAAAAACGTGTGGATGAAAAATTCGATCAGATTATCGAATTCACCGGCCTTGGCGATAAAGTCAAAAAGCCGGTCAAAGACTTCTCAAGCGGCCAGAAGGCCCGTCTCGGCTTCAGCATCGCCGCCAACCTCCAGCCAGACATCTTTATCGTGGATGAGGCGCTGTCGACCGGCGACCTCGCTTTCCAGCAGAAGGCGAGCGAGCGCATCCAGGAGATGATGAGCCGCGCCAAAGTGGTCATCATCGTCTCCCACAGCCTACCGTTCATCGAAAAGCTCTGTACACGCGGTATATGGATGGAGCAGGGCAGGGTGATGTTTGACGGCAGTGCTGAGGAGGCAGTCTATAAATATAGGGAGGCCCAGGGTCTCTTGAAACCAGCGCAGAAGAAACTGGCAGGACGCAGGGGTGCAGGTAAGAGAGTCCCCCAGAAAAATCAGGCAGTAAGAAAGAAGCAAGGCGCCAATAAGCAGCCGGCGTCCCAAGGCGCAGATAAATAATTGAAGAAGGCGGTACTTTCCATGATCAAGAAAATACTCTCCAAACCGGTAGACTGGGTGGTCTATTCATTATTCAACGAAAATCAGCGCAAACGGATCGGTGATATGCTTACACAAACCCAAAAGGATACGGTCATCCGTCTGTTGAACGGCAAGAAGTTCACAGAACGGCGCCGCGTGAAGTCATTGAAGCACCATCTCTATACGCTCGGCTTTACTGAGCGGGCGCTTGATGGTATGCGAAAGCTCCGCGACGAGACCGATAATCCAGACATCAAAAGACTCATCTCCTGGGAGATGAGTCTTTGGCATGCCAACAGAAATGATGTGGAAGGGGCACAGCGGGCGCTTGAATATCTGGATGATGCCTATTCCAAAGAGGATGGGCCCGACCAGAAGCGGCGTCTCGCCATCGTCAAAGCCGAGTGTCTGGACCGCACCGGGCAGAGGAAAGCGGCTATAAGGCTGTTGTCCAGTCATCTCGAGGCACAACCGCATCCTGATCTATGCCTTGGTCTTGCCAACCTTGAAGCGGACATCGACCGGCGCATGGTGCTGATCAATGAAGCCTTCCGTATGCATGATTTGCAGCCGATCAAATTTACTGATGGAATGCCGTCCTATGATGCGCTGTTGACAGAACCATCCGCACAGACCATTGCAGATGGCACGAAAGTGTCCGTTATCCTGCCGGCGTTCAAGGCCGGTAAGGGCATCCGCATTGCAATCGAATCGATTCTTGGTCAGACATGGCAGAACTTGGAGCTCATCATCGTCGATGACTGCAGTCCGGATGACACAAAAGCGATTGCAGCCGAATATGCGGCCCAGGATCCACGGGTGCGGGTAATGGCGACACCGGAAAACAGCGGCCCCTACGTCGCGCGCAATATCGCACTCGATGCAGCAGAGGGGGAATTCATCACGGTCAATGACGCGGATGACTGGTCGCATAGCCAGAAAATCGAGGTGCAGGCGAGACATCTGATGGCGTACCCGAAGGTCGTGGCGAACACCTCCGGCCATGCACGCCTGACGGAAGATCTGAAGCTCTACAGACGGGGCACCCCCGGCAAGTACATCTTCCCGAACATGTCATCGATGATGTTCAGAAGGGAAGTGGTCATGGATAAACTCGGGCACTGGGACAGCGTGCGCTTTGCCGGAGACGGTGAATTCAAGCGCCGTCTGGTCAAAACATTCGGTCAAGGACGCTACATTGACCTCGATACCGGCCCGCTGTCGCTTCCCAGACAATCGACGGCTTCGCTTACGGGCAGTTCCGCATTCGGTTATGATGGCTTTTTCATGGGGGCGAGAAAAGAGTATGTCGACAGCCTGGAACATCATCATGCGACGTCAGACAGCCTGTATTACAGCTATCCGCAAAATCCGAGGCCATTCCCGGTCCCTGAACCGATGTGGCCCGACCGTGAAGGGAAGACGGATGGCTGGCGGGTCTTCGACATCGTTGTAGTTGCGGATTTCCGCGCCAATGAGGATGCACATATAAAACGCCTCCGGACACTCAAGGAAAATCACGCGCGGATCGGACTCGTGCAGCTCTACACATATGATCCCGATGATGGCAGGGACGTTGCCCGAGGTATCCGGGAGATGCTGGATGGCGAAACTCTCCAGATGCTCGTCTACGGAGAAAAGATCAATGCCCAAAAGCTGATCGTGACGGACCTTGAAGCATTCAGTGAATGGCAGAAATACCGCCCTGAAATAACAGTGGAAACCATCCATATAGCAGGAAATCAACAAATCGATGACAGTCAGCTGCCTGTTGCCATCGGCCGGATGGCAGAGTACTTCACCGTGACGGGCCCTTGGCACTTTGAAGATGCAGCTTTACGTGCAGCATTTGGCAGCGACCAGACCGGGGGCATGCCACATGAATAGTACAAACGGATTCGAGAACGAACTGGCCGATTTGAAGGAACGCCTTGAAGCGGCAACTGAAGCGGAGCGGACGACCGCTGCCATGCTCAGGCAGCGCCGTGCGGCATTCAATGAAGCGGAGCGGCGGCTTGCCTTTACAACCGCCTTGCCGCGGAGGCTGAAACAGGCGGTGCGTACGACGGGGAGCTATATATTGGGGCGGCGCAACCGCAAGTGGCTCTACAGCAGCGCCTACAGGAAAAAGGACGCCCACAACCGCCTTAAGCCATATACCCGCCATCTGTACGAGCTCGGCTTTACAGAGCAGGCGCTGCGCGACCTGAAAGCTTTGCACCGCACGACGCGGGATAAAAACCTCAAGCAGGCCGCAGCGTGGGAACTGGCCCTGTGGCACGCCAATGCCTACACGCCGGCCGACGCCAGGCAGGTGTTCCATTATGCGCCGGACGCCGTCCGGGGCCTCCACGACCGAGACGGTTTGAGGCGTGCCGCGATCATTACGGCAGAAAGTGCCGCGCTGCTTGGTTTTACGCAATCGGCCGAAGCCATACTATCAACCGTGATGCACCAGCACCATGCCGATCTGTACTTGGCCATGGCGAACCTTGAAGAAAATTTGGCACGTCGCGCAGCATGGATCAATAAAGCCACCGCGCTATATGACTTGGCCCCAATCATGTTCACCGGCAATACGTATGAAGACTTGAGCGTGGCACACAAACTGAAGGAAGTCCGGGGGCCGAAGGTCACAGTGATCATGCCGGCCTACAATTCGGAGGCCGGCATCAGGACGGGGATCACTTCCATCCTCAACCAGACTTGGCAGAACATCGAACTCATCATAGTCGACGACTGCAGTACGGATGACACCCTGTCAGTCGCCAGAGACTTCCAGGCGATGGACGACCGGGTAAAGATCTTGTCCACTCCGGTCAACAGCGGCCCATATGTTGCGCGCAACCTGGCACTGAAAGAAGCGACCGGGCTGCTCGTCACAGTCAACGACGCAGACGATTGGTCGCATCCCGAAAAAATCGCCATCCAAGCCCAACATCTGCTCTGCAACGACGGCCTCATCGCCAACACCTCGGCGCACTCCAGGCTGACCGAGACACTGAAGCTGCATAGACGGGGCACGCCGGGACGCTATATATTCCCGAACATGTCCTCGTTGATGTTCAGAAGAAAAGAAGTGCTTGAACAAGCCGGATATTGGGACGAGGTGCGCTTCGCGGCGGACAGTGAGTTCAAGAGGCGACTCGTGGCACTGTTTGGTGCACAGGCCCTGGTCGATCTCGACAGCGGACCGCTCTCCTTTCCTAGGCAGGCCTCCGGCTCACTGACCGGCAGTGCAGCTTTTGGCTATAAAGGGTTTCTGATGGGTGTCAGGAAGGAATATGCGGAAGTGCATAGGAGGCATCATCAAAATGCTGCATCCGGGGCCTTGAAGTATCTGCCCGGCCAAACGGCGCGCCCATACCCGGTACCGGAACCGATGTGGATCAGCCGGGAAGAAAAACCAGAAGGCCACAGGACATTCGATGTCGTCATGATCGGCGACTTCCGCCTGCCTGCAGCCCGCCACCAGTCAACAATCAGGGAAATCGAAGCGAACAGACAACGGGGCTTACGCACCGGACTGATCCAGATGAACCACTATGACGCAACGCTCCCGATCAAGGTCGACGAAAGCATCCGCCGGATAATCGATGGGGACAGCGTCCAGATGCTCGTCTACGGTGAATCGATCCATGCCGAGGTATTGCTCATCAGGCATCCCGAAGTGTTCATGGTCCACCAGCACCATGTGCCGAGTGTCAAGGCACGCATAGCACGCGGCATTACGGACGGCACCGGGCAAGATCTCAGGAAATGTGCAAGGAACGCCGCCGAATATGTCGGCAAGGCAATCATATGGCATCCTGTAGACAGTGCGGCAAGACAGAGGATCAACCGCAGCGGCATCAGACTATCTGCAGAAGATTGGACGGATTATGCAGCCAAATTGAAGGACTGGCTGATATGAAGCCATATCCAGAATATGAAGGAGGGCGCAACATGGCGACGGAACATGGAGGAACAAGCAGCAAACTACTTAAGGCACTGATGGAGACCAGGGCTGAAGTCAGGAAAGCATCTCAAAATACAGCAGCTATGACTAAACGGATCGGCCAGATCGAAGACAGCCGGACATACCGCACAGCAAAACGGCTCGGGTGGATTCAAAAAGACGCGCCGCAGGACGGGGAAAAGGAAATCCTTGAAGCGGCACTCGACTCTGCCTTAAGGGAAAATGAAGAACTGGCCATGAAGCATCACCTCGCCGAACTTGACGCTGGCGCGATGAACCGGGTCAAGATACAAAACGCTGTGCGGGAAATCGACAATGACGCAAACCTTATGCATTTCATCGAACAGGCCGTCAGACGGAAGAAACAGCTTGATGAAGATTATAGGGATGCATTGACATTCGCCGGACGGTTGTCGATGAAAGAAGAGACACCTGCCAGGCAGATGGTCTACGCCATGCTGATGGACGGCCTGAAGATTGAAGATATCCCGGAATTCATGATGCGGGAAGCGTTCGCCGGAGATCCGATGCCGCTTAGGCAGGCAGCCTCCTTCAGTGCAAGCCTCAACATGCGTATAAGGAAAGGCCAGCTTGCAGGGGACTTGCCTGAATGGCTGCTGGACGACAAGCAGACAGGCATCCGATTTGCTGATGCCCTTGGCGTCAAACGGCCGCATACACATGACCGGACCTACACAATAGAAACATTGCCGGTTGAAGCCATGACCGTCGTCAAGCCGGTGGACGGTGCAGGTGCCCGTGGGGTGTATCTCATCAACAGCCAAAATGATATAATAGACCTCAAACGTGCAAAAGCACTCACCAGCAGCGATGCACTCATTACAAGCATGAAGCAGGACCTCGCCGACAAATCGGTGGCACATGACAACTGGATGGTCGAAGAGCAGATCCTTGAGGATACGGTGAATCAACTGCCCGCAAGCGACGTCAAATTCTACTGCTTCTACGGTAAAGTTGGCCTGGTGCTTGAAATCAAGCGCTATCCCGAACTCAAATACTGCTGGTGGGATGCCCAAAGCAAGAGGGTGGTCACAGGTAAATATGACGAGGTCCCGTTCAATGGTAAAGGGGTGAGCCAGGAAGAGATGAACATGGCAGCTGCCATGAGCGCCGAAATCCCAGCCCCGTTCATACGGATCGACTTTCTGCGTTCGGAGACAGGATTGGTATTTGGAGAATTCACACCAAAACCCGGTGATTACGACGGTTTCAGTAAAGAGACAGATCAGCGGATGGGTGATTGTTTCCTTGAAGCGGAGGCCCGTCTTGAGCAGGATTTGTTTGAGCATAAGGTATTCAGTACATATGAGGAATTAAAGGAATGAAGCGGCACGTGAAGATGGAAATCAGGAGGAATGCATGATGGAGATGAACGGTAACTGGCTGCCCCATTTATCAGCGGAAATCGTAGCGGAAGTTGAAGGCACATTTTTGGATGCATATGCCGTCGCACTGGAAGGCTGGCGGCGAGGGCTGAAGCTCAGATGGCATGTAAAGGACTCGGAGAATTTCAAGGATATGGAGACGTGGTCGGTGGACCGGCCGGGACAGCTCTTTTCACTCAGCTCAAAAGACCGGACCCACTACTTCTTCAGATCACGCGGCGATAAAGTGACGAGTGAGGCGGTACTTGCCGGCAAGGATAAGCATGAAACGAAAGTGGCGTTGACGAAAGCGGGTGTCCCCGTGCCGGAGGGCAGACAATTTGGTGCCGATGAAAAGAATGATGCCATCATTAAGTATGCGGCAGAGCTCGGCTACCCCGTTGTGCTGAAGCCGACTGATGGCAGCTTCGGCAAAGGTGTCGTCACGAATATATTGAGCACCGGCGAACTGGAGCGGGCTCTGGTCGATGTGCGCGAGAAGGATGGGTTCCAGGAAGTCATAGTGGAACAGTACATTAAAGGACGGGACCATAGATTCTATGTCGTCGATGGCCAGACTGTTGCTGCCATGCATAGGATTCCGCCTAATGTCACTGGCGACGGTAAACATGCCATCAGACAGCTGATCAGGCAGAAGAATACCCTAAGACGGGAGAACCCAAGGCTCATAAGCTGTCCGATCATCATCGACAAGAACACAGAAGACTACCTCGCCCGCAGCAACTATGACCTCAGTACGGTACCGACCAGAGGCGAAACGGTATATTTGAGCGATAAAGGAAACATCTCGATCGGGGGCGATCCTGTGGATGTATTCGATACGCTCCCCAATCATATAAAAGAGACGGCAACGGCGGCTTTAGAGTCCATACCAGGATTGACTCATGGTGCGGTCGACATGATGATTTCAGGTGAAGCAGGCAAAGAGACAGGCTACGTCATCGAATTGAACCCGACGTCCCAGCTTGGTGGATTGTTGTATCCGGTAGAAGGCCAGGCGCGGGATATCCCAGCCCATATCATCGACTATTATTTCCCGGAAACGACGCATCATGATGTGGACCGGACACGTACCTATTTCGACTTCCACGACCTACTCGACCCATTGCAGGCAAGAGACGCTGTCAAGACCACTGTTGCACCGTCGCCAACCGGTACAATCTACGCGAAGAAATACAGGGTGACGGGCTATGTTCAGAATATAGGCTATCATCGCGGCCTGCGTAAACAGGCGTTTGAACGCAATCTCCATGGCTATGTAATGAGCGTCGAGGACGATGCCATCGAAGTGGTGGTCGGCGGCAATGATCAGGAAATGGTCGACGACTTCGAAAACGGATTATGGGAAGATGAGGAACGGGCTCAAATCTTTGAAGTCACAAAAGAAGAATATGACGGGCCGATAAAAGCAGGATTTGAAATCAAGTCCGATCTGAAGGATCAGTTGAAGGCACTAAAGGAATATAAGAGAGCACTCGATATCACCGACTATGAAAGAAAGAAGGCAGAAGTCGAAAACAGAAAGTTCCAGGGCAGTACTTCGTGGAAAGTGACGATGCCGGTGCGCCTGGCTGGCGGAATCGTCAAAAAGGTCAAGAAGAACCGCAAATGAAAATGATGTAAGGGGGAAACCACAGTGAAAGAAAATGAAGGCATCAGTCTGCCCCAACTCACGGGGGAAATTGTCAAAAATGCCAGAAAGACGCGCCTGGATGCCTATGCTGTAGCGCTTGAAGGCTGGCGCAGAGGACTCAAATTGACTTGGTACACGAAAGATTCGGAGCACTTCGATGATATGATCATATTCGGAGTGAACCCACCCGGTCGGCTGTTCTCACTGGCGTCGGAAGAGAAGACGCATTATTTCTTCAGGACGCGCGGCGACCTTGTAAGCAATGAAGCGGTCATCATCGGCTCCGAAAAGGACGATACTAAAGAAGTACTCAAAGAAAAAGGCGTGCCGGTCCCGCTCGGTAAAGGGTTCTCTGAAACAGCGACCGATGAGGAGATCATCAGCTATTCGAAGACGATCGACTACCCTCTTGTGTTGAAGCCGACGAATGCAAGCCAGGGTGATGGCGTAGTGACCAACATCAGGAATGATGCGGAATTTCTTGATGCCCTCCATTACATCCGCCAGGAGCTTGGCTATCAGGAAGTGATTGTCGAGCAGCATGTCAACGGTGAGGAATATCGGGTCTATGTGGTGGATGACTCGGTCATCGCCATCTACAACCGCAAGCCGGCGAACGTCATCGGTGACGGCGTACACGACATCAATGGGCTTATAAAGTTGAAGAACAGGGAAAGGCGTAAGAATGCGCGCCTAAACAGCTGTCTGATAGAAATCGATAAGGAGATTCCGGAGTACATCCAGGAAGCGGGGTACGCCCTGACCAGCATTCCGGAGAAGGGGGAACGAGTCTATCTGAGGAAGAAGACCAATGTTTCGACGGGCGGTGACCCGCTTGATGCCACCGACGAACTGTCCGATGAAATCAAGCAGATTGCAGTCGATGCATTAAAAGCCATTCCAGGCTTCAAGCACGGTGGGGTGGATATCATCGTCAATGAAAACCGGGCGCAGGATGTGCCGGCCGTCGTCATTGAACTGAACCCGACCGCCCAGATCGGTGGGGCACTCTTCCCGCTGCGCGGTACGGCGCGTGATATCCCAGGTGCGATCATCGATTATTATTTCCCGGAAACAAAAGGGATGGACACGACCGGCTCCAAAGTATATTTTGATTTCATCAATGTGCTGGAACCACTCGAGAACCGGGCTGCACTGGAAGTTGAAGTGGCGCCGGCACCAATGGGTGAACTGTATGCCAGACGCTATGTCGTAAAGGGCGATGTCCAGCGCTACAGCTTCCACCGTTTCCTGAAGAAAGAGGCGCTCGACCGCAATCTCCATGGCTACGTCAAAAATATGGTGTTCGATGAGATTGAAATCATCGTAGCCGGCACCGATAAGGCGATGATCAATGAATTCAAGAAGCAGATCCATAACTATCCACAAGCTTCAAAGATAAATAAAGTCACTGCAGAGAAGTGGGACGAACCTGTTACCGTTGGATTTGAAATCGCAGAGAAATACAATACCAGAAGCGTCAAATCCGTCCAACATGCCCTGCGCAAGATGGAGGACGATCTGAAGCATCTGAAGAAGCAGAGGGACAGGATCGTCAAAGATAATAAACATATCGTAAACAGCACTTCCTGGAAAGCGACAAAGCCGCTTCGGATGTTAAGTCAGCAGATTAAGAATAAGCGCAGCAAATAAACAGGATGAGGAGGATTCACATGACAGAAATCTATCCTGACTGGTTGGATAAGGAGATGCTCAGAGGGGTGCGCCGTTTCAACTTGGACGCCTATATGCTGGCGTTGGAAGGATGGCGCCGGGGGTTGACGTTGACCTTCCATGAACATGGAAGCACGGAAACCGATATCCGGCTGATCGGATTCGACCCCATCGGCAAACTCTTCTCACTCGCTTCAGATGATAAAACCCATTTCTTCTATAGATCGAGAGGCGACAAAGTCTCAAATGAAGCGGTGGATATCGGTACGGACAAGGAACAGACGAAACAGTATCTCGGGCAGGCTGGGGTGCCCGTCCCGGAAGGCTTTGGTTTCACAGGTGACGATGATGCCGAAGCCGTGGCCGAAAGGGTCTTCGAAAAATCAGGACCTTTTGTGTTGAAACCGACATTTGGCAGTCTCGGTAAGGGCGTGGCGACCAATATCCAATCGCCTGAAGCGTTTCTGGAAAACCTTGCATATATCAAAAAGACATTCGACTATACAGATTTTCTTGTGGAACAGCATGTAGAAGGTGAGGAAATGCGGGTATATGTAGTGGGCGACGAAGCCATCGCCGCCACCAAGCGCATACCGGCAAACGTTACAGGTGACGGTCGCACTTCCATTGAACAGCTGATCAACGATAAGAATGAATTGAGGAAACAGAACCCGCATACCGCGACACGGCTGATTAAGATTGATGACAGACTCGAGGATTACCTGGCCAAACAGGGTTATCATCTGGAAGATATCATTGATGCAGAACAAATTGTCTACCTTAAGGGTGAAAGCAACATGTCTTCAGGGGGCGACTCCGTTGATATTACCGATGACATCAGCCCTGAAGTGCAGCGCGTTGCGGTAGAAGCGGTCAAAGCCATTCCCGGCCTGCTCCACGCAGGCGTGGATATGATAGTGGATGGAGACCAGGCTGTAGTGATCGAAGTCAACAGCACTGCAGGTACAGCACTCCACACATTCCCGATCCATGGGACGCATCGCAATATCGCCGAGGAGATCATCGACTATTACTTCCCGGAAACAAAGGATATTGAAAGAAGCAATAGACTTTACTTCGACTACAAGGGGATACTCGACCAACTCCGCAGCAACGCCATCCAATCACTTACGGTCACCAATGCGCCAAAAGGTGAAATCTATGCGAAGCGCTACGTGATTTCAGGCAAAGTTCAGGGCGTCGGCTACCGCGTATGGGCTGAAAGGAACGCAATCAGGGAAGGCCTCCATGGTTACGCACGAAACTTGAAAAATGGTGATGTGGTAGTCGTCGTCGGGGGCACCGACAAAAATCGAGTCGAAAAATTCAAAGACTTGTGTTTTGAAGGGCCAAGGCGTGCCCAAGTATCAGCCATAAAAGATTATGTGTGGGAAAAAAGGATCCGGATAGGATTTGAAATAAAAAGAAGATGAATAAAGATAAAGATGGTGGGAAAATGACGAATAAAATTACATTAGTAGCGACGGGGGACATCCTCCTCCATACAAGATTATGTAGAAAAGCAAAAAGAAAAATAAGACCAGGCTATAATTTTGATTCTCTTTTAAGCGAGGCTAGGCCCTACTTAGAACAAGGGGATTTGACCATCGTAAACCAGGAATCAATCATTGGAGGAGAAGAACTTGGCATATCGAATTATCCTAAGTTCAACAGTCCGATGGAGATTGGCTACACATTAAAAAAATTTGGTGTGGATATGGTGACTCTGGCTAATAACCACATCATGGATAAAGGGGAAGAAGGTGTCCTGAAATCCATTGAAAATTGGGAAAAAATAGGGCTAGATTATGTTGGAGCCTACAAATCAGCAGAAGACCAGGAAAGACTCAGGATAGTCGAAAAGAATGGTTTGAAAGTGTGCTTCATATCATATACTCGAAAGATGAAGGCAGTCAAACTGCCTAAGGACAAACCATACATGGTCGATCATTACGAACGTATGAATGTAAGGGAAATCGAACGGAAGATAAGGAAAGTTAAATCTGAAGGTTTAGCTGATGTTGTTGTATTGTCACTACATTACGGCAAAGAGTATCAGATGCGACCGACAACCGATCAGAGAGAAATATCCGCTTCTTTATCTGATGCTGGCGCCGATGTGATAATAGGCCATCATCCTCATGTCCTCCAACCGCCTGAGTTTATATTGAATTCCAGAGGAAAAGAAACACTGGCAATGTATTCCTTAGGAAACTTCTTCTCGGGGCAGAAAGGGTTATATAGACAAATAGGGGCGATAATGACGGTTGATATCGAAAAACCCTCAAATGACAACCCGATACTTAAAGTAAGTAAGCCAAATCTGAAATTGACATTCACCGACAGTACAGATAAGAAAAACTATAAATTATATATGCTTGAGGACATAGTGAAAGAAAGAGAATATATCAAGACGGACCATGGGGACTTCGAAAGCAAAAAGGTATACCAAGATTTGAAAGAACGGCTTGGAGAATTCATTCCAGAGATGATTATTTCATAAAATTGATAAAAGGGGCATCCTAACATGAGTAATAGCGATGTGAGATACCTTCCGCAACTTAAGGACGCGTTACCCGAACACGCTCACGGTTATATGTCTAGCGGTTACAGTATTGCGCTGGAGGGCTGGAGAAGAGGCTTAGATCTAAAGATTAAGGTCAACTATTTCAGAAGAGAATCAAAAGTAGTTGAATACGTGTTGAGCAATAAAAAGAGATCTCACTATTTCCAGATAACAAGAGGAGACCTGGTGTCGAAGGAAGCCGTCAAAATATGCATCAATAAAGACCTCACCAAGAAATACCTTACTGAAGCGGGTGTGAAGACACCTCAGGGAGAGGTATTCAACGGAGATAATGGTGATGATGAAATAATGGAATACGCTGAACAGCTAGGTTATCCTGTAGTTCTGAAGCCGACTGATGGGACAGGAGGAGTTGGCGTCATAGCAAACATCAAAAATGCTGAAGAAATGCAGCAAGCACTCCAATATGTAAGAGGTCAACTTAAAAATGAAAATGTAATAGTGGAGAAATATTTCCAAGGTGAGGATCATCGCCTATATGTGGTCGGGGATGAGGTCGTTGGCATCTTTAAACGGGATCCTGCAAGCGTCACCGGAAACGGAAAAGACACCATCCAGCAACTATTGAAATATAAAAATGAAGAACGGATGAATATTCCATCCTTAGCGAACAAACCGATTAAAACAAACTCTGAAACAAAAGAGATGCTGACAAGACTGGGATACACGATGAAGTCTGTCCCAAGCGAGGGCGAAGTCGTATTTCTGAAGTCCAAGAACAATGTATCTTCCGGGGGAGAAGCGGTTGACGTGACTGATGAGACAACTGACGAAATGAAGCAGATTGCTGTCAATGCGATCAAGGCGATACCTACCCTTATCCAGGGTGGTGTAGATATGATGATCGATAAGGAGAATAATGAGGGCGTTGTACTGGAAGTCAACTCCAGGGCCCATATCAGGACACACTTATTTCCGTCTTATGGACAGGCGAGAGATGTCCCCTCAGCCATAATAGATTATTATTTCCCTGAAACTAAAAATTATGACCGCGAAGAATCCTCTAAACTATACTTTGACTTTGACCATGTTTATGAATCTTTTGTAAAGGGCAATTCCAATTACATAGAGATTCCTCGAATTCCGAATAGTGTTGAGCTGACCGAGTTTATACTGACATCTGATGAGTTCCCTGAAGGTTTTGTCACGTGGATTCAAACCACGGCCAGGAAGTATAGAATTAGCGGTTCTGCCAACACTATTTCCGGAGAGAAATTATCTTTAGTGTTAGGCGGGAAAAGAAGAAACATTAAATCCTTTGAGTCTCTATTGGAAAATAAGATAAGCTATTCAAACAAGGAAATCAAGATATCACGTGAAAAAAGAGTGTCTCCAGTAATGCAAGGATTTAGTATTCATGAATCTCGAGGGCAAAACAAGGATGACTTGAATGATGCCCTGAAAAAAGAAAATAAAAGATTGAAGTCAGAAATACTTGAATTGAGAAAGGGATATCATAGTGTACCTATCGTCCAGTATATGAAAATAAAAAGAAAAATGAAGCATCTTAAAAAGTTCATCTTAAAAAGTTAAAAATTTAATATATAGCCCTATTATATGGCTTCATTACTATATCTAAAGGAAATCAACATAAGTTAATTTCTATTTTAGGAGAGAGTTTATGGATATGGAAAACCGATTACCGCATTTGAAGGATGCCTTGCCAAAAGACGTCTATAACTATCAGCTATCTTTTTACACTGTAGCATTAGAAGGTTGGAGAAGGGGATTGAAATTAAAGTATTATAATAGTAAAAGAGGAGGAAGAGTGCCTTCTACATCAATAACGTATTCTCTTTCAGATGATAACGATATGCACCGTTTTATTTGCGCTCGTGGAACAAAATCTTCAAAAGAAGCTGTTTCTAAAGCGGAAAATAAAAGTACAGCATACGAATATATGAAAAAAAATGCTGTTCCCATTCCTGAAAGTCAAACTTTCAAGTTGGCAGACTATTCGATTGATGAGATATGTGAGGCTGGCGATTCGATGGGATACCCCTTGGTTATAAAACCAACAGACAAGGGTGGCGGCAGAGGCGTAGTGACGCATATTACATCTAAAAAAATGTTGAAAGAGTCAATTTTAAAAGTACTTGATGAATTTGATGTAAATACCTTGCTGATAGAAAAATATTTTGAAAATGGTGTCGACTTTCGATTTTATGTCATTGAGGATGAAGTTATTGCAGTCACCAAATCCTATTCTTCAAATGTGATAGGAGATGGCGAACGGACTATAAGAAAGCTAATTGAACTCAGAAATATAGATATAAAAAATAATGTGGCGACTAAAAATAGAACGATTAATATAGATGACGAAATGATTGATTTCCTGAAAGAAAAAAATATATCACTGGATGACGTCCCGGAACAAGGGGAACGCGTCTTCCTCAGAAAACACGGTACACACTTAGGAAAACGTCTAAGTGTCGAATGCACAGACACAATAGATCCAAAATTCAAGAAATACGCCGTAGATGCCCTGAATTCAATACCAGGACTGCCGACAGGTTCGATTGATATGATAATCAACGAAGAGAAGAATGAAGGGGTCGTCAATGAAATTAACACAAAAGGGGAAATCATGATGCATGTCTTCCCCTTCGAAGGAAAAGCTATTGATGTGCCGAAAAAACTAATTGACTATTATTTCCCGAACTCAAAAAAAATCAATAATAATTTTTATTTCGAGTATAAGCCGGTAAAAGATGCCTTCATGTCAGGATATGCTGATGAGATGACGATTCCTATGTATCCAGATAAGCAACAATATAAAATCCAGATGAAAGTAAAAGGGAGAAATTTAAATCCTGCTTACTTAAGGCGTCTGAAAAAAGAAGCTGCGAAGAACCACCTGAAGGGATCCATAAAAGCAGAATCAAGAGAAACATTAGAAATAAACGTAATAGGCCTCAAAAGTAAAGTCTCCGGATTTAAAAAATATGTCGAGAATTCGGAAGGCAAGAGTTCCAGAATCTTTAATATGGAAGCGTCGGAATTGAAAGAATTCAAAGGCGTTAGCACCATTGGGTTAGAAGTTTTAGAAAATGATAAAAAGAAGGCTTCCAACAACAAAAAGAATACGGCAAGGACGGCTGCGTCAAATAGGAAGATAGATGAGCTGGAAGCTAAGATTAAGAAGATGAGTATAGAATATGAAGATGACAAGAAAAGATTTATTAAAGATAAAAAGTCGATGGAAGCGAAGTATAATAAGATGCTGAATAGTACGAGTTGGCGGCTGACAAGTCCCTTAAGAAAAGCGAAAAAATTGTTGAATAAATGATTATAAGCTTCTCGTAAGGTTCCAGCAATTTAAAGTTTCAAATTAATCCTGTGCTTCCTAGCTGAAATGCTTGCCTTTGATAGATTCAAAACTATCATGAATTTATGTCATAGGATTTCATATCTCTATTGAATATTTGGGCTAATGCCAATATAACATGTAATTTGCTTGGCATTTTTTCATTAACCTTGGCTGATATCATTGAATCGACTACTAAAAAAATGCTAGACAGTCATATTTTATACAGTCCGAACTGGGAAGTAATATCAATAAATCTGCAACAAAAAAACAAAGGGGAAATTATAGTATGGAGACGAATAGAAATGAAATTAAATATTACAAATCATTGGGAATCGATACAAAATCAGATGCCTTTAAAAAGTATAAAAAAGCGGGATGGTTGAAAGAGATAGATGAGGTATTCATTGAAGAAGTAAAAGCATATTGGAAGAAGTATTACCGTATAGATGTTGACCCCCTACTTCATATCGCCTACATGAACTATACTGGCAAAAAAGAGCCGAGACTGATACATAATAAGATATCTTGGAATCAAGTCATTCCTTTCTTTAACGATCAGGAGATGAATGAGAGCTATAAAGAGAAGAATTTATATGACAAGTTAATTCCTGCGGAGAGGTCAGCTAAGACTGTCATCAAGAGAGCACATGGGCTTTATTTCGATCAGCAAAACAATTATTTGGATGAACCGGAAGCTTTAAGTGAGATGTTGTCTTTTAAAGCGGATTTTATAGTAAAACCAAGTAATACGAACAATGGGCAAGGAATTAAAAAAATATATTACCGTGGCGGTTTCCTATATTTCGATGAGAGAAAGTTGACGATGCAGGCACTGGAAAAAGTGTACGGAGGTAACTTCTCGGTCCAGAAAGTTGTACAACAGCATACGATAATGTCCAATCCCCACCCAGATTCAGTAAATACACTGCGAATGGTTACATTCAGATGGAAAGGTGAGATAAGGTATCTTTTAACTTTCGCAAGGTTCGGGGCCAACAATAATGTCCTCGATAATACAAGCCACGGTGGCGTCTCCATTGGTGTTAAAGATAATGGCGAGTTTATGGATAAAGCCCTCGATAGAAGCTTTAAAATTCATGACACACATCCCACCACGGGCTTTCCTTTTAAAGATATGGAACCCATTCCTAATTTCGATGAGTTTAAGCAGTATGTAATAGATCTACATAAAAATATATTGCATCATGATTTCGTTTCATGGGATATAGTGGTGGGGTATGATGGATATCCTGTATTTCTAGAGGCCAATTTTAAAGGCGGTACATGGTTTTATCAGCTGCTTTCAGAAAAGCCATTGTTTGGAGATTTAACAGAAGAAGTGCTGGAATACATGTATAAAGAAAGAAACGATAAAAAATCGCCGCGTCATAAAAGTTATGCGAAACTCCAGCCAACACAGAAAAAGCAGAATAAACGGATTAAAAACCTCGAGGATGAAAAGGAAGAATTGATAAAAGAACGTGATCAATTCAGGAAAGAATATAATAAGATGAGGGGAAGTACGAGCTGGAAAATCACTGCTCCTGTCCGTAAAGTATCTTCAATTTTAAAAAGAAAATAAAATCAGACTGTAAAGCATGAAGAAAATAGTGAAAGATGTGATATTTTTGAATAATGATGAATGGCTCGACCACTTGAAAGACAGCATTCCTGCTACAATCAGTGGAGATAAATTGAGTATCTACGCAATAGCACTTGAAGCTTGGAGGCGAGGCCTTAAAGTCAGCTTTTATGAGTTCAAATCCAAATTCCGTAAAAAAATTATAATAAATTACACAATATCAGACGGGACTAGAGAAGTGAAGTTCACATATTCAACTGGCTCAGATGTAACAGGTAGAGCTAAAGGAATCTCTTCAAGTAAGACAAGGACAAAAAAATATTTGGAAAGTGAAGGCGTGCCATTCCCCAAGGGCCAAAAATTCACAAGTAAAAGTAATGATGAAATTATTGAATATGCTGAGAATCATCTTGATTTTCCTATAGTGGTAAAACCGGCTAGTGGAAAAATGGGAAGAGGCGTAGTAGCCAATATCCGGAACAAGGAAGAATTGAAAAACGCGCTTGAATATGTGAGAGAAAGACTTGGATTCAACGAGGTTATTCTGGAAGAGTTCATCCCCGGTGAAGAGTATAGGATATATGTATTAAATGGTGAAGTCCTCGCAGGCCTCAATCGTATGCCGGCGAATGTAGTCGGAGACGGGGTGAATAGCCTACGAAAATTGATAAAAATAAAAAATGCAGAACGCGAACAGATTCCAAGTGTGCGGGGTCGGTCGATTAAAATCGATTCTGAGGTCAAACGTAATATCAAAGATTATGACTATACTCTGGATAGCGTCCCCCAAAAAGGTGAGAAGATTCTTCTCAGAAAAAATAGTAACCTCTCTACAGGGGGAGATCCTGTGGATGCCACAGAAATTCTTGATGGTAAGGTTAAGGAAGTAGCGGTAAAAGCTGCTAAATCTGTGCCAGATCTTGTCGAATGTGGCGTCGACCTTATAGTGGATGAAAGAGACGGAATAGGTAAAGTAATTGAATTGAATACAAGTGTGGGATTAGGCGGCCATTTGTTTCCACTAGAAGGAAAGTCACGAGATATACCGTCAGCTTTGATGGATTATTACTTCCCTGGAACAGAGCGTATTACAACGGATCTTTACTTTGATTTTACTAAAGTGACGGAAATGCTAAAATCAGGAAATGTACATGAAATCATTTTGCCTGTGTTACCGCAAGAAAAAATCATTAAAAAATCATTTATCACTAAAGGCAAACTGGAGAAAGTTGGTTTTGTAAATTTTGTCCGTAAAAAAGCAAGGTATTTTAATCTGAATGGTTTCGTAGAGATGCGAAGTGATAAATCTGTATTAATCGTAGTGGCTGGTACAGAAAGAAGTGTCAATAATTTCCAAGAAATATTGACAAAGTATCCTCCTAAACGAGTACGGATAGACAATATAACAGAAGGCAAGTGGCAAGGCATCCTGGAGGCAGGATTTGAAGTCATTCGAACTGCTAAAAGTGAAAAAGCTGAACCTGAGCAAAGAGTAGCTATTCCAGTTGTTGATGATGGACACTTGCAGAAACTGAAGAAAACAAATACGAACTTAAAAAAGACAAATGTAGATTTAAATAAAACTAATAAAGACTTGGAAAAAGAGATAGCCAGACTGAAAAAAGAAAATGAAAATTTCCAAAGAAGCAAATCATGGCAAGTAACCAGACCTTTGAGGTTATTATCCAAGAAAATGGTAAAGAGAAAGAATTGAAATACAATTTGTCGGAATATTAGATAAAAATCAGTAATTGAATAAATCAATATTAAGGAGGCGCAAAATGGCGGGACGAAATGTTGAACTTAAAGATAACCTCACTGAAGAGGTGGTAGAGGGGATCAAAGGGTTTAAGTTATGTGCATACTCGGTTGCTTTGGAAGGATGGCGGAGAGGCCTCAAGTTAACATGGTATAAAGATGAGACAGATTTGTGTAAAATGCATCGGGCCGGTGGAAGTACTCAAGGAAAATTCTTCTCACTATCCTCAGAGGATAAAAGCCATTATTTCCTGCGCTCACGGGGAGACGGAGTAACCAATAAGGCGGTAAATCTTTGTGGTAACAAAGAAAGTACATTGAAGCTTTTAAAAAAACAAGGCGTTCCAACTCCAGAAGGCAACATTTTTGATATAGATGACGATCAGATGTTTAAGTATGCCGAAAGTATTGGTTTCCCAGTCATCATCAAACCTTTGAATGGCAGTATGGGCAGGGGGGTCTATACTAATATAAATTCTATTGAGGCGCTGAAGGATGCGTTGGATGACTTCAAGGATAAATATAAGAGATATAAAAGCATCATCTTGGAAAAGCATCATCACGGTCAGGAATATCGGGTATATGTAGTAGGTGAAAAGGTAGTTGCGGTAACCAACAGGATTCCTGCAAATATCACTGGAGACGGAGTCCAATCTGTCCGTAAATTGATAGAGGAAAAGAATGAAGCCAGAAAAGATAATCCCTATCTGGCGCCAAAGCCAATCAAGATTGATTATGAAGTTAAACTTGCGTTGAAAAACAATGGTCTGGATATGGACAGTATATTACCTGAAGGACAAGTATTATACCTTAGGGAGAAAAGTAACTTATCTTCAGGCGGAGATCCAATCGAGGCCAACGATAAAATATCGGAAGAAGTAAAACAGATAGCGATTGACGCCCTAAAAGTTGTACCTTCCCTGCCGCATGCAGGCGTGGATATCATCGTTGACTCTGAAGATAATCGCAAAGGGGTAGTGCTTGAAATAAATGCGACTGCTGAAATCAGCTTCCACCTTTTCCCTTGGGAGGGTAAAGCGAGAGACGTCCCGGGTGCAATTATTGACTACTATTTCCCGGAATCAGTGGGGAAAAGAAAATCTTTGGCCTATTTCGATTACCACAGCATCATCGAACCACTAAAAACTTGGGCTTCAGAAGAGGTTGTGGTTGCCCCTGCTCCCAGAAAAGAAATGCACCGCAAATGCTTAACTGTTAACGGCAAAGTTCAAAAAGTAGGGTACATGAACTATATTAGACGACAGGCTCTTAAACGGAATATACATGGTACTATCCGGAAGGATGGGCCAAAGCAAGTTAAAATTGATGCTATGTCTACAGATGAAAAGATTTTCGATGAATTTATAGATGTCTGCTATAAAGGATCGAAGAAATCTAGAGTGGACCACGTGAAGATAGAAGATAAGAAGATGGCATACACGCCCTACAAAATGGGATTTGTAGTGGAAACAGAATAGCCGAACACCCCCCGGCTTCCACTGAAACGACATTATAGATCAGTGGGCGGGGATTGGTCATAATATTTAGCGTGATTTATTTAAAAAAGGAGAGAGACTCATGCTTGTAGGGATGATGGGGGCTTTCAGAAACCCACCGGAATTAGCTAAAATCACATCTTTGATATGTACCAATTATGGAATAGAACTTGTATATTTGAGGCCTAACGATATAGATATTGAGACAGGGACCGCCACTGGCAAGCTTTTCCTGAATAACGAATGGGTTGTGAAAGAAACAGAGATTCCAAAATTCATAGACATCAATCCATATAATTTTAAGAAGCGTAACAGAGAAGTAACCAAATACTTAAAAAACAAAGTTTTCCTATCAGACAACAGAAGAAAGCCTTTAAGTAAAAGGGCGTTTCAAGAAGCACTGGAAAGCGATCCGAAATACAAAGAGTTTGTCATTCCTACTTTTGACGTAAAGAGCTATGAAGACATAAAAAAACATGCGACAACCTATCCGAAATTCGTACTGAAGCCTGCCGGTGGTATTCAAGGTAAAGGTGTATATATAGTCGAAAAGGAAGACAATAAATACAAAGTCGGACACTATACTGAAGAAGAATATCTCAATGAAGAGGAGATGAAGGACTTTTATTATAAGAATATTGATGGTAAAAAGTTCATTCTTCAAAAATACGTCAGCTCCAAAACTTTGCAGGGAGATCCTTTTGACTGCAGGATACATCTAGAGAAGAATGGAGAAGGCAAGTGGGAAATCGCAAAAAAGTATATCAGGATAGGCATCGGACAAAAGGTGATATCCAATACCAACCAGGGAGGCGGCATTGCCGACGTCAAGCAGTTCCTGGAAGCAAACTACGGTGAAGAATGGAAAGCCATCAATAAGAAATTGGATGACCTAGGCGCACTCATCCCTTATAAAATAGAAAAACTCAGAGATACCCATATCATGTCGCTTGGTATAGATGTTGGAATTGATCGTGATGGTAAGTTATATATTTTTGAAGCAAACGATCGTCCAGCGACTAAACCCATCGTTTCTGAAGTGGCCTACTTGAGGAGCAATTATTATAAGTATGTCTTTGAACATACACTTGGAATCAAAGAAGACACCAAGAAAAAAGAAGATGAGAAATACACTGATCTTGTCAATGAGAGGGATTTTTACAAGAAGGAGTACAAGAAGATCAAATCAAGCACCTCTTGGCGTTTAAGCGCTCCAGTCAGAAAATTCGGCGAGTTGAAAAATAAATTAGATAAGAATAGATGATCATTTAGTTTAACCAACATCTTGCAGAGGGGCCGGTATGAAAATATAACTCTTAGTTATGAAATTTTCATTTTATCGTTATACCTGGGTTCCTCTTTATGTTGGTAATCCTTAAATGATGGATTACAAGGTTATAATGTGTTCTCTAAGTCAACTATCTTTAGCATTTATCGATGCTATCATCTCATCAATAAATTTAGGGAAATTTTTAATTAGTGACCCGTCTTCCTTCATGCTAGATGACAATCCAAATATATTTTGTCTTGTTCGCAGTTTGTTATTTCATTACTTTTTAAGTGAAAAACTTATACAATATCCGCATAAATTTATCTATAATATTTATTTTTTTGGAAAGTAGGGCTTTGAAAAATGACAAAAAAAAATGAAGAACCTTTTGATCTGCTATCTGAACGTATCCGAGGGGATATGTTGAGGGGGTATAGTACTGCGCTTGAAGGGTGGCGACGCGGACTTAACCTGCAGATCAAGATAGATCACACTGTTGAAATGAATCAAGTCGTTGAATACATATTGGATGACGGAATAGTCTCCCATCATTTTAAAGGTTCCGTAGGCGACCATGTTTCCGAAGAAGCCGTAGCCATCTGCTCTGATAAAAGTGTAATGAGGGAGCATCTGCAGGAGGCTAATATAAAAATTCCAGACGAAAAATTATTTGATGAATCTGCTACAGTTGAAAAAATTGGAGAATACATACAGAAAGAAAGCTATCCTCTCGTCATAAAATCAACGGACGGCAGTTTAGTCAAACACATACATAGTGATCAAGATATGAAACAGTCTATGGAATATTTACAAAATAAAATGGAAGGCTATAAAATTATAGTGGAAAAGCACCCTAAAGGCGAGAACAGTCAGTTGTATGTAGTAGGGGGGGAGGTCTTTCATCTTACGGGCCAAGCGGTTAATGAAGATGCAAGAAAACTTGCGTTGGAAGCCGTCAAATCGATACCCGGACTTCTTCAAGGGAGTGTAATTATAAATATTGATGAGCACTCTAAGGAATATAGTGTTATTGATATCAATCCGCATGCTGACATAAAAAAGAACGAGTCTCTATCTGGTGATGCCTTACGAGATGTACCGAAGGCGATTATGGATTATTATTTCCCAGAGACAAAAGAGTATAACCGGGAAGAGGCAGCACGCCTATATTTTGACTTCGACCATGTATATGCTTCATCCAAAAGAGGAAAGTCTGGATACATGGAAATACCGAAAATCCCAGAAGATATAGGTTTGACCCGCTTCATTCTGATGGCAGACAGGTTCCCGAAAAGTTTCCTGGGATGGATACAATCGACAGCGGTCAAGCATGGCGTAAGTGGTACTGCCAGAAGACTGTCGGACAGGAAGATTTCCTTAGTGCTTGGTGGCAGCCGTGAGGATATTAATGCATTCATGATCCTCCTAAGAAAGAAATGCCGACGCTTTAAGTATTCGGTGAAATTGACACGAAAAAAACGCGTCACTCCAGTAATGCAAGGTTTCAACATCATTGAGAACTCATCTTTAGATCCCAAGAAAGTTAAAAGTCTGATGAAGGAAAACAAAAAGTTGAAAAAGGAAATAGCTGTTTTAAAGAAGAACCAACCGGACACGTCAAAGAACAATCACAGAAAATTCACCCGCAGACTAGCTAGTGTAAGAAAAAAAAGCCAATAAGAACAGCGGTGTAGACGGGTGGCTTATCTACAAGCCATCCGTCACTATCTTTCGACCCCATGAGGAGGAAAATACTGATGGCCGGCATTAGTATAAAAGACATCAAGCCTACATACGAAGGATTCATTTTCACTATGATATTTGCGCTCCTCTTCATAGTGACCAACCTCTATATGATCGATTACAAGTCTATGCAGAACCTGATCGAGTCAGAGGATCCGTTTATGATTCTGATATTATTTGCGATTCTTGTGTTTCTAGGCAAAAATAGTCAGATTGACTTCAATAAATATAGGCTCTATTTCCTCGTACTGTGGGGGCTCTATGTTGCGGCCATTACCGCAAGCATGCTGATGAAAGATCATTTCGTCTGGACAGAAATGATCGTCTGGCTGATGCTCACTGTTGTACTAACGTACCGGATACCCTCACGTCTGGTGACCTATCTGATCATTGCGGCGCTTCTCAGTCTGCCGGCATTGTTGATGATCGACCATACGCTCAACGAATCGGGGGCGACGCTTGTACTCGTCTTTACAGCCGGCCTGTTGTTGATGCCGAAGACAAATCGCTCCATGCTGTTTTATATATTGCCGGCTTTCATCATACTGAACATCATTACGACGAGCCGAACGGCGATGGCAGCCTTTATTGTCGTAGCGCTCATCCAACTTGCTTGGATCAATCTGCCGGGGGCCTCACGCACGCAAAAGAAATGGTTTGCTGGTGCAGTGGGTGGTTCCATTATTATAGTTATGATTTTCTTTTTCCGGCCGATATTTGATTTCTTCATCGGTCCTTACGCCATAAATAATGGATTCAGTTTGGATACTTTCACGTCCGAACGCTACGTGTTGTGGGAGACCATCTGGGCTGAAAAGAAGTGGTTCGGCCAAGGGGGCAGCTACTTTGATTTCACTGAGTTGCTGCATGCGCATAACATCCTGTTCGATACACTGGGGCGCTACGGCATCCTGGCCGCGCTCTTGTTTGTGTTTGTGCTCGGTGCAGCAGGTGTCATTGCGTTGATGCGCCGTAATTTTGATATCCTGCTTTACTTCGGCGTCTTTATTTTCATCGGCATGTTCGAATACAGTTACTTATTTATGTTCGTCTACTTCTCACCGGTGGTGCTGTTCTTCATGCTGCTGGCTTACGTGTTGACGCCGAAGGAAGAATCTGCCGGCGGATAATAGGAAAAAGGGACCTATAGATGAGGTGCTACCTCCTAAGTTTACAGATGAAAGAAAAAATCTGTAGCTTAGGAGGTTTTTTAATGGCCAGACATCG
>CANLWV010000006.1 GCA_947494965.1 uncultured Salinicoccus sp. | reverse complement strand
CCCCGGTACAATACCGAGGTCATCTACTCGCAGCATAACGCTTTTTTTAAACTGTCTAAATTATGGGTTACAGTTCAAATTTGTCGGATGCTCTTTTTTATTATTGAACATTAAAATAAACTGGATAGTCATAGACTATCCAGTTTATTTTTTCTTGTCAGTATTGATGGTCACTTGGATCTAATGCTGTGACTCCTTTATATTTTAAGTTATTCAACAATTTGTGCTTTAACAATCATTCTCTCTTCAAATAATAATGTCTCCGGATTATATTCATCACAAGTAATAAGTGTCAGTTCCTGAGGCGCATCTTCGGTCTGATCCATAACCTCAACTTGCGAAGGATTCACATCGAATATCTCTGTAATTTCATACTCCCTCACCTCGTCGCGTGTAATCAATTCTATAGCATCACCAATTTCAGCACGATCCAGGTAGTTAAAACGGATGCCTGCCCCTTCCACCCGGTGTCCAGCAATTGGAAGATTCTGCATGTCCAAATGGTCTTCCTCATGGACAAGTGAAATGCCGTTGCGCAATTTTTGGTCGGTAACTTCTCCATAATATAAGGGTTCACTGATATCTGCACTTTCTATATTTAATATGCCGGCCATATCATCAGTGAGACTGACATCTTGTGAAGACTGATCATTATCATCTGTACTATTGGATGTGTAAGGCTCAATACCTGTAATGAGACTTTCAAATGAATTGATTTCTACATCATCCCCATCATTCTTAAAGGCTTCAATTATCTTTTCATTTACTTTATCTGTAAAGTGTTCACGTATATCATACCAGAAAAGTAGGATAATTGCTGTAGCGATAAATAATATCCCGATTATTCTTAATATTAATTTCATTACATGCCTCCTTATATTAAATGATTTAAACTGTATTTCTTAGAGAGCGTAAAATATCTTGTGTAAATGAATAAATAGAAAAAGGAAGCCCTTTTCTTGTAGAATTAAGTCACCACAACCAATTCATAGAAAAGAGGCCTCCCCTATGACTCAGTTTACAACAGATATCATGCAGGCTCTAGTAAAAAAAGAAGACATCTCCGAAGTTTTCCGTACGCATCTGGAGACGGCGGTCAATACGCTCCTTCAGACAGAGCTCTCTGCTTTCCTGGATTACGAAAAATATGACCGTATCGGTTTCAACTCCGGGAATTCACGGAACGGCACCTACACCCGCACCCTCCATACGGAATATGGGAATCTGGAGCTGTCGATGCCCCGGGATCGAAATGGCGAATTCAATCAGCAGACGGTCGCTCCGTATAAGCGTGCGAACGATACGCTGGAATCCTTTGTCATCCATATGTTTCAAAAAGGCGTCACGATGTCGGAGATTTCGGATCTGATTGAGAAGATGTATGGTCATCACTACACGCCTCAGACCGTTTCCAATATGACGAAAGCGATGAGTGAACAGGTGGATGCGTTCAAGCACCGTCCGCTGGCTGCACGCTATGCCTGTATCTATCTGGATGCGACCTACATCGCCCTCAAACGCGACACGGTCTCCAAAGAAGCCGTCTATATCGCCGTGGGCATCCGGGAGGATGGATCGAAAGAAGTGCTGGCCTATACCGTTGCCCCGACAGAATCTGCATTTGTCTGGGAGGAGGTCCTCCAGGATGTCAAAGCGCGTGGGGTCGAAGATGTCCTTCTATTCATCTCTGACGGTTTGAAAGGCATCACCGACCGGATCTTTGCGGTCTTTCCAGACGCCCGGTACCAAGCGTGCTGTGTACACCTGTCCCGTGGCATCTCCCATAAAGTGCGTGTCGCTGATCGGGCTGAAATCTGTGACGACTTCAAGTCAGTATACCGGGCAGAGAGCCGGGCATCGGGCGAGAAAGCGCTACAAGCTTTTGTCGACAAATGGAAAAAGACTTACCCGAAAGTGACACAATCACTGGCATCCAATCCCTATATCTTCACCTTCTATGACTTCCCAAAATCCATTTGGAGAAGCATCTATTCAACGAACCTCATCGAATCATTCAATAAGAAGGTGAAGAAATACAGTAAGCGCAAGGAGCAGTTCCCGAACGAAGATTCATTGGACCGTTTCCTGGTCTCACAGTTCGAAATCTATAATCAGAGCTTCTCCACCCGTTGTCATTTGGGATTCGACCAGGCACGGGCAGAACTGACGGCGATGTTCAAAGAATAGTCGCACGGTGATTACATACGAGAAAAGATTTTATCTATTTACACATAATTATTGACGGTCTCAACAGAAGATTTAAAGTTGATAAAAATCATTTTTATAATATAAGCTAAACTATCATTTATTTTTAATAAGCAACCATTTGTAATAAACTCTTTATTGAAAGATCTCATCTCATGATACAATTTATTTCTAATGAAATATACTTGAGCGTGAGTAGAAGTTTCGTTATCGAGGCCCTTTTTTACATTTGTAAGGTCGTCAGACCTTTTTACGTAATATTTCAAAAATTCATCATAAGCATCTTTCATCTTATCAATTGCTGTATTATCAATCGTTATGTGTTGGTGAAAAAGCAATTTAATCCTTTCTTTTTCACTTGTAATATCAAATAATCTTTTCTTTAATTGATGTGTTTCATGTTTTTTACCTATCTCTTTAAGGATTGTAGGATGAAGGATTTTTTCTATGAAAAATTCTATCACTTGATATAGAACAGTGAATCTCAAAAATTCATTGTCAAAAGTGGATTCATATAAGACTGGAAAAGTATCAATAATAAACTCCTCATCAATTAATTCTTGAGATAGTTCACCTAGTTTTATTCGTTTGCCTAACTTTAATGATGTAGCTTCATATTCTCCTAAATCCTTTGATGTTAAATGATACTCAAGAAGAAAGTAAAAGTAATATTGTTTAAAATTAAATGAAAGCTTTGAAGATGTCTCTTTACTTTCTATAAAAATCACTGCTCTTTGATTAAGAATTTCAGAACATTTAATTTGTTCCTCTGGATATTTTTCTAGCATCTGAAAGATTTCATCTTCATATTGTTGAATGAGTAGTCTAACTGCAATTTCCATATGTTTAACTAAAAATGATTGAGATTTTTCATTCTCTAATTTCACTGCATTTGACTCTATTCTAATGATTGGGAAAATCCATCCGATTCTTTCTTCCTTTAAATAAATTTCGGCTGCTTCATTTTCTGGTACATTAGGATGATAAAAAATATGACACGAAAAATCTTTTAGATTGTATGAAGTGTGTTCATTCTCATACGGAAATTCAATTCTTTTAAAAACTTCTTCTTGGAAAGCAATCTTATTCATAATCAATACTCCGATTTATATCTTAAAAAAGCATATTCTAATGATTCAACTAAATTTAAATGTGTATCTCCATCGACATTAAATATACCTCTAAAGAAGTAGTAAAGATAAAGTCTTTGCGAATTACCAATTTTTTTGAACTTTGTTTTATAGTATGTAAATGTTCTGTTAAATAGATAAACCATTCAATATTTTCATCATTATCTATTCTTTCAATCATCTTTTCTATATCATTTAATGAGGAGATTATATTTTTATTTCTTAGAAATCCGATCGCTCCCCCAAAGCCCGTAAATGTCTGAGACTTTGAGAAAAAACTTTCTATTGAAGTTGCATACATGAAGTTTTTAGGTTCAGAAATGCCTGATTCATTAAATAACATACTACTTCCATCGACTAAATCGTTTTTATAATCACTGATTCGATCATAGGAGGTTATTTCATTTATTTTAAGAAATAGTTTATGATAAGTTTTTACAAATTGAGTAAATAAATCATTATTTAGGTCCTCTTTAGAGATTGTTTCAATACTTTTAATTGTTTCTAGGACTGCTGTTCTATCCATCGGTAAATAATTTCCTTGTATTAAAGCAACAAAGCCATCAATAGCATCTTTAAATTTATATTCTCCGGGAGCTGAGATTCTCTGTCCATCTGCTTCTTTCAACAATTTTATATTCTCAGATTCTAAATCTAAATTACTGTACAATATTTCTATCTGATGTCTCATTGACATAGGGGTTTGACCAGTATTCAAAGTTAGCATTCTATATAAAGTGCCAAATCTATTAATTCCATAATATATTTCTGCTCTAATAATATTAGACAAAAATTTTTCTTCACAACCGTCGTTTTTTTTCACTTCCTCATAAGCATCAATAAGCGTATAGGTTCTTTGCAAACCATCAAGAATCAACATATCATCCATATTAGATTGAATAAACTTTTCAAGGCCATTTTTCGTTTCTTTTTCGTAATTATTACTTAATGCAAGAACAATAGGAGGAATTATACAACCTTCAATCATGTCTTGTTTAAGCTGAGAGTAAATTGTGTTTGAAGAGGTTACGCGCTTTCTTTGGTAGGGGTTGTTGTCAAGTATTCTTGTAGCATGCTTAAGATATTCCTTATAACTCATCTCAATTAAGATGTTATGAGTATTTATTCTATTATCTTTTGATTCAGTGAGTATATTCATAATTATTTATTCCCCTTTATTTCCCATCTAAAGTGACTGTTGATGATTAAACTGAGTACTTAGCATACTAAATATAATATTAATCCAAAAAGGTATTGTAGAGTAGAATCATCCAAATATACATCGATTCTATCATAATTAGTAAAAGAATGTAATTTTATCAGTCGAGTCTATAATATCGTGTGAGGGACGGTCAATAATTATGAGTAAATGAAGACATGCCTTTTCTTGTAGTGTATATTACTCTCTGAACATTTCAGCTAATTCTTCACGGCCTGGTCAAAACCAATATGGCACCGTGTCGCGAACCATTGGTTATATGCTTCGAATAGAGTGACGAGAAAACGGTTCAGTGATGCTTCATTCAGAAATTGCTCTTTGCTCTTACTGAATGACTCAATCAGGTTTGTGGAAAAGATACTTCTTCTGATGATCTGAGGAAAGTCATGAAAGGTGAACAGATCCGGGTTGGCTTTCAACGATTGCGTGAATTTGGCGTAAGACATCCGTTCTTTCTCGGTAAACGCATCCAAACCCTGCTCAGCTTCGGCTTTATCCATGGTGCGATACAGGCACTTCAGGTCCTCACATATGACTTTCAGATCGGACACGCGGATCTTATGCGCAATGTTCCGTGCAATATGGATGAAACACGATTGGTATTTCGCTTTTGATAAGACCGAGTGGATACTGTCTTTGATGCCTGTGAGCCCGTCAGAAATGAAGGGCAGGGCTTCTGCCACACCCCGCGCCTGGATGTCTTCACAGACATAAGAGGATTCTGTGGGGGCGATGGTATAGGCCAGCACTTCTTTTGAGCCATCCTCCCCAATACCGACAACGATATAGACAGCTTCTTTAGATACGGTTTCCCGTTTGACGGGCAGAAACGTCGCATCCAGATACACATAGACATACCGCTCGGATAATGAATGCTGACGAAATGCGTCCACTGCTTCTGTGACGGTTTGGGTCATGTTCGAAATGGTCTGAGGCGTGTGGTGATGCCCATACATCCCCTCAATTAGATTCGAAATCTCAGACATCGTCATCCCTTTTTGAAACATATGGATGACAAAGGTTTCCAGTGTGTCATTGGACTGTTCATATAACGCAACGGTCTGTTGCTTGAAGTCCTCATTCTGGTCTCGGGAGATGTCAATCTGAAGACCCCCGTATTCAGTATGGGCGTGCGGGGATGGGTACCGTTTCTGGAGTTCACAAATTGAAGCCCACACTATCATACTTTTCGTAGTCCAGAAATGCAGTCCACTCAGTTTTCAGTAATGTGTTCACCACCGTTTCCAGGTGGCTGCGGAAGATTTCTGTGACATCGTCTTTTTTTGGAATTTTATAGGTTAACTTAATTCTACAAGAAAGGGGCGCCTTTTTTCTATTTATTCATTTACACAAACTATTTTACGTTCTCCATTAACTAGTCTCCTTATATATCAAACTTTATTATACAGTTAGCAACAACACATAATTTTAATATTGCATCCCCAGCATTCTGTGTTAGAATATGTGTAAACGTTTACACAGGTGATGCGGAAATGGTGACAATTAAAGATTTGGCGAAAGAAGTGGGGGTGTCGGTGGCGACGGTGTCACGTGCGTTAACTGGGTCGGGATATGCAAGTCCGGATGTGCGGCATCGGGTGCTTGAGGCAGCGGAGCGTCTGGACTATAAACCGAATGAAGTGGCGCGCGCGTTGAATACGAGTCGCTCAAATGTCGTAGGCGTGTTAGTGCCTGACATTACGAACCCTTATTTTCCAAAAGTGATCCGGGGGATTGAAGATGAAGCGATCAGAAATGATCATCGTGTAATCATCGGCAATACGGATCATGATGTGGATAAGGAATCGAAGTACTTGGAGATTTTCCGTCAGAACAACTGTGCCGGCATCATTTCTGCCACGTGGTCGGTTGGGCGCACAGCATATTCCGATAGTCGCCCCCTGATCCTTCTGGATCGGGTGGCTGAGGACTTTCCTTCGATCGAAGCGGACAACTTGAAGGGCGGTCGGCTTCAAGCCATGCATTTGATTGAGCAGGGTGCGGATAAAGTGCTCGTCATAAAAGGACACGAGGAGTACAGCTCCTTTAATGACCGCTCCGTTGGGACAATTGAAACACTGGAAACGCATGGAATCGAATATGAGACGTTGAAGTACATGCATCTGGAAAGGTTATTTGTTGATGGTAATTCAGATTTACTCACCAAATTCAACGGCATCATCTGTCCGAATGATGTGACGGCCTACAAAGTGTTGAATGGCTTGCGGGCGCTTGATATAGCGGTACCTGATGCTGTCAAAGTCATCGGCTACGACAACTTGGATTTTTCGGCATACGTCCATCCAAGCCTGACGACGATCGGACAGCCGATCTACGAGCTTGGCAGGAATGCCTTCAGGATGCTGATGGACCTTGCGGCAGGCAAACCGGCGCCGAGTCAGGTGTTGGATGTGGCATTGGTCAGAAGGCAAAGTACATAAAGGAGTGGATACTATGGATATTGTAGTAGTCGGCAGCCTGTCGACGGATTTCATTGTTGAGGCTGAACGGATGCCCTATAAGGGGGAGACGATTTTAGGCACGAATTTCAGTACCGCATTCGGCGGTAAGGGCGCCAACCAAGCGGTGGCGGCAGCGCGGCTTGAAGCTGAAACGGCGTTTGTCGGTGCCATCGGTGATGATGGCTTCGGGAAAAAATTAAAGACGAATCTGGAACAGAGCGCTATTTTTTGTGGTAATGTGGAAACGTTTACAGGTGAAGCGAGCGGTACGGCACATATCAACATCTACGACAACGACAACTCGATCATTGTCGTACCGGGCACGAATCGCCTGCTGACGCCGGAAGTGGTGGCGCTGGCGCATCCGCTTCTGGAAGAAGCTGACTATGTCATGCTGCAGAATGAAATACCGGTCGAGACCATCAAGCATGTCATCGATTTCTGCCATGAGAAGGGGGTCAAGGTCATCTACAACCCGGCACCTTTCATTCCAATTGAGATTGAATACCTTGAGAAATGCACGCTCATCACCCCGAACGAACTGGAATGCAATGCCCTTTTCGGGGATGACGTTTCCAGTGCGGTCATGAAGCACCCGAATCAGCTGATCGTCACAAGGGGCGAGCAGGGGTGTCTCTATCACGACGGAGAGACGGAAGTGCATGTGCCTTCCTTCAAAACCACACCTGTGGATACGACCGGTGCCGGGGATACATTCAACGGCGCATTGGCTGCATTTTTGGTCAAAGGGCTGGATCTTGGTGAGGCCATACGCAGTGCGAATATGGCGGCATCATTATCGATCCGTGCAATGGGCGCCCAAGGCGGCATCCCGACGTTGAAAGAATGGCAGGAGGCGATGGATCATGTATAAGTCGGTGGTTTTGAACAGTGAAATTTCGAAAGTGCTCAGTACACTTGGACATGGGGACGCCATCGTCATCGCAGACTGTGGATTGCCAATCCCTGACGGGGTGAAACGGATCGATATCGCCCTTAAAGCGGGTACACCATCGTTCGAAGAAACATATAACCTGTTGACCGACAGCATGTATGTGGAGCGTCAAGTGTTTGCAGATGAGGTTTCGGATGCGGGAGTGAAGCAGGTACTCAGTAACGGCATTCCATCGAAACAGGTGTCGCATGAAACGCTGAAAGCCATGTGTGCAGACGCCAAGGCAGTGATCCGCACGGGTGAAACGACGCCGTTCGCCAATGTCATACTCTACAGCAATGTGTTCTTCTAGGAGGTTTGATGATGATCGAGATGAAAGATGTACACAAGGCCTTTGGGGCCAACAAAGTGCTCCTCGGGGTGGACTTTGAGCTGAAGGATGCGACGGTCCACGCCCTTATGGGGGAGAACGGTGCCGGCAAATCGACGTTGATGAAGATCTTATCAGGCGTGCATACCTACGACCAGGGCAGCATCATCCGTGACGGTACGGAAGTGAAGTACAGCAACCTAAAGGATGCGGAGAAGGCGGGCATCGTCTTTATCCACCAGGAACTGAACATCTGGCCTGAACTGACGGTATTGGAGAATCTGTTCATCGGCAATGAACATACGAAGTTCGGCCTGCTTGATAATAAGCTGATGCGACGCAAGGCGGAAGCGGTCTTCGAACGGCTGAAGTTCAACATCAACCTCAATAGACGCGCGGGTGATTGCTCCGTCGGTCAGCAGCAGATGATCGAAATCGCCAAAGCCCTGATGATGGACACGAAAGTGCTGATCATGGATGAGCCGACGGCGGCGTTGACGGATAGGGAGATTGACGTGCTCTTTGACATCATCAGAAGTCTTAAGGAAAGCGGCGTCTCCATCGTCTACATCTCCCACAGGATGGAGGAGATATCGAAGATTTCCGATGAGATCACCGTGCTGCGTGATGGCCGGAGTGTGCTGTACAGCCGGACGGAAGAGACGAACTACAACGAAATCGTCCGGGCGATGGTCGGCAGGGATCTGGACGACCAATTTCCGGAGCGTTCGCATGATCTGTCGGATGACGTAGTACTCACCGTCAGGCAGCTTGAAAACAAGGCACACCCGGTCCGGGACATTAATTTCGATCTGCATAGAGGAGAGATACTCGGATTTGCCGGTCTGATGGGGGCGGGGCGCACTGAAGTCATGCGCACGCTGTTCGGCGTGGACCCGGGGGCGAAGGAAATTGAAGTCGAAGGCAAGCGGGTGAAGATCGACAAGCCGTCCGACGCGATTGGACACGGCTTCGGCTTCATTACGGAAAACCGCAAGAGCGAAGGGCTGATACTGGACTTCAGCCTGGTCGACAACATGACGATGCCCTCCATGCAGAGTTTTTCAAAGGGTGGCTTCATGAAGCAGAAGGACGAGGATGATTTTTCAGACCTGATGATCAAGCGGATGAACATCAAGTCCGAAAAGCAATCGATCGTCGGGGCCCTCTCCGGCGGCAACCAGCAGAAGGTCGTCATCGGCAAGTGGATCGGCAGCCAGCCGAAAATACTGATACTCGATGAACCCACGCGGGGCATCGATGTCGGGGCGAAACGCGAAATTTATCACCTGATCAACGAATTGACGGAACGTGGCGTGTCGATCCTCCTCATTTCGTCGGAGATGCCTGAAGTCATCGGCCTGTCCGACCAGGTGGCGGTGATGCAGGAAGGCCGGCTCCGCGGCATTTTGGATAAAAGTAGAATCAACCAGGAAAATATCATGACACTGGCTACAGGGGGACAATTGGATGAATAGCAAACTCACATTGAACACTATGATAGATCGGTTTCTGCCGATCGTCGGCCTGACGCTGCTTGTCGTCGTCATCACCATCATGAACCAGCAGTTCTTGTCACCGGATAACCTGCTGAATCTGTTGCGTCAAGTATCGATCAATGGCCTGATCGCCTTCGGCATGACGTTCGTCATCCTGACGGGCGGCATCGACTTGAGTGTCGGCTCGATACTGGCATTCTCAAGCGCGATGACGGCACTGATCATCACTTCTGGTGTCGATCCAATATTTGCGATGCTGCTCGGCAGTGTGGTCGGTCTCGTTGCCGGCGCTGTCAACGGCCTGCTGGTTACGGCAGGCGGCATGGCACCCTTCATTGCGACATTGGCGACGATGACGATATATCGGGGTGCGACCCTGGTCGTGACGGACGGCAACCCGATTACGGGCCTTGGCGACAGCCTGCTGTTCCAGCTGTTCGGTAAAGGCTACTTCTTCGGCATTCCGGTGCCGGCGGTGACGATGCTCATCACCTTCGTCATCTTGTATATCATTCTGAACAAGACGGTCTTCGGCAGGGAGACATACGCCATCGGGGGTAACGAGACTGCCGCTGCACTCTCCGGCATCAAGGTCAACCGCAGGAAGATCATGATCTATGCGCTATCCGGATTGATGTCGGCGATCGCAGGCATCATCCTCGCCTCAAGGCTCGATTCCGCCCAACCGACCGCCGGTGAGACGTATGAACTCGATGCCATCGCCGCCGTTGTGCTTGGCGGCACGTCATTGATGGGCGGTAAGGGGCGCATCGTCGGCACATTGATTGGTGTGCTGATCATCGGTGTACTCAACAACGGGCTGAATCTGGTCGGTGTGTCATCATTCTACCAGCAGATCATCAAAGGGTTGGTCATCGTCGTTGCGGTGCTGATCGACAGAAAGAATAAGTAGGGGGTTTTACGGATGAAAAGAATACTGGTGCTCCTCAGTCTGTTTGTGTTTACTGCGGGATGTTCGCTTGAGCCACCGGCTTGGAGCCAGAGCGGTGGGGCGGGGGATGATGATAATGTCGTCATCGGCGTCAGCATCTCGACTTTGAACAACCCGTTCTTTGTGACATTGAAGGATGGCATCGAGGCCACGGCCGAAGAGAAGGGCTATGAAGTCAAAGTGGTGGACGCCCAGGACGATTCCGCCAAGCAGGTCAATGATATTGCCGACCTGATGCAGCAGGGCATCGATTATCTGGTGGTCAATCCGACCGATTCCGCCGCGATTTCCAGTTCGGTCGAGTCCGCCAATGGCTCGGATATCCCGGTCATCACGCTCGACCGTTCAGTGGAGAGCGGGGAAGTGGCCGCCTTCATCGCGTCCGATAACGTGGCAGGCGGCGAAATGGGTGCGGCATTCATCGTCGACCAGCTCGGTGAAGGCGCCAAGGTGGCAGAACTGGAAGGCGTGCCGGGGGCCAGTGCCACACGTGAACGCGGTGAAGGCTTCACGAACGTTGCAAAAGAATCCCTTGATGTGGTGACGAGCCAGACCGCGAACTTCAACAGATCAGAAGGGTTGAACGTCACACAGAACATCCTCCAGGCGAACCCGGATATAGAAGCGATCTTCTCGCATAACGATGAAATGGCGCTTGGGGCTGTCGAAGCGGCACCGGACGATGTTCTGGTCGTCGGGTTTGATGGTTCGGAGGATGCGTTGAACTCCATCGAGAATGGCGCGCTCGATGCGACGGTCGCCCAGCAGCCGGACCTGATGGGCGAGACGGCCATCGATGCAGTCGAAAAACTGGAGAACGGTGAAGATGTGGAAGATGAAATCAAAGTGGAATTGATGTTGGAAACACAAGAATAGATTTGATTGAGGGAGCTGCATGAGCAGCTCCTGTTTTTTATTATGCCTATGCTATCGCAGTTTCATTATTTGAAGGTTCAGCACTTGCGAATCTAGAACATAGATAAAAAAGTAACTAAAAATGCTTCCTTGGATCTCCGGGACTCCAAGGAAGCATTCTCATATTCTTATTGAGGCATTGAACACATGAAAAGAAAATAATAAGTGTGCTGGTTTTATTGAGTAAAATTCTCAGTCAGCATTCTTTGAAATCCTGGTAATGCCGATGCCTGTGTAACCCAATATTATCGCAAAAATGAATCCGAGATAACAGAATATGGCCCACGGTGCGTAACTTAAAGTTGAAACGCCAAGCACTCCTGCCATATAGACGCCGGCAGATGACCATGGAATGAGGGGGACTACTACGGTGCCTGAATCCTCCAATGTACGGGAGAGGTTTTTGGCATGCAGATTCTTCTTTTTATAAGTCTCTTTGAAGAGATCCCCAGGTACGATGATGGACAGGTATGAGTTACCGGTTACAAGAGCCATGGTAATACATGAAACGACAGTGCTTAAAATGAGGTCGCCGGTCCTTTTGACGAATTTCAGCAAGGCGCTCATGATCACTTCCAAAGCGCCAGCTTTTGTAATGATGCCTGCAAAGGCAAAGGCACTGAAGGCGATGAGGATAACGCTGGTCATCGACTGCATGCCGCCTTGTGTCACTAATGAAACCACTTCTTCAGGGATCGCGCTTATGTCCATACCCGTAATCATCGATACATAAAATCCAATGACCAGGGCTGCATCAAATCGGGGGTGACGGCAAAAGCAGTCAACCAGGTGGCCTTGGATGCCATCGAAGCGACCAACATGAATAGCCTTCCTTGCGTTTCGACAACGACTTGGTGTTGGAGACCGGCATGGTCTTTTGTGTAGAACCAGGACTCTATATACCCGGGGTCGGTGGCTTCAGGCATTCCGACACAGTCGTCCTGACTGAAGACGGGGACGAGATCATAACGGAATATCCAAGAGGTCTTGGCAGCATGATAATCAGAACATGACAAGTAACATTATCAGCTATCTGCATCCTGTTACCAAGAAATCTTTGGTCACAGGATGTTTTTTTATCGTAAAACGATATAATCGTTCAATTCTCCAGTTTAAATGTAAGTTTTTAGTGAATAGTACTATATAAAGTGTTTTTAATACATCAAATCAGTTGAGGGGGAAACATGCATGAAGATGAATGTTGCACAGAAGCTGATCAAGGATCACCTGGTGTCAGGGGAGATGACCCCTGGAGAGCAGATCGGCCTGAAAATCGACCAGACGTTGACGCAGGATGCGACGGGTACGATGGTGATGCTGGAACTGGAAGCGATGGATATTGACGAAGTGAAGACGGAAGTCTCCGCGCAATATGTCGACCACAACCTGATACAGGATGACCACCGCAACCCGGATGACCATCTGTTCCTGCGCAGTGCGGCGCAGAAGTTCGGCGTGCACTACAGCCGACCGGGCAATGGGGTCAGCCATCCGGTGCATATGCAGGAGCTATCGATTCCAGGCAAGACGCTGCTCGGTTCCGACAGCCACACGTGTGCCAACGGATGTATGGGCATGCTTGCGATGGGGGCCGGCGGCATCGATGTGACGATGGCCATGGCCGGCGAGCCGTATTACGTAGAGATGCCGCGGATCATGGGCGTGAAGCTTACGGGCAAGCTGCCTGACTGGGTCAGTGCCAAAGATGTCATATTGGAAATGCTCCGTAGACATACCGTTAAAGGCGGCGTCGGCAAGATCATCGAATACTACGGACCAGGGCTTGATGACCTGTCCGCCATGGACCGCCATGTCATCGCCAATATGGGCGCGGAACTGGGTGCCACCACGTCAGTCTTCCCGTCGGACGAGGAAGTGAAGCGCTTCATGAAGACGCAGGGGCGTGAAGATGACTGGGTAGAACTGAAGGCGGACGAGGGCGCAGAATATGATGATTATGAAGAGATCAACTTGTCTGAACTGGTACCGCTGATCGCGAAACCGACCAGTCCGGATAACGTTGTGCCGGTGGAAGAGATTGCCGGCCAGGAAATCTACCAGTCCTACATCGGTTCTTCAGCGAACCCAGGGTACCGTGATTTTGCGATAGCGGCAGAGATCGTCAAAGATAAAGTGATTGCGAACGGCATTTCGTTCGACATCAACCCGACATCCAGATTGTTGCTGCAGCAGCTGGTCGAAAACGGCCATATTGCGAGCCTATTGTCTTCCGGTGCCCGGATGCACCAGGCGGGCTGCAACGGCTGCATCGGCATGGGACAGGCACCAGCTACCGGCCAGAACAGCTTGCGGACGACACCGCGGAACTTCCCGGGGCGTTCCGGCACGAAAGAAGACAGTGTCTTCCTATGCAGTCCGGAGACAGCAGCCGCTTCTGCCTTGTTCGGTGTCATCACCGACCCACGGACACTGGAAATGGACTATCCGGAAATTCCGGAGGCGGCTGCCGTCAAGAAAGGCGAAATGCTGGAAGCACCACCGAAAGATAAAGAGAACATCGAGCTGGAAAAAGGACCGAACGTATCATCCATCCCGAACTTCGATCCGATAGAAGATAATTTCGACTTGCCGGTCATACTTAAGATGGCAGACAACATCTCTACGGACGAAATCCTGGCAGGCGGTTCGAGGGTGTTGCCGTTCCGCAGTAACATTCCGAAAATCAGCTCCTTCGTCTTCGAAGGCGTGGATGAAGGCTATACCGAACGGGCGGCGGAAAAACGCGACGAAGGCGGCCATATGGTCGTCGCCGGGCACAACTACGGACAAGGGTCCAGCCGTGAACATGCGGCGCTCGCACCACGTTACCTCGGCCTGAAAGTCGTCCTGGTCAAAGATTTTGCGCGGATCCATCTGCAGAACCTCATCAACTTCGGCATCCTGCCATTGACATTCGATGATCCGGCCGATCATCAGAAAGTGGGTCAGGGGGATGTGCTGGAATTCCGCAATATCCATCAGACGATTCGGGATACGGACACATTCACCATCCGACTGAAAGACGCGGATGAAGAAATCACCGTCCACCACAGCCTGACAGGGCGCGACCTTGACATCCTGCTCGCCGGTGGCATCATCAACTGGGCGAAGCAGCGTCAATAGAATAATACAGAGAGACGGGTGTGCACTGTGAGGTGCTACCTCCTAAGTTTACAGATGAAAGAAAAAATCTGTAGCTTAGGAGGCTTTTTAATGGCCAGACATCGCAGTTTCAAAGAAAAGATGGCAACCAAGACGCATCTAGCCTCGGGTTCAAGCTTCTATCCCCTTAAAGCATCGCTCGGCACCCAAGTCACCAAAGGTGAGGCAGACAAGAAAGTCTTCCGCGAAGATGTCGAAGCGATGTCAAGGGGCATGAATGACCCTGTATCCGGGGGGCAGGAAATGCTTGTGCGGCTTTAAGGGGTGCTATGAGGAATATGCGTCCAGCCGGGCACTCGAGAGGAGGGTGACGGACCAGTTCGGTGCCATTGGCCTTGAAACCTTTTTTGAGCGTGTCAAACAAGGGTACGCAACAGAGACGGAAATATTCGATGGGTGGCTCGATGACCTGTGCCTCGGATTGAAGTCATTGACGCATGCGCTGAATCCCTCTCTCATACTGATAGGGGGCGGAATTACTGCCCAGGGCGACTTTCTTGAGAATGCGATCAGCAGAAGATTGTCGGGAATGATCATGGCAAACCATAAAAAACCATTAGCGGTCAAACTCGCCAAAAACCGCAATCAGGCCAACCTCTATGGCGCCGCCCTACATTTCTGGCAGACTTATGAAAGCAGGTAGTTGAAATTGAACAATGATAAACATGAAATGAAGGCAACCATAAGATTGGAGCAGCTTAAACAGAGCTTCACCAAATCAGAACAGAAGATCTATCATTACATCATCTCCCATACTGAACAGGTCCTCTACCATTCCCTGACGGAATTGGCGGAGGCGTGCAATGTAGGGGAGGCGACTGTCCTCCGCCTCTTCCGGAAGATGGGCTATAAGGGATTCCAGGAATTCAAGTTTGCCCTGGCCATGGAGATGAACGCCAACACTGGGGAGAACGAGGACGATTCCTATATCTTTAAAGTGAAGAGGAACATGATCACCGCCATCGAGAATTCCTATGATGTGGTTGATGAAGAGGAGCTGCAGGAAGCTTTGACGATTTTGGACGGTAGCAGTGATATTGTGATTTTCGGGGTGGGCTCGTCCTCGATGGCGGCCCTCGATATGCAGAACAGGCTGCTTAGGATCGGCAAGAATGTCCAGGTCTTCACTGATCCGCATTTCCAGATCATGCGGACGGCTTCGATGAACAAGGACACTGTGGTGGTGGCCATCAGTCTCACAGGCAGCACGAAGGATATAGTGGACAGTGTGGCAGCGGCCAGGGAGAGGGCGGTCAAGGTGATTTCCATCACCAACTACAGCCGCTCCCCATTGACCAAGTTGTCCGACTGCATACTGCTGTCATCCGCCAAGGAGAATCCATTGGACAGCGGATCGCTGGTTTCTAAAGTGGCGCAGCTATTCGTCATTGATCTGATATGCACCGGCCTGACCATCCGGAACTTCGAGCTGGCGAAGCAGTCGAAGATGGCGATCTCAGAAGACCTTACCGGCAAACTGTATTGAATGGTGGTTAACATTTAAATGGATATCCTGCTCGCCGGTGGGATTATTAACTGGGCGAAGCAACACTAGTAAGGTGCAGACAGAAAAACAGTGGGTGTGGAAAAGCACACCCACTGTTTTAGTATTAATACCATACAAGTCTAATCTTTAGCAGACCAACCGCTAATGGGACAGCGTGAAGTAAACACCTTCTGGAACGGATGAAAGTAAATCAAAATTTGGCTGTTATCCTGGAGGGAGGACTCAAAGCGGCGTCTCAAAAGCAAGATTCCAAGTGGTCTTCTGGCCTTTCCCGTACTGAGTGTCCCCGCCTCATTGGTTGCATTATGTAACGACATGGATTAAAGTATTTATTATAAAGCGATATTCTAGTAAAGATCGCCTGAAAGATCCATCAATTGAATAAGAATCGAAATCACTGGAAGTGCCTTTGCTAAAGGCTGAGACCAAAGTAATGACTTTGGGATTCCTTGAACCTGATCCAGTTCATACTGGCGTAGGAAAGTGACGTTGATTAATGAAACTCGACGCGTTATTTTTCTACAAGAAAAATAACGCTTTTTTATTTGGGGTGGGAACCATCTTTATCGCGATTACACATTACAAAATTTTAAACGCTGAAGATTTGAGACACTTCATCGATATGGAACCTGTCATCGACCGTCTGTTGCTGAGGACCCCAATGGACCCGGGAGAACTGAAGCAGTTCATCAAAGTACTGTTGGATACGGGTTTCCCAAAGCGCAAGTTGGTGATCCATAGTGACGTGAGGTTGCTGGAATCCCTCCACCTCACTGCAATCCATTTCAAAGAAGACGACCCGTTGGCATATGCATATAAAGCCAAGTACCCAAAGGTTACTGTAAGTATGTCGACCCATTCCGTAGAAAGCATCAGAAAGGCCCAGTCCCATGGACTGGATTACGTCCATTTTGGACATATTTTTGAAAGCGCTTCTAAAAGGGGCGTGCCGCCGAGGTCCCAGGAAGAAACGGAACGAGCTACAGAAATTGATATGCCAATAATGGCCATCGGCGGCATCAATCAATATACGATAGACGATCTGCCGGACGGATTCAGCGGTGTCTGTGCCATTTCATTATTCATGGACCAGAACGCTGAAGAGATCGAGGTGGTGAGAAGGATGTGGTGTAAGGATGTATGATGTCGCAATTGTCGGATCTGGTGTTATCGGCATGTCGATCGCAAAGGCGCTCCATCGGTCAGGAATGAAGATTGCGGTAATAGACCGCGATGTGCCGGGGGAGCACGCTTCCTATAAAGCAGGTGGCATGCTCGGGGCGCAGAATGAATTTAAAGGGGACAGCAAGCTATATAGATTGGCAGTCGCATCAAGGGATAAGTTCAAAGCCTTGAGCCGGGAATTTATGGAAGAAAACGGGATTGATATCGAGTACAGACGGAGCGGGCTGATCAAAATGGCCTCTCACGCGGAGGATGTCCCGGGTTTGGACGCCCAGTATGATTTTCTGCACCGGCGGGATTCACAGGTCCGCCTATTGTCTAAAGCGGATCTTGAGGCTTTGACGCTGGGTGCAGTGGAATACCGTAACCGGGTCATCCATATACCAGATGACGGACAGATCAACGCCTGGAAATATACAAAAGCACTGCTTGCCTCGCTCACCGCATCGGGCATCGACCGCTTTTGCCATACTGAAGTCCACCGTGTGAACAAAAAATTTGATGTCTATACGCTGAGTACTTCATCCGGCGAGATACATGCGGATAAAGTGATCATCGCCGGCGGGGCATGGAGCGGAAAATTATTGGATGCACAAAAGGCGAATATGGCAATCACCGGTGTTAAAGGGGAGGTTCTTCTGGTCGAACATGATGGCCTGACGCTCGAGCAGACGGTTTTTACAACCAGTGGATGTTACATTGTACCGAAGAACAAGAACCGGTTCCTGATTGGTGCAACCAGCTATTTCGATGATCTTACGGTCGGTGTGTCGGATGCGGGAGTGGAATGGTTGAAGCGGCAGGCTATGGATCATATACCTTGCCTCGCCGCGTGCCGGATGCTGAAGAAATGGTCGGGGGTCCGGCCATATGCTGCATATGAAAAGCCAATCATGGATGAACTGGAGCCGGGTCTTTTTGTCATCACTGGCCACTACCGGAATGGTATCCTGCTGTCCCCCCTCATCGGGGAACTCGTTGCGGAGTGGGTCGTCAAAGATCAGAGGCCCGAAGTGTTCAGGGAATTTCAAATAACAAAAGGAGGCGTAAACAGTGAAGTGTATAATCAATGGGGATCCACTCGCGTTTGACCGTGAGATGACTATCCAAGAAGTATTGGCATCTCTTGAGTTGGATGCAGAGCGCATCGTCGTCGAATATAACAACGTGCTCATAAAGAAGAAGGATTTCAATGAATATATCGTAAGAGAATCAGACAGGCTGGAACTGTTGGAATTTGTAGGAGGTGGGTAACATGTTTAGAATAGGACCTTTTGAATTAAAGGCAAGACTGCTGCTCGGGACAGGAAAGTTTGAAGATGAAGAGATCCAGGCCCGTGCCATCGAGGCATCAGGTACGGAAGTGCTCACTTTCGCCGTCAGGCGCATGAGCCTCTATGACAGGGGCCTACCGAATCCTCTCGCAGATGTGAATCTGAAAAATTTTGTCACCTTCCCCAACACAGCAGGGGCGAAGACAGCTGAAGAAGCCGTCAGAATCGCTGAGATTGCAGATCATGCGGGTGTGTGCGACATGATCAAGGTAGAGGTGATCGGGGATGACAAAACCTTACTTCCCGATCCCCTCGAAACATATGAAGCGTGCAGGACACTTCTGGAGAGAGGCTATACAGTATGTCCTTATACTTCAGACGATGTAGTGCTGGCAAGGAAACTGGAGGAGTTAGGCGTCCATGCCATCATGCCGCTCGCCTCACCTATAGGTACAGGCCGGGGGATCAGCAATCCCCTCAATCTGAGGTACATTATTGAACAGGCAGAAATTCCTGTCATTGTAGATGCAGGCATCGGCTCTCCGAGGGATGCATGCCACGCGATGGAACTCGGTGCGGATGCGGTACTATTGAACACAGCGATCTCTGCTGCAAAAGATCCGGTGAAGATGGCCAAGGCGATGAAGTTGGGCATAGAAGCCGGCCGATTAAGCCATGAAGCAGGAAGGATCCCGGTGAAGTATACTGCCGAGGCATCGAGTCCCGCTGATGGACTGGGTTTTCTCTGATGGAACGCTACAATCGGCAGGTCAGATTCAAACCCTTCGGGGAGACTGGACAGCAGCAACTGATGGACTATCGGATCATGATTATGGGCGCTGGCGCATTGGGCAGTCATTTGGCGGAACAACTCGCCCGTATGGGGGCGGGTCATCTGACAATCATCGATATGGATATCGTGGAATTGTCCAACCTGCACAGGCAAGCGCTTTATGATGAATATGATGCCGAGTCCATGTCTCCAAAAGTGCATGTGCTGAAAGAGAAGATCAACCGGATCAACCAGCATGTTGAGGTGGACGCGGTGTATACAGAAATCACTCCACTCAATATAGAAGTGCTTCTATCCACGTATCAGCCAGATATCGTTCTGGATGGTATGGATAACTTCGAAATGCGGTTTTTGATCAACGAAGCATGCCATAAGTCTAATGTTCCATGGATCTATGGCGCGGCTGTAGGCAGCAGAGGTACAATATATGCAATGGATTATACTGGTCCCTGTTTGAAGTGCATGCTCAGCGCTATTCCTGAGACCGGAGAAAGCTGTGCTGTCAACGGTGTGATTCCACCTGCGATCCATCAGGTGATAAGTTATGAGGTTGGAGAATTGATCCGTTATGTTTCGGGAGCGGGATTCTCCAAAAAGCTCATTACGCTGGATGTTTTCACGATGCAGAACCGGTCGGTCAACATCGACAGTCTGAAGGATGAGGACTGTCCGATCTGCGCTAGACATGAGTATGGACTATTAAACAGAAGAAAAGCTGACCCCATTGAGAGTCTGTGCGGTGGGGTCTATCTCTTCAGGTTTAAAAGGTCTCTATTCGACAGCTCGGCGTACTTACCCGGTGACATCAAGAGGGAGAATGCTTATGTGAAGTTCCTCGAGTATGAAGGCATAAGGATGACCATGTTCCGTGATGGTAGGATGAACGTATATGGACTTGAATCAGAAGGTGCCGCTTCTGACTTCTATAAGACACTTATGAAAGCAATCAGATGAGTATACAGACCGGCTCATTAAGAACCAGGTTATTATGTCCGGATCAGATTGACTTAATAGTCACTAAGGTGGTCGATCTAAGATAATATTATATGAAGAAAAGCTGCCAGTAGCCGTGGAAAAATCCGGTTGCTGGCAGCTTTTTCATCTGTTATTCATTGGAGAAGTTATTTCATCGTGGCACTTTTCGGATGGCATCGCGACTTTCCCTTGCAGAGCTTTTAGAGGGCTCATCTATCTGGGTGTTGATGTTCTCATGAAATTCAGCTTCTCAGATGCAAGTTAAATCTATAAGGATTGGCCGTCCATTAAAGCTGAAGAATTTTTATTTTCTTTGTAGTGTATGGCCGCGTCGACTGCACTTTGGGCATTGATGTAGCCCCACTGATGATTGAAGACGGGTTCACCAATGACTTGCAGAATGCTTTTGACATCGTTCGGGCTCAAGTTCGGGTTCGCCTCCAGCATCAAGGCGATGACACCTGCACAGATCGGTGTCGCCATGGAGGTGCCGGACATCTGGACATAGTGTTCGCCGATGATCTGATCGGCGAGTTCCATCTCGGTGGTCGACCCGGGTGCGAGGAGTGAAATGATGTTGGTGCCCGGCACGTAGATATCCGGTTTGACGAATTGATCGATTGTCGGGCCACGGCTAGAATACTCCGCAATTTCATCGTCGGCCCGCTCTAGGGTGTCCTGGTCATCCGCTGAACCGACGGTAATGACGAAGGGATTGATGGCCGGTGTGCCGATGGTCGACGGGGTGGGACCGCTGTTGCCGGCTGCAGCACAGACGATCAGGCCTGAGTGCCATGCTTCCTCTACAGCAATCGACAGTGGATCGAGCCGGAAGGACTCCTGGGCTGGTGCGCCCAACGACAGTGACAGGATATCGATGCCATGGATATCCTTGTTGTCGACGCACCACTCGATGCCCTGGATGATGCTCGAGAGGCTGCCTCCTCCGCCCTCGTCAAGCACTTTGACGCCGACCAGGGATGCTTCCGGAGCGGGGCCAATATACTTGCCGTTCGACATTGCACCATTGCCTGCAGCGTCGCCGGCGCAATGCGTGCCATGTCCATTGTCATCATACGGTTCACTCTGTCCGTTGATGACATCGTGGAAGGCGATGATGCGGTTCTCTGGCGTCGTCAGATCTTCATGGGGGTGGATGCCTGTGTCGAGCACGGCAATGGTCACCCCGGCACCGCTGATCTGGAGCCGTTCCCTGATGGCGGCGCTGCCGATTTGTTCATTGGTGATGTCGAGGTAGGCGGAGACGGGCCGGTCGTAATAGATGCGCTCGACAGCTGAGTGGTCTTTGATTTCCTTTATCTTCTTCGGGGTGAGTTGACCTTTTACACTATTGATGAGGCGCATTTCCTGATCGAGGTGGCTATGGGCATCTTCAGCGCATTGCTTGAGCAGCTGATCCATCTCTTCATTGGCCGTGTCCTTCCTGCAGCGGATGATGATCGGAATCTTTTCGGTGCGTGCCGTGCGGTAGGTCTTCCTTTCGCTTTGGCGCAGCTGTTCAATGAGCGCGGGGTCCAGTCGGCTGTTGTTTTCTTCGAACCAGACTCGTTTACGTTCACTCATATCATTGCCTCCTTTAATTGTATTGATGGGGCGTTGCTGTCACTCTTCGGCGTTTGATGATGCTCTTACTATATTAAATTTCCCCTGGAGTGTTATTTAAACATTTTGAAAGTTCTGGATATATGTATGATGATTAATATCCATCTGATGGGGGTAAGATATATATGTAAGATGAATGCAATAGTTAGATTGAATAGGAGGCATTATTGATGAAAGTCAAAGATATCATGACGACTGAAATCGAAACATGCGGACCTGAAACGACAGTACAGCAAGTGGCATCCAAAATGATGGAACTTGATGTCGGCTCCATCCCCGTCACTGAAGACGGCAATCTGCGCGGCATCATCACAGACCGTGACTTGGTCATCCGTGGCATTGCGTCCCAGTTCTCATTGGAGACGCCGATCAACCGTATCCTGTCTTCAAGCTACGTCACCGGCACGCCGGATATGGACGTTGAAGAAGCGGCCAACATCATGGCCCAGGAACAGGTGCGCCGCCTGCCGATTATAGAGGACAACAAAGTAGTCGGCATCGTAACCCTCGGCGACGTTGCGGTGGATGAAGAAGATCCGGAGGATTCCGAAGAAGCACTTGAAGAAATCTCCAAACCGGCAGAGCCGGACAAATAAAGAAATAAAAAGTTCCGGAGCATTGCTCCGGAACTTTTTTATGGATACTTTTAGAAATCGAATGATTCGAAATGAATATCAGCACCCCTGTTGCGGTTGTCATATTCGCCGATCAGTTCATCGTCCTTGGTCATGAACTTGACCATCGGCAAGTTCTTGCCGGAACTGTCGAAGAGGATGCCATCAGCGCCCTCACGCACCGCTTCCCCGAAGCCCTGGAGTTTGCCTTTGGCATCAGACTCGTCGAGTTCATCGAACTTTTCGCTCGCCACGATATGGATGAGTGTATAATTCTCGTCCTGCGGCTCGATCGCATCGATATATGGGTCTTCAGCCATGCCATCGAATTTCCGTTCGAGTGCTTCGCGCTCCTCATCGGTCACCGCCACCTTCGGTTCCTCGGCCGACGCCTCCTCTCCAGTGGCGTCTTGTGTGCCGTCACTGCATGCGGCAAGGATCGCCATGGAGAAAATCAATGCCGCAACAAAATAGCGTTTCATCACTTTCTGATGCTCCTTCTATATTAGATATATGATCTATTTTATCATATCCAGGATAAAGTGGGGTCGTCGGGCTTTGCCGCTTCTGATATAATGGCGTAAAAAGGAGGGGCTTTCATGAAGAAGGTGATTATGGATGTCGATACGGGGATTGATGATGCGCTGGCCATCATGTACGGCTTGGAAAGCGGTGCGCTTGAATTTTTAGGTCTCACGACGGTGGACGGGAACGTACCGCTCGAGATGGTCAACCGCAACACTCTGAAGGTGCTCAGCATGTTGGGTCGGGACGATATACCGGTCTTCCCCGGTGCCGCGGGCCCTTTGATGAAACCGTCCCGGCATGTCCATCATATACACGGCGCGGATGGCCTTGGCGGCGCGCTCGCCGACTATCCATATGAGAATATGTGCGAGGCGCAATTTGCGCCCGACTTCATCGTGGAGGCCGCCAGGCGCCATCCGGGGGAAGTGACGCTGATTGCGGTGGGGCCACTGACGAACGTTGCGTTGGCATTCAAGCAAGAGCCCTTGCTTGGTGAACTGTTGAAGGAAATCGTCATCATGGGTGGCATCGTCTCGAAGGCGGGCCGGGGCAACAGCGGGCCGAACTCGGAGTTCAATATATTTACGGATGCCGAAGCGGCGCGCATCGTCTTCCATGGCGGTGCCGATATTACACTCGTGGGTCTGGACGTCACAAAACAAGCCGTGCTGACGGCCCGTGACATCGAAACATTGAAGGGCAGCAAGTATTATGATTTCATCAAGCAGTCGACAGAAATCTACCGTACCTTCAGCATGGATAAATTCGGACTGGATGGTTGCGCACTGCACGATCCATTGGCGGTCGGCTACGCCTTGAACCGTGAATTTCTCCAGACCGAGCATCACTATGTCGATGTCGATACCGTCAGCCCATTGAACTACGGGCAGACCGTCTGCGACTTCGGGGATTTGTGGGGCGAAGCACCGAATGTCAACGTCAGCCTTGAGGTTGATGGGCAAGCATTCGTCGAGCATTTTTTGGCAGTGATGAAAAATGCGGAAGGCAAAGTATAACGTAAGCGTATATATGAGAAATGGAAGAGGGGATGCATTATGATGTCTATCATCGTCCTGTTGCTCGGGATCATTGTTTATCTGTTGTATACGAATTCAAAATTGAATGGCGAAGTCAGGCGACTTAGGAATGGACAGGAAAAATTCATTACGCCAGACGGTGAAGGCCACCCGGTCAATCATGAACTGCGCCAGATGGTCAGGGAAGGCGAGGAAATCAAAGCCATCAAGAAAGCCCGGCAGACATTTGGCTTATCCTTGGTTGAAGGCAAACAATATGTCGATCGGCTGAAGCAGGATTAACAGGACTATACACTTCTGATAATGTCTTATGGGCCGGATGAAAAGCATGTCTGCGATGGCGAGCGGGATTATGCATCAGACCAAACCGACGCTAGAGTCCAAGTGATTTTTTTCGAATAGGATTAGACATACAAAATATGGGTAATATGATGTATATTACATATGTTGTATGATTTTTTCTTTTTATATATGAGTACGGAAGCAAAGGGGTGCATCCATGAAGATGAACTGGGGGAAGGTACGGTCGAATGCACAGCGGGTGGCAGTCAGGATGGATAAAGTCAGAAAGTATAATGCCGGGCAGATGAAGTGGCTGGCAGGCGGCACTTTCTCGGCCATTAAAAAAACGGCCTCCCGGATCTATAGAGGGGGGCAGCATAAGATAGCGGTGGCGCGGGCACGCGAGGAAGCCCGCTGTGTATATTACCGCCAGTTCCCAAGCGACAGGCTGGTGAAGATGTATCTGCTGAGTGAAAACATGCTTCATATGGGGACGATCAAACGTGTGATGGAGGAGCGTGGATACAAATATGACTCGCGGCGTGATCGGTTTGTCCCGCATGAGCCTGTGAAGGTGCGGGAACAGATGGCGCTTGATATGAAAAGGCGGGGTGAAATGGATACATACGAAGCCGTCGAAGCGGAAGTGTTTAAACAGCGCGGGCTTAAAAATCCATAAAAAAAGAAGACCGGTATGGTCTTCTTTTTTTATGGCGCAAGCGGTCCGCCGTTGATGGTAGTGAGCGGTTCATTGACATTGAAGATCTTGCCGTTGACCGAGTCGATGCCGAATGAGCGGAGCCGTTCCGTATGTTTTTTCAGATAGACTTCTGCCGCTTCTTTCGTGTCGAAGAGGTAGATGCCGCCAGCTTCCTTCTCTTCTGCGTTCTCCGTCCAGATCTTCCAGAGGAACCCGGACTCTTCATTGATGCTTTCGGCAAGCTCTCTGAACCCTTCGGCCATATCTTCGCCGAAAGGGCCGTCCATGTCGAAATCGACCTGCAGTATGACTGCCATTTCATCACGCCTCCCTTTACATTATCTGCTTCTACTATAATGAATATATGGGGGGCTGTCCGCTTACATGCCTATAGTCGTGCGGACGGTTGCGAATTTTTCGCTGAGGGACGGGCGTACCGTCTCCATCATGAAGCTGACTTCATCTTTTATCTCATCGACATCTTTCGGTTCAGGGGGTTCACCGAGTATCAGTGTGGCGATCAGATAGGCGATGCCTGAGAGGACGACTGCCACTCCAATAAGTCCGAGACAGCCAAAGAGTAGGGCGGACCTGCTGCCTTCATGATTTTGTCGATTGTTTTCTTCAGCCATACGTTTCCTCCATTCTTATAGGGGTAGTTGCTGCCCGGCGGCTCCATATACATATAGAGTATTTTAACACAATCGACGGCGGCACGTTAACCCGTTCCCCGTTTTGCTCCCCGGTATACTGCCTGGGGAATGGCTGCTCAGTGAAGGGAATATGTAATCAGACATGCATTCTGTCACCGTGCAGTGCTACAATAGGGAGAGAAAAAAATTTTGAGGTGAAAAAATGTCCAATCCAGCAGGATTTTGGGTGCGGCTCGGGGCACGTGTGCTTGATGCACTGCTTGTCGGCATGGTGGTCGCGACAGTCCTATTTATTTTCCAGGTCGATACAACAAGCGGGAGCACCCAGACGGGCGAAAGCATCGCAGGGTTAGCATATTTCATTCTGCTGCCTGCCTATTTCTACGGGTACACGATCGCCAAGCGCGTGCTGAATATACGGGTCGTCAAAGTGGATGGTTCAAAAGCGGGAGTGTTGCCGATGATCATACGCGAAGTACTCGGGTTCTTCATCTACAGCGTGACGTTCGGTCTCGCAGCCATTGCGTCGGCCATTATGGTCAGTGTGCGGGAGGACAAGCGGTCGCTCCATGATCTGCTTGCCGGCACTTATGTCACGTTTGACGAGCCGGAAGCATTCAAACAGATGTCATAGCATACGTTGAAGTCTGCCGCTGTTGCGGTGGACTTTTTCTGTTTATGGCTATCTGTCTTTCACATTTGAACAAAACCGCTGTATAATTAGGCCAATGAAACCCTAGGGGAGGAAATGACATCCATGGACATCAAGCATATGCGCTATTTCACGGCCATCGTCAAGCATGGCAGCATGACCGAGGCAGCAAACCAGCTCTACATATCCCAGCCGACGATCAGCAAGGCGATCAATGATGTCGAAGCGGAACTTGGCGTGCGGCTGTTCAACAGGAACCGTAAGCAATTTGAACTGACCGATGCCGGCCAGATGTTCTATGACCAGTCTGAGGAGATACTCAGAATGCATGAAGCGTTGGCATATGACCTGAAAAATATGGTCGGTGTACAGCACGGACATATCCGCATCGGCCTGCCGCCGATTATGGACGTCAGCCCGCTGATGGCGATCATGAAGACATTCCACGACAAGTATCCGAAGATCACCTATCAGCTGATCGAAAGTGGCAGCGGCACCATCGAACAGCGCCTGAGGCAATACGACATCGACATCGGCATCACCGTGCTGCCGACTGAAGGTGCTGACTTTGATGCCTTCACCTTCCTGTCTGAAACATTGTGCCTGGTCGTCCATCCGAACCACCCGCTCGCCGAGTCCCGCACCATCGGCCTCGATGCACTTAGGGATGCGGACTTCATCATGTTCAATGAAGACTTCTATCTGAATGAAATCATAAATTCCGCATGCAAAAATGCAGGTTTCACCCCGAAAGTGATCGCAAAGACATCACAATGGCATTTTATAGAAGAAATGATCCAGTCGGAGCTTGGGGTGTGCATATTGCCAAAAAGTGTAGCACAGCTGCTCGGCGCGCCGTCGGTGGCGGTCGAGATAACGGAACCTGTCATGCGCTGGCGCCTCGGCATCGTCTGGAACCGGGACCGCTACATGAATTTCATCACCAAAGAGTGGCTGAAGCACTTCCAGGAGACGTTTGCCTGATTGCGAGGGACCGCTTTCATCGTTTTAGGCTATATGCGACATTTAATAAAACTATTGTTCAGAAAGGGTTTTCAGGTTCTACAATGGAATCATCAGTAAGACGAAAGGTGATTTCTTGAATGGTTGAATATAAAAATCCAAAAGACAGTAAAGTCATCAGCATCGATCAGGTGTTTGCGAATGACTTGAACAACTACGACACATTGTTCGGAGGCGTGCTGATGAAGCGCATCGACAACGTCGCCTCACTTGCCGCAAGGCGCCACGCGCGGGTCAGGGAATGCGTGACGGCATCCATCGACTCGATTGACTTCCTGCGCCCGATCACGCAATCCGAATCGGTATGCATAGAAGCATTCGTGTCATCGACCGGCAACCGCAGCATGGAAATCTTCTGCAAAGTGATTACGGAGGACTTGGTGACTGAGGAACGTAATGTCGCAGCAACCGCTTTTCTGACATTCGTGGCACTCGATGAGGAGACGAAACGGCCAATCGCTGTGCCGGGCATCATACCGGAGACGGATGAGGAGAAGTATCTGTATGAGTCTAACAAGAAGCGGACGGCCATGCGAAAGGACCGCCGCATACACAGCAAGGAACTGACGACGAAGATCAGTGTCGACAAACCATGGGATGAGGTGAACCGATAATGTACGCGAGCACCAAAACAATACGTGAGATCGAAAGGGACCTGGCGCACTTAAGCGAAAACCATCCAATCCTGTACCATAGGCTCGAACACGTCACGAGCTTTGCCCGTCAGCTGCAGGTCAAATACAAGTATTTGGCCGACATGATGACAGGGGAGGCACACGAACCGACACCAAAATTCATCAAGTCCTCTGTGCTTGAGATATTGGCGGACGAAGTGGAGAAGCTCCGGCGCGTCGAAGGGTTTGAACTGTTCCTCGATATATTGAAGCAGAACCGCCATATCGATTCCCCGGAAATATTCCTGATGATACTCGGTGCGAAACCTGAAAAAGTGGTCAACAACGCCATCATAAGCTGAATAATCGAAAGTAGCGGTCCTGACCGAGGGCCGCTATTTTTTTGTAGGCCTATGTCTTTACTATAAATTTACATGAGGATGATATATAATTCCTTTAATATGTTGTATAATCAAAGTGAGATGCTTATCGGACACTTATACGTCATGCGCAATGCACTGAACTGCACCCGTTTCATTACAAATCAAGGGGGGGATCGAAATGATCCAGTATCATGTTGTAAATGCTTTTTTGGAAGAGCAGACCGACTGCAGAAGCATCAACGAATTGAAGGCTCTCGAAAACACGCTCCCTGGGGAGGAAGGCTGCTTCATCGAAAGCGCACTCTCCTTCCTCATGACCCGCGCAGAACGCCCTCCTGAATGGGACCTTACTGTCCATTGTTTCGGGAGCTGCGTCATCAACATGTCCAAAATAGGGATCTATGCGTTACTGGATGACGGGATAACCGCCATACATACGCCCCTCCTAAAGCAGTTCGGCAGCATCGCCCAGTGGCAGATGGTACGCTATTCATTTGACGATATCCAGGCGCTTGATATGGAAAAGCTCGAACATGACGACTTGGCGGATAAGGAGTCAGGCGTGCTGTTCATGAAAGCGACCAATGACAGGCGCCAGATCCGCAACTATACATTGCGCAACCTAAACCCCGCCCACCTCGAGCAGTTCCAGCGCCTGCAGATGAATCGCCATGCCGGCCGCATGATCTAGCGGCATCGGGAGTATGAATGCATTTTAAAATATGCCTAAACATGGTATATTTCTGATACGACATAAGAGAGGTAGGAAACGCAACATGATCCATTACAATCTGGTCAATGAATATTTTGATGATATAGAATTACCGAAGCCCATGACAGAAGTCGTTGGTGCTTCATATGAATTGGAAGGAAAGGAACTGGATTTCATCACCCAGGCGAACAATTTTCTTGAACATGAGCCAATCTTCAGTTCATATCAGAAGAAGGACGTCCATTGTCTGGGTACATGCCTGATCAATTTGACACGTACCGGGCTCTACTTCCTGCTCGAGGATGAAATTATGGTGGTCCACCGTTCCATCCTAAAGGAAGGAGAAGGGGAGGCCGATTGGGAAATCAGCCATTTCCGTTTTACTGAAATCCAAAATCTGGACCACGAAGTGATAAATGGTCTGACCGAACCAAAGTATGAATCCGGGGCATTGTTCCTAAAGGTCCTGAACGAGAAGGGTGCAGTACGCAATCATACGCTGCGCAATATGAATCCTGGCCATTTCCAATGCTTTGAAGATTTCCACGTGGCCATCAAAAACAACAGGACGATATCAAAATGATACCTAAAAACCCAGGCTTTTAAGCCTGGGTTTTTCTATCTTCTGTAGTCCGCATCGGTATGTGGAAGGTTTTCAGTAACATCAGCCTCTTCGTAGCGCACAGGTTCCCTGATGTGCGCCACATCTTCGACGGTCTGCTTGCGGATGACGACCTCTTCAGTGACGACGCGCTCCTTGATGACCCGAACGCGTTCTTCGGTGATGGGAATGCGCTCGACGCCAGCTTCTTTCGCCACTTCATAGGTCTCGGCCAATGGACTGCCCTCTACTGGAATGCGTTCGACCGTGACCTCCTCGCGGGTGACGGGCACATCAAATTCTTCCACCCGTATGTTCGTGGACTTATTGACCTCGACTTCTCCTGTCTGGACCGTTTCCTTATTAACATCCACACGTTCCTCACGCAACTCAATGGTCTCCTCATCGTGATCTGGAGAAGCGGTGCGCGCTTCTGCCTGATGGTCTCTGGAAAAACGGGCTTCCCTTTTACGGCCATCATTTCCATTGTCTGTCCAATAGCTGTATTCACTGTCCGATGGATCGATGTAATCGGCCTTGTCCGCATCGTGGAAGAAACCGCCCTTGACGGGATCCGGCTCGTCTATATGGAGGAGCAGCTTGCCGTCCATCAGCGCCTGGCGGTATTCAGCCTGCTGGGCTTCACTCAGGCGGAGACTGTTCATCGCCTGGGTCTCCGGATCTTCATCCGCAAACCATGACACGATGCGATCCCACGTGTCCACCTCCGTACTCCGCTGCTTGACGCCGAGGTGGCTGAAGGCCCGCTCACCAGGATCATCCTTGGTGATGACCGTCATGCGCGCCTCATCGACCCCTTTTAGCTTCAGATGCTCGATGCGTCCGAGCAAATCCCGCTCATTCGAAAAAGATTCTATAATCGCCATCTATAATTCCCCCGTTCCTAATCGTTTAGGCAGTGATGCCCCAGTCAATAAACTAATACCCATGGCACACGCCGTTAAACGGTGGAAGGCATGGGCACGAATAATGTATAATAGATTGAGCATCGTAGATACATTTATCATAGACTAGAATAGGAATGATAAAGATGAAACCTAAAATTATTTTTTTACTTAACTCTGTAGATCTCAATCGGGGAGGATTGACCCATGCTTCCTTAAGGCAGGCGAGCACTTTTGCGGATGCGGGATACGACACAGATATATTGACTTTCAGGTACGAACCTCGTTTTCCAGAGATAGTCCGTAAATTAAAAGAGAAAAATAAAGTGAGCAAGAACGTGCGTATTCGCAGTTTATTTGATGAACGGGCTGGCTATCAAGATGAAAGAATACAGACAGATAGTATAAAGGTGGATATATCCGACTATAAGAAAGAATATGAAATTTCTAAACGGGGCTCTCATAACGCGTATCGTCTATATAAAGAGGGCAAGTATGAGAAATACATTTCCTTAAGAGCCGATGACACACTAGATTTTATAGATTACTTCAATAATGAGGGTGAACGTACACACAGGGCACACTATAATTATTATGGTGATATGACCAGAGTAAAGTACTACAGCTCGGAAGAGAACAAGATGAGAAAAGATGTGTTTTTCGACAAGGATGGTGACAGTTTTCTGATTATGTGGTGGAATCCAGCCACGGAGGAGAGGGTACGTGTCACGAACCTTGCGAAAAACCACATGATTTTATCTGAGACTGATGGTGACACTAATCAGCATAAGGCAGAGTGGCTGAAAAAAGTGGTGGGGGAGACGAATACCCCGCCTGTTCTGATTTCAGATACACGTTCCACCGATGAGCTATTGATACTATTGGGTGATACTGAAGCAAAACGTGCCATCCGCCCTCACTCGAACCATCTTAAAGATCCGGATGACCCAAAATCGGAATTGAATATCCGAAACAGATCTGCCATAAAAAATATAGATAAGGTTGATGCCCTTATAGTGTTGACTGAAAAGCAGAAGATGGATATTGCCAAGCGTTTTGGTCATGAGGAAAAGATTTACGTCATTCCAAATTACTATGAAGCACACCAAAGTGAGAAGACAATAAAATCTTTTATCAAGACGACCTTTAGAGAAACTAAAAATCTCCTTCGAGGCAAGCCCCCCTCCTTTAAACGGGACATGAAGAAAGTAGTGATTATTTCACGATTTTCAAGCATCAAAAATATTGACCATATAATCAAGGCATTCAAACATGTTGTGGAAGCCATACCAGAAGCCCAACTTGAAATTTGGGGCGGAGGCAATAAGAAAAAGGATTATCTTCAGCTTATCGATGACCTCGAACTCAAAAAAAATGTTTCCATCAAAGGATATACTCAAAATCCAGGAAAAATCTACCGATCTGGTGCACTTTCTGCTGTGACATCTAAAGCGGAAGGGTTCTCCTTATCGGTAATGGAAAGCATGGTCAACGCAACACCTGTCATCAGCTACGATATCCGCTACGGACCTTCAGACATGATTGATGATGGAAAGAACGGTTATCTCATTAAAAAAGGGGATATTGATACATTGTCGGAAAAGATGGTATCGATGCTGAAAGATCCTGAAAAAACAAGAGAGATGGGCAAAGAAGCACGATACAAAATGGATGAAAAGTTCAATATTGATAGCTACCGAGAGAAATGGTTTACTTTAGTGGATGAGTTAATGAAGTAAAAGAAAGTTGAGGTGCCAAAAAATAAAATGATTTCAATTATTACACCAGCAGAAAACAACGAAAACTATATTAATGGAACGCTCGAATCCATTCATAGACAGACATATACAGATTATGAAGTGCTGATTCTTCATTCTGATATTGATGCTCTTAAGAGAGCAATCGGAAAAAAATATAAAGAAGACGGTCGTTTCAGGTTCATAAAGACCAGTCGTGATGCCAAAGTAGGGGAAGCACGTAATATAGGCATGGATAGGGCTCAGGGTGATTATATTTACTTTTTGGATAGCGACGACTATATTTCAGAAAATATGTTGCAGTTGCTATCAGAAAGTGTAGGCGAACAGCCCATCATCAGGGCGAAGATGAAAAGAACAGATTTCGGTTCGAGTTTCGCCATCATTATGCCTGGGACCAACAAGTTGAAGATGTTCAGTCTTAGGAAATATAATCTAATCCGTAACCATTCAGCCTTGAACTTCCTAATTTCAAAAGGACACGTCGAGCAGTTAGGGTTCCGTTTTGACGAATCGGTCGAGAGCTTCTCAGACCTTACATTTATCATACCTCTACTAGAGTCGGTGGAAGTGGTGCCCTATGTCAGTGAAGCAATCTACTTCAGAAGAAGGCGAAACGATCCGATCAACCATCCATCCTTGAGGCAATTACCGGTGGAACAACGTATGCGCGATTTGTTCACAGTTTATAATGAACTTAAAAAGTTAGAATTGAGTTCTCAAGCGGAAAGATTTTTAGATAATACCTTGCTTAACTTCTATCGAAAACATCTTGTAGTGAAATTCAAAGATGATTCATTCATCGATGAATATTTCGATGACCTTGCTGCTAGCATTAACAAGGTCAGTCCTAAATCACTAAAGAATAAAGATAGAGTTCTGATGAATGATATTCGTGCGATACGTACCAATAAAGTTGACATATTCAAAAAGCTGAGTAATTTTCATCATTTATTGAGGGACATTAAAAAAGGAATTAAATCGAAAAAGGGCCGCAAAGAGCTAATTTATAAACGTATTTTCAATAAGTTGGAGTTGATGGATGACCTTGTGGTGTTTGAAAGCTTCCAGGGTAAAGCTTATTCAGACAGCCCGAAATATATATATGAATATATGTTGAAGAAACGCCAAGGCCATAAACTCGTTTGGGTACTGAACAAAAATCAGAAGATACCTGGCAACCCTAAGATAGTAAGGCGTTTTTCCTTAAAATACTATTACTATATTGCTCGAGCTAAATATATCGTAAGTAATGTACGCATGCCAAACAGCTACATCAAACGTGACAGGCAAAAATACTTGCAGACTTGGCATGGGACGCCATTGAAACGTCTGGCAGGCGACATGGAGGCTGTGCATATGCCAGGGACCAATGCTGTGCGTTATAAGAGGAACTTCAACAACGAAACGGATAAATGGGATTATCTCATTGCCCCGAACCCTTATTCATCGGAAATCTTCAAAAGGGCCTTCTGGTTCAACAATACGATGCTTGAGACGGGCTACCCAAGGAATGATATATTGACTAATGACAACAACCCGGTCATCATCCGGAGTATCAAGGAAAAACTCAATCTCCCGAGGGACAAGAAAGTCATACTCTATGCTCCGACATGGCGCGACGATGAATATTATAAGGTGGGGAAATACAGGTTTTCCCTCCAGCTCGATCTTGAAAGATTGAGGGCGCGATTCGGCGAGGAGTACATCATCCTGCTCAGGATGCACTATGTGGTTGCTTCTAAGATGGATTTGACTGGCTTAGAAGGATTCGCGTACGATGTTTCAGGTTATGATGATGTCAGTGAGCTGTATCTCATTTCCGATATGCTCATCACTGACTACTCCTCTGTATTCTTCGATTATGCAAACTTGAAGCGACCTATTCTCTTCTTCACTTATGATTTGGAGAAGTACAAGGATCAACTGCGTGGTTTCTATATCGATATGGAGACGGAATTGCCTGGTCCTCTTCTCAGAAATAATGATGAACTTTTTGAAGCGGTGGAGAATATCGATCAGGTAGTTACAAACTATGAAGAACGATACGAAACTTTCTATGATAGATTCTGCCTTTGGGATGACGGCAGGGCAGCGGAGAAAGCTGTTGAAGAGGTTTTCAACTAAGAGCTATATTGAACTTTCTGATAGTAATTAATAAAGTTTTTCAGTAAATATGTTTTCAAATTTAAAGCTCAGGATTAGAGATTCTAATTCTGAGCTTTAAAAATTAAATATTTGTATTTTATATAAGTGTTAATAGAATCATTTGGTTTCAAAAATGTCAAAATTGATTTATTATTAATATCTCTTTGTGTAATTAGTAAAGTTTAATTATAATATAAGGATTCAAAGAGTAATAATTCCGAAAGGAGATTTCAAATGATTTATACTGTAGCTTCAACATTACCTGAACAACATGGAGGAAGAACTAAGTCTTTGCTAAGCAGGATTAAATTATTGCAAACTGAGTTAGGTATAGAGAGTACTATATTAACAACCAACTATAATATTGACTACCCTGATATCTATAAAAACTTTAAAAGTATTGGTACTTTACATGAAAATACAAAAATTGAAAATATATATGAATGGCTTTCTGATTATAAATTATATTATATTAACAAAACGCGGTTTAAAAAGCAAGAGGTTTCTATTCAAACTAATTTTGAGATAGAAGGCTATAGATCTGAATTCATTGATGATAATATTATTAGATATTTTAAGGGTAAAGAGTATGTTCTATATCGTGAGTTTTTAGAAAACTCTAACATTTTAAAGTTTGAAGATTTTATGAGTCCAATTTCCAAAAAAAGATTAGAAAGAAGAAAATATAATAAATATGGCTATTTACACCAAATAATTAGATATCATCCTAAAGATTATCACAAAATTTCTGAAGAGTATTATGATGCATTAGGTGATGTCTACTGTATAAAATATTTCGATAATAGAAATAACGAAACCCGACTGGAATTAATTGAGTTGCTAAAGGATAAAAGACCTTATAAATTTTTTAGTAATGAAAAAGATTTATTCCAATATTATTTTGAAAAAAAATTTAAGAAAGGCGACATTGTTTTTAATGATGCTCGATTACTAGATCGTCCATTACTACTAAATAAAAAAGAAACTAAAAATATTATTGTATTTCATAACCCACACCATTCTGGTGTTGATAAGAAAATTCGTAATTCATATAAGTTTTCTTTAAAGAACAGTGATAAAGTCTCAAGCTATTTGCTTCTTACTGAACATCAAAAAGAGGATATTCAAAAGGAATATAATATTCCAAAAGAAAAGTTTAATATAATTCCACATTTTATTGAATCGACTGATTATATTCATAGAACTCCTAAAGACCAATTTTTATTTGTTGGCAGATTTGGTAAACAAAAACAATTAGACCATTTGATAAAAGCCTATAAAATTTTTAGAGATGCAGGTTATAAAGATAATCTGGTACTGTATGGAATGGACGAAGAGAATCAACTCTCAATGATAGAGAATTTGATAGATGATTTAGGATTAAAAGATTTTGTAGAGATACATGGTTTTACTAATGATCTTAATAAAATTTTCGCTGAATCTAAAGCCTCACTTTTAACTAGTGCATACGAAGGATTCGGATTAACGGTCATGGAAAGTATAAATGCTGGATGTCCAGTAGTTTCATACGACGTGACATACGGTCCTCGCGAGATTATTGATGTGGGTATAAATGGTTATTTAGTCGAGCCTCAAAATATCAATGCTTTCGCAGAAGCAATGATGAAGATGTCAGAGAGCCCCTTACAAGATGTATCTATAAATCCTAAACTATATAAAACAAGTGCTATAGAAAATTACAAGAGTTTATTCGAAAATTTAAATTCTTATAGAAATCTATCATCTGATTATGTTGTGGCATTGCAGGATATAAGTGTTTATGTAGATAAGGATTCAACAAATGAATTACCTCAAAAAATAAAAGCAGGGACCAAAATAAAAATTGCTGGTATTACAGAAACGAGTCGAGGAATATATAAATTGATTACTGATTCGGGTCATATATTAACAGCTAATAAAAATTTGGTGAGAGAATTTAAAAATCAACGTTTTGATGGCTATATTTCTAAAGTGCCTAGGAAAGTTAGAGTAAAGAGAAAGTGCAAAATATATAGTTCTCCTACGTTTGAAAATCCAGCTCTAACAACAATAGAACCTGGGGAAGAGTTTTATATTGAAGATATTGCTTATAGTCCTAATTTAACTCCGCGTTTGAAAATTGATGATAATAGATATATGACAGCCAATCTCAATTTTGTAGAAATTGCAGAATAATAACTTTTGATATAATACGAAAAGAGGAATAGAAGATAATCTCTCAATTTTAAAAAACGATACACTAAATACTAAATTCTATTGAAATTATTAATCAACCTTATTTTATAATGAAATAATATAAGAAGTTCATAAAAGCTTAAACTTCGCGATTATGTATTTAAAGGTAAAATTAGACAGGACTGTTATTGTTACGAGCAAAATTAGAATTTAGAATATTTGAGTTTGAAATGATCTTTATGTGGTATCTAATATCTGTAACCAGTTATAATTTAAAAATATTCGGAGGTTTTGATAATGGGTTGGATTATTACATTGATCGTAGGTGGCATCATCGGTTGGCTCGCTGGAGTCATTATTGGTAAAGATGTGCCATTCGGCATTATAGGAAATATTATCGCAGGACTTGTAGGTGCCGCGATTGCGAATTCAATCGGACTCAGCTTCGGCCCAACACTTGGCGGGGTCAGCATTATCGGTGGATTGCTTGGTGCAATCATCCTTATCCTGATTGTGTCATTCGTCATGAAGGCACTAAGAAAAGCGTAAAAGCTGATAACAAGTCATTCCTAAAAAGGGATGGCTTTTTTTACATATTGTATTGAAGACATTATTTAAGGAGCCAAAAAGCGGTCTTATTGGTATGATGATATCAATAACGATAAAGAGGTGGAAAAAATGATTATAGAAGGCATTGCGGTAACAGTGCAGGATGTACAGGACTTGAATGATTTCGGGGCGGATCGTATAGAACTCTGTGCAGATATGGATAAGGACGGTTTGACGCCAGGTACGGAGCTGATTCGAGAAGCGGTAAGGCACTCTGATATTCCAGTCAACGTGATGGTCAGGCCCCATGGTGAATCTTTTTGCTACACCAGCGAAGATGTAGAGAAGATGCGTTCATCCATTAGGACAGTCCGAGAGTGTGGCGAGCCGGTATCGTCCTCGGGTGTCTCACTGAATCAGATACAATCGATGAAGATACATTGAAAACCCTCTTAGCTGAAAGTGGTGACTTGGATGTGACTTTCCATAAGGCATTCGACGCGGTGGATGATCAGTCGGCGGCTCTTGAAGTCATTAAACGTTACCCTGAAATCACAACCATCCTGACTTCAGGTGGAAAAGGCGCCTCCGTAGATAACAAGGCAACATTGAAGGCATTGATAGAGAAGACGGAAGGCACTCCGCTTACAATCATGCCGGGCGGTGGTTTGAACACAGAAAATGTACCTCAGTTAATGGCAGCACTCACCCCAGACGCCCTTCATTTCGGCACCGGCATCAGAGCAGGGGGCACCTATGGGGGACGCATATCAGAAGCATTGGTTCAAGCAGTGAGGAATGCTGTGGAATGAGGATTTACTAGAAAGTAGAAGATCGGATGGGCATAAAATAGCCTATCCGATCTTTTTATTTCATGTATTCAAGCCACAGGCTTTCCAATTGTTCTTTGCCGCGGGTGAGTTCGGGATGGAACTTCACTTTAGCGTAATAGCGTTCATGATTAATCTTTTCAAGGGTTGTGCGGCTGTTTGCCTCGTCCCCAATTATTTGGGAAGCGGCCAGTTCCCCCTGCAGCATGGCGACTTTCGCATTTTCTATACCTGTGATGTTGCCTGCGACATAAAGGTTTTCTATTTCGGTACGCATCCTGTTGTCGTGGAGCGGAACGTAGCCGCCGAGTGATTCAATGTAGACATGCTTCATATTCAATAGGGAACATATTTCACTGAGCGGCGCGAGACCGTCGGAAATGCACACGAAATCGCATGGTATCGTCCGGCTTTTTTTCGGTAAGATACGGCCCTTCGAATCAACCTCGTGGACGGTGACGGATTCAACCTGTTCCCGGCCATTGATGCGCGTGACTTTCTCGCGTATGGAAATGGGCAGCCCCATGGCGTTCACACCACTTTTGGGGAATAATTTGACTGCAGCCTTATGGGACAGAGGCAGTTTGGCACCGAGCCGGCTGGCTGATGCGATAAACTTTGAAGGGGCTAATCCCCCGAGCGCCAACAACGTTTCAAACGCGTCCACCGGGGATTGTTCGTTTAATGGGTTGTCCGGTGGCAGACAGATCTTGGCCACCTCTATATCCGCATAGCCGAGTTCGAGAGCGATTACCAGAGACAGCGGGTTCATGCCGATGATCACCCCTCTGTCACCCGGAGCAACCCTTTGGAAGTTGGTCAGGACCTGTGCCGCCCCGACCGTCATGACCCCGGGCAGGTCCCAGCCCGGCAGGGGGAACGATTTCTCACGGGCGCCTGTGGCGACGATGACGTTATATGATTCGAATGTGCCTCTGGTCGTATGGATCGTGAAATGGGCATCCTTTTCTATATTGATGACGGAAGTGGATGGCCTGAAGGCCACCGCTTCTTTGACATCGCCAAAGAGGGAGTCGGCGATCTCCTGACCGTTCCACCACACATCCTTCTCTTCTTCGTAGAGCTGGCCGAGCAGCCTGCCGCCGGGATGGTAGTATTCGTCGATGATGAGGACGTTCTGCCCATCCTTCAATATGCCTGCTGCACTCAGGCCGGCCGGGCCGCTGCCGATGATTATCGTATCAAACATCGCGCTTCCCTCCTTCTGTGAGGTAGGGAAGCATGTCTTGTGACTCTACAGTCATATTTTCTTCAAGTGGTGTCATGCATGCCCGCTGATTCCGACGACCGTCCACCGTCACCCGGCATTCCGAACAGTGGCCGATGTTGCAGTACAGGCCGCGCGGCTTTCCATCCTTTTCATGGCGTCTGAGTATGCGGACATCATTTGCGAGCAGGGCGGATGTCAGGCTGTCGCGGCTGCTGCCGTACAATGTCTGGCCATTCCAGTTGAAAGGGACCTTGTCATCCTCAACCAGCCCGAGGATGGTGTGATGGGTGATCCGTTTCGTCATTCCGATCCCCCCTCTATCAGTTCTGAAAATGAAACCGTCCGTATCGGGGGCTGCGATTTGAGATTGATGAAGGTCGGTTCCGCACTGTGGTCCCCGGTCAATTTTTCGATAAACGGACCGCATGTCCGGGAGGTGCAGAAGCCCATTCCGGCACGGGATTTCAACTTCAGTTCCCGCGCGTTGGTCGCCCTTTCCTCGATGATGCTCTGTAATTCCGACATGTATATGTTTTCACACCTGCAGACGATGAAATCTTCAGTCATTTGTGATCCTCCTATCGTTTCTATGCTTCTATATGATTGATAAGAAATAATTGTGCCAGTCCAAAATGACTGGGTCACTTAACCTGAGCGGCGTCTACAGATCATACTTCCTGATCTTCGAGTAGAGTGTCGGGCGGCTGACGGACAGGGCGTTTGCGGTCTGTTCGATATTGGAGTCGAACTTGTCGAGCATGTGCCTTAAATATTCCGACTCAGCCTGCTCGATGAACCCCTTCAATGCGGTATCACCGTCTAGAGCAGGGTAGGTGTGCGGACGCGCTTCGTCCACTTCATCCAAATACTTGAGGAAAATGTCTGGATCGAGGTGGGAACCACCGGAGAAGATGACGAGGCGTTCGACGATATTGATGAGTTCCCTGACATTACCGGGCCAATGGTATTCCTTCAGCAAGTTGACCAACTGGCGGTCCGCGTAGCGCATCTCAATGCCATACTTCTGCGAAATCTGAAGCAGATAATAGAAGAACAAGGATTCCACATCGTCAGGCCGTTCCCTAAGTGGTGGAATATGTATATTGATGACATTGATGCGGTACAGCAGGTCTGACCTGAAATCGTCGCCTGCAAGCAGATCGGCAATCTTTCTGTTTGTTGCGGACACCAATCTGAAGTCCACCGCTTCCTCGGTATTGCTGCCGAGTTTGAAGTAATGCTTCTCCTGCAGGACCCGCAAAAATTTGACCTGCATATCAATGGGCATCTCACCGATTTCATCAAGCAGCAGCGTGCCGCCTTTGGCCGCTTCTATCTTGCCTTTATTGCCTTGCCGGTTCGCGCCGGTGAAGGCCCCTTTTGCGTACCCGAACAGTTCGGATTCGAACAGGTGCGAAGGGATCGCCCCACAGTTGATCGGGATGAACGGCTTGTCCTTGAATGTAAGATCATGTACCGCCCGGGCGAACAGCTCCTTACCGACCCCGGTTTCGCCGGTGATCAATATGTTCGCTTTTGTGTTTGCCGCTTGGCGTATTTGATTTTTGACGCCTTCAATCTGTGCACTCTTATAGACGATGCTTTTAAACGGATCTTCGGAATGGATCTTTTTGACGCTGCTCGACAGCGTCTCCACCTGGCTCTGCAACTTCCGGATCTCTTCCTTCTGCCGCACCTCCTCCGTCACATCGACCTCGGATACTACCGCCCCCTGCACCGTTCCATCGATGATGAGCGGCACCGATTTGATGTCGACGAATATTTCCGGGGTGGCCTGATGTCCCTTCTTTTCTATGGTGCGCTTGTTGCGCAGCGATTGGAGGATGACCAGTTTATCCTTGTGGAATACATCGGAGATTTTACGCCCTGTGATGTCTTCTGCCCGCATATTGAATATCTCTTCTGCACGCCGGCTGAAATAGATGATTTCCTCGTTTTTGTTGATGATGGTAAACGAATGATGATGGAAGTTGATCAGTTCATCAATCAAGTGTGTTTCGAACATTGCACCCATCCTTTTATCAGAAATTTTAATAAATTATATGTTTCTTTACAGTTTATATTAAATGACAAAAGAAATACAGCCATTTAAATGTGGCATGCTTTTTTCTTTATAGACAGTAGAGGGGAGGCAAGACAATGAATCGACCACATTATGATGTCCTGATAATAGGCGGCGGCATCATCGGCGCAAGTATCGCCTACCATACCGCCGAAAAGGGATTCAAGGTGGCACTCCTGGAAAGCCGGGCGCTTGCATCCGGTACATCATCCAAATGTGACGGCAACGTGCTGCTGATCGACAAGGAGCCAGGCTTCGACAGCCGCATGGCGATAAAAAGCCAGGCGCTCATCCATGCGCTTCCCGATGAACTGGATATGCCTTTTGAGTACAGGCAGCCAGGCAGCATATTCCTGTGTGAGAATGAAGCGGAGCTTGAGCAGGCGTACAGTTGGGTGGACCAGCACAATGCAGTGAACGATAAGGCAGTATTTTTCAGGAAGCTCGACCGTGAGGACCTTAAGAATGATTCCAAACATTTTTCGGATCACCTTGTGGGTGGGATCGAATGCACAAATGATGCGACACTCAATCCCTATATGCTGACATATGCCTTCGCCCATCAGGCGGAAAAGAAGGATTGTGATATCCATGAATATACGCCGGTGACGGCTGTCGAGAAGGAGGGGGATGCCTTTACCGTCCGTTCGCATGAGAAGGCATTCACAGCCAAACGCGTCATCAATGCAGCCGGCATATACGCCCCGCATGTCGGGCGCCAACTCGGAATCGACATTCCGATCACGCCGAGGAAAGGCCATATACTCGTATCAAGCCGCGCCGAGCTGATGGGCACGCGCAAAATCCAGGAATTCGGCTATCTGATGACCAAATTCGGCAAGGAGCGGACAGCGGATGCGGAGATGAATGACTACGGCATCGCGCTGGTCCATGAGGCCACAGACAGCCAGAATTTCCTGCTCGGCAGCAGCCGTGAATTCATCGGGTACGACCATACAGTGGATCACAGTATCATCAAGCTGATCGCCAAGCGCGCAATACACTTCTTCCCCGGCATGAAGGACATGTCCATGATCCGCAGCTATTCGGGGCTGCGCCCCTGGACACCGGACCATCTCCCGATCGTATCGGAAACTGATGTAGATGACTTCTATGTGGCAGCAGGTCATGAAGGGGACGGCATTGGATTATGTGCCGTGACGGGGCACTGGATGGCCGAGATGCTCGCCGGCACCCTAGAGGAAGACTTGTCGCCGCTTGACATCAACCGTTTCAAAGGAGGGATACATACATGAATGGCAGCAAACAATTCATCACCATCGATACGCATACAGGCGGCAACCCGACGCGGACAGTCGTGGCGGGGATGCCTGAATTAAAGGGTGAGACGATCCAGGAAAAGATGCTCGATATGAAGGAAAACCACGATCATATCCGTAAATTCCTGGTCAACCCACCGAGGGGGCATGACGTCATGAGCGGCACGATTCTGCTGCCGCCGCTGGATGATGCAGCAGATTTCAGCGTCATCTTCATCGAGACGGGCGGCTACCTGCCAATGTGCGGCCATGACACGATCGGCACATGCACGGCGTTGGTCGAGCTCGGATATGTAGAACGCCAGGAACCACTCACCACCATCGTCCTCGATACACCAGCCGGCATGGTGGAGGCGACATGCACCGTCAGTGATGGCAAAGTCGAATCGGTCAGTTTCGTCAGTACCGATTCCTTCCACCTCAAAACCGTGCATGTCGATGCCGGTGACTACACGGATATCCGCTGCGATGTGGCGTATGGCGGCAACTTCTACGGCATCATCAAGGCATCCGACATTGGGGTGGCACTTGACGTGGACCGTTCCGAGGAGATTGTGATGAAGGCCATGGCGATCCGGGACATCATCAATGACACGCATGAAGTCAGGCACCCGTCATTCTCCTTCATCAACAAATTGACCCATATGGAACTCTACGAAGAAGGCGACCCGGTCAGGAATGCCGTCGTCGTGCCACCTGGGGGCATCGACCGTTCGCCGTGCGGCACCGGCACCTGCGCCAAGGCAGCGACATTGCATCAGGCAGGGCGCATGCAGGTCGGGGAGTCCTTCATCCATGAAAGCATAACAGGGTCGAAATTTTCAGCGCAGATCTTGTCTGTGGCGGCGCAGGATGGGGTGGATTATCTGAAGGTCAGGATAACGGGTTCAGCCTGGCTGATGGCGAGACACGACTTCTACATGGATCCGGATGATCCGCTCAGCCAAGGCTATCTGCTCATTCCGGAAATATAAGGGGGTAGGATTGATGATTAAAGTGATAGACAGTTACGACGTACATGTCCATGGCCAGCTGATGCGCATTGTGCAGAGCGACCAGCTTGACTACGGCCCGGACGGGTTCGATATGAGGCAGCTGATGGCCCGGGAGCCCCGCGGCAGCAAATATGTCAACGTGATGGGCTACCATCTGTCTGGGGACACGATCCACACCTACATCGACAGTTTCTCAGGCGTCCACAACCAGGCAACCATGCTGAAGACGCTGGTCCGGACATTGATCGACCGCGGCCGGCTGCCGGAGCGGGCGTCGTACAGCGTCATCTGCGACGGCCGCACATTCGATTTGAAGCATTCACAACTTGCCTATACCCCTCTTGCCGAGGTGGCTGAAGCGGGCAATTCCTTCCGGTCGGGTGATAAAACGATTACGCTGCTTGAAACGGATATCACATTGGAGATAGACTGCCTCGCTGAAATCAAGGAGACACTCGGCAGTGACGGCCAGCATGACTATACCGTGTACCTCAATCGGGGCCGTCATCTGGTGTTTGATGCAGAGGGTGATATCGTGGCCCATCCGGTCCATGAAGTGATCTCGCTGCTCCACAGCAGCCACGAAACCACCGCCTTCAACGGCGCAGCAGTCGAAGTGGCTGGAGGCATGTATCACCATCCATATTTCTTCATATCGAATTCACAATTCTATATTGATGAAACGGATATATATACGCGCGGCTTCGTCATCAAATAAATTAAAGGGGTTTTTATATGACAAAGGGGACAAGGGAGAGGAAACTTCCAAGCGGCAAAATATTGGCTTTTATACTGGTGATGTTCGTCATCATCATGTTTTCGTTCATCCTCGTACTGGAACTGCCGATACAGCTCGCCCTGCTCACCATCTGGTTCATGATCATGGGCGTCGGCATCTATCTCGGGAATTCCTACCTGCATATGGAGCGCGGCCTGCTCCAGGGCATACATGAAGGGATGGGGGCCATACTGATCCTTATCGCAGTCGGCGCACTGATCGGCTCATGGATCGCCGGGGGTGTCGTGCCGACCTTGATCTACTACGGCTTGAACATCATCAGCCCGAGCATCTTCCTGATGGCGGCGATGATCATCTGTACGATTACGGCCTTATCGACTGGCACGTCTTTCGGTGCGGCCGGGACGGCTGGCATCGCGATGATGGGCATCGGCGAGAGTTTCGGATTGCCCCTCTACCTGGTGGCAGGCGCTGTCATCTCAGGGTGCTACGTCGGCGACAAGATGTCACCGCTATCCGATACTACGGTCATGACCGCATCCTTATCGAAGGTCGATCTGTTCCGGCATATCAAGTCGATGCTGTACGTATCGGTGCCGGCCTTCATCATTTCGGCACTGCTGTACTGGGTGGTCGGCGCGATACTGTCCCGGGGCAGTGGGGACCTGACGGTTGCCAAAGAGACGATGGCAGGGCTCTCACAGACCTTCAACATCTCATGGGTAATGCTCATTCCTGCAGGTGTCGTCATCGCGCTGTTGATACTGAAGATGCCTTCAGTGCCAGTCATCATGTTCGGCGCACTGCTCGGCAGCCTGTGGGCGACATGGTTCCAAGGGTATGAATTCATTGAAGCCATACAGACGCTCTACAGCGGCAGTTCCCTGGAGACAGGCATCCCGTTCATCGACAATCTGCTTAACCGGGGCGGCGTCACCTTCATGCTGGAAGTGATTCTGTTGATCATACTGGCACTCGGGGTCGGTGGACTGCTGCAGTCGATCGGTGCCCTTGAAGTGATCGGCAACATTCTGGCCAACTGGGCGACCAATACGGGCAATGTCACTTTGACGACGATGATGGCGTCATTCTTCGGTGTCTTCTTCGGTGGTGCGGCCTATGTGTCGCTCCTGACGGGCACCAAAATAACGGAGGAGAACTATGACAGGCTTAATCTTGACCGGTCGCTGCTGTCGAGGAATACAGAAGCCGGGGGCACCATAACGACACCGATGGTCCCATGGTCTGACGGTGGGGTGTTCATGGCGACCACGCTCGGCGTCTCGACGCTCGTATACTTGCCGTTCTTCTGGTACGGCTTCCTGGTCATGATCATTACACTCATTTACGGCTATACAGGCAAGTTCATATTGAAAAAGGAAGACAACAAACAATTGGAGGAGATTGAAAATGGTCAAGAACAAACAACTTAAAGGGGTTTTCCCAGTACTTATCACACCGATGCATGAAGATTATTCAGTGAACTATGAAGGGTTGAAGGAGAACGTTTCCTATTATCTGGATCAGAAAGTATCCGGTCTGGTCATTGTCGGCAGCACCGGGGAGTTCGTCTCACTGGACGATGATGAAAAGGCGCAGATTGTGGAACTGGTCAGCGAAATGGTTAAAGGCACCGATACCCAGCTGCTCGTCGGCGTCTCCGATGAACGCACAGATAAGATGTTGAAATACGCAGAACATGCAGAGCAGCATGGTGCAGACGGACTGCTTGTGATCAACTCATACTACGGGGGTCCGACACCAAACGAAATCTACCACCAGTTCAAGGATGTCAACGACCACGTATCCACTCCGGTCATGCTCTACAACAATCCCTTCACTTCAGGCATCGACATCGATCTTGAAACGATCTATAAGATCGATCAGACACTCGACAACGTGACGCACATCAAAGAATCGAGCGGAGATATAAGGAAGCTCAGGGACATCGCAAGAAATACGAATTTCAATATCTTCTGCGGCTCCGATGACCTGGCATTGGAATCATTCCTGCACGGTGCTACAGGATGGGTATCGGTAGCCGGAAACATTGCACCAAACAGCGCGGCGAAAATGCTTGAACATGTCGAGGCTGGGGACTACGAAGCGGCGAAGGAAATAAACAAGGATCTATTGCCGCTATGTGAGTTCCTCGAGAACTCCGGGAAATTCGTCCAGATCGTCAAAAAAGCGATGGACCTAAAGGGGTTGAACGGTGGCCCTTCCAGGAAGCCGAGACTTGGGCTGACTGATGAGGAAACGGCACAGTTGAAGGCATATATGGAAAAGTTGGATTAAAAAAGAGGCGTTCTACGCCTCTTTCAAACCAGACAGTATCTCATTTTTATATTTATTGACGGTGCGCCGGGAAATGTGGATGTCGCGCTGTTCGAGAATTTTGGATATGCGGGCATCCGGCATTCCTGGGAACCCTTCAATCTGGCGGATCATATTGATCACTTTGCTCCGGGAGACGCCCGACACAGCTTCTTTTGACAACAGGGCCTTAAGTGGCATCGTGCCGAGCGGGGTGGAGATGTACTTATTGACGAGAAGCCGGCTTACTGTAGCCGGGCTCAGGCTGGTATTATCCGAAATGATGGTCTGATCGAGCGTCTCAAGGTAACTGCTCCTGCCCGACAGATAGTCTTTCTGTACGGTGGCGATGACGCTCAGGACTTCATGCATATACCGGCTTCTGGCATTCATTATGGAGACGAGCTCTTCGTACTCTCTCTGGAACCCATCCATCAGCTTGTCGAATTCGGGGTCATCTGCAGACAATGCCAGCGGCTCGAATGTGATGCTGCCCATCAGATGGTCGGGGATTTCGATTTGGATGTCACCGTCCGCACCGAGGGTGATGAAGGCGTCGGGCTCGATTGACGCGTTGTCACGAGAAGATAACGGCGATAACCCGAGTGATCTGATATGGTCGAGATAGTCAAGGAACGCATCGGTCGAGATAGAGGCGTCGGCCAGGAAGCTGAAATCATCATGGGCGATCGATGACAGATGGCTCGCAAACAATTGGAACAGTGCTTCATCATAGTGGTCGTCATTTATAAGCTGGAAGCGCAGATAATCCATCGCATCACTGCAGCCGACACCAAGCATGCCGTATGCCTTCAATCGTTCGAGATTTATCTGCACCCGTTCAAGTGAGACAGCTTCCATCTCTGCGATATTGTGTGGATCCGCTTCCAAAAACCCATTTGAATCCAAAGAGTATATCAGTGTGCGGATGATTTTGAAGTCATCTTGGGGAAGGGTGCATCTGAAATCGAGAAGCATCTCACTGAGGGTGTCCGGGCCACATGCGTCGTGATGGTACGCCAAGACATCGAGCGGCATCTTCTCCTCGTCGATTAGGAGGAGGGGGTTGGCAGCGCATTTATCTTTTATGTAACGGTTCAATTCCTGCTGGTTGAATTTAAACAGTTGGATGCCATGAAAAAGGTAATGGTTCAAAGCCAGCGTCTGATCGTTTGAAATATGAGTGTCGAGAGTCAGCATATTCATGCCTCCTAGTATGATATGTCTGGTTCAATTATACATCCTTTAAAAAGATATGTATAATCAATAATGTGAGTATTAAGAAATTTCTAATATAACAAGGAGTGTCATAGATGATGGAATTGAAAGACAATGTCACACGATTCATTGACAATGCAAGTGGACAATACATCAACGGCGAATACAGGCAGTCGAACAGCGGCAATACATTCGATGTGACCAATCCAGCGACAGAGGAGAAGATAGTGTCGCTTGATGCCGGCACAAAAGATGATGTCGATCAGGCAGTCAAGGCAGCGCGTGATGCATTCGACAATGGCGAGTGGACACGTATGGAACCGGCCGACAGGGAGCGCCTGATCCATAAATTCGCCGATCTGCTGGAAGAGAACCGTGAAGAACTTGCCCAATTGGAAGCGTTGGATAACGGCAAACCCTACAAGGTTGCCCTTGAAGATGATGTAGACGGCACCATCCAGCACTTCAGATATTACGCGGGATGGGCGACGAAAATATCCGGCAAGACGACGAATGTCTCTACAGAACATATCACCTACACGCTCCATGAACCGGTAGGGGTGGCCGGCCAGATCATCCCATGGAACTTCCCGCTCGCCATGGCAGGATGGAAGCTCGGTTCAGCTCTTGCGGCAGGCTGTACCGTAGTCATCAAACCCGCTTCCGAGACGCCGCTGTCACTGCTCTATACAGGCAGATTATTCAAAGAGGCCGGCTTCCCGGACGGCGTGGTCAACATCATCACCGGTTCCGGCCGTGAAGTGGGCGGTGCTTTGAACACGCATCCTGGCGTCGATAAACTCGCCTTTACAGGCAGTACGGCAACGGGCCGGACGATAATGGAGAAGGCGGCTGAGAATATCACCGGCGTCACGCTTGAACTCGGTGGGAAATCGCCGAGCATCGTCCTTGCCGATGCGGACCTCGAAGCGTCACTGGACGGCATCTTCGACGGTACGATGTACAATCATGGGCAGAACTGCAGCGCAACGACGCGCGTCTTCGTCCAAAGGCCGATCTATGAAACGGTCATTGAAGAGATGAAGAAGCGGGCTGAATCATTGAAGCTCGGCGCGGGACTCGACGCCGACACCGATATGGGTCCACTTGTGTCCAAAAAGCAGCTCGAGACGGTGATGGGCTATATCGAAAAAGGGAAGAAAGAAGGTGCCCGCCTGGTCACCGGCGGCAACAGCCCGGAAGGCAAGGGCTACTTCGTGGAACCGACGGTCTTCGCCGATGTGGAAGATGATATGACGATAGCGCGTGAAGAGATATTCGGACCGGTCATGTCCATACTGCCTTTTGATACAGTGGACGAAGTGATAGAGCGCGCAAATGACAGCGAATACGGTCTGGCCGCGAGTGTCTGGACGGAGAACATAAAAGCGGGCCACTATATTTCAAGCAAGCTGGAATCCGGCACGGTTTGGATCAACGACTTCGGCCTGGAACTTGAAACAATGCCATTTGGTGGCTATAAGAAGTCAGGCATCGGGCGTGAGATGGGCGGAGATTACGGCATTTCAAACTATATAGAAGTCAAAAGCGTCTTCGTCAACATGAAGCAGTAGTAATATAAGCACGAAAACCCCATTCAAAATAGCTTCATTTTGAATGGGGTTTCTTCTGTTCATCTTTACTCCGTTTTGGCCTGTCGTCCAAAAACTGTGGCCTGCCTTTGGCATCGCGGTATTGGCCTAAAGTGTGCTCGTACGTTGAAACGGGTGGATTACGAAGCTCGGAAGACAGGTAGGGGATGGTCGGAAACTCCTGCAGTCTGGTCGAGTTCTTCATGCTACCACTCCTTTTGGGACGTAATCGTGTCCTTTAATGTAATTATACACTAAAGGCGCGGATAATGCTTTCTTGAAGGCCTCATTTTCCAGGGGTATATGAAAATGAAGACCTATATATGAAACCTGGAATCTGATAGAGTAATGGATATCCCAATCAGAAAGTGAGATTTCCATGACAGATCTACTCATCATCCTTTCGTTCATGCTGTTCGGCATCGGCGGCATCGCTTTTTCCGCAGCAACGATCACTACGGTACTCAGAAAACTTGGTGTGACGGAGTATCCAAGCCGTGAATATTGGCGCTTCACCATAATATTCGTCTCAAGCGCAATAGTGGTCTACATCATTTCCGTACTAATCCGCAGCATAGGATAAAAAATATCCCCATCGGTGGTTTTTGTCCACTGATGGGGATATTGCTATTGTGCAGGTTGTTTGCTCGATACTTTGCTTGCGACCCATCTTACGGTCAAGGCCGCCCCAAGCAGCAGTCCGACATAACCTAAGATCGGATAGAAGAAATTGACGAGGCCGACGAAGCCGACCAGGCTCAGGAAATATCCTAAGATCAGTCCGCCGCCGAGCAGCAGACGGTAACGTTTCGTATAAGGCTCGGAAAACCTGGAAAGGAACGGATAGAACATGCCGACTGCGGTATTATAGATGACCAGCAGCATGACGATCGACAGTCCGAATCCAAGTATAGGATGGATTTCGCGTGCCAGGACGAGCGATGGTATCTCAGAAGGATTGGTGATGTCAATTCTTGCGAGCAGTCCACCGTTCATCAGCACGAGCAATAGAATCAGCATGATGCCGCCGAACAACCCACCCTTACGGGCTGCTTTGATGCCAGACGCCTGTGCGCCCATGATGGACAGCAGACTGAATGCCATCGCAAGGACGATGCCGCTGTAGGTCAGGGCGTCCCACCACCAGGCGGCTGAAGGCGTCTTCGTCACGTCAGTATATGCTTCCACTTGTGTAAATGGGACGCTTGGATTGAAGAAGCTGTAGGCTGCGATGATCATGACGAAAGCGATCAGGAAAGGTGTCACTGCACCAAGCGCCACAAGAATCTTATTGAAGCTCATGTTCAATGTAATGAATACTCCGATGGCCAAGATGAGCGAGCCGAGCCATGACGGCACGCCGAAACTTTCATTGAAGGCCGAACCGGCACCTGCAAGCATGATGACCATGACGCCGTACAGGAAGAAGACGAGTATGTAGTCGATGACCTTGCCAAGTTTTTTCCCAAACAGTTCGTTGATCGGTTCAAGATGCGAATCTGCATCCAGACGATTACCGAGCTTCGATGCCTGGCGCCCGATGAACATCGTGACCAGCCCTGAGAGCAGGACCGCCCAATAACTCATCATGCCGTAGTTGGTGAAGAACTGCAGGATCTCCTGACCTGTAGAAAAGCCTGCTCCGAGCACCACCCCTACATAGGCGAACCCGATTTTCAGCGGTTCTTGTTGATTACTCAAACAAATCTCTCCTTCTTGAAGTTGCAGGTCATTCTGGAAATGCACACCAGAATGACAGAATTTAAAATATTATTCTGAAATATATTTCAACAATACTATACTAAACATAGAGCACACCACAGTGTCAAACGGTCATAGAGTATATTGCTATGAAATTTATTTTAATGATAAATGAAATAATATTTCTAGAAAGTGAGTGGAAGCGCTATCACGATATACTTGTAATCCCAGACCGTACAAGGGATAGGACGTGATTTTTTTATCAATGAAACTATGTGAATGAATATGCTGTGAGACGAGAATAATACAAGTGTAAAAATATATTATTTAATTGGAAATCTTATGGGCATTTCGTTGACTTATCACCGTCACTAAACGTTCAATGAATCACATTAAAAACGCAATCACGACTGAAAATTGTGTGTTATATTAAACATGTATAAAAAATGTATGTTTAAAACAGGAGGGTTATCATGACAACTGTAAATCACGGAATGTGGGTGCGGGATATCGTTAATGAAATTCCAAAAAGCGCTGATATATTCAGGAAAAATAGAATCGACTATTGCTGTGGCGGGAAAATTTCACTATCAGAAGCAGTGGCGGCACGCGGCCTTGATCTAGAAGGCGTGATGGCGGAGATAAACGCAATAGAGACGCGCCAAGAGGCCGGCATACAGCCGAAATATCTTGATGAGAAAGGGATCATCACCTTCATCCAGAACAGATACCACCAGGAGCTGATGGACGAATTCCAGGCGCTCAGTCCGTATGTCACAAAGCTTGCACGGAAGCATGGTCCGAACGAACCCCATCTCGTCCGTCTGCAGGCACTCTATAAGGAGCTGCGCAATGAGATGATGATCCATACAGAAGAGGAAGACCATGTCGTTTTCCCGATGATCATTCAATATATGGAAAATCCATCATCGGAAATAGGCGATAAACTCCAGCCGCACGTCAGTGAATTGGAAGGCGAACATGAAACGGTAGGCAATATACTAAAAGAACTGCGCCAGGTCACTTCAGATTTCACACCACACAGCAATGCGTGTGGCACATATCGTCTCGTCTATACACGACTTGAAAAGATTGAGAAGGATACATTCGATCATGTCCATCTTGAAAATCATGTCTTGTTTGAACGCGTCAGAAAGGCAATGTAGAAAAAACGAGTGATATTATGCATACCCCCAACAATTAGACCCTGACGCTAAATGTTGGGGGGTATTCATTATATTTATTCTCAGTTTCCCTCACCGGTTTATGGAGCGGGCCATGCGCACATAAGTATGGCGGCGGCCGCGGATGGCGATCGAGTAGGCCATAATGTTTTCCGGCACTGCGATTCCATAGAAGCCTGCGTCTCCGATGTGATGGATGTCGGCACCGGCCATCTTGGCGTTTAAGGCAATCTGTCGGATGGTCGCGTCATCGGCACCTTCCTGGCTGGTCCCGATCGTGGACATTACAAGTGCACCTTGTGAATGGATATGGGTGATATATTGCTGGGCGTCTTCCACGGTGATTCCGGGCACCGTACCGGGTGCCGGCATCAGAATGACATCGGCGCCTGCACGGATGAAGGTGTTGAGGGCTTCATTGGTGATGATTGTACTGCCTGTTTCATTGGCGACACCACCCCCATGCATTTTGCCGGCGATGACCAGTATATCTTCACCGAATATCTCCCGGGCACGCGCTATGGCGAGGGCGATTTCTTCATTTGAGACGCCCGTTTTTGGATTGCCGGTAAGGCAGATGAAATCGAAACCGAGCGTCTGGGCAGCCGTTAATGCTTCCTTGGAGGCGACACGCCCGCGGTTGATGGTGTCGAGCGCTTCAATCTCTTCGGCATCGAGGTCGACCGGTTCAAGGTTGAGTCCGATAGGCCGTCCTGTAAGCTGTTTGATTTCCTGCATGACCTCTGTGCGGACAGATGGCTCCAGTCCTTCTACTTTCGGTTCGAAGACATCCAGCAGGTTGAACAGCAGCATATCCGCTCCGAATGAAGCGGCCAGTTCTGCATTGGTGATGTCCGGGTAGAGTGGGGGCACTGTGGCCATCGTCTCTGCCAGCATCACCCGGCCTTCACTTGCCTGGATGGATTGTTTCAGATCCCGGCCGGACATGCCTTTGAAATCAGATGCATTACAGTCCAGTAATCGTTTCATAATGGATCGTCTCCCTTCTTTGCCCTCATTCTATATAAAAATGGCCCCGCTGACCAGTTTGAAGCGGATGCGGGGGTGTACTGAAAATATATTTCGGCCCATACTCTGCCACCGTCAAATATATATGGTATATTTACAATGTAAAAATACATTTTCTATACTACCTTACCTGAAAAGGGGAATGGCCATGGACAGAATCAATCTGGTTACACTTGGCGTCAAGGATATTTCAGTTTCCGTCGACTTCTATAGGAAACTTGGATTGGAGTCGATTATAATGGGGGATGAGGAAGAGATAGAAATCATCTTTTTCAGGATGAAGGGATCGAAACTGGCATTGTATCCCCTCGACACACTTGCCACAGAGACCGGAGCGGATGCGATGGACATGACACATGGCTTCAACGGCATCACCTTGGCATTTAATGCGAAGTCTGAAGCGGAGGTCGATCACATACTGGAGCGGGCCAAAAAATCAGGGGGCATCGTCACCAGGGAAGCGAGTCCAACCTCATGGGGCGGCTACAGCGGATACTTCAAAGATCCGGACGGCTACTACTGGGAAGTCGCCTATGGTGCTGACTGGGAGTTTGATGATGACGATATGCTGATCATATAGAAATACGGCCCACCTCAAAGAGGCGGGCCGTAGTCAATCAGCGGTTGGAAGGGCTGTTTGATGAGAGGGTGAAGGTCATGGCGGTATGTCCTGCCGCTTCCTGTACTTTCAAAAACGCGGATTCCAAGGCATTGAAGATGTCACGGACGTCCCCATCCAGTCGTGTGGCACCATGACCGGCGCTCACCTTTACACCTTCATCCGCTGCTGTATTGATGCGGGATTGGATAATCTCCATGTAGTCCCCAGTACCCAGCGGATAGAGCGCGAATTTGCATCCGGCCTGTTGCGCCACATCTCTACGCGGCGCTGTCGAACCGGCCGGTGTTTTGGAATCGTCCTCCTCTTGAGCCCCGGGGCACCCGGCTGAAAATGTGCCGCTCATCGCCACGTGCCTACCGGTCTGTGCGGCGTTTAAGTAGATCAACTCCACGACAGCAAAAACGTCGGATATCGGGCCGTGCACCCAGGATGACACGTCATCCGTCTCCATCATGACTTCAGCAGTTTCGGTCTTCTCCAAAGCCGATAGGATGACATCCACGAAGTCATCGCTCATCACACTCAAGTTGAATTGACAGCCTACAGGCTGTTTTGAACCGTATTCATTTCCCATAATGCCATACCTCCTGAATATTGATATAAAAAGACTGCAATCCGATAGGAATGCAGCATGAAGGTATATCAGCTGCACTTCCCCACGCTGGTGTTATCCAGATCGGGTCGTAGGGGTCCGGTGATCCGTCTCAGCTTCATATAGCGCCCCCAGTGCATCGGTATGCAGTTTCACCCTCATCATACATGTGATCGGCCATCGACTACAAGTGACAGCTTCAGATGATTAAAAATAAATGGCTGATTAAAAATAAATGGCGCTTAAAAGTTTGAAAATTGAAACAAAGGGGTATTTGTATCGTGAACGGATACGGTCATTAAAAGAGATGCGCTTTGGGACTTAAGGACAAAGTAGCACAAACGTTCCTGGGAAAAGGAGTCAAAGTCGCAATTGCAGATGATGATGGAAACGCAAGTAGGAAAGCAGAAGGAAATTTGGCAGGCCATGGTGACGTCGCATTTCAATGGATCGACGTATCAGTGGAAGAGGATTTTAAAAAAGGCGTTGCTCCCGCCGTGGAAAAGTTTGGACATCTGAATATTATGTTCAACCATGCCGGAATCGGTCTCCGGGGCGAGACGCACAAGCTTTTCTACGAGGACGCTCAGAGAATAATCAAAGCCAATCGAGACAGCGTATTCTACAAACTTTCATACACTCCTCCCAGGAGTGCAATAAACTTAATGACGAAATCCGTTGGATTACAGTATGCCAAGAATAACCCACGCGCTAGTGCAGTACTCCAGGCTATGTCGATGCCAGTATGGTGAATAAGGACGCATTAGGAGAGTTTTATGATGCTCTCGTCGACAAGCACCCGATCGGCAGGGTCGGCAAGCCTGAAGAGATTGCACACGCAATGGTATTCCTGGCGGAGAAAGGGTTTACGACTGGCACGACCCTCCTTGTAGATGGCGGCTATACCGCCCAGTAGTTTTGCAGGGGCAAGGCATCAGACATATGGTCTGGTGCCTTTTTTTGGTTGGTTATTTTGTAAAGATTATGACTATAGAAGTCAATTGTCAGCAGAAAGCGGATGTTCCCATCGTTATTAATGTTGTATGAACTCTGATAAAATGGATAGACAGAATACCACGTAAAAGGGGCGAATATTATGACTGAGAGCGGATGGCAATTGAAGCACACTTATACAGAACTCCCGGAAGTCTTTTATAGAGAAACACAACCGGAGCGCGCGGCGTTTCCAGAGATGGTCCTATTCAACTGGAAATTGGCTGGTGAATTGGGTCTGGATGCGGCAAACCTTCAGATGGAAGCACCTGATGTCTTCTCCGGAAATGCACTGCCAAAAGGCAGTAGACCGATTGCCCAGGCTTACGCAGGGCATCAGTTCGGCAGTTTTACGATGCTCGGGGACGGCCGTGCAGTACTGCTCGGTGAGCAATTGGCGCCGTCAGGCAAACGGATGGACATCCAGCTGAAAGGCTCCGGGCGTACACCATTCTCCCGTATGGGGGACGGGCGCGCGCCACTTGGGCCGATGCTTCGGGAATATATGATCAGTGAAGCGATGCATGGGCTTGGCATACCGTCGACCCGTGCCATGGCACTCATTACGACAGGAGAAGCCGTGAGCCGGGGCAAGATGCTCCCGGGTGCGGTATTGACCCGTGTGGCATCGAGCCACATCCGTGTCGGCACATTTGAGTATGCAGCCCGCGCCGAGGGGGACGATAATGTGCGGCTGCTTGCTGATTACGCAATCCGCCGCCATTACCCGGAACTTGCGACGAAGCCGGATAAGTACCGAGAATTCCTGGATGCCGTTATAGAGCACCAAGCTGACTTGATCAGCAAATGGCAGCATGTGGGCTTCATCCACGGCGTGATGAATACCGACAACATGACGATCAGCGGGGAGACCATCGATTACGGCCCGTGTGCCTTCATGGATGTCTACCACCCGGAAACATGCTTCAGTTCGATAGATGCACAAAAGCGCTACAGCTACCAGAACCAGCCGGGAATCGGGCAGTGGAACATCGCACGGTTTGCAGAGACGCTGCTGCCACTGCTCCATGAGGATAAGGAAGAGGCGGTGAAGATCGCCCAGCAATCGCTCAGCCATTTCGGCCAGCTGTATAATGAAAAATGGCAGAAGGGCATGCGCGATAAACTCGGCCTCGATGGCAGCGGAAGCCAGGATGACGCGCTTGGCATGGAACTGCTCGATCTCATGAGCCATCACCAGGCTGATTTTACGAAAACGTTCCGCACGCTGTCACTTGATGGGTGGAATGATGATGCGCTTATGGCCAGTGAACGCTTCAAAGATTGGCGCAGGAGATGGCAGGAGAGGCTTGAGGCACAAGGCTTGGTGGTCGAATCGGCATATGAACAGATGCGGCAAGTCAACCCGGCAGTCATCCCGCGCAATCATCTTGTGGAGGAGGCGTTGAACCTTGCGGTCGAGCAGGGGGACTACAGCAAAGCCACAAAACTGATAGAGGTGTTTGCGACGCCGTTCGATGACGGGCATGACAAGGAATATAAAGAGCCACCGGAAGATGATGAAAAAATCACGATGACATTCTGCGGTACGTGAATTCAAAAGGCATCCCTTCTGTGAGGATGCCTTTTTTCTTCTACTTATCATTTTTTCTTCTGGCGTTGAAGAAGTCGCCGCTTTTCTTTTGGTCCAAGGGGCCTGAACGCTTCTCCAAGTGTGGTATATGCTTGGAACAGTGGATATAGGCTTCGTCGACCCGGATGACTACAAAGCGTTCGGCACGCCCGTCCGCTTCTTCCATGATGTTGGAGAGTGTTTTCGCATCACAGTAACCGTGGATCTGATCACTCTCGATTATGTCGGCTCGGCCATTGACGTGCAGACCGATATGATGGGTGAAGAAGTCGATGAACAGTAAGCTGATATGGGGATTCTCATAAATGTTCCCAAGACTTGCCATAACACCATTCCCGCGGTACTCCGGGTACATTAAAGTCGTCTCATCGAGTACACGGACGAATCCTCTGTCGCCGGCGCGGAATGAATTGTCGCAGTTGCCGCCTGCATCGGCAGTGGCGATGAACATCATCTCCTGGGCGGCTATGAAATGCTGCATTTCTTCATTCACATGGTCGAGCATCTGGTTGTCATAAAAAGCGAGGGCACGCCTGGTGGTGCCGTACATATCCTGAAGGATGTGTTCGCCGTGAGACATCTGTATCTTCCTTTCATGCATATAAATAGCGGGCGCGGTTCCAGACCTGAGCCCACTATATGTTATAGCACATTTTCGATATCTTTTTTCATTTTAAGGGGTGAGGTCGTGGGTGCAACCCGTGAGACGACATTGCCTTCCCGGTCTACCAGGAATTTTGTGAAATTCCATTTGATCTTATCGCCCATCATACCTTTTGACTCTTCTTTAAGATGTTTGAAGAGGGGATGGGCCGCATCGCCATTGACATCGATGATTTCATGGATGTCGAATGTGACACCATGGTTGATGCGGCAAGCCTCTTCCGCATCTTCATCAGAGCCTGGCTCCTGGTTGTTGAACTGGTTGGAAGGGAATCCGAGGACGACCAGGCCCTGATCCTTATATTCGTTGTGCAGAGTCTCCAATTCGTCGTACTGGCCACGAAGTCCACATTTACTTGCGGTATTTGCGATAAGCATTGGCTTTCCTTTGTAGTCCTCAAGTGAATAACTTTCGCCATTCGCCTTCTTTACTTCTATATCATATATATTCATATGGATGCTCCTTTTCCGGAAGATATCTATCATTATATGTAATACGAATTATGAGCGCATCCTTTTGGCTCATAACCGTATTTACGTTATCCCATTTGCTGATCTGTGTTGATCTGTGCGAAAAAAGCGGCACGATTCTTGTCGGCATAGCCGCACTCCATGCATACATAGCGATGAGCTTCTCCGTCTTCGTAGCATTTGACGATATCTGCATGCATGCATTGGGACGGATCCTGCAAATCACCGCTTGCCTTTTTCTCTTCAAGCAGAGATCTGATCTGTTTGCCTGAGAATTTATCCATATCCGGTTATCCTCCATTCATATGAATATACTGTTCCTGAATGACCATCATATTGTGACTGTAGCCATTCGGCTGATACTTGTACATAACCGCATTTGGGGTGTTTTATTCATGATAAATTGAATTATTACAATTAAACCGTTTTCGGTGTACAATAATTAGACACATTTGTTTTTAGACGGAGCTTATTTCGTTTAACATTTTATGGCTGTGAAATATGCTATCATATTGCTAATACCATATGGGGGGTGACCTGATGACTGCTGAAATGATCTTTGTTGCTGTAATGCTCATCATCATGCTGCTTGCACTGGTGTTCGAGTTGGCACGGGCGGACCTCATAGTGTTCTTCTTCCTCGTCGTCTTCCTGCTTACCGGCGTCATTTCGACCGACCAGGCTTTGGACGGCTTTTCGAATGAAGGTCTCCTGACTGTACTGCTGCTCTTCATAGTGGCAGGTGCGATCCAAAAGCATGGCATCATCGAAGGGTATGTCGACCGCCTGCTTGCCGGCAATAAAACGCCGAAGCGCTCGATGCTGAAGCTGCTGGCTCCGGTGTCCATCATTTCCGGGTTTTTGAATAACACACCGATTGTCGTGACATTGACGCCGGTATTGAAGGAATGGTGCCAGAAGAATGGCATCGCCCCATCCAAATTCCTGATACCCTTATCCTACGTCACGATACTCGGCGGCACGATTACACTCATCGGCACCTCGACCAACCTGGTGATCCATGGCCTCCTGATCGAAGCGGGCTATGGCGGCTTCTCCTTCTTTCAGATGACGATTGTCGGGCTGCCGATTGCTGCAGCAGGATTCTTCTATATCGTGACCATCGGCTACCGGCTGCTGCCGGATACGCTCGGCGCCGGGGAACAGATCCGTGAAGAAGTGAAGGAATTTTTGGCGGAAGCCGAGATAGGGAAGACTTTCGAATGTGTAGACCGCTCCATCATGGATGCGACGGAAGCTGTCCTGAAGGGTGTCTACATCATTGAAATCATCCGCGGGGACGACCGCATATTTCCAGTGGATGCCAAGACGGTCATCAGGGAAGGCGATCATCTCGTGTTTTCCGGTACTTTGAATACGATCGCCGCCATCCAAAAGCAGAAAGGCGTCACTCTGAAGACGGGGTCGGATAAGACGCTCGACAGCCTGAAAGATGAGCAATTCCACCTAGTCGAGGGTGTCATATCCCATGAGTCATCACTGCTCGGCAAAACGATAAAATCAGCGCGCTTCCGTTCCAGATACAACGCGGGCGTCATCGCGGTCCACCGCAATAATGAGCGCATCAAAAGCCGGGTCGGCGACATCATCCTCAAACCGGGTGATACCATCCTGATCCTAGCGGACAAGACATTTTTACAGCGTCATGCGCATGCAAGGGACTTCTACGTCATGACCACCCTTACACCACCGGAAGTGCTCAAGCAGAGCAAGGCCAAAGGATTCGGCGGGCTCGTGCTGCTGCTTGGCATGATCGCTGCAGTGACACTCGGCTTCCTGTCGATGTTCGAAGCGATGCTGATTACGGTCGTATTGCTGATGATCTTCAAGCTGATCGATCCGGATGAGATGTTATCCTACATCCAGTTCAACGTCATACTGCTGATTGCGAGCGCGTTTGGAGTCGGTGCTGCAATGACGGAGTCAGGGTTGGCACAGATGATTGCAGGAAACATGCTGGAGACTGCGCGCCCGTTCGGGGTGATCGGCATCATCGTCATCCTCTATATCATGACGAACATATTCACGGAACTGATCACCAACACCGGGGCTGCCGTATTGATGTTCCCGATCGCGATGGAGATGGCCGAGCAGATGTCGCTCGAGCCCATTGGACTCATGGTGACCATCGCAATTGCGGCTTCGGCGAGCTTCATCACACCAATCGGTTACCAGACGAACCTGATCGTCTACGGCCCCGGCGGCTATAAATTCACAGACTACATCAAGGTCGGCGCGCCACTGTCGGCGATGACGATGGTGATTTCGACGCTTATAATCTACACGGTATGGTTTTAGATTACTGAAAGAGAGGATACAGAGTAATGCAACTAGGAATATTGGAACAGATGGCAAAACCAGTCGGCGTCAGTGCAGAAGAGATGGCGCGTCACACGCTCAATATGGTGCAGCGTGCTGAAGCACTGGGGTATACCAGATACTGGTTTGCAGAACATCACGGCACACGTGGCATGGTATCAAGCGCGCCCGAAATCATGATGGCGGCGGCCGCTTCACAGACTTCACATATAAAAGTGGGGAGCGGCGGCATCCTGCTGCCCCAATACAGTCCATTCAAGGTCGCCTCCCAACTTGCCCAGCTCGAGGCGCTCTATCCAGGGCGGATCGAGGGTGGGATGGGGCGCTCGCCAGGTGGGGCTGAGTTCATCCGCACACGGCTCGCGGACGATAAACCCAACCAACTCGCGGATTATCCCGATAAGTTGGACGCGCTCATCCATTATCTGGACGGCAGCGCCAGGGTCAAAGCGGCACCGCGGACCATAAGCCGGCCGTCGCTCTATTCCCTAGGCCTCGGCACAAACAGCGGGGTGCTTGCGGGTGTTCTCGGCATCGGCTACGTGTTCGGCCATTTCCTGAAGCCGGCAGGAGGTACTGCAGCAATCCGGGCCTATCGGGATGCGTTCCAGCCGGGTTTCATGGAACAGGATGATGTGAAGGCATGCGTGTTCGTCATCTGCGGGGAGGATGATGCCCATGCAGAACATCTGGCCAAGACGCAGGACATATGGCTTTTGAATACGGAAAAGGGTTTGGACAGCCAAGTGCCGACTCCAACACAGGCGGCTGAGAAATATAGTGCGCTCAATAAGAAGGAACAACACAAGATCGAACAGAACAGGCAACGCATGATCATCGGCGGCCCGCGCACGGTGAAGCATAAGCTTGATCAGCTGCGGACAGACTACGAGTGTGAAGATTGGCTTATTTTATGCAATATACATGACTTGGACGAAAAACGGCGTTCATACGAGCGTGTAGCGGCCCTCTATCTATAGCTTATATTCATAAATCATGAAATTTATGATGAACCGCTTCCAATTTCAATTGGATTCATGATATATTACAGAAGCTGATTTTAGAAAGAGGTGTTGAAAAAATGGAATTTTCAGTATGGAATCTTGTGACCGATGTCGGTCTCATCGCCATGCTGCTATTGGTGGGCATGTTCCTCCGCGCACGCATCGGTTTGCTGCAGCGGTCCTTCATGCCGGCAAGCATCATAGCAGGTATTTTGGGATTGATACTCGGTCCCAATATGCTCGGATGGCTACCGTTTTCCGATTTCATCGGAGATTATCCGGGTGTACTGATTACAATCGTCTTTGCTTCAATCCCGTTGACGACGGGCCGCTTCAATATAAAAAAGACCATCAATAAAGTGGGCGGGCTATGGTCATATTCCCAGATTGCGATGCTCCTCATGTGGGGCCTCGGGCTGGTATTCGCACTTGTGCTCCTTGGTCCGGTGTTCGATCTACATAATGGATTCGGCCTGATACTCGCTGCCGGCTTCGTCGGTGGGCACGGTACTGCCGCAGCCATCGGCGGGGCATTCGAACAGCAGGGATGGGAAGAGGCAACATCACTTGCGATGACTTCTGCAACACTTGGGGCGATACTCGCAATCAGCGTTGGTCTATTGCTTATAAAGAGGAGTGCCGACGCCGGCTATGCCAACTACATTTCGAAATTCGATGACCTGCCCGAAGAGTTGAGGACAGGCCTCGTTCCTGAAGATAAGCGCGAGTGGATGGGCAAGGATACGGTGTCGGCCATTTCGATCGATCCGCTCCTGTTCCATATCGCACTCGTAATGTTCGTGAGCATGATCGGCTACTACTTGAGCAAGTTTGGCGAGTCGCTATATGCTGGCCTGTCGATTCCTGCCTTTTCAATCGCCTTTCTGATCGGTCTGATATTGAGCCTGCTGATGCAGTCGGCTGATATGGACAAGTACATCGATAAGAGCGTCGTGTCCAAGATAAGCGGCAGTGCAACTGATGTCCTGGTGGCGTTCGGTATTGCTTCCATCAACTTGACTGTGGTGGCCCAAAACATCGTGCCGTTCAGTATATTGATGGCGTTTGGCATATTGTTCACGTACGTCTTCTACCGCTTCGTCTCCCAGTACTATTTCCAGGAAAACTGGTTCGAGAAGGGCATATTCACATTCGGCTGGATAACGGGCGCGGTTGCGATGGGCATCGCATTGCTGCGCATCGTTGACCCACGCCTCGAAAGCAATACGCTCGAGGACTATGGGCTCGCCTATATTCCAATTGCGCCGGTTGAGATCGCTTTGATCACTTTTGCGCCATTGTTCATTGCGAGCGGCCAGCATTGGCTGTTTGCCCTGATTACAATCGGAGCGAGTGCCGCCATCCTGATCTTCTCCTATACGAGAGGCTGGCTGCACGTGAAACGCCAAGGCTAAGACAGAGAATATCCCCGCTTCCTTGAAGTGGGGATATTTTTTTATGCCATTAAAAATTGGAGCATATGGGTTAAAAGGCATAAAACGATGGTATAGATAGGGTGAAACACCATTAAAATGGAGGGATAGGATGGAAGCGGCACATATATTTGCCTGGACATTACAGTTTGAGACTGAAATTCCCGAGGATGCTGAAGACATACTCGTTGACGGGGAACGTGCGATAACTGCTTTTAAGACGTTGCGTGACTCGGCCATATTCACGGACCGAAGGATCATCATGAGGGATGCGCAAGGATTGACGGGGAAGAAGGTTGAAATGTATTCCCTCCCGTACAATGCAATCCATATGTGGTCGACGGAGAATGCCGGTGGCATGTTCGATGCGAACGCCGAGGTGGAACTTTGGACGAAAGTCGGCAACATCAAAATCAATCTGGGCCGCAAAGTCGACATCAGACGGTTCGATCGCCTGATTGCCCAAGCTGTTCTATAAAATGATACGCACCCTAGTAGGGTGCGTATTTGTCATTTATACATGTATTCTGTTTGCTTGAGCAACTTCGCGTGTTCAAGATATCTCTTTGGCGCCAAGAAGGTGACGGTCACCACCCCGGGATTACGCCCGATATCAATGCTGCCCGTGATGGTGGCACGGTTCATGATCTCGGGGACATCCGTCCGGAACAGCTTCGCTGCGCGTTCCATGCCGTTCAATGTAGCGGCATTGAGATCGGCGCCTGTGCCGATGAATGACACGGGGTAACTCACTTCAAGCTCCGGCACGTGCCAAGCTTCGGCCATCCGCCGCACTTCTTCCCTCTCTTTCTCAGTAAACGGTCTGGCCAATGCCGGCAGATCCTCTGTAAGCGGCAGTAGAATCGGTCCTTCAAGGACGAGGTTCTTGATGACGTCGACTTGAAGGTCGACGATACCGGCTACATCGGTCGTATGGCCTGCGATTTCCCCATTGCCCTGCATGGCGTGCATATCCCCGAGATAGACTCCGCCTCCTGCCACTTTGACTGGACAGATGACAATAGTGCCTTCGCGGACCCGGTTGACGTCCATATGGCCGTCGGTCCGGTCGACAAGCTGCGCTTCAGTCAATCCATAGTCGTGCGGGGCATCGATCAGGAACTGTCCGAAATCCCCTGCATTATGGGAGTCAGGCATCGGGCGGGCCGGAGTGGTGCCGAGCTGGCCGAGGAACGGGATCACCCGTGCCATGACGCCTGGTATATCATGCGGGGCGAATGTTACGACCGGATGCTGGATGGAATCTTCAGGGGTGGCCATGTAATGCCTGCCTGCATGGGCCACCTTTTCAGCACCCGACTTATCCAATGTCAGGCCGACAGAACGTTTTTCGTCGAATACCATCGTGTAGGCGTTGGTGAAGGTGAATGGGGTGACATCTTCACCGCATTCTGCACATCGGACGGCGCCCTGGCCGATGCCTTCTGTAACGGACTTGGGGTTTTTGGCACCGCAGTTCGGGCATACGCCTGCAATGAACGGATCGCCGTTGAACCGGCCTTCCATGGGCTTATCGTTGCCTGAAGCGGTCGCTGTGGACGTGACCCGTATCGAATTGATGCGGATGGCGACCGCATCCCCGACCTCGGCCCCTTCCACGAACACCGGCTTCGTCACCTCATGGCCACCCTTCAGTTCAGGGGTGATCATCGGGCCCCAGCACCCTGGTGCCGTATTGGCGATGATATGGCCGCCGTTTTTGACTTTGTAGTACATATCTTCCGTCGGATCCAGGATGCCATCTGTAAATTTGTCTACATAGACCGTCTGCTTAGCTGATTGCTTCGTCATCTTAGACACACCCTTTCATATTGTCACCTCCATGATACCATCAAAATGGCATGTACACGAACGATTAGTGTGTCAATTCAGAAAACTTAAGATAATCATGATCTGCCGCTAAAAGCCATTCCTTCCAGGTGTGCTTTATGGAATAATATGAGTATCAACAAGGTGAAAAGAGGGGAACCGATGAAAGACATTCTATTTGCACAGCTCGAATCACTGTATCCTGAGATGGTCGAAGTGCGGCGTCATCTCCATATGCATCCGGAATTATCCTATCAGGAAAAGGATACACCGGAATATATCATTGCACACCTTGAAACACTCGGCATCGAATATAGGCGTGATGTGGGGCTGAATGGTGTCGTCGGCTATCTGAAGGGGGCGCATCCGGGGCCGACCGTGGCACTGCGGGCTGATTTCGATGCCCTGCCGATCCATGATGAAAAAGATGTCCCGTACCGCTCGAAATATGATGGCATCAACCATGCATGCGGCCATGATGCCCATACTGCCACACTCATGGCCATTGAAAAGGTCATGGCCGGGCAGCGGAGCCAGATGCATGGGAACGTCGTCTTCATCCATCAGTTTGGAGAAGAACTGCTGCCGGGCGGGGCGTCATCGATGATCGACGATGGTTGCCTGGAGGGAGTCGATTACATATACGGGGCACATGTATGGACGGACGATCCGATTGGCACGCTCGGCTTCAGGTCAGGGGGGACGATGGCTGGCGATGATAACTTCACCATCACCGTCCAGGGTAAGGGCGGACACGGTGCATTGCCCCATCTTGCGATTGATCCATTGGCTACAGCGAGCCAGCTCGTCATGAACCTGCAGCAGATCACCCGCCGCCGGACTGGGCCGAACGATCCGGGCGTCATTTCAATAGGGAGTTTCCATAGCGGCGATGCCCCGAACGTCATCCCGGATACTGCACAAATCACGGGGACACTGCGTGCCTTTGATATCCAATCCAAATATGAACTTGCCGAAGAAGTGAAGCATGTTGCAGACCTTACCGCCAGGATGAGCGGTGCCTCTGTCAATGTCGACTTTACCTACGGCTGCATCCCGCTGATCAATCCGGCTGAGGAGACGGAAATGCTCAAGTCGCTCTCCGTCAGGCATATGGAAGATGTGACGATCATCGAAAAGGGGCGCATGATGACTGCAGAAGACTTCGCCTATTACCTCCAGCATGTCCCTGGGACGTTCTTCTTTGCAGGTGCACAAAATCCGGCAGTGGGTGCAGTCTATCCGCATCATCATCCGAAATTCGACATTGATGAGCGTGCGATGCTCGAAGTCGGCAAGGTCTTCATCTTGGCACTTTTGCATCATATCGGGCCTGAATCGGCGCTGTAATTGGACCGGAATTTCTGATTCCGGTTTTTTTAGTTACAAAGTTCCCATCGCTATAGCGAGTATTCAGAGAATGTGTTATTTTCAATCAATACGGTTGAAACCGTTTTCCACTTAAAGGGGGAAGTAACATGTCAAAATTAAAGCGTACGTACCGCAATATGTGGCGGGAATCGAAGCGGACAAAGTCCTTGCTGAAGTTCTTCAGTGTCGATGAGGCGAAGAAGAACGCGGATGGGGGTGGATCCTCGCATGGCTCGGAAGGACCGGAGAAATCCTACGGACGCATGCAGCTCGTCGGACTCATATTGGGGCCTCTGCTGTTTATCCTGACACTTCTGCTGCTCGATACGAAGGGGCTTGAAGCGGGCGGCGTCTTTGTCGTCGCTTCAACATTATGGATTGCCACATGGTGGATTACGGAAGCGATTCCGATTCCTGCAACATCACTCATGCCACTGTTTCTGTTTCCGATGGGTGGGGTCATGGATAGTGGGGCCGTCACGAGTTCCTACGGCAACGACATCATCTTTCTGTTCCTTGGCGGTTTCCTGATCGCACTCGCGATGGAACGCTGGAATCTACATACCCGCATCGCATTGACGATCATCAATGCGATCGGCACACGCACATCGATGATACTGCTTGGCTTCATGATAGCAACCGCGGCCCTGTCGATGTTCGTCAGCAACACTGCTGCCGTCATGATCATGATACCGATCGGGATGGCCATCATAAACGAAGCCCAGTCTCTCTCTTCATCTGCGCTTGAAGATGATCTGATGCGCTTTGAAAAATCGCTCGTGCTGGGCATTGGATATGCTGGTACGATCGGCGGTCTCGGTACATTGATCGGCACGCCGCCGCTTATCATAATGGCGGGTCAGCTGAAGGAAATCTTCGGCTATGACATGAGTTTCGCCCAATGGATGATGTTCGGTGTGCCGATCGTCATCATCTTCCTGGCACTCGCCTGGGCATTCATGAACTTTTTCGCCTTCCGGCACAATATGACCGAACTGCCGGGTGGACGCAAGATTATTACGGATGAACTGAACAAACTCGGCAAGATCTCCCGGGAAGAAGTACTTGTACTCATCGTCTTCCTGTTTGCCGCATTCATGTGGATCACGCGCGGATTCATATGGAGCAAGATCGAATTCACAAGCATGCTGACCGACGGCGCCATCGCTATGCTCGCATCGGTCATACTGTTTCTGCTGCCGACTGCCAAAAAGTCGAAGCGCATATTGGACTGGTCGGTTTCACGCGAGTTGCCGTGGGGCGTCCTGCTGCTGTTCGGCGGGGGCCTGGCACTTGCCGCCGCAATTGTCGAGACAGGCGTAGACCAGTGGCTCGGTGAGATGCTGAAAGGCGTCGAAGGCATCCACATCATCCTGGTGCTGGTCGTCGTTTCCGTGACGATACTGTTCCTCACGGAAATCACCTCCAACACGGCGACGGCGACGATGATATTGCCTGTACTGGCTGGACTGTCGATTGCACTTGAAGTCCACCCATTGACGCTCATGGTGCCCGCTGCCATGGCAGCGAACTGCGCATTCATGCTGCCTGTAGGGACACCACCGAATGCGATTGTGTTCGGGACCAATAAAATCAGCATCCAGGAGATGGCGAAGACTGGGTTTGGCCTGAACATCATCGGGGTCATCCTGATAGTGGCGTTCGTCTATGTGATGATGCCGCTCATATTCGGCATCAATCTGCTCGACTATAAAGGATGAGTTATGGAAATGGAAGCAGCTCATCAGAAAAGGCACAGACCATTGGTCTGTGCCTTTTTCATGTTCCCTAGTTGCCGATGACTTCAAAATCGTCCAGCGGCACGACATAGATGTTGCCGTCCTGGCTGCCGATGAATAGCGTATCATCTGCAATGACCGGTCCCGCGGGCGCAAGCACACCTTCAAGCGCCATTCTTCTGACGGGTGCGCCGCGTGTGATGTCCAGGCCCACGACCTCGCCTTCAACATTTGAGAAATAGACGATGCCATCTTTGGCGACCGGCGGTGCTTTCGCAGCCTTGTCTTCATACGCCCAGAGCTGTTCGCCGCTATTTAGATCGTAGGCGTAATAGGTTTTGGTTATGGGGCTTGCGACGAAGACTGTGCCTTCATGGATGATCGGAGCGCCTGATTTATTGTTTTTGACGAACTGGCCAGCCCCCCAGTTATCTTGCCAGGCCATTTCACCGGTTGAGATGTCCAATGCATAAATCTCATGCTCAAGCTCCCCGTCCTTGTTGGAGATCAACCCCGTGGTGATGACAAGACCGTCGCTCACTGCAGCCGGCACATCATCGAGCCCCATGACGACATCCGGAAATTCAGTCTGCCACGCCATTTCATCTTTCTTCAGATCATATGCCGAGAAAGTGTAGGGGAGGGGGCCGCTGCCGCCGACATAGAGCTTATCCTCATGGATGTTCGGGGAGGACATGCTGACAGTGGACCCGATGTCTTCCTTATGGATGAGCGCCCCTTCATCGAGTGTCAGCTTATACAAAGTGCGGTCACCGGTCGTAATGTAGAGGTGATCTTTGTATATGGCAGGGGTGGGCATCACCTCGCCCTTTGTCCCATAGCGCCACACCAGCTTGCCGGTATCTGCATCAAGCGCCATTACGCCGCTCTCCCCGGTGCCACGGATGGCCCTGTGCCGAAACATATCCTGGAGCCCGAAATTTTTGAAGAAGCTGTAGGCCCGATTTTTTTGGAAAAACCTGTTACCGTACCCGACGTACACCAAACCTTCGTGGTAGATGGCCTCAGAGTGTATCCAGTTTGGTGCCGTATTGTGCCACACCCGCTCGCCATTGTCGAGATCGAATGCCATGATGTCCCCTGAGTTATGGTTGCCGATGAATACTTTGCCATCTGCCACCACCGGTGTCGCCCGCACTTCGTCATCTGTCTCCAATGTCATATATTCAAGCGGTTCATGGCCGGAATCGATGACGGCATTATTGTCCGGTGAGAGCCGGTACTGCGTCCACTCCTGTGCCCCGAAGGCAGCCGTAGCAGAAGCGTTTTCTGCACCGGTGTGAGAAATCACAAACAGCGTGCCGACTGTGATCAAATACTTCAACAATAGTTTCATTTTCATCATACCCTTCAATTTGTGTGCCAATTGTAAATTTTACGTTTAGCATGTATTCTGTTAGGATATAAAACATAAAAGGGAAAAGGGAGCTAAAATACATATGGAAATTGAAAATAAAATAACAGATATGGAAAGGACGGAACTTGACAGTACGATGTCAAAACGTTTCGTCTGGGCAGTGGCCTATGGTTCAAGCATCGGTTGGGGTGCATTCATCCTGCCTGGGGATTGGCTGTTGTCATCCGGCACACTCGGTTCAACACTCGGCATCACCATCGGTGGTATCCTGATGCTCATCATCGCTGTGGCATACGGGGGACTGACGACACGCTTTCCGGTATCAGGCGGTGAATTTGCCTTCAGCTACGTTGGTTTCGGCAAATATGTGAGCTTCATCGCGTCATGGTTTCTGGCACTTGGCTACATATCGGTCGTCGCCTTGAATGCAAGTGCCTTCAGCCTACTGTTTAAATTTATTTTACCCGATTTCCTGGAGATAGGCTATCTCTACACAATCGCCGGCTGGGACGTCTATATCATGGAGGTCTTACTGTCATCGCTCGTGTTGATCCTGTTTGCGTTCATCTCGATCAAGAGCAGTGGATTATCCGGCAATCTCCAATTCATCTTTGCGCTATTCATGGCGATCGTCGTCACAATTCTGTTCGCCTGGTCGTTCTTTACCGGCGAATTTCAGTTGGCGAACGCAAAGCCGCTGTTTAATAGTGATAATGGCATCTGGACTTCAATCATTCTGATTGTCGCCGTCGCCCCTTGGATGTATGTCGGATTCGACAATATCCCCCAAGCTGCTGAAGAGTTCAATTTCAGCCCGGATAAGACATTCAGGCTGATCGTCTTTGGTATCGTGGCTTCAATCGTCACGTACGTATTGATGATACTGGTGACCTCATGGGTCTACCCTGATGAGCAGACGATGGGTGGTGCACTTTGGGTGACCGGATCTGTCGTCCAGAGCTCTATGGGTGCCATCGGCATGACGTTGCTCGCACTCGCCATCTCATTCGGTGTGTTCACTGGCCTTAACGGCTTCTATATGTCATCATCGCGCCTATTGTTCGCGTTGGGGCGTGCGAAGTTCATCCCTTCTGCCTTCATGAAGGTCGGAAAGAACAAGACGCCGTATGTGGCCATCCTTTTTGTAATGGCGGTCTGTCTGTTGGCGCCTTGGCTTGGACGTACTGCCTTAAGCTGGATTGTCGATATGTCGTCGACGGGTGTATCGATCGCCTTTCTCATCACCAGCCTGGTCGCGGTCAAGTTCTTTAGGGTGAAGGAGAACTATAACCTCCTCTATGTCATATTCGGCGCACTCGGTGCCATCATATCACTGGCCTTCCTCGTACTTCTATTGTATCCGGGATCGCCTGCATCGCTCTCTGCCCCTTCCTACTGGGCTCTGGCGGCCTGGACGGTGCTTGGACTGTTGTTCTTCCTGTTCCAGTACAAGAGGCTGAACGCGTTGACTAAAGAAGAGCTTGACTATCTGATTTTAAATGAAGAAGAATGATTCAAGAAGCCCCCTGATGTAATCAGGGGGCCTCTTCTATCTTTGGGGCGATGAAAATGCTTTTTGAGATGTTACAGTTGTGTTACAATGGGTGGGATATGAAGATAAGTGACTCTTAAGCAGAGGAGACGACCCAAGTGAAACCGATATTAACCATTTTCGCCATACTGCTGTTAAGTGCATGTACACCGAGGGCGGAGCAGAATATTGGTTTTGAAGAATTCAAAGCCGAACGGCCGATACCCGGCACACTCAATCATGAAAACCTGCAGTTGGCCCAATCCTCCATCAACGATGTGGAGGCAGCGGAACTGAATGCAGAAGCCGTGGTTCATCAAACGGATGGAAAGAGTATCGATGATTTCTATACGCAGGAAGAGCGAAATAACTTGAGTGCAATGATTGATCATCTGGAACAGATCCATCAGGATGTGGTGGGAATCTGGAACGAGGATTTCAGCCCACTGAAGAGAAAATATCAATGGGCGGCTCTTACCTCCAGTGAATTGGCTCCTGCGCTCGAGTCGCTGCATGAATCCTACAATACGCTCGAGATGGAGTTGGATGGCATGCAGATTCCTGAATATCTGAAGCCGGTCCATGCTGAATATTTTGAACAGCTGAAGTCGGATCTCGGGCTCGCGATTTCAAACCGCACCCTTGCCCTGATCGAGTTCAAGCTAATGAATCAGGAAGAAGAATATGATATGAACGAAACGATGTTCGAAGTCCATATGGGCAATAGCAGGAAGTACATGTCCAACGCTGCGGATACGATCAATCATCTGGAAAACCTGGAATCCGCCTTCCATGACGAAGACCGGTATATTGTGACGGAGAAATAGAAAAAGGGTGGTTCTGCTAGCGGAACCACCCTTTTTAGCTATGCATGATAATTATTTCTCTTCATCGTCCTTGTTTTCTTCGTCACCGTCAACGCCATATTTGTCGACGATGCTGTCGCCTTTTTCGCTGACAGTATCCCATTTGTCACCAGCGCCTACCTTATCAGCGTGCTGATCGCCGAATTCTTTGGCGTCGTCCCATTTATTGGAGACGTTCTCACGTGTATCTTTGTCTTTCGCTTTGTCGACCAAGTCTTTTGCCTTGTCGAATAGTCCTTTTTTCTCTTCTGCCATGAATAATCCACTCCTTCTATAAGAATCTAAGCTGTCTTTCAAGCTACATTCAAGCTACATTGAACAATACCTATATATATAGGCTGTTAAACATGAAAAATGAAAACAGGGAAAATCACTGCAATAAGCAGTGATTTTCTATAATTATTTTTTATCGTTATTGAAAGCGTCTGTTGCTTTATCTTTCACATCATTGGCTGCGTCTTTCACTTTGCCTTCTGTTTCTTGGCGTTTACCTTCTTCTTTAGTCTTTTCATCGTTCATTAAATCTCCGGCAGCCTTTTTGGCTTTGCCCATCAATTGATCTTTTTTGCTTTCTTCAGCCATATTAACACCCCTTGGAAATTTTTCGTTACACAACTACAATGCCCGAATCCATAAGAAAATAAACATTTCCTTGTTATATCCGCTGAAATTGTCTTTGCTATCATGTAGTATATGGTTTTGGAAGGTATAAATGACAGGGGTGGAGAAATGTTTGCGATAAATGGAAGATTCAATCAGACATTCAGGGAATTTGATACGTATAAGAGGCTGGGGATCGTCAGCTTGACGACTTCACGGCATAAAGAAAGTGTAAAACAGCTGAAACGAGGCGATGAATTCGCATTATATAGCACCAGGCAAGGTTTCCTTGGCATTGGGCGGGTAGTGGAGCCGGCCGTACCCTTTGAAGCATTTAAAATGCATTCAGGTGGAAAGCTCATCGAGTACGATGAATATCCCTTCAAGGAAATCCAGCGCATCAATCCGCATTTTGGAAAAGAGGAATATGTATTGCGCGTCGAATGGGTGACGGTCGTCGAGTCGGATGACGATGGTCTGATGATCGGCGAGTATGAAGCGGCTGACCCGGTCACGCAACTGGATGCCGACATGACCCAACGGGTACGTAATGCATTCGACCTCAAATGATAAAGAAACCCTCCAAATTGGAGGGTTTTTTCATGAAGCTCTTTTGGAGAGCAGTCTGTCTCCTGCTTCCGTCAATTCTATATGGCTGTAGTAGAAGTCATAGTCGAATGGCGTCAGTATAAGCAAGCCCTTTTGGGCCATAAGCCGCATATGGAAATCGACCGTCCTTATATCGTATTCGGCCATGCTTGTATTCGGATAGTCAAACAGATCATGTTTGACATTATATAATATTTTATATTCCAGCTCGGTATCATAAGAGATATTCATATCATCACTCCTGACATAATATTATAGGAACGTATGTTCTTAATGTCAAACAAATCATTGTTATATATGTAAAAGCCATATTTTATGTTTAAGGTATGACATCATGTGGAACACTATATAGTGTAACGAAAAACATTTAAGGAGTGATTCAGTTTTGACTAAAAAAGTCGCTATACTGATGACGGATATGGTAGAAGATATCGAATATACGAATCCAGTAGAAGCCATCAAAGCGGATGGCCACACAGTTGAGGTCATCGCACCGGAAGCTGGCGAACTGGAAGGTAAACAAGGCGGTAAATTCAAAGCCGATAAAGGCATAAATGATGTACAGCCAAATGATTACGATGCAGTATTCATTCCAGGCGGATTCTCGCCGGATCTGTTGCGCTCAGATGAAGAAGGCCGTTTCGGCAAGTTTGCCAAACACTTCCTTGAAGAGGATAAACCGACTTTCGCCATCTGTCACGGTCCACAAGTGCTGATCGATACAGATATGCTGAAAGACCGCAACATCACATCCTTCATTTCTGTACGGAAGGACCTGGAGAACGCAGGGGCGAAAGTGCACGACAAATCAGTCGTAGTATGTGGCAACCTCGTATCCAGCCGTCAACCGGATGATCTTGAAGACTTCAACCGTGAAGTAAAAGCACAGTTGGATAAATAAAACATCCCATTGAAAAAGGTGGATCCATTTAAGGATCCACCTTTTTTTATGTTGCATGCCGCTGTTGGAACCTGAACCGCTATCAAGCAGTGTGCGAAAGAGGATTACTCCACAGTGATTGTCCGCGCCTTCGCATGTGGGTCGCCGAAATGGTCGAATGTGGCATAGGCGATTGTATATTCGCCGGGAGTTTCCGTATCGACCTCACCCGAAATATGGAGGCGGTAAGTGATGTCGCTGCCGTCGACGTCTATTACCTGGACATCTTCTTTCGGGTCGAAATCGCTCCCTTGTTCAATCGTCTGGTCTTCGAGTCCAAGGAAAGTGATCGCAGAACCGGCTTCCGACTCCTCCGCATCATCATTCTCTTCCTTGCCTGCGAGTTGCGCCTCTGTCGGTGGGATCATCGGGACACGGTCGCCCTGGCCATTCACCACTTCTATCACCCTCGTATATGTGGACCAATAGTTACGGCTGTTCTCCACACGATAGGTGACCGTATAGCTGCCGGGGCGGCTGGTGTCGACGTTATTGCTGGTGACCTCTATATTGCCGGTGATGTTGCCGTCATAGCTATCGACGGCATAGACGCCTGCCCTGGGATTGAACCGGCTGCCGACCTGGACCTTGAAGTCACCTTTCTTTTGGACCCCTTTGATGGCAGGTTGGTTGCCGCCATGGGCGGCAATTTCCTCTTCCATTGTCGGTCCTTTATAATCGGCATACTTGGAGTCGGCTTCGTTGCTTTCTTCATTGGAGTCCGCCTGCTGCACCTGGAGTTCCTCGTCGAGGAGTTCTCCGGTGATGGGGGCGACGGGGAGAAGTCCCGCCAAAAATTTTATGATTGTACTTGAATCCATCGTAGTCACCTCAATATCGGTTTAGGGATGATATCCCGCAAAGTATGTTTATCAAGTTCTGCAAGATATGCCTTCAATGCATCGTTTAAGACAAAGCGCAGTCCGCAGACAGGTGTCAGGATGCATTCATTGTTCTCGGAAAAACATTCTGCCATATGGAAATTATCTTCTGTCCGCCGGACGACTTCGCCGACATTTATCTCTTCTGGTCTACAGTTTAGCATAATCCCGCCACCGCGACCACGTACAGTCTTGATGTATTCAAGCTTTGCCAGATGATGGACCACTTTCGTCAAATGGTTTCTCGAGATGTTATAGAATCCCGCTATATCGTCAATCTGCACCTTTTTATCTTCATTCATGCCGAGGTACATGAGCGCCCTCAAGGAATAGTCCGTATATAATGTCAGTTTCACTGCAATCAACTCCTTTCAATGATTATACACCGGTTGGCAGGATCAATAAATAGAAGGAACTTGATGCAACAGTTTCTGTGAACAATTTGTGAAAACTTCTACATATACTTGAAAAGCAGCTGGATACGCTTTATTATAAAGATGCATAAGAAATATATCTTTAAAAATAAAGGGGTTCTGTAAATGATTACCGAAACTAAAAAAGATATCATCAAAGCGACGATCCCAGTATTGGAAGAGCATGGTACCACAATCACATCCGTATTCTATGGAAGAATGTTCGAGGCACATCCTGAACTTTTGAATATTTTCAACCAGACGAACCAGAAAATAGGCGATCAGCCTAAGGCGCTCGCGATGACGGTCCTTGCTGCAGCCAAGCATATTGATAATCTGGATGCGATCGTGCCACATGTAGTCGGTATCGCACACAAACACCGCGCACTCGAGATTCTGCCGGAACACTATCCGATCGTAGGGAAATATCTGCTCGAAGGCATCAAGGAAGTGCTCGGCGACCAGGCGACTCCAGAAATCATCGATGCATGGGGTGACTACTACAATCAGATTGCCCAAGTATTCATAGACGTCGAGAAAGATATGTATAAAGATGCTGCGTGGGATGGCTTCAAGCCTTTCATGGTTAAAAAGAAAGAAGTCATGACACCTGAAATCGTCAGGTTTACAGTAGATGCTGAGGATGTTGATAAAACATTCACAGCGGGCCAGTACATCACGGTCAAAGTGCACCCATCCGGCTACCCGTATGATGCGCTCCGCCACTACTCGATCTGCTCCAATTCAACTGAGGACGGCATCACCTTTGCTGTCAAACGTGAAATGGCGGGCGGAGAGAAAGGCGTTGTTTCCAACTACTTGCATGATGGCATTGAAGAGGGGGACGTCCTCCATCTTTCTGCCCCTGCCGGAGACTTCAAAGTTGAGGAAGACCATGATAAGCTGCTCTTCATCGCAGGCGGCGTCGGTGCGACACCGGTGATGGCGATGGCTGAAGATGCGATTGAAAAAGGCAAAGATGTAAAATTCGTCTACAGCGCCATCAACAAGGATTTCCAGCCATTCAAAGACCAGTTTGCTTCGCTGGAAGAGAATGGTGCCGACATCACGGTGAAATACAGCGAACCGGACGGCTATCTGAACCGCTCCGACTTCGGAGAACTCGACGGCCGTGAAGTCTACATCTGCGGTTCCATGCGCTTCATGGATACGATGATCGAAGAACTGGCTGCTTTGGATATCGACGATTCCCGCATCCACTTCGAACCATTCGGTCCGAAAATGAGTCTCCAGACCGTCTAGAATTTCAATCTGGATCATCCAACACATTCCATATAGACCTGTACACCCATCCGCCCCTAATCGGATGGGTGTATTTTTGTACGTGTTTTTGTTTATATTATGTTTATATCGGTGTGATAAGATATTTACGGAAGGAGTGGGGAGACGTGCAGAAAGTGATGGTAGTGGAAGACGATCCGCATATCAGGCAACTTGTATCCATATATCTTAAGCAGGATGGCTACAAAGCCATATTGGCAGAATCGGCGGACGACGCGCTCGGCCAACTCGAGGATGATGAAGTGGATCTCGCTGTCGTGGATGTCATGATGCCGGGTATGGATGGCTTCAAGCTTACTGAGATACTGAGTGGTGATCTGGATATTCCGGTCATTCTGCTCACGGCCAAGGGTCAGCTGGAAGATAAAGGACGCGGGTTTACAGCGGGAGCGGAGGACTACATCGTCAAACCATTTGAACCGGAAGAGCTTATCTACAGGGTACGTGCCGTGCTCAAGCGCACACAGCCGGACAGCCATTCAGTGTTGACCTACAACGGCGTCGTCCTTGACCGCATCCACTATGAGGTCAGGGCCCATGATAAGACGTTCATGCTGCCGGTCAAGGAACTCGAGCTGTTTGCCTGTCTGATGGAGACCCCGGAGCGGGTGGTGACCCGTGATTATCTTGCAGAAGCGGTGTGGGGAGACATTGAATCGGGTGCCTACACAATCAATACACATATCAACCGGCTCAGGCAGAAGCTTGAGAAGCACCGTGTGCCTTTAGAAATCGTCACCGTCCGTGGCATCGGCTATAAGCTGGAGGGGGAGGCATGAAACAATCCCTGAACAGAAAATTCATAATCGGGCTGGTCATCGTCATCGCTTTAAGCGCATTGACTGCATTGCTTGCAGCAAATATCCTCTACATGCTCCATTCGAAACCGAAGATGGACCAGGCACTTGTCGACACTGCTGAAACGTTCGTCGCAGGTCTGGAAAAGGCCGATATGACTGAAGCGGCAATCGATGAGCATCTGGAACTTTTTACAGCCCTCGGTTACCAGGGGGCCATAATAAAGCGGGAAGATGTAGCAGGGAAAGATTCTGAGGTGGTCGATTTTGACACTGCTGCCGTCACTTCAGCAGGTGATCCATTCGACCGGACGGAACTCTCTTTGGCAATCGTCCGGGATGTCATGGATGGTGGTGTGTACCAGGGTGAAGCGGCAACACTCGCCAATTGGTTCATGATGGGCCACTTCATGAACGATGTGAGGAATACGGTTGGCGTCCCGCTCGAAGTTGAAGAGGGGCAGTATGCCCTCTTCATCAAGCAGGACAGTGCCTTGATGTTCAGCGAATTCCATATCATAGGATTGGTTTTTTTCCTGACTGTCTTCATAGTCGGCCTCATATCAATCATCCTCATGTCCCGGCGCATGGCGACGGTGCTCGGCAGGTTGTCTACGGCGGCGGATGAGATCAGAAGAGAGAATTTCGACTACGCCATCGAGCCGGAAAACTATGCACCGGATGAAATCGGGCAACTGGCCGTCAGTCTCGATGCCATGCAGGGACAACTGAGTGAGAATCGCTACATGCGCCAGAAGTTCATCAGCGATGTCACCCATGATCTGCAATCGCCGTTGCTCAATATCCAAGGCTATTCCAAGCTGATGATGGACCAGGACTTGCCTGAAGGCCTCCGCCAGCCGGCAGAAGTGGTCCATCAGGAAGCGAGGCGCCTGTCTGCACTGGCCAGGCAATTGACGGTGCTCAACCGTTTTGACGATCAGACATATCAGGTGAAGCATGAAGCCATCAGGCTTGATCGCCAAGTGCAGGAAGTCATCCGTGCATTTTCATGGCGTCTCGATCAGGAAGAGATAGACTTGTCCTATACTCTTGATGAGGTATCGGTCAAATCCGATCCGCATCTGCTCTATAACGTCTGGGATAACCTTGTGTCGAACGCCATCAAGTATTCGGGGCCGGGTGATGAAATATTCATCAGGCTCATTGACGCAGGCGACCGGGTGAAAGTAATCTTCAGCGATACCGGCACCGGTATCAGGGCAGAAGATATGGATCAGCTGTTCGAGCGCTTCTACCGCGTGGACCAGTCGCGTTCGACGAATGGTTCAGGCCTTGGACTTGCGATCGTCAAAGAGACGCTTGATATGCTCGGCGGCGAAGTGGAAGTCGAAAGTGAATTTGGTGCAGGCACGACATTTACAATTACATTGAAGAAATAACAGGAGGATTCATAATGGAAAGAAAATGGGGCATTAATTTTATCAGGGTGGCAGCGGCATTCGGGCTGCTCGGTGTATTCATCGGTTCACAGATGGCGGGGGAGATGGATTACGCAATCCGGCCGATCCACACGCACGTGCTTCTGGTGGGGTGGCTCTCCATGTTTGCATGGGGCATCTTCTACAGCATCTACACGGTACGGCATAAAGTGCTTGTGCACATCCACGGTGTAACGGGAATTTTAGGGGCGGTGCTGCTGACTGTCGGCATGTATTTCTATATGCTTGATCCATTCAATATGAATGAAACGTTCACAACAGTCCTGTTCATCGTCGGCGGCAGTGTATTGCTGCTTGCCTTCCTGATGTTCCTTGTCATCACCTTCTTCGTTGAACCACGTACAGAAAAATAAAATAATCGCTCCCCTTTTTAAGGCAAAGGGGAGCATTTTATGTTTTAATGCATATTAAGAATGTATCGGATTCACGATACGGAAATGAGGTGGCACGCTTGGCCTACATATTGCTTATCATTGGTTTTGTCCTTCTGATCAAGGGCGCCGATTACTTTGTGCAGGGCGCTTCTAACATTGCAGTCAAACTCAATGTCTCACCGCTTCTTGTCGGTTTGACGATCGTCGCGCTTGGGACGAGTTCCCCGGAGGCGACTGTTGCCATCCTCGCGGCATTGGATGGCAGTGCAGGCGTTGTCCTCGGCAACGTCATCGGCAGCAACATCGTAAATATAACTGTTGTGGTCGGCTTGACGGCAGTGATCGCCCCGCTTACGGTACAGAGTGAAACAGTGCGCAAAGAGATTCCCTTCGCCCTCCTCGGGGCGGTTGTGATGATGGTCCTTATGATGGACACATTCCTCCAAGATAGCCCGAGCAATGCGATTACACGTGGGGACGGCATCATCATCCTGCTGTTTTTCCTGATATTTCTGTACTATGTATTTGAAATGGCACGCAAAAACCGGTCCGGTACAGTGGCTGAAGCACCAACCGACTACGGTGAACCCTGGTGGAAGAATATCCTATCCACTTTAGGTGGCCTAGCCGCCATCATCATCGGGGGAGAGATGGTTGTGTCGAGCGCGACTGAAATCGCCTTGGCACTCGGCATGAGCGAGGCGCTGGTCGGTTTGACGATTGTGGCAGTCGGCACTTCTCTGCCGGAAATCATGACTTCTGTAACCGCCGCATTGAAGGGTAAAGGGGATATGGCAATCGGCAACGTAGTCGGCAGCAACATCTTCAATATATTCTTCGTCACCGGCACTGCCGCGACCGTCAGCCCGATAGCTGCGGAATCCAAGCTGTTCCTGGACGGTTTCGTCATGGTTGGTTTGACTGTGCTGCTTCTGATATTTTCGCGGACACACTTCTCCATCGGCAGAAGGGAAGGGGCATTTATGCTGGTGGCATATACGGCCTATCTGATCTATATCATCATCCGGAATTGAATAATGGACAGTGACGGACTAAACCCCGGCTGAATCTGATTGTCATCAGGTTCAGCCGGGGTTTTTAAATCAATTGGATTGATTCTGCCTTTTGGCGGCGATCAGTGTGTTGTTGAGCACCATGGTGATGGTGAGCGGGCCGACGCCGCCCGGTACAGGGGTGATGTAGCTTGCCTTCTCACTGGCCGAATCGAAGTCGACGTCTCCGACGAGCTTGCCATCTACGACGCTGTTGCCGACATCTATGACGACGGCACCTTCCTTCAGATGCTCGCCTGTAATGAGGCCCGGCTGTCCGACGGCGCTGACTATGACATCGTAACCCTTCAGCTTATCGGTCATATTACGGGTGCGGGAGTGCATGAGTGTGACCGTGGCGTTCTGGTCGGTCAGCAGTTTTGCGACCGGCTGCCCGACGATGTGGGAGCGTCCGATGACGGCGACATCCTTGCCTTCTAGTGGACCGGTATGCTTCAGGAGCTCCATTATGCCGAGCGGTGTGCATGGCACGAATGCCTCTTGTCCGGTGTAGAGACGTCCGATGTTGACCGGATGGAAGCCGTCGACATCTTTATCCGGTGCGATCGCCTCCAACACCTTCTCTTCGCTGACCTGGCCAGGAAGCGGCACCTGGACAAGGATGCCGTTGACGGTATCATCGTCATTCAGCCGTGCGATGATGTCCAGTACTTCCTGCTCAGTGACCGTCCCGTCGAGCTGTACGATTTCTGAAGTCATGCCGATCTTTTCGGCTGCCTTATTCTTTGACCGTACATAGCTGAGTGACGCGCCATCGTCGCCTGCAATGACGACGGTCAAGTTTGGCGTCGTACCTGCTTCCTTCAACTTTTCGACTTCAGCGGCAAGGTCAGCGCGGTAGTCCTTCGCTATCTCCCTGCCGTTCAATAGTTCTGCTGTCATGTGAAAGCCCTCCTGGATTCTATCTATTTCTCCTTCATTATCCAACAACTGAGCATAAATTTCCAGATTGAAGACCATAAAATTCTGAAATCAGAAGAGATTGAACGAGTGAATTACCGTATAATAAATTATAAAAATAAAAATTATTTAGTTCATATACAAACTATAACAATTAAAATTAATTTATTGTTCGTTTTTAAGTTGATTATATAGGACTCTATTGTTAAACTGAATCTGAGAAATAAACATCCGCATAAAAGAGAGGGTTACGTTCATGACAGTAGGAGTGATTATGGGAAGTTCTTCAGACTGGTCGACGATGAAACATGCGTGCGACATGCTGGATCAGCTATCCGTCCCTTATGAAAAGAAAGTGGTCAGCGCCCACAGGACGCCTGAAATGATGATGGACTATGCCAAGGCCGCCAAGGGCCGGGGCATCAAAGTGATCATCGCAGGTGCGGGGGGTGCTGCCCATCTGCCCGGCATGGTGGCGTCGATGACCCACATACCGGTCATAGGTGTGCCGATCGAGTCGAAGGCGTTGAATGGCCTCGACTCGCTGTTGTCCATCGTCCAGATGCCAGGCGGCATCCCTGTCGCGACGACGGCGATAGGTAAGGCGGGGAGCACGAATGCAGGCATACTCGCGGCAAAGATGTTGGCGATTGGCGATGCTGCCCTCTATAGCCGACTGGAAGCCTATACGGAGACTTTGGAAGAGAAAGTGGAGGGAATGCAGAATGAGCTCGATTGAACTGGGCGGTACGATAGGCATAATAGGTGGCGGACAACTCGGGAAGATGCTCGCACAGAGCGCTTTGAGGATGGGGTATAAAGTCGCGGTGCTCGACCCTTCTGAAGATGCGCCGGCAAGAAGTACGTGCCATACATTCATCCATGCGGAATTCAGCGATTTTGCGTCACTTAAGGAACTATGCGGATTGTCGGACATCGTCACATATGAATTCGAGAATATCGATGCCCACATACTGCGCACATTAGTGGATGACTACCATATCCCCCAGGGCGCCGAGACGGTTCTGACGCTGCAGAACAGGGATTACGAGAAGACGGCGATCGAAGAGGCGGGTGCGGCCATCGTCCCTTATGCGAAAGTAGCGACACGGGACGCGCTCGCGTCATTCGCCGCCACCAATGGCTATCCTGTCATCGTCAAGACCGCAACGGGCGGCTATGACGGCAAGGGTCAGATGGTGATCGAATCACAGGCGCAAATGGAACACCTCGACATTCCATTTGACCAGGCGGAATGGGTCGCCGAAAAATACCTGCAGTTGGAACGCGAAGTATCATTGACTGTCGCCAGAAGTACGACAGGCCAGGTCGAATATTTCCCGCTTCAGGAAAATCTGCACAAGGACCAGGTCCTCTACCGCACGATCGCGCCAGCGGGTGTCGATGCGCAGTATACCGCCAAAGCGCAGGAAGCGGCACGTAAAATTATGGATAAGCTCCATTTCACCGGCGTGTTCACGATAGAATTCTTCATCGATCAGGACGGTTCGCTGTATGTGAACGAAATCGCCCCAAGGCCCCACAATTCGGCCCACCATACGATCGAATCATGCAACATCAGCCAGTTTGATGCACATATACTGGCGATCCTCGGCCATCCGATGCCTGCTGTCCATCAGCACCAGCATGCAGTCATGATGAATCTGCTCGGTGCCGATCTGGACCGCCTTGAACAGACGCTTTTCACAAATCCGGAGTGGCACGTCCACGTCTACGGCAAGACAGCGCGCAAACCGGCAAGGAAGATGGGGCACGTGACGGTACTTACTGACGATGTCGCAGAAACACTCGACCGGTTGGAAGAGAATTTCATCAAGGAGGAGTCATGATGCTCGTTTACGAAGGAAAGGCAAAACGTGTCTACAGGACAGAAGATGCGGCATACCGCATTGAATATAAGGATGAAGTGACGGCCGGTAATGGGGAGAAGCACGACTACATGACAGGTAAAGGACGGCTCAATAACCTGATCTCCTCAGGCATATTCGAATATATGAAAAAGCACGGCATCGACTCCCATTATATAGAACGCATCAGTGAGACCGAACAGCTGGTCAAGCCCCTTGACATCATTCCGCTTGAAGTGGTCGTACGGAACTATGCCGCCGGCAGCATCGTCAAACGCCTCGGACTAAAGACGCATCAGGCGATGACCCCACCTTTGGTCGAGTTCTTCTATAAAGAAGACGCACTCGGCGATCCGCTCCTCACGGATGACCATATCGCCATGCTCAACCTGGCAAGTGTGGCGGAAGTCGCCCACCTTAAAGAGCAGGCCCTTAAGATCAATGAAGTGTTGAAGAAAATGATGGAAGAGATGGGGCTGTCGCTGATCGATTTCAAGATCGAGTTCGGCAAAGACCAGGACGGTGCCATCATGCTTGCAGATGAAATCTCGCCGGATACATGCCGCATCGTGGATATGGAGAGTAAAGAGAATTTCGACAAAGACGTCTACCGCAACAGTACAGGATCACTGATTGATACCTACAGCGCATTTTATAAAAAGATGGAGGCACTCATATAATGAAGAAGATTGAACTGATCGTCACACTGCAGCCGCAAGTATTGGATACACAAGGTGAGGCCCTGAATCGGGCGGTCCACGAACTGGGCCATGAGGAAATCAACGACATCCGTGTCGGCAAGGTGCTCTACTTCGACATCGATGAAACAGACGAGGCGAAAATCGATGAGAGCGTCCGCCGGCTGTCCGAGAAACTATTTGCCAATACGGTCATCGAAACATACTCCTACACTATCCTCGACGAGGTGGCTGAATGATGAAATTCGCTGTGATACGCTTTCCAGGGTCGAACTGTGATAGGGATATGCTGAACGCCATCCTGAAGTCCGGCGGGGAAGCGGACTATGTCGATTACCGGGAGACGTCGCTTGAAGGTTATGATGGCGTCCTGATTCCAGGCGGTTTCAGTTTTGGGGATTATTTGAGGAGTGGCGCGATGGCTGCTGTGGCGCCGGTGACGAAAGCAATCGTCGAAGCAGCAGAAGCAGGGAAGCCGGTAGCCGGCATATGCAACGGCTTCCAGATACTGACTGAAATCGGCCTGTTGCCGGGTGCGCTCATATTCAATGACACCCACACCTTCATCTCAAGGGATGAAACGCTGAAGGTGACCAACAGCCGCACTGCATTCACAACGGGGTATCAGCCTGATGAAACGGTCACTTTCCCAATCGCGCATGGAGAAGGGCACTACTACTGTGATGATGAGACTTATGATGCGCTCAAACGGAACAATCAGATTGTCTTGAAATACACGGACAACCCGAACGGCTCGCGTGGCGACATTGCGGGCATCATCAATGAAGCGGGCAATGTCCTCGGCATGATGCCGCATCCGGAACGCGCACTCGAAGCGTTGCTCGGCAGTGATGACGGCAAAAAAATCTTTGAAAATATGGCAAACTGGGAGGCCGCTCATAATGAAATTCAATGAACCGACAGAACAGAGGATCAAAGACGACAAGCTCTATACAGAGATGGGCTTGACGGATGCGGAATACAAGCATGTAGTGGAGATACTCGGCAGGGAACCGAACTATACGGAAACCGGCATATTCTCGGTCATGTGGAGTGAACATTGCTCGTATAAGCATTCGAAGCCGTTCCTAGGCCAATTCCCGACATCAGGGGAACGCGTATTGATGGGACCGGGTGAAGGCGCAGGCGTCGTCGACATCGGCGACAACCAGGCCATCGTCTTCAAAGTCGAATCCCATAACCACCCTTCTGCAGTCGAACCTTACCAAGGGGCAGCAACGGGTGTCGGCGGGATCATCCGTGATATCGTCTCAATGGGCGCGCGTCCTATCGGATTATTGAATTCCCTCCGCTTCGGCGAGCTATCTGAAGCGAATAACCGCTGGCTGCTCAGAGGCGTTGTATCCGGCATCGGCGGCTACGGCAACTGCATCGGCATCCCGACCGTCTCCGGAGAAGTCGAATTCGATTCTTCATATGACGGCAACCCGCTCGTCAACGCCATGTGTGTCGGGGTCATCGACCACGACCAGATACAAAAAGGGACGGCCAAAGGTGTCGGCAACAAAGTCATCTATGTCGGCCTGAAGACAGGACGGGACGGCATCCACGGCGCAACTTTCGCGTCTGAAGAGTTATCTGAGGAATCAGAGTCGAAGCGTCCATCTGTGCAGATCGGAGACCCATTCACCGGCAAAAAACTGATGGAAGCGACTCTTGACGCCATCAACCAGCCTGAACTCGTCGGCATCCAGGATATGGGGGCGGCAGGTTTGACATCATCAAGTGCCGAAATGGCAGCCAAAGGTGAATCGGGCATGGCGCTCTACCTCGACCAGGTGCCTGTCAGGGAAGACGGCATCTCCCCATACGAAATGATGTTGTCGGAAACACAGGAACGCATGCTGCTTGTCGTAAAGGACGGCACAGAGGATAAATTCCTCAAGATGTTCGACGGATATGAACTCGATTCCGCGGTCATCGGTGAAGTGACGGACTCCGACCGTCTCGAACTCTTCTATGAAGGCGAGAAGTACGCGGATATTCCCGTACAGCCACTGTCCGATGAGGCACCTGTCTATGTGCTGGAAGGCAAAAACCCAGGGGTCGACGACAAAACATATGACTACAGTAAAGAAGATCTGAACGCGGCATTCGATGCACTGCTCAGCCATCCGAACCATGGTTCAAAGCGCTATATATATGAACAATACGATAATCAGGTCGGTTCGAACACCGTCCAGAAGTCGGGATTCGGCTCAGGGATCGTCAGAGTGGAAGGGACGGATAAGGCCATCGCGATGACGGTCGACGGCAAGAGCCGCTATGTCTATGCCGATCCGTTCAATGGCGGTAAAGAAGTCGTCGCGCAGGCGTTCAGGGACATCATATCGACTGGTGCACTCCCGCTTGCCATGACTGACTGCCTGAATTACGGCAGTCCTGAAAACCCTGAAAGCTACCATCAGCTCGATGCTTCGACGCGCGGTATGGCAGAAGCGTGCCGGACGCTGTCGACACCGGTCGTATCCGGCAACGTCAGCCTATACAATGAATCCAAAGGCACAATACTACCAACGCCGGTCATCGGCATGGTCGGTCTGATAGAAGATGTGCGCTTCATGGAAGACGTCCAGATACAGGCGGGGGATTCAATCTATCTGGTGGGTGAGACACACAAAAGCTTTGCCGGCAGTCAGCTTGAAAAGCTGATTGATGGAGATATTTCGAAGCAGGAACGCCACATCGACCTGGAAATCGAATACAGCCGCGGCATGGATCTCAGGGATCGTCTGAAGAACGGTGGCATCAAAAAGATCGCACCAATTGGCCGTGGCGGCATCGCCATCAAACTGGCGCAGCTCGCAGCCTTCCATCATCTCGGAGTGGACGCGTCACTCGATATGGACGGGGAAGATCTCTTTGCAGAAAATGCCTCCCGCTACATCGTCATCGGAGCAGGTGGACAAGACATTGAAGGCGCTGTCGAAATCGGGGTCCTGACAGAAGATGCATTCAAAGTAGCATCGCGTGATATGACGATAGAACGTAGCCTGGACGCCATCTCAAACACATGGGAAGGGGCAATCCCGAAATGTATGACATCCGTGGACTAAATGAAGAGTGTGGCATATTCGGTGTGTACGGCCATCCGGATGCCGCCGAATTGACTTATATCGCACTGCACAGCCTCCAGCATCGGGGGCAGGAAGGGGCCGGCATCGTCTGTTCGAACGAAGAGTACCTTTTCGGCGCACGCGGCATGGGCCTTTTGACCGAAGCGCTCTCCAGGGAACAGCTGGCATCGCTGCATGGCTTTCCGCATGCCATCGGCCATGTAAGGTACGCAACAAGCGGTGGCAGCGAGCTGTCGAACGTCCAGCCATTCCTGTTCAAAAGCCATAAGGGGGACCTTGGCCTTGCGCATAACGGCAATCTTGTCAATGCCATGAGCGTCCGTGAGGCTTTAGAAGACGACGGGGCGATTTTCCAGACTTCATCGGACACTGAAACATTGGCACATCTGATCCGTAAAAATAAAAGCCCGGACAGGAAAACGCGCATCAAGACGGCGCTCAGGCAGATCAAGGGGGCTTTCGCCTTCGTCATCCTGGACGAAGAGGCGTTGACCATCGCCCTGGATGATCATGGTGTGCGTCCGCTCATGCTCGGCATGATAGACGGTGCCTATTGCGTTGCCAGCGAAACGTGTGCCTTCACCGCAATCGGTGCAGAGTACATACGTGATATCGAACCCGGCGAACTGATTACATTGAGTGAAGCAGGCATCGACTTCGACCGTTATACGGACGCGTCGCATCCGAATATGTGCTCGATGGAGTACATCTACTTTGCGCGTGCCGACTCGGAATTCCGCAATACATCCACATACACCATCAGAAAATCGCTCGGTCAGCAGTTGGCCAAGGAAATGGATGTGGATGCGGATATAGTGATCGGCGTGCCGGACTCGAGCCTTGCCGCTGCAAAAGGATTTTCTGAAGAATCCGGAATCCCACAGGAGCAGGGACTGTTGAAAAACCGCTATGTGGGACGGACATTCCTCTCCAAAGGGCAGGAAGCACGCGAGCGGGCAGTGCGCATGAAGCTCTCCCCGGTGCGTGATGTTGTCGAGGGCAAGCGCATCATCGTCATCGATGATTCGATCGTGCGTGGGACGACCAGCCGGTATATCGTCAAGGCATTGAAGAAGGCGGGCGCTAAAGAAGTCCATATGGGCGTCTCATCTCCGCCGCTTAAAAATCCATGCTTCTATGGCATCGATGTCTCAACCCATGCTGAAATCATCGCTTCATCGAAATCGACAGAGGAGATCCGCCGTGAGATCGGTGCTGACTCCTTGAGTTATCTGTCGGTCGACGCGATGCATGATGTGTACCATTCATATGGTTCGAAAGGCCAATGCGATGCCTGCTTTACAGGCAATTATCCAATAGAGATTATCGACCGGCTCCTGCCGCAGGAGAAGGATCAGAAGACGAAAGGGGTATGAGCATGTCAGAACAGTATAAGGATGCCGGAGTCGACATCACGGCCGGATATCAGGCAGTCGATAAGATCCAAGCACATGTAAAACGGACGATGCGTCCGGAGGTCATCGGAGGGATTGGGGGGTTCGGTGCCGCTTTCGACCTGTCACAGCTGAATATGAAAGCCCCTGTCCTCGTTTCCGGCACTGATGGTGTCGGTACGAAATTGAAGCTGGCGATCGATTCAAACCGTCACCGTACAATCGGTGTGGACGCCGTGGCGATGTGCGTCAACGACATCATCACAACCGGTGCAGAGCCACTGTACTTCCTTGATTACATCGCGGTCGATAAGGTCATTCCTGAGCACATCTCCGACATCGTCGAAGGCATTTCAAATGGCTGTACGGACGCAGAATGCGCCCTGATCGGCGGTGAGACCGCGGAGATGGGGGATATGTACGGTGCAGGCGAATATGATATCGCCGGTTTTGCTGTAGGCGCCGTCGAGAAGGATGCCTATATAGATGGGACAGCTGCAAAGCCTGGGGACACGATCATCGGACTGGCTTCAAGCGGCATCCATTCGAACGGCTACAGCCTGGTCAGGAAATGGCTTGCCGACTACTCGGTCGACGTCGAAGGGATGCTGGACGGCAGACCGATCATCGATCATCTGCTTGAGCCGACGCGCATCTATGTCAAGGCGATCAAAAAAGTCAGGGAAGAGATCAGCATCAAGGCGATGAGCCATATCACAGGTGGTGGCTTCATCGAAAACATACCGCGGGCGTTCCCCGGGCATCTGGGTGCAGATATCGATGTGGCGAATGTCGAAGTGCCGAAAATCATAGAATGGCTGATTGAACTCGGCGGCATGGATATGCGGGAGGCATACAATGTGTTCAATATGGGCATCGGCTTCATGATTGCAGTGAACGACAAAGATCAAGCACGCACCTTGGAGATACTGGAAGCCGCCGGAGAGCGTCCGGTAGTGCTTGGCCGCGTGACTGCGGACGGCGGGTTGCGTGTCCATGGCTACTAGAGTTGCAGTATTCGCCTCCGGTGGCGGCACGAATTTCAGCAATCTGGCCCGTCACGCACAAGAGATCGGCATCGAGATCGTCCTTTTGATCAGCGACAATCGTGAAGCCTACTCCTTACGGCGTGCAGAGGCACTCGGCATAGAAAGCCTCGTCTGCACCATCTCCGACTATGGATCGAAGGCGACGCAGGAAGCGGCGATGATAAGGGCGCTTCAACGCCTCGATGTTGAATATATACTGCTTGCAGGCTACATGCGCATACTTGGGGCGGCGTTCATCAGCACATATGAAGATAGGATCATCAATCTGCATCCCTCACTGCTGCCAGCCTTCAAAGGCCGCAATGGCATCGAGGATGCCTATGACTACGGGGTTAAAGTGACAGGAGTGACGATCCATCTTGTGGATGCCGGCATCGATACGGGCCGGATCATCGCCCAGGAGCCTGTACGCATCAATCCTGAAGATTCACTTGAAGATCTGGAGAGGAAGATCCATCAGCTCGAGTATCAGCTGTACCCACAGGCACTCAAAAAATTTTTGGAAGGGGAGAGAAGATGAAGAAAGCACTGATCAGCGTATCCGATAAGAGAGGGCTCGAGCCGTTTGTCCGGGGCCTCTCCCGCAATGGCTATGAACTCTATTCAACAGGCGGCACATTGAAGGCGATAGAATCCTTCGGGGTCCCTGTTGAGAATGTCAGCATGCTGACAGGATTTGAGGAAATATTGGATGGCCGCGTCAAAACGCTGCACCCGGCAGTCCACGCCGGCATACTCGCCAATCGGGATAATGCTGCCCATATGGCGGAACTCGATGAAAAGAATATCGCCCCGATCGATCTGGTGGCGGTCAACCTCTATCCGTTCAAGGAAACGGTCGCAACTGAAGGCGTCACAGAAGCCGAGGCGGTTGAGAACATCGATATCGGCGGACCGACGATGCTGCGGGCGGCAGCCAAGAACTTCAGGCATGTGACGACCATCGTCTCCCCAGAAGACTACGAAGAGGTCATCAGCCGTATCGAATCGGAGACGCTTGACGATACCTACCGGCGTGCACTCATGATAAAAGTGTTCCGCCATACGAATGATTATGACCAGGCGATCGTCAACCACTTCAGCCAGGCTGAGGAATCCCTGCGCTACGGTGAAAACCCGCATCAGACGGCACGTCTGGTCCGGACGACTGAAGCACGCAATACGATATTGAACGCCGATGTCCTAAACGGCAAGGCGCTGTCCTACAACAACTACCGCGATGCGGATGCAGCATTCCAGCTGGCCAAAAAGTTCTTTATGCCGGCAGCAGTCGCCGTAAAGCATATGAATCCATGCGGTGTGGGCACGGGAGAAACGATTGCGGAAGCGTTCAGAAATGCCTATGAAGCAGATAGCCAGTCGATTTTCGGCGGCATCGTGGCGCTCAACAAGACGGTGGACCGGGAGACGGCCGAACAGCTGCACGCCATTTTCCTGGAAGTCGTCATCGCACCGTCCTTCGACGAGGCGGCGCTTGAGGTGCTGACCCAGAAGAAGAACCTCAGGTTGCTTGAAGCGGATTTCCATGAGGACGCCCATGCTGAAGAGATGGTCAGTGTCTCGGGTGGATACCTCGTCCAGAGCCAGGATACCGGCGCTCTGGACGAGAGGGATATCAAAGTCGTCACAGAAAAGCAGCCGACGAAGGAACAGTTGACGGCGATGGCGCTGGCATGGGAAGTATCGAAACATGTCAAAAGCAACGCGATTGTCCTATCCAATGAACGCCGGACGGTAGGTATCGGTGCCGGACAGATGAACCGGGTCGGGGCGCTTAAGATCGCCATCGACCGCGCTGTGGGACTCGGGGACGATGTGGTCATGGCGAGCGATGGCTTCTTCCCGATGCCGGATTCCGTTGAACTGGCCCATGAAAACGGCATACGTGCAGTCATCCAGCCAGGTGGTTCGAAAAGGGATCAGGAATCCATCGACTACTGCAATGCACATGGCATGACGATGGTATTTACAGGCATGCGGCATTTCAAGCATTAGGACCGGAGTGTTTCCGGCTTTTGATTACATGAACAGAGAGGGGCATTTCCATGAATGTAGCAGTGATCGGCGGAGGCGGACGTGAATATGCACTGGCAAAAAAATTGGCCCAATCGACACGGAGCGATGTTGTCTACGCCATCCCCGGCAATGACGGCATGAAAGAATTTGCTGTTACGGTGCCGGAATTGAGCGAGACGGATTGCCGGGGCATCGGGGAATTCTGTCTTGACAACGATATCCAGTGGGTGGTCATCGGACCGGAAGCATCTCTTGAAGCTGGGCTTGCGGATCATCTGGAAGAGTTGGGCGTGGATGTATTCGGCCCAAAGAAGAATGAAGCAAAAATCGAGTGCTCCAAGGCTTTCGCCAAAGACATCATGAAGCGGTACAGTATTCCGACTGCTTCCCATCGCATGTTCACGGACCAGGACTCGGCACGAAACTATATAAATGAAACAGGTGCACCGGTCGTGCTGAAGAAAGATGGACTGGCGGCAGGCAAAGGCGTAATTGTGGCCATGGACATGACAGAAGCATTGGCAGGTATAGAGATATTGAAACCGGAGCAGGACGCCCCTGTCGTTATCGAGGAATTCCTAGAAGGCGAGGAGTTCTCCTTGATGGTGTTGGTCAATGGCTCTTATACCCACTCCTTTGAAATCATGGCCCAGGACCACAAACGGGCGTATGACGGGGACACCGGACCCAACACAGGGGGCATGGGGGTCTACGCGCCCGTCCACCATATTGATGAATCGCTGAGGCAGGAAGCCGTGGACAAGATTGTAGAGCCCATGGCGCAGGCGATGGTCGATGAGGGACTCGATTATTTCGGGGTACTTTATCTGGGGGCGATCGTCACCCGTGATGGCGTCAAAGTCATTGAGTTCAATGCCCGTTTTGGGGACCCTGAAGCCCAAGTCCTTCTGGATCTCATGGAAGATGATTTCATCGATGTGCTGGAGAAGGTGAAGGCCAAGGAACCGTTCAGCCTGACCTTCCGGGATGGCTACAAGGCGGGTGTCATGTTGGCCTCCGGCGGTTATCCGGCTGCCTATGAAAAGGGATGTGAAGTGGATTTCAGCGCCGTCAGGGCAGACTGCGCGGTGAGCGGCCTCAAGCAATCCGGAGATGCCTGGCGGACGGACGGTGGCCGGGTATTGCTCGTAACCGGTGAGGGGCGCACCATCGAAGAGGCGGTCGATGCTGCATATTCAAACGTTTCCCAAGTCACGTTCACTGAAGGCGACCTGTTCTACAGACAGGATATCGGTGGCCGGGCACTCAAAGGCTGAGCAGCATCTTTAAGATTTATGTACATGCAAAAAGGAGATTGCCGGCATAATGCCGGCAATCTCTTTTATTCGAAAGCATCTTGAATGTCATCTTTAGTCTTTTCAGTGCTTGAATCGTCTTTGGTGCTTTTATCTTCTCCGTTTTTATCATCTTCATTTTTTTCGTGGTCTTCGTTGGAGTCTTCCCCTTTATAAGCTTCTTCAGCTTCTTTCTTTGTTTCTTCTTGTCTGTCTTTGTCGCTGAAACTCATTATTATCACTCCTGCTTTATAAGTATTGATATCATATATTATTATTTCTTATCTGCTGTTAGTTGGATTGTACCCGTGCACTTCACAGGCTAAACATCACGCTTTATAATTTATTGTGATTTATCTCATCCAGTCATGTGACATTCGATGCATTTGATGCTCTTTTCCTCTATAATGGGAAGGGATATAGAGGTGAAATTAAAATGAAATGGTTGAAGCAGCAAGGAGAAGTGATCATCAGCATCCTTCTCGGTACTTTTTTTGTTATTACAGGATTATTCATTCTTTTTAATGTCGGTAGGATAAGAGGTGAGGGCGACGCCCAGATGCCTCAGATAGATACAATCTTCGATTTGTTGAATGCATTTTTCGTTGAAGTGGTCAACGTACTAGCCATGGTGATCGGGGACTTTCCGATTATAGCCGGCATCCTGGTCATCCTGTTTGGTGGCGTGATGTTTTCGGTGGCCAAGCTCATCCGCAGGACTACGGAGTTTGATACAGAATTGTCGTTTTTCTTTCTGACACTCGCTTTTGTGCTCTTTCTGATGACGACCCTTCTGATGTTCCAGGTCTACGGCTGGCTGTCGCTCCTGTTCATGCTGGCCTTTATCGTCCATATGCTCTACAGCATATTCAACGAACACCTGGATCCGGAGCACCGCAAGGAACATTATATGGTCATCCTCTTCTTCTATGGGTTGGCCTACTTCTTCACCCAAAACGCAGTCTATTCGGATATCGACCGGACAAAGGCGCCTGAGGATGTTTTATCGATCAATATGTTTTTTGCCATCATATGGGTGTTGTCCCTGATGGCACTATGGGTTGGCGTGTTCCTCTCCAAATCCAAAAACCTGCTGAAGAAGCCGAAAAAAGGGGATGCAGCGACCCTTTCCCGCAGCACCGGGCGCAGGCTCAATCCGAATGATTATTTGAGGTTCTCACAGAAACTCTATAATTTGCGCAACGGCATGCTGAACCGGGTGAAAAATTTTATGGAATTCGACTTTCCGAAGTGGCTGCGCCCGAATTATATCGAACTGTTGCTCGGCGCACTTGTCCTGATTTTTGTGCTGATTGAATTCAACAACAGGAACGGCGTCTTTACAGAAGGCCATTTCAGAGTGTCGGATATGCAGTACATTTATGAGTGGGTCAACTTGTTCCTGGCGTTGTCGCTAGTTGTCATCTACTTGTTTACGACATTCTTCAACATGACCCAGAACAAGTATTACCATACGCAGATGATCGTCATAATCGCTTTATGGCTCAAGGTCACGGTGAGTTTGTATATTACGGTGTTCCGCGATGTGGAGTTGTCGCTGTTCATCCTGCCGTTCAATGTGCTGCTCGTCCTGCTGACTACGCCACTTGCCCTGATCAGCATATTCAAAGAATTCGACAAGGGGAGATAATATGAAGGAAATCGAAACGCACCATTACACCGGACGTGTAGATGACCCGGATATGAAAGAACGCATCCATCAGCATATAAGCGGATGGACGGAGACTGTCAGAGGTGACGCCCCGGTCTTTATCGGATTTCGTTCCGACGAAGGCGTTAGGCGTAACCAGGGGCGGCCTGGTGCGCATCTGGGGCCGGTCAAAGTGCGGGAGAAGTTGGCTTCACTGCCATGGACAACACCCATCTACGACTATGGCAGCATCGTCGGGGACACGGACCTTGAAGGTTCCCAAGCCGCGTTGGGACGCGCCGTGTATAGGGTGCTCCATAATAAGCAGTTCCCACTGATAATCGGTGGCGGACACGAAACGCTCTACGGCCACTATCTGGGCGTGCGGGCAGCCTACCCCGGGAAAAGAATTGGAGTGCTCAATTTCGATGCCCATTTCGACCTCAGGGATGAGCGGCCGTCTTCTGGTACAATGTTCCATCAGGTATTGTCTGCCGATCAGGCGATCGACTACTATGTGGTCGGCATCCAACCATCCGGCAATACAAAAAGCCTGTTTGATGCCGCCGATCGTTTCGGGGTGAAATATGCTGAAATGGAAACAGTCAGGAAAACCGCCATTTTTGAAGAGATGCTGGCCGAACTTTCAGAGTATGATGCTGTCTTTGCAACTTTATGCATGGACTCCGTGCAGCAGGGGGTGGCGCCAGGCACAAGTGCGCCTTCCGCTAACGGATATACTGCAGCAGAAATCCATGATATGGTTGGAAAAATGGCTGAGCTTACGAATCTGGTGAGTTTTGATATAAGTGAAGTATCGCCACCACTTGATGTCGATGACCGAACAAGCAGTCTTGCTGCAAGCCTCTTCCATAGCTTCATGACCAAAAAGGAGTCGTTCCAATGAATACAGTGCAATTGAAAAAAGGACATGAAAAACCGTATCTGAAAGGGCAGTTGAATCTTGACGGCGAGGATCTGAGTGATGACACTTTTCTTGGTGATGGTGAAATCGTCCGTGTCGAAGATACCTACGGCCGGCTGATCGGCATCGCCATGCTCAGCTTCGAACAAAAGACAAAGGGTTGGATACTGACGAGTGGTGAAGAGACGATCGATGATGCATTGATCGAGTCGCGCATCCTGAATGCAATCGATAGAAGGGAACCCCTCTACAACGAACCGGACACGACAGCCTTCAGGCTGTTCAATGAAATCGGTGATGGCATCGGTGGGTTGGCGATCGATAACTATGATGGCCATCTGCTTGTGACCTTCTATTCGCGCGGCATCCATAAAATAAGAGATCTGATCATCAGGACGCTGATGGTCAGGCTGAAGCCGGCCTCCATCACCGAACAGGTCCGCTTCAGCGAACAGGGGCGCATGAACATCGTCAATCGCAGGGTGACGGGTAATGTCGAGTTCCCGGTTACAGTCAAGGAAGCAGGTTTGTCCTACAGCATTCATCTTGAAGATGGCCCGATGACCCGCCTGTTCCTCGATCAGAGGGAGACGCGCAAGGCTCTCGCCCAAAATATGGCGGGTGCGAAAACGTTCCTGAACTTGTTTGCGTACAGCGGCACATTCTCCATTGCAGCGGCGGAAGGCGGAATGGCGACCACAAGCGTCGACTTGGCGAAGCGGACCAACGAACTGATCACGGATAACTTCAATGCCAATAACCTTTCCACCGATGGGCATACGATCCACATCATGGAAACGTTCGAATACTTGAATTATGCAGCCCGCAACAACAAACGTTTCGATCAGATCCTGATAGACCCACCGAGCTTTTCCCGCTATAAGAAAAAAGTGTTCAAAGTCGAACGCGACTATCCAAAACTCATCGAACAGGCACTTATGGTGCTGAAGCCCAAAGGCCGTCTGGTGTTGAGCCAGAACCTTGAAACTTTCACATTGAACCAGTTCAAGCAGCAGATAGGCCGCACCATCGAAAAGGCGGGGCGATCCTACTCATTGACTGACGTCAAAGGATTACCGAAGGATTTCCCGACGGTCAAAGGATATAAACGGGGCAAGTACCTTAAAGTCGTCACCGTAGACCTGAACGATTAGTCTTGTTTTCATTATCTACAAACAGGGTATATTTCAATGTGACTTGCAGATGAATAAAAGGAGTTTTGGATATGTCTGAGATGATGACGAACGAAGTGGAAGAAAAGCGCAGGAAAGCACGTAAAATGGTGGACAGAAAAGCGATGTATTCTTCCGTTGCAGCCATTTTGCCCATCCCATTCCTTGATATCGGTACAGATGTCAAGTTGATGCGGGACATCCGCAGCGGGGTCGAGGAAATTTTCGAGCTCGACCACAGACAAGTCAATGAGATGTCTGATGATCTCATGAACCGCGCCGCAGTAATGGCGACCAGCATGGGAAGTGAATTCCTTGGAGGTAAGGCGAGAGGGATCCTATTTAAGACGTTCGGCAAGAAATCCGGGAAAGTCCGCTTTTCATTCCTGACGATCCTGGGTAAAATCATCGGGGCGGCAATCAGCTATATGCTGATGAAGAAGCTCGGCTATGAATATATAGAACGCTGTGCCAAAGTTTCCTGAATTTGACTGGCGTACTATGATGCTCTTTTGGCAACGATGCCAAAAGGGCATTTTTCATTGCATCGCGGCCACTCTGTGACCAACTTGTGAAAAGTGGAAGATGGACAGGCAAAGTTTATTTTCCAATGCTTGTGGTATATTAGAATATCATTGCTGTACATGGTACAATAACAGCAAACATGTATGACAATCATGTAAATTCATCACGCAAATAAAAGGAGACTAACGCAATGGAACAAAAATCTTATCTCATTACAGACGAAACAGGTATACACGCAAGACCAGCAACAATACTTGTACAGACTGCATCCAAGTACGACTCTGACATCCAGCTTGAATACAACAGCAAAAAAGTGAACCTGAAGTCCATCATGGGTGTCATGTCACTTGGTGTCGGCAAAGATTCCGAAGTGACTGTCTATGCTGAAGGCAACGATGAAACTGAGGCCATTGAAGCAATTACAGAAACACTTTCAAAAGAAGGATTGACCGACTGATGTCTGAAATACTAAAAGGGATTGGTGCAAGCGACGGCGTGGCCATCGCCCCCGTCTATTCACTGGAGGAGCCTGACCTGTCATTCGATGATAAGTCGATAGAAGTGGGACAGGAAGACGCCGAAGTCGAAAAGTTCAAGGCTGCCTTCAACCAATCAAAAGTCGAGATCACGAAGATCAGGAACCATGCGGAGCAGACGGTGGGGCCGGAGCATGCTGCGATATTCGATGCGCACCTGCTCGTACTCGATGATCCGGAATTCCTGGGTCCAATCGAGTCCCATATCCGCAATGACCAGAAGAGTGCGCCTCAGGCACTTCTGGAGACTCGTGATCAATTTGTGGCGATTTTCGACAGTATGGACGACGAGTATATGAAGGAACGTGCAGCAGACATCAAGGATGTCTCAAAGCGGGCACTCGCAAACATGCTTGGCCGTGAGCTGCCGAGTCCAAGCAAGATTGATACTCCTGTAGTGATAGTGGCAGAAGACTTGACGCCTTCTGATACTGCCCAACTGGATAAGAATTTTGTCAAGGGGTTCGTCACGAATGTTGGCGGCCGCACTTCGCACTCCGCAATAATGTCCCGATCGCTCGAGATTCCTGCAGTGGTCGGTACGAAGAACATTACGGAGCTTGCCCAGGTCGGTGACGACATCATCGTAGATGGCAGTGCAGGAGAAGTCATCCTGAACCCATCCGAAGAAGAAGTACTGGTCTATAAAGACAAAGAGGCCAGAGTAGCGGAAGAGAAGGTGGAACTCCAAAAACTTGTCGACGAACCTTCTAAGACGATGGATGATGTAACTGTCGAACTCGCAGCGAACATCGGTACGCCGGATGACCTTGAGGGTGTCAAGTCGAACGGTGCTGAAGCAATCGGACTGTACCGTACAGAATTCCTCTACATGGGCCGGAATGAACTGCCGACTGAAGAGGAACAGTATGAAGCATACAGTCAAGTGTTGAAAGAGATGGATGGCAAACCGGTCGTCGTCAGAACACTTGATATCGGTGGCGATAAGGAATTGCCTTACCTCGATCTGCCGAACGAAATGAATCCGTTCCTCGGTTTCAGGGCGATTCGCATGACCCTCGACAATCAGGAGCTCTTCAGAACACAGCTCCGTGCATTGCTGCGGGCAAGCCAACATGGCGACCTTAAGATCATGTTCCCGATGATCGCGACCATCGATGAGTTCAACCGTGCCAAGGCACTGCTCATCGAAGAGAAGGACAAGCTTGTCGAAGAGGGCGAGAAGGTCAAGGAAGATATCGAAGTGGGTATCATGATTGAAATCCCTTCTGCAGCCATCATCGCGGACCAGTTTGCAGAAGTCGTCGATTTCTTCTCGATCGGTACAAATGATCTCATCCAGTATACGATGGCGGCAGACCGCATGAATGAATCTGTGAGCTATCTGTACCAACCGTATCATCCGGCACTCCTGCGCCTCATTAAAATGGTTATCGATGCAGCCCATAAAGAAGGTAAATGGGCAGGCATGTGCGGTGAAATGGCGGGGGATGCACACGCCATACCGCTTCTTCTCGGGCTTGGGCTCGACGAATTTTCCATGAGTGCCTCCTCAGTGCTGAAAGCGCGCAAGCAGATATCGGGTCTCAAGAAGACCGATATGGAGCGCTTGGCGGCAAGGGCGGTTGAATGCAAGGATACAGACGAAGTGCTTGCCCTCGTTGAAGAATATGTAGGCAGAGTATAATGAATATGCGCATGGCCGTGGCCATGCGCATATTTTTATGGGTATAATGGCAGTAAATGATGAGAGGTGTGCTCCGATGAACGGACATACGCGCCGCCCGGTCGAACTGTATCTGTCCCTGCCCATTTTCGCTTTTGCGCTCTTCGATTTTGCCAACACGATATTCAGCGCCAATATAGTCACTCTATTCTTTCCCCAATACATCACGGAAATGGTTGGAACCAATCCAAGACTCGAACAGATAGCATCGACTGTCATCGCCTACGCCAATGCGGTGGCGGCTTTTATGCTGATTGTCTTCGCCCCGCTCTATGGTGTGGTGATGGATCGGACCGGCAGGCGGAAGCGGTATGTCGTGGCTTTCACATTGACATGTGTCGCCGCTTCGATTGGTATGGGAGTCTTCGGTGGGGAAGCGGATGAGCGATGGTTTGGCTTGCCGAATGGCTTCGTTTTGGCAGTAGTGCTCTTTGTCATCGCCAAATTCGCCTTCAATTCAGGGAATGTATTCTACGATGGCATGTTATCGAGTCTTGGCAATAAAAAGGAAATACCGCTCATTTCGGGGTACGGCGTGGCACTTGGATATTTAGGTACATTATTCGGTATATTTTCAGTCCTGCTACTGATTGGCGACCGTCCAGTCCATCATACATTCTGGCTATCCGGGGTGCTGTTCCTGATATTCAGTCTGCCGCTCTTTTTCATCCATAAGGATAAACCACAGGAAAAGAAGCCGAAACAGCATTTCCTGGCAGGCTATAAAGATATATATGCCACTTTCAGGGAAGCACGTTCATCTCCTTCCATATTTTATTTTATGATCGCCTATTTCTTCATCAATGACGCGTTGGCTACTGCAATCGCCATGATGCAGCCCTATGCGGTGACAGTCGTCGGATTTTCGCCGGGGGCTTTCCTGATCATCTTCATGACAGCCACAGTGTTCAGCATCATCGGCGCGATCGTCTTCAGCTTTTTAAGCCGGGGGCTTGGTTCAAAACGGACATTTACAATCATCGCATGCCTACTTCTCTTCGCAGTGGCAGTAGCGGCGATACCTTTACCGATGTGGACATTCTGGATTGCAGCGGCTTTATTCGGCATCGCCATGGGATCGACTTGGGTGGTTTCAAGGACACTGATCATTGAACTGTCACCGGAGGGGAAGGAAGGGCAGTTCTTCGGCCTATTCGCCTTCAGCGCCAAAATGAGTGCGGTTCTCGGCCCATTGGTGTATGGCTCAATCACCTGGCTGATGGCGGACTATGGTGTCATTGCATCGCGCGTCGCCATCTCAAGCCTGATGCTCATGATCATCATCGGCCTGCTGTTCCACAGCCGTATAAAACGTGCGGGTTCCTCGAACTAAATCTTTGAAATCAACGATGTAAAAGCGTACAATTATATCATGAGAATGATAGTTTATTCACAAATTTGTCATTGATCGTTGTCAAATCGATCAGGATAAATTGATTATAAACGTTATAATTAAGCATACGATTACAAAGAGGTGATTGAATGGAAGATGTGGTTTTGGGGCGTGTATTGACAGCGTCTACATTAGGGTTCCATATTATCTTTGCGACAATCGGAGTAGGTATACCGATTGTCTTCATGGTACTTGAGTTCCTGGGGGTGAAGAAGAAAGACGCTGCGTACTTGACGATGGCAAGAAGGATTGCCAAAGGCTACACGGTGACAGTCGCCGTTGGGGTCGTGACCGGTACGATCATCGGTCTGCAGCTTTCCTTGATATGGCCTGATTTCATGCGGCTCGGTGGGCAGATCATTGCGCTACCGCTATTTATGGAAACATTCGCCTTCTTCTTTGAAGCAATATTCCTTGGGATATTCCTATATACTTGGGACCGCTTCAAGAATCCTTGGCACCACTGGCTCTTGAACATTCCGATTGTCATCGGGTCTTCGCTCTCGGCAGTATTCATCACAACGGTGAATTCATTCATGAATACACCTGCTGGTTTCAATATGGTTGATGGAGAGCTCATCAACGTAGATCCGCTTGCGGCGATGTTCAACCCGTCGACTTGGGTCAGGGTATTCCACGTAGTGGTGACGGCGTATACGACGGCAGTATTCATCATCGCCGCCATCGGTGCGTTCAAACTCCTCCGTTCGAAATTCGAGGAAGATAGGGAGTATCACAAGAAAGGCCTTAAAGTCATGATGGTGCTTGGGCTTGTTACAGCATCACTGACCGTTCTGGCCGGAGACCTCTCAGCCAAATTCCTGCATGAGCACCAGCCTGAGAAATTGGCTGCGATGGAATGGCATTTTGAAACGGAGGACAACGCTGATCTGGTCCTTTTCGGTACAATTGATGAAGATACGAATGAGGTGAGCTATGCACTCAAGATTCCAAGTGCACTCAGCTTCCTGGCAGGCAACTCCTTCGATACCGAGGTGACCGGGCTCAATGATATACCGGACGACGAGCAGCCACCGCTCATCATCCACTACTTCTTCGACATCATGGTCTTCTTCGGGATGTACGCACTTATGGTATCGATCATATACTTCATAGCGAAGTTTTCGAAGTTCGACGAACACCATCCTGCACTGCTTTATGCCTATGTATTGACCGGCCCCCTGACCATGGCTTCAATAGAAGCAGGCTGGTTCCTGGCAGAGATGGGTCGCCAGCCATGGATCTTGCGCGGCTACATGCGGGTTTCTGAAGCCGTCACCCAGGCTGATGGACTGGGCATCACGCTGATTGCCTTCGTGTTGCTGTATGCGGTGCTCGGGGTCACCACAATCTATGTGCTGCTCCAGATGTTCAAAAATAAGAGTGCCGCAGCAGAACGCATTGAAATCTATGGAGAGGACTATGAAGGAGGTCGGTTGCAATGAATTATGAAATCATCGGGGTAGCAGTCCTATGGACCTTCCTGTACGGCTACATCATAGTATCCGCAATCGATTTCGGTGCCGGCTTCTATAATTTCTATTCGAAGCTGACGGGGGACGACAGCATCATCAGTCCGATCATCAAGCGTTATCTGAACCCGGTTTGGGAAGTGACGAACGTCTTCTTCGTCTTCTTCTTCGTCGGCATCGTCGGATTCTATCCGGATACCGCCTATTACTATGGGACAGCGCTGCTGATTCCAGCGAGCATTGCGCTCATCCTATTGGCGATACGGGGGAGCTACTACGCCTTCAACTCCTACAATAGGGAGCCGAAGTTATCCTGGGCGTTCCTCTACGGTGCCACAGGGTTGCTGATCCCCGCTTCGCTGTCGATGGCGCTCGTCATTTCTGAAGGCGGCTACATCATCGAGAGTGCAGACGGTGTGCGCCTCCAGCTTGAAGAGCTCCTCTTCAGCACTTACGGCTGGTCCGTCGTCTTTTTGGCTGTGGTCATAGTACTCTATGTATCAAGCGGGTTCCTGACGTTCTACGCAGCGCGCGCCAAAGATTCACAGGCGCTCCACCTCGTACGCAGATGGTTCCTGATCTGGACGTTGCCGATGCTCTTCATCTCGCAGTTCGTCTTCTTGGGGCTCCGTGAACATAACAGGGAACACTTCCTGCGTGCGCAGGATTACTGGTATATGTTCGGGCTCAGCCTTGCAGCGATGGGGGTAGCGGTGTACCTGATCTGGAGGAAGCGCCGTTTCGGTCTGGCCTTCATAATGATCATGCTGCAGTTTGCCTTCGCCTTCTACGGCTATGGCATCAGTAAACTGCCGTATATACTGTATCCCTACATCGACATCAATACTTCGGTTGTAAACGAGAATATGGCCTTCAGTTTGACAGTGGCCTTCATATTAGGTTTACTATTATTGATACCGAGTCTCGGTATGCTGCTCAGACTCTTCCTGTTCGATAAGGATTATGTACAGGGGAAGGGCGACAACAAGTATTGATATCCTAAACGAATAGGTGATGAAGATGAAAAAGGACTATGCGGTGATCGGCCTCGGCCGTTTCGGTGCCAGCATTGTACGGGAACTGATTGAACTCGAAATGGATGTACTGGCGGTCGACATAGATGAAAACCGTGTCAATGAATATGCCGATATCGCAACCAAGTCGGCCATCGGCGACACTACTGATGAAAGAGTGCTTAAGAACCTCGGTCTCGGCAACTTCGATAATGTCATCGTCGCAATCGGTGACAATATCCAGTCGAGTATCCTGACGACGCTGCTCCTTAAAGATCTCGGGGTCAAGCATGTGAGCGTCAAGGCACAGAACAATTATCATGCCCGTGTCCTTGATAAGATCGGCGCTGATATGGTGATCCACCCTGAGCGCGATATGGGGAAACGCATCGCCCATAAGCTTGCATCCACTTCCGTACTCGATTACCTTGAACTCTCGGATGAGCATTCGATCGTTGAGATCAGAGCACAGGAGAACCTGGCGGATCAATCCTTGCTGGACTTGGATATCCGTGCAGAATACGGAGTCAGTGTAATAGCGATAAAACGGGATGAGGACATCATTGTCAGTCCAGACCCGACGGTCAACATCCAGAGGGATGATATCCTGATTGTAATAGGCGATGATCAGGATTTGACCCGGTTTGAAAAATTACTCATAGACTAGAAGAGCACCTGTGGAAACTTCCACAGGTGCTCTTATCTATTCATTACTTCTTCTTCTTTTCATTGACCCTCATGATGGTAGGCAGGATCATCGGTTTACGATGGGTCCGCTTGTAGAGGTGGTTGCTGAGTTCTTCTATGATGAGCTGCTTCACGTGGTACCATTCCACATGCTCTTTTGAGTTGAGCAGGTTGATGATATCCGCTTTTATCTTCTTCTCTGCACCACGGATCAAGCCGTAGGATTCCCGCATATAGACGAAACCACGTGAGATGATGTCCGGGCCGCTAAGAAGCGTCTTTGTATTGAAGTCTATCGAAACGACGACGATTGCGAGCCCCTCCTCAGATAGGTCCTTCCTGTCCCGGAGGACAATGTTGCCGATGTCGCCGATACCCGTACCGTCGACGAATACTGTGCCTGCCGGTACGCGGTGGCTATGTCTTGCACTATCCCGTTTCAATGCCAGAACATCACCGATTTCCATCAGGAAGACATCGTCCGGGTCCATACCTGTGTTGACTGCCAGCTGCTTGTGAAGATGCAGCATGCGGTATTCACCATGGATCGGCATGAAATATTTAGGGCGCATCAGACGGAGCATCAACTTCTGCTCTTCCTGTGAACCATGCCCTGAAGTATGGATGTTTGAGAGCTTTCCGTGGATGACATCTGCACCCGCTTTGTAGAGGGCGTTGATTGTCCGGTTGATGCTCAGCGTGTTGCCTGGAATCGGAGATGAGCTGAAGACGACCGTGTCATCAGGGATTATGCTGATTTGACGGTGCGTGCCGTTGGCTATCCTGGATAGGGCAGCCATCGGTTCACCTTGGGAGCCTGTACACAGCATCATCACTTTGTGCTTTTCGATGCTGTTGATCATTTTTGGCTCGATGAATGTTTCAGGCGGCGCTTTGATATAGCCCAGTTCCAGGCCGATTTTGATATTGTTTTCCATACTGCGGCCGAAAATGGCGATTTTACGGTCGAACTTGATCGCCGCGTCTATTGCCTGCTGTACGCGGTAGATGTTGGAGGCGAATGTAGCGAAGATGATTCGTCCTGTACACTTGCGGAAGATATCCTTTACATTCTGGCCGACTTCCTTTTCGCTTGTGGTGAAGTTCGGCACTGTAGCGTTTGTTGAATCGGAAAGGAGGCAAAGGACCCCTTCCTCCCCAAGCTGTGCCATTTTCGCAATGTTTGCAGGTTCGCCTACCGGTGTGAAGTCGAACTTGAAGTCACCTGTGTGGACGATTGTGCCTTCAGGTGTCCGCACGATGACGCCATATGCTTCAGGGATGGAGTGTGTGGTCAAATAGAATTCGACTGTCATGTGCTTGAACTTCAATACAGTGCTCTCTTCGACCGGCTTAAGCTCTGTCGATCGGAGGAGGCGGTGCTCCTCCAGCTTGTTGCGGATGAGTCCAAGGGCCAAAGGCCCGGAATAGATGGGCACATTGAATTCTTTCAGCAGGAAAGGAATGCCGCCGATATGGTCTTCGTGGCCATGGGTGACGATGAGCGCGCTGATTTTCTCCTGGTTCTCTTTAAGATATGTGTAGTCGGGAATGACATAGTCGATTCCCAGCTGTTCGTCGTCCGGAAATTTGATGCCTGCGTCGATCATGATGATTTCGTCTTTATATTCAATGCAATATGTGTTTTTGCCTATTTCCCCGAGTCCCCCGAGGGCAAAAACGCCTACTTCACCTTTTTCCAGTGTCATCAGATATCCTCAACCTTAAAGTCTGCATTGTTATTCTTTTCGTACTCCAGGTGTGCGGGACTTAATTCCTGGACGAATTCGATGTTGAGGCGGCTATCTTTCAGTGCTGTGCGCACTTCGCTCTCTGACTCTGCCTCAAAATACCGTGTTATTGTCTCTTCACGGATGATGCGGCTATCTAGTTGTTCTTGAAAAAAAACTTTAAATACTGCCATTATATGATTTCTCCTTTTGATTTGATTATATGGATGGCCATTAACAAAAAATTTGTGTTGCATAAAGCAACACAATATAACGGACTTAACGCCGTTTGAAATATTCGTTGTTCAGCAACCCTTTCCTACCGAGAATGCGTCCAAGCCTTTGCTTCAGCCTCTTCTTCCACCGTCTGAGCATTATGACCACATCCCTTATCAGCTTAACTTCATTTTACATTATAGACGGGGGACATGCAAAGACTTTATAATGGAAGGGAATGGAGGGGAACCGCATGAAAGAGAAGCGTATATTGGAAGCTGTACTGCTTGAGTGGACGCGTCAGGACCGCAACATGATCATGCTGGAATTCAATACACATCCTGACATGGTGGTGATGAACTACATCTATGACGATCATGAAGAGGCAGATGATGTCCACCGAAAGCGTCATGACCATGATCCTGAAGTCCTGGATCACGAAACATTTACGGCACTGAAGAAGGAGTTGTATGAGCAGAACATCCCATTTAGGGAGAGGCGCGATGACTTCATCTGATTGGATGGAATTCATGTGCAATGAAAAAGCGACCGCTTTGATACGGCCGCTTTTTCAATCTACAGGCTTGGCGCCTGGCTTTGGCTCCATGGGAGCGTCCGGGTCGATGTGATCATAGAACATGATGCCGTCGAGGTGGTCCAGTTCATGCTGCAATACGACGGCAAGCATGCCTTTTGCCTTCACTTCTACAGGCTTGCCTTCGGGATCGAGGGCTGTAACTTTGACCCGCTGGAAGCGATGCACAAGGCCTGGAACGTCTTCATCGACACTCAGACAGCCCTCGCCTCCCGGTAGGTACGTCTCAGTCACCGAGTGACTTTTGATTTTAGGGTTGATCAGCATATGATCATGGAGCACTTCGCCTTCGTCACCTTCTATATAGATGGCGAGCATGCGTTTATCAAGTCCGACTTGCGGCGCAGCAAGACCGACGCCCGGCCTAAGGCCTTGTTTTCCTGCAATATCGGGATTTTGGGAGCGTACGAGATAGTCCCGCATGGCGGCCAGTTCATTTATCGTTTCTTCATCGATTGTGTCGACTTCGGCCACTTTCTTGCGCAGAAACGGATCGGGATCCCGGATGATGTCTTTCATTGTTACCAAAATAAACCCTCCTGTTTATATATATCGCGATTTATTATACTATAATACTCAGGAGAACCGGAATTCTCAACATATTATTTTTTAATTATACACTATCCAGTCAACAATCGGAGGGAATGGAAATGAAGAAACTATTAGGTGGCGCCATGGTTATGGCGATGGTGCTTGCCGGGTGTTCGTCTGCATCTGATGAACTGCTCGATTTTTATAATGCGTTTCAAGAGACCGTCGAGGTGGAAAAGGAGATAGAGGATGTCAACGCTAAATTCGAAGAGTTGGAGAGCGAGAAGGCGGAACTACAAGGCTCGCTTGAGAACGCCACTAAAGGGGAACTTGGTGAGATAAGCGATTCGCTGGTGGAAAATACGGAAGAACGCATCAAACAGTTGGATCAGGAAGTCTCGATCATGGGGGACAGCAGAAGCCGCATGGAAGCTTCGACCCAATATGTAGAAGAGATTTCCGACGAATCGAACCGTAAGCAGGCACAGTCGCTGATCGATGCGATGGACGAGAGATATATGAGCCATGGTGAAATGATCGGCAGCTACAAGTCTGTATTGAACAGCGAGAAGGATATCTTTGCATACCTTGGCGAAGAAGAAGTGTCACAAGATGAAGTGGATGAACGCCTCAACAGCTTGAGTAAAGAGTATGAGGAAGTACAGGAGAATGCAGAAGCTTTCAGCAAACGGACTGAAAAGGTCAATGCACTGAAAAAAGAGATAGAGACCATAATTGAAGGAGAATGATGTAAGCGCTGTATTATATAACAGATAAAACTGTATTAATACAGAAATCGTTGATTTAAAGCGCTTTGTGAGCAGCTGTTACAATGCTATTCATTTTACTGTTGTAACAGGATATGGTAAGATAATAGACGATAAATGAAAAATTTGAAAGGTATGGTGAACACTTTATGGCACCAAAGAATAAAAGTTTCGATCCAGTCAAGGCGCTTGAAGAGATCGAAAATAAATTTGAAATGTTCCAGATTCTCGATCAGGACGGGAAAGTTACCAATAAAGACGCAATGCCTGATCTATCCGACGATGATCTTGTAGAACTGATGAAGCGCATGGTCTGGACACGTGTGCTCGATCAGCGTTCAGTTTCATTGAACCGCCAAGGTAGACTGGGCTTCTATGCACCTACTGCCGGGCAGGAAGCATCACAGCTCGCCAGCCAGTTCGCCCTTGAAGGAGAGGACTACATCCTTCCTGGCTATCGTGATGTGCCGCAGCTCATCTGGCATGGCCTGCCGCTTACGAAGGCGTTCCTTTTCTCAAGGGGCCACTATGAAGGCAACCAGTTCCCTGAAGGCGTCAACGCACTCAGCCCGCAGATCATCATCGGCGCACAATATGTGCAGACCGCTGGTGTGGCACTCGGCATCAAGATGCGCGGAAAAGACACAGTAGCGATCACCTATACCGGTGATGGTGGTACATCCCAAGGGGACTTCTACGAAGGCATCAACTTTGCAAGTGCGTATAAGGCGCCTGCAATTTTCGTCATCCAGAATAACCACTATGCAATTTCGACGCCAAGAGACTTGCAGACTGCGGCGAAGACGCTCGCCCAAAAAGGTGTAGCTTCAGGTGTGCCAAGCATTCAGGTGGACGGCATGGACCCGCTTGCTGTATATAAAGTGACTAAAGATGCACGTGACCGTGCTGTTGCAGGAGAAGGACCGACCGTCATCGAAACGCTCTGCTACCGTTACGGTCCGCACACAATGGCAGGGGATGACCCGACACGCTACAGGACATCTGATGAAGATTCAGATTGGGAAAAGAAAGACCCGCTCGTCCGTTTCCGCACTTTCCTTGAAGAGAAGGGCCTATGGAGCGAAGATCAGGAAAACGAAGTGATGGAACAGGCTAAAGAAGACATCAAGAAAGCAATCAAAGAAGCAGACGGTGCAGAAAAACAGACTGTCACCAAACTCATGGAGCTCACTTATGATGACATGCCGAGCAACCTGAAGGAACAGTATGAAGTCTACAAAGAAAAGGAGTCGAAATAAGCAATGGCACAGATGACAATGATCCAAGCAATCACTGACGCGATGGCCACAGAACTCAGGAACGACGAGAACGTCCTGGTCTTCGGCGAAGACGTCGGCGTAAACGGCGGGGTGTTCCGCGCTACAGAAGGCCTGCAGAAAGAATTCGGTGAAGATCGCGTATTCGATACACCACTCGCAGAAAGTGGACTCGCTTCGATGGGTCTCGGCCTTACACTGGAAGGTTTCCGCCCTGTAGTGGAAATCCAGTTCTTCGGCTTCCTTTTTGAAGCAATGGACGGTGTAGCCGGCCAAATCGCCCGCAACAGACAGCGTTCAGGCGCTTCCAAGGAAACGCCTGTCGTAATCCGTGCGCCATTTGGCGGCGGTGTCCACACGCCTGAACTTCACGCGGATTCGCTGGAAGGTCTGATGGCACAGACACCAGGCCTTAAAGTGGTCATCCCGTCAAACCCAGTAGATGCAAAAGGGCTTCTGATTGAAGCAATCCGTTCGAATGACCCTGTCATCTTCCTTGAACACATGAAACTCTACCGTTCATTCCGTGAAGATGTACCGGAAGAAGAATATACTGTCGAAATCGGCAAGGCAAGCGTCAAACAAGAGGGCGACGACATTACACTGATCGCTTACGGCGCAATGGTTCAAGAAGCCATCAAAGCAGCTGATGCACTTAAAGAAGAGGGCGTCTCTGCAGAAGTGATCGACTTGAGGACCGTCTCCCCGATAGACTATGACACATTGGTCGAATCTGTCGAGAAGACAAACCGTGCAGTGGTCATCCAGGAAGCACAGCGTCAAGCAGGTGTTGCAGCGAACGTTGCAGCAGAACTGTCCGAACGTGCCATTCTTAGTCTGGAAGCACCAATCATGCGCCTCACAGCGCCTGATACGGTCTATCCATTCACACAAGCGGAAGGTGTATGGCTGCCTACCAAAGATGACATCATCGAACGTGCGAAACAGGTTATGGACTTTTAAACAGAAAGTATAAAGGAGGAAATACTGTGGCTTTTGAATTTAAACTGCCGGATATCGGTGAAGGTATCCACGAAGGTGAAATCGTCAAGTGGTTCATCAATGAAGGCGATGAAATCAAAGAAGATGATGTTGTAGCAGAAGTGCAGAATGATAAAGCAGTTGTTGAAATCCCGTCTCCAGTAGACGGGACGGTCAAACAACTCCATGTCGAAGAAGGAACCGTTACAACAGTTGGTGAAACGATTGTGACCATCGATGATGGTTCTGAAGACTCTGGCGGAGAAGAACCTGCTGAAAAAGAAGAAAAGCAAGAAGAGAAGCAAGAAGAAAAAGAAACGGAAGATTCCAAGAAAGAAGCACAGACTTCTGACGAAGGCGAAGATTCCGGTAAGGAAGACGAGTCAGAAAAAGGCGGCTCTTCCGACAAACGCATCATCGCTATGCCAAGTGTACGTAAATTTGCACGGGATAACGATGTTGACATCACAGAAGTATCGGGCACCGGCAAAAACGGCCGTGTAGTGAAGGCAGATGTGGAAGCATTCATGAATGGCGACCAGAGTTCTGCTGAGGCGACTCAAGAAACTGCCGATACCACTGATGAACAGCCAACATCCAAAGATGCCAAGCCAGCATCTTCTGAAGGCGAGTTCCCGGAAACACGCGAAAAGATGAGCGGCATGAGAAAAGCGATCGCAAAAGCGATGGTCAACTCCAAACAGACTTCCCCACATGTTACACATCTCGACGAAGTAGAAGTAAAAGCACTGTGGGACCACAGGAAGAAATTCAAATCAATCGCAGAAGAACAAGGCATCAAATTGACTTTCCTGCCGTATGTGGTAAAAGCGCTTGTGTCAATGTTCAAGAAATATCCTGAATTCAATGCATCAATCGATTCAGAAACATTTGAAGTCATACAGAAACATTATTATAATGTAGGCATTGCTGCCGATACAGAGCGTGGACTTGTTGTACCTGTAGTGAAACATGCAGACAAGAAATCCATGTTCGAAATATCCGACGAGATTAACCAGCTTGCCGGCAAAGCACGTGACGGCAAACTCTCAGGCGATGAAATGAAGGGCGGATCAATGACCATCTCAAACCTCGGTTCTGCAGGTGGACAATGGTTCACACCAGTCATCAACCAGCCTGAAGTGGCAATCCTCGGTATCGGGCGCATAGAAGAGAAGGCAATCGTCAGAGATGGGGAGATAGTGGCGGCCCCTATGCTTGCACTGTCACTCAGCTATGACCACAGACAGATTGACGGCATGACGGCACAGAACGCCCTGAACCATGTTAAGCGTCTGCTTAACAATCCAGAATTACTATTAATGGAGGGATAATTACAGATGGTAGTTGGAGATTTTCCTATTGAAACTGATACTATTGTAGTCGGCGCAGGCCCAGGAGGCTACGTTGCAGCAATCCGCGCAGCACAACTTGGACAGAAAGTGACAATTGTAGAAAAAGGTGACATCGGTGGCGTCTGCCTGAATGTCGGCTGTATCCCGTCCAAAGCGATGATTTCATCTTCCCACCGTTTCCAGCAGGCACAAAGCTCTGAAGACATGGGGGTCATCACTGAAGGTGTGAAACTTGATTTCTCCAAAGTGCAGTCATTCAAAGACAGTGTAGTCAAAAAACTCACTGGCGGCGTTGAAAGCCTGCTTAAAGGAAACAAAGTCGAGATCGTCAAAGGCGAAGCTTACTTCGTCGATGGCAACACTATGAAAGTCATGGACGAAAAGCAGTCACAGACTTATGAATTCAAAAATGCAATCGTGGCTACCGGCTCCCGTCCAATAGAAATCCCAGGTTTCAAATTCGGTAAACGCATCCTCGATTCCAGCGGTGCGCTTGCGTTGGAAGAAAAACCTGAGAAATTGGTCGTCATCGGTGGCGGCTACATCGGAACTGAGCTAGGTACTGCCTATGCGAATTTCGGTACAGAAGTGACTATTCTTGAAGGCGCCAAAGATATTCTTGGTGGATTCGAAAAACAGATGACGCAAGTCGTCAAAAAGAACCTCAAGAAAAAAGGTGTAACCATCGAGATGGAAGCAATGGCTAAAGAAGCTGAAGAAACAGACGATGGCGTCAAAGTCACTTATGAAGTTAAAGGCGAGACTAAAGAAATCGAAGCAGACTATGTCCTTGTAACAGTAGGACGTCGTCCGAATACAGATGAGCTCGGTTTGGAAGAGGCCGGCATCAAAATGTCCGATAAAGGCCTCATCGAAGTCGATAAACAATCCCGTACTTCAATTGACAGCATCTTCGCTATAGGCGATATAGTGCCTGGACTGCCACTTGCCCACAAAGCAAGCTACGAAGGTAAAGTTGCTGCTGAAGCAATTGCAGGAGAAAAATCTGAAGTTGATTATCTCAGCATGCCAGCAGTCTGCTTCTCAGAACCTGAGTTGGCTACAGTCGGCTATAATGAAGCAGACGCTAAAGAAGCTGGATTTGAAGTGAAGACAGGTAAATTCCCATTCGCAGCAAACGGTCGTGCGCTTGGATTGAATGAAACTGATGGTTTCGTCAAACTTGTTTCACGTAAAGAAGACGGCCTACTCCTCGGTGCCCAAGTTGCGGGAGCAGGCGCTTCCGACATCATTGCAGAACTTGGCCTTGCAGTTGAGACAGGAATGACTGCTGAGGATATCGCGCTTACCATCCACGCCCACCCGACACTTGGAGAGATTCCAATGGAAGCAGCGGACGTGGTACTGGGTAGACCAATCCACACTATGTAACAGCATATTTTAAGGGCGTCCATAACGGACGCCCTTTTTTATCTTTACCGTAAAGGAGGAGACCACGATGGAAGGATACAGCTATCCGATTGATGAAGACTGGACCACAGATGAGATCATCGACGCCGTCGCTTTTTTTGAAGCCGTAGAGAAAGCATATGATGGCGGTGTGCCTGCAGAAGAATTGAAAAGGAAGTATGAAACATTCAAAAGAATTGTACCGGGGAAATCACAGGAAAAGACCAAATTTCGTGAATTCAAATCAAACAGCGGCCTTGAAGCCTATACAGCAGTCAAAAAGCTTAAGGATGCAGAAGCGGACAGCCTGATCAGAGTATAGACCATAAAAGCTCCAGTTTCCCAACAGCCATATTCATAAGTGGAAAATCAAGTGGCTGCATGTCTACATAAAACATGGACAGTAGTAAATCTAAATTTTATCTGGTTAAAAAAGCGATGTACGGGTAATATTGATTATGAAGACATAAATAACCCAGGAGGTTCCTATGGCTAAAAAAAATTATACCCAAACGGTAAAACCGGTCAGCCGCATTCCTGAAAAGATATTCGGATGGTTGGCTTGGATTGGATTGCTGGCGATTACGGCCCTACTTCTTTTCTTTTCACTCGTCACAATGAATGACGCGCAGTTCACACAGAATATGACACAGCAGCTTGAAACAGAATTCCAGAATCTTGCGGAGCAAGGGCAGGATATTGGAGCCGCACCCGGAGACATTGCTGATATGGTAGTCGGGTGGTTGAACAATGTATGGATGATTGCACTCTATCTGATGATTCCACTCATCTTGGGATTGTTCGGGCTTCTGACGATGCGCAGAAGAATTTTGGCAGGTTTCCTGCTGCTGGCGGCAGCCATCCTCACAGCGCCGCTCATTGCACCTGTAGTGACCGGCATCATCCCATTATTCTTCATCATTGCAGCAATACTGCTCTTTGTCAGAAAGGATAGGGTCATTCGAAATGATGAATTTGACCCTGTTGATGAAGGACGTCGGCACAACAGGAACAATACCCGGAAATTTGAAGACGACAGGATGAATGAAGCTGGGACGCCAGATAGGCAACCACGCCGTCGGGACGAAGCAAAGGCAGATCAGGCGTTCGACTACGATAAGCCTACGGCCCGTCGCCGAGATGACGACACTCTCGAGAGGGATGAAGTCAATGCGGACAGAAACAACCGGGGACCGCGGCGCCACCATGACGAAGACATCGAATCGACACGTACTTTCAGCCTCGATGAATATGATGGTGACAACAGGACATCGGCGCATGACACTACGAGTCGTTCAGACAAGGCAGCAGAAGACGACCGATATGTAGACCACAATATCGACTCCAGCGACCCCGTCACCCCGGTATCAGAAGAAGAGTATACAAGGGGTGGTGGCACTGCGGGTTCTGGCGGACCTGATGACCGCGTGGACGATGTGCGGTCGAACGATGCATCACAGCGCCGCTTCGGCGATGATTACAGCTATGATGCAACGAAGGAACGTCGCGATAATGTAAACAGACGCAACAACGACTCATTATAGTTTTAGGAGACGCTCTCGTCAGAGCGTCTTTTTTTATGGAAAAATTTAAATAATCACCATGATCACTAAAGAAAGCGATTTATTTAAAAAATTCTAAAAATTAAGTTAAAAAGTCTGTCCGGTTCATCTTTTATCTGTTAAGATAGCTTCTATAGTTTTAAGCATCATTGAATGAAAGGAAGGGAATCGGATGAAGGGAATCGTAAGGTTGAGTCAATTTGTAGGTAATACATTCGGCATCTGGGTGATCCTCTTTGCAGTTTTGGCCTTTATATTGCCTGGCGGCTTTACATGGATAACACCCTACATAAAGTTGCTGCTTGGAATCATCATGTTCGGTATGGGCATGACATTAAGCCTCTCAGACTTTAAAAGAGTGTTGAAGGCGCCGAGGAAAATTTTCATAATCGTATTGGCACAATACACCATCATGCCGCTATTAGCGTTGGGATTGGCAGTATTGTTCCGCCTGCCCCCTGAAATTGCAGTCGGGGTCATCCTGGTGGGATGTACGCCTGGAGGGACATCTTCAAATATAATGACTTTCCTGGCAAAAGGCAACACAGCATTATCCGTAACTGCAACCGCGGTTTCGACGGTTCTTGCACCGATTTTGACGCCGGCGCTTACACTGATGCTTGCCAGCGCATGGCTGCCGGTTTCTTTCATGGAACTTTTCATTTCAATTGTCCAGATTGTCCTGGTGCCTATAGCTCTGGGTCTTGTGGTCAGGATGATGTTGGGCGGATGCGTTGAGAGTTATATACCCGTCTTGCCGTTGGTGTCTGTAGTGGGCATCGTTGGAGTGGTAGCAGCTGTGGTTGCGAATAATACAGAAGCGATTGTGCAATCCGGCCTGCTGATATTCGGTGTGGTCATGCTGCACAATGTGCTTGGTTATATCATCGGCTTTGGGTTGGCTAAAGCGCTGCGTTTCGATTTTGCCGATCAGAAGGCGGCCTCAATCGAAGTCGGAATGCAGAATTCGGGGCTTGCGGCAACGCTTGCAGCAGCACACTTCTCACCGCTTTCTGCAGTGCCGGCTGCGCTGTTCAGTGTATGGCACAATATTTCCGGTTCCATAGTGGCGACATGGATGAGCAAATTCAACCCAAAATATGATCAGACGGCCCCGTCCGAAAATAAAGCAGCACGCGCATGATCAGGAAAAATCTAAAAAGGTGGTAATTGGATGTCAACAGAAGAAAAGAACACAAAAGATCTGCGGATCAAGAGCAACGTCTATACAGAAAGTGATGTAAAGGCACCGAACCGCGCAATGCTTCGTGCCGTCGGCTTCACTGATGAAAGTTTTACGAAACCACAGATAGGCATTGCAAGCACATGGGCGGAGGTGACGCCGTGCAATATCCATCTGAATGACCTGGCGTTGGAGGCGAAATCAGGTGCCGGGGAAGCCGGCGGGGTTCCACTCCAGTTCAATACGATTACAGTATCAGACGGCATTTCGATGGGCACCCAAGGTATGCGGTATTCACTCCCTTCACGCGATCTGATCGCCGATTCCATAGAAACCGTGGTCGGGGCTGAAAATCTGGACGCATTCGTCGCCATCGGCGCATGCGATAAAAATATACCAGGGTGCGCCATTGCCATGGCTAATGCCGACGTGCCTGCGATCTTCGTCTACGGTGGGACCATCGCCCCCGGTCAACACCGCGGGAAGGATATCGATCTCGTCAGTGTCTTTGAAGGGGTGGGCAAATTGAATGCTGGCGATATCGATGAGACTGAACTCAATCAAATCGAATGCAATGCATGCCCGGGAGCGGGGGCCTGTGGTGGAATGTATACTGCGAATACCATGGCGGCCGCAATGGAGGCACTCGGATTAAGTCTGCCGGGGAGCGCATCCAATCCTGCGGAATCGGAAGATAAGTATAAAGATGTAAAAGCTGCAGGGGACGCCGTCTATAAACTTTTGGAAGCAGGCATCTATCCAAAAGACATCATGACGAAAGAAGCATTTGAGAATGCCATCACCGTCGTGATGGCACTCGGAGGCTCCACGAATGCGACGATGCATCTGCTTGCCATCGCCCATGCGGCTGAAGTTGATCTGACCTTGGATGATTTTAACAGGATACAGGAAAAAGTCCCCCATCTGGCAGATCTGAAACCAAGTGGCCGCTATGTCATGCAGGACCTCTATAAAGCTGGTGGCGTGCAGGGTGTGATGAAGATGCTGCATGAAGCCGGCTACCTCCACGGAGGATGCATGACAGTCACAGGGAAGACGATTGCTGAGAATCTGGCGGAGGTGGAAGGACTGAAGGCAGGTCAGGATGTCATCATGCCACTCGATGAACCGAAACGTGCGGACGGGCCTCTGATCGTCCTTAAGGGCAATTTATCGCCATCAGGTGCCGTTGCGAAAGTATCCGGCGTCAAAGTGGCGCGCCATGAAGGGCCGGCCCGCGTATTCAACAGTGAGAAGGAGGCATCGGATGCATTATTGGCCAACAAGATCAATGAAGGTGATGTGCTGGTCATCCGCTACGTAGGCCCTAAAGGCGGACCAGGCATGCCAGAGATGTTATCCATATCAAGTCTGCTCGTAGGCAAAGGGCTCGGAGAGAAGGTTGCCTTATTGACCGACGGCAGATTCTCAGGCGGCACACATGGGCTGGTCGTCGGTCATATTGCACCTGAAGCGCAGAGCGGCGGACCGATCGCCCTGCTGCAGGAAGGGGACATGGTGACGATTGATTCTACTGAAAAGGAAATCTCCTGCGCCGTGTCTGAGGAGGAGATGGCACAAAGACGTAGAAGTTTTTCAGAGCCGCCTCTATACAGCAAAGGTGTACTCGGCAAATATGCACACAATGTCACATGTGCATCAAAAGGGGCAGTTACAGATTATTTGAATAGATGATGGGAGATGCACCTGAAATTGGTGCATCTTTTTTTATCTCCATTCAAGAAAAAAGTTGAAAATATTTTGGAATCGTTAAACATTGGCATGCTAACGTTGTAAACGGTTACATTATCAGAATAATTAGATATTTTAAAAAATAATCGAAAAAAGGTGTTGATTTATTTTATCGGGCGTTATAAGATTACGTTCAATATCACATATCAGAAAAATTTGAATAATAAAAAAGCATTGATGGGAACGTAGTTTAAGCAGCTCGATGGACAGAGACCTGGTGATTGCTGAGAACCAGGATCGACGCTTTATTCTATCTCAACCTTGAGCGCCGGACTGAAAGGTCGACGATTAGGCCCGGCCGGGTGAAGACCACCCGTTACCAAAACGGACTTTTAGATGAAGTCCATAAGGTGCCTTCTGTAAAGGAGGCGTAAAACTGGGTGGTACCGTGAAATGACTCTTTTCACCCCATGACAGGTCGCAGTTTCGACTGGCGATCCATCGTGGGGAAAAAGGGTCATTTTTATATTTTACGACATTGAATCAATCATTAGGATTTATGGGGAGGCAAGTAATGATGAAAACACAGAGTGGGACATATACTCGGGAAACTGATCAGAAGCTGATGACCGGGGCTGATCTATTCATTCAAAGTTTGGTTGAAGCGGATGTTGAAACTGTATTTGGCTATCCGGGTGGTGCAGTGTTGCCGATCTATGATGCACTGCACAAGGCGCAGGGTTCCTTCCAACATATCTTATGCAGACATGAACAGGGACTCATCCATGCTGCTGAAGGATATGCAAGGGTGACGGGGAAACCGGGAGTCGTAATTGCCACTTCCGGGCCAGGGGCTACAAACCTGATCACCGGCATTACGGATGCGATGATGGATTCTTTGCCGGTGGTCGTCTTTACAGGACAAGTCTCCACTGCAGTCATCGGTTCTGACGCATTCCAGGAAGCGGATGTCATCGGACTGACCACTCCGATAACGAAACATAACTATCAGGTCAATGATATCAAGGATCTGCCGCGCATCGTCAAAGAAGCATTCCATATCGCAACGACAGGACGTAAGGGGCCCGTCGTCGTCGATATACCAAAAAATATTGCGCAGGAGATTACCCAGGAAGAGTATGATACGGCATTCAAACTCTCGGGCTACCAGCCCACCACGAAACCGAACCCGCTCCAGATCAGGCGTCTGGCGGAACAGATCGAAGCAGCTGAGAAACCTCTCTTACTGGCCGGAGCCGGCATCCATTTTGCAGATGCCGCAGATGAACTTAAAACTTTTGCCGAAAGGCACCATCTGCCGGTAGCGAATACGCTGCTTGGCCTTGGCAGCTTTCCCGGGTCGCATGAACTGTCGCTCGGCATGGCAGGCATGCACGGGTCATATTGCGCGAACATGGCAATCTACGAATGCGATCTGCTCATCAACATCGGAGCCCGCTTCGACGATCGCCTGACAGGTTCGCTACAACATTTCGCCCCGCGTGCCACGATCGCCCATATCGATATCGACCCTGCTGAAATCGGCAAGAACATTGAAACTAGAATACCAGTCGTCTCGGATGCCAAAGAAGCACTGCTTGCACTTTTGGCCACGGATACAAAAACGAAGGACCGGACGACGTGGCTTATGGAAACTTTGACCAACAAGAAAGAAAATCCTTTCTGGTTCAAACGTTCAGACGAGCTGATCTCACCCCAATGGCTGATCGAGTCGATCTATGAGAAGACAGGCGGCGAAGCGATCATCACGACGGATGTCGGACAGCATCAGATGTGGGCCGCCCAGTTCTATCAGTTTGATCAGCCCCATAAATGGGTGACCTCAGGCGGCCTTGGCACGATGGGCTTCGGATTGCCGGCAGCAATCGGTGCACAGCTCGGCAAACCGGAAGAGACGGTGATCGCCATCGTAGGAGACGGCGGTTTCCAGATGACCATGCAGGAGATGGCTGTACTGAGGCAATACAATCTTCCAGTCAAGGTGGTCATCGTCAACAATGAAGCACTCGGCATGGTCAGGCAGTGGCAGGAGACCTTCTATGAAGAACGTTATTCCTCCTCCCTGATGACCGACAACCCCGACTTCATCAAACTGGCTGAAGGATTCGGCGTAAAAGGCCTCAGGGTCGCCCGGGAAACCGAGGTGGCGGCAGTCATGGAAGAGATGCTCGCCTATGATGGGCCAGTGCTCGTCGACGCCAGGGTGCAGAAGTTGGATAAGGTATTTCCGATGGTCGCACCCGGCAAGGGCAATCATGAAATGGTGGGGGTGAGGAGATGCAGAGGATAATTACAGCCACCGTACAGAATACAAGCGGTGTCCTGAACAGGATTACGGGCATGCTGTCAAAAAGAGGATTCAATATAGAAAGCATTACAGTGGGCACCACAGAATCTCCAGGCATTTCGAAAATGACATTTGTCGTCGCGGTGCCCGATGAGAAGAAGGTCGAACAGCTGACTAAACAGCTGAATAAGCAGATAGATGTCATGAAGGTGAACGACATCACCGAGAAAGCAATCGTCCAAAGGGAACTGGCCCTGATCAAAGTCGGAAACTCCAGTGCAGCGCGTGCAGAGATCCAAAGTGTAATCGAACCGTTCCGCGCCAGGGTGCTGGATGTGTCGAGGGACAGTCTGATCATCGAGGTGACCGGCAAACCTGACAAGATTGCAGCACTTGTGGATCTGCTCCACCCTTACGGCATCAAAGAGATGACGCGGACAGGGGTCACCGCTTTCCCAAGGGGCAAGCAGCCGGGGCAGATACAGGAATTCAGCCTAAGCATCTGAGCGAAGGATTCACGAACCATAACAATAAAAAACACACATATGAGAGGGAGATCAATTATGGCAAAAGTATTCTATGACAAAGATATCAATAAAGCGGTACTCGAGGGAAAGAAAATCACAATCGTCGGTTACGGTTCGCAGGGCCATGCTCATGCACAGAACTTGCGGGATAGTGGATATGAAGTGACCATCGGCTTGAGGCCCGGTAAATCGGAGGAAAAAGCGGTGGAAGATGGCTTCGCGGTGAAATCCGTAGCAGAGGCAGTCAGCGAAGCGGATGTCACCATGGTGCTGCTTCCGGACGAGAATCAGCCCAAGGTCTATGAAGAAAGCATAAAAGAATATATGAAGCCGGGCAGTGCCCTTGCCTTCGCACACGGTTTCAATATCCACTTCAATCAGGTGGTGCCGCGCGAAGATGTGGATGTGTTCCTTGTCGCACCGAAGGGCCCGGGTCATCTGGTGAGGCGCACCTACGAAGAATCAGCAGGCGTCCCTGCACTATACGGCGTTTTCCAGAATGTTTCCGATGAAGCTTCAGATCTGGCCATGGCCTATGCGGCAGGAATCGGGGCCGCACGGGCAGGCGTACTTGAAACATCCTTCCAGGAAGAGACGGAAACAGACCTGTTCGGTGAACAGGCAGTGTTGTGTGGCGGCTTGACGAGCCTCGTAAAAGCAGGATTCGAAACATTGACGGATGCAGGGTATCAGCCGGAAGTCGCATACTTCGAGTGCCTGCATGAAATGAAACTCATTGTAGATCTCATGTATGAAGGCGGCATGGAAAATATGAGGTATTCGATCTCAGATACTGCGCAATGGGGGGATTTCGTGTCAGGGCCCCGCGTAATCAATGATGAAACGAAATCGCGCATGAAGGCCATCCTGGAAGAGATCCAGAACGGCAAGTTCGCCCAAGGTTGGATCCTTGAAAACCAGGCGGGCAGACCAAGATACAATGCCATCAACAATAATGAATACAATCATCCGATCACCAAAGTCGGCCAGGACCTGAGGGATTTGATGCCATTCGTCAAACAGCCTGCAGCCGGAGGGAAGAAAGGCGGGAAGGTGCATGCCACGAATTAAAGTGTTTGATACGACGCTCAGGGATGGCGAACAATCCCCGGGGGTCAACTTGAATAAGATGGAGAAGTTGGAGATAGCGAAGCAGTTGGAACGTCTGGGTGTCGATGTCATGGAGGCAGGATTCCCCGCTGCTTCAGAAGGCGATTTCCATGCGGTGAAGTTGATAGCGGACACCATCAAGGATGTTTCGGTCACCGCCCTCGCACGGGCAAGGAAAGCAGATATCGACCGTGCGTATGAAGCATTGAAGCATACAGCCCATCCAAGAATACACGTCTTCCTTGCAACTTCTCCAATCCACATGCAATACAAGTTGAAGATGACACCGGAACAAGTCGTCCGCCAATCTGTCGATATGGTCACTTATGCCAAAGGAAAATTCGAAGAAGTGGAATGGTCTGCAGAAGATGCCACCCGTTCCGACTGGGCATTTCTGGCCGAGGTCATCGAGCAGGTCATAGACGCGGGTGCAACAGTCATCAACCTACCCGACACTGTAGGGTTTACGATGCCGGATGAATATGGCCGCATGTTCAAATATATGAAAGAGAATGTGCCGAACATCGACCGTGCAGATCTATCCTGCCACTGCCACAATGATCTCGGTATGGCGGCGGCGAATACCATGGCCGCAATAGAAAATGGGGCGACGCAGATAGAAGGTACGGTGAACGGCATCGGGGAGCGCGCAGGGAATGTCGCTTTGGAGGAAGTTGCTGTCGCACTCAAGATCAGAAACGACCACTACGGTTATGAGACTGGACTGAAGCTTGATGAAATTAAACGGTCGAGTGATCTTGTGGCAAAGCTGACGGGCATGTATGTCCAGGCGAATAAGGCAGTCATCGGGCGGAACGCATATGCACATGAATCAGGCATCCATCAGGATGGCGTGCTCAAACACAGTGAGACATATGAGATCATCACCCCGGAACTGGTTGGAGTATCCTCGAACACATTGTTCATGGGCAAGCATTCGGGCCGTCATGCATTTAAGGATAAGGTAGCCGAATTCGGCATTGAAATGTCAGAAGAGGCCCTAGCATCAGCTTTCAAGAGTTTCAAGGCTTTGACGGACCACAAAAAAGAAGTGACTGATGACGATATCTATACATTGATCATGGAAGTCAAGACCGATCAGTCGGAAATGAGCAGATATACTCTTGAGACTTTCCAGGTGAACTACGGGACCCGCAACATTACAACAGCCACGGTCTCGCTCCGTACCCCGGATGGTGAAAGTGTACAGACTGCCGCTACCGGCAACGGCAGTGTAGAAGCGTTGTACAGTACAATCTCCGAGCTGATCGATCACGACATGAAGCTTCTGGATTATCAGATCAATTCTGTCGGCGGCGGTAAGGATGCCTTAGCTGAATCGCACGTCCAGCTCATGGTCGAAGGTCAGACAGTAAATGGGCGAGGTACAGCTCAGGATGTCATCGAAGCATCAGCGAATGCGTACATTAACGCAGTCAATCGTTATATCCTGAATGTCCAGGCAAATAAGGCGCAAGTCATGAACATCTGACAGTTAATCTACAGGATAGGGGCGATATTATGAAGAAACAAGTGATCCTATTGCCGGGTGACGGTGTAGGACCGGAAATCATGGCAGGCGCCAAAGCTGTACTTGATGCCGTTGCGATGGAATTCAACCATGAATTCACCTACCACGAACATGCCATAGGCGGTGATGCCATCGACCGCTTTGGCACCCCGTTGCCTGAAGACACTATAAAAGCATGCCAAACAGCTGACGCTGTACTCCTTGGTGCTGTAGGAGGTCCCAAATGGAGCGGGCGGCCCGCTGGCGGAAGTCCAGAAAGTGGCCTGCTCGGCATCCGTAAGGCACTTGGGCTGTTTGCCAACCTCCGACCAGTGCAGAGCTTCACACCGCTTATGCATGCATCTCCGCTAAAGACTGAGCTGGTGGCCGGCTGCGACATCATGATCGTACGCGAACTGACGTCCGGACTGTATTTTGGACGGCCGAGCGGCCGCAGTGCAGACGGCAGTGAAGTCGTGGATACGTTGCACTATACGCGAGAAGAGATTGAACGCATTGTGGTAAGGGGATTTGAAGCAGCCAGGAAAAGAAAAGGCAGGCTGACATCCGTCGATAAGGCGAATGTTTTGGAATCGAGTCGCATGTGGCGTGAAATAGTCGAGGAAAACGCACAGGAATATCCCGATGTGACAGTGGAACATCAGCTGGTCGATGCTGCAGCGATGAAATTGATTACAAACCCCAGACACTTCGATGTCATCGTAACAGAGAACATGTTTGGAGATATTTTAAGCGATGAAGCATCGGTGTTGACCGGTTCGATAGGCATGCTGCCTTCAGCAAGCCTCAGGGCAGATGGCCTGGGCCTTTATGAACCGGTCCACGGTTCGGCACCTGACATCGCTGGAAAAGGGATCGCAAATCCCCTTGGAATGATTCTTTCTGCCGCGATGATGCTCAAATACTCGTTCGGAATGGAAAAGGAAGCAGAGGCAGTCGAAAAGGCAGTCATCGATTGCCTGGAGGCAGGGAATCATACACACGATCTTGATGTGAAGAACGGAAAAGTATTCGGAACGGATATGATGGCCAGGAAAGTGGTTGAAAACTTGTCGTCCAGAAGCATCACGGACGCCATATGCAGTTCCTATATGTAATGAAAAGGTGTGTAGGTCATGGAAAAAGGAAAAACGGTAATTGAGAAAGTTTGGGAATCACATATAGTGCATCAGCAGGAAAATAAGCCGGATCTGATATACATCGATCAGCATCTCATTCATGAAGTGACATCCCCCCAGGCGTTTGAAGGGCTCAGGCTCAACAACCGGAAGGTCCGGCGCCCGGATTTGACCTATGCGACCATGGACCATAACGTCCCGACCCAAAACAGGACGGTGATGAAGGATGAAGTCGCCAAGGTACAGATGGAGACGCTGCAACACAATTGCGAGGAGTTTGGCATCACTCTGGCAGATATGGATCATCCGGATCAGGGAATCGTCCATGTCATAGGGCCACAGCTCGGCTTGACCCAACCAGGTCGCACAATCGTCTGTGGAGACAGCCATACATCGACCCATGGCGCATTCGGGGCACTTGCCTTCGGTATCGGCACAAGTGAAGTCGAACATGTCCTTGCCACCCAGACGCTGATGCAGGAGCGGCCAAAAACCATGAACGTCAAAGTGGGTGGTGAGCTGGCCAAAGGGGTCACCGCAAAAGACCTGATACTGGCAATCATCTCGAAATTCGGTGTCAAATTTGGTACAGGGTATGTCATAGAATATACAGGTGAAGCCATCCGCGAACTTTCGATGGAGGGCAGGATGACGGTATGCAACATGTCGATCGAGGGTGGCGCCCGCGCCGGATTGATCAGTCCAGATGAAAAGACGGTAGAATTCTTGAGGGGACGCCGTCATGTGCCGCAAGGAGAGGCGTTTGAAGAAAAGGCCGCCGAGTGGCTGGCGTTTGCGACGGATGCTGATGCCGAGTACGATGTCACCCTTGAAATTGATGCACAGGAAGTGGAACCGCAAGTGTCATGGGGGACGAACCCCGGCATGACCGTACCGATCAGCGGAAACACCCCATTGCTTGACGCAGTGGAGAACCGGGATGAAGTCAAAAGGGCGCTCCAGTATATGGGGCTCCGGGAGGGGCAGCCGATCACTGCTATTGAAGTTGATCATGTGTTCATCGGTTCTTGTACCAATTCGAGGCTGTCCGACCTTGAAAGTGCAGCAGATATCATCAAAGGGCATAGAGTAAAAGACGGAGTACGTGCCATTGTGGTCCCCGGTTCATTCAAAGTGAAGTTGCAGGCAGAGGAGCTCGGCATCGATGAAGTCTTCAAGCAGGCAGGGTTCGAATGGCGTGAATCCGGCTGCAGCATGTGTCTGGCGATGAATGATGATGTTGTTCCAGCTGGCGGCCGGTGTGCCTCTACATCAAACCGGAACTTTGAAGGACGGCAGGGCAACGGGGCACGAACACACCTTGTCAGCCCCGAAATGGCGGCAGCCGCTGCAATTGAAGGTAAATTTACGGATGTCCGGAAGTTTCAGGAGAAAGTACTGAGTCAGGAGGGATCGTTTGGAAGCAGTTCGTAGACATCGTGGAAAAGTGTTTCCGCTTGATCGTGATAATGTCGATACTGACCAGATCATTCCAAAACAATTCTTGAAGCGGGTGGAACGTACGGGCTTCGGCCAATTCGTCTTCCACAATTGGCGGTTCGGGAATGATGATGGAGAAAGTTTTGGACTCGATAGTGATGATTACAGGGATGCTTCGATTCTTGTAGCCGGAGAAAACTTCGGGTGTGGATCATCAAGGGAACACGCACCCTGGGCACTGCAGGACTATGGCTTTAAAGCCATCATTGCACCGAGCTTTGCAGATATATTCTACAGTAACGCCTTGAAGAACGGCATCATCCTCATTACAGCAGATCGGGGTCAAGTCAAGGAGTGGATACTTTGTGCTGAAGGGGGAGGGCTCCATCTTGATATAGATCTGGAACGGCAGATTGTTACATGGGAGACAGGCCGGATGGGGTTTGCCCTGCCCCCCCACCACCGGGAAAGACTTTTGAATGGTTGGGATGATATTGCACTGACGCTGCTCCTTGAAGAGAAAATAGAAGCATACGAGGCGAGGCATGAAGCATGAGGGATAAATATAATGAGATTAATAGAGGAGTGTGATTACATGGGGATTTCCTAACCGGCGGATTGGTTCACGATGCATGGAGACACCTGAGCCCTACCGTCCATAAGACACCACTGCGGACATCAGCCACTACGGATCAGCAGACCGGTAAAAATATATATTTCAAAATGGAGAACGAACAGAAGACAGGGGCCTTCAAATTCAGGGGGGCAAGCTATAAATTGATGCGCCTGACACCGGAGCAACTGTCAGCAGGCGTCATCACTGCTTCGGCCGGGAATCATGCGCAAGGATTGGCATTGGCTGCTTATAAGCTTGGAGTCGAAGCGACCATATACATGTCAGAGTGTACGCCGAAGGCGAAAATACAGGCGACGAAAGGGTACGGTGCCTCCGTTGTACTTACGGGCGAGAGTTTCCAGGAAGCTTATGAAGCATCGCTTGAGCACCAGAAAAGAAGTGGGGCGACATATGTGCACCCCTTTGATGATTACGACATCATGGCCGGGCAGGGGACGATCGCATTGGAAATGCTGAGGCAGGAGAACAGGATCGACACGCTCATCGTCCCGATCGGCGGGGGTGGACTGATCAGCGGCATAGCAGTGGCAGCCAAATCCGTGAAGCCAGGAATCAGAGTGATAGGCGTCCAGGCCGAAGCAGCTGCAGCCACCCACATTGCCTATCACCAGGGCATAGTGGACAAGCTTTCAAATGTCTCTACGATTGCAGAAGGCATTGCAGTCAAACAGCCTGGTCAAAAGACGCTGCCTCTTATAAACCGCTATGTGGACGACATCATCACTGTAAGCGAGATAGAGATTGCTGCAGCTATAGTGACCATGCTCCAACGCAGCAAGACACTGGTCGAAGGGGCGGGGGGTGCGGCACTTGCCGGACTGCTGTCCCATAATGATGCGATCGATTCCAAACATTGTGGGCTCGTGGTCAGTGGGGGGAATGTGGATATCGCCGACATCGCCCGTATACAGTCTTTGGCGGATCAGCTGAAAGTACAGGTGACCTGATGTTCCGCCTATTGGAAAAGCCTCGATACATGACAAGTATCGAGGCTTTTCCAATGCTTCATTTGCATCAATAGAGCTTTAACAGTTCAGTCATGACCGTCTCCAGTTCTTTTATGAATATATCATCGTTCTCCAAAACGGGGTTCGAAGGCAGATACATCTTCCCAATCAGGAATTCCCCTTTTTTTACATCCTTCAGGCGGGTGAGCGCAGATTCAAAGTCATCATAACTCATCTCATCGATGGCTGTCTTTTCGGGTTTCATATGATCCAAAGAGATTACGTAATTGTTCGGCATGCTGCGCATCTCCTCGATCATATCGAGCCATTTATCAGCAACCCGCTGTTTTTCAGGAGACTCATATATGACCCCGTACATGCAGAATGCATGATCTCCAAAAAGGCCGATCTGGAAATGGGGCATCATTTTATAGCCTCTTGGATTGGTGCTGAAGCTGACCCATGTATCGTCTGGAGGGTTCACTTTCCGGCGTGCGTGCTTGGCAACATGGGCGAAATGCTCATCTCCGGTCAAAGTGGTGAGGTATTCACTGAAATATTCACCGAGGTTTTCAAGTTTAGGGCGTATGGTCTCTTTCAGGGCATCCATCCGTGGCTCCAGACCGTCGATGTCGAAAACCCGGAAGTCCTCCTTTGTAAAATGGTACTTAGGCATTTGGCTTCTCCTTTCAAATCATTATCTATATGATAGAATAAGTGGTAATGTCAATCAATCATTTGGGGTGGATGCAATGGAAATATATGAATTCGGACAGCGTATGATCAGGGAAGCGGGGGACTTCATCAAACTCCGTATGAAGGAGGATTTCAAGGTTGATGCCAAGCTTAACCCTCATGACCTGGTGACGGATGTCGACAAGGAAACAGAAACATATATATATGAACGGATACTTGAACGCTATCCGGACCACCGCATCATTGGTGAGGAAGGGCATGGCACAGATATTGAAGATATGTCAGGCGTGCTGTGGATCGTTGATCCGATAGACGGTACATTGAATTTTGTGCACCAGCTCCAGAACTTCGCTGTCTCCATCGGCGTCTATGTGGACGGAGAACCATACTGTGGCTTGATTTTGGATGTCATGGAAGGGGTGCTGTACCATGCAAGGATCGGTAGTGGTGCTTTCAAAGATGATATCCGCCTTGATGAAATGCGGGATACGACGCTTGACCGGTCGCTCATCGGCATGAATGCCAATTGGGTGATTAAAGATCAGATAGGGCCTGCATTTAAGAAAATAGTGAAGCAAACGAGGAGTACACGATCATATGGTTCCGCTGCCCTCGAAATGGCATATGTCGCGACCGGTATCCTCAGTGCCTCTGTATTCTTCAGACTGCATCCCTGGGATTATTCAGCAGGTATGATCATCATCGATGAAGCTGGCGGCAGAACGACCAACCTGCTCGGGGAAGAGATCGATATTTTGAGGAAGGATAGCATCCTGACTGGCAATAAAGCGATCCACAAGGAACTTACGGATTATTTTACAAGTGATGAAGCATTTATAGCTGGCCACAGGCTTGTGCACGGGGAGAAGCGGTAGATGCGGGTATGCCCCTCCAATTTTGTGAAGTTCTGTCGGATGACCTTCTGGAGGGTGTATTCCGACAACTCGAGCTTGAGATGGTCTATGATATCACGGCGTTTATAGTGTGTATCAGGGCAGATCATGTGGAGGCGGTTGAAGTATTCGGTTGTTATCGCCTGTATCCCGGCAACTTTGCCACAGGCATCGCATCGTCCGAAATTGCCGCCTATCGTCTGCCAATCAAAACTGTGGCAGAATGGACATTTGATGCCTCTTTTGAAGTTGAAGTGGATCATTCTGACCGTCACCCGACCGCCTGTAATCAGTGCGAGGCCGGGTGACGGTTCTTTTTTCTGATCACAGCGGAATGTTCGATGGTCTTCAGATAATGGGGGAGCTCACTTAATTTCAAAAACAGTTCGGAACGTGCCGATTCAATTTTGAAACTCGGATCCATCATCACATATTTGAGAATGATCGGCCGCTGATAATGCCCTTCATCTATGAGTTGCCCACGGAACATTTCGAATATCGCGCGGCTGCGGTTGAGGTCGATTACAGCTTCATGTTCAGCAGTACATAGTATATTGAACTGATTAATGTAGTGCGGACCGCTAAGATCATGCAGTACAAAAAGGTAATAGCAGTAGTCGGTGGTGATCAGGACATTGACGATTTCGAACGAGTTGCCGATGTGCATTTCAGCATGCCAGTGGACGGACATATTCTTTGTGTTGATGTTCATAAGATGGCGTTCGAATTCACTCTCAAGGTGTTCCATCTTCTGCATGGAATGATATTCTGCTGTCTCATCATCTGAAAAAGGCACTCTGTTGTACAAAAACTCATAAACTTTCAAGCGATCGTGTTTTTCCCTCATGGCACAACTCCTTAATGGTGGTGCCGTCATTATCTGTGACTTCAGACGTTGGGTCAAAATACAGAAAAAGAGACAATCCATACAAAAAAGAACAAACGGGGAAGAAGTTCCAGTAAATCCCCATTTGTCCTTGGACGAGTCGTGCAAAATATCAAATTCAGCAGCCTACAGCCAGCCGTTTTCACGATATTTCTTCTTCAGCGTAAAACCGATTCCGAATATCGCGATGAACAGTACGACGGATAATATGGCCATGAGCGGCATCGCTTCGGCGACAAAAGCAGAGAAGGCAAGCATCATCAGGACAGCCAGCACAGCCAGCACCATGAATATGGCTTTTGATTTTTTTTGTTCCATTTTGACGGTCCTTTCGAAGTGGATTTGATGAATATTATAGCATAAGACAACATTTTATTACACCCAATGCTTGTCAAGGAGTGGAAAAGGACACCGATGTCGTGTTATAATAAATAAGTTATGAAATGAAAGCTACAAAACGATTTTAAAAACGAAGGGAAAGACTTGATGAATTTAAGAGAAGATATCCGTAATATCGCAATCATTGCACACGTTGACCACGGAAAAACGACACTAGTAGACGAACTGCTGAAGCAGTCCGGCATATTCCGGGAGAATGAGCATGTCGCCGAGCGCGCGATGGATTCCAATGATATTGAACGGGAACGTGGAATAACAATTCTCGCTAAAAATACAGCAATTGACTATAAAGATAAACGCATCAACATTCTTGATACTCCTGGCCACGCCGATTTCGGTGGCGAAGTTGAGAGGATCATGAAGATGGTTGATGGTGTAATCCTGGTGGTGGATGCCTATGAAGGTACTATGCCACAAACGCGTTTCGTATTGAAGAAAGCATTGGACCAAGACCTTAAGCCACTTGTTGTTGTAAACAAGATCGATAAGGAAACAGCCCGCGCAGAAGCAGTCATCGATGAAGTGCTTGAGCTTTTCATCGAACTGGACGCGAACGACGAACAGCTCGAATTTCCAGTGGCATATGCTTCCGCAATAAACGGCACGGCAAGCCTCGAGGTGGATAAGCAGGAAGAGAACATGCAGTCCATATTCGATATGATCTTGGAATATGTGCCAGCTCCTGTAGATAACAGCGACGAACCGCTACAGTTCCAGGTCGCACTCCTCGACTATAACGATTATGTCGGCAGAATCGGCATCGGACGTGTGTTCCGGGGGGAAATCAAAGTTGGCCAGCAAGTGTCGCTCATGAAGAATGATGGCACGGTCAAAAATTTCCGCGTGACCAAATTGTTTGGTTTCTTTGGACTCCAGCGCCTCGAGATCGAGAGCGCCAAAGCAGGCGATCTGATAGCAGTCAGCGGCATGGAGGACATCAACGTCGGAGAGACTGTGACACCGATTGACAACCAGGAGGCATTGCCTCTTCTGCACATCGACGAACCGACCTTGCAGATGACATTCTCAGTCAACAGCTCACCATTCGCCGGCAAAGAAGGCAAGCATGTTACAGCGCGTAAGATAGAGGAAAGATTGGAAGAGCAGCTCGAAACGGACGTGTCCCTGAAAGTTGAGCCTACTGATCAACCGGATGCATGGACAGTTTCCGGCAGGGGTGAACTCCACTTATCAATCCTTATCGAAAACATGCGCCGTGAAGGGTTCGAACTGCAAGTTTCGAAACCACAAGTCATCGTCAAAATGGTGGACGGCGTCAAATGTGAACCGTTTGAACGTGTCCAGATCGACGTGCCTGAAGAGTATACCGGCAGCATCATAGAATCACTCGGCCAAAGAAAAGGTGAAATGGTGGACATGGTCAATACAGGCAATGGCCAAAGCCGCGTCACTTTCCTTGTACCAGCACGTGGTCTGATTGGATACCGTACCGAGTTCATGTCCATGACACGTGGCTACGGCATCCTCAACCATACGTTCGAGGATTACCGTCCACTCATCAAAGGACGCATAGGCGGTAGACGTAATGGTGTGCTCGTATCCATCGATAAAGGAGCCGCTTCGACTTATTCCATCCTACAACTGGAAAGCCGTGGCACTAACTTTATGGAACCAGGCACTGAAGTCTATGAAGGCATGATCGTCGGCGAAAACTCACGGGACAACGATTTGACTGTCAACATCACCAAAGTGAAAGCCGCGAACAATATACGTTCCGCTACAAAAGAGCAGACCACGACCATGAAAAAACCTAAAGTGATGACGCTGGAGGAAGCGCTCGAGTACATCAATGATGATGAGCTTGTGGAAGTGACCCCGGAATCCATCCGCCTCAGAAAAAGCATACTTGCCAAGAATGAGCGGGAAAAATCGCAAAAACATGAAAAGATTAAACTTGAATCGGAGTGAATTTAATTGTATCTCCCTGATTTGATGAGTGTAAATGTTACAGAGCGCCTGACTTTCTTCGGCAGGTTGTTCGGGTTGGATTCCAACCCTGAGAGTGGAATGTGGTACCTTTTCATCACCATCTTCATACTGTCGATTCTAGTGTATAACCTCGGTTTCGCACGTAAAGTCAAGGTGTGGCAAAATGCCATCATTTACGTCGTCATGTTTTTAGGATGCATCATATTGACATTTTTCGGTGCATTCCTCCCCGTTGCAGAAAGTCTGATAGTCGCTACGGCCGTTTTGGCTTTATATCGCTTCAGATTGCACCAGGAACGGAAAGCTGGAAACATTAAGACTTCCAGCAAATAAAAAATCAGCCTATTAGACTGACCTAGCAGTATGAGACACATATAAAACACCTTCATTAGGCTACCTTCCTCCAAAATGAATTGGAGGAAGGTAGCCTAATTTTTCTTGTATTCTTTCTTCGTTATAGTACTTTAAGTATTGATTCACACGTGAAATCGTCTCAACATTACTGAGTGAATTGAATCTGGTGTATATAAACGCTTCAGACTTCAGGTTAGAATGGAACGATTCGATGACCGCATTATCCCAACAGTTCCCGCGTCTGGACATGCTGCTCACCAGATTATTTTCCATTACATATGACTGATAGGCATATGATGTATACACA
>CANLWV010000005.1 GCA_947494965.1 uncultured Salinicoccus sp. | reverse complement strand
TTGGTCGGAAAACTCATTTTGAGTGTATCACGCGTGACCCTTTTTAGGTGTCTAGCTTAATTTTACAATCGGCGTTTCTTAAAAAATGTTTATGTACAAGGTCTTTGATCGGTAGAATTTTTACTCTCTATGAAATCGTTGGAGAAACTACTAAAATCAAACCTTTCTACGTTGATAGCATTACTCTTGAGAGCTTCAACCAGTTTATTCACTTTATGAGTTTGCATCAAGAGACGGGCCACATACTCCTATGGAACAGCACATTTTTTCTTCTTAAAATTTCACGCCTAGCATATCCAACACACTTTTTCTAATGTAGACTAACTTCTACTATAGATTTAAAGTCTATATAATTACAACAATTTAAGTCAGTCTTAAATGAACATTCCAAGCATATTGATTTCACTGGATGTCACTTCAGGTATTATTTTGCACTGAGTTAGACAACAACCTTCACGATAGTTAAGTTTTAAATTGTAAATTTTCATCCACACCTTAAAGATGAGGTGCTGCCTCCTAAGTGACACCAGGTCATAATCTCTCGTATCTTTTGTATTCTTATTCCACAATCGCGCCCGTTTCTGGCGCATATTGTAGAATAAATTGTGATATTTTCTTGATTTAGTTTAGATATATTACGGTTACATGGTTAGTAAATCAAATGAAGATCCTAATAAAATTATTCCAATCCCAATAGTAAAATGAACCTTTTTTTCATTTATGTTTATAATCTCAAGAATTCCATAAATAATACCGATTAAACCAATAAGTACAACTCTTCTAATAAAGTAAGAGGTGTTTACAATAAAATTATCTGGAAGTATGTGATCAAGTCCCGATATAGCCCCCTAATAAAAAGAGAAACATAGGAATACTCAACCTCCAGTACTTTTTCAAATCTTCTCCCTCCTACTTTTTTAAAACAATTATTCCTAAATTACGTTATTACGCAAAATGGCCCGTTTGCTGAACTACTCTTTAATAAAATAATTTTATTTTTCTCAATTCCACATTGCAATAATTGAAAATCCAGCTTCACCTGCTTTTTCTTCAACATCTTTATGAGACATAGCACCATCATCCGAGTCATCAAGGCCAATAAAAAAACATAAGGATATTTTCTTTCTTAAAACCGTTAATACAGCACTGATTATAAGTAGTTCGAGTATAAACAGTTTGAACGCTTAGAGTAGACCCTAAATAAACAATATTAGAGTATTGTCATTTTGAAAGTTATTTTGCACCTATTTTAGGCTTTATTTTGCGCTATATGTATGAAAAGAGGTTGGAACAAGAATCACTTTTACGTTCCAACCTCTTTAAGTTTATTTTACCCCAATTACTAAACTGTCCCGTGCGGGGAACCGTCAATAATTATGTGTAAATGAAGGCATCCCTTCTCTTGTAGTATTTGTTACTCGCTAAACATTTCAGTTAGTTCGGCCCGTGCTTGGTCGAAACCGATGTGACACCGTGTGGCAAACCGCTGGTTATATGCTTCGAATTGAGTAACGAGAAAACGATCAAGTGATTCTTCGTTCGGAAACTGCTCTTTGCGCTTACTGTACCGTTTGATTCGCTTGAATTCAAGATAATCAAAGCCAAGGGTGGGTCTTTTCCCTTTATCGGGAGTACTCGAACCGTCCCATCGCTTCCCAGTAATCGATACGGGATACTTAAAGTTAAAAGTCCAGAGTCCTTTTTCTTAAAGTTACAGTGTGATTATGAAATAATACCATAAAGAGGCAGCGCTAATAGGCGTGCCTCCTTACAAGTAATTCCTAGTTATTTAGAGCTCAATTTAATTCATTTCTTACTTCTTCAGGTAAATCTTCCAGTTCGACTTCTTCCCATTTTTCAACATAACTCCCTTTAGCATAGACTTTTAGAAAAGCTTGTGGCTGTAGTTTTTTTCCTGCGTAAAAGGTGACTTCTCTTTTTTCTCCTTCTTCATTAAATCCATTCAATGTATAGTCGTACCCTCCTGGGTCTCGAGGGGTACCGTCCTGGTCAATTTGAACGAATATTTCCTCTGAAGGTACTAAAGGGTTAAATCTATCTGAGATTTCATTCGGGATAAATAAGTACCCAACGAATAGAATGGTTATGAAGACCAGTATTCCAAGTATTTTTTTCATCATTTCAATTCCTTTCTAATTCTTAATAGATTCAGACAATTTTTTTATATAACTAAACCGTACAATAATGAAGTAAATGACTTGTATTACCAAAAAACCTAAAATAGTCATAACAGATGGCATAAAGACATTAAGAACAGCATCTCTTTCTAGAACTTTTAATGCAAATCCTGTATGAATAGTAGCTACTAAGAAAGGAAAGAAAAAAAGTATTCCTAATTGCCATGTCACTATATTTTTCATTTCTCTTTCTGTTAGCCCGATTTTAGACAAACCTTTATATTTGTCTTGTTCATTCTCTAAATCAGTAAACAAACGGAAGTACAAGAAACTACCTGCAGCCAAAAAGAAAACAAGAGCCACAAAAAGTCCAATAAATAAGCTAAGACTAGGCAATTGGACTGTTTGAAAGTACTCAATTGCTTTAGCGGTAAAGTTAAGGTTAACATTAGAATAATTACCGTAAAACTGTTTTTGTAAATCTTGAGTAATGGATAGACTCTCTTTCCAATTCTTATAATTGAATCCATATAAAGTAGAAGGAGTGAGCGCTGTCTTCATTTCCTCAAACGTGTTGTTGTTAACAGCAAGTATATTGTTGAGTGATATCAGTGAAGACTCCTGTTCCTTTATTGTTATGGAGATGGAGGGGTTTACCATATTGAGCTTGCTTGGTATTTCCTCCGAACTAACAACAGAGTCTTGACTATCCAGAAAAGCAATACCCTCGCCATCCTTAAGCGACACTTTTTCCATAGATGGGCTCAATTTGGACAACTGTTGTTGGGACACTATTAGTATTGGTGGCGTTTTACCTTGCTTGTAAGCATACCTTGCATACAATACCTCTAACTGATCATATTCATATGCAATACCATTTGATTCTAGAGTGTTTTGGATGGTATTAATATGCTCATCGTCTTGGGTGTTTTCCGGAAACGATAGGTATTCTATTTCATAACCTGTATATTCTGTATCCATATTAGATTTAAAAACCGCTAATACTCCTGTTGCTGTAAAGGCTACTGTAGAAACAATACTGACTATAAAAAATAACCGTGCGTTGTCTTTGAGACGATAAGCTAAATCAGAAATAGACAAAAGATGGTAACCTCTGAAATAGAGTTGTTTATTTCGTTTTAACAGTTTTAACACCCATACACTTACTTGACTGAAGAATAGATAAGTTCCCAATACTGTGAAGATTAGAATCAACACTGCGTTTTTCATATCAATTTCACCAAATAGGGCCATTCCATATGCGAGACTCAGGAAGACTAACGCAAGTAAAGATAAAATTCTAGATGGTTTTGGTTCCTTTTTTGACAGCTGTGATTCTTTCAATTGAGCTACTGTCTGCTCTGAATTGATGAGAAAAAGGGTGAATTGGGAAATTATAAGAAAAAGAATCAAAAATATGGAAAACGTTATTCCAATTGCTTTAAATGGAAAATAGAGCGGTAATGGTTCCATCTCAAGAACATATGACCCTGCAACAAAAAACATCTTGGCTAGTATTGTTCCTCCTATAATTCCAGAAACGATAGCTGCCAAACCAATAAGCATATTCTCAAGAGTCAGCATTAGGCGCAATTGCTTAGGAGACATACCTGTAATGATCAATATACCAATTGCCTTCTTTCGATTCTGCAAGAAAGCATGAAGAGAATATAAAACAAATAATATTGAAAAACAGAAAATAATCCATTCAGCGGCCATCATTCCCTTCTGGGCAATATTATTGATATACCCTTCTTCCAGTGAGGGGTGAAAAATGAACATAGCGAATAGATAAAAAATCATCACAGCAAAGGAACTACTTAGATAGAAAGCTAAATAAGAGCGAGTGTTTCTGGTCACGTTTTTAATGGCGATTTGAAAGAAGCTCATTCCCATTCCCTCCAAGCATTGATAAAACATCCATAATTTGCTGGAAGAAGACCTGTCTGTTATCTCCCTTGTGAATTTCGTTGTATAATTTTCCGTCTTTAATAAATAGAACCCGGTCACAGTAACTGGCCGCAAAAGGGTCATGAGTGACCATAAACATCGTGGTTTTTTCTCTTTGATTGATCTCCAACATGGCATCTAATACGCTTTGGGATGATGAAGAATCCAGGTTTCCTGTTGGTTCATCCGCAAGAAGCAAAGAAGGTTTATGAATAATAGCCCTTGCTATGGCTGCACGTTGCAACTGTCCACCTGATACCTCAAAAGTCCTTCTATTTAAAATTTGATCGATATTTAATTTTTTAGTGACATTAGTTACTTTTTCTTCAATAATCGAAGGTTTCTCTTTCGCCAATGCTAGCGGAAGTATAATGTTCTCTTCTATCGTCAAGGTGGAGAGTAAGTTAAAGTCTTGAAATACAAACCCTAATTCACTACGTCTAAATTCAGCAAGCTTTTCTTTGTTTATTTTATAAGGTTGCTTACCGTTGATAATCACTTCACCGGATGTCGGATGGTCAATGGTAGATATCAGATTTAAAAATGTTGTCTTCCCTGAACCAGATGGTCCCATTACACCAATAAACTCTCCAGTTTCAACAGCCATATTTATATCTGTTAAAGCTTGATACTGATTTTTGCCATTATATATTTTATTTAGATGATTGACTTTGAGAATATGTTCCATTAGTGTTCCTCCTTGTATGATTTCTAGTTCTATTGTAAGTAGAAAAAGATTGTTTAACTATAGTGTTTCCTTAAATGAATCTTACACTTTTGTAAGAAATCCCAACACACGGCTTCGCAAAACAAAAAAAGCCTTTCTACCTTAAAGTAGAAAAGCTTAATACCTATATTATGATGTTCTCACTCGCTAAAATAGATACTGAAGGATGTACCCTCATGTTCTGTAGTTTCTAGTGTGAATTCATGTGAAAGTTTATTTAAAATTTCCCGAACAAGATATAACCCCATACCGGTCGATTCATGATACTTTCTTCCATTTACACCTGTGAAATAAGGTTCAAACACTCTCCTACGATCTTGTTCAGGAATACCTATTCCATAATCTTTAATCATCAACAATAAGCGGTTATTTTGTTTCAATACTTTAATATCAACCCTATTTGCCCCGCCTACAGAGTACTTGATAGCATTAGAAAGAATTTGTTCAATGGCAAACTTCAGCCACTTTTTATCCGAGGTTATAAATAACTCATTATCCTCACCTTCTATTACAATTTTAGGATACACTCCAAAATAAAAAAATAAATGCTTATTCTCTTTTATAATTTCATTGACAAACGTTTGAATGGCGAACTGTTCAATATAATAATCCTTTTCAAAAAGGGAAAGCCTCGATGAATACAGAACCATTTTCAACCCATCTTCAAGACGAAGGACCTCCCTCCGAATGTCTTGAAACAAGGGGTCATCATAATCATTAATCATTAAATGGATAACAGAAATAGGGGTCTTCATTTGATGAACCCACTGATTCATGAATGTTACACCTTCATTTAAGGCTTCTTCGCTTTCAATAATCTTCTGATCAGCAACAGATTTGTTAGAAATCATCTTTTCCTTTAATTTCTTTGAAAAAAAACTTGTCCCCAGCTCAGGGACTAGCCTTAATTCAGATTTTTCAGAAGAGATCCATTTGTATAATTTGTATTCTTCTATCCATCGATAAGATAGGTAACCCAGTACAAACAAGAATTGCACTGAAATGATATATAAAACGTGCCCCCATTTCTGTAGACCTAAAAACCAAAGATAGCCCCATGTGAACGTACCTTGCACTATACTAATAATCATTAATGATAAATGGCTTCGCAAAAAATATTTCATTCTGAGTGATCCCACGTATTGTTCATTCTATATCCTCCCCCGCGAATAGTCTCGATTGCATCCCCTATCCCAAAATCTTTAAGTAATTTTCTAAGTCTTGAAATGTACACATTCAAAGTATTCTCATCCACAAATTCATCAGTATCCCATATCTTCTCCATTAATCGATTACGACTTGTGATTTTATCCCCGCGAGAAAGTAAAATTTCCACCATTGCTCCTTCTCTTTTGGATAAACTGTTATGTTTCCCCTTGAACCTAAGCTCCAGTTTTTCAGGATAATAAGCGAGCCCTTCAAATTCAATTACTTTCTCATCTTGTTGCAAAGCATACTCACCTAAGGTTCTCCTAAGTTGACTTTTTATTTTAGCCATTACAATCTCAAGTGAAAAAGGTTTCGTTATATAATCATCAGCGCCATTTTCGATCGCCATTACTTGATCCATTGTACCTTCCCGAGCCGATATAAAAATGATAGGACACTTTGAATGTTTCCTAATTTGTCTACACCAATAATACCCATCATAAGTTGGGAGGTTAATATCGAGTAAAACAAGTTCAGGGTTAATCTGTAAAAATGTTGATAAGATATCATCAAACTGAAAAATAGTTTCGCATTCATGTCCGTACCTAGTTAGATGATCAAGTAGTATGTTTCTTAGTTCATTATTATCTTCAACAACCATAATAGTAGCCATGTCCATCTTCCTTCCTGTTGCAAAAAAATAAAAGATTTCTCTATTTAATATCATTCTCTCAATAATACTCAACTTAGTAAATCATCGTACTTTCCTTATCTTAGTAAAATGGACTTCTGTCAGGATAGTGGACACATTAAATTGGAACACTTGCCATTTTTCATAAAAAACCGCAGTAAAAAAGGAAGGGGAAGTGTTCAATCAAACTGGCTGTTTCTCAAACGTAATGGGCGACAGGTACCCTAAGTACGAATGAATCCGCTGATAGTTATAAAAGCTGACAATATACTCCCAAATACTCAGTTTTGCGATATCTCTGATAATCAAGGGGCGCAGATTGACTACCGCGATCTGAATGATGAATGAGTCCGGCATTTGGCGGCTGTGTTTGAAAGGCCTGTTTTAAATTTCCTGCCAAGGGCAGTTCCAGGCTTTCAAGGGGAATGTACAGATTCACCGCACTGACCTACAACGTGATTACTTCCAATTCCTGCTTCCCAAAAGCATCTTTTATCTTTTGATCCGGACCACGATTGACTTTATAAAATTTGTATCAACCACTGTAGGACAGTTTTCCCATCCTCCACTGGTAAGTGTTCCACCTTGATTACTGGCATCGGCATCCGTCCCCTAAAAGGTACGTTGGCAGTTTTGATTGTTGTACAAAAAAATCACTCCGAGATTTAAGTTAAATCAGATTATTCTCTATTTATATTATGCTTGAAAAATTTTTTCATAACAAATGCATTCATGTATTCTTTGATTTGTGGCCCTAAAGTATTCAATCTGCTCCCCTGTATAATGGGCAAAACTATGCACAAGATTTAATTTTGACACTGAAACTGTTATAATGTCAGCGCCTTCATTACCTTCAAAATATATATGGTGATAGGATTCAACTGATTGAAAGTTCATCTTTTCATACCACTTCTGTACCCATTTATCATCACGTGTCCATGCTTCAAATCGCTTCAACCCTAGTGCACCAGCACGCTTTTCAGCTTCTTGGAGCAATTTCTCTCCGATTTCTTGTCGCTGATAATCCGGGTGGACTGCTATATGCCAAAGCATTCCTCCTAAACCTTCACCTCTTGAACATACACTCTGTTCTACTTGTTCACATTCTACATCTAATAGTCCAATTATTTTCCCGTCGTTTTCAGCTACTAATTCAATACATTCATTTTCGTATTTTTCTTTTTGCTGCAATACATTATCAAAATACGCAGTTCCCAGAAAAGCGAGCACCCTGCATCTGATCCAACCCACTTCATCTGTTTGTCGATATTCTCTTATTATCATAGCTACATCCCCTTAATTTTTATAATATACCAATTGCATAAAGTTTTTACCATGCTTATTAAATTTTACATATATAAATCGTTCTTAAAAGTACACATTAACGAACAGCATATAAAGGGTCTCAACTAAGAGAAAGTAAAGTTCATAAACATATAAAAATTATTTACGAACGTTCTTTATTTGTCATGTACTTTTGCGAACCACTGTATAGCATGCTTAATTGAATATCGTTGGTCATAAATCGAAAATAAATATTAATAAAGGGTGTATTTTGATACAATACAATTAAATAAATGGGCCAGTTAATACAAGAAGGGATGGATGATTTTTATGGAAGAAATTAAATCGAATTCTATCCAACCTAGTTTAAGGAAACTGTTATCCTTTGCAACTTCTGAAAAGAATATCAAGCGAGAATATGATTTATATATCCAATCACCAGTTAGAAAATTGTATAGTTATGGTTTTGAAAATGATACTTTGGGTTGTATAGGGATAGAATTGATAGATAAAAGACGTTGTGAAATAAAACATATAGCAGTATCTCCAAACCACAGGGGCGAAAGCATCGGAAGTAAAATGATTAGTTTCATCAAAGATAAACATTCACTATCTTTTATTTCTGCTGAAACAGATAAAGAAGCTGTAAATTTTTATAAAAGTTATGGATTCAACATAATTAGTTTAGGCGAAAAGTATCCAGGTGTGGAGCGTTTTCAATGTATTTTTGAAAGTAAATAAGACTATGATCGTATAGCAATCGAGCGTGTTTGAAGAATAATAAAAAAAAGTTCTAATCTTCTGATTAAATAGAAAAGAGATTAGACTTTCTTTACGTAGTATAGACGCAAAATAACTCTTAAAATAAGTGCAAAATAAAGCTAAAATTTACAGTTTAGTAATAAATAATTCTTTATTTCTGTCTATCTAAGGTAGACCCTAAATAGACAGTTTGATGGTGTTGATAATACTGGATTCAGAGTGTGTGATTAGGGTGTATTTTAATTACATTCAGAAAAGAGGTCTGGCGCCACTGTAAATGAGCGAAGTATTTTAAAGAAGTCTTAGTATTTGGCGTTTAGGAAATCTACTCATCGTAGAATCCATTGATGGTCTGGGGAGAAATTATGATGAAGTGATAGATACCATATTTTTTTGAAACAGAAGGATGTCCAGCTGATCATCACAAGTTTGCCTATAATGAGTGAAGCAATCGGTAACCCTTTGTTGGATAAATTTATTAAAGATCAAATTATCCAAATCCTGGCCATGATTGCAGAACAGGAGCGTTCGGAGTCAAAGCGCAGGCAAACTCAGGGCATTAAATTAGCAAAAAGCAAGGGAATCTATAAAGGACGACCAACACTTTATCCCCCCAAATGCCAAAAGTCCTCAAAAGCGATTTGTTTAACATCGTGTCGTTTCTCAGTTGAATGAAAATATTGCCATATCTCAAATTGCCAAAGAGGTCGGGATTACACGACAGACGATCTATAGAATTAAGAACAATCTAGATTAGTCTTCACTATATAAAAGCGATGTATTCAAAAACGTTTTATATGATAAAATTGATGCGGTCATCTAGTTCACTTCTGTGCGGATAGCATGGAAGGAGGTAACACCATGTTTGCAACAATGTTTGAGTCCCTTATTGCACCAATTTTAGTCGGTGCAGTAATCACATTATTATCGTATTGGTTGGATAATCGTGAAGACTAACTAGATGGCTATACCAATAACACCAAAAAACCCCCAATCTACTGCCATAGATTGGGGGTTTGGTGTGTCATGTTAAGCAACAATGTTTGATTACTTATATTATAGCATTTTCACGTTGCCCCGTAAATAAAACAGAATCTACAAAGCATTTAAAGGTAAGTGATGTCCCGCTCCTTCTGTTGATTCCACCGAATAAAATGATCGCTTTCCGAACTGTCTTCCCATTGGTAACTTCGAGTGATTCCCAGCCCTTTTATACCGGAGAGATATTTTTTATGCCGTTAGCCTCCATTTTCGATTGACCATTTCCTCTCCAAATTACTCCACACTCCCCTTCCAGCTTTAACCCCTGTCCGCATCATGTTATACTGTGTTAAGAAAATAATAGTGATACATGGGGGAGCCATAGCAATGGCTGAGAAGGATGCATCCTGACCCTTTGACCTGATCTGGATAATACCAGCGTAGGGAATGTGTGGCGGTTTTGGTCCTTGCCAGGTACTAGGCACCACGCCTCCACTGCTCTTTGACGCCTCCAGATACGGAAGGTGTTTTTTTATGTCCATTTCCAGAATGGTCACCAGACACCGCCATTTTCGAGAGGAGAATATATTATGAGAAGAATGTTCTATTCCATGGTTGCAATACTGTTCCTGTCCGCCTGCGGCGGAGGGGAAGACACGGGATCAACTGGTGAAGACGGATTGAAGGATGTCACTTTCGTCCTCGACTGGACTCCAAATACAAACCATACCGGCATCTATGCCGCAAAAGCAGAAGGCTATTACGAAGAGCAGGGGCTGGACGTCGAAATTGTGTTGCCTGGTGAAGCGGGAGCCGAACAGACGGTTGCTACTGGTAATGGAGATTTCGGCATCAGTGCCCAGGAGAACGTCACCCAATCGAGGTTGCAGGGCGTGTCCATCGTGTCGCTTGCTGCCATCATCCAGGACAACACGTCCTATCTTGCCTCCCCGAAAGAATATGATCTTGAGACCCCGGCCGACCTTGAAGGACAGACCTATGGCGGCTATGGCTCTCCAATCGAAGAGGAGACCATCGCGTCCATCATGAAAGCTGATGGTGCAGATATCAGTGAAGTGGATATCCTGAATATCGGAGAGACGGACTTCTTCACTGCTGTACAGCGTGATGTCGATTTCGCCTGGATCTATTACGGTTGGACGGGGGTTGAAGCAGAACTTCGGGACTTTCCGCTCAATACGATTTCCTTCACCGAGTATTCGGATGCGCTGAACTTCTATACGCCTGTCATGATCACCAATGAAAAACTGATTGAAGAAGACCCGGAGATGGTTGAAGCCTTTACAAAGGCGACTGCCAAAGGGTACCAACTGGCAATGGATGAACCTGAACAGGCAGCCCAACACCTGATTGATACAGAACCAGACCTTGATGAGGAACTCGTCATAGCAAGCCAGAAATGGCTGACCGATGTCTATCAGGGGGATGCGCCATACTGGGGCCACCAGGAGCGTGATGTATGGCAGAACTATATGGCTTGGATGTATGAAAATGAGCTGATCGATTCTGAGCTGGACGTCGACGCAGCCTATACCAATGATTTCCTGCCGGGAAGCTCGGATGATTAGATGATGAAACGCCTACTCTCATGGAATGTTGTGGCGCCTGTTTCCGTCATTATTCTCATCCTCGCCATCTGGCAGTTGGCGGCTTCGCTGTTTGACATTCCAAGCTGGATGCTGCCAAGCCCAGTTCAAATATTCGAAGAAGGCATGCAGATCTATCCACGTATATTGGACCATAGCCTCTCCACCGTGCTGATCGCACTCGGCGGATTCGCCATCGGCGCCTCGGTTGGAATCGTTCTGGCACTTGGACTTCACCTTGTGCCCCAAGTGCGGCAGGCTGTATATCCATTGATGGTATTGTCGCAGAACATTCCGATCATTGCGCTGGCTCCGCTGCTCGTACTGTGGTTCGGCTTCGGTGCCTTGCCGAAGATACTGATCATCACACTCGTCTGCTTCTTCCCGATCGCCGTTTCCCTGATCGATGGATTCAGGCAGACCAATCCAGCGCTCCTCAACTATATGCGCATGATCGGCGCGAGCCGCAGGCAGATATTCTTCAAGCTGGAATGGCCAAGCGCCCTGCCCTACTTCTTCTCGGGTCTGAAGATTTCTGCCACATACAGCGTAATGGGTGCAGTTATCGCCGAATGGCTCGGGGCTCAAAAAGGGCTTGGTGTCTTCATGACAGTTGCCTCTTCTGCCTTTAGGACAGATCAGGTATTTGTATCGATTTTTGCGATCATGCTGATCAGCATGATTCTGTTTGGCTTCATCCTGTTGCTTGAAAAATGGATGATCCCGTGGAATACGGAAGGAGATGATCGAGATGACGGCTAAACTCCACATTGAAAATTTGACCCACACATTCAGGGGCACATCGGATATCGAAGTGTTGGCTGACCTCTCCATCACCATCGGAGACGGCGAGTTCGTCACCCTTCTCGGTCCGTCGGGAAGCGGGAAGAGTACCCTATTCAACCTGGTCGGTGGACTGATCGAGCCGGATGAAGGCGATATCTTCATAGATGGCAAGCGGGTCAACGGCACCCGAGGCAACATCAGTTATCTGCCGCAGCAGGATTCATTGCTGCCCTGGCGCACGATTGAGGACAACCTTGTTCTGGTCCAGGAGATAAACGGCAGCATCGACCGCCAGACGGCGCGTAAATGGCTGACACGGGCAGGGCTTGGCGGATACGAAAAATCCTATCCCAATACACTGTCCGGTGGGATGCGGCAGAGAGTCGCCTTCATCCGCTCCCTGCTCAGCCCTCAGCAGCTGATGCTGCTCGACGAACCGTTTGGCGCGCTCGATGAACTCACCCGCCTAGACATGCAGGACTGGCTGCTCAAGATGTGGGAGACCGACCGCCGCTCCGTGTTGTTCATCACGCACAGTATAGAAGAAGCAATCTATATGTCGGACCGCATATTGATACTATCCGACAAGCCAGCAAAAATAATAAAAGAAATTGAGGTGCCCTTCGCACGCCCAAGACACCATGACATCACATTGGAAGATACATTCACCAAGCTGAGAAGGGAAATCTACCTGTTACTGAAAGAAGGCGATACAGAATGATCGATCTGGACATGGTGTCTGAAGTCAGAAAGCATTCCGCTGCGATGGAAGAAAATGGTCGCCCCACCGATGAGATGCTTGAATATATGTATGATGAGGGGTTATTCAAACTATTTCTGCCAAAGGCACTCGGTGGCAGCATGACCCCTTTGCCTGAAGCCTTACAGACGTTTGAAACCGCGGCCTATGCCGACGGCAGTTTCGGCTGGCTCGTACAGCTTGGCTCTGGCGCGGGATTTTTTGCGGCCACATTATCACCGATAGCCGTCGAAGAATTCTTCACCGCCCGCAACTTCTTTATAGCAGGCAGCGACCGGCCACTCGGCACGGCGAGAAAGACGGACGCCGGCTACATCATCAGCGGAAGCTGGCCCTACGCAAGCGGCGCCCTGATTGCGAACTTGTTCACCGCAACGTGCAGGATAGTCTCAGATGATGAAGACGATGGGGCGTTATATGCCTTCGCCTTTACACCGGAACAGGTGACCATAGAAGAAGACTGGAATGCTTTTGGCATGAAGGCCACCGGTAGCCATACCATTCATGTTACAGAAGCCATCGTCCCAGCCTATCGGCGTTTTGATGTCGCTGCGCCGCATTTTTACTATGACCATCCCGCCTACCATTATCCGTTCTTGCCATTTGCTTCTGCCAATATCGCCGCTACCGTCATCGGAGTCGCGCGCCACTTCTATGAAGCGGCCCGCAGGCAGATCGAGTCGAAGCTCTCGACCGACAAAGAAGTAGATGAAATGCGCCACCGCCATACCCTCGATATTCTAAATGCCAACGAAACATCATTCATGCAGGCTCGCCAGTCATACTATGATGCCGTCAGGACGTCATGGCAGACCCATATGGATGGGGAAGTTCTGGACGATGAAATTCTGGACGCCGTATCTGACCACAGTAAAATGGTCGCACATGCTGCAGTCAGCGGCGCCCAGCAGCTCTATCGCCACCTCGGCATGGATATGATCATGGAAGACAATCCATTGAATCGCATATACCGTGACTTGCTCACCGCTTCCCAGCATGGCCTGCTCATCGATGCCGAAGGACGTATTGAGGAAATCAGCACCATATAATAAAAAGGCACCCCCTGTAATCTGACCGCCAGATTGCAGGGAGTGCCTTTTCTTGTCTCATCGCTTTTGGTTTTTGTCCATCTTGAGCTCAACGAAGCAATGTTGTGTATTTTCCCATTCCAGATGATCGAATGATTTCCTGCATGAAGCTTCCAGGAAACTTAGCACTGGAGCCGCATCCGCCTGCTCTACGTCCCCCTTCATTTCATAGACGAATGTCATTTCGCTGATGGGTGGTCCGGGTTATCCCCTACGTAAAACTTCGTGCTGCTTTTCTTGATATCCACTCTGATCACCTCTAATTCCGTTTTTTTAGGCTCTTATCGTAAAATGGCGGATTGTCCGTATTATCTATTGAGCCAGTTCTTCGCTTCCATCGCGGCATCCTGGGTCAGGCTGTGGCCATTCACCCATGTCACCTCAACGTCTGCACCGCGTTCTTCAAACAGGTTGATCACGCGTTCACTTTCCGCTTCCGGCACAATCGGGTCACCCTTGCCGAGGGACAGGAATACATCCACATCATTGAAGTCCTGTTTTTCTTCTACATCTGCCGGATAGAGCGGAGCGAACAAGGCCGCCCGCTTGAATGTCTCAGGCTGCCGCAGCATCATCTGGATGGCGATGTTCGAACCGTTGGAGAAGCCGACAAAGACGACATCTTCCAGTTTGAATTCATGTTCCTTCGACTTTTCAACGATGAACTCATAAAGCTCATTGCCGCGGAATTCAAGGTCTTCCCAATCATACTGGCCTTCACCGTGGCGTTTGAAGTAGCGGTTCATGCCATTCTCCTGCACATTGCCGCGGACTGATAAAACATTATATTCAGGATTCAACAGCTCAGCAAGCGGCAGCAGATCCCTTTCTGTGCCGCCTGTACCATGAAGTAATACGAATACTGGTGCGCCCTTTTTCTTTTCATTGTATAAGTGTTCCATTATGGGTCATCTCCTCTGTCATTATGGTCTTTCTGCTGTAAACATGCGTCCTATTTCTGCATGGCCATCATCTGCAAGCCTACCTACGGCGCCTGATCCTAGGGGACCGATATAGCCGTCTCGATAGATGTCCTCACCTATATGATAGTGCTGCACCTTCAAAAGCAGGACATCTGCTATGATTATACACCCAGCTTCGGCAGCAGACTTTCATACTCTTCACGTCTATGCTCGTATTGCGGCGGCAACTTCAGGGTGGTGCCTAAAGCATCTTTATCCTCGTCCCTGTCGAACCCGGGACCATCGGTCGCAAATTCAAATACGACATGGCCCTTCTCGGAGACATAGATGGAATTGAAGTAATGCCTGTCCTTGACTTCAGTAACGCCGAAGCCTTCATCCTTCAGCGCAGCCTGCCATTCATCGAGCACGTCCATGTCGGGTACGGACCATGCGATATGATGCACTGTACCGATGCCGAACCTGCCTGGGGCAAGCGGCGGGATTGCTGTGATGATATGATGCTTTTCCTCACCAGCCGTCTCGAAATGGAGGTTCTGGCCGTCGTGGTCGAGCTCCGTCAATCCCATCATGTCGGTCAACAGTTCCTTTGTGCCGCCCGGGTCACCGGACAGGAGCACAGCACCATGGAATCCAAGGATTGCGTCATCTTCAGCAGACGCTTCCCCTTCAACAAGGGCGAGCTCGAGCCCGTGTATGTCGTCGAATTCCAGGGTCTCCTTGCCGAACAGTTGAGTCACTTCGACATCAATGTCCTGGCTGCTGAGGTGGTCCTGCCATGCACTGAGGCTGCCTTTTGGCACCCTGAAGGCGATCCTGCCCACTTGACCGCTGCCTTTTCTGCCCTCTCGGCGTTCATTCGTCCATGGGAAGAATGTGATGACTGTTCCCGGGGTCGCATCGTGGTCTGAAAAGTAGAGATGGTAGACGCCCGGGTCGTCGAAATTGACTGTCTGCTTGATGAGGCGCAGGCCCAGGACATCCCTATAGAATTTCAAATTCTCATTTGGATCGCCGACGATTGCACTGATGTGATGGATGCGTTTTATTGCTTCCATTTGATCAATTCCTCCTATATGCGCATTAAGACCGCTTCGTATCGAAAGGACGTATCTGCGCTTCGATTTCTTCGCGTTGTGATTCAAGGAATGGTGGCAGGGCCAGACTCTCGCCGAGCGTTTCATATGGTTCATCGCCCATGAATCCCGGACCGTCTGTTGAAATCTCGACCAAGATGTCACCGATCCGTGTGTACAGTGCCTCGAAGTAGAAGCGGTTTACGTTACCGGAGTGTCCCATACGGTTCTGATTGTATTTCTCTTCCCATTTTTTGATCGTCTCGTGATCTTTCACCCTGAATGACACGTGGTGAACCTGTCCATAACCTTGACGGCCAGGAGTCGATTCGTCTTTCCTCAAGATCACTTGACCACCATTACCGCCCTCGCCGACTTCAAACAGCGTTACATCCTGTTCTTCCAGGCTCGGTTTCATGTCATAGATTCCTGTAAGGATCTGCTTGAACTCATCGAAGTAGCTTACCGTGATTTCAATCGGACCCAGACCATAGATCGCTTTATCTTCCGGTACCGGACCGTTCTTCCATGGAATGCCGGGAGCCACCCCTGTATCCCCTTCGTCGGAGAACAGCTGATACCTCTGGCCATCCGCCTCTTCGAACGGCAGTACTTTTTTCCCAAACACCTCTTTGATGCCATCATGTTTTACATCAAATTCTTCGAATCGCTCCAAATAATATTCCAGTGCCGCGTCATCCGGTACCCTGAGTCCTATGCGTGAAATCGAGTTCGTGCCCGGCGCGCCTTTCGGGATATTCGGGAAGTCAAAAAATGTCACGTCTGTACCTGGAGAACCGACATCGTCCGCAAAGAATGTGTGGTAGGTGTGGATATCATCCTGATTCACCGTCTTCTTGACCAATCTCATGCCGAGTACTTCAGTGAAGAATTTATAGTTCCGCTTTGCGTCGTCCGTCATCGCTGTAACGTGGTGGATTCCGAGTAGTCCTTCAGTCATTTCAAAAACTCCTTTTAAATGATTCATCCAATAATTATCTTCAATTAGAGATAATTGGCTGTTTTAAAGCCTGTGCCCGGCACAAGCTTCATTTCAGTAATCCTTCTGCATGCAGACCGACACGTTTCAACAGGTCGATCGCTTCGTCAACTTCATCATCCGTCCATTCATCGAAAATGGTGTGGATCAGCGCTTCCTGTTCTGCTACGCGTCTGTTCATATATTGCTTACCCGCTTCAGTGATGCAGGCAAACATTTTCCGCCTGTCTTCTTCACAAGGTTTCCTGTACAGGAAACCCTTCTCTTCCAGTTTATCGATGACATATGTGATGCTTCCGCCCCCCATCAGAATCTTTTTCCCGATGGATTGGATCGGCTGATCCCCCTTATGGTAGAGCAGTTCCATCACCGCATACTCATTCAGATTGATTTCCTTCTTCAGGAAATCCTGCTTGATCAGTTTCTGGATGGACTGGGATGACTTGATGAAAACAGTGAAGGCCTTGATGCGCGGATCGATATCTTTCATCTCTACACATCCTTAAAATTAGTTTAAATTAAATTAGATTAAATTTAATATATCTGTACTATAAGCCATGAAAAATCATAATGCAACCCCTCAGCTCAAAAAATATTAAATTTAATCTAAATGGACGGACTCCAAACTTTTCAAACATGGTGCGCTCCCTTTATTCAGGCTGCCGGACTTTAAATGCTTCATTATATAGATCCGTGACGAACATATGGCCCGGCGCATGGGTGATCATCACTTCCGGCCTGGCATTCAGGGCCGCATTCTGCGGTGTTACACCGCACGCCCAGAATACAGGTACTTCATCCTCGTCAAGCTCGACACTGTCACCATAGTCCGGCTGGCCGAGGTCGGTGATTCCGATCGCATCCGGGTCGCCATGATGGATGGGACGGCCATGCATATCCGGAAACATGCCTGTAATCTCGGCTATACGTTCGACACTTTCCTTCCTGAACGGCCGCATCGAGACCACGAGATCGCCGCTGAAGATGCCTGCCGGCACGGTTTTGATGCTGGTCCGGTACATTGCGACATTCCTGTTCTGCATGATGTGCTTCATCTCAAATCCGGCATCGGTGATGGCCTGTTCGAAAGTAAAGCTGCAGCCGATCAGGAACGTCACAAAGTCGTCCTGCCACCAGTCGCTTATATCATCGACGGTTTCTGACAATTTCCCGTCCCGATAGACATTGTACCGTGGGACATCCGTGCGGATATCCGACCCTTCTGCATACACACTCTCCGTCCGGCCATCCTCGAGCACCTCGATGATGGGAACGGCCTGGTGGTTGCGCATTGCATACAGCAGGAAATCAAATGCGTAACGCTTCGGCAGTATGACGACGTTGGCCTGCACATGATTGCCCGCTGCCCCAGACGTCGTCCTGTCGAATGTGCCATTTCTGATCTGGTTTCTAAGTTCCTTCGCTTCCATGATATCTCTCCCCTACTTCACCCATAAGTCCTGCAATCCCTGCAGCGACATGCCACCTGCAATGATCGTGATGATGATGCCGAAGACGATCATCCAGGTTGGGTGGCGATACTCTCCAACCACTTTCTTTTTACGCGAAGCAATCAGCACCGCCCCCAACGTCAAAGGCAGGATCAGGCCGTTGAAGGCACCTGCAAGGATGAGCAGCGTGACCGGTCGGCCGACGAACGTAAAAATGATGGTCGAGATGACGATGAAGGAAATGATTACAATATTGTTGTATTTATCGAATATGCGGTGCAGCGACTTCAGGAATGAGGCACTCGTGTAGGCGGAACCGATGACTGAAGATAATGCCGCTGCCACAAGCACGATGCCGAACACCTGCATGCCGATGTCGCCAAGCGCGATCTGGAACACCGACGCCGGTGGATTGTCGGGATCGAGGGACACCCCGCCGGAGACGACGCCGAGGACTGCCAGGAACAGCAAGATCCGCATGACGCCGGTCGTCAAGATGCCGTAATTGGCGGCACGGCTGACGAACCCTAGATTCTCACGCCCAGTCATGCCCGCCTCTATCAGCCTGTGGGCACCGGCAAATGTGATGTAGCCGCCGACAGTCCCCCCGACCAGCGTCACCACCGGCAGGAACAGAGTCAACGGCTCTTCAGGCATGACGGCGCGGTAGGCCGCCTCCCCATAAGGTGGATCGAATTTGATCATGACGAACGCCGTGATGCCGATCATGAGGACACCGAGTATCTGGATGATGATATCCATGACCGCCCGGCCGTTCCTGAGCAGGAATACGATGATGGCGATGACCCCGGCGAGTGCTGCCCCAACCCTTGGATCCCACCCGAAGATTGCATTGAAGCCAAGGCCCGCCCCGGCGACGTTGCCGATATTAAACGCAAAACCGCCGAGTACGATGAAGAACGCGATTACATAGCCAAGCCCTGGGAAAACATCATTGGCGACATCCTGCCCCCGCTTGCCGGAGACACTGAGGACCCGCCAGATGTTAAGTTGTGCCCCGATATCGATGACGATCGAAGCAAGTATCGCAAACGCAAAACTGGCAAGGAACTGTTCGGTGAAGACGCTGGTCTGGGTCAGGAACGCCGGGCCGATGGAAGAAGTCGCCATCAGGAACACCGCACCAAGCAGCAGTCTGCGCTGCATGGTTGTCATTTTGGGCTTATTATCCATTATTCCACTCCCTACATCGTTGTGATTTCAATATCATTTTCCTTCAGGCGCCGACGGATTTCCCGGACGAATTCAAGTGCCTTCTCTCCATCCCCATGTACACAGATGCTGTCGGCCTGTATGTCGATGTCGGAACCGTCGATCGCCTCCACCCGGCCTTCAGTAACCATCCGGATGACACGCGCTGCCGCCTCGTCTGTATCGGTCACCATCGCCCCTGCCTTACGGCGGCTGACCAGCGTGCCGTCGGCTTCATATGCACGGTCAGCAAAGACTTCGTGACGCACTGCCAAGCCGGCTGCCTCACCCGCCTTCACCAGGTTCTGATTGGATAATCCCATAAGTTTAAGGTCGGGATTATATGCCTTTACCGCCTCTGCAATGGTCCGGGCGAGATCCGGGTCGGTAAATGTGGCATTGTAGAGGGCCCCATGCGGCTTGACATGATTCATCCTCTGACCTTGAGCGCGGCAGAAGCCGTCCAGGGCACCAAGCTGATAGATGATGAGCGTACTGATTTCATCTGCCGTCATATCCATATAGCGGCGGCCAAAGCCCATCAGATCCGGAAAACCGGGATGCGCTCCGATGCCCGTCACGCCACTGTCCTTTATCAACCGCACCGTCTCCTGCATGACGGAAGGGTCCCCTGCATGGAAACCACATGCCACATTCGCTGATGAGATGAGCGGGATGATGTCTTGATCATTGCCGATCGTATAGTTGCCATAGCTCTCTCCGAGATCCGCATTCAAATCTACTGTAAGCATTCATATCTCCCCCTAATTGATTATCGCATTGCGCTCAAGAAATTTTATATCTACGTCATTCTTCTCATAGTTCGGGTGGTTCATCAGAAAGTGCTGGAAATCGAGATTTGTCGAGATGCTTCCGATTACCGTCTCATCGAGCACATGACGCATCCTGAGAATCGCTTGCTCGCGGGTCGGGGCATGCACGATGATCTTTGCGATCATGGAGTCGTAATGCGGCGGGATCACATAGCCCGGATAGACATGGGAATCGATGCGTACCCCACGCCCCATGCCGAAGTGGAGCATGTCGATCTCACCGGGCGCAGGCATGAAATTGTTTGCCGCGTCTTCGGCATTGATGCGGCACTCTATGGCAAAGCCTGAGATGCCCACATCTTCCTGGCTGATCGATAGTGGATCGCCAGAGGCCACCTCCATTTGGGCACGTACGATGTCGACACCTGTGATCGCTTCGGATATCGTATGCTCCACCTGGATGCGGGTATTCATTTCAATGAAATAGAAAGCCGCTTCTTCCTCAACATACAAATATTCGACTGTGCCGGCACCGCGATAATGCAGTTCTGCGACGGCATCAGCGGTCCGCTTCGTTATCTCTTCCCGTAACGCGTCATCCAGGATCGCAGCAGGCGCCTCTTCTACAAGCTTCTGGCTGTTGCGCTGTATCGAGCAGTCACGCTCATAGAGGTGGACCGCATTCCCTTTCCCGTCCCCGATGACCTGAACCTCGATATGACGGGCTTTTTCGATGAACTTCTCGACATAGATGCGATCATCGTTGAAGGCATTCTTCGCCTCCTTCTTCGCTGCCTTGAAGTACTTTTCGAGCTCTGAGGGGTCATGCACAAAGCGCATGCCTTTACCGCCTCCGCCAGATGCCGCTTTTATGACGAGGGGGAAGCCGATCTCCTTGGCGATCTTCTCCACTTCTTCGAACGTTTCAACTACACCTTCGCTGCCTGGAATGACGGGCACCCCCGCCTGCTTCATCGTCTGCCTTGCCTCTGATTTGTCCCCCATCCGGGAAATGGTCTCCGCAGTAGGTCCGATGAATGTCACATCGATGTCTTCAAGCCGCCGTACAAACTCGGCCGACTCCGACAGGAAGCCATAGCCCGGATGCACTGCGTCCGCCCCTGTAACCTCAATCGCCGAGACGATGGCGTCGATGTCCAGATAGCTGTCTGCACTCTGGGCAGGACCGATGCACACTGCCTCGTCCGCCAGTGCGACATGGGCACTCCCTGCGTCCGCCACCGAGTAGACCGCCACACTCCTGATGCCCATTTCCTTTAGTGTCCGGATGATCCTGACGGCAATCTCTCCACGGTTCGCAACCAATACTTTCTCCACGTCATTCCCCCTCCTGCCGGATGGAGAAGAGCGGCTGGCCGTATTCGACCCCTTCCCCATTACCGACGAGTATTTCTTCTACCGTCCCGTCAACATCCGACACGACATCGTTGAATACTTTCATCGCCTCGATGACGCCGAGGACATCCCCTTTTTTGACGGTTTCCCCTTCAGCTGTATACGCTTCTTTGCCTTCTTCATCCTTATCTATATAGAAAGTGCCCACTTGGCCCGCCTCTATAGTGTGCGCCCCACTGTCTCCCGCATCATGTTCCATGGCGGGCTGCGATAGCTGGCCAGTTGTTTTTTCGTGTGCTTCGAGATGGATCTTGAAGTCCCCTTCTTCCACCGTCAGCACCTTCAACTGCTGCTCCTGCATGAGTGTTGCATAGGCTTTCACTTTTTCGACATCCATTTATTCAACCTCCCATTATTCTTTCGACCTTTTTTGACACCGGACGGATATGCGCACGGAAATCATTGTTGGTCTCCATATAGGTGCCGTCCTTGATCCGTTCCATTTCCGCTTTGTACATCTCAGTCGCCTCTTCCACCGTGACGGCCTTGAACCTGACTGTCTCCCCAGGCCGCATCTGGACGAATTTAGGGATGTCCGCCCGGGCGACGGTTGCGATCTTTGCATATCCGCCGGCAGTCTGCCGGTCATTCAACAGCACGATCGGCTGACCGCCCTTCGGCACTTGTATACTGCCCAATTGTGTCGGTTCCGACAATACATCATGGGCGTCCGCTTCAAGTTTAGGTCCCTTCAGGCGGGCCCCCATCCGGTCTGCGTCCTTCGTCAATTCATACTCGCCTTCAAAAAATGTGCGCTGCATGGCTTCATCGAAACGCTCGAACTGCTGACCCGGCACCACATGGACGACATCATCGCCTCTAGGTATCTGAACACGTTGCTGAGCGATTTTGTGCACCTGTCCGCCGTATGCAGCAAGCCTGTCGAAAGCCTTGAGCGGTCGTCCTTTATACCCGCCGATGCCACTCCTCGCATGGGTTGAGGCGCTGCCGAGCACCCGATTGACCTTGAATCCACCGGCTACTGAAAGATATGTGCGGGCACCGTCACTGGCGGCCCCGATGGTGAGTGTGCTGCCCTTCAGGACCGGGATGGCAATCCCTGAAGGATGGCTGCGGCCGTCTATATCAATCGGCATGTCCGCACCAGCCGTTGCGATGAAAGTGTCAGAGAGCACCTCGAATGTGCCGCCCTGCAGCGTCATTTCCAGAGCTGCGGCATTTTCCGTGTTGCCAAGCAGCTGATTCGCCAAGCGGAACGCACGGTAGTCCATCGCCCCGGCGGGCGAAAAGCCTTCCGACTGGTGGCCGTAGCGGCCCAGATCCTGGATTGTCGTGTAGATTCCTGGGTTCAGCACTTTTAGGATGCCCGTCATTTATTCCTCACCTCGCTGATTACTTCATAGCCCCCTTGGGCGACGCGCTTTTCGATGTCCCTGTACTCATCTTCTCCGATTGACCGGTAGACGATGCGGTCCCCTGCCTCGTAGAGGATCGATGGTTCCCTATCTGCATCAAAAAGCGGGACCGGCGTGCGGCCGAGCAGATGCCAGCCGCCCGGTGATTCGAACGGGTACATGCCCGTCTGGCGCCCCCCGATTCCGACAGAACCTGCCGGAATGCTGACCCGAGGCGTTTCCAGCCGGTCTTTATACAGCCGTTCGTCCAGACCGCCAAGGAATGGAAAACCCGGCATGAACCCAAGCATATAGACGAGATACTCGGTATCGGCGTGCAGGCGCACCACATCTTCTTCAGACAGTCCGGATTCTTTAAAATATCCGATGTCCGGTCCATACTCCCCGCCGTAGCACACGGGAATTTCAATCACCCGATACTCGAACGGTTCCTGTGCAAGCGCATCGATGTCTATTTCCTCAAGCGCCGCCTTAAGTTTTTCCAACTCTACAGAAAATACATCAAAATGAATGATGAGACTTGTATACGACGGCACGACCTCCACCACGCCTTCAAAAGACTGTGCTTCTATATGATGGCGCAGGGCGACGATCTGTCGGTTCACCACTTCATCGATCTCGTCGCCCAAATATATCGTCAGTGCATCTTCTGCAAACTGTCTGATTTTCATGCCTTTGCCTCCAAACTGAATTTTCACACTTTTTTCACCTAATATCGTATACTATTATGGACAAAGATGAAAGACCATTACCTAAATGAAGGAGCATAAAAATGACACGATACTTCTTGGATAAGATGAAGGCAGAACAGCTGGAGGATGCTTCCGGCCACAGACTCCACGAACGGTTCATGACCATCGCCGAAATCGGCATGACGAAAAATCAAGGGTCGCGGCGCATGGGGTATTCGAAGGAAGAAGAAGCAGCTAAGCAGCAGGTCATCAAATGGATGGAGGAGATCGGCATGACGGTGCGCCGTGACGGCGCCGGCAATGTCTTCGGCAGATACCGTGGCCACGATGATTCGAAAGTCTTTATGTCCGGTTCGCATCTCGACACCGTGCCGGACGGGGGACATTTTGATGGCGTTACCGGCGTGCTTACCGCGCTCGAAATCGCAACACTGTGGCATGAAGCCGGATACACGCCGAAATATTCATATGAGGTGGTCGTCTTCAGCGATGAAGAGGGCAGCCGCTTCAACAGCGGACTGACCGGCAGTCGTGCGTTTATGGGGATGTTGACGGGAGAGGAAGTGGATAAGTATGTGGATCCTTCCGGCCAGGATTTTGATGCTGTCATGGAAGAAGCCGGATTGGACCGCAGGCATTTCTTAGAAGCCGAAGGGCCCGACTATCCGATTGAGATGTATGCGGAAGTCCATATCGAGCAGGCCAGGCAGCTCGAAGAGAAGAATCTGCCGCTTGGCATCGTCAGCGGTATTGCCGGAGCGACGCGCACCAGTGTCGTATTCCACGGAGAAGCGGGCCATGCCGGCAGCACCCCGATGCCGGGACGTCAGGACGCGCTGGTCAAGGCATCCGAATTCATCTCCTCCCTCCCCCAAGTCGCCCAGGGCATCAGCGATACGGCAGTCGCCACAGTGGGCAAGATCGATGTCGATCCAGGCGGCGTCAACGTCATCCCGGGCGAAGTGTCGCTCGTCGTCGATGCCCGGGATATAGATGCTGAACTGCAGTCGGCACTCATCGATGCCGTCCGCAACCATGCCGAACGGACGGTTGAAGGTAGCAACGTCACGGTCGATGTCGATTTGACGACCCGCATCATGCCGATTCCCATCCAACCGGAAGTCATCGAAAAGATGGAGGAGTCCTTCGACCGCAATGGACTGATGCCCGTCCATCTGCCAAGCGGCGCAGGGCATGACGCCATGGCCATCGGCACGAGGCACCCGATTGCCATGCTGTTCGTGAGGAGCATCGCCGGCATTAGCCACAATCCGGCGGAATTCACCCATATTGCGGATATAAAGCAAGGCGTCCGTGTGCTGCAGGATTTCTTCGAACACTACTAAAGGATAAAATAAATGATTTCTTTCCTATTAAATATCCATTTTTCGGGTAGACTGACAGGGAGGTGAACCAAATGTCATATATACGTATCAAAGGCGCCAATCAGAATAACTTGAAGAATGTGAGCGTCGATATACCAAAACATACATTGACCGTATTTACCGGACGTTCCGGCTCGGGCAAGTCATCGCTTGTGTTCAATACACTTGCGGCCGAATCGGAACGTCTGCTGAATGAAACGTATTCAAGCTATCTGCAGAATCAGATGACCCAGTATGAGAAACCGGACGTCGATCAGATCGAGAACCTGCCGGTGGCGATGATCATCAACCAGAAACGCCTTGGCGGCAACTCCCGTTCCACGGTCGGCACGATCTCCGACATCTATTCTTCCGTCCGCCTATTGTGGTCGAGGATCGGGGAGCCGTTTGTCGGCTACTCCAATGTCTTCTCGTTCAACAATCCAAGCGGCATGTGCCAACGCTGCCAAGGCCTGGGCTATGTCGAAGACATCGATCTTGATGAACTGCTCGACTACGACAAGTCGCTGAATGAAGATGCAATCAAATTCCCATCCTTCCGGCCGGACAGCTGGCGCGGCAAACGCTATCTCTATAGCGGCCTGTTCGACAACGATAAGAAGCTGCGCGACTATACGGAGGAGGAGATGGAGACCTTCTTGTACACGAAGCCGACACGTCTCAAGAACCCGCCTGAAAACTGGCCGCGCACGGCACAGTTCGAAGGCCTGATCCACCGTTTCAGACGGTCTTTCCTGCTCAATGACAACTTCGAGAAGAAGCGTTTCATCAACGATGTCAACCGTGTCGTCACAAGCCACGACTGCCCCGACTGCAACGGCAAACGCCTGAACGACACGGTGCTGTCATGCAAGATCGACGGCATGGATATCGCAGATTTCACAAATCTGTCCATCGAGGAGGCCATTCCGTTCCTGAAGCAGCTCGACGATCCGAAATCCGAATACATCATCCGCCCGCTGCTTGCGCAGATGGAATCCCTATCATACGTCGGACTCAACTATTTGACGCTTGCCCGTGAGACACCGTCCCTCTCCGGCGGGGAGTCCCAGCGCATCAAGCTCATACGCCACTTGAACAGTCCGCTTGCCGACCTGGTCTACATCATCGATGAGCCGAGTGTCGGATTGCATCCGGAAGATATTGAAAAGATCAATACAATCATGCGCTCCATCCGGGATAAGGGCAATACGGTCCTTGTCGTCGAACATGACCCCGATGTCGTCCAGATCGCCGACCATGTCATCGATATCGGGCCCGGTGCCGGCCAGCACGGCGGCGAAATCATCTTTACGGGGGCCTACGAGGAACTGATGCAGACCGATACGCCGACAGCCAGGGCACTGAACCGTCCGCATCAGCTGAAATCACAGCCAAGGCGCCCGTCGGACTTCATCAGCCTCGAGCACATCACCAGAAATAACTTGAAGGATGTCTCAGTCGACATCCCGAAAAATGTCCTATCCGTCGTGACCGGCGTCGCGGGTTCCGGCAAGAGTACTCTGATCAAGACGGGCTTCCGCAATGATGCGGATGCGATATTCATCGACCAGAAGCCGGTCCATGCCTCAAACCGTTCGAACCTGCTGACATACATGGACCTCTTCGATGACATCCGGACCTTCTTCAGCAAGAAGACCGGTCTGCGCAAAGGCATGTTCAGCTACAATTCTGAAGGCGCCTGCCCAGAATGTAACGGCAAAGGCGTATTGAAGACGGAACTTGCCTTCATGCCGGACTTCTCCCAGACATGTGAAGTGTGCGGCGGTACCCGCTACCGGCCGGAAGCGTTGGCCGCGACAGTCGACGGCTATTCCATCGCCGATATACTGGCGCTGACCGTCGAGGAAGCGTTGAGTGTCTTCAAAACCAACGCCCATGTCATCGAGCGTCTGAAAACCGTACAGGATACAGGGCTCCACTATATGACGCTTGGCCAGTCGCTCGATACACTGTCCGGCGGTGAAATACAGCGGGTCAAGCTCAGCCGCTACCTCGATGGCGAGGCGAAGGGTCAGGTCTTCATATTTGATGAACCGACGACCGGGCTGCACGAAGATGATATCCCGACCCTGCTTGAATGTTTCCAGGAGCTGATCGACCAGGGCAACACCGTCATCCTGATCGAACATAACCTCACCATGATGACCCATGCCGACTGGATCATCGATGTCGGGCCAGGCCCTGGCCTAAAGGGCGGCACCATACTCTACAGCGGCGAGCCATCCGGCCTGCTTGATGTCGAGGTCTCGGTGACGGCAAAACACATCAGACGCTATATCAGCAATTCGGAATGATGCCTAAAAAAGTCTCCATCCAAAAGGATGGAGACTTTTTCTGTATAATCTGAGCGTCTTCAGTTTCTTCTGTAGCGCTTCATTCTTCTATAAAGCAGGGCAAACACCAGCAATGCCCCTGTACAGCCGAGCAGCCAGACGGAAAGCATCATCATTCCGATTGTCCTCCATGGGTCACTGAGCCCGAGGAACATCGTGACAATGGCCAGCGCAGCCAACAAGGCGCTTGCTGCCACAGGGATGAGCGCCCGGCCATGGCGTTCCGCATAGACGATGGCCAGCCCGAATGTCAGCAGATAGAGGAGCGTCAATGTTGTGGTGTTGATCGCTTTGTCCACCATCGCCCCAAAATCCACCCCGCGCGAAGTTTCCGGCATCTCGACTTCAAGCGGCGCCATGTCATCCCCTTCATAGGAGATCGTCTGCATCTCATAGACGGCTGGCTCGGCCGGCCAGTCCTTCTGAACCAAAAATGCGAGGCGGTCTGCATCGTTGAAGAATGCCGGGGCCGTTACCGAAGCATCTTGGTTGGTCAATTGTTCCGTCTCTTCCGTTTCCATGTCCGTCAGAAACAGCTCATAGATGTAGGTGCCTTTATCCGATTCGCCCGCCTGGGCTGTATAGGCAAGTGAAGCACCGTCAGGTGACAGCGTCGGGACGCCGATGTAGCCGGGTCTTCCGATTCCCACGTAAGGATGTGTCTCTTTGGTCTCAAGGTCGTATGAACGCATCGACTCTTCCATGAAATGGAGCGTTTCCCCATCCCGGGAGACATTCAACCCCCGCATCTCGAATGCATCCTTATCCGTCAGTTTTTCATGTGCGTCGCCTTCTCTACTGACGCGGTGGAGATCCCGTCCGTTTTCCGTCGAGTCAGGAGCCGCGAGCAGATCTTCTGAGGGCATTGCGATATAGTAGACCATCTCTTCATCCGGCGACATCGCGGCCTCAAAGACATGAGTGTCAGCGTCCGTCAGCTGGATGGGTTCGCCTCCTATCTCCGGCAGAAGATGAAGGGTTTGCACCCCTTCTTCCGAACGGCTCAAGTATATGAGCCCCTCACCATCCGGGGTGAACTGGGGATGGGTCTGATCCACCTCTTCTGTAGGCACGATTTCTTCTGTTCCCCCGCCGATGTCTCCTAGATAGATGGATTCCCTACCGTCATCATAGTAGGAGAAGGCCACCTGATCATCATCCGGGGAAATATCGATCGATTCGCCCAAACCCGTATGGTGCCTGTACGGACCGTTGTCTGTGGTCACACTGTAGATGACTGCTGCAGCAAACAGGATGACCCCGATGATGATGGCCGTCATCAAACTTCTTTCTTTGCTGATGCTACCCCTCCTTCAGATTTTTCAATGTTTCAATCACCGTGGCTGTCGCTCCTGCATCACACGTCTATAGTGGTCGGGATCCGTGTCCCCTTCTGTATTGATGAGGAGGATATTGGACGACTCGTCCAGCCCGAGGGCCTGCCGCATTTGTGAGTGGCTATCTTCTGTCATCAGCGCATGTAGCGCACCGAGTGTGACGGCTCCCGAAGCACCTGAAGTGATGGGTTCATCCGACCCGACTGGCCTGCCGTAGAGCCGCATGCCCCGCTCGCTCGTGTCATCCGGGCAGCGAATGAAGGCATCCGCTGACGCCTTCAGGATCTCCCAGCCCTGGGTGCTCGGCGCCCCGCAGGCCAGGCCGGCCATGACGGTATTTAAGCTTCCTGTGACTTGTTGCGCTTTGCCGGAAGTGTCTTTCATCGATTGATGGAAGCAATCCGCCGCTTCCGCCTCCACCACGATGATCCGCGGGCGGTTACCGTCCATCTGGTTGAGTGCCGCGGCTGTCACCGCAGCAGCGAACGACCCCACTCCAGCCTGCAGAAATACATGCGTGATGGCATTGAAGGCCGTATGCCCCAATTGTGCATGGACTTCGGACACGAGTGTTGTGTACCCTTCCATGATCATCAGCGGAATCGTTTCATACTCTGGCCAAGCCGTATCCTGCAGGAGCACCCAACCGTGCTCATTTGCCAATTCGGCCGTCTCTTTGACGGTGTCATCATAGTTGAGTGTGGTGGCAGTCGCTTCTGCACCGAGTTGCCGCACTGCTTCAAGACGGTGTTCGGCCGAGCCTTCAGGCATGAAGACTTTGGCCTTTTGGCCGAGCAAGTTGGCCGCCCACGCCACCCCTTTGCCGTGGTTGCCATCTGTTGCAGTCGCGAATGTTACACCGGAATGCGTTTTAAGCCGCTCCAGCAATTCGGCATAATCATCGAACTCAAGACCTTCATAACGCCTCAAATATTCCGCCATCACATAAATACCGCCCAATCCCTTGAATGCATTCAATCCGAAGCGTTCCGATTCATCCTTGGCATAGATGTTCAGGACGCCGAGCTGTTGTGCCAAACCATTCAGATGGACCAGCGGTGTAGCCGCATACTCCGGCACACTCCGGTGGAACTTTGCCGGCCGCTCCATCACTCCCGGGGTGAAGTGCTCGAGCAGATCTGAATGCACTCCTTCTTCCTTGAACGGGTTCCAGACCATTTCCATAAAGGCTTCCTCCTAAAATTGTTGTTTAAATTTATACTGTTTAATTTATAATAACAAAAAAGAAGCCCTTAGCTTCAACCAAGGGCTCCATAATTATTAATCATATATTTTAATCCAGTTTTTTCATTAGAGATTTCAACTTTTCTACTTCCTCTTCTTTTAAATCAAGTCTTGGTTTTCTAGATGGACCCCCATTCAAACCTTTGATATCCATAGCTTTTTTAACTATTTGCACATATTTACCTGAATCCTCAAGAAATTCACAAAGAGGTAATAGATCTTTGTTTAATAGTTTAGCCTCTTCGTATTTCCCTGCCTTCACCAATTCATATAATCTAGCTGCACTATTAGGAGCTATATTAGCTGCAACTGATACCCAACCAGTTGCGCCTTGAACAAAGGATTCAAAGGCTAAATCATCAGAACCACAAAACATAATGAGTTCTGTATTATTGGCAATAGACCTAACTTTCCTTATATCTCCACTAGATTCTTTTATATACTGGACTTTCGATAGTTCTCTATCAATCTTATAAATTGTTTCATTTTCTAAATTAATGTTTGCTGTAAATGGGTTGTTGTACATCATAATTGGTTTGGTTACATGATCATTCACATCTTTAAACTGATGGAAAGCTTCTTCTTCGGTTGGCGTTTGATAGAAAGAATTAATTAATAATAAACCATCAGCATAATTTTTTTCAGCATGTTTAGCATATTTTATTATTTTGTCTGTCCGTTCATCAGCAATACCCACTAGTAAAGATGTATCAGTCTCTTTCAACATAGACCCGACTATTTCGACGATTTTTTCCTTTTCGTCATCGCTTAATGAAGCAAATTCACCTGTACTACCCACTATGACGATCCCCGCTGCTTGTTGATCTAAATAATATTGTACATTCTCTTTTAACCCTTCATAATTTACGGAATAATCAGCATGCATTGGTGTAATTAGTACTGGAAAAGCACCTTCAAATTTTTGTTTCATAATTTTCTCATCCTTTTTATATAAATTTTATAACTTTATTAAAGTTAATTTAATAAACAATTATGGATTAATCAGATTTGGTAACCATGTTACTGTGAAAGGCATTAAAACTATTATGATGATAACCACTATTTGTATGAATATGAATGGAAGAGTAGCACTATAAAGTTTTCCTATTTTCACCTTTTCACCTACCGCACTCTTGAGGTAAAATATTGCAAATCCAAAAGGTGGTGTAAGAAATGCCATTTGAAGCACTACCATAAACAGAACACCCCACCATAACGGATCAAAACCAACTTCTACAATTACTGGTGTAATTATCGGGGCAGCAAGCATAATAAGTGCCATTGTTTCTAAAAACATACCAAGTAAAATAATAAATCCTACGGAAAATATTAGCACACCCCATTTTCCTCCTGGCAATTGTGAAGCAAGTTGTGAGACTAACTGGTTTCCACCTACGCCTGAGAAAACAGCACTGAAGGTCGTAGCTCCAATAAGTATCCATGCAACCATTCCAGTCATTTTACCCGATTCAAGCATTGAATTTTTAATTTTCGCCCAATCTAAACGTTTGGTGAAGATTCCTATAAGCAATGTACCTAATACACCAACTCCTGCACCTTCAGTCGGTGTAGATATACCAGTAAATATAGAACCCAGTACTAAAACAATTAGTAATAAAGGCAAAAACACACTTTTCGTCGATCTTAATTTTTCACTAGTAGATGCTCTATCCATTTTGGCTAAGGCTGGCGCGCTATTTGGTTTAGTATAAGCAATAAATAAAATATATAGTATAAAAAATATTATAAGTAAGATTCCAGCACTAAGTCCTCCGGCAAAGAGACTAGATACCGACACCCCGGTCATCGCACCATAAACAACCATATTTAAACTTGGTGGAATAAGTTGGCCTAAAGTTCCACCAGCCATAATAGTACCTAAACTAAGTTTCTCGTCATACTTATATTTCATCATCTGAGGGAGTGCTATAAGACCGAGACCAATAACTCCTGCAGCAACTACTCCAGATATAGCCCCAACTATAGCGCCTACAATAATAACTGTTATTGCAAGTCCTCCACGTAGTGGCCCAGACCATTTATAAACTGTATCGAATAAATCTGAAATAATATTAGATTTTTCCAACAAAATTGACATAAAGATAAATAATGGGATGGCAATTAATGTGTAGTTATTCATTATGTTCCATGCACCACTCGTAAATAGAGCGGTACTATCATAGCCCCACATTATCAAGGCAAAAATAACGCCTGTAAATGCTAAAGCAAAAGCAATTGGCACACCCAAAAATAAAAGTATTAATAAAAGTATGAACATTCCAAGTGGCGCGTAGGAAAATATCAGCTCTACCATTGCTTACCTCCTTCAAACCAAGTTTTATAAAGTTCTATTAAAGATTGAAGCCATAATATCGTAGCTCCAATAGGTATGAACCATTTAAACCACCATATGGGTGGATTAAATGAGGTTTGGTGAGCTGACCTCTCTAATATACGTGTAGATTCGACTGCCAACTCAAATCCCTTGATCATTAAAATAAATGTAGTAATAACTATCAGTAGATTAACAAATGTTAATAGTACCAATTTAATTTTGCCTTTAATTAATGGTTGAATTACATCTACTGCAATATGATCTTTTGTCCTTAATGTATCTGCTCCTAGTAGAAGAATCATGATACCAAAGATAAATATGGTTACTTCAAATCCCCAATCAGGTGAGTTTCCTAAAAAACGACGCATGATAACTGAATAAACAACCACTAAAGTAAGGGGAATAATCATGAAACTAGCAATTTTAGCTAAAGTTTTTGACAAATATTCAACTATAGTAATTAATTTTTGCATGATTGATCCCACCTATTCTTGGTATCCTAAGATCTTTGCTTCCTCTACATACCCTAATTCATTTAGTACTTTTGCGTATTCTTCTACGTACTCTTTGCTCAGTTCACTTTTCTCTTTATATTCAAGTATCAAATCAAATCCAATTTCCCTCATCTTTTTGATATCTTCATCTGGTAACTCTATGAATTCTATATCTGGATTATCACGCCACTCTGTTTCTGCTTTTTTACTTTCCACACCATAAGCTATTGCCGACTCGTATCTGACTTTATCTCTCGCTACATAAACCGCTGCTTTCAAATCTTCAGGCAGTTTTTCCCATGATTTTGGATTTACAATCAATTCTTTGTCAGTGCTTGGACCTACATGAAGGGCAGGGTCAATTACAAACTTAGTAACCTCATCCAATCCCATTTCACCGTTTACAAGAAAGTCATTGAACTCCGCTGCGTCCACTGTTCCTAATTGTAATCCTGTATATATTTCTGGTGCTGATAAAGATATCGCAGATGCACCTAATTCCCCATAGAATTGTGAAGCTACACCGGCTGCTCGTATATTTTTCCCTTTAAAATCTTCAATACTTTCGATTGGTTTGTTAGAAATTAAAACTTCAGGAGGAGCGTAATCAAAAGCTCCAAGATTTTTAATGTTAAATTTCTTATAAGCTTTATCCATTATTGACTCCAGTTGGTTAGATCGATAAAAATGTTCATCAAAACCAGTAATAGGATCTCCTGGAATTGTACCTCCCCCCAAGGCGAACACCGGATCTTTACCTGTCCAAAAACCTGTGTAAATAGCTCCCATTTCTACCACTCCATTTTTGACCATATCAAAAGAATCATTAGTAGGGAAAAGGGTGTCTGCTCCGTACGGTTCAATTTGTAGCCTTCCATTTGTAATCTCTTCTACTGCTTCGACAAACGGTATGATAGTGCCGTCATATCTAGCAGTTCCGGGAATTTGATGTGTTACCATCCTCCACTCATAAACTTCTGTTTCACCTTCAGGTATAGTTTTTTTAGGCCCACAAGAACTTGTAATCAGTAATAAGCATGCTAATAAAATAATTCTCACTAAATTTCTATTCAATATAATCCCCCCATGTTTTATTGTTTTTTTATAATAGTTTTGCTGTGTGTGAAATTCATACATAATATATAAACTCTTGAATTTAATTTCATAAATTCTAGAGAATATGATTTTTGCTATTTTTCATTAGATGAAACCAACAATATCACTGTTAACTGGTTAGTATTGTTATACCATTGGTGTGCTTTGGAAGAGTCGATATGTATTGATTCATTTGCATATAAGGTCTCTCTCGCACCTTCCAGCTCAATTTCTAACTGACCAGATAATACATATACGAACTCTTGACCACTATGCGTATAGGGCGCACTGTGTGCCTCCCCTGCCTTCAACTCAATAAGAGCAGGGATAAAGTCAGGTTTTTCTATTTGCCCAGCTAGACTTGTATAAGTAAAAGTTTTAGATTTCTTTTTATTTTTACTACCTTCTTTTTTAATACTTGTTACACTCTCTTCAAAGAAAAAATTTATATTGACGTCCAATGCTTCAGAAACTTTTCTTAATGAAGTAAATGTCAGTGTTCTTAATCCTCTTTCGATTTGAGAAAGAAAACTAATGGATAGACCACTCTTGTCGCTTAATTCTTGGAGGGTCATTTTTTTTTCTTTCCTTATTTTTTTTAATTCATAACCTAAAGAGTCTTTCATGTCACACCCCCTCGATTTGATTTTGTTCTATTAATTATCAATTAATGATAAGAAAGCGCTACCAAAATTTATTTAAATTTTCTGTTAAATTTATTCTATTAAACATCTATGTTTAAATCAAGGTTTTTTTACTATGAGTGAAAATTATGTCACCATATTATTTATTCTCTATAAGACTATAAAAAGTAGTATAGATGGCATACCGCTTCATAACATTTTTATTCCAACTTAAAATTATAAAAGGCAGTAAAGATTAATGAAAATCTATACTGCCTTTTATATTTACTCCAATTCTTCATCTTTCACCTGTCTGCTCTCCCGCTTCTTCTTTTTCTCTTTTATACTGACAAGGAAATAGAGCGGCAGCATGCCGACGACAAATGCCACAATGACGATGGATCGGTTTTTCGGTCCCACCCAGTCGAAGACGTAGAGGCCGAGAAATACCAATATTACGACCGCGATCAAAAATAATTTTTTATACATTGTGCGCCACCTGTCCCCACTCTTTTAATATCTCCTGCATCTGCCGGCGTGCCTGTGCCCCTTCACGGATCGGATATTGCGGGAAGACGTGATTCATCTTCGGATATTCATAGTACCTATAGGGCGCACCGGCCGCTTCAAGCATGCCGGCAAATTTCCGGGCATCCGGCAGGCACACTTCATGCTCGCCGACGAACAGGTGGATCTTCGGCAGGCCCTCTAGACTACCGTATATCGGCGACACTTTATAATAGGTCGTATCGGCATTCCCGGCCCAGATACGGCCGATGACTTTTAGGTTTTCTGGCTTCAGCATCGGATCAAGCGCCGCGTACTTCTTCATTTCGGGATGGGTCATGGTGACATCAAGCCAAGGCGATACGAGGATCAGCCCGTGCGGCTGTGGCAGTTGCCTTGACGCGAGTGACTGGGTGAAGCCTAACGCCAGGCCACCCCCGGCCGAATCGCCCATCAGCACGGGCACTTCCGGGTCTTCATCCAACAGTTCCTGGTACAGCTGGTCCACCGCATCATACGCATCTTCATATGTGTATTCCGGGGTTTTCGGGTAGATCGGCACGATGAATTCAAGCCCCGTGTCCTCCACCATCCGGTCCAGAAACATCCAATGGAACAAGGAAGGCTGATGTATGTAGCCACCGCCATGCAAGTAGAATACCCGTCTGTCGCCCTGCTTCTGACGTGGCTGCATGCGGTAGACCTTCATGCCGGCCTGCTCGGAAGTATGAATTTCCGACCGCAGTATGCCTTCCGGTATCTTATGCTCCTTGCGGTTCTCTTTGAAGTTTTCAGCGAGCATCTTTTCCTCCACATCTTCAAGATCGAAGTTGACGAAGCGGATGATATCTTCGGCAAACTTGCTGCCGATGCTCCTCTCTTCCACTAGAAGCGCCCGTACCGAATACGATAAAACCCCGACACCCGCCAGTATGGCTGAAGCTTTGAGGACCTCTTTCATGCGATCATCCCTTTCATTTTGAAGTGCCCTCTGAAGAGGAGCGGCCCTTGATTTATATTACAGATGGAAGCGCCGGCCAAGCTGGGTCATGAAGGCGCGGGTGGCGAACGCGAATATCACTGTGAATGTCGTGACGCCAAAAAGCAGGGCGACGACACTCGGCCACATGACCGTCGCCACACCGGCCAGATAAAGGATGCCTGGTACAAAGCCGAGTGCGATCATCATCAACAGGAAGCTCACGTAGCCGCTCCACCTCAGACGCACGCGCAGCATGAAGATCGACATCAATAGGATGCCACCAATGATCAGAAACGGCACGACGTAGTCGACGGACCATTGGACGGATCCGGACATCGCGTCAATCACCAGCAACAGAATCGTCAGGCTGACCACCTGGGCGGTGATCTTACCGCCGATATGGGAGGCTGAAAGTATCGTATGGCTGAGTGACACCAGCACATAGAATACGGCCACTGCAACATAGAACACCCACAGGAACTGGGGCATGACGATGATGTTGACCGCCAATGACGCAATCACCGCCAGCACTCCGAGGAAAATCGCGATTCTGGTGATGCGTGCTTTCACGCGTTGCGCCTCGCGGTTGTAGTTGGGATACCAAGTTTCACTGTCTTGCTTGTCGATGCCGGTGGGCGCGTCGCACAGCGGACATTCCGCCTGACCCACCCGGACACCGCAATTCGGGCATTCCGTCATACCTCATCCCCCCAGTCGTTCGAGTAGACGGTGATGTCCTGCCCGGTTTTCTCTCTAAGCAGCATGAAGAATGTGCGGATGATATCCTGTTCTATGATCGAACGCGAAAATGTGATCGTAAGCCGGTCGTTCAACGTGCCGATTCCGCAGTTGATCGGACTTTTCCGTGTCGGATACAGTACGACCTCCATGCGGTCGACGTATGGTTTCATGGCGTCCGGCAGCTTGATGTTGCCGAGGTTCGATAAAGTCATCGTCTTGAGCCGTTCACCAAACTGATTGAAGCCAAAGCGCATGACCGGATACTTCAGCATGACCGGGACCGCCCGCGTCAGAAGATTGCTCTGCAGAGAGACGAAACGGTTGATGCCGGTCTGCAGGTTCTCCTTATCCGTCTTGTCGGCAAGTTGGGCCGATACTTCCTTGATGAGGCGATCGAACTGCATATAGCCATCCATCGAGACATCGATGTTCGCCACATAGAAGAAATTACGCAATGTTGTGGATGGGAAGTGCCGCCTTAGGCTGACGGGCACCGCTATCGCGATCCGTTCCTCCCGCCTGTCGCCTGCTTTCTTCTCGTCATGGATTGCCTGAATCAGGACGCTCAGCAGAAACCCCGTAAGCGAAGTCCCCTGCGCCTTGGCGAAAGCATTCACCTTGCCGGCATCCATCACCCCGTGGATGACATTGATGCCCGGCGGGTCGATCGGCACCCCTTTGATCTGATAGGACGGTTTCAACCGGGGGCCAGTGCGCTTGATGTCCCGGGACGTCGCAAAGCGTTCGAAGCTGTCTTCCATCTCCTCCGGCTGCGGCGGATCTTCCGGTAGCAGGATGTCATTCTGCACCGGGTCCTCCATGCCACCCAGCATCAGGTATTGGTAGACGAGCGTCTTCAGGAATTCCACCGCGCCACCACCGTCGGTCACAGAATGGAAGATCTCCACCGAGATGCGCCGGTCGAAATAAAGCACCCGGATGAGATAGGCATTGTTTTCCTTCGCATCAATCGGCGCACATGGATGCGCCGCTTCACGCTTGACGCTGAGCAGTTCATCATTATGTTCCATGAAATCCCAGAACAGCCCCTTACGCACGCGCACCTTCAGCGTCGGGAAACGTACTGCGACGATATCCAAGGCCTCCTGCAGTGTGGCTTCATCGACCTTATCCTTCAAGATCATCGCCACCCGGAAGACAGCGGAGTTCGTCGCATCCGATACCGCATGGAATATCTTCCCTGTATTATCTATCTTGTACCACTCATCCATGCGACCGCCTCCTTCCTGTATTGTCTCCAGGCGTCATCCGCTTCTATTTATGTCCAATCAGTATTTCAAGGTCGAGCGTCACCGTCCGTTGGTGTGAGATGAAATCATCCAGTTCACCCGGCGCCTGGTTCCAGGCCAACGGGGACATCCCCGCCAGATGCCGAAGTGCTGGTTCTTCGAGTGGTGCGTTTTTGGTGATGTGCATGCGTTCAGAAGGCCCGTACTGCGCCTCGAACAGTGCCACCGTATCCGCATTGTCATACTGCGCCTTATCCGTCCCCTTATAGAGCACCTCCCGCAGTTCCTTCAAATAGCCCGCACCCGGCACGACTTTGATGATCCGTCCGCCTGGTGATAACACCCTGTTGAAGGTCTCATAGCTTGCCGGCGATAGTATATTCAAGATGACATCACTCTGTGCATCGGCTATCGGCAGTTCTGCCAGGTCACCGACCAGCCACAGCTGTTCAGGATAGTGCTTCGCTGCCATCATGATGCCTTCTTTGGCAATATCGACACCGATCCCCACTGCATCCGCTCTATCGATGTGTGCCATAACCTTGGCGAGATGGGAGCCTTCACCACTTCCGGCATCCAGCACCTTCAGGGCTGATTCACCCGTCATCTGCCCCACTGCATCCGCAATCGTCGTATGCAGTGCGTCATAGAAGCCACTTTCCGTGATGAAGGCATGCCGATGTTCAAACAACGTCTTGTCATACTGGGTTTTGACCGGCTTGTTCAGCATGTTGACATAGCCCTGTTTGGCGAAATCGAATGAATGCCCGTTACCGCACACGAGTGAAGCCTGTTCCCTGACATGCATATCTCCTCCGCACACCGGGCAGCGGAATATATCCGCATACCTCCCCGCGAGCTGCGCGCTCTTTTCCTTCTTCTTCATACTACGGCCTCCCGCTTCATTCTGTTAGTTTTATAGTAGACGAGCCGCCCGCCTTGTGCAAATGAATGTGACTTCAAGTCACATCATTTGTAATCATGCAGGCGCTTATTTAATGTTTAGGTTGATCGACCATGACGGATAACGGCACACTGCGCGCACTACAGACAGACCAGATTCAAACCTATGGAGGTAATGATACTATGACACGATATGATTATGACGTCGCATTCATCGGCAGCGGACATGCTGCATGGCACGCTGCAATGGCGCTCGTCCAAGCGGACATGAAAGTTGCCATCATCGAGGAGGACACCATCGCCGGCACCTGCACCAACTTCGGCTGCAACCCGAAGATCCTGCTCGAAGGACCATTTGAAGTGCTTGAAGAACTCGGACACTATAAAGGCATCCTCAGCCAAGACACTACAGTCGACTGGCCCTCATTGATGGACTACAAGAAAAAAGTCATCCCACCGATGTCAGAAGGCCTCAGGCAGATGTTCGAACAGCAGGGCATCGACATCCACATGAATCATGGCACCCTGCAGGATGCCCACACCATCGCAGTCGGTGAAGAGACGTTCACGTCCGATAAAATCATCATCGCAACCGGCCAGCACAGCAACGCACTCGACATACCGGGCAAAGAATACACCAGCAACAGCCGTGACTTCATGGATATGGAGTCCATGCCGGAACACATCACATTCATCGGGGGTGGCTTCATCACGGCAGAATTCGCCTCCATCGCCATCAAGACGGGGGCGGAAGTCCATATCATCACCCATTCCGATGAAATGCTCCGTGGCTTCAACCGCAAGCATGTCGGCATGCTCACCAAAAAACTCGAGTCGGAAGGCGTCCATTTCCACTACAATGAAGATACTGCCGAAATCTCGAAGGATGGCGGGCGCTATACATTGCGTACCGAATCCGGTATGACACTATCCACCGACTGCATCATCGATGCCACCGGACGCGTACCGAACGTCGCCGGGCTCGGTCTTGAGAATGCCGGAGTCAGATATACGAAAAACGGCATCCAGACAGACGGCTACCTGCGTACCGCACAACCGAACATCTACGCAAGCGGCGATGTGCTGGACAAGACGATTCCAAAACTCACGCCGACCGCCACATTCGAGTCGGAATACATTGCCGCGCATATCACCGGCATGAATACGGAACCGCTCAAATACCCGGCCATCCCGAATGTACTCTATACACTGCCGCGCCTTGCCACAATCGGCACGACAGTTGCCGAAGCGGAGGAAGATGACGCCCTCACCGTCAAAACGGTCGAGTTCGGCAAACGGCTGTTGTTTGAGTACAAGAACGAAACCGATGCCCAGATGGATATCATCATCGACCAGGACAAACGTCTGGTCGGCGCTGAAATATACGGCAATGATGCAGCTGACTTGGTCAACGTCCTCACTTTCGCAGTCAACCAGAAAGTGACGGCGCAGGACCTCTCTGCCATGATTTTCGCCTTCCCAAGCCCTTCAAGCGGCGTCATCGATATGCTCAAATTCGAATTGTTGTAGCGTACTACCGAAGCGGATGAATGTCATCCGCTTCTTTTTTATGCCGTCAACGTCCTGCCATTCCGCCGAGTTTCTTCATCTGCCGGTCCAGCACCTGCTTGATGATTGGCTTCACCCCTTTAAGCATAAACGCATACTTACGCTTTCCGGGATCGAATGTGCTCGTCACGTGCACATTCGTCGTGCGTGCAGCAGCTGGCTCCAAATTGAAGGTTGAAACAATCACACCCTGCTTGAGCACGGTCTTCACTTCAACATGCTGGTTCTTTTCATATTCCGTAATCTCAGACCGGAAGCGGTATGTACGGTTCAGCACCTTCAACTTTGTGATGAAGCGGGCGCCGACTCCCCGTTCTGCCTCAGTCAGATAGTCGTTGCCTTCAAAGATCGGGCTCCACGACTTCAATTCCTCATCATCATTGACTATGGTGAACAATTCCTCCGGTGTGCCCGACATCTCTTCTTCAAAATGATACAGTTCCATAAGATTCTGCCTCCCTCTTTTCCCCAATCATACCATTTTTGCGCCCATGACCTGGCACAGCGTGCACATCATTAACGCTCGATTTACATGCGTGATAAAATGGGGGCTGTATTAAATAAACAGAGGAAATGCGAGGGATAGACAGATGAAGACATTGACAGATACATTCAAATTGCACAACGGCACCGAGATTCCGGGCGTCGGCTTCGGCACATGGCAGACACCAGACGGGGAAACTGCGGTCAACGCCGTCAAGAAGGCGATCGAATCCGGCTACCGCCACATCGATACGGCAGCTGCATATAAAAATGAAGGCAGCGTCGGCCAGGCAATCAGGGAATCCGGGGTGGACCGTAAAGATCTGTTCATCACCAGCAAGCTATGGAATTCCGAACGGGGCTATGAGACGACGAAAGCCGCTTTCGACAGCACTCTGAAAGCACTCGGTACGGATTACCTTGACCTCTACCTCATCCACTGGCCAGCAAACAAGAAACAGTCTGACGACTGGGAAACCATTAACCTCGATACGTGGAAAGCGATGACCGAGCTCTATAAAGAAGGCAAGATCAAAGCCATCGGCGTCTCCAACTTCATGCCACACCACCTGGAAGCGCTCGTCAACACGGAAATCAAACCAATGGTCAACCAGATCGAATATCATCCAGGGTACACGCAGGATGATACCGTCGCCTACTGCAAGCAGCACGACATTCTGGTCGAAGCATGGAGCCCGATCGGATCCGGCCGCCTGCTTGAAAACGAAGACCTCAAAAAAATCGCCGGGAAATATGATAAATCCGTAGCACAACTGTGCATCCGATATGTCATGCAGAACGGCATCCTGCCACTGCCGAAATCCGTAACCCCTTCACGCATCGAAGAAAACACACATCTCTTCGACTTTGAAATCAGTGAAGCAGACATGGATCAGATGGACGGAATGGACACCGTCGGATTCTCCGGCATGACACCCGATGAAATGGACCTCTAAACTTCTGAAGCATCATGATGTAAGGTGCTGGCACCTTGCAGATAACTCATTGAACCTCCTTTCCAGATGGAATGGGGGTTCATTTTTATACTTCAATGACTACTGATTATTTTGTTGCGTGAGCCGATCTCTCACCAAGCTATAACAGAAACCCTTCAGGCACCCCGTCTGACGGTTCCAATACAAAAGTGTGGAAGCCAGTTATATTGGCCCTTCCGGACACTTTCGCAATGACCGCTTCGTACTCGCCCACTTCCGTTTCAGTGGTCACCTCTCCTTTGAAAATCCCGCCGGTAATGCTCCGGTTCATGAATGCGCCCCCTACCCCGATGGTTGAATCACTAAAGAGTTGGGCGGCTTTCGCACTCGTGCCCGTACCACACGGGGACCGGTCGATCTGTCTATCTGCAAAGATTGTGATGTTCTGCCATGTGCCTTCTTTCGACTCCTCCGAAAATATGACGCCATAGATGCCATTCAAGCCTGCTTCAAGTGGGTGTCGGATGGTGTATTGCTTCTCGACCGCCGCTTTGATCACGGCGCCCCACTCCTTGAACTCAGCCAGATGTTCATGTTTTTGTGGCAAATTCAGAAGTCGATTGTTAAGAAACACATAAAACGCGCCGCCAAAAACCACATCGGCATTCAGCTGCTTCCCTTCAACCTCCAAAGTGATGTTTTCCAGATAGACGAATGAAGGGACGTTTTCAAATGTAACCAAAAGTTCTTCATCCACGTCATATTGCGCCTGGGCAATGACTTTTCCTGCCGGGCTGTCTATCACAAACCTTCTCTTATCGGAATTGTCCCCGCAGGCGCCCGTCTCGATCATCACAGTGACGACCGCAATGATGCCGTGCCCGCACATCGTGCTCCATCCTTCGTTATGCATGAATAGCACGCCGAAGTCAGACCCCTCCTCAGCCGGCGGTGTAATGATGCAGCCGTACATCCCTTCATGCCCCCTTGGTTCATTCATCAAAAAATTTCGGATACCGTCCAGGTGCTCGATGCAGTAGGCACGGCGTTCCAGCTGTGTCTCTCCTTTAATGGTTGGCAACCCGCTCATGATGATCCGAAGCGGCTCTCCTGCCACTTGCATGTCGATGGTTTTGATCATTCTTTTGTAATTCACTTCATTCCCTCCCTTTTCTTGTTTTAGAATATAAAGAAATTTCCGTGCCACTATTTTCCAGTTAGACGCATTGTCCGCTTTTCGATATACTGGAAAGAATCAAAATTTTGGAGGACTACTACTATGACCATCGATTACACATCCAGAAAAGATGCACTGATTTCCAATCTTAAAGAGCAGGCGGTTGATGCTGCACTCATCACCGATCCGTCAAACATCTATTATATGACCGGCTTCTTTGCCGACCCCCACGAGCGCTACATGTCGCTTTTCATCGATGTAGAAAGTAAAGAGACACACCTTTTCCTTCCGGCACTCGATAAGGATGCAGCGGAAGTTGCGGATGCCGACCACATCATCCCGATTTCCGATGAGGAAGATCCATTCGCCCTCATAAAAGCCACCATCAAGAGCGAAGTGAAGACAATGGGGATCGAAATGAATGTCGTCACTGTCGCCCATCACAATGGACTGAAAAGTGTCTTCCCCGAAGCACGCTTCACCGATATCCAGGAAGCACTGAACCTGCAGCGGACATTCAAGAGCCGTGAGGATGTCGACGGCATGAAAGAAGCGGTGCGCATCATTGAAACCGTGCTCAAAGAAGGCCTCAAGACCATCAAGGCCGGCATGACCGAAGCCCAGCTTGTCGCCCAATTCGAATACTTGATGAAAGTCCATGGCGCCGCCGGCCCATCATTCTCCACCATGGTCCTGGCCGGCGAAAAGGCCGCACTGCCGCACGGTACCCCGGGTGACAGAACGCTCGAAAACGGTGATTTCCTGCTCATCGATTTCGGTGTCATCACCCATGACCGCTACTGCTCGGACATCACACGCACCTTCATCATCGGTGAAGCGACCGACAAACAGAATGATATCTACAATATCGTCAAAGCTGCCACAGAAGCCGGTGTCGACGCCGTCAAAGCTGGCGTACCACTCAAGGAATTCGACATCGCAGCGCGCAGCGTCATCGAGTCCCACGGCTACGGCGAATACTTCAATAACCGCGTTGGACACGGCCTCGGCATCGAAGTCCATGAAGCGCCGTCCATCCATCACTTGAACGAAGATGTCGCCAAACCCGGCATGCTGTTCACCGTCGAGCCCGGCATCTACATCCCAGGCTACGGCGGTGTCCGCATAGAGGAAGAAGTGTACATCAACGAATCGGGAGAAGCGGAAGTCCTCACCACTTTCCCGACGGAACTGCAGACGATACAGATCTGAAGCTCAAGATTTTGGTTCCCCGCACCAAGAAAGAAATAAGCTTCAACACGGACCATAAATTGCACAATAAAACCGCTGATCTAAATAGATCAGCGGTTTTATTGTGCAATGGTTTTATCTAATATTTGTTCATAAGCAATGATTGTTCCGAAATCCTGGAGCGATTATTCCGCCCTTTTCTTCCCGAAATAAAGCAGACCCATAAGCAATCCGATCAGCAGCATGGCCGAGGCGAATATCAGGAACGGTATCGGGCCGAACTGGAAGATGAGCGGTGCGGATAATGCAGTAACGAGCCCGCCGCCAAGAAACGGTTCGAAGACCAGCTGCTTGTAGCCGAAACCTTCAAGTGCAGGCGATTCCGTCTCGGGGTCGGCCACACGGATCAGCATCAGGCCGGTGGCTGTCACCCCGGTCGACTGGCCGAAGTCCCCGATGGCACGCTCCAACCAGTAGTCCGGAATCATCCTTGGACCGAATACAAAGAATCCGAAGACGTTCCATACGATGCCGGCTAATGCCAAGAGTAGGAACGGCACCAGATATTCACTCAGTACCGCCAAGGAAACGGTCGCAATCGCACTGGTGATGAGGATATCAAGGGCAAATCCTTGTATAGTCGTAATCATTTGCCTGTCTACGAGGCGGGCTGTATCGTATTTGTCCACAAAGAATTGGACCGCCAGTCCCCCAAACATCGCCAATGGGAACAGTGGGACGTATGTCATGAAGTCCGAGCCGAATGAGACAGCTTCCAGCCATTTGAGACCTTCTAGCAGAAGATAGCCGATAAAGATGGCAAGGCCCACTATGGCAAAATGGAAAGTAAGTGTTTCAATGGATTCGGCGCGTACCGTCTTTTCAGGACCGGAACCACGGTCTTCCTCTTCGACGATGCCCGCTTTCTTCGTAGCTGACATTCCTTTTACATCGCTGATGATTTTCGTCTTGTTCCGGCGGACCCCCCAGTTGATCAGGATGATACCGAAGATCACCCCGCTCAGGATACCGACGGTGGCCATGCCGACAGCGAGATCATAGGCCTCAGGGAACCCAAGCTCTGCAAACGTTTCCTGTAAACCGGCTGCCGTACCGTGGCCGCCCTCAAAACCGATTTCAACAAGCGCACCGATAAACGGCGGGATGTCATAAAACGGCACCAGCACCAGAACTGTCAGCAGTAGACCAATGACGTACTGCCCCCAGCCAAGAGACCAGCCGAAGGCCAATTGTGGTCCACCCACATTCCATATCCGCTTCACATTCGGTAAAACCGTACCGATGAACAGCGTCGCAAACACGACGTTGATCATGAGACCCGGAAGTGACGACCAGACTTCCATAATTTCTTCCGTCAATATTCCTGTTGTCCAGAACGAGTCTTCCCCGACAAAGTTCCCAGCAATCCGTCCGAGTACTCCCGGACCTAAAAACAATGCCACGAATCCTCCGATGACGGACGCCGGGAGGAAAAGATTCTGCATCAATTCCACGCGCATCCGGATCCATTTTCCGATCAGGAGGAAAATCCCCAGACAAAGCAGTGCAAATCCAATATGTTCCGGACTCATAATTACACTCCTCCCAATAAACTAAAAAAAGTATAATCATCGCATATTACTTTTTGTAAACAATAGCTATTATTACCCTCCTCTTCCCGACAATGATAATATGGAAACGTGAAACCAATGACAAAATGGATGGGCATGTGAGTAATAATCGTTACAACCGCAAAATCGACCCTGAAAATTTCGAGGAGGCTTTCCTAGGGGAAAGCCGAAGTCCATATATGACCAGTGCATTGCGGACTTCAAACCCATCATCACCCTCGACCAGCTCGAGAAGATGGTGCATGGCTACAACCAGGGGTCGAGCGGTATAAGCTGGAGCACATCTCCCACCTCAGGGAGCACCGACATTATCTGCGGCGCAATCAGAGTGGTGAGAGGGCGTTGAGCGTCTATTTCAACTCGGCAGCCCACTCATCCTGGAGTTTCCGAGAAAAGTATTCAAGTGACTGAAAGGAGCAGCTTATATGGAAACCGTATACTTGGCCGGCGGATGCCTATGGGGCGTCCAGGCCTTCATCAAGACCCTGCCTGGTGTCATATCTACAGAAGCTGGTAGGGCAAACGGCACCAGTGACACGCTCGAAGGCGTGTATGACGGCTATGCCGAGTGTGTAAAGACCGAATTCAATCCGACCGTCACCTCCATCGATCGATTGATGGGCCATCTGTTTGAAATCATCAATCCATATAGTATCGACCGCCAGGGGGAAGATGTCGGCAGAAAATACCGAACTGGATTATATAGCGAAGACCCGATGCATCTGGAAGAAGCGGAAGCTTTCATACAGCAGAGGGAGGATCACGCGAAAATCGCCGTCGAAGTCCTTCCCCTTACACACTATGTAAGAAGTGCAGACGAGCACCAGGATCGACTGGAGAGATGCCCCGATGACTATTGCCATATCCCGAAGGAATTATTGATGAAATACCGATGAGTCCCTCTGTCACTACTGGCGGAGCCCACCTCCTTCTACCCACACCGTATTTCCAAAGATAATGATGTTATAATACAAGTAATAAATAGGAGGCTGTACATGAAACACAGAACCTCCAATCTATGGCAGTAGATTTGGGGTTTTATTTGGTGTATTTTCTTCGCCATCTGGATCGTCATTACGTCCATCCAGGCACTTACCGGCAAGTTCGATAATGAACTTGCACAGCACCGCAATGACGAGTAAGGAGGGATGACCTATGCTCGACCATATCAAGAAGCTGATCCGGTACTACGAGGAAGTGCTCGAAATGCCGCACCGGACGGAAGTGGCCAGGGAGCTGAGGGACCAGGATGACCTCTTCCTGCTGCTCCTCTACTCCGAGATGATCGGCATACCGAATCCGGTCTACTACTACACCTTGGAACTGTACCCGCACATCATCGAGGACTTCCACGACTGGCATCTCCGCATGGGAATGGACAAGTCGCCCTTGACCGGTATCCGCTGCTGCTGACTACACTAAAGGAGCATATCCATGAACATCCATACAAAGAAGATTCTGTTCATCGGCGGCAAGGGAGGCGTGGGCAAATCCACTTCCGCTGCCGCCATCGCATGGCAACTCGCAAAATCCGGGAAAAAGACGCTTCTCGTCTCGACCGATCCGGCCCATAACCTCGGGCACATCTTCTCGCGTGACATCGGCGGAGAAACTGTACAAATTGCAGATAACCTTCATGCGCTTGAGATCGATCCGGAGCATGAGACGAAGAAGTACCTCGACTCGGTGAAGGAGAACATCAAGGGCACCGTCCAGTCCAGCATGATCGAGGAGGTCAACCGCCAGCTCGATACCGCCCAGGCATCACCCGGTGCCGATGAATCGGCGCTGTTCGACAAGCTCGTCTCCATCATCATCGAGGAGGAAAGCGAATACGACCATCTCGTCTTCGACACCGCCCCCACCGGTCATACCATAAGGCTGCTTACACTGCCGGAACTGATGGGCGTGTGGATCGAGGGGCTGCTGAAGAAGCGGCAGAAGACGAATGAGAACTACACCCAGCTCCTGAATGACGGGGAACCGGTTGAGGACCCGATCTATGATGTCCTACTCACCCGGCAGAACCGCTTCAAGAAGGCACGGGAGATCATGCTCGAGTCCGGCAAGACGGGATTCATATTCGTCCTGAATCCGGAAAGGCTGCCGATACTTGAAACCAAGAAGGCCGTGGGCCTCCTCGACAAGTACCACCTGCATGTGAAGACGCTCATCATCAATAAGGTGCTGCCGGATGAAGCCGACGGCACCTTCCTCGCCCAGAGGCGGGAGCATGAGCAGCGGTATCTGAAGGAGATTGAAGATACCTTCACGAATCAGAACCTCATCCGCGTGCCCCTGCTCCCCCATGACATCACGACCATCGAGGAGCTCGACCCGTTCAGCGCGTATTATGAGATGGACTGAAAAATAAGAGGAGCCTCCACCACTGTGGAGACTCCCATATGTTGAATCTATTGGAGCAGAGCAATCTGCTCCTTTTTTATGGACTTATGATGTAATGGTTAGTTTCAGTCAGAAGCGGTAAAAGTATAATAATGAATATATGGAGGGATGAAGATGAAACGCACTGAAGAGATTGAAGTCATTACAATCAAGGTCGAAGACGATGGTAAGATACCCAACCCCCCCCCCCGACTTCCCCCTCCTGATCTATAAGAGTGTGTTTGAAGATGGAGTTGACATTCCCGCTATCCTCAACTCCAATGGCTGGTCCGGGGAGTGGCTCGGCTCCGTCCACCCTTTCCACCACTATCACAGCAACACCCATGAAGTGCTTGCTGTCAAAGAAGGTCATGCCACACTGCAGCTTGGCGGTGAGCAGGGTGAGGTGGTAGAAGCGGAAAAAGGAGACCTCATCATCCTCCCTGCCGGCTATGGCCATAAGAAGTTAGAAGCAAGTGAAGATTATGCGAATTACGGTGCCTACCCAGGTGGTGTCAGCTTTGATATGTGCTATGGAAAGCCTGAAGAGCGGCCTGAGCCTGTATTTAGTCAAAACAGTCCATTATTTTATTACTGGAAAATATGATATATATATAATGTGGATAAAATAACTAATTAATAAATTCATCAAGGTCTATGCCTTTATAATCTTGGTTGATACTTAAATCTCTTCCACTTAGATAAATTAAATTATCCTCCTTCATTACCTCCCCTCTAGCTATCAGTTCTTTCCCATTGTAATACTCAGCTATAGCTAAATTCACCCTATTATATTCTACATACTTTGGTCTTTTCTTTAAAACATAGATTAGATCATGTGTTAAATCATTATTTTTAATAAATGTTAAGACATCCACTAATTCCAATTTTCTGATGTTAATAATGAACCATTTTTCCCTTTTTTCAAATGAAAAATAATCATTTTTTAGTATTGCAGTTAACTGTGATTTATTCATTGATTTAACTATCTCATCACTTTTATATGAATCTTTAAACCCCTCTCTATACTTGCCTAAAATGATATCTAAATTATTTTCAGTTAGTTCAATCACATCATTATCTAACAAATATTTTATTTCCTCAGATGTTAATTCGAAATCATCCAAGTCTTTTACTTTTTCACCAAAAGAAGTAATGATGTTTTGATTTTTACCTATATCCAGTTTTTGTATCTTAATTAAATGATTAAAAGTTGTTTCTATCTCTTCTTGTTTAAATTTATTTTCTTTTGACAATTCGAAAGACAAGTCACTACTTTCTTCATTTAAAAAATCTATAATATCATCGGGGATTTCTTCCTGAAAATTAAATATCAAAATTAAGTTGTCTAAGTTAATTTCATAATTATTGTTTTTAATAATATTATCCCAATATTTATTACTAACATCTTTTAAATTTTTAATGGCTTTCATAGAATTTAATTTGCTTAAATATTTTTTTCCTAGCTCTTCATCTAGTTGAGAATTATTTAATATTAGAACCAAATCATACATATCATCATTGAGTTCCTCCGCTCCAAATTCTATGTATAACCTTAAATAAATATTCAAATTTAGATTAAAAATATTATTTTTAAGAGGTTTATTTTCTAGTTTGGAAAATAGACTTATATTAGAACTGACAAATTCCTCATCTCTATAATCACTCTCCAAACATTCTAGAATACTTTCTAAGTTTTTCCTATTGATTTCAAATAAATCATATTCAATTATGGAGAGTACAAATTCCTGTTTGTTTGAGTTATTAGGCATGTGTTTAAATTTGATTTTAGATTTTTCAATTGTATCTAGTATCTTTAAAATATTTTCAGTTTCGAGCTCTTCATTTGACAAATCAATATTATTGATATAGTTTACTAGCTCATACTGCTCTTCCAATATTATCAAACTTTCCTTATCAAGGATCGTTATCGAATATAAATAGAAAAAATCTCGATCATAATCTGATAATTTTGTTTCATCTTTAATTATTTGTAGAAAATCAATATCTTGTTTGATTAAGCATTCTAACAAATATTTTTTGCTTGAATTCAAATTATCAAAAAGATTATATAAGTAAAAACCTAGACTATTTTTATCAATGTTTTTTAATAAGTGAGTTATATATACTTTCTCCTTATTTTCCAATATATATTTTCCCAAATCTAAATTTTTTATATTATATCTTTCAAAATCTGAAGGGGATATATCTAAAAGGAGTCTTTTAGGATTTTCAACTCTATAATTATAATCAATTTTTGTTCTATCATATAATTTTCTAAGAAAGTCCCTATCTTGCTTCGATATACTCATATCATAGAAATAAGTCAAATAATCACTACTTTTTTCATCTATTAAACCTTCTCTTAACAAAAATATAATTAACGAGAAATAATTATTTTTTTCTAGATATTTGAAATGGCTCTCTATATTATTTTCTAGAAAGTCCATAAAATAAGCTTTAGATTTATTCTCAACAAGTTCATTAAACTCTTTTTTTTCTACCTCTTCTATTTCACTTAATAGTCTCTTTCTTTTATTATAAATTTCTTTAATTTTAATTTTACTTTCTATCGCTCTTTTTCTTTTATTAAATTCTTCATTTTTATACATATCTTTAAATTTATTTTCTATATTTATATTCTCATTATTTCTTCGATAACCATTTATACCAATTGAAGTTATATCAACTTTATAGTTATTATTTTTTACGATGGATATAAAATCTGCTTTATTTTTAAAGTCCGTTTCTTTTTTTCCATTGACCGTGATATGGGTAAATTCTTCAGGCATAAAATATAACGCTTCTAATTCATTTATATTATTTAAAGTTTCTTGTTTTGCCTCTTCTATTAACACATTAATATTTTCAAGTTCTTCTTTAAAATTTTTCACGAATTCTTCTATTAAAATATTCTTCTGTGAAAGAACTAAATCTATGAAACTTTGGCCATATTGAAATTGGGAAAAATCTTTAGGGAAAACATTTTTATATATTATTAAGCACAACAATTTTTCATTGTTTAAGTTAGTATTTAATCTTGATTTGTAAACTAAATATTCATTTATTATATTTTTCATTAACCGCATATCGTCTATATATATAAAAATTTTCTTGAGAGTTTGTTGGTTAAACTCAAGGCTTAATTCTTTTTCTCGTATTAATTGTACAAACTTATCATAAGAGTTTGCCGGGATAATTACAGGGACTATCGGTATGATTAAATCGAATAATTTAGTTCGTTCTTTCGACTCAAAAACGTCATCTCTAATGAGGTAAACAAAAGTGATTTTTTCTTTAGAAACATTCGAGTTTTCATTACTAAATGAATTTAATCGTTTATTAAGCAAGGTGTTTACTTCATGTAATTTTTCAAATATACGAGATTCATTGAATCTATCTAGATCTTCAAATACAAAAACCTTTTTCTCAGAGTTTAAAAATAGATAAATTACATCATTTATAAACTTATCAAAATAAGTAGTAGTTACTTCTTCATCAATTTTTAATTCATTTCCATAAATAGAAACTGTTTTTAACATTCTCTTGTTAGCTTGATAATTAACAATTTTATAAATCCCGAAAGAGCTATACATCAGAGTTCCTAAAAGCAGAGGGTTTCTACTGAAATTAATATTAAAAATTGAAATACTTTCTTCTGCAAAAATGCTACTACCTAACAATATGATGAATATTAATATGTAAACAGTATAAGCGACTATTTTCCACATAGGAATTTTTTCTTTAACTCTAAATATAGATTGAGGTATTTTTTTAGGATCAATTTGATGTATCAATTGGTTCACTATCTTCTTTTCAATAATGTTCAAATCAATAAACTGCTTTTCTGCTCTTGTATCCGTTTCATCTTTTTTAGGTTTTTCTTCTCTTGTATCTTTGCCTTCATATTTCTCTGTTGCTCTACTCTCACTACTGTCATCTGAGAAATGGGCTAACGAAATATTCAGTAAATCTTTCGAAGAATACGGAGAGTAACTTTTGTCAAGTTTTCTTTTAAAACTTTCAATAACAGAACTTTTACCTGTTCCATACCCTCCAGTCACAGCAATATTGTATATATCATCTTCTTCCAAACCATAATCCAGAGCATCTTCATAAGCCACCAGATTTTCTACCTCTTTAGGAGTTAACTTTTGAAATTGGTTCTTCAATTTAATTCTTCTATCAGTACTTTTCACAAAACTGTTTTCCATATTAAAGTCACATCCTAATACATTCCTAGAATAATATAAATCTTAAAAATTCAGCTATTCGTCAATTCAAACAAACATCTTTTGCAACAGTCCCTGCTTTTCTTTATTCAATTTAACTATCTTTTCATTCTGTAGATTTATCATTTTATTGAATCGCACAAAAAAATCTCCAATTCTTTGTTGTTCTTTAAAACAAGGTGTTTTAACCTTCACTTTATAAATCGTATTCTTACTTAAACTTGGCACTCCAGTTGATTCATCGAATTTTTTCCAATTTATTTGATTAAATAAATAGTATAAAAAACTAATATCTATTCGATTTTGGGGGATACAATAAAAAAGCGTATCAACTGTCCAGAAGGGTCCCTTTAGATATTGTGGTTTATCTATTGTACCCTTTCTTCCAATTCCAATAGCATCCTGCTTGTATAAGAAATTATCTACGCTAGTCATGTACCCCCCCGTACCATAGACAGGATATTCTCCTTTGTTAAGATGCTTATAATCTTTCCCTGACATAACTTCCAAGATTTCACTGAAACTTTTCTCTTCCCACTCCGGATAGTCATTACCATTCTCATCTTTGAACCTTAGTTCTTGAGAGAAAATCTTTTGCACATACCCCTTCTTCTGTTCTTCCAATAACTCAAGCTTCTTCTCTTCCAGCTCAATCAGTCGATCAATCTGTCTAAAGAAGTTACTTATTTTTCTTTGCTCTTTTAAAGAAGGGAGTGGAAATTTTATTTTTTTCGCATCACTAGCTAATATGTGCTTAATTGTATTTCCAGTTATTAATTTATAGATTTCTTTTCGACCATTATAGGTTTGGAAATAATAATTTAAATAATGAGTATCTAGGGTATCTTTAGGTTTCATTACTATTAAAGCATGACAATTGGCTCCTTCATACTCCTTATTTACAATAGCTGTTTCACCTGCATGGCCCGATTGAACCATCAACATATCATTAACTCTCAATTCATTTTTTATATATTTTTCATGAAATTCTCTTGTAACGTATACTATTTGTTTATTATTGATTTGGCCATTCTTGATATTATTACTCTGTAAATATTTCACTCCACTTGAATTTGTGTAAAAAGGAGTAGCTGTTCCTACAAAGCCGTTTCTTATAGATGTAAAATGTTCTTCAGTAACTGCTTCTTTCCATTCCCCACTAAACTCCGGAAATCTCAACTCAGGTACATTCTGTTTACTCATCATACAACACACCCAGTTCTTTCAAATATCCATTGATTTCTGCTTCAAGTGTTTCGATTTCTGCATCGATTGCCTTGATGTCCTTTTGGACTTGCTCGAGGTCGACGGGTTCTTCTTCTTCGAATGTATCGACGTATCTCGGGATATTCAGGTTATAGTCGTTCTCTTCGATTTCTTCGAGTGTTGCGGCATAGCTGTATTTGTCTACAGTCTCCCGATTACGATATGTTTCGAGAATATTCTCCACGTCTTGATCCCTCAGATGGTTCTGGTTCTTGCCTTTCTCGAATGCATTTGAAGCATCGATGAAGAGGACATCGTCATCTGCATGTCTATTCTTTTTGAAGACAAGGATGCATGTCGGGATGCTAGTACCGTAGAAGATATTGGCCGGGAGTCCGATGACGGCATCGAGATAGTTTTTATTTGCAATCAGATACTTGCGGATTGTACCTTCTGCTGCACCCCTGAAGAGGACACCGTGCGGCAGGACGACGGCCATGGTGCCGTGATCATCAAGGTAGTGCACCATGTGCTGAATGAAGGCGAAATCTGCCTTTGATTTCGGTGCGAGCTTGCCGTAGTCGCTGAACCGATCGTCCTCAAGGAATGAAGCATCTCCGCTCCACTTGGCACTGTATGGTGGATTGGCAACGACGGCTTCGAACTTCATATCACCGAATGCCGGCTCTTCGAGTGTATCGCCGTTCTCTATGGAGAATGCCTTGTAGTTCACATCATGCAGAAGCATGTTCATTCGGGCGAGGTTGTATGTCGTACTGTTGTACTCCTGGCCATAGTAGTGTCTGACATTGGCATTCCTGCCCACACGGAGCAGGAGGGATCCGGAACCGCATGTCGGGTCATAGACATTCTTGAGGTCTGTCTTGCCGGTCGTCACAATTTCGGCGAGGATTTTGGACACCTGCTGTGGTGTATAGAACTCCCCTGCCTTCTTGCCGGCTGTGGCGGCGAACTGTCCGATCATATACTCATAAGCGTCACCGAGCATGTCGATTTCGATATCACTGTGCACGAATGGCAATGTGTTCAAATTCAACATGACTTTGGAGATGAGTTTCGTCCTGGCGGATACACTGTTGCCGAGGCGTGAGGATGTAAGGTCCATATCATCAAAGAGATGCGTGAAGTCATCCTCACTCTGCTCCCCGAGCGTCGATGCCTCGACGGCTGAGATGGCTTCGGACAGCTTCTCGATGTCGAAGTCCCCCGCTTCAATCTCCCCGATCATCGTGCTGAAGAGATAGCGCGGCTCTACGACGTAGCCGATGCGTGTCGTGAGTTCTTCCTTCAGTGCTTCCTGCATCTCTTCATCTTCCCATGCTTCAGAGTAGGAGATGTTGTCCTCCCTCAGCATATCGTCGACTTCCGCTTCCGTCTTCTCAGACAGGAAACGGTAGAAGATGAGTCCAAGTATATAGTTCCTGAACTCGCTCGCATCCATATTTCCCCTCAGATCATTCGCAATGCTCCATAATTTCTTGTGCAGCTCCGCCTGCTGCTGGCGCTGCTTTTCGGTTACTGTCATCATCTATGTGTTTCCTCCTGTATACTTATCCTGTTATTCTGCAAACCCGAACTTGCGGGTCGTCTTCTTGATGAAGTCGATCACCTTGTCGACCTTCTTCTTGCGTTTCATGAATGGCCCTGATAATTCCTTCGAGATGTCCTTACGGTACAACTGGCCGCTGAACTGGTACTCGGTCAGGAACTGGAGCAGTTTCCCGTGCTGCATATCCATCTCTTCCGAGAACTCCTTGAGTACTTCATTCTGCTTGTCCTCCTCGAAATCGAGGTAGACCTTATCGATGTTCGCATCCTTTTCGAGCGTCGGCACGACCTTGTCCAGGAACTCCCGGATGAGGTCGGCTTTGAGCCTGAGCTGCTCATCGTCCGCACGGTCAAGCAGCATCTTGATGTTCTTGCGCTCCTGAGCCTGCTGCTTTTCATCTTCGAGGTCAATGTTGCGGAGCAGCATGCGGATATAGTGGACATTGATCTTGTCATTGCGGATGAGTTCAATCTCAAAGTCGATGTCATTGATAACGGACACCTTCTCCCCTTCTCCCTCACCGCGGACATACCGTTCATAAAGATCAACATATTGTCCCTTGTAGTCTTCATAGTCCTGTTCCGACATGCCAATTTCTTCCCTCGTAAACTCGAATGCTTCAAATGTCTTCAGCTTAACCAGTGCCCGGCCGAGTGCTCTGAATGCCAGGATGAATGATTTGATGATCGTTTCATCCTCAAGCATCTGCACATCACCAGGGTTCGGTGCAATGGCATGCATTTCATCTAACGCCTTTTTGAACTCGTCCAGATACTCCTCATACGACTTGCTCAGGACGGTGTCCGTGCTGTCTGTTTTACTGAAGAGCTGGATGGCGTCATCGGTTGCTTTCTTGAGATTGCGGTATACGACGATATTGCCGAAGGATTTCTTTTGCTTCTCCACCCGGTTGGTGCGGGAGTAGGCTTGGATGAGGTCATGGTGCTTTAAGTTCTTGTCGACGTAGAGGGTGTTGAGCTTCCTGCTGTCGAATCCGGTCAGGAACATGTTGACGACGATCAGGATATCGATCTGTTCGACCGCCTTCTCCCCTTTGATCCGCTTCGACACATCCTCGAAATAGCTGCCATACGTATCGATGGAGAAGTTCGTGCCGAACTGTTTGTTGTAGTCGCCGAGCACCCGGTCGAGCTGATGCTTCGCGGCCTCTTTCGTATCGCCGTCCTTCATGTCCTCGTTCGTCTGGTACGTGAAGATGGTCGCCACGTTGAGCGGACGTTCCGCTTCTTCATTCACCTTCTGGAACATATCGTAATACTTCATCGCCATGTCGATGCTCTGGGTGGCGAAGATCGCCACATATTCCCGGTCCTTCGTCTTCCTGTCATGAATCTGATGGATGTGCCGGGTGACGAGTTCAATACGCTTGTCCGCCATCCATATTTCATCCGTATCGATCTTGGACACATACTGTTCATCCATCACCTTGAGCTCGTCATTGATGGTGCTGATGTATTCAACGGAGAAGCCGAGCACGTTGCCGTCCCGGATGGCATCCTTGATCAGGTAGCTGTGCAGGCACGTATCAAAGATGTCTGCTGTGCTGCGTCCATCCTGACTGCGGTTCTCCTTGAAGCGCGGGGTACCGGTGAAGCCGAAGTACTGGGCATTTTTGAAGTGTTTGCGGATTTCCATATGCATGTCACCGAACTGTGAACGGTGGCACTCATCGATGACGAAGACCACCTTGTCCGTCCGGTAGTCGTCCATCACCGGGTGGTTTGATTTGATGGCATTCGTCATCTTCTGGATCGTCGTGATGATCATCGGCTTGCTTTTATCCCCAAGTTGTCTGAGCAGATGCTTCGTGTTGTCCGTATGATCGACGGAGTCCGGTTCGAATTTTGTGAACTCCTTCTGCGTCTGGGTATCCAGGTCTTTACGGTCGACGAGGAAGATGACCTTCTTGATGTCCGGCTCCTGTGCCAGCAGCTGGCTCGCCTTGAATGAGGTCAACGTCTTCCCGCTTCCCGTCGTATGCCAAACGTAGCCATTCCTGTCGGTGTTGAGTGCGCGGTTGATTAGGGCTTCAGTGGCATACACCTGGTAGGGCCGCATGACGATGAGGTTCTTGTCCGTCTCATTGACGATCATGTACCGGGAAATCATCTTCGCCAAGTGTGTTGGTGCCATGAAACTGCCGATGAATGCATCAAGGTTCGTGATGCGGTTGTTCTCCTCATCCGTCCAGTAGAACATGTGGCTCTTCATGATCTCCTTGTCCCCATTGGCGAAGTATCTAGTGTCATTGTAGTTGCTGAGGAGGAACAGCTGCGTATAGCGGAACAGACCCGTGTAGTTGTCCCGTCGGTACCGCTTCACCTGGTTGAATGCCTCGTTGATCGCCACACCCCGGCGCTTCAGTTCGAGCTGCACCACAGGCAGGCCATTGATCAGGACCGTCACATCATACCGCCCTTTGAACCTATCCTCCACACTGATCTGATTCGTCACCTGGAAGCTGTTCCGCGCGTAGTTCTTCTGGTCGAAGAATTCGAGGTAGAGTTCCGTCTCGTCATCCCGCTTCAGGACAAACTTATCTCTGAGGATCTTCGCACTGTCGAATACACTCTTGTTGTTGATCTGCGTCATCAGCCGGCTGAATTCCTTGTCGGAGAGCGGATCCGCCTTCAGCTTCGCATGACGCCTGTTCAGGATATCCCTGAAGTTCTGTTCCAGTGCCTCGTTGCTTCTGATCGGCACCCGTTCATATCCAATACCCTCAAGACGCTTCATGACCTTCGCCTCAAGAGTATCCTCTCTTTCGTAACTCATATGTCATTCACCCATTCTTATCTATTGGAAGTTGCTACCATTATACTATAGATGTAGGGGGTAAAAGAACATGCTTATTGAATTTAATACCGTTGAAAAACCCCCTGCTCATATTGAATATGGCTAGGGGGCTTCATAGGAACACTTCATTTTATAGTTTATCGCTTAAAAAAATATATATTGCCTTTTAAGCTTCAACATTTTTATTTTAGTTTTGACCTGCTTCACTCCGGCGGACTTGGTGGATTATAACCTTCATATGGTGCACCACTTTCTGATCCTTCGAGCTCCGGTGCATCTGTTTCATACAGATGCATGCTCGATCTCCCACCATTTTGTTCAATCAGGCTTTCGTCTTTCTCTGGGTGATCCTCGAGGATATCCAATTGATCACGATACAGATAATCGATTTCTTTCAATCCATCCAGAGGTTCAGGGTTATAGAAACGCAGTAGATCTTTCATCAGAACTTCGTCGGAATGATTCAGCTCTTCTCTCGCATTATCTCTATAGCGATAAAGTGCTTCCAATTCCTCTTCGGTAAACTGATCCTGCAGTTCCTCCCCTGTCTCTGTATCATAGATTTCCTCTCCCAAGAAAGTATATTCAGGCGTCACCACACGTCCATCTCTGAGTGGGACGGTATTATCGTGTTCTTCTGATAGAATGTCCTGACCCATAAATAGATAGCCATCTGTTTCCATGCCGAGTAGATGCATTAAGGTTGGAAGCATGTCTACCTGACCACTGTATGTGTCGAACACTTCACCATTTTCAACGCCGGGGACATGCATGATGAACGGCACTCTTTGCATTTGCGTATCATTGTATTCATTCCACTCTCCCGACTCTTCCCCCACCAACGGTGCCAATGTCGGGTTTCTCATGTTGGAAATACCATAATGGTCACCATACATGACGATGATCGAATCCTCATATAAGCCACTTGACTTCAGGTAATTGAAAAATTCCTCCAACGCCTGGTCCGCATAATGTGCGGTGACGAAATAGTTGTTGATTGTGTCATCCTCTGTTCGGGCCGCTGGAAACGTCACATTTTCCTCATCCAAAGGGTAAGGGAAGTGATGGGAGACAGTGAGGAACTTGGAGTAGAATGGTTGAGGCAGCTGTTCAAGATACTCCACCGAGTCATGGAAAAACAATTTATCCTTCAAGCCATATTCCATTGATCTGTCTCCAGACACATCATAAAACTCGGAATCAAAGAAGAAATCATAGCCGAAACTTTGATAAGTATCCGTCCTGTTCCAAAAAGAGCCGACATTTCCGTGAAAAGCAGCTGAAGTATAGCCCCCATGCTGCGCCAAAATATTTGGTGCTGAATGGAATGTATTTGTCGCTCCCAACGATTGAAACATACTGCCTTGAGGGAGACCATACAATGACAACTCCCCTAAAACTTCAGCATCCGATGACTTGCCCTGGCCGGTCTGATGGAAAAAGTTCTCAAAACTATATGAGGCCTCATTGTCATAGATGCTGGAAAGGAATGGCATGACTTCTTGAGTGTTGCCATATTCATCTTCCAGCTTGTAATCAATTAAAAAGTGCTGCACACTTTCCAATCCAATCATAATGACATTGCGGCCCTCTGCCGCCCCAAAGTATTCTGGATTTGGCGCTGCATGGTTTTCGGCCGAAAAGTTAAACACCTTCGCTAAATCTGACTCGTCGGCACTCACTCGCATTTGGCTTTTTTGCGATGCTTGGAACACATCATAACCGGTAAAGAAATTCAAACCTAAATATTTGACGATATAGTTCCTGTCAAAAGTGCGTGTCAATAGTTGAGGGCGATCGATCTCCGCCAATATCAGGTTCCCTGCCAAAAGCAGGACACCCACTAATGTAACGAAGGCTTTGGTACGCCTCTTCTGTTCTTTCCTATCTTCGGCGAGTGGTGCCTCCTTTTTATAGAAGAATAGATAGCCAAACAACATGAGATCGACCCAATATAACACGTCCCAGACCCGCATCATTTCAAATATGGAAGTGAATAAGGCGCCGGTCACATTGTTGGTGCCCGATACGATGTTAAACGTCAGAAAGTCAGCGAATTCCCTGTAATATAGTATGTTCGCATATAATAATACGGACATGAGCAGTAGTATTGTGAACATTGCCCATTTCCTTAACACAGGATTGTTGAAAAATAGTGCGATGGACAACAATATGACGCCCGTCGCAATCGGGTTGATGAACAAAATGATGTGTTCAAATATACCGGATACGCCCAGACTGAATTCAATCCAGTAAGCCATGTATGTTTTCAACCAGAATAGAAAAAGGAATAGGATGAAATATCCATAGCGTCTATTCAATAACTCTTTTATGTTTGACATGTTTTCACTTCCTCATTCTCTACCTTGTCCCTTAACCTCCAATGAATCATAAAGGTTCTATACAGATGATCCATAGCGAATTAAGATAGAGTAGAATATAAGATTATCCCGCAAATAACGTCGAGGGGGGGATGACGGGCACTAAATAAAGTTGAAACGCTTTAATATCAAGAGTTGCGATAACTTAACGCCAATATATGGACAGTTACTTCATTCACTTCAACGAAGCATTATCCCTTATGTAGAGTCTCTATAGATGATTTCATTCGTTTCGCTAAAATATCAGAATTTTACAAATATTAAACAGACTTTATCAATACTCTTTATTATATAACAAAATGTGGTTTTTAAGCAAAACTTACCCGTTTATCAACAGCGATTTCTACGAGTCAGTCGCCTGGCACGACAATAATAAATTAGCGCGACTGGTGCATGGAATACTGTGAAATGGATTGATAGATGAAGGAAAGGGGTATTTTCAGACAGAAGCGGTAAAAGGATAGTAATCAGTATATGGAGGGATGAAGATGAAACGTGCTGAAGCTATTGAAGTCATTCCGATAAAGTTAGAAGACGATGGCAAGATACCCAACCACCCCACCTTTCCCCTGTTGATCTATAAGAGCGTATTTAAAGATGGTGATGACATTCCCGCCACACTTAACTCCAATGATTGGTCCGGGGAATGGCTCGGGTCCGTCCACCCTTTCCACCACTACCACAGCAACACCCATGAAGTGCTTGCGGTCAAAGGAGGACATGCCACACTGCAGTTGGGCGGTGCGCAAGGTGAAACGATTGAAGCGGAGAAAGGCGACGTCATCATCCTGCCCGCCGGCTATGGCCATAAAAGAATAAAGGCAAGTGATGACTATGCCAACTACGGTGCCTATCCGGGCGGTGCCGATTTTGATATGTGCTACGGTAAACAGGAAGAAAGGCCTGAAACAACCAACAATATCGCACACGTCCCAGTCCCCGATGACGATCCCGTATTCGGCCAGGACGGTCCACTCTTTGACCATTGGATACGATGATGCCGATTTGAAAATAGAAGGCATATAAGTTTAAACACCCTGATTTTAGAGAAGATGTGTAGGAAATCATTTAAAACGAATAGGAGCTGTCTGATAATGAAAACGAATTTTGATATGGTGGTAGTCGGTACAGGGCCCGCTGCATCCTCTACAGCAATGAAATGCAGGGAAGCGGGATGGGAAGTGGCCATGATAGATTCTCGGCCCTACGGAGGCACTTGTCCTTTAAGAGGATGCGATCCAAAAAAAGTTCTGGTAGGGGCGGCAGAGATGATTGACGGTGTGGAACGAATGGGCGGCAAAGGCGTGGTGCCCGGTTCAACCATCAACTGGTCCGAACTGATGGCGTTCAAGCGGACATTTACAGAACCGGTGCCCGACGGAACAGTCAAGAAGCTGCATAAGGCAGGGATCCATACGTTCCACGGACGGGCATCATTTGCAGATGAAGAAACGATTCAAGTTGGAGAAGATCAGCTTACAGGAAAGCACATTCTGATTGCGAGCGGTGCAAAGCCGGTCGAGCTGCCAATCGAAGGGATTGAGCATCTGACATACAGTGATGAGTTTCTGGAACTCGATGCCTTGCCTAAAAAAATAATTTTTGTCGGTGGCGGATATATCTCGTTCGAATTTGCCCACATCGCAGCCCGTGCCGGCGCCGAAGTGCACATCATCCAACGTGGGGCGCAGCCACTTAAGAACTTTGATCCGGAGCTTGTCGACCTGCTGGTGAAAAGTTCTGAAGAAAACGGTATTCAGATCCACCTGGACACAGAAGTCAAATCCATTGAAAAGACAGGGGCGGCCTTTACGGTCGAAGGCATTAAAGAGGACGAATCCTTCAAACTGGACGGCGATCTCGTCGTCCATGGCGCAGGCCGTGTCCCTGAAATCGATGATTTGAACCTTGAAAAGGGAAATGTGGATTGGGAGAAAAAAGGCGTCTCCGTCAATGAATATCTACAGAGTGTCAGCAACCCCCGCGTGTATGCAGCGGGGGATGCAGCCGCGACAAAAGGGCTGCCCTTGACTCCGGTCGCCTCCATGGAAGCACAAGTCGTGACTGCCAATCTACTCGGCGGCAATCAGCGCACACCAAAATACGACGTGATGCCAAGTGTTGTATTTTCACTGCCCAAACTCTCGGCAGTGGGGTTATCGGAAGAAGCGGCCAGAGAACAAGGGTACAACGTCAGAGTCAATAAAATTGATACTTCGGAATGGTACACCTACAAGCGGACAAATGAAAGGTACGCAATGGTTAAAATCATCATCGATGAAGATTCCGATCAGGTGCTCGGCGCCCACCTGCTCAGCCGGGAAGCGGATGAACTCATCAACCATTTCGCCACTGCGATTCAGTTCAAGCTGAAAACAGAGGACCTTAAACAGATGATTTATGCCTACCCGACTGCTGCTTCTGATCTCGGTTCCATGCTTTAAAAAATTGAATCCGCCCCAATATAAATAAATCACCAAACACAAATATCCCCCACATACTTTTGTAGATGGGGGGATATTTGTGTTTTATTTCTGCAGATCAATCAGCCGCTTCTTATCTTCCAGTTGATCGAGACGTGACGCCATCGCTTTCGATGCACTATGCAGTTTCTTCTACAGTTTATTATGGTATAATGCGCAGAGGATTTCAGTGACATCAAAATGATTACGAGGTGGATAAATGGACTGGTTTTTCTTCGATTATATATTTGATACTTATATCCTAAGCATCATCACTACAGTCATCATAATTTTAAATGTGTTGTTGGCAATCAGCCTCATCTTTCTTGAACGACGCAATGCACAAAGCCTTTGGGCCTGGTTGTTGATCTTATTCTTCCTGCCCATCATAGGGTTCATCCTATACATGCTGTTTGGCCGCACCATATACAGGAAAAGCATATTCACCATTCCAGAAGATGAGAAATTGGGCATGTCTCATCTTGTTGAAAATCAGCTGGAAGACTTGGAAGATGGGTCATTCGAGTTTCCAAATGCAACCACAAAAAAATATCACCAGATGATCCATATGATGCTCTATAACGATCAGTCCTTCCTGACGACGAACAACAACATCCAAACCTTTACAAACGGCCGGGATAAATTCGATTCCCTGCTTGAAGATATCCGCAACGCAACGGATCACATCCATTTCCAATACTACATTCTAAAATTGGACAGGATCGGTCAGACGCTCTATGATGCGCTGCTTGAAAAGCAGAAGGAAGGCGTTACGGTTAAAATCCTTTATGATGATATGGGGTCCCGGCGTCTCAGTCTAAAAAGCTTCAGCACGCTCAAAAAAGAAGGCGGAGACGCCAAATCATTCTTCTCCAGCATATTTCCATTGATCAACCCGCGTGTGAACAATCGTAACCACCGGAAGATTGTCGTGATTGATGGGAAGATCGGATACGTTGGTGGATTTAACGTGGGCGATGAATATTTGGGACGGGATAAGAAGTTCGGCTTCTGGCGGGACACCCATCTCAAGATACAGGGTGATGCGGTGAGATCGCTTCAACTTCGTTTCCTCCTGGATTGGAATTCGCAGCCTGGCGGAGATCGCATAGACAATGAAGATCGCTATTTCCCTGAAATACCCTCCCACGGTGAAAAACCGATCCAGATTGTCACCAGTGGACCTGATGAGGAATGGGAGCAGATTAAATATGGATATATGCAAATGATACACAGCGCTAAAGACTCCATATATATCCAAACACCCTATTTCATCCCAGACCAAGCCTTCTTCGAAGCATTGAAAATTGCCATTTTAAGTGGGGTCAAGGTCCACCTTATGATTCCAAGCTTCCCGGACCATCCCTTCGTCTATTGGGCAACATATTCCAATGCCGGCACACTGGTCAAAATGGGCGCAACCGTCCATACTTATGAAAAAGGCTTCAACCACCAGAAGGTCGTTATGGTGGATGATGAAGTCCTCAGCATCGGTACAACGAATGTAGACGTCAGAAGCTTCTCATTGAACTTTGAAGTCAATGCCTTCATATATGATAAAGAACAGGCCAAGCATTACCGTGAGATATACGAAGCTGATATTCAGGATGCCACTCTGCTCACTGAAGAAAAATATAAAGCCCGCAGCAATTGGATCAAAGTGAAAGAAGGATTCGCGCAGCTTGTGTCGCCAATACTTTAGAAGTACGATTATAAAAAACTTAATAACATTAATAAGCACCCCTGAAGTTGAATGTCAGAACTCAACTTTAGGGGTGCTTTCATATACTTAGAAATCCAATCAATTAACATTGTCTTTATTCTTCTCAGGTTTAAAGTCGATGACTTCCTTGGCGATCATGCCAAGCATGCTGACCATTACGCCAACCCCTACCACCAAGTACATCATGGTGAATATCTTCCCTGAATTGGTGACGGGTGCCATACCTATATCCACGCTGCTCGGCACCAGACTCACCACTCCAAAGTAGATCGCATCCAACACGCCCCACCCTTCTACGCCAGTATAAAATAATGTCCCCGACAAAAGAATCAGGAAGAGCGTGAACAATAAGGATTTAAACGCCGGACGTGCGAATGCTTTGCCGATGGCTTTCAATAAGCGTAATGCGGTTAAAAAGAATGAAATCATATTTTTATATTATCTCCATTTTAAGTTTCTGTTCCCTGTTAAAGTAAACGCGTAAGTACCTTCTTGCGTTGATTGGCGAGATGGAAATGATAATGTATCATGATTTAATAATTAAATGCTTTGCAAAACTTAATTTTTTATCTTCTCATAGCTTGATCAATTACTTTTTGTTCAACTGACAATATGCCGTCCATTTCCTCTAATAAATCAAGCGCTTCCTCAGGTGTTAAATAAGCTTTATGGTAACAGGCGATATGCCATTTGCTTTTTTGAGGAATATCTTTTTTAACATACCAGTCCGCTATTTTAGGTCTTAAAAATTCTTTATACCCTGGATATCCAAATTCTAACGATGTTTCTTTAGCAATTAAAGTATGTAGTATAGCATGTTCAACAATATCACAGAACACCAAGTTTTCTTTTTTATGGTATTCAAAAGGTATATTTTGTCTCCTTATGAATCCCCCATTTGTCATATTTAAATACTTGTTTTCCGAAATGTGATGACACTCTAACCCCTCAAGCGATCTCGAAAACTTCCCTTTTGCAATACTTTTTATTTCTCCATTTAAGAATCGCCCATACGATTTTTCTCTATAGTAATCGTCTTCTGCTGCACCATATTTATCAAGCAGAAATTCTACTGCTTCATTATAGGTTTTAGAAAGCAAAGCAAAATACTCGTCTTTTTTTCCCATTTTTAATTCTCACCTCGTTTTATTACATAAATTCCACATAATCACTCATGTTTATAGCAAAATCCATCAACTCTTGTGGAACCTGATATATTCTTCATTATAGAGCATTATATCCTTTTTCTTATTGCTGAAGCCGTGCTTCCGCCTTTTAGTTCCCAACATTTTAAATATAAAGTTGTTATTCACATAAATAATAACATATTAGATTATAATGAAGCCTTCCGCTATAATAGTTCTTCTTTTTATTAATAAGGACGTATCATTATCGGATATTCAATAGGAAATCAATAATTTAGAGACCCTTTATAATAAAGGGCCTCTTTAAGGATGTCGTCACAATATAATTAAAATACATATTTTCAAAAATCACTCTGATCAGCAATCAATGTAGCCTATTCAATCATATTTCATTTTTATTTTGGGAATTACTTTAGGAAGTTCCTTCGTTAACTCCATATTATGCTGTAATTGATTTTTTCCTAATGGCTGTTCAGCTTTCGAAAAATCTGACATTCTTGTTATCTCATGAATAAAAGGCACATCATCAGGCTTTGTTTTTGAGTACTCTTCTACCGACTTCTCAAAAATATTCCAATCCATCCCCCAATTTTTGGAGATTTCATAGATTGCTTGTTTCTTTTTGTTATTCTTCCATTCATTAAATGCCTCATCAAACCTTATATTTGTCGGTACATGACCTGGTTCCAATTCTGTTGTGACAAATTCTTTTATCAATTCAGCTTTTTCATAATCTCCTAAATCACTTAATTCTTGAATCTGTTGGTAGATGATACGTAGTGTTTCAGCATCGACTTGTTGCCTACCCTCAGAAGATTTGGTCTTCTCACCAATCAATTCAAGAATATGGTTGGCATCAATAACTTGTGTACGCACAAGTTTTGTCTTACCAAGAAGGGGCGTTACAGCTTCTGTCTCATCTGGAGGCTCCCCTTCCTCAAAAACCAGGTTCCTGTAAGCGCCTATATATTTTAGCCATGTATTTTCATCTATGCCAAAATCGTCATTACGCCATTCAAATTGATAGTACTGTTCTACCACCTGCATTTGTTTTGCGACTTGTTTAAATGCTTTTATAAAATCATTTTTGGCGTCTTCATCATTTTGAAATTCTTGCCATGTGGTAGGATCGGTCATCTCTGTCTTCATTTCACTCATTGCTATATTTAATTTTTCTACAGCTGTTTTGTAGTCGTCGACAATGGCTTTGCTGCTTGTACCACCTGTACCATAAAGCCTCAGTGCCTCGTCAACTTTCTCCTCTGTAATCCTTGGGTACTGGAAGTTTATAATCGAGCCAAATTCTTTGTCAGGGCCATGAACACGATTTGTTCGGGAATAGGCTTGAATCAGTCCATGCAATTCAAGAGACCGATCTACATATAACGTGTTTAAAAGTTGGGAGTCATATCCGGTCAGAAGCTGTTCTACCACAATCAGAAGATCAATATTTTTTCTACTCCGTCCGCTTCCTCCCCGACTCCCACGGGTCACGACATCTTCGTAATAAGCTTTTTCACCATGCTGCAAATCATCTTTTCTAAATTTGATTCCTGTAAAAGAAGCATAATCATTAAACATCCAATCCACTACCGCAGGGTCGACAGGGTTACGTTCTTCATCCCCACCAAAACTGAATGTCAACGCGATATTTAATGGTCTGTCCATAGACTCCATTTGATTTTTAAATTCTTCGAAATATTTAATGGCATGTTTTTTTGATCGGGTTGTCAAAATAGCGTTGAACTTTCTTCCTTGTGATTGCCCCTCCCAATTAGAAATGATTTCAGTCACTACTCTTGGGATGTGAGTCTTATCGTTATACTGCAATATTTTCCTTTTGCTGGCTTCCTTTTCAACCTGTAATTCAGATAACCCTTGGACGAAACGTTCAATATCTTTGCCTTGTCTATCTGGCTTTTTTAATTTCTCGTCCTCAATTATCATATCCCTTAAACTTTCGTAACTCTCAAATTCGCCTGTATTGATATAATCCACATGGAATCCCAATACATTACCATCAGAAATTGCTTCATCTATCGTGTACTTATGGAGTTCGGGACCAAACAATTTTTCTGTCGTATCGATGAGTTGACTATGCTGGTCAATCATTCCAGTCGATTTATTTTCCTCATATAATGGCGTGCCAGTATATCCAAAGAACAATCCATTCTTTTTAAAATAATTCTTGATTGTAGCCATCATGCTTCCCATCGTTGTCCGATGCGCTTCGTCAATGATGAATACTATTCTTTTCTGGCTCAACCTATCATTTTGATTCTCAATCAATTCATTTACCAGGTTGTTCAACTTGTACGTGGTTGTGACAACAATGCCACGGGCAGATGAATGCAGAGTTTTTCTGAGTTGATATGTATGCTGGGTGTCGTCTACAGAGACTGGTTCATAAGCGGCATATGCTTTAAAATTCTCACTCGTACGTTGATCCAGCTCTCTCCGATCAAGCAAAAAAACGACCTTGTCGTATGCTCCGCGAGTTGATAAAAACAAAGCGGTCTTAAAGCTTGTGATGGTTTTACCAGATCCTGTGGTATGCCAAACATACCCTCCATGCGATAACCCCTCGTCATTATCCCAACCAAAAGCCGCTGCTTCAACAGCTTGCAGGGCATGAACCTGATAAGGACGCATGAGCATGTGACGTTGATTGTGCTCCTCTAGTGATTCATCAATCACCAGGTAGTCTCCGACCATTTGATGAGCCATGGGTATCATCAGAAATTGACTGATGATCTCTTCCCAATCATTGACTGGTCTATTGTATTTATCCGCCCAGTGGAAGACAAAGGCAGGATTAAATTCATGGATAGACTTCGGCGTCGCAAAATAACGTGTTGCCACTTCCGAAGTCGTCACCATCATTTGTGAAAACACCATGAAGTTATGCGTGTATTCGCCATCTTGATAATAGCGTTTAAATTGTCTGAATGCCTCGTCCAAAGTTTTATCAGAGCGTTTTTGTTCAATATTAATAAGCGGCAGTCCATTGATCAGCAGGATTAAATCGAAGCGGTTGCCATTGGGACTTTCGACTTCACGGGCAATTTTATAACTTGAGTCTCCCCCACTCACCTCAGCTTTTTTGAATATCGTCAGTGTGATTTGTTCTCTCGTTACATTCTCGTGTGCATCACGATAAATCCCATCAATCTTCCCTTTAGACGCTTCCATCGCAAGCAGTTTTGATGCTTCAAAACTATTCGATATCTGATTCACTTTGGTCATCACTTGTTGGAACTCATCATCAGTCAAAGGCACACCCTCTAACTGATCTGCATTAATACGATTGAGTTCGTTACGCCAATTCGCCACTAGATCATCCACAGTGACTTTTTGTTTATTCCCGTTTAAAGAATCCGGCGCTATCCATTTAAATTTTTGTAGTTCTGCCACCAATTTCTCTTGGAAATTACGCTCTGACGCATTTTTTCCTGTCCGACGCATGTCTTCCCTCCTTTAAACAAACATTTCATGTAAGTACGCTTGTTTAGTTGCTTTGAGTTTTTCTAGTTTTTGTTCATATAGTATAGCTAAATCATTCAAATTATTAATCACTTGACCAAGCCGATCTACTTCAATCCAGTTAACTTTTCTATTACTAGATACTGGCATGGAAATTAACGAATTCATAACTACAGGCCCACTAAATTTTAAAGCCCAATTATAATTTTTAGTTAAATTTTTTAAAGATTCTAATATAAATATAGATTGATTGTCATTATATTCTTCCATATATAAAACCCTCATAATATTTGATGTGTAAAATGGTTCCTTCTGTAAGAAAATAGCTTCGGGGTTATCTATAGATAAAGTAATGCTTCCACTAGGAAATTTTTTCATTTTATTACCGTGATAATCGCTAGTTTTATAATCAATCCTCATTAATATCCCGTTATCAGTAGTTTTAGCAATTACATAAGGTATAGGACCTTCAACTAACATAGTTTTTGGTAATCTATTTCCACTTTCAATTGAACTGTATAAATCTCCTATTCTAATTTTCCGCCATTCTCCTTCAAACTCAGTAAATCTTCTTTTCGGTACACGTTCACCTTCCGCAGGGAACATTTCGGTAAGATAGGCTGACTTTAATGCCTTTATTTTATCAATTTTTCGTTGCTGTAGAGCGATCATTTCATCCAGATGCTTAAAGAATTGACCGATTTTTTGTTGTTCTTTTATGGATGGCACTTTAATTTGCCATCCTTTTATTTCTGACATTGGTACAAGATTAACCATTGCAGATGCTGGGTTTTCTTGAGTTAATTTATGTTGCATGTTCTCAGAACGCATCCATTGTAAAAAGTAGTTTGAATCAACCATTTTTTTATTTACTCTTATTCTTATTAAAGCTTGATTAATTACACCTTTTTTAATTCCCTTGGGTACTTTTGATATCCTTCCAATTGTTCCAGCACCACTCATAATGAAATCATCTTTATTTACAGAAAATCGAGATAATTCTTCATATTTTTGTTTTGTTATATAATACCTAGTTTGATATCTATCATAAATAGCATTTTGTTGCTCATAAACAACATAATTACTATGTGGAACAAAATATTCTTTTTTTAGTGCGCTTCCGAACGGACCACGTCTAATTCCTTCAAGTTTATCGAGCAATTCATTAAAACTATTCAGTTTCCATTCATCACTAAACTCTTCAAACCTTCTTTTTGGTATAAACTGCTTTTGCTTAATCATTCGCTCACCACCATTTGTGACATCATGACTTCAAGTTCTTTTTCTAACTTTTCACTTTCTGCATCTAAGGCATCCAATGTATCTGAATAACGGCCTTGTAGTTGTTCTAAGACTGTGAGTTCTTCAGTTAATGGGGTTTCAAGTAAACGATTTACTTTCGAAATAACTGAACCAAACCATTTTTCATACATTAATGTGTCGATTTCTTCATCTGTTAATGTTTCAATACGTGTTTCGGTCATTTCTTTTAACTCTGTTTCTAATTTCTTAACGTCTCGATTAAGTTTTGTACGTTCATTTAATAACTCTTCTATATTTTTAAGTAATGCATGATCCGTGCTCTCTTTTTCAACTGCTTTCAGCTCATTTCTGACTGAGCCGATTAAAAATGCATCTTCCTTTTCGTTTAGAGTATCGCTTAACGCAATTTCTTCATCACTCTCTTCAACTTTAGCCGCTTCAACAAGTTCTGTTAGTTCTGACTCAACCTCTTGGAGCCTCGTCTCTTTGGTTTCAATATTCACCAATTCTTCGTTATACAAAGTCGTTCTAATGAGGTCATTGGGTACTATGCTGCCGATCCATCCGTCCTGTTCTTCACGCTTCTTATTGCCTGAGCCTTTTGTTACTATATTCGGCACGCGTTTACGGCCTTCTTCATAAAAATCGCTTACTGCAATGATTTCTGCGTCCTCAGTTAATGTTTCACTCCAAATGTCAGCAATAATTTGGTAACCGTCATATTCATCTATATAGTCGAATTCTGATAAGATTTCTTTAATTTCATCGAGCATTGCTTCTCGAATCGCTTTAATGTCATTGACGTCGTTAACTGATTTGAGTAATTCCCAATACTTATCCTGATACGATTTAATTCTGCCTTCTAATGATTTAGATTTTTCCAATATAGCATTATCTTCTAAAACACTTTCCTTTAATACATCAATGTCATGCTTTAGCTGAACATAGCCGGTCCGTACCTCTTCCAAGGCGTTTTCGATTACATGCGGCACCGTTGATTGGAGGACATGCAGATCTTTAATGTTTTTATACGGTATACCGCCAAATAGATGGGCATCCACATCATGTGGAATTTCTTCATCAACCGATTCGATGTAACGTGGAATATTTAAGTTATATTCATTTTCAATAATCTCTTCGCGTGTCGCCAGATGACTATATCCTTTTGTTTCACTACGCTTTACATAAGTATCAACGAGTCTGGCTATGTCTTTTTCCCTCAATACATTCTGTTTACCTTCCTTAGTGAAAGTATGGGAGGCATCAATCATCAGAACAGGTGCATCGAGCGCTCTATTTTTCTTTAGGATGATTACAGTGACAGGAATGCCTGTATTGGTAAATAATTTATCCGGCAACCCAATGATGGTATCGATATAATTTTTCTCTAAAAGTCGTTTTCGGATTTGGCCTTCTGTTCCACCTCTGAACAATACGCCATGGGGCAATACAATTGCCATCGTCCCCTCTTGACCTAAATGATACAAGCCATGCAGCAAGAAAGCATAATCCCCTTTGGAGTCAGGAGGTAACACGCCTGCCACTTCAAATCTTGGGTCGCTGACTTTTAAATCTGATTGGTTCCAATTCTTTACGGAATAGGGTGGATTCATAACGACAGCATCAAACTGCACACCTTCACTCGGCTGATCTGGGTCTTCTGGCCAGTCTTCTGCCAGAGTATCTCCGTTACGGATCGTCATACGTTCAGGGCGCACGCCGTGCAGCAATAAATTCATGCGGGTTAAATTATAGGTCGCTGTGTTTTTTTCCTGACCATAATAATTCAATAATTTCTGGTCGTCTTTCAAAAGATGATTTCTCGCAGTTAACAGCAATGAGCCCGAACCAACAGTGGGGTCATATATTGAATTAATATTAGAAGTTTGAGCGACTATTTGAGCCATTACTTCACTGACCTGTCTAGGGGTATAGAATTCCCCTGCCTTCTTGCCGGATTCCATAGCGAACTGACCGATCAGATATTCATAGGCATCTCCCAATACATCTCTTTTTTGCAGAGCCACCATGTCCAAATCAGCAAATAACAATATGAGTTTTTTAATATTTTTACTGCGCTCGTTTAAGGTGCTGCCTAGAGCGGTATTTGACAAATCCAGTGTGGAGTTTGAAAACAATCCTTTGAAGTCATCTGAATCTCCACTCACTGCGATAGTCCGCTCAAAATTATTTAAGCTATCAATTACCTTCTGGACTTCGAAGTCTCCATTATTGATATCTGCCATCCAATTTTGATAAAGGTATTCCGGTAAAACATAATACCCTAACACATTACCAATCATATTAGTCAATTGTTCCCCATATTCTTGATACGCTTCGCGATATGATTGCACGAGCTTCATTTTATCTGATTCGGTTTCTCCGCTCGTATCTTTAAACGTTTCCAGTGTCTGATCACTTAAAAATTTATAGAACATCAGTCCCAGCATGTAGTCCTTATAGCGGCTGGCATCCATTGAACCTCTCAAATCATTTGCGCCATCCCATAGTCTTCTTTTTATCTCATCTGATGTAATCATTTGGATTCTCCTTGAATATTAATTTCTATTTTTAATTTAATATCTCTATATTAACATTGCTCCATATATATGTTTAAAGCATTTAATAATCCATCCTTCATTTCTTGCATTTGATTTGTTGCAAGTTATTACCATTGTACTATATATGGAATTAGGTTAAGAGTGGCTCTATTGATTTTAACAAAGGAATTTCCAGCCTTTTCAACGTTTCAGGTGATTAAACTGGAGTGTATTTAAGCTTAACCGTAAATATAACCCGTATGGTAAGATGAAAAAAAGACCATCATGCTGAGGAGGCACTCAATGAATAATTATCAGGATAAAAACTTTTTCTTTGTAGGTACGACTATTAGCGAAGTTGATTATACGGATGAATTCATCAACAATAATAAGTGGCAGCTTGGTTGGGAAGGCAATGAAGAGGAACCGCAATATAAAACGATGCGGACTTACTATGACCAAATGAGTGAAGGTGACTATATCGTACTTAAGTCTACCTACACCCGTAAACACGACCTCCCATTTTTCAATCCTAACAATGTACATACTTCAGTCATGAGCATAAAGGCAGTTGGAATCATTAAAAACAATCTCGGAGATGGTCATACTGTAGAAGTCGACTGGCTCAAAGATTATCGGAACACTAAAAAGGAATGGTTGTTCTATACACAAAGACAAGCCATCTGGATGATTGATTATAAAGATTATTGGAACAGTCTATTGATAGAGTTTGCAATAAATGATGTTGAGCAGGATTATAGTGTTTTCCTACATGATGAGTATTGGCGAGATAAATATTTCACTGAGGCGCAATACGAAGAATATAAAAACTCGCATGAGAATAATATGTATGACTGGATTGATTTTTATCATTCCTTTGCTGATAAGCTGCGAAATTATGTCAACGATAGAAAAACATTGATCGAAAAAATTAAGCGTACTTATGATGAAATAGGAATGAAACTTCCCAGACTCGAAAGAGAGTATGACCTGACTGATATCGATCCATTCACCATCTTTGGTTTGTTCAACAAAGGAATCACCGACAAGAACAGAATCAAAATTATAAATGGCTTCAAGGAGACGTTCTCAATTGAACAACCCACCCCGAAATCATTCGCAGGTGTGCCTGTTGTCGTGAACATGGCCGCGACTTTCTATTATTTCAAGGGAGATAGAGAAGATGGGGACATAGACAACCTATGGCAGGTATTCATTGCTGCTTTGGATTATGATCAAGACCCCACTGAAACACATAAAGAAGCATTCATCCAAGCTTTTGATACAGTTACGAATCAACAAGGAATCAAGTGGAATATAACAATGGGCCTTTACTGGATACGTCCATACGCATTCATTAACTTAGATAGCGTAAATAGAGATTTTATAGCGCATTCAAAGAATATATCAACTGAATTCAATAAGAAGTTCAGCACCCTTAAGAAAGTGCCAACAGGAAACGAGTACATTGACATCATAAAAACAGCCCAGGATTCTTTCGAAAGTGGCAACTACAAATATCGCAGCTTCCCTGAGCTTTCATTACACGCATGGTTATCTTTAAGTGAGTCAGATGAAGAGGCAGTTGTAAGTGCTGAAGTTCCCCATACTAAAGCGGCAGATATTCCCAAGTCCGAATATGCCGAAAAGCTAATCTCTGCCAAAAATGTGATTTTAAGGGGTGCGCCTGGCACCGGTAAAACATACCTCGCACGAAATATTGCAGCAGAGATTGCGAGCGGCGGGGAAACACTCTCATATAAGTCGCTCGATCAGAACCATCAACACAATATAGAATTTATACAGTTCCATCCAAGTTATGACTACACGGATTTCGTGGAGGGATATAGACCCACTATTGATGCTAAGACAGGAGAAATGCATTATGAAATCATTCCCGGGGTCTTTAAGAAATTTATTAAAAAGGCTATAGTAGGCAAAAACAGCGGAGAGAAATTCGTTCTGATCATTGACGAAATCAATCGTGGGGAAATCTCAAAAATTTTTGGAGAACTGTTCTTTGCGATCGATCCAGGATACCGAGGTGAAGAAGGCAAAGTCAAAACCCAATACTCTTCCATAAATGATGGGGATGATTTCCTATACGTACCGGAAAATCTATATATCATCGGTACCATGAATGATATTGACCGTAGTGTTGAGAGTTTCGATTTTGCAATGCGGAGACGATTCCGCTTCATAGAAATCACCGCTGAGACTCAGATTGATATGCTAAGGGATAATCTCGAAGATCACGAAAATGCCACCAAACATATGCGGAGGTTGAATGAAGCGATATCTGAAGTAGAAGGCTTGAACAGCCATTACCATATTGGCCCCAGCTACTTCCTGAAGCTTAAAGATATTAATAATGATTATGGTTTGCTATGGCAAGATTATCTCGAACCACTGCTGGAAGAGTATGTGCGCGGATTCTTTGATGAAAAGAGTATACTCTCTGACCTCAAAGCAGCCTATAACGGTGATGATGTGGAGTACGATTATGAAAACTAAGGATAATACAATGACTGCATCGGCTGATGTGAGCATCAGTAAGGCATTCATAGATAAAATCGCCAATAAGGATATTGAGGAACTTGAGACTTCAAACTTATTTTTATTTCCACCAAAAGTCAGTGAATCTGATGATCTGGATGCATCGCGTTTTGTAATGATGGCGAATACTGACGACATCAGGACCACAAATGTGATGGGCGTTATTGGCTATAAAAATGAACGACTATTCATAGGTTCAAGATTCGATTCAGAAAATGATTACTTCTTTTATTATATGCTGAAAAAAGTTTTGAATATGAATGTCATCGATACCGAGGTTAATATGGAAGCTCAGAATGGCTTCTTAGAGCTGCTGATTCCCATCTTCCCCAAGTTTTTAAATATCGCGATGAAAAAAGGACTCTATAAGGAATATAAAGTGCATCGCCATAATGACACCAACATTAAAGGTGCCATTGATTTCAAAAGACACTTAAAGAAGAACACACCCTTCTTGGGGAAAGTCGCCTACAATACACGCGAATTCAGTTATGAAAACCATATGATCCATTTAATCAGATATACTATAGAATTCATTAAAAGAAGACGCGACCTAAGAAAAGTCCTTTACATGAATGACACTACAAAAGAAAATATACGGGTCATTGAAGAAAATTCACTGCAATTTGATTCCGAGCATATGTCGAAGATTATCCATACAAACATCAGGAAACCAATACGGCACGGGTATTTCTTTGAATATCAGGCTTTACAGAGATTGTGCATTGCGATACTAAGAATACAATCCTCTCATTTCAGGAAGCACTCGAATAATGAAGTCTATGGCATCCTATTTGACGGGGCCTGGTTGTTTGAAGAGTATGTAAATACAATAATCGGAGATCAATTTCTGCACCCTCAAAACACAAAGGGCCTTGGACGTCATTATCTATTCAACTCCGGTAATGGATTGATCTACCCCGACTTTATAAGCAGAAACAAGATGCAACCAAGAGTTGCAGATGCTAAATATAAGCCTAATAGAAACATTCATGGCCGAGATTATCTGCAGCTTGTCGCGTATATGCATCGATTTGAAGCAGCTGAGGGCTATTTCATCTATCCTTTCCAGGAGACGTTGAATAATAATCAAGATAAAACATTGTCATTGTTAAGTGGTGTAGAAAAGACTTCAATAAGAGAGCCTAAAATAGACATAATTAAATCAGGCATCCGAATCCCGAGCCAAGCGCGTGATTTCAAGAATTTCGAAGAAAGTATGATGAAAGAAGAAATAAAATTGAAAAATAGGATGATCACTCCTATTCCTTCTATTTGATGAAACATTCTTCCCTCTGCATATGTTTTATATTCACTTTTTCACTATCTAGATTAGAATTTATAAATAAAATGACTTCTTTTCATTAAAGAAGTCATCTTATTTTATAAAAAATTCGGCTTTTTATTGGGAATTGAATTCAAGATTATATAGATAATTTAAATCCTTCTATCCACTATAATTTATTACATTTCTTCTTTTAATGGTCCGGCTGCTTTAACTTTAATCCTTGTTGCGTTACCTGGTAGATAGGCAAGTGGGACATCTTCAAAACTTATAATTTCTGTCTTTCTTTCATCAGCACCGGCCCTCATGGCTTCTTTGATAGCAAAATCTTTGATTTCAGCTATAATTTCCGTGCGTTTTGTGGGGTCAACATTGTATATTTTTTCAATTTCTCCACTTATATCAGAAATAGCAGATCCAATTGCGTTAGCAACTCCACTATTTTGGGGATTAATCACTTCACTAGCCCCTTCAATCTCCTTTGAAATTAGGGCACTGCCCCCGCCTACTAGAATCACAGGAACTTCTTGTTCACTTGTCTTCATTCTCTCTATCGCTTCTTCGATCATTTCCATAATCCTATTATAGATACGATCTACTAACTCTTTTTCCAAATACTGAACTTTTTCGGAATCTCCTAATTCAAGTTTCCCTTTTGCTACGGCGATGTCCGTCACTGTAAGAGTGTCTCCACCAAATACTTTTGCCTCTTCTGTTAGCTTATAACCAACGCTATCCGGCCCTATTTTGAAATCATCTTCAGATATTTGGACTATAGTGCCTCCGCCGAGACCCAGTGAGTAGATATCAGGCATTCTGAAATTAGTCTGTACTCCACCCAACTCAACTGAAAGTGAAGATTCTCTAGGGAATCCATTATGGATTACACCTATATCCGTAGTCGTTCCACCTATATCCACTATAATCGCATCTTCATGACTGGAAAGGAAACTGGCGCCTCTTAGACTGTTGGTGGGCCCACAGGCTACAGTCAGTATTGGGTATTTAAGTGTATATTCTTTTGACATTAAGGTTCCATCATTTTGGCAAAAATAAACTTCACATTCCACATTGTTTTTCTCAAGTGCTTTCTGGAACCCTTCTGTCGTGCGTCTAGCTACATCAATTATAGCAGCGTTCAATACAGTAGCATTTTCACGCTCAAGTAGACTTATACTTCCAATTTCAGAAGAAAGTGAAAATGCAACATCTGTTCCTACAATATCTTCGATTATTTCCTTAGCACGTACTTCATGCTCCTTATTTACCGGTGAGAATATAGAAGTGATGGCAATAGAATTTACTTTTCCCTTAAGGTTTTTCGCAATATCTTTCAAATGTTCCTCATCAAGGTCAGTAATCAGATTTCCGTTAAACTCATGCCCCCCTCTCACTTGATAGATATATTGACCAATGATTTCTTTTAAATCATCGGGCATACTGTAAATTGGTTCAATTGCTGTTCCAGCTGGTGCCCCAATGCGTATGACCCCCACTTTGTTTAAATTTTTCCGGGTTACGATTGCATTGGTACATTGGGTGGTGCCGAGCATTGCATAATCAATAAGGGACTTATCTATACCTGAACTAGAAAGCAGCTGTTCTACAGAGGCCACAATACCACTTTCAATATCGTTCGTTGTAGGGTATTTAACCTCAGTGATTACCTCCATATTAGAATCCAGTATTGCACCATCGGTATTAGTTCCACCCACATCAATTCCTAGCTTATATCTCATTTAAAAAAGCTCCTATCCTTATTGATTTAGCGTTTCTATTGTTTGATATTCATATTCATAGCCAAAATATGCTGGACCAACTGTTTCTATACCTTTGACAGTTCTCCATTTTGGATCACAAGGCATGCCTAAGATTACAACCCGCATACCGAATTTTAATCCTTCAGTTGTAATCGGCATACCAGTTTCAGCATCAAGTACAGTAATAAGATCTGGTGTAAGACATCTAGGTTCATTATCGACTAAGCAGATAAGGTTTTCATTTTGGAAACTAAGCGAACACTCAGATGATTGATATCGATTCAGACCTTCGAACATAGCCTTACCTTTAACGAAACCGCCATCTGTCGCCCGCTCTACATCTTTTATTTTTCCTTCAAATAAGATAAAACCACTTGTTAATTCAACAAGTTCTTCAATCGGATTTTTAGAAGACATTATTATTTCTCCTAATTTTTCTTCGAAGGTTAATGATTTAAGTATAGAAGATTCTTTAACCTGTTTTCCTGTCATCGGATAGATTGCATTTAATAATGACCCGCCCATAGTCATCGTAGCTGCACGGGCAATCCTTTCCGTCCACATTCCATCTATGGCATTTAATACTATTGAGTTCTCCTTCTCATCCGCTAAAACCATCGGTGAAGCGTTTATTCCGTCCAAATAATACGTGACCATCTGAAGTTCCGGGAATGCGCGACCCATTCCATCCGCATCCACTACAGGCAATCCTGCACGAGCTGCGAGAGCGAACGGCAGTAGAGAGTTTACACCGCCTGCTTCAATCGGCATAGTTGCTGTAATCTTCTTGCCCAGGTAATTCTCCAATTCAGTAAATGCCGTTATGGATTCATCCCCACTTGGAACTTTTTCCACCATGACTGTTGGAGCGCCCATCATTGCTGAAGGAACCACCAGATCCTCATCATTCAATTCCTCTGCATCTATTAATGGAATAGGCCCATATTTTTCAATCGCTTGCAGTGCCATCAGTTTACCTATAAATGGATCACCACCGCCTCCTGTACCTAATAAAGCTGCACCTATTGCCATTTTTTCTATTTCATCTTTTCCAATATAACGCATAATTTCACCCTCTAATTTTTATAATGGGACATAATCGTATTGATAACCAAAATATCCTGGCCCCACTGTTTCTATTCCTTTTCCGGTTTTCCATTTATCATCCGCTGGTAGCCCTAACACAGAGCATCTCATACCAAACCTTAGCTTTTCTGTCGTTATCGGTCTTCCAGTTTCTAGATCTAACACAATTATCAAATCCGGAGTCACACACCTAGGCACTCCATTTATTAAGCAAATCAAATTCTCATTTTGAAATTCTATATGACATTCGGATTTATAATTCTCATTCAATCCTGTCAATTTAACCGTCCCTTTTACGAAACCACTGTCTGTTCTTCGATCAACATCATGTATTTTACCTTGGAATAAAATAGTTCCATTAAGGAATTTCTCAAGCTCGACTATAGGCTGCTTATATTCTAGAAGTATTTCACCTACTCTAATCGACATGGAAACTGTATTTATAATAGCGTATTTACTTAACTCATCTTTGCTAAGAAGATATACGCCATTTAAAATAGATCCCCCCATTACATCCGTCAAACTACGGGTGATTTTTTCTGTCCAGTCTCCACTTTTTGTATTTATGATAGCGGTATTACCCTTCTCATCTGCAAATACAGCTGGGGTATTGTGAATACCATTTAAATTAAATGTATCCATCTGCATTTCAGGAAATGCACGTCCCATAGCATCTGCATCGACAAGCGGCACATTATTAATCGCAGCGAAGATTATAGGAATTATGGAGTTGACACCCCCCGCTTCAATTGGCATTATAGCGTCTATTTTATTACCGCTACAATTAACAAACTCCTCGTATAATAATGTAAAAGATTCAAAACTGGGGATTTTTTCTATTAACACGGTCGGGGCACCCACCATGGCGAATGTAGCAACTTTCGCATCTGAGTCCAATTCCTCAACCTCTATCATTTTCACTTCCCCATACTTTTCGATAGCTTGTTGCGCCATAAGTTTACCAATGTAGGGGTCGCCCCCTCCCCCGGTCCCTAGCAGGGAAGCTCCAAGTGCCAGTTTATTAATATCTTCTTCGTCCAGATACTTCATTTGTTCACCTCTAGAGTCAAATCTTTCATCAACCATTTACTCGCGATTAACTGCAAGAGGAATGCTGCCAAAAAAGCATCCATTGCTGGAGCGTTGGTCAAATTGATCCATTCCAGCCCAAGAGGACTGGCTGATGTAGCAAATGCAACAAATATGGCTATTGCCCAAATGGCAAGACTATATGGGTTAACTTTTTTGATATTATTCACCCGAGCAAAATCATAGGCTTTATGTCGCATAATATAATCTGCTGCATAAATACCGCCTACTGGTGGTATCATTATGCTGAGTATGTTCAAAAATGTAATGAAATTTGTATAGATTCCAGTAATCGCAAAAGTAGTACCGACCACACCTGCAATTATAGTAATAATGTATTTCGGTACTTTTTTGAATACCACTGAAAAACCTAATGCAGAAGAATAGAGGTTAGTATTGTTAGTAGTCCACTGGGCAAGGATTAAAACAAGCATCCCTCCGGTTCCCCAACCAATCCCAATCATTATGGCGACAACATCTACTTCTGTTGTTGCCTTAGCCAATAGCACTGCTATCAGCAAAACTATAGAATACCCAACAAAATAACCCAGTAGCGAAGATATTATTGTGTCCTTGGTGGCTTTCGCATATCTTGAAAAATCGGGTGCAATAATAGCCCCAACAGCCAAAGATCCTATAACTAAGGATATTCCTGCGCCTATTGTAATCGATTCTGTTGCCAACGCTGCACTGTTTAGTTCTGATAAAGAGTAATTGTTTAAAACAATTACTGTTGAACCAATGAGAAGTATTCCAAGAAGCGGGACAGCTACTATACTCAATTTTTCTATTGCTTTATATCCGATCATTGATGTTACCGTCATCATAGCCCCACCGATAATCATCAATAAGGTGCGATTAACCTCAATGCCAAATACAGAATTGATAACGTTAAGTAAGCTTGAACCAAAAAGATCAAGTTGTACTCCAAACCAACCAAACAAAGAAACGGCAATAACAATTGAAACAAGATATGCACCGTATCGTCCCATAGCAAAGGAAGAAATCATTGACGTGGATAAACCAGTTTTATTTCCTGGAATCCCACATATTATATTCAAGATTGCGAGGAGGAAGGTGCCTACAAAAGACACTACTACTGCTTGTGACAAGCTCATTCCACTACCAAGCGCACCACCAAGTGCTGTTGCTGATAATGCGATGATACCAGCGATCCATACCATTGTGAGATGGAACCAACCTTTTCTCTCAGATTCTGGAACTGGACTTATTTCGTAGTCTTCTATTAAACGTTTCCCCTCACTGTACTCAATCCCGGCAAAAGTTTCGTCTTTTACAACACCTGTCCTTGTATTCATGCTATTCCTCCTCCAACATATTCATCATAGCAAGATTGAATAACTTTTTTGCATGCACAATTTCTTTCTCAATCCTAGAATCCGAATAAATTATACTTCCCCAAAACAATCCATTTCCGATTAGCATATATGTTTCCAATAGATTCTTAATTGTGGTCTCATCTTTATGACCGTATTTATTTTTTATATTCCTATACAATTTTTCAGTTAGCCATTGATTATATTGTTTTAAGTATTGTTCGACTTCCATTTTAAAAGCTGTATTGTTGCTTTCCATTAATCTTAGGTACACTGCCGTCTCGTTCTGATTACTTCTATGATGTCTCACGATTTTTTCTAATAAAATTTCAAAACGTACCTTTAATTCCTCATTCTCATATTTAAAATACTCGTCTGTCATCGCCTTAAAATGTCCTGAAAGTACTTTAAGAAGCACATTATTCACTAAATCCTCCTTATTCTTGAAGAAGTAGTAAATCGAAGCTGACTTAATATTTGATGATTCGGCTATCTTTTTCATTGTAGTACCTTCATATCCGTGAATAGCAAGCTGTTGAAGAGCAGAATTAATGATGTTTTCCTTTGTCATATTTTCACCTACCTATCGATTAATAGGTAATATAACATGAATGTTATGAAAAGTACATATATTCTGATAATTAATATTAAATTGATTTTAAAAAACCATGCCATAAAGATATGCATGGTTTAATCACTATAAAGTTTAATAATCTACTCTTACCAGCCTCCATAGATTTGAAAATCCCTTCATTTATATCCAGATGAAGGGATTTTTCATTAAAGTCAGGCTACTACATCATGCCTATTCCATTGTATTTACGATTAAACCAATGTGGGTGAAATAGTTCATCGCACCGAACAGGAGGAATGCTATTCCTGCAACGAGCCAGCACCACTTTATTATTTTGAACAAACGTTGATCGGGTTCTTCTTTTAGAGCGAAAGGCATGAGAATGGCGCCTAACCCTGTAATTAAATAAAGTCCCGAGATGAAGATGGCTTCAACTAGCGGATAGTCTGCCAACAAGCCGGATATTGGTTCTTCCGGAGGTGCTGCGAAAAGCTGATAATAGACACCTGCAATGGCGATGAAAGCCAACCCAAGTCCCATTGCAGCTCCAAAGTATGACATTGGCTTCAATAGATGCGGCAGTTCTTTCTTCAATAATGACGATACTTGAACCGTGTCATTCATGTCGATGCCCTGCGCCATATACAAATTCGATTTACGCCAAAGCAGCACGGTTATGCCCAGCAATATGACTCCAAATGCAAGTGACGGTTCACCGAAAATGATGTCGTCAAAGGGAAACCCAATCTTTGATAACGGCCATGTCAATGACATATGGGCGCCTGTCAGGGTCAGTATGAACCCCGGTATTCCAAAGCCGATGGCCCACCCTTCCAATTGCCCGATTCTCCCTGTAAACAAATGCTTCACAAATCTAAGTATCAGAAGCAGACCGATTCCTGTCGAAACAGACATGATCGTGTTATACACTTGCGTAGTACTCCAATCGATTATCATAATATCCTTCCTTTCCAATTAGGTATGACTTCAAATCAGCATGAACAAACAGCAGAGTTGATAATGTCCTGCTATTTTCTGCAACCTGTTCTCGGTTGATATTTGAATCATGAAAATATTATAGCACTGGAAGTGTGAATTGGTAAAATATTCAAATTATAAACACTTGATATTCAAGTTTTATGCTCTCCCAATCTCTTTCATCCCACCTCTATTATTCAACATTTTTTGTGACTGACTTCTAATTTTGCATATAATTTTATCCAACTCCTACCTACCTTCATGACACCCAAAAATATTTATTTTCCCGGGAAAACGCTTACCTTTACAACCCCCTAAATCCCTTGTCAACCGTGGGTTCAGCGGGTTAGATTTCTGTTTATTAGGACTAATAGCAAAAGAGTTGTAATATGCCATCATTATCTAGTATTATGAATCGGTGCTACTCAAGTGGCATACAAAAGGAGGGTTAATATGATAGGTCTTAAAAAGTTGGGTAAAATGAATTTCGAGAAGATGCGCTTATTCATGTCACCGGTGTTTACCGTGCAGACGGTGTTGAACATCGCTGCTGTGATCATCGGGTCGTTCCTTTTCGCCGTAGGCGTCAACGCCTTCATGATTTCGGGTAATCTGGGTGAAGGTGGCGTTACGGGCCTGGCCATCATACTCCTGTATGCATTTGATATTTCGCCGGCCATTTCGACTTTGATACTGAACGGCATCCTGCTTGTTGTGGGGTTCAGATTTCTTTCGAAGCGTGCAATGTACTACACGATATTCGCGGTCATCATGATGTCGTTCTTCCTTGGGTTGACTGAACCGATCGCACTTCAGACGGATGAAGTGATGCTGAACGTCATCTTCGGCGGCTTGTTCGTCGGGATGGGCAACGGTCTCGTCATACGGATTGGGGCGACGACGGCGGGGTCTGCGATACTGGGCCGGATCGCGCACAAGTATTTGGACGTGAAGATCGCAAACGCCGTCCTCGCGTTCGACCTTGTGGTCATCCTGCTCAGCTTGACGGTGTTGTCGGTCGAAAAAGTGCTGCTGACCATCGTTGCGATGTATATCGCGGTGAAAGTGATGGACTTCATCATCGAAGGGATGAATCCTAAAAAGGCCATCACCATCATCTCAAAGCATCCTGAAATGCTCGGCAGACTGATCAACAGTGAAATCGGACGCGGTGTGACGATGATGAGCGGTAAAGGATTCTACGCCCGCGAGGAGAACGACATCCTCTACGTCGTCATCAGTAAAAATAAGCTGACCCGCCTCAAACGCCTCATCAAGAAATATGATGAAAATGCCTTTGTCGTTGTGAATGATGTCAACAGCGTTCTTGGCAGTTCATTTGTATAAAAATAATAAATGAAGAATAGATGCAGCACCCCTGGGCTAAAGCTCAGGGGTGTTGTTTTATATCATAATTTGGATCGATTGCATGATGGAATGGGTATAGTAGTGTGACACCCATCATAAGTGGAGGTGAGTGATATGACGACACCCATATTGATCGTCGGGGCGGGCCCGACTGGGCTTGCGCTCGCCATCGGTCTCGAGAAGCACAATGTGCCCTTCCGCATCATCGAACAGAATGAAGCCCCAGGCTCGACGTCCAGGGCGATTGCCATCCATGCACGGACGCTCGAATTCTATCGGCAATTCGGTCTGGCGGAACAATTGACGGAAGCGGGCATTGTGGAAGACGCCATCCATATCCATAAAGATAAAAAGGAAGTGGGCCGCATTCCGCTCGGGGACATGGGCCGGGGCATCACCCCCTACCCTTATCTGTTGAGCCTGGCCCAGGATGTCCATGAATCGATCCTGGTTGAATACTTGTCGTCAAAAGGGATCGAGATCGAATGGCAGAGCAGCCTGGAATCTTTTGAAGATAAAGGCGATCATGTTGAAGCGGTCATCGACAGCCAAGGCATGCGGTCGGCTTCATCTTTCCAATATATTTGCGGCGCTGACGGCGCCCACAGCACGGTGCGGCACCAGCTTGAGCTAGACTTCCCAGGCGGGACATACAGCCAGATGTTTTTTGTTGCGGATGTTGAGAATACACGGCCGTTCAAAGGCATGTCAGCCGGCTTCCAAGGCAGCGAGTTCAACCTTGCGGTCAACATCCGGACAAGTGGCACGGTCCGCCTGATCGGGGTCATCCCGCCCCATCTTATGGATCCAGACCCACCTGAAACCTTCACCCCGCTCATCCCGCATGTCGAAAGCGTGTTGCCTGTTAAAGTGGGCACCATCAACTGGTACTCATACTACAAAGTCCATCACCGCGTGGCGGAATCATTCAAGGTGGGCCGTGCCTTCATTTTGGGCGATGCCGCCCATATCCATAGCCCGGCAGGTGGCCAAGGTATGAATACAGGCATCAGGGACGCCTTCAATCTGGCGTGGATTACGCTTTCGGATGGGGATAACTACAGTCCGCTTGCGAGCGTCGATTGGCAGCTGCACGTCTATGGTCGCCTGAACGCCAAAATTAAAGCACTGTCGGACCGTTCCGGTCTCCCGCTTCACCACACGCCCTGGACGAAAGCGATAAAGGGGTCGACTATAATTTCTCCTTGACTCCAAACGAGGCGATGGATGTCGCCATGAAGATGATGGATGTGAATAATGAAACTGTTGTGCAGGAAGACTTTGAGCGGTTCAATCTGATCCGTAAGCAGATGCTTGTGGATTGGTTGAAGGTCAATCCTGGCTCCTCCCTTGCAGGCATTACAGTCGAAACCGCAGAACAGCGGGTCCCTTCAGGGGTCTCCATCGTCGGAGTGAGCCACGACAATGACATTACGCCGAAGCCACCGCAGGATTTCGTCATAGCTGAAGAAGATATCCTGCTGGTCATCGGCGAGTACGATTCCATCGAGGCTTTTGAGAACGCATGTAAAGTGGGGCAGTAGTCATGGATATCTTTACTGTATCCGAACTGTTCCTGACGGGCCTGTTATTGATGGTGCTGTTCGTTGGTGGGTTTGCCGCCCATAAGTTCAAAATCCCCGACGTCATCATCTTTCTGTTCTCAGGTCTACTCCTCGGCCTTTTCATGCAGCATTCCGACCTGATGGAATTCGCAGCGGAGGTTGGTATCGTCCTGTTGTTCTTTATGCTGGGGATGGAATTCCCCATCCAGCAGCTGCGGTACCTTGCCATGAAGATCTACAAGCCTGGTCTGATCGATTTGGCCTTGTCCTTCGGCGTCTCCACTGCCATTGCACTGCTGTTCGGCCTCGATTTGCCGAGCGCATTGCTGATAGGCGGCGTGGCCTATGCCACCAGTTCTTCCATCACGGCAAAGCTGCTCGAGAAGAACAATCGCCTGATCAAAAACGATGCTGACTTTCTGCTCGGCCTCCTCATTTTTGAAGATATCATCGCACCCATTCTGGTGGCGGTCGTTGCGAGTATGTACTTAAGCGGCAGCATCTCGCCGATGGAGATGACTTTTGTCTTCATTAAAATCATTATTCTGATCATCGGTGCTTTGGCTATCGGAAAAGCGATATTCAGCAACATGAAGGACTTCATCGACCACTATGTATCGGAGGATTTCTTCATCCTGTTTGTCGTCGGACTCGGTCTGTTGTATGCAGGGCTCGCCCTGTCACTCGGGCTGTCTGAAGTGCTCGGTGCGTTCCTCGCCGGCATCATGCTGGCGGAATCCCAGCAGTCTTCGCTGCTGCAGAATCAGATACGGAACTTGCGTGACCTGCTCATGCCGGTCTTCTTCATCTATTTCGGTACGACGATCGATATACTGAACGGCGTGCCGATGGTCGGCCTGTTGATCGTCCTCTTGATCTGGTCGATCGTATCTAAAGTTGCAGTCGGCGTCTACGGCGGCCGCCAATATGACTTGAACCAGGAAGAATCGTGGCGTGCAGGGCTGTCCTTCACCCAGCGCGGTGAATTTTCGATCATCATCGCCGCGTTGGCGACAAGTGATCTGAAAACCTTCAGCGGCATCTTCATACTCATCTCCGCTCTGATCGGGGTCATCATGTTCCAGAATGCCACAAAGTGGTCAAAACGGATCGTTACCCCCGCCAAAACAAATCCATAGAATAAATAAAGGACAGACCTTCTCATAAGGTCTGTCCTTTATGGTTTACGGAAATATCTATTCTGTAAACATCCGCATTACGCCACTCGCTACCGCAAGATCAAAGTATCCTGCACCGACGCATTTATACAATGTGATCTCATCGTCGGATTCCCTGAGGTATGGACCGTCAAAGTAATCGACGAGCGATCCTTGGATGTCATCCCATCCGATGACGCATTCCTCTACAGCATGCATCAATTCACCAGCCTCTTCCTTTATGGCTTCGATGTCGTCGACGTATATTTTATCCGCACGCTGAATTGTTTCATTGTCCATTTCGCGCATGGACGGTTTGAATGAACCCACTCCGTTGATATGGACGCCCGGCTTTAGGCTGCCCCCATCAAACACCGGTTCAGTCGACTGGGTGGCGCAGTTGATGATATCGGCTTTCTCGATGACCTCAGAGACATCGTCCGCCACTTCAAATTCTGCCTCGACGCCAGCTGACTTCAGCTGTTCTGCGAAGTGGTGCGCCTTTTCCTGTGTCCTGTTGAAAAGGACGATCCTTTTGATGTCGCGCACCTCGACCACGCCGATGACCTGTTCGAATCCCATATTACCGGTACCGATGACACCAAGCACTTCAGCGTCCCTACGCGCAAGTTTATCCGTTGCGATGGCACTCATCGCGCCCGTCCTCAGACGCGTGAGGTAAGATGCAGCCATCGTCGCCTTGTGCTGGCCATCGGACAGATCCGTCACGAGGATGTTGCCTTGCGTCGTCGGCAAATCCGCATTGGTCGGGAAGATCGATACGGTCTTTATGATCGATGTCTTCGATGCCCGGCTGATGCATGGCATATAGAGCATCGAGCTCTCTTCATCGACGGGCAGCACGGTGCGGACAGACTGGAGGATGCCATCATCCCTCAAATCCTGCAACACGTGCTTTACATCTTCAATCGCATGCTTCATCAAATATTCCTTCTGGATCTGTTCATCAGTAAGTGTAATCATAATATGCTCCTTCTATGCTTTTGCTTTTGCTGCCTGATCTTGTGCGTATTCGAGATCTTGCGCCTGGACGCCTTTTATCGCCCATACTGCCGTCATCGATACGACTGCCGTAAATATGATGTAGAGTGACACGGGCACACTCGAGCCGTTGAACTGGTTCATCAGGAATTGCGCGATCAGCGGCGCAGACCCACCTGCCAATGCGGCGCCAATCTGGTAGCCGATCGTCACGCCGGTATAGCGCACTTCCCTGCTGAATGCTTCAGAGAACATCGTGCCGAGCACGGCAGTAATCGGCGGCCAGATCACCGTCAGGCCGATCAATGTTGCGATGATGACAAGTATCGGTTCATGCGTATTGACGATCAGGAAATACGGGAATGCATAGACCAGCATGGCCAATGAACCAACCAGGAACATCTTGCGGCGGCCTACCTTATCAGATAACCTTCCCATAATCGGTATCATGATCGTCGTCAGGAAGGCGGCAATGACGATTGAAATCATCATGAATTCAAACGATACGTCGAGCTGGCTGGTTCCATATCCGACAATGAACGTCGTGAATATATAGAATGGCCCCGTTTCGACGAATTTTGCACATGAGGTGATGAGAACCTCTTTTGGATGACGCTTGAATGTTTCGAGCAGAGGCACCTTCTGTACGGACTGCGTCTTCTTCGCCTCCTGGAAAGCAGGCGTCTCGTCCAAATCCTTACGGATCCACAAGCCGAATGCGACCAGCAGCAGGCTTAGTACAAACGGCACACGCCAGCCCCACGTTTCAAACGCTTCCGGAGACAGCAGGCCCGTCAATATAAAGAAGCTCGTGTATGCCAACACCAGACCGATTGTGATGCCCATCTGGGGCACACTGCCAAAAAAGCCGCGCTGCTCCTTTGGCGCATACTCTGTGGCAAGCAGTAACGCCCCGCCCCATTCGCCGCCTATGCCGAGACCTTGAATGAGTCTGAGGAACATCAGCAGAATCGGCGCCATAAGACCGATCTGTCCATATGTAGGCAATAGGCCAATCAGGGCCGTTGCGATTCCCATCATGCTCAATGTGATGATGAGCGTCTTCTTGCGCCCCACCCGGTCTCCAATATGGCCGAATATCACACCGCCGAACGGACGGATGAAGAATGACAGCGCCAGTCCAAAGTAGGCAAGCATCGTCGAGATGACCGGATCATCGGTCACGAAGAACTGGTTGTTGAAGACGATTGTTGCGACCGCCGCATATAGGAAGAAGTCGAACCATTCGATCGAGGAGCCGACCAGACTCGCGACCAGCACCTTCCTCCTTAATTTTTTATCCATTTCCATACCCATTTCCCCTAAATTTTACATCAGATATTACTTTATCATAATATTCTTTTAATTCCCACATTCATTGGATGCTTCGGAAATTTTACTGTGAGGAGATATGATCTAGTATTACTTTCAACAATTTTTTCAATAGCTTTATGTGTCAGGTCATCCTCCACTATGCCGAGGAACTGTTTGGTGACACCACCCAGATAAACTAAAAAGTCGGTGGTCAGATACCTCAAGGGTCTCTGCCTACCGACAGCATTTGAAATATTAAAGTTTTTCGATTACGCCATACGAAAATTGAAATGAATATAAACACTTATCCTGAAAAGACCAATACCTATGAGGAATAAAGATACTAATCCACCAAAGAAGAATAATTTGTAACAAGTGTTTTTTATGTATAAAATATTAATAGAAGATAAAATATGGAGTCTATAAGAAAGAGTGGAATATTTACTTCTCAATCCTTTAAATCATCACTAGATGGAAACCTCTTATTTAAAAATTTTGTGAAGTAAAACTGAATGATAATGACAATAAATAAAGTAATAATGAAATTCATCAGGTCATCCATTATTGTAGGAAAAGAGAATAATACACACGTATATATGATAGGTAGAGCCAAATTTAACCACGCTTTCTTATTTTCATTAGTCATAATGTATATCCTTTCGCTTTCTTATGTTATAAATTTGTTGATATGCCTTCGTAAAATTGGAACAGAAGCATTTTTCCATTTTGCTTAAACCACTTAAGAGAAAATGATTTTTCATTAACATCAAAAAAGGAGTATTCTATGCTTTTCATATTGAGACTCATCTTTGCAGGTATCACTGCTATATTTTCTTTAGGGGTACTAATCACTGATAACAATCAATTAATGCCGTGGGCCTTTTTAGCGATGGCCATGCTATTTCTGACAATCGCAATTGATGACTTCATAAAAGGATACAAGAAAACAAGCATCTTATTTCTTGCCGCCTTTATATATATTATATTTACTTCTATTTATATCTTTTAGTGAGAGCGTAAAATATCTTGTGTAAATGAATAGATAGAAAAAATCTTTTTCTTTTAAAATCAAGCCTTCAAGTTCAAACCTCATCCTAAAGAGATAAGACACCTCAAAATGGAGGGTCTTCCTCATTCGATAATTCAACAAAAAAAGGATATAGTATAACCGATAATGGTATGACGCCTAAAATGGCGAATAAGGCAATATAGGAAGGTCCAAAGAAAAGATTACCTAACAAAATTAAGAAAATTACCATAGGCATAATGAGGGTGCTTCTTTTTCTTATGCGTGCTGTGAGGTACTGCTTCTCCCCGCAATAAGGACAAGTCATCCCACCAATTAATACAAACGACCGTTTAAAGGTCTCCTTCCAGCTCCATTGGCCATGACAGTTTTGACAAGTCGGCATCGTTGTCTCCTCCATTCCGCTCATTTATAACCGCTTCATTTATTCACTTTAGCTAAAATCCTTTTGACATTCAATTCCTGGAATAATATAATTATACGAATTAACAAAATGGCGCTCCAGCCGCTTCATATCTATGAAATGAGGAAATTACATGCTGTCTCTGCTCGGCTCGGCCGTAAACGTACTGGCCATCATCACCGGAAGCTTCATCGGACTGTTCTGGCGCAACATCAACGAGAATATGAAAACCACGATCATCCAAGGACTATCCATTACAGTCATCGTCCTGGGCATTGATATGGCCATGGAAAGTAAACGCCTCATCATTGTCGTAATCAGTATAGCGTTCGGCGCCATGCTTGGGGAGAAATGGCAGATTGAAGAAAAGATGAACCACTTCGGCGTCTGGCTTGAAACGAAAACCGGAGCGAAGGAAGGCGGTGTAGCAGCAGCGTTCGTCACAGCGACTCTCGTCTATGTCGTCGGGGCAGTCGGCATCGTCGGGGCTTTGGACAGCGGTCTGCGTGGCGATCATACACTGCTGTACACCAAATCACTGATAGACGGCATCTTCTCAATTTTCCTTACATCAACACTCGGCATCGGCATCATCTTCTCTGCCATCCCGGTATTTTTGTTCCAAGGGTCCATCACCCTGTTTGCCGCGCAGATCGACCGCTTCATCCCACCTGAAATGATGGCGCAGTTCATCGCCCAGATAACTGGAGTCGGTGGCATCATGATCATCGCAATCGGCATCAGGCTGCTTGGCATCGTCAACATCCGGGTGGCCAATATGCTGCCGGCCATCCCGATCATCATGTTGCTCGTCTTCATCCTATACTAGTAATAAGTCACGTGCTGAATATTCATGACTTGTGCTTTCAAATAACTGCACCTAAAGGCGCCATCTAAAATATTAGATGGCGCCTCTTAATTCGGATATTCCTAATGCGATTCAGCAGTGGCCTGTTCATCCGCCTTGGCAATACCGATGCCGGTTTTGGCATTGATCATCGCGAAGACCACACATAAGTAGCAGGGGATCGCCCAGATCCAGTAATCCGCCACACTCACGCCCAATATCTCCCAGTAGTAGATGCCGGAGACACCCCACGGCACGAACGGCAGCAACATGGTTCCCGAGTCTTCCAGCGTCCGTGACAGATTTTTGGCATGGAGCCCTTGCTTGGCATACGCATCCTGCAGGAGCACGCCTACCATGATGATGGAAATCGACGCGACACCGGCTGTGAATACAATGATTGCACTGCCGAGTATCGTCACACCCACCAGCTGCCATGTGGAATGGATGAAGCGCGAAAAACTCTCGAGGATCTTATCCAGGCAGCCTGCCGCCTCGACAATACCTGCGAACGCATACCCACAAAAGATTGTCACCACGATTGTAGTCATGGAAAATATTCCGCCGCGCGCAATCAACGTCGTCGCATTTTCCGATAAGGTCCCGGCCTCGAAGCCTGGCGCTTTTATCATGTCGGTACTGAAGCCGTTCGCCATTGCGGTGAAACCATCGACGAATGTAAAGCCGTTGGAGAACATCCCGATGAAGACCGCTACCAGTGATGACAGAAGCATCATCGGCACAACGGGCTTTTGGGTGAACGCGCCCCATAAAATGATGATGAACGGAATGAGCATGAAAAGATTCCAGTTGTAGATCATATCGAGCTCACCCAACAGCTTCTGCACATTGTCGGCAGACGGCGAACCATACTCCGTATTGATTCCTACGAAGAACCATACGGTGAGACCGACGATTGACGCCGGTACCGTCGTCCAGAGCATGTGCTTGATGTGCTCGAACAGGTTGACCTCGACGACAAGCGGTGCCAGATTGGTCGTGTCCGACAGTGGAGATAATTTATCGCCAAACACACCACCGGATATGACGGCTCCTGCAGCCATGGCCAAGGAGACATCGAGTTCAGCTGCTATGCCCATCAGCGCGACACCTGCAGTTGCTGTAGAGCCCCATGCCGTCCCCGTTGCGACAGATACTACCGCCACAATGACGAAGGCCGTCACAAGAAAATAGGTCGGATTGATCATCTGCAGACCATAGTAGATCAGCATCGGCACGGTGCCGGAGTAAATCCAGGTCCCGATGATGATACCAACAGAAAACAAGATGAATATTGCCGGCATCGCCGTCTTGAGGCGGAGGACGATGCCTTCTTCCATCTCCCTCCAGGACAACCCGACACGCAGCGCAATGAGTGCTGCATAGGCTGCTGCAACCAGCAGCAGCGGCTGGATCGGAATGCCGAAGTAGCCGAATCCCACTCCGACGACCAGCCCTAAAATGATAAAACATGATATCGATTCAAAAAATGTTGGTGCACGCTTCATATATCCTGCTCCTTTATCTGTTAAGTTATTTTATACACTTCTGATCAACTCTTCTGCTGATTGTCCCGAAAAGCCAAGGCTCTCCAGGGTAAGTCCAGTCTCATAAAAATCTTCATCAAGCAAGGTCGAGCCTAAAGTGATGATCGCATCAATGTTTGGAGTCGCGACACCGGCTGCCTTTGCCATCTCCGACCATAATACGAGGCCACTTGAAATGTCTTCGGTAAAATATCTGGCGTTTACGGAAACCGGCCCTTTTATATTGGAATAGACTGCGCTTGTATTGAACAGTTCTTTAAGTGTCCGCCCATCATCTTCAAAGTAACCCCGGTTGGCCCTACTCTCTCTCGCATCCTCCAAGTCGTATCCAAACGCCTTGCCGATTGCCATCCGTTCTCTCTCGACCGCCTTCAGCAGTTTGACTGTATGGTTGGTGATGCCTTCCTTGTACAACCAGAATTCGCCTTCCGAATAATCAATCCTGCCCGCATTCAATAAAGCAGGGCCAGGATGCACTTCAGGGTTGCCGTTCTCCAATGCTGCATGCCAACTGCTTTCAGCGGGCACAAAGCAGTCATACAATTGTGAACAGACGTTCAGCACTTCGTCCGTCTTCGAGCTCGGGTATGCAGCAAGGAAGACTTTTTTGACGTACAGAGACACCTCGACCCGCGCCTCTTCCGGGAACGCACGCGTGCCATATGTAAGCGAATTGGTCTCCCCGATAGTGAATGCCTTGTCGATGCCCAATTGCCGGGCCTTATTCACAAATCTCACGGCACCCATCGCCCCTGCACCATTAATCAATACCACTTGTTCTTCCGTCATTACAGGCGCAAGCTGCTCAGCTATATTTTCAACCGCAAAGCCAGGTACGGTCAACATGATGACATCCGCTCCTGAAATGGCGGCTTCAATGTCCGAGGTGACGTTTGAGAACGGCACAAGACGCTCCCCCTTATCGTCCTTCAGAGTGATGCCGCCATTCTTTTCGATTGCTGACAAATCATCCGTGAACCCCGTCGCGCCGAACAATGAGACCTCGAATCCCCTATCAGTAAGATCTGCAGCTGCAGTAATGCCGCCGTTCCCGGCACCAATGATTGAAACCTTCATGATATCCCCATTCCTTTCTTCAAAATATCCATGATCTTCTCATTTTAGTGCCCTACACCATCGGGTTACCGAATAATACAATAAAAATAAATGCAATAGGCATTCCCAAAATGAACGTCAAAACTAATTTTAATATTTTCAAAAAACCCTCCCCCTTTGAACGTAATTGATATAAAGTTCAGTCACCACACATTTTAAGCTTAAATGTCCTTACACAAACAATCAATCGTTAACTGTATGTTGAAAGACCCACGACTGTGGTGATTTGACTCTATAGCGGAATTTGCACCGGCAGGGGCGCCCTCATCTTACGGAATATAAGTATATTCACTGCCTCATACAAAAACCGCGGCCCTAGAGCAGTGCCCCAGGGCCGTGGTTTCTCTTATTATATTCTGTCGTTTCTTCCTTTGTTGTCATCGTAGTCAAAATCAGACTGTCTTCCATCTGCTCTATCTCTGTCCAGGTCTTTATCAAAGCCGCGATCCTTATCCAAGCCGCGGTCTTCTGTGTCTTCCTGGATGTCGACATCTTCATGGCGTACATCTTCGGACACATGTTCAGTATCTTTGACTTTATCTTTCTTGATGACGACTTCTTCGGATACGACGCTCTCTTTATCGACATTGACGCGTTCTTCATTGACCGGCACACGGATCGATTCATCGCTGTCTGTGAAGTCACCATCAGCTGGACGCTCATCATCCACTTTACGTCTTTCAACCGTCACTTCTTCGCGTTCAACAGGCACTTCGAATTCCTGACGTTCAGTTTCAACATGTTTATCTACGTTGACTTCACCTGTTTGTACATTATCTTTTTCAACATTGAGACGTTCTTCACGCAATTCCATCGTGGCTTCATCGTCATGATTCCGGTCTTTGCGGTCTGCATCGAATCCGGCACCAGGCTTGTCGCCCAGGTTATCGTCTTCGCGGTCGACACCAGGTGTGTGACCTGCTCCCGCAGCGCCTATAGTGCCGCTGCCGTAAGCTGCATCATTTCTATTCATGTCACTTTGAGCTGTATCGTTTCTACTGCCTTCATCTGATACATGGAGCAGAATTTTATCTGCATCCAATGCATTTCGGTATTCACGTTCTTCTTCCGAGGACAGGTTCATGCTGTTGAGCGTCTGATCTTCAGGATCATCTCCGGTGAAGAATGACATCACTTTGTCCCAAGTACTGCCTGTAGAATGTTTGATATTGACGCCGGAATAGGCACTAAATGCACCTCCAGCTTGCAGGTCGCGGTTGGAGACGAGTGTAATGTCATCCTCTGCGACGCCTTCTGCTTTAAGTTCATCAAGTCTCTGTTTTACATCTTGTTCTGTAGGGAGTGCTTCAATCTTACGCATTTTCCATTCCTCCTCGTTACAATTTGTGAGTACTGCGATATGGATATTTCCATATATGCTGGACTCATTCAAAATATACCCATGCATCTATCATTGAAACGTTTTTTCATATGCAATAAAAATAAATGGAACCATGGGAAGTCACCGGCCTACTTCTTCCTGCCTGACTTGTAATCCTTATTGAAAAAATCATATTTAAGTACACTCTCGAATAGCACTCTTATCAGAATGGGTGGAAGGATTATGATCGTCACTATAAAGGCCACGGGAAATGCATCCGGCGAGGAGGCAAGTATTATTCGAATCACTGAATAGGATGTAATCACCCAAGTCAGCCCGAGTACGATTGCTGTTATGTTCCATTCACGCATACCAGACCCTCCATATTCGTAGTCATTCAAGTGTATCATATTACACCCTCACCATCCTGGCCTCTTACATGGGACGCTGATATCTGATAGAATGGCTTATTATATGCTTAAATCATTTAATAAATAGGGGGGTCACTTTTATGACGGATACAGGATTGGTGCTTGAAGGTGGCGGTATGCGTGGATTATATACGGCTGGAGTGTTGGAATATTTCATGAGTCGAGGGCTCTACTTTCCTTATGTCATAGGGGTTTCTGCAGGGGCTTGTATGGGCGCCTCCTATCTGGCGCGCCAGAAGGACCGCAACCGCAAAGTGAATTTGGACTATATGGACGACAAACGCTACATGTCCTTATCGAACTACATTAAAAAGCGTGAGCTGTTCGGCATGGATTTCATATTCGATGAAATACCCAATACACTTGTCCCATTCGATGTGGATACATTGCTGGAGGAGTCGGAGGAGTTCGTCATCGTCGCCACCGATTGTGAGACGGGGGAACCTGCCTACTTCAAGAAAAGGGATTACGACGCCACATCCATCGCGACACTTCTTAGGGCTTCCAGTTCTCTGCCCTTCGTCGCTTCGAGTGTAGAGTTTGAAGAGCGGGAACTGCTGGACGGCGGCATCTCCGATTCGATTCCGATCAAAAAGTCGGAAAATGATGGTTTCCATAAAAATGTCGTCATCTTGACCAAGCCACGAGGGTACTATAAAAAGCCCGGCCGGATATCGAAGCTCATTAAATACAAAAACCATCCGGCAATCAACGACAGGCTTGCCACCCGCTACCGCTTCTATAATGAATCACTCCACTATGTACACAGACAGGAGAAGAATGGTGCAGCTTTCATCCTCAGCCCTTCAGTGGATTTGAAGGTCGGACGTGCAGAACGGAAGAAAGAACGGCTTGAAGCCCTTTATCAACTAGGCTGGGAAGATGCCAAAACCCATTACGATGCACTCCGCTCTTTTCTCAGGCCCACTTCATCCACCCAGACTCAGGGTGCTCAAGGTAAAACGACATAGTACGACCTCTTAAAAGGCGCATACGATGTATGCGCCTTTTAGACTCTTCTACGCTCATTTCCAATAATCATTGGCAGCAGCAATCGTCTGGTAATGGATCGCAATCACCTGGGACGCCATTGTGAGACTGTCTGCATTTTCTGCGTAGTGCCGCCGCAGTTTTTTGCGCACTGCCGCATCGGGCTGCGTCAGCCCTACGCCCTTACGTGCCAACTTCACTGCCAGATCGAATCCCTGCTGCGGTGTGTCTGTCTTTAAGGTTGTCAGCCATTCTTTCATAAACGGATCCCTCCCGATATATTGTATGCCTCACCTACATTATATCGAAACTGAGACCTGATTGTAACTTTTTACCATCCCATTCTATGCATAATCATTGTTGTAGTTGTCGACACATCAAAAAATATTCTCTATATTTCCATTTTACAGACAATTATGAGATAATAGAGGTAACAAATATTGGATGAGAAGTACCGTCATTTTCTCAAATGGAAAGGAAGGATATTTCATGGGGAAAGTTACAAAGTTGATTGGTGCAGCGGGGATTCTGGCAGGAGCTGCCTATCTATCGAAGGAAGAAAACCAGAAAACGGTCAAACGCGGTGTAGACAAGGTCATCAAGAAGGCCAGTACCTGGACGGATGACCCTTATATGATCCAGTTGGGCAAGCCAGACGAAGAACATGATGCCAACATGGTCGACGAGGGCGCGATGACAAGCGTGCTGTACTATAATGAACTGCGTGAAGAAGCGTCTAAGAAGCAGCAATAAAGTAAAGCGGGGAATCCGATGTTCGGAATCCCCGCTTTACTTTTTGACTGCACAATTGGCTCTCTCTAAAGTCATTTAGACTGATTCTCTATCCTGCCCATATAAGCAAACAGCTTCTGCAGTTCCTCATTTTTCGTTTTGTCCCCCAGTTGGTCGAGTAGTTCGGCGTTTACATGGGCATCCGTGTAGTTGCCCAACGCATTCTGGATTTTCTTCATCCTTTTAATGGTCTTCTTATGCTTCTTCCCTGTCAAAGGCCTCAAATAACGGGCAGAGTATCTCAACTTCTTCGCCCGCTTCCTGACGTCATGCACTGCATTGTAATCGGTCATATCCAATTCTTCATATTCTTTGACGAGCGCAGCCCTTTTCGTTTTGAGCCTGTCAGTGATGTAATCCTCAAGACTTGTATCCATTTCGATGGATAACATATCGATTGCCTGCTCGACGGATTCGAGCATTCTATTAAATGCTTCGACGTGCGTTTTGTTGAACGTCCGCTTCATCTCCCTATTGCGTTCTTCCCGCAGATGTTTGAACATATCGTAATAATGGTCGCTCAAGTCCGGCTGCCTCAATGCGATTGTACTGCATACTTCCGTCAGTACATCGAGTTCCCTAAGCCGCCCATAAGTCTTTCCGAATGCCTTCAATTCGCGGTTGATAAGATCATATTCCTTCTTACCGAACGCATGCTTGAGGAAATGGACAATGCTCCTTAGTTTTCTGGCGTTCACACGCAATTCATGCACCAATGCCGGATTATATGGATTATTTTCGTAGTCCCTATACGCCTGCTTCAGTTTCTTCAGCCGCTTATATAATATCTCCTGAAGTGCTTCCATTCTGTTCCTCCCCTTTCTCTCATGCTTTTCACCCTACTATACCCTTTATCGACATAATTACTGCATATCGAGAAGTCTCCCTGCCAACTGAACAGATGAATTGATAAATATAAATTCGACTTGTATAGTATGTTTTGTTGCAATAAAGAGTAGAATCTGGAGGAACCCTATATGATGACCAAAGCATATGAACCATTGTTCGAAACGGTGCAACTGCCAAACGGTACTGCACTCAGAAATAGATTTGTCCTCGCACCCCTGACGCATATTTCTTCAAATGAGGATGGGACAGTATCCGAGGCTGAAATTGAATATCTCCGTAAACGCTCCAAAGATGTCGGTCTGGCGCTTACAGCCGCAGCAAACGTCTCAGGCCTCGGCAAGGCATTCCCAGGTCAACCGTCGATTGCCCGCGACTCTGATGTAGAAGGGATGTCCCGCCTTGTTGAAGCAATGAAGGCCGGTGGCGCCAAGGCAATTCTGCAGATCCACCATGGTGGTGCGCAGGCCTTACCCGCATTGACGCCAGAAGGCGACTCGGCTGCACCAAGCGCCATCACCATGCAAAGCTTCAATGAGAAAGAACCGCACGATGCGCGGGAGATCACGCCGGATGAAATAGAGTCGACGATAAAAGCATTTGGCGAAGCGACGCGTCGTGCTGTAGAGGCTGGCTTCGATGGTGTCGAAATCCATGGTGCAAACCACTACATCATCCATCAGTTCGTGTCCCCCCATTTCAATAGGCGGACAGACCAATGGGGCCAGGACCGCTACCGCTTCCCGCTCGCAGTGGTGGATGAAGTGGTCCAGTCAGCCAAAAACCATGGAGATGAAGATTTCATCGTCGGCTACAGGTTTTCACCTGAAGAACCGGCTGACCCGGGTATCGATATGGAAATCACCAAAGAACTGATCCAGAAGCTCGTCACCCGCCCTCTCGATTATCTCCACGTCTCATTATTCGACGTCCATTCCACAGTGCGTACGGGTAAATATGAAGGGATGAAGCGCGTTGACCTGCTCCATGAATGGATAGACGGCCGTATGCCATTGATCGGCATCGGATCCATATTCGAAGCGGATCAGGCAGCAGACGCAATCAAGACCGGACGCGTCGATCTGCTTGGGCTCGGCCGTGTTCTCCTGCTTGACCATGAATTCGTCCATAAGATCGAACACGGCAAAGAAGATCAGATTACAAATGTGTTCGATCCGGACAGAACAGACAAGCACGACTTGCCGGAACCCCTTTGGCAGCAGCTCAAAAAAGGATTCTATCCGGTGCCCCGTAAAGACCAGTAAGCAGTATAACGATGGTTGTCACCGCCCTTCCCAGGGTAGATGCATTGTAGTACTATCTATAAGGAGGCGTCATGATGACTGATGTTAAAGCCGAAATCGAAAAACTGCATGACTGGACGCTCGAAGACGAAAAGATCAAACGCACCTTCAAATTCGACCGCTATTTGGATGCCATCTCATTTGTCGAGAAGGTTGGCATCTATGCAGAAAGTGTCCAGCACCATCCTAAAATTGTGATCAACCATACCGCAGTTACCGTGTCATGGACGACTTTTTCCAGAAAACAGCTTACTGAAAAAGACATCCAAGGCGGTAAAGCGTGTGAGAACATCTACCGGCTGTATGAAAATGAGATGAAATAAGTCAAAAAATAATTGGATAGAATGGAACTAGATCCCTCCAGGTTCACAGATGAAACAACGCATCTTTAAACCTGGAGGGAGTTTTTTTGTGATAGGCAGAGATTCGGTGTACCAAAGAAAAACCATAACCTGAAATTATCGCATAGAAATAGACCCTGGAGGATTCCAGGATCTATTTCATCTGCTTTCATGTTTGTCTCCTGTCAGTACATAGAAGACATGTTCCGCCATATTCTTTATGTGATCTCCGATTCGTTCCAGATATTTTGCACACAATTGGCTTTGGCCTGTCAGGAAAGCATCAGTCTCCTCAAAGATGTCTGATGTGGTGATCTGGACGAAGAGTGCGTCGATATCTTCATCCCGCATGATGATTTCAGTGCAGAGTTCAACATTTTCTGTGTCATAGGCTGTTTTTACATCTGCTAGCATGAGCAGTGCGAGATTTTCCATCGTGGACAAACGCAGCAGCAGCCTTTCATTCGTAATGCGTACCCGCTTCCTCACCTCTCCAAGGTTGCTGATGTTGTCGCTGATCCGTTCGAGATCATCGGCCACTTTGATGCTAGAGATGATGAGCCTGAGGTCGGTGGCCACAGGCTGTTGGGTAGTTATCAGGTTTATGGCCTGTGTGTTGATCTCCTCTTCCAACCTGTTGATCCTGAAATCATCTGCCACGAGTTTTCTTCCATACTCCGTATTTGAGCTCGAAAGGACTCCCGCACTCCCCCTCAGCCGATCGTAGCACTCGTGACCGAGTGCGTTTACATTGTCATAGAGCCTTTCCATCTCATCGGAAAACTTTTCACGGTAGGCCATCATCCAAACCTTCCGGAAACATAGTCTTCGGTACGCTGATCTCTCGGTTTCTCGAAGATGACGTTCGTCCGGGCATACTCGATGACACGACCCTGATAGAAGAACGCCGTGCGGTCTGATATTCTGGCTGCCTGCTGCATATTGTGTGTCACGATGATGATGCTGTAGTCCTTCTTCAGCTTCTGCATCAGATCTTCGATTTTGGTTGTGGAAATCGGGTCGAGTGCACTTGTCGGTTCATCCATCAGAATGACATCCGGTTCAATCGCCAACGCGCGGGCGATGCAGATCCTCTGCTGCTGGCCGCCGGAAAGTCCATAGGCGTTATCGCTCAGCCTGTCCTTCACTTCATCCCATATGGCCGCGCCCTTAAGGCTTTTTTCCACCACCTGATCCAGCACCTTTCTGTTGCGGATGCCATGAACACGTGCACCGTATGCGACATTGTCGTAGATGGATTTCGGGAATGGGTTCGGCTTCTGGAATACCATGCCCACCTTTGTGCGCAGCTCCTCCACAGCCAATGATTTATCAAAGATGCTCTGATCCCTGTAGAGTATGTCCCCTTCCGTCCGCACGATGGGCACGAGTTCCACCATACGGTTCAGGGCTTTTATGAAAGTGGATTTCCCGCACCCGGAAGGACCGATGATTGCGGAGATTTCATTCCTGTTGAAGTCAAGGTCGATATTCTGCAGAGCATGGTTATCCCCATACCACAGGTTGAAGTCCTTTGACTGGAAGACCGGCTGGGATTGCCCTACCGGCTCGATGACCCGAGGCCGACCTCGGGTCATCGGGTCATCTATTATTTTAATATCTTTTTCCTCTTTTACTTTTGTCAAAGTCATATTAAAGCCTCCAGATTAAAAACGTTTAGAGTATTTATTCCTTATATAAATTGCTACGGAGTTCATCAGGAACAGGATGAACAGAAGCACGAGTATCGCTGCCGCTGTAATGGACTGGAATTCTGGATTGGGCATTTTGACCCACGAGAATATCTGCATCGGCAGCGCTGAGAATGTATCGAATACACTTGTCGGTGTAAACAGCAGAATCGTCGGTATGCCGATGACGACGAGGGGAGCCGTCTCCCCGATTGCGCGGGAAAGTGACAAAATGATTCCGGTGATGATCCCCGGTAATGAGGCTGGCAGGATGATTCGGGTAATCGTCTGCCATTTTGTCGCCCCCATGCCGATGGATGCTTCACGTATGGAGGACGGAACCGATCGGATGGCCTCTTGGGAAGCCACAACGATGACGGGCAGGATCATAAGCGACATCGTCAGTGCGGCCGCAAGGACGGAATTCCCGAGTCCGGCCATTCTGACGAACAGCGTAAGGCCGAGTAGACCGAACACAACCGATGGTACCCCAGCGAGATTCGAGATGTTTATCTTTATGAAGTCGGTAAGCTTATTTTTTGGTGCATATTCTTCCAGATAAAGGGCTGTACCTACAGAAAGGATGATTGCGATGGGTGCTGTAGTGCCCATCAGCCATAATGTACCGATAAGTGCGCCTCTGATTCCTGCATTCTCAGGACGGCTCGAGCTGAAGTTCGTGAAAAAGTCAGCCGTCAAGTAGCTCCACCCGTCGATGATCGTATCGATCAGCAAAGTTGCCAAAACGACCAGTCCCACCAGGGTGCACAGTAGGAAGATGTACTTCAGCACCTTGTTGAGCATCAGCCTTCCATTCAATTTCTTTCCTATAGACTTTTTATCGATCAATTCCATCTTAATATTCCTCCCTGAACTTCCGTGAGAACCATTGTGCCATCACATTCATCAGCAGTGTGAAGACAAAAAGCGTCATGCCGACGGCGTAGAGGCTGAAGTAGACGTCACTGCCGTAAGTGGCGTCGCCCGAGGCCACTTGGACGATGAATCCCGTCATCGTCTGGAGGGACTCCATGATGTTCAGGCTTGCATTGGGAGTGCTCCCTGCTGCAATCGAAACGATCATCGTCTCGCCGATTGCCCGGGAAACCGCAAGGACGATCGAGGCCATGATGCCCGAAACGGCAGCAGGCAGGACGACCTTGAACACCGTCTCGAGTCTTGTAGAGCCGAGGCCGAGTGCCCCTTCCCGCATGGTATTCGGGACGGAGCTCATCGCATCCTCACTCAGGCTTGCAATCATCGGTATGATCATCACTCCGACGACGAGACCTGGACTGATCGCGTTGAAAAGGTTGACTTCAGGCCATATGCCCCTAATCAGAGGGGTGACGAAAGTCAATGCGAAGAACCCATAAACGACAGTCGGTATGCCGGCAAGGATTTCGAGTATCGGCTTGATTGACCGGCGCACCCGATCGCTTGCATATTCACTTAAATATATGGCAGCCCCGAGGCCAATCGGTACTGCAAAAGCGACTGCAATCACAGTGATTTTCATAGTCCCCATGACCAGGGCAAAAATACCCCACTCAGGGTCAGAGCTGAACGCAGACCATTCGGTCGAAGTCAGGAATTCCACTGGGGAGACCCGGGTGAAGAACATTGCCGTCTCCGACAGTAATGTGATGAGGATACCTACGGTCGTCAATACAGATACCGATGTGATGAGGAGTAGGATGACCGGCACCGCCTTCTCCATGAAGACTGTGCTCCGTCTGCCCTTTTTATTGTCTATCATTTCACGAATATTATAATCACTCATAATGAACCTCGTTTCAAAATACTTTAAACTGGACGGGAAGCCCCGTCCAGTTGCTTTTATCGGGTCAAATGCCTACTTGAACGCTTCGAGCTTGTCTTTCTGTTCCTGCATTTCATCTTCAGTCAGCGCAACATATCCAGCCTCTTCCGCTGCAGATGAAGCATTGTTCAGAGTGTATTCCATGAACTGCATGAACGACTCGTTATTTTCAAAAGATTCATTCTTGGCGTATACAAACAGTGGGCGCGCCAACGGGTACTCGTAGCTCATGACAGTCTCTTCAGTGACTTTAACGGGTTCCTCACTCTCCGGGCCTTGAAGCGGAACACCTTTCAGATTTTCCTGGTTCACCATGTAGTAGTTATATCCGAAGAATCCAATCGCACCTTCGCTGCTTGCCACAGATTGGGAGATGACGTTCGTGTCCTGGTTCAATTCCGCTGTGATATCTCCATCATCCATGACCGCTTCCTTGAAGAAGTCATGAGTGCCGTGTGACTGATCCGGTGCGTAAGCTGTGATTTCTTCATCAGGGAATTCATCACGGACATCGCTCCATTTTTCAGCTTCACCGCTGTAGATCGTCTGCAGCTCTTCGAAGGTCAGATAATCGACGAAATCATTTTCCGTATTGACTGCAACCGTCAGACCGTCATTCGCAACTTTAAATTCTGTAAAGTCGATGCCTGCCTTTTCCAGCTCAGAAACTTCCTCTTCCTTGATTTCACGGGATGCGTTCTGGAAGTCCGTCTCACCGGCTACAAACTTCTCAAAACCGCCACCTGTACCGGAGACACCGATGGAAACCTGGATTTCCGGGTACTCAGCGTTGAAATCTTCGTTTATCAGTTCAAGAATCGGGGCTACTGTTGAAGATCCGTCGCCGGAGATACTGCCTGATGCAGAAGCTTCTGCATCTGTACTGGCTTCGGAACCATCTCCGCTGCCGTTCCCTGTGCTTTCTTCAGATGGATCACTTGCATTGCCCCCTCCGCACGCTGCCAGAATGAATACTAGGCTCATCAGCAATGCAGCCATAAAGATACTCTTTTTCATTACCCGAACTCCTCCAATAAAATAAGTGTTGTGTTTCCTACAAGCCCTACTCTATCGGATGAATGTAAATTTGATATGAATGGTTTGTAAAGATTGTGTAAATATGAAAAAACGCCAACGCCGAACTCCCCCAGGTCACCACTTAAGTATTTTTGAATCACATTCAGCTCAGGATCTATTAAGTATTTTCTATGCATATAAAAACACCCCTAAAGTTGAACTTTGGAATTCAACTTTAGGGATGCATCTTAGAGAAGGAAGCAGAGTCTTTTTATTTTTACATGCCTTGGCCGGAATCCGCACACAGGCCGTTAGCTGTCTTCCTGCTTTTTCGGCAGCGTCACGGTGAAGGTCGTGCCCTCGCCTTCACGGCTTTCGACCTCTATTTCCCCGCGGTGGGATTCTATCAGGTGTTTGACTATGGCAAGGCCGAGGCCTGTGCCGCCGGAGTGGCGGGAACGTGCCCGGTCAACACGATAGAAGCGCTCGAATATGCGGGGGAGGCTCTCTTCAGGTATGCCGATGCCATCATCTTCTATAATCAGGCGGACATTGTTCATATCCTCCTCCAGTGATAAATTGACAGCCCCACCTTCGGCGGTGTAGTTGATGCCATTTCCCACCAGATTGAGTATGATTTGTCTGAGACGGTCTTCATCCCCCTCCAGATATACATCCCTTGATGGATCTGGAAGGGTCAGCCGGGTCTTCTTCTCTTCGATGGCCCCCTGCAGTGTAACGGAAACCTCATGGGCGAGTGCCGTCAGGTTCAGGGGCTCAAGGTGCAGGGGCATCTCCTGCTTCTCTATTTTGGAAAGGTTCAGAAGGTCCCTGATCAGGCGATCGAGCCGCTGGCTTTCATCGTGTATGATCTTGAGGAACTGCTGAGTGGTTTCTTCATCGGTCACTTCCCCGCTCATCAACGTCTCAGAAAACCCCCTGACCGAAGTGACTGGTGTCTTCAATTCATGCGAGACATTGGCCACAAAGTCACTGCGCATCTTTTCAAGTCTCCTTATCTCCGTAATGTCATGGAGGACGATGATGACGCCACACTGCTGCCATCCTTGACCATAGTAGGGGGCAAGGTGGGCATCCATGATGCGTTCACGCGGATAATAGGAGTGGACTTCTTCGTGAACCTTCTCATTGGTTTCGAAGACGGCATGTATATGCGGACTGAGGGCGAATCGTTCACCGACTTTTTCATAGGACTGGCCGATCAGGTTATCCTTATGCTGCGAAAGGAACTTTTCCATTGATGCATTCAGCAATGCGACCTTCCCGTCCTGGTTGACGAGCATGACGCCACTCACCATATTAGAGATGATGCTCGTAAGCTGCTGTTCATTCTCCTCTATCTCCTTCATCTGGCTCTGCAGGCTTGCAGCAAGCGCATTGATGGACCGGGAAAGGTCGCCGATTTCACCTTTTGCCTCCGTGTTCACCCGGCTGCTGTAGTCCTTCCTTCTCAGGCGGGAAGTGACATTCATGATGTTGTCGATCGGTCGTGTAATGCTCCTTGCAAGCATGGTGGTCGCAATGGCGGCTATCAGGAACATCAGGCCGAGGGCAATAGACAGGCTGAACCTTAGCTGGTCCATAGCATCATCAATGATGCCGAGGGACAGGGAGCTCCTGACTGCTCCTACAGTCTCCCCTTCGGAAACGAGTGGCAGGGCGACATACATCATATTGAAGTCCTGCGTTGTACTGTAGCGGATTGATTCTCCGAATGTCTCATTCTGCTGAAGTACATCCTGTATTTCAGGACGGTCGAAATGATTGTTCATTTTTTCAGGGTCGTTTTCGGAATCGGCAAGCACGACACCTTCCGTATCCACAACTGTAAAGCGCATCTGAATCGGCTGCTCAAAGTTTTTGATGAGTTCCTGCAGCTGTTCACGCTCATCATAGCTTTCCGAGGCGCTGATGAGCTGTGTGACCATCTGTGCATTTTCGATAAGATGATCGCGGGTCATATCTGTATAGGCATTCTTCAGCAGTGCTGCAAGGATGAACCACAGGATGAGTATCAGGATGAGTATCAGGATGAAGAAGGCGGATGCGATCCTGAACCATAGACGCTTCATTCTGAAGGAACCTCGAGCTTGTAGCCGAACCCCCGGATGGTCCGGATGTAGGCAGGACGTTTCGGGTCGGCCTCGATCTTTTCGCGCAGATGACTTATATGGACATCAACGATCCGCGTATCGCCATCATAATGGAAGTCCCACACCCCATTCAGCAGCTGGTCGCGGCTCAGGACTTTGTTCTTATGATTTGAAAGATAGAGGAGCAGTTCGTACTCCTTTGGGGTGAGTACAAGCTGTTCACCGTGGGCATAGACATCATAGCTGTCGGTATGGATTTCTAGTGCGCCGAGCTTGATAACTGCCGTTGCATCGTCAGGGGTCTTCTGTACCTGTGTCCTGCGGAGGATTGCCTTGACGCGCGCCACCACCTCCCTTGGACTGAAAGGCTTCGTCATATAGTCATCGGCGCCGAGCTCCAGGCCTAGAATCTTATCGAATTCCTCATCCTTTGCTGTGAGCATCAGGATAGGTGTTTCGACCTTTTCTTGCCTGAGTGTCTTGCAGACATCCATTCCATCCATTCCCGGCAGCATCAGATCCAGTACGATCAGGTCGGGCTTTTCAGTCAAAGAAAGATCCAACCCCTGTCGACCATCCTCCGCTGTAATCACTATGTATCCAGCCTTTTCCAAATTGAATTTTATCAATGTAACAATGGATGGCTCATCATCCACTACAAGGATCTTATGCACAGTAATTGCTCCTTCCGTATATATCAGGTTTTTTTAATGTTTTCATTTGTCGGAAAACCATTTTGAGTATATCATGTGGGACCTTTCTATCTGTCCAGCTTAACTTTACAACCGACGAAGTGTTTACTGTCACTCAAAATCTAAAAGACAATTGATATGTTCGAAATTTGCGCATACTGGGATTTGATGGTGTTTTTTTGCTTTTCATGATAAGATTCTTCCTTTTTTAAAGAACTTGATCTATCTGTTTTTCTGTCGCCACACTTCATAAGTGCGGGCATATCTGTTCTTGTCATCCACTGGCCGCTTCAAACACTTTACTCATTTGACCTTCAAAAAGAGCAGAACTCCACTCGATATCCGGATTTTGCGTAGGGTCAACATACTACCGTGAAGGTTTCCCAGCTACTCATTAGGTCTTACTTTTCTTTTATCTACAACGGCAGCTCCAATTATGTCACCCAATACATTGGAGGCAGTCCCTCCCATTCCTATTATTGCATCCACACCAGCTATTAAGGCCACAATTTCTAACGGTAAACCGAATAGACTAAGAACAGCTGAAAGAGTTATGAGACCGCCAGCAGGGATGCCAGCAGTACCGATGGACAAGATCGTTCCTATGGCTACAATTATAAATAGATTTTCTAAAGATAGATCCATTCCGATTACGTTGGTTGCAAATACAATGGACACTCCCATTCTGAGGGCACCGCCATCAGAATTAAATATAGTACCCAGAGGAATTGAAAAATTCACAACCTCATGTGAAATATCAGCTCTTTTGGCAGACTTGATTGCAATAGGCAAAGAAGCGATGCTGCTTGAGGTGAAAAAAGCAGTTAAATAGGCTTCTTTAGTATCTTTTAAAAATCTCAAAACAGATTTATCCGCTAATTTTAAAAAGCTGAAATAGACGAGGAACCATAAAATAAAAATCCCTATATAGAAAGTGAGTGTAAATAACAATAAAGACTTAAAGGAGTTCAATCCTTGAGAACCGAATGTCGAGGCGCTGATACCAAATACACCAATTGGTGCATAGAGCAATATACCATTTAATATAACATTAAAAACTTTGTTCAAAGTTTCAAAGAGTGAATAGAGGGACTGTGTTTTTTGTTGTGTATCGTCATCAGATGAAGATAACAGAATCGACATCGAAATGCCTAAAATTATAGCTATGAATAATATTGACAATAACTCACCGGAAGAAAATGTTCCAATTAAATTATCAGGTATTATTTTATACAGTATGTCTGAAAAATCGGGGATATCGGGTTGATCAATTGATGTTTTTGGTAAGGTCAAATTTTCACCAGGATTTATAATCAGGGCAACTATTACACCAATCAATACAGATAAACCTGTTGTGACACTGTAATATAAAAATAATTTCCCGCCCATCCTTCCTAGACTCGCTAAATTAATTCGACTTAAGGATAATACTATAGTCAAAAAGATGATGGGTATAGCGATCAATTTTAATAATCTAATGAGTATCTGGCCTAATGGTTCCAGAAATTTAGCGTTTTCACCTAATATTAAAGCAACAATTATGCCTGCTATAAAAGCAATCGTCATTTTTAAAACAATTGAGCTGTCTTTATACTTTCTCCACATATATTTGATCCTCTCTTTTCAATGACCAAGTGTTGCTTCGTTCTTCTGGACCCGACAGCAACCTTAAATATAATACGAGTGCTATTTGAGTTCGATGTAATTTATGTAGTACAGTTGATGAATTTGTTATAAACAATTATATAGATGTTCAAGTAAATATTCATAAAAAATGGTTTAAAGGTTAAAAAATAATCTTTTGAACAGGCATTCAAGGTCACAAAAATCCCCTCCTGATTTACAAATGTTTCGTTGCATCCGTAAACCTGGAGGGCGTCAATTCAATTCTATGCACCAGTTTTTTGATTTGGGTTATTCCTTCCGCTGCCACACTTCATAAGTGTGGGCGTACTTATTTTTATCATCTACAGGCCCCACTTCAGATTGAATGCGCTCGAACTTGTCGTAATCGAAGTCTCGCGGGAAATACGTATCCCCTTTGAAATGTTCATTGATAAGGGTGCGATAAAGGATCTCCACATCGTCTTCAAACATCTTAAACAGCGTGGCACCACCGATGATGTACAGATCCTCCCCATACTCTTTCCCAAGGGCTAGCGCTTCTTCCTTGGAATGGACCACCATCGCTCCGGGGGCCTCGTAATCTTGGTTGGTAGTCAATACAATATTACGACGTCCTAGAAGCGGTCTTTTTGGGATGGTCTCATAAGTCCTGCGTCCCATTACGATATCACCTTGCAGCGTCACCTTCTTGAAAAAAGCCATATCAGCCGGCAGGTGCCACGGCAGTTCACCGTCTTTGCCGATGACTTTATCTTCATCCTCGGCCCACACATACGCAATCATCTCGTCCCCTCCTTTCTGTCACTTACGTTCGTCAGGACATCCACCTCAGCAAGATTGTGATGCCTCATAGAGCCACCCCCATTACCCAGTCCGCTGTCCACGCAGCTTCGATACCGCCACAAATACAGCTATTGCAATCAGCAACAGGGACGTAACGACCAGGGTGATATCGAGGCTCGCATACGCCCCTTCATTTTTAGTGTATATGGCAAAGAATGGCCAGAGCGCTATAAGCGGGTACAGCCAATCTTTGAAGCGGAGTCCGATGGCTGCAATGATCAATGTGGCTGCCATAAGGATGATGATCGTCCATGGCAGTTCACCCATGCCGAACAGCGTTCCAATACCGCTGCTGACGATAAGTGTGAAGACGTTGACCACCGTCGCAATCGTAACCCAGCTGTAATAGACTGAAATCGGCAGGCGATCAAACCAGCGGTATCCTTTTTCAGTCAGCAGCACATGCATCCTCGCCAATGTAAACAGCACTGCGCCAATGACAAGTACTGAAGCAATCAGCAATTGTTGGGTGAATACGACAATCCACAGGCCATTCAGCAAAAAGTTGGCAATGGGCCAGAACCTAAGTTTTTGGACGACTGAATCTTCCCATGTTTTCTCGAAAAACAGGCGGATGAGCCATATCAGCAGCAAAATGTAGATGATGCCCCATATCGAAAAGGCGTATCCTGCCGGCTGGATGATCGTCTGATTGTCATTTGCGACAGAGCTTACGTTAGCCGCACTTAAGTAATTGAAATACAGCATGACGGCAAATGCTGCGATATATCCTATGGTCCATTTCCTATGTTCAGACATTTTATCGACTCTCTCCTCCATAATATTTTACCTATACCCCAAATACTATTTAGCCACTCCCTAGAGGGGGATACGTTTTTTTTAATATATGAAGTGGATGATGACGAGAACAAACATGGAGATGCCGAGGCCGATATGAAGTTTCCTGATTTTAAGCCTCGGATCGACCAGCAGCCGGTACCATCCTGAGAGAACCAGGCAAAGCAGATTGAACGCTGCGATGGTCCCTGTCAATATCTTCATATTGGATGGGTCGAATGTATAGAGGTCGATGACCAGGAAACCATGCAGCAGGATGATGATCAGCGCTCCTGTCCCGACATAGCGGTGATAGGGCCTGATGCGTTTCGAAAATTGGGCCAGACGGATTTTCTTCCGCCTGTCCCCGATATTGCGTATGGTCGAGAAAACAGCATTGCGTGTCCAGTTGAATATGAACAGTAAAAAACCCGTAAAACCAAGCAATATATGTAGATATGGCGTGTTGGCCGAGAACCCGGATGCAACATTCCACACAGCCCAGATCACTAATATGAAATTCAATAGGAACCAGATGCTCATACAGATGCGCCCCACTTTTTTTACTTATAGAAGACACTCATCAAGTTTTGGATGTAGTCTTCCTGCTGCCCCATCATACTGTTTTTAGCTGTCTGTCGGCAAGTCTCGAAATGAATTTCAACGTTTCCATTTCATCAAGCTGCAGCTTCCAGTAACGATTCATTTAAAAATACCCCCCCTGTAAATACTTAACAGGGCGGTTATTTCGTAAATTATGCTTTTTGATGGTACGTGAACTGGAGTTGTCGCACTTCTTCGGCCAACGTGTCATCGGGGCCATCCACTTCAGCATCCGTCAGCACTTCGGTGATGGATAATCCTTTCAGTGGGCCTGATTCCAGGCCCATTTCCTGCTGCCATGCCTTCAGCTGCTTGGTGGAACTGGCATATACGATGCGGCCGAGGCCGACAAGACCGTGCGCCGAGGCGCACATGGAGCAGTGTTCACCTGAAGTATAGACGGTCGCGCTGCGACGGTCTTCCTCATTCAGATGTGAAGCCGCCCATCTTGCGATTTCAAACTCGGGATGGCGCGTGGCATCGCCGCTGGCGATTCTGTTGTGATCTTCAAAGAGTACTTCCCCATCTTTTGAGACGAGGAGTGAACCAAATGGTGCGTCTCCTTTATCGAGCGCAGTCCGGGCGAGTTCTACGCATCTCGTCAAATATTTCCTATCTGTTTCAGTAATCACATGATCATCCTTTCCCAGAACGTATTCTACAGGCAATGATACATATCCCGCCGCCTGCTTTCAAAAATAGGCACTTCCTGTCTGATGCGCGCCACTTCCTGCGAATCGATTTGTCCACTGACTACCGCTTCAGACTGCCCTTTTGCTTCGCTGATGACTTCACCCCAAGGATCTGTAATCATCGAGCGTCCTGCGAAAGTCTGCCCACCCATCTCACCATACGTGTTCGCTCCGATGATGTAGCACTGGTTTTCGATCGCCCGTGCTGAAAGGAGCGTTTCCCAGTGCTTCTTCCGTGCATCCGGCCATTGGGCTGGCACAAAGATGATGGAAGCACCTTTTAATGTCAGGTCCCTGAACAGCTCCGGAAATCTTAGGTCATAGCAGATCACCATGCCGCACTTGCTGCCATCAATCATAAATGTCTCCACTTTATTGTCCCCTTCCGCAAGATGTTTCGGTTCATCGAGCATCGGCACAAGATGCATCTTGGAGTACTCATATACAAGCGTCCCCTCACGGTCGACGACGAACGCAGTGTTGTAGACCTTATCCGGGTCATCCTTTATGTTGGCGACGGAGCCGGCGACGATATTGACATTATATTGCTGCGCCAATTCCGATATGAACGACAGGGCCGGCTCAAGGTCATGACAGGCATGCGCCGCTATATGTTCAAGGTCATACCCTGATGTCCACATTTCAGGCAGCACAACGATATCCGTCTCTTCAAGCGTCTCCTGTTCGAATTGTGCACGCACCTTATTGAGATTACCTTCGAAATCTCCAAATTCCACCTGGTACTGTAGGACTTTTACGTTGATATCCCCCACTCCTCTACTTCATATGATTTAATGTCGATGAAATATCGCTCACCGTCAAAATGAACGTGTCAGAATCATTCAATATCTACTTAAAGTATATGGGACATGCCGAATACTTGCAATTAACGATGGCAAGTCCAGCGCTTTCACGTTATCCTTATAATTAAAAAGAGGTGGCCACATGATTGAGGTAAGGCAGGATAAAGATTTACGGCAACACGACCTTGAGCAGCTCTATATGGCGAAGGGGCAATCCAGATATGAATCGCGATTCGGTGAACTCCATAAAGCAGTCATTGCATCTGATTATCTCATCACCGCATGGTCGGATGAACAGCTGACTGGTATTCTGCGTTCTTCTGGTGATGGGGCTTTTACGCAATACATATCCGACTTCATCGTCCACCCCGATTTCCGTTCACAGGGCATCGCTTCATCCCTAATGGATACTTACCTTGAAGCTGTCGCACATGTTGATGAAATCTATCTTTTCTTTCAAAATAGCGGACCCAACACCTTCACTGGAACGTGGCTTGCCTACAGGGGGTTTTCCGAAATAAAAGGGGGATCCGTCCCCTTCATATACCTTCGCAAGAAAGCATAAAAATCCCGCTTAAAGATAAGCGGGATTTTGGTTTTATATAAAATAGTTGCCGAGGACGCTGTTGACGTCGTGCACCACCACAAATGCATTCTCATCATAATGCTTGATGAGCCGCTTGACGCGGGGCAGCTGGTTCTTGTTGATGATGACATACAATATATCCTTATCGGCCTGGGTATAGAAGCCGCGCCCCTCCATGATGGTCACACCCCGCCTGATTTCACTGTTGATCATCTTGCCGAGGCGATCCGGATGGTCGGAAATGATGGTGATCGCTTTTTTGGGGTTCATACCTTCGATGATGAAGTCCATCACCTTCATACCGATGTAGAGTGCAATGACAGTCAAGAGGACCTGCTCGAGCGTCATGACGGTCAGACCGATTGTAATGACGACCAGGTCAAAGAACAGCAGGGCATAGGAAACGTTGATATCCATGTATTTATTGACGAGACGTGCCAATATCGTCGTACCGGCAGTGGTCGCACCGATGCGGATGACCAGACCGATGCCAAGACCGACGAACAGCCCACCAAAAACGGTGTTGATCAATATCTGATCAGTCTGGATCTGCCAGTCTTCAGTCAGCCATAGAAACAAGGATGTCAATATGACTACGACGATTGTATAGTACATGGAGCGTCTACTTAAGAATTTGAACCCCACTACAAGTAAGACTGCATTCATAAGGAAGTTCGAGATTGCCGGTGAAATATCAAATGCATAATACAGGATGACTGCAAGCCCAGTGACGCCCCCTTCGCCGAGATTCCCGGCGATCATGAAGGTGTTGACGCCGATGGCGAAAAGGAATGACCCGACGATGATGGTCACGATATTGATCAATGTCTGTTGGGTGATCCTTGAACTGATCGGTAATTTACGTTTTTCAAAATTCATGTTCTTAAGTTTCTCTCTGATTTTCACAATAATCCTCCTCCTGGTCCATATTTCTCTTGGGTGCATTGCACTTTAGAAAGTATTTATTCAAACTGTCGTATATGGCCTCTACTCTGCATAGGCCTCTGGCACGTTGACTCTGAGGCATCCTTGGAGCAATCTGATATCCATCGCTTCAAATTCATGTGGGTCCCCGTCAATATCCATCGTTTCAAGACGGTCTGTATCCAGATGGAGTGTTTCAGCCTTCATGTAATGCACATTTTCGTGCTCAGCAATCGTCCCCCTGAAGGCCGCAATGATGATTTCAATGATTGCCTTCGGATTCGATGGCGTGATGTTGAGGATATGCAGATGGCGGTCGTCGATGCTTGCATGCGGCAGTAATTTTTCAAAGCTGCCGACGGATGAAGTATTCGCTACAATCGTCAATATGGAATCACTCATCACTTTTTCCGATTCCGTTTCGATTTTCACACGATATGTCTTCATTGTGACGAGCGCACGTAATCCGGCGTAGAGATAGGCGAAGATGCCGAAGCGATTCTTAGCGGTCGAGCCCACGCGGGTGAAAGATTCCATAAAATCACCGAGCGCGATCAAATAGGCGATATGGCGGTCATTGCCTTTCATGACATCCGCTTCTATAGTCTTCTGGGGCGATTTCAGGTTATTTATGGCCGTATCCATGTCAAGCGGCAGACCCAGTGCGCGGGTGTAATCGTTGACGGTCCCTGCCGGCAGGATGGAAAGCGGTGCATCTGACCCACTCTCCACCATCCCATCGATGATTTCGCCAATCGTACCATCGCCGCCTGCTGACACAATCAGATCGACATCTGATGCAGCCATCGCGATTTCCTTTGCGTCCGATCCATCCGTGTAGTGGATGTCGACTTTATAGCCCTGACTATTCAGTGCATCGAGCACTCGGTATTCGATGGGCGGTTTCTTTTTTTTACCCGAGTTTCTGTTGATGATGACTGCGGCTTTTTTCATATATTACTCCAATCCGGCCATTACAGCCCATTTGATTGCCTATGGTAATCAATATATATGATAGGGTAAAAAGATACGCGGCGCAATGATCAATGCTCGCATTATTTTTTATGTAGTGACTGGCACACTGCTCCATCGCAGGGGCATAGCAGAATATCTTAAAAAGGGACGGCTCCAAACCGTCCCTTTTGCCTTATATCCTTTGAATCTTTTTGGATGCTTCCTTTAGACACATGTCCAACGACCCAATTTTTATTTGCTCAAAATTGATATGCAGCTAGAGAACGTTCCTCATCAGAGAAAGGAAAAGATCGTCTGCACCGTTTCATTTCCATAGAGGATGTATACGCCAAGGCCAATATATATGATCGCCATAATCCATGTGCCGTACTTTTCGATTGTTTCCCCGATCAGCGCAGTACGTGCTATCCTATGCGCTGTAAAGGCCAGCAGAAAGATGAGGATGAGAAGTACTATTAAAGAGACAGCCAGGCCGCCTGCATCGATCGTCACAAAATATGGAACGAACAAACCAATATTATCAGCGCCACAACTTCCGATTATGATCATCACTACTTTTCCCGCTAATCCGTCCAACCCCTTCTTATCCAACTGTGCTGTTGCCTCCGCCTCATCGGAATCACCCACCAGCAAGACCTTTACCCCGAAGTATATCGGTATGAGTCCAAGCAATCCCAAAATCCATTTTTCAGGTATGAAACCGAGCACATAGGCCAAGATGAGACTGACTATGATCAATATCAACGAACCCACATACTGGCCGATATAGATTTGTCTGATCTGCCTGTCCGTCTCTGCCCTGGCAAAAAGATCAGCAGTATTGCGATCAGGTCGATGGCGGTAGCCATGTATAAAACCGCGGCCGTCAATATTGTCTGCAACATGGAAGCACTCCTTCCTTAATCCCATATACCCAGTTGACCGTTGAAACATCCACCCTGTTCCTGGCATGAAAGAAACCCCGGGCATTGCCCGGGGCTTACGTCTAATTTAATATATTCTTATGGACGACGCCCTCTTTGGCTACGACCGTCACCTTGCTGTTATCCTTCAGCGACCCGATATCTTCCAACGGATTGTCTTCCACCAGGATGAAGTCGGCCACAAAATCTTCCTTGATCAGGCCGATGTCCGCATACCCCATGCATTCTGCCGCCGTCTTCGTCGAAGCGACGATCGCATCCATCGGCGTCATGCCGCACTCGACCATCAGTTCCAGCTCCCTTAGGTTGGTGCCGTGCTTGAACACTCCTGCGTCAGTACCCATTGCGATCTTGACGCCTGCCTTATAGGCGCGTGTAAAGCTTTCCTTATGGTATTCGATGACTTCCTCCGACTTTTCGATGGCTGTCTTCGGCATCCCTAGCTCTTCGGCGAATTCGAGGACGGACACCGGCGCCAACAGTGTCGGCACAAGATAGGTGCCCTGATCCTTCATCAATCCGCACACCTCGTCATCCAGGAAGATGCCGTGCTCAATGGAGTGGATGCCCGCTTCCACACATTGCCTGACACCTTCCAGGCCCTGGGCGTGGGCCATGACCTTCACGCCATTCCTGAACTTGGCCTCTTCGACGATGACCTTCAACTCCTCAAGTGAGAACTGGGTGAATTTCGGATGATCCGTCGGGCTCGATACGCCGCCCGTGGCGTGGACTTTAATGATATCCGCCCCGGCCCTCAACATTTCACGCGTCTTCTTCCTGACTTCCTCCACCCCGTCACAAATACCTGCCGGCATGCCGGGATGCGGTTGGAACAGGTCCGTATTGATGCCTGAATAGTTGTAGCCGTCTCCATGGCCCCCTGTGATGGTCAGTGCGTTGACGCTGATCTGCATGCGCGGTCCGGCCACGAGTCCATCGTCTATGGCGCGCTTTAGGCCGAGATCACTGCCAAGAGCATCGCGCACTGTAGTGACTCCGGCGTCAAGCGTGCGTTTCAAGTATCCCATCGCCTGATAGAAATTATAGGAGAAGGGCGTAACCAGCCGTTCTTCCATCGGCTTGAACTCAGTCATCATATGGACATGCGTATCGATCATCCCGGGGAGCATATACCGCCCGCCCCCTTCTATGACTTCCGCACCTTTCACTCCATCGTCCGCATTGATTGCACTGAATCGGCCCTCTTCCACCAGAACATTTACATTTTCGATTACTTCAGAACCTGTACCATCAATCAGATTAATGTTTTTTATAAGCAGTTTAGTCATCAGTTACACTCCTGTTTTATATTTTTAGATTAGGCTCATGACGAATGTGGCAACGAATATGGACGCTGTCGTAACGGTGATGAATCCACCGATCAGCATCGGGGTGACCAGCTCCTGGAACAGCGTATTCTGATCTTCTATGTTGTCCGTTTCACTGCGGGCAACCTCCTCGCAGATCAGGTAGTCCCCTGGGAAACCGATCAGGGCAGTCAGTGCGACTGGCACACCCTTATATGGGTGCCACCCGACGAGCTTCGAAGCGAGGAACCCACCACCGATGATGCCGACGATACCAAGCCCCAAGATCATGGCGACCGCCGGAATGTTGGTGACGACATCCTGCGGGGTTATCCCCCCCATCGTCCCGATGATGACGAATATCAGCGCCACCATCATGAAGCTGAACGAGTTCGCAGACTCAAGCGCACTTTTTGGCAGCAGATTGAAATTCAATGCCAGAATACCGAACAGCAGGCAATACAGCGTATAATGGATGCCTGTCAGATCGCCGATGACGACACCAAGCATGCCCAAGAAGAAAATGACGAAGAGCTTGATCGTGTTGTTTTTCATCAGGCTGAAGCGGGAAGGTCCCCGCAGTTCTTCAAATCCGACACTCTTTTCCTGCGTCAATCTTTCCCCAGCCATGAACGTGCGGCCATACCGCTTCATGAAGGCTGTGGCAAGCGGCATCCCGATGACGCCCTGGAAAGACTGGACGAGTACAGGCACGACAATCAGGCTGGATAATCCAAGATTCGTCAATGTCTCATTCGTGATCAGTAGCGCCACGACTCCGCCGGATACCGGCCCGACGCCACTTGCTGCGGTTTCAAAATCAAACACCAATGTAACGAGGCTCAATATCAGCACCAGGGCCCCGACCAGCCCTGAGAGGGCAATCACTACAGCGCGCCATTGCTTCTTCAAGACTGAAAAGCGCATCAGTGTGCCCATATGTACAATAAGTGGTCCGATGAGTATCGCGCCTAAAGCCGGCAAAGTCGATAATTCCAATATGTTTTCTGGAAATACACCGATCCACGTCAAAATCAAAAATCCCAGCATCGCCGTCATCAACATCGGTATACGTGCCCGCGTCAAGACGGAGATCACTTCTCCTAAAGCAATTAAAGCAAACAACATGACAGTCGCAACTATCGGTTCTTCCATCATGACCCCTCACCCCTTACTCCTCTTTGAAAGTAGTATACGGGGTAACTTGGATAAATTAAACCCTGTTTTCAGAAAAAACAGCTAATTCTGACAACGAATACGTTTTCATAAATAAAGAGAGGGGATCCCCTCTCTCAAAAGATCTACTCAAACGCTTCACGGGCGATGCCAAGCGACCGGAGCATGGCAGTTTTCTTATAATGATGGTCCTCGAACTTCTCCAGAATATCGGATACGACCTCGACCCCTTCGACGATATAGTCGCCCTTATTCAGCATGATGCACTCGGCGCGCGAACCGGCGACCACATCCGACATTTCGGAACGGGTCGGGATCCCGGTCTTGACGAGGGATTCCACTACTTGGGTCGCCCATATGACGGGCACATGTGCCGCTTCGCAGATCCACAGGAGCTCCTCCTGGACCTCACTCAGCCGCTCGTAGCCGATTTCAACCGCAAGGTCCCCCCGCGCGAGCATGACGCCGAACGGCCGGGCCCCTGCCGCTTTCTGTATGATCTCAGGCAGATTCCGTATGCCTTCCAGGGTCTCGATCTTCGCGACTGATGGCAGTTTGCAGCGCTCGCCTTCAAGTCTTGAATCCAAGGCTTCTTCTATCATTTCGATGTCTCTGGCGTCCTTGATGAATGAAAAGGCGACGGCATCTGCATGTTGAGCAGCGAAATCAAGATCTGTCTCATCCTTCTTCGTCAGGACCGGCAGCTTGAAATCAAGATCCGGCAGATTGATGCCTTTCTCCGTCTTGACTTTGACACCGCCTTCTTTGACCGTCCGCTCCACTTCACAGATGACCCCGTCATCCAGAATATCGGTTGCCACTGCCTCAATGTGCCCGTCATCGATCTTTATCTTCTGGCCCTGTTCGATTTTACTGATGGCTTCGGGGACGGAAGTATTGAGCGCAATCTCTATACTTTTAGGCAGCGTCATGGCAGTCTTGTCCGATAACAGGAAACGTTCGCCTTCCTTCAGTTTCGGATTTCGTTTTGAAGTCAGCAGATGCCTGGTGCGTATTTTTGGTCCGCCGATATCCATCAGGATGCGGCATTGTCTGCCGGTCTCCTCCTTGGCACGCTTGATATGTTCAATCATGCCGAGCCACACATCTTCTTCGTCGTGTGCACAGTTGATGCGCGCCATATCCATACCGGCTTCAACCAGGCTCAGTACAAGCCCATAATCATCTCCCGCCTGGGAGGGCATCGTCACAAGTATGCGGGTGTCCCGTTCCCCGCCTTCTCCGAACAGCTGAGCGGTATTTTCCTTCAGTGCCTGGTTGCGCTCCAAAAATGAGGACGACGTCCGGTAGTCGATGTCCCCGACATCTTGACCGGCAATGAATCCGAGTGTCCGTACGACCGCATTCAGCGTGCCCATCACATCCGCCTCCAACCTCCCCAGGGAAGAGACGCCCCATGGTATGAGGGAATGCTGGAGCGTGCGCCTGTCATGTTTCCTGAACGCCATATAATAGGCAAGGTTACGGGCACTCATCTCATATTCCGGCCGCATCGCTGCTGTACGCCATCTATCAAAAAGGGCCTCCCCTTCTTTTTTAACCTGTGTGCGGATCGCCATCACTTCTTCCAATAATGATTGTGCCTTGCTCCTGTCCATCCTCATCACCTCTCCATTATTGATCCATCGTTACCTGTATACCCATCAACGGATATAAAAATGCTTCCCCCGGCAGATTCCGGAGGAAGCATTAAATACCACGTTTAAAAAACAGATGCAGGAGTTCAAAGAAGCCGATATGAAAAATGACCCATAACAAAAACCCGATATGTCCCTCCAAATTGATGGACTGGACTGCCGCCTGCGGCAATATGAAGTAGAGCACTACTGTAGAAGCCCAGGCTGTCACCATGGCCGGCATGTAGAGGGACGGCCGGTATATATGGAATACTTTCAGAACGGTCGCGAGAACGATGGAGACAACGAGATGAATTGCGATCTCCACTAACAGATGCAGTTCACCATCATATACGAAATCAATGTTCAACAACAGTGTCATCAATTCTATCTCCGCACTGTACTCGACATAGGCGCATACAAGAAAAAGCAGAACGCCTGACGAGATGCCTGCAACCAAACCTGAAACAATAATTTTCTTCATGGTCAATGTCCTCTAATTTATAAAATTAAATCAATTCGACATCTCCATTGTAGCACAGCACACCTACGATTTTAAGACTGGCAATTGAAGCCGAACCGATATATGATGAATGTCGAGATAAAGGAGGGTTTTCTTGAAAAATCTATCATTTGAAGAAGAAGCGCACCACCTCACCTTCATCACCAGCTTCCTGAAGGTATTCCATGCCGACCTGAAAAGGAGACAGGATACGGTGTCACAAGGCATACTCGACACACGCCAGGACATCAACGAGAATATATCCAACGTTGTTGATTTCGCTGACGGCAACGTCATGGAATTCGTCCAGATGCTGCCTGAAATCAGAAGGACCGAGATGAACTTCAACTATATCCATACAATGCTTGAACGCACCAGACGGATGCTGCCGAAACCGTACTTCGGAAAAATCGTCGTCGATGGGGAGCCGCTCTACATCGGCACGGGCACCATCAAGGACCGCGATGACGACATATTGATATATGACTGGCGCACGCCTGTTGCAGGCCTGTTCTATGAAAATACGACCGGGGAACTCGACTATATCATCCCAGACGGAAGCCGGATCGATGCGACTGTCACGGAACGCCGCCAGTTCATCATAGAAGATGGTACGCTGGTCAACATGTTCGACAGCGATATGTATATTGGAGATGAAATACTGCAGCAGATGATCACTGATTCCTCGCAGTCCAAACTGAAGAATATCGTCTCCACCATCCAGCAGGAGCAAAATGATGTCATCCGCCTGCCGCTATCGCAGGACACCCTCGTCTATGGTCCCCCGGGAAGCGGCAAGACTTCCCTTGCGATGCAGCGGATCGCCTTTTTGCTCTATCAGCACAAGGACAAGCTCGACCCCGGCAACATCCTTCTCGTATCACCCAATGAAGTGTTCAATGATTACCTCTCCGATGTGTTGCCTGAACTGGGTGAGAATCATGTGAAGAACATGACGTTCTATCGCCTCATCAGCCGCTTCCCGTATTTTGGCGGCCGCCGTTTCGAGACGGTCTACGAGAACATCAGACGGTTAAGGGAGACCGATCAGGGTCATGACATCTATGCCTATAAGAACTCCCTCCACTACTTTGAATCGCTGCACCGCTTCATGAACCGTCTTCATGAGACAGGCATGGAATTCCGTGAACTGAAGGGCGAAGACGGCATCTTCTTCACAAAAGAGCAGCTGCATCACCTTTTCTATAACGAGTTGGGGCATCATCCGATCAGCCGCCGCCTATCGCTGATCCGTGAACGGCTTTTGAACCTCTACACGGAAAGAGTGGCAAGCCTGACGAACGAGCGCTTTGAAGCATTGCTTTCGGACAACCAATATATCGGTGAGCGCCACGAACTTAAAAACGAGGCGCACCAATATGCCAAAGCCCAGCTTAAAACCGTGCATCGTCAAATTTCGCTCTACCGCTTCGTCCACTTTGAGAAGCTGTATGTCAACTCCATCGAAGAAAAGGCATTCCGCAACCCGACGATCCAATCGATCAAGGAAAACCATTTCAAATATGAAGATATCGCGCCACTGCTCTATATGTTCATCCGGTTGCTCGGCCGCGCCGATAAAAAGATTCAACATGTTCTCGTCGATGAAGTGCAGGATTATTCCAACATCCAGTACTATGTCCTTCGCCATTTCTATAGGAATGCCACATTCACGAGCCTCGGCGACCCGAACCAGCAGATCCATCCCGGACGAAAAGATGCACTCATCGCCAAGAATCACGCTAAAAAGACACTTGAACGGTCATATCGTTCGACCAATCAGATCAATGCCTTCTTGAACACTCTAATACCGGATGCCATTCAATCGGCCTCAATCGACGGCGATCCCGTCCACCATGTTGAGACGACGGATGAACTCGCAAGTGTCCGCAGCATCCTGCAGTCGGGATCACATCCTCAAGTCGCCATCATCACCCCTTCCAGGGAATCGGCGGATGCATGGTTCGAACAGTTGAAGGATAATTTCCCGGACCTTAAAAACCTCGGGGAGACGGATACCCTCTATAACCAGTCGTTCATCATCCTACCCTACTATCTATCAAAGGGATTCGAGTATAATACGGTGATTCTGACGGATGCTTCAAGCTATAAAGATTCAGTGCACATCCTCTATGTCCTCGCGTCACGGGCGACACGGCACTTATATCTGATGAATTCCGACTAACACAATAAGAATTTAGTAATTCCTACTTTACAAGTAGGAATTAATTGTTTATGATGATACTATTCATATCGAAAGGGGTTCCCTCAATTGAATCTATTATTGGTCATCATAAACCTTGTTGTATTCCTATCACTGATCGGCGCTTTGGTCATACTGAAGCAAAGAAAAGTGAAATTCTCCTATCGCGTGATGCTCGGCCTGTTGGTCGGCCTCGTATTCGGTGCTGCGCTGCAGCTCATCTATGGCACTGAGAATATAGTCATCACCCATACGATGGACTGGGTCGCGATTGTCGGCAGCGGGTTCGTCAGACTGCTCCAGATGATCGTCATGCCACTTGTATTCATCTCCATACTTGGTGCATTCGCCAAAATGGATATGAAGGAGAAATTCCTTAAATCAGGCGTCAAAATCATTGCGATACTGCTCGGTACAACAGCAATAGCTGCCACCATCGGCGTCTCTGCTGCGCTCATCTTCGATTTGGACGCATCCAACTTCAACCTTGGCGAAGAAGAGAATAACCGCTCCATCGCACTCGAATCGACTGCGTCCGAAATTGAAGGGCAGACGTTGCCAGAACAACTGTTGTCCCTGCTGCCTGCCAATCCTTTCCTTGATTTCACAGGAGAACGGGCGACTTCCACTATCGCAGTCGTGTTTTTTGCCGTATTCATGGGCGTCAGCCTCATCCGCCTTATGGACCGGGATCAGGAAAACGGTGAGAAGATACGCAGCGGCATCATCGCAGTCAATGGATGGGTCATGCAGCTCGTGAAAATCATCATCGCCTTGACGCCTTATGGTGTATTGGCATTGATGACCTCCACCGTCGCCACTTCAGACTTCGGCGCAATATACGATCTGGGAGTGTTCGTCGTCGCTTCCTATGCGGCACTCATTACAATGTACCTGGTCCACCTTGGCCTGATCGCCTTGACGGGACTCAACCCTGTACAATATTTGAAGAAGACGCTCGAAACTCTGATCTTCGCCTTCACTTCACGTTCAAGTGCAGGCACCTTGCCGCTTAATATACAGACCCAGCGGACACGCCTCGGCGTCCCGGCAAGCGTTGCGAACTTCTCCGGCAGCTTCGGCCTATCCATTGGGCAGAACGGCTGTGCCGGGGTATATCCGGCAATGCTTGGCATCATGATTGCACCGGCAGCTGGGGTTGAAATCAACGCGCAGTTCATCGTGACACTGATCGCCGTTACGGTAATCGCCTCACTCGGCATCGCTGGTGTCGGCGGTGGTGCGACATTCGCCGCCATCATTGTATTGTCGACGATGAACCTGCCGATCGCCCTCGCTGCGGTTCTGATTTCCATCGAGCCGCTTATCGACATGGGCAGAACGGCACTCAACGTCAGCGGTTCCATGACAGCCGGCACCATCACCGCCCAGACGAATGGCTCATTGGACAAAGATGTCTTTGATGATCCGCACCTCGATGAATTGACTGCGGAGACTTAAGAAGCAACAGTCATCACGATGCTTCAACATCTAAAATAAGTCCGTAACTCCAAACAAATCCCCCCGACCGTGCCGGTCGGGGGGATTTGTGTTGCTTAAGGCTTTCGTGCAAGCCCTGATCAGTCTCGAGATCTGATCTTATATATACGCCATGATCAGCTCAAATGTATTCTTTATGGCATTCGTATGTGTACGTTCCATGCCATGACTACTTGAGACACCCGGTCCGATCAGTGCAGCTTTGATGTTTGCACCGGCGCGCAGGGCTGCTGATGCATCACTGCCGTACATCGGATAAATATCAACGGCATAATTGAGCGCCTTATTTTCCGCATGATTAATCAGTTCTGTAGTCATGCCGTAATCGTACGGCCCTGAAGAGTCTTTCGCGCAGATGGACACATCGAACTCTGTACATTCAAGGTCCAGCCCAATACATCCCATATCGACTGCGAGAAGCTCTGTGATGTCTTCTGGTATCCATGCCGCCCCATGACCGACTTCCTCATAGGTGGAGAAGATGAATTTCAGATTTGTGGCAGGCACAATACCTTCTGTCTTCAGGGTCTTCAGTACACTGACCAGGATGGCTACGGATGCTTTATCGTCGAGGAACCTGGATTTTACAAAGCCTGAATCGGTAACGACGAATTTCGGATCATAGGCAATGATGTCCCCGTTCTGAATACCCAATTCCTTTACATCTTCTTTACTGCTCACACGCTCATCCAGCTTTACAACAAGATTATCGATATCACGCTCTTTAGTCGCTGCATCTTTGTAGACATGGATCGATGGCGACTTGGATAGGATCGTCCCTGTAAACACTTTGTCATCACGTGTGATGATATCGCAGTATTCACCATCAAGTGTCGGTGTGAGCGGTCCGCCGATCTTGGTCAGGGACAGTGTACCGTCATCATTGATCGAACGCACCATCAGACCGAGTGTATCGATATGGGCACTGAGCCCGCGGGTGCGTTTTGTGTCCTGACCTGCCACACTGACGATCAGGTTGCCTTTCGGCGTTGTTTCCGTATCATAGCCCACTTCTTCAAGCGTCTCACGCACGTAGTCCACCGCATGCTTCGTATACCCCGAAGGGCTGTTGATCGACAGCAGTTCTGTCAAAAAGGAAATTGTCTCTTCTTTTTTAAACATATGATCATGTATGAACAAAATTCAATTTGTCCATATCCTCCCCTCCATATTCTATAAAAACTTCAACAATTAGAATTCTACCATATTCCGAAGCACTGAGTCGGATGGATACAAAACATGAATCATCGGTCTATTGTAGACGCCTTGGTTTCATGCTGTCATCGACACCTGCTAATGTAATCTGCGGCCACTTTATAGATGGCATTCCATGTACACCATCAAGTCCTTTGATATAATGAAGTAAACTAAAGGAGAGTTTTCATGAAATCAATCGCTCCATTCCTCATGTTCCAGGGCAATGCTGAAGCGGCTATGCGCTACTACGAGGAAACATTCAAAGATGCACATATACGCATGCTGACCCACTACGGGGAGGATGCACCTGAAATGGCTGGTAAAGTGATGCAGGGTGCCATCCAGATACAAGGCCAACTGATCATGGTGATGGACAGCCAGACACCTGCAGAATTCACCTTCACCCCTAGCATGTCATTTTTCATCGAATGCATGTCTTCTGATGAAATCAACCTCTATTACAGAAAGCTCAAAAAGAAAGGCGCCATACACATGCCTTTGGATGAATACGGATTTTCGAGGCAATTCGCCTGGATACAGGATCAGTTTGGCGTCACATGGCAGCTCAATTTATCATAACGCACACAAAAAAGGCCGTCCCTCTTCTTATCAGGGACGGCCTTTTTTGTATTATTATGCAGTTCTTCTAGTCAAAAATCTAGTGAAGATTGATCTTTTAGTGCGTGGTTCCTTCTCTTCTTCCTTTTCGGCAAGGTGAGAATAGCTTTCAGCTATTTTTTTGTACTCTTCAAGGCGAAGTTCGGCAGTAATGCGATCAGTTGAGAACATTAATAATTCCTCCTGTAAATTTGTAATATAATTTATATATAAATATTTAATTATCTTTTGTTATGTATATAATATACCATTATACCGGTACTTTATCAAGTATATTGTGATGTTTTTACCAAAGTAAATCTATTGATAATTTTTAAACAATTCTAAAATAAATGAAATAATACGTAATATAATTTCATTAAAATGGAGATCATGAATAAATTATACATTTATTTGAATTATTATGTATATGCAATCGGTTTCTTAGCGGGTCACTGCATTGCCATAGTATTTTCTGAATATACATTATCTTAGTGACATTGGCGCAATATGAAAAAAAGATTTTTTTCTTCTTCGATGTCATGCTCTATTTCACACTATAATTACGTACCGAATTCACAAGTGGGCAAGATAATATGACTACGGCCCCTTACATATAAAAAATGGACCAGGCTTCATGCCTGATCCATTTGGTAAGTCATATCAATATGGGGGATACCGTCTTCCAAGTGCACTTCTGAAGTCGTCTTGAAGCCAAACTGCTGATAGAACCTTTCCAAGTGGGCCTGGCCATGTAGATAAACCATCTCACCTGGGTGCGTCTCTCCTACATATTGCATCGCCTGCTCCATCAATGCTTTGCCAAGTCCTTTTTTCCTATAATCTTTTCTGACAATGACTCGACCGATTGCAATCGGTTCTCCCGGCACAATCCTCAAGTAGGCTGTAATGCCCGAATCATCTTTCTTATAGATATGGGTACATTCAGGATCCCTGCCATCCACTTCCTGATAGGGGCATTCCTGTTCGACGACGAACACGGAAGTCCTTAAACGATATATTTCTTCTAGTGTGTCGACATCCAGTTCCTCAAACGATTTAACGTGCCACATGCCATTCCCTCCCTACTATCATCCGTAACACAAAAGCAATATCTTCATCAGCTATTTTTTATATTTTTATTTTTCAGTATGGCGACACTGAGTATATGGGGAATCTTGTGTGTCGTACCAGGGAAATATTCATCCAGATATGAGGCTACACGCGCCAATGTGTTCTTCCGTTGCTTCTCCTTCATTTCTGCCACCCAAGACACGGATGACAGTCTGCCGATCCACTCTTCATTGGTGAACTTTACATCATAATCGATCTTGAACAGTTCCATCAGATCAAAGCGTGCAGATTTCCATTCCTCAAACCACTCAACTGGAAAACTGTTGATCATCTGAGTCGCATTGTCTTTTGTGCCTGCTGGCCGAATCTGTCTGTCTGGCGAATAGTTCTGTATCGTCTTCATCGATTCTTTGACGATTTTTGATGCGGAGGTAAACCCTGAATCCATTATGATCAGATAGCCACCAGGCTTTAGGATCCGTTGCACTTCTTTAATGGTTGCTTCCCGGTCGAACCAATGCCAGGCGCGCATGACCGTAACGATATCATAGTTTTTGTCAATCAATCCCGTGTCTTCTGCATACCCTTCCCTGAAGACGACTTCCAGCTCATCTCCTATATGCTTTTGGCCAGCTTTAATCAGTTCAGAAGAAGGTTCCACAGCGTCGATGACAGCCCCTCTTGAGCTGAGCATTTTGCTGAGCAGACCGGGACCTGCTCCAAGATCTGCCACTTTACTGCCTGAAATGACGACTTCACGCATTTCCAAATCTGACACGAGGCGTTCTGGAATATCATTTCTATACTTAAGGTAATTGTCCGCCACATTGCCAAAGTCCACTTTCATTTTCCTACCCCCATACGAAGATATGATTGATAAATGGATCCATTTCAAACTCTAGTTTCCATTTAAGATTAAGTATAACATGATAAGGGTAAATCAAATAGAAAGGAGAGGATATCATTATGAGTAAATCAGTATTGATCATCGTGACCAACCATGGGACGATAAACAACGACGACAGCAGACCGACAGGACTATGGCTGAGCGAAGCGGCTGAACCGTACCATGTCTTCCAAGGAGCAGGCTATAGAGTGGATTTCGCATCTCCAAAAGGTGGCGCAGTACCGCTCGATCCAAATTCCTTGGAAGGTGAGCAGGACGAGAACGAGAAAGACATCATCAAGCTGCTTCAGGACACTAAACGTGTCAAGGACATGGTCTATGAAGGCTACGATGCAATCTTCTTCGCTGGAGGGCACGGCACGATGTACGACTTCCCTGGCCAGGCGGATATTCAAAATATCCTTGCGTTCTTCAAAGATGATGGCCGCACGATTGCAGCAGTCTGCCATGGCCCGGCAGCATTTGCAGATGCCAAGACGAAAGATGGCAAATATGTAGTCGATGGCGTCAAACTCACAGGTTTCACAAATGAAGAAGAAAAAGCCATGAAACTCTATGATGACATGCCTTTTGCCCTCCAATCCAAGTTGGAAGAAAACGGCGCAGGATTCGTAGTTGGAGAAGCGATGGAGGAACATGTCGTAAAAGATGGCCAATTCATCACAGGACAAAACCCGGCTTCAGCTGAAGCTGCTGCCCAGGCAGTTATAGATAAACTCGGAAAATAATATTTGCACACCGGCCTTTTAAGGCCGGTTTTTTTATTGTAATGCGCCATCAAAAAAGGCCTCCCATCCTTATGGATGGGGGCCTTCAACATTTTAAGGGGATATTTTAGGATACTCCCCTATTGTCCAATACACGTTTCATCTCTTGCATTTTACCTACGTGCATCGCTTCATGGAGTGCGACAAATCCAACCTGTTCAAAACGCTTGGTCATGCCCATGAACTCGCGTGGAAGATCCTCCTGAAGCACTTCTTCTTCTACATCTTCGAGACGTGCCATGTGACCGCGCAGTAATGCTTCGATCTCTTTGGTATCTGGTGTATCATCGTCGAAGTCATCCGGACTTGTCCCACCTCCGAAATACTTTGCATACCTTTTATGCGTATCTGTATTTTTATCCGTGACAGCAGCCGTAACCATTTCCATCATTGTTGCGACATGTCCGAACTGCCAATGCAGGCTGTTGTTGAAGCCTTCAGGGATATGATGCATATCCTCTTCTTTCACTTCGTCAAATAGTTTGATCGTCCAATTGCGTACACTATTCAATTCAAAAAGTAATAGCTCTCTAGCCATTGGTGTCATACCTCCAATTTCTTTTCTTCCGTCTATACGTTATTTACCCGTTCAAAGTAGTTTTATTCATGCAAATCATTGTAAATCTTTAAGCCGTCATTTCTTCCGTCTATATTTGCGATGAATTGCATTTTCACCCCTATGGAGGGATAATGGACTTAAGCAAACACTCTCAACAACCGATTTCTAAGTCTGTTTCATGTGACGATGCCCGTTATGGAATAGCATCAAATCCTAATTATCGCTTAACGGGCAACGGGTTTTAGGCCTTTCTATCCTCTTTTCAAAACAAATTTGGGAGAGCATAAGCATGTAACGGCAATATCAGCAACATCGCCTCCCCCTTTGGAGAGGTTAAATCATTAGATATGAGAGGGAGATACCATGAGCCCACAAATCCGTAAAATGACGCGTTCAGATATTAAAGGTGTGCAGGAGACGGCAACCGACAGCTGGCATGCTACATATAAGGGGATCATCCCCCTTGAGATCCAGAATCGTTTTTTAGACATGGCCTACAGCGATGACATGATGCACCGTAAACTTGCCCAATCGCATATGTTCGTAGCAGAAGAGGATGGAAAAATGATTGGCTTTGCTGATTTCACCCAGCCTGACGCTCAAGGGAAAGTCGTGCTCAACGCCATCTACCTACGCCCGGCCTCCCAAAATAAAGGTGTGGGTACTCTATTGCTGACACATGGGATAGAACAGATTGAAGGCTTGGCCACCCTCTATGTTGAAGTAGAAAAAGAAAATAAGATCGGCAGACGATTTTATGACGCCAGAGGATTTAGAACCGTCAAAGAATATGATGATGATTTCGATGGCCACGTCCTAAAGACCGTACTGATGACCCTTCACGTTTAATGGAATTAGAATATGTAATGTGCCTTGCACCGTGTAGGCACATACAAAAAATATCCGGGCGCCCCTATAAGAGGCGCCCGGATGTTTTTCGTCGTTAATTTCTCATTTTCTCCCTTAAGCGCTCATATTCTTCTTCTGAAATTTCACCTTTGGCGAGGCGTTTGTTCAGTATATCGAGCGCACGATTTTCCGTCACCTTTCATTATTGCCGCTATCCCCCTCATCACCCAGATTAGTATGAGGGACAGCGCAATGACGATGATCAGCCCGAAAAGACCAAACCCGAAAAATTCGTCCATGCCTTTTTGGAAGGATGAATGTTTGAAAATCTGCACATAAAATGCAAAATACGCGGGTAAGGTATATTAGATCAATCTATTCGGAGGGATTTACATGTTAAAACACAAAATTTCGTTGGGTTTCCTATCCATCTTTACCGCCCTTACGTTGACTGCTTGCGGTGAAGATGCTGATACAAGCAGCGACGAAGCACAGACGACTGAACCACAGTCTGAAGAAAGCAGCGGCATGGAGCACTCTGCAGATGAGATGTCCAGTTCGGGAGAAGTACCTGATGATTTAGAGGAAGCAGATGACCCAAAATTTGAAGTGGGCAGCACTGCCATCATCCAAGCTGATCATATGTCAGGTATGGATGGAGCCGAGGCGACCATCTCCGGTGCTTTTGATACGACGGTCTATACGGTCTCCTATATCCCCACAAATGGTGGAGATAAGGTGGAAGACCATAAATGGGTAATCCATGAAGAATTGGAAGAACCGGGTGATGCGCCACTTGAACAAGGTGATGAGGTCGTCATGACTGCGCAGCATATGGTTGGTATGAAAGGTGCTGAAGCCACGATCGATTCAGCTGAACAGACGACTGTCTATATGGTCGACTTCAAAACCACAGACACCAATGAGGAAGTCAAGAACCATAAATGGGTGGTCGAAAGCGAGCTGACTTCACCCGAGTCCAAGTAAAGCGCCAATGATTGATAAAGCGTCCATCCTAAAAAGGATGGACGCTTTCTTTGTATACAATACGGTGCATCATTCCATTTCAAAGCGATGCAGGAGTTGGGCGTTGATTGCGACGATGATTGTACTCAAGCTCATTAGTATCGCACCGACAGCTGGGCTCAGTACAATGCCCCATGGCGCAAGCACCCCTGCTGCCAATGGAATCGCAAATACGTTGTAGCCCGTTGCCCATATCAGGTTCTGGACCATTTTATTGAACGTTTTCTTAGACAGGCTGAATATACCAAGAATATCTTTTGGATTACTCTCAACCAGTATGATGTCTGCACTATCCATTGCGATATCGGTACCTGCACCTACCGCAATGCCGACATCCGCCTCGGTCAATGCAGGTGCGTCATTGATGCCGTCCCCCGTCATTGCGACGACCAATCCGCGCGCTTTGATTTCCGTTACCTTCTTGGCTTTTTCATCCGGCAGCACTTCTGCATAGACTTCATCAATGCCGATCTGCTGTGCAACATAATCCGCCACTTTTTGGTTATCTCCAGTGAGCATCATGGCTTTTATATTACGTTTGTGCAATTGGTCGATTGTTTCTTTTGCACTTTCCTTTATCTTGTCGGCTAGAGCGATGGCACCTGCCAACGATTCGTCGATAACCAGGAACACCACAGTCTTCCCTTGGCTTGACCAAGTATTGAAATTGCCATCATCAAATGCCATCTTCTGTTCCTTAATATATCCGGGGCTCACGACCTTCACATTTTTACCGTCGATTGTTCCTTCAATTCCTACACCTGTTATGGAATTGAAACCCTTCATTTCGTACAGGTCGAGTGCCCTCTTTGATGCTTCGTCGATTATGCCTCTGGCAATCGGGTGTTCAGAATCATTTTCCGCAGTTGCTGCGAAGCTCAGCATCGTATCTTCATCCATGTCGCCGAATGTCTGCACGTCCGTGACTCCGAATTCACCTTCGGTCAATGTACCCGTCTTATCGAATATTACAGCATCGATGTTACGCGCCTGTTCAAACTGGGGCCTGTTGCGTATAAGCAGCCCATGTTTAGCCGACAGGGCGGTGGATACTGAGATGACTAACGGTGCCGCGAGTCCCAAGGCGTGCGGACATGTGATGACCATCACAGTAACCATCCTTTGGATTGAAGTATCAATGCTTGCTCCGATACTGATCCATACGAAGAATGTAATGATGCCAGCTGCTAAAGCGATATAGAACAGCCACTTGGCGGCCCGGTTCGTAATATCCTGCGTCCTCGACTTCGTGGCCTGCGACGCCTTCACCATTTCAATCACTTGATTCAGGTAGGAGTCATCCATCAGCTTTTCCACTTCGATCGTAAGGGAGCCTTCTTTGTTGATGGATCCACCGATCACTTCATCATCAGTTGTTTTCTCAGTCGGTACGGACTCTCCTGTAAGCATTGACTCGTCCACTTGGGAAGATCCTTTAACAATTTTACCGTCCAGGGGTATCTTCTCGCCAGGTCTGACAAGCAACAGATCGCCAGTCTGCAGATCATCCACTGCGACTTCTTCCACCTCATCGTCAGCAGAGATGCGGTTTGCGGTATTCGGCATCAGCGAGGCCAACGATTCCAACGCCTTTGATGCGTTGCTGATGGAGCGCATTTCTATCCAATGGCCAAGCAGCATGATCAGCACGAGCGTCGCCAGCTCCCAGAATATCTGTTCCCCGTTGAACCCAAAGACGACTGCCATGCTGTAGAAGAATGCGATGGAAATCGCCATCCCGATCAATGTCATCATACCCGGTTTTTTTTCTTTAAGTTCGTCTATGGCGCCTTTGATGAATGGCCAACCTCCATAGAAATAGACGAATGTCGAAAGTGCAGCTACGATATACATGTCTCCTGGAAAGCGCCAGTCGACCCCCATGAACCCCTGTATCATCGGTGACAGCAGTACGATGGGAATCGTCACGACAAGTATTATGAAAAACTTCTTGCGGAATTCGGCCACCATATCTCCATGATCATGATTGCCATGATTATGGCCACCACCATGGTCGTGCCCACCCCCGTGATCATGCGCATGGTCAGCGTCCTGATGGTCATGGACTTCGTTATTATGATCCGCCATTCCAATCACTCCTTCTATTCAATCCAATATCAACTTCACCCCGATTATACCCTGCAGGGGTATTAATTACAAGTGATTACCCATTATAAATATAATGATTCAAACCAACAATCCGATATGCTGTCGTCTAGCAGTTGTAATGGCAAGGTGATTGAATTCATCTCTGTTTTCTATATAATCGATATTGTGGATCAGTTTCTGTATCCGCCCCTCAGCGTCATACTGCAATGATAAAGGGTTAATCCAAATAAAATTGAAGGAGATTTATATAGTGACACGTTTTCTACTCAGCCTGATCCTGATGGGCATCGTTACATTGGCAATCTACTGGCTGATCACTTCACTGGCACCGTCATTCGGAAGTTTTGCCATACCCGTTTCACTGCTGCTCGGCATTACGATCGGCTTCTATATCTACATCACCATCGACAACAGATTATAGCGAGTGGAATCCCTTGCTTATTTCGTAAATCGGAATATAATAGGACTATTGATTTTAGAGAAATAGAGGGATTCCATGGAACAAAACATACAACAGAAACCGGATTACCGCCTGATTTTCATACTATTGTCCGGTGCTTTCGTCGCACTGCTTTCCAACACTTTTTTGAATGTCGCCTTGCCGTCCATTAAAAATGACTTTGATATCACGACCTCCACTGTGCAGTGGGTGTCCACGGCCTATATGCTTGTCAGCGGTATTGTCATCCCGACCACCGCTTTCCTGATGCAGCGCTTCAGTTCCAAAACACTTTTCCTGGCTGCCATGCTGCTTTTCCTGACAGGTACACTCGTGGCCGGACTGTCGCCCGAATTCTATGTTCTGTTAATTGGCCGGATGATCCAGGCTTCAGGCTCAGCAATATTGATGCCGCTGCTGATGACCGTCATGATCACGAGCTTTCCGCCTGCCCGCCGCGGAACGGCCATGGGCCTATTCAGCCTGGTCATGTTCTTTGCACCGGCCATCGGTCCGACACTATCGGGATTTATCGTCCAAAGCTATTCCTGGCATATGCTGTTTTTCATGATGGTTCCAGTATTGCTGATCGTCCTTACAATCGGATGGTTCAAACTCCCTAAAACAGAAACTAAAGATGCCATAAAGATCAATATTCCTTCAGTCATCCTATCAACACTGGGTTTTGGCGGCATACTGTATGGTTTCAGTTCAGCGGGAAATGGTGGGTGGACGCGTCCCGACGTCATCATCACGCTCGTTATCGGATTTATCAGCGTTTTCCTTTATGTACGTAAACAGACCCATATGGCACGGCCGATGCTCGATTTTTCAGTCTACAAGTTTCCGATGTTCACCTTGTCTTCCATCCTCATCGGCACAATGAATATGGCGCTGTTCTCAGGCATGATACTTATGCCGATCTACCTCCAGGACATCCAGGGGATATCGCCGATCGATACCGGCCTCCTGTTATTGCCGGGCGCCCTGATCATGGGATTTATGAGCCCGGTATCTGGTAAACTCTTCGATATGTTCGGGCCGAAACGGCTCGCCATCACCGGCCTTGTGCTGACCGTCGCAACCACCTACTTCTTCAGCCGGCTGACCTTCGACACCAGCTATGGCTTTCTGATCATGCTCTACTCGATCCGGGCATTCGGCATGACACTCGTCATGACACCGGTGATGACCAATGGGATGAACCAGCTGACACCCAAACTGACACCGCACGGCTCTTCCATCAACAGCATGTTGAATCAGGTGTCTGGTGCCATCGGTACAGCACTTTTGATCACCATCATGCAGAACAGGATGAATGCAAAACTGCAAGGTGTTTCCTCAACTGATGAAGCCATCATCAACCAGGCTATGCTGGACGGCATAAATTTCGCCTTCCTGATCGCCACACTGATGCTTCTGGTGGCACTTGGCCTGTCCTTCATGCTTAAGCGGGTCACCACGGATGAAATCCTGGAAGACGGCATAACAAAGGCACGTCCAATAGAAGAGGATTAAAAAAGGCTAGCCCCCTGGGGGCTAGCCTTTTTCGTCATCATGCTTTTGGACTCTTCAACCTGAATGATAGAAGCAGTCCGACTATTGAGAGGAACGTCGCGAACATAAAAGCGTAGTTCACCCCTTGAATCATGCCCTGCATACCTTCAGATGGCACTTGCGTATTTGTCATGATGGAGACAAGCAAAGCGGTCCCCACCGCCCCCGCAATCTGGCGCATCGTGTTGTTCATGGCGGTACCGTGTGGAATCAGCCTTGAAGAGAGCTGATTCAAGCCTGCCGTGGTGGAAGGCATCATCACCATCGAAACACCAAGCATCCTGAATGCGTTGACGGTCGTCAAGTAGAAGAATGATGTCTCCGGCCGGATGAAGGTGAATAGGAGCGATCCCAAGGTTACGAGCGATAAGCCGATGATCGCCAGCCAGCGGGCGCCGAATTTATCGAACAGCCTGCCGGTGACAGGACTCATCCCCCCCATGATCAAGGCACCCGGCAAGAGCATCAATCCGGATTCAAATGCCGTGAAGCCCATCATGTCCTGCATGAGTATGGGCAGGAGCACCGCCCCACCAATCATTGACATGAAGACGATCATGCCGAGTGCTGTGGTCAGGGCAAAGATCTTATTCCTGAACACCCTGAATTCAAGGATTGGCTGCTCCAGCTTCTGCTGGCGTTTGATGAACAGATATAGGATTATAGCGCCAAAGCCGATTGACAGGAGTACCGGCGCACTCGTCCAGCCCGCACCTCCAGCGATACTGAAGCCGTAGAGCAAGCCGCCGAATCCGAACGTCGACAGGATGATGGACGGCACATCCAGTTTCGGGTTTGTCCGTTCTGTAACGTTTTTAAGTATGAAGTATGCCACAATCAAGTCGATTATGACGATCGGCAGGATGATGAAGAATAATCCGCGCCAAGGGTACTGTTCTACAAACCAGCCCGAAAGCGTCGGACCGATGGCCGGTGCAAAACCGATGACCAGTCCGAATATGCCCATGGCCTGCCCTCTTTTTTCCATCGGATAGATCAGGAAGATGATGGTCTGCATCAATGGCATGATGATCCCGGCACCAGATGCCTGCAGCACGCGACCCATCAGCAGCACTCCGAAGTTTGGGGAGAGGCCGGCAACCAGTGTACCGATACCGAACAGTCCCATCGCCGTAAAGAAAAGTGCCCGTGTCGTAAATTTATTGATCAGGAATGCTGTGACTGGAATCATGATACCGTTGACCAGCATGAATATGGACTGCAGCCACTGGGCCAGGTCGGCCTCTATGTTCAGGTCTTCCATAATCGGTGGGATAGCAGTGGCTAAAAGCGTCTGGTTCAATATCGCAGCAAAAGCACCTGAGACAAGGACAGCCATCAATGGCAGCCGCTTGATTGTTGAACTGGGGTGCTGTTCATTAGCCATTATTTATCCCTCTTTCATTTCTAAAACATAAAATAGTACTTCTGCCTGGCGGCAAAAGTACTTATCATTATCAAGACATTCTACAGCGCAACGTTACTTTTGTAAAGCGGCATTCCTGCTGATTTCGACGATCACAGACGCAGCTTTTACCATATTGTCAGTGGAGATATATTCGAATTTTCCATGGAAATTCTCGCCACCGGTGAATATATTCGGTGTGGGCAGACCTTTATACGAGAGTTGTGAACCGTCCGTCCCACCCCTTACTGGCTGGATGACCGGTTCGATATCCAACGATTCCATAGCTTCTCTGGCAAAGTCTACGATTTCCATACGGGGCTCGATCTTATCCCGCATATTATAGTATTGGTCCGCCATGTCCAAATGCACACGGTCCTCCCCGTACTGGGCCTGGAGCGCTTCTACATGGGATTTCATTTCCTTTTTCCGTTCCTCAAACCGCGCTGCATCGAAATCCCGGATGATATAGGAGGCTGTTGTTTCTTCAACATCACCGGTGACATTGGTGAGATGGAAAAAGCCTTCGTAGCCTTCCGTATGTTCAGGCGTATCTTCTGGATCGAAGCGAGTGATGAATTCTGCTGCCATACGCCCCGCATTCACCATCTTGTCCTTCGCTGTACCAGGGTGTACACTGTTGCCGGTGAATGTAACGACGGCAGATGCTGCGTTGAAACTCTCATATTGCAGCTCGCCCAATGGACCGCCGTCCACTGTATAGGCGAAGTCTGCACCGAACCGCTCGACATCAAAATCGTGGGGGCCACGTCCGATTTCCTCATCCGGTGTAAATGCGACCCTTATGGTGCCATGTTCGATTTCAGGATGCTTGATGAGATGCTCCATGGCAGTCATGATTTCCGCAATTCCAGCCTTGTTGTCCGCACCAAGCAACGTTGTGCCATCAGTGGTCATCAGTTGATGCCCTATGTAATTTTCGAGCTCCGGAAACTCGGACACGGACAGGACGACACCCTTCGCTTCATTCAGGACGATGTCCCCACCTTGATAATCGACAAGTTGCGGATTGACATTCTGGCCGGTGAAGTCTGTCGCCGTATCCACATGGGCCAAAAAGCCGACTACAGGTGCACCTTCTACATTGGCCGGCAAAGTCGCCATCAGATAGCCATTGTCATCCACCTCGACCTCGTGCATCCCCATCTCCTGCAATTCTGTCTCCAGCAGCCTGATCAGTTCCCACTGTTTAGCTGTAGAAGGCACACTTTTACTTGAAGCGTCCGACTGCGTATCGATTTTCGCATACCGCATCAATCTCTCTACCAATTGCTTCTTCACTTTTCCCATCCCCAATCCTGTTTTAATATTGTGATTGATATTTATATACCATTCCGGTACTACATCAGGTCCGTCTTCAATGCCTTTTCCCTTGAAGACCGTTCACGGGCCAGGCTGATCAGCTGATCCAGCAATTCCGGATAGGCAATGCCTGAAGCTTCAAGCAGCTTCGGATACATGCTGATGCTTGTGAAACCGGGCAGCGTGTTCACTTCGTTGACGATGACGGCGTCCTGGTCGGTCAGGAAGACATCGACACGCGCCATCCCTTCGCAATCCAATGCCCGGTATACATCAAGTGCTGTCCGCCTTATCGCATCAGATGTCTGGAGCGGCAGTTTTGCCGGTATTTCAAGGACTGCCCCATCCTCATCCTCATACTTCGACTCGTATGAATAGAAGTCGGTATTGGCAACAATTTCACCAGGCACCGACGCTGTCAGTTCCGCATTACCCAAAACGGACACCTCGATTTCCCGGCCGTTGACCGCACTTTCAGCCATCACTTTCGTATCGAATTGGAAAGCCAGGGCCACTGCTTTGTCGAATGATGCCTTATCGGTCACTTTCGACACCCCGACTGATGATCCCTGGTTTACCGGTTTGACGAACATCGGCAGACCAAGCTGTTCTTTTGCGATGTCGAAATCGACCTCTTCTTTTTCATCATATCGATACACCACCCAGTCTGCAACTTGGATGCCTTCCAATTTCAGCAGGCGCTTCGTCATATCCTTATCCATGCATACCGCGGAACTCCTCACGTTGCACCCTGCATACGGTATCCCCATCATTTCAAGCACACCCTGAACAATTCCATCTTCCCCTGCAGTACCATGCAGTATCGGCAGCATGACATCAAAATGGCAGGCGCCTTTTTGTGAAGTGAACTGCTGTGACGGCAGGATGGATAACTGTACAGCATTCTCACCGTCCACCAGTGCTTCAATTTTCTCATTGTGGTCGGCGAGCAGCCACTCGCCTTCTTTCGTGATGTGGATCAGGCTGACATCGTACTTCGTTTTATCCAAGGCTTCCAGTACGCTCGCAGCAGAACGCATGGAAACCTCATGTTCCGTCGACTGCCCGCCATATAATATACCTATACTCATTTTTTCCATATGAACACTCCTCGTTACATTGCACTACATCATATTCTAGAATGACAATTTAATATTATCACAGAGTGCGTCTGACTTCTTCAATTTATATTTGATTTAAATCTGATGATGTCAATATTTTACTGAATATATTGACAATTTGTAAGCCGGTTGGTAACATGGATGCATTATTGATGAAGCGAGTGTGTCCTATGGAAATGTACACATCAGATCAATCGAATGTTTTCTTTTTCAGCCATTTTAGATAGCGTCCATGTGCCATCACGGATGTGGACGCCCTGAATCCAAGGTGGCTATTTGAAGTGGGCATTTCCATTTTCGGCCATCGGGCGATCCGTATGGCTGGGTGCATCATACCAAAACCATCCGGATTTTCCTGGCACAGGAGAATAGGATGGTTTTTTTTATTATCATATTAGGAGTGGATTATTATGCTGATTGGATATCAAGGTACAGAAGGGTCCTACAGTGCTCTTGCATGCAAGGCATTCATGGGCGAAGCGCCCTATACGACTAAAGGATATGCAACGTTCAAATCACTTGTCGACGACATGATGCGGGGTGTGGTCGATTACATTGCCCTGCCCGTTGAGAATTCTACCAGCGGCCCGATTACGCGGACGATCGACCTTATGAAATATCTCGAGGTTAGTGCTGTGGATGAAATATACGTTAAGATCGACCATGCCCTCATCTCCAAGATGCCGATGAATATAGGGCAAGTCCAGCATGTCTACTCGCATCCCGAGGCGTTGGAGCAGTGCCATGGCTACTTAAATGACCATCCGAAAATAAAGTCCCATCAATACTCTGATACGGCAGAAGCGGTACAGATGGTGAAGAATGACGGGGACGACACTATGGCTGCCATAGCTGGAGCCCATGCCGCTGCACTCTATAATATGCATATCATCAGCGAAAACATCAGCGACAATCCGCTAAACACAACCCGCTTCCTGATTTTCAGGAAAGGACGGATTACGGACGCCGGCGGGGATAAGACTTCCCTCTATATCGAAACGGACCATAGTGCCGGCTCTCTAAATGAGATTCTGGACATATTCAGCACACACGGCATCAACCTGTTGAACCTCACTTCCAGGCCCATCCAGCATAAACCGTTCTCCTACGGCTTCTTCATCGATGTCGAGACCGGTACGGGTGATGTACTAAATCGTGCCCTCAATGATGTAGGTGAAGCCGGCAGATACATCAACATCCTTGGGGCCTACCGTAAAGGCGCGGTGCCCTGTTATAGAGACGTTCAGTGCTAATCGAACCATATTTGTAGTATAATGGGAGGGAATATAAGAAAGAAGGACTACATATGAAACAAAATAATGCAGAACGCCTCATCATCATATCGATTGTTGGCGCCATCGCTTTTGCCGTACTCGGTATCGTGTGGGGTATCATCGCACAGAGCCAGATGATACAGTTCGACGGGTACTACTCGTTCATCAGTGTCATCTTGTCATTCATCTCCATGATTGCACTGCGGTTCATCAAAAAAGAAGACCCAGAGCGGTTTCCCTTCGGCAAGGAAAGCTTCATCCCATTGACGATCGTCATCAAATACTTCGGCATTCTTGTGCTGATCGTCATTTCTCTTGTCCAGGCACTCGCCACTTTGTTTACAGGTGGAAATGAAGTCGCCATGTCCTCAGGGGTTATCTATGCATTCATTTCTACGGTCGGGTGTTTCATTGCCTATTTCTATTTCAGGAAGCATGGCAAGGATAGTGAATTGATCGCGGCAGAAATGAACCAATGGCATATGGATGCACTGCTCAGCCTCGGTGTCTTCGTCGGCTTCATCATAGGGTGGGGCCTTGCATTTACACCACTTGATTTCATCGTACCGTTTGTGGACCCACTGATGGTGCTGTTGGTGGCCGGCTATTTCATAAAGGTACCGCTGTCGGAGATGTATGGTGCACTGAAGGAATTGCTTGAGATGGCGCCTGAACATGTCATTTCACAAGAAGTGGCTGGCCATGTGTCTGAACTCGGCAACATTTATTCTTTTGATTCCTATGATATGCGGCTCCAGAAAATGGGAAGTAAGCTATATATAGAAGTCGATTATGTCGTCCCCCGGGGCAACCCAATCGACATCAGAACTATGGATTATATACGCCATCAGCTCAAAGAACGACTTCAAGAGTTGCCTTTGAACCTTTGGACTACAATCGTTTTCACGCACGAGAAACGCGGATGAAAAGCCAAAACGCCGGATGACTCTCAGTCATCCGGCGTTTTTTCAACCTTTCCTATAACGCACCTTGTAGTACAGGTAATATAGGCTTGGTGTGGCAATCAATGACAGCACAGTGGAGAACGCAATGCCTGCAATGACGGTTACAGCCAGCGGTACAAACAGTACATCGCCTGAGAGTGCGACCGGGGTCAGGGCGATGATGCTTGTAAGCGTCGTCAGCGCAATCGGTTTGAATCGTGCCCGCCCGCTGTCATAGATCGCATCTTCTATAGCGAAAGCGCCACTCCTACGCCTTGCTTCTATGAAATCAAGCAATACGACAGAGTTCCTGACGACGATGCCGGATAGTGATACCATCCCCATTACACCGAGGAAACTGATTGGTGTCTGTGTGACAAATAGACCGATGATGCCGCCGCTGATGGCCAGGAATATACTGAACACTATAATCAGGGGCATGACGATCGAGTTGAATTCAATGGCGATAACCAGATACACCAGTACCAGTATGACCGCAAATAATATTCCGATCTCCACGAAGAAGTCGGTCTGGTCGGATGTCTCACCGCCGACTATGAGCTCACTTGAATCGGGAAGTTGCTCACCGAAGGAGTTGATCGCGTCTTCTGCGGCCGCTTCATCATCGGCATAGACCTTCAATTCGACTGTCCGGTCCCCATCTTGATGATGGATGTACTTATAGTCTTCCGTCTCCTCGACTTCTACGAAATCGGTCAGCGGGAATGTTTCAGGTTGCTCCCCCGTCATCTTGATGATATCCACATCTTCTATTTCAGAGGCATCCGAATATTTCAATGTTGTCCTCCGCTTTTCACCTTCTACGATGATGTCTTGGATCGGGATGCCTTGGGAAAGCATATTCAGTTCGTTCTTGACTTGTGATACGGATATTCCGTCTTCTTCAAGTGCTTCATAGTCGATGTTGTAGTTGATTGTCGGTACAGATTCACCGAGGTTCGTTGTGACAAGAGCACCCTCTTCTTCAAGTGTTGCCTTCAAGTCAGTGGCTTGCTCGGCCAAAAGCGCCAGATCCTCTTCGTAGATTTCAACTGTAACCGGTGCACCGGCTGGTGGGCCTTGAACGATGGTATCCATAAATATTGTCGCTTCCGGAAACGCCTCGCGCAGCTGGCTTTCATATTTGTTGATCGTTTCCGAGGCACTGATCTGTTCTTTGTTTATTTCCAGCGCCACCTGGGCTGTATTCGCACCGGACTGGTCAAGGGAAGCACCGAAAAGGTTCGGCAGGCCTGTGCCGGCGAACAGCGACACCGCTTCTATGTGCGGCATTTCCGCAGTCATATAGTCCACGACTTCATTTGCATCATCATGTGTCTGATCAATCGTCTGTTCCTCATCAAATATCAAGTCGACCGTCACTTCGGAGCGGTCTGCTTCAGGAAAGAATTCGAACGGTGTGAAACGCACAAGGCCAATCGATAGTATGCCGATGACAAGCACTGCGAAAAACGTGATCAATGGACGCTTGATGATTGCGGGGAGGATCTTATCGGCGTACAGGTCCCCACCCTTTGCAAACAACCGGCCCAAAAGTCCCGGGTGAGCGGGTGCTTTTTTACGGTTAAGGAGATAGCGTACAGCCGGCACGAAAGTCAGTGCCAAAACTGTGGACATGATCATTGTGGTGATCAATATGCTGGGGAGCGCTTTGATGAAATCGCCATTTGCCCCAGACAACAGCAGAAGCGGTGTAAATGTGAAGACGATGGCAAGTGTGGATGAGATAACGGATGGTGCCACTTCCCTGACGCCGTTATAGACACCATCCAATCGATCATCCCCCAAGGTGAATCGGCGCTCGATGTTATCGTTCACTACAATCGAATCGTCGACCAGTATACCAAGCGCAATGATCAGCCCGATGATGGATATCTGGTTCAGATCGACACCGAACCATGGCACCGGGATGATGCCGATGATCACCGACAGTAGTACGGTAGCCATCACAGTGGTTGAGCCGATCAGTGACAATCCTAAAGATGTGCTCAAAATGACTGCGACCAGGGCGATGCCAAGGGACAAGTAGAGGCCGACGAATATGTCCTCTACATTTTCGCGTTCTGAAGACAATGTCGTCACATCAACCGTGTCCGGTAATTCAGAGACCCGTTCGTCGACAACCGCCTCCACATCCTTTGATACAGAAGGCACATCCTGACCCTTCGACAAAAAGACAGTAAAGGATACGGCCCTGTCACCTTCATATTCCACTATGTCCTCCGGATCACCCATAGTTTCTTCTATATTGGCGATTTCGGTCAGCGGCGTGCTTTCTGTGCCGATTCTGACCTGTCTGAGCACTTCAAGCGGTGTACCATCTTCGAAGGATAGACGGATGATGTTGCCGTCATCCTCCTCCTGACCGGGAATGACCGGATTGAGTGAAGCATTGATTTCGCTCAATATCTGATTTGGGTTCACTTCGGCTGCCGCCATCGCTTCCCGATCCAAATCGATTTCAAATTCCTTATCCGTGTACCCTTTGACGGTCACACCATCGATGCCATCCATCTGGGCCACTTCGCGCTTCAATTTTTCTATATCGCCTCTTACATCGTAGAGATTCGCCATATCCTCGCTATGGAATTGATAGCTGAGCAATGGGAAGGCATTGCTGATGGATTCAACTTCGGGTTCGGCTGCATTCTCCGGGAAACTACCAGCCAGGGTTCCCATAAGGTTGTTCACTTCATTCAATGCGGATTCGGCATCTGCCGAGTCGGACAGCTGTAGGTTAAGGACTGATATATCATCCTGCGAAACGGAGGAGACATCCTCCACACCCGCCACACTGAATATCCGTGATTCGATGACCTCGGTGATGTTGTTTTCGACATCCTGCTTATCGGCCCCCGGCCATGCAGTAGTAATATTGATGATATTAACCTCAGTCTCCGGTATTTCCCGCTGTTCAACGGTCAAAAAAGTGTAGATGCCGAAGATCGAAATGGTGATTATCAAAATAATGAATAACAGGCTTCGTTCCAGGACCATTTCATAAATACGCTTCATATTTCTGCCTCATCTCTTTTTAGGGTTATATGATCATCATCCAAGAGATCGCCATCAAACATCACTGGTCGGAGTCGATCCATGTCGTCTTTTCTTCGTACGGTGTACGGGTTGCCTTCTTCTTCTCCACTTCAGGCTCCCCTAAAAAGATGACCCCAAGTATCTCCTCATCTTCCCTCAAGTTGAAGTATTCTTTGACGCCAGGGGTGTTGTAGATCGGACCGCTGCGCCATATTGCACCGAGTTCCAGGCTATGGGCCGCAAGCAGCATATTTTGTGAAGCAGCGGCAACAGCACAGACGTCTTCTATATATATCGCTTTTTCTTTGCCGCTTGGAGACAGCGCTACCACAATGACGGTCGGTGCTGCGAACGGTTTTCTGCTGATTTTTTCGATACGCTTTTGACCGCTCTCGGATTCAGGATCGTCGACACGCCCTTTCGCTACTTCCTTGAGGACACGGGAGAACGGTCTTCTGCCTTCCCCGCTGAGCACAAAAAACTTCCAGGGCTCCGTCATATGATGGTTCGGTGCCCAGACCGCAGCCTCCAATATCTTTTCGATCTTTTTTGGATCCACCGGCGCCTCTTTCAACTTCGGTGTACTGCGCCTGTTTTTGATTGCACTCAAAACATCCATTTTTTTAGCTCCTTTAATATGTATTTACTATAAAATTACAACTTGTTGGCTCAAGACTACCAGATTTCCCCGAATCTTTACATATTTATGATATCATTTGGCAATGACTTTTTGAAAAGGGGGACTTGCTTTGGTCCTGTTGCTGATCCTTGGCATATTAGCCGGTATGCTCATTCCTGTGCAGACTTCTGTAAACAATCGCCTGTCACACTTTACACACTCCCTTATAATGGCTTCGTTCTATTCATTTTTGACAGGTACAGTGCTGTTGATCGGCCTCAATGCCGTCATGAATCCTGGGAAGCTCTCATTCGCTTTCCTATCGTCACATGACTTCTCATACATATGGTTCCTCGGCGGCCTGATGGGTGTCGTCTACCTGACTGGTAATATGATCCTATTGCCGAGGATCGGAGCGGCACTTACAGTGATCATGACGGTTGCAGGACAAATGATCATCAGCCTCTTAATCGATACATTCGGCTGGTTCGATGCGCCGCTTCAGCCACTCGACATCAGGCGCATTGCGGGCATCGCCATCATGATTATGGGCATCATCTTCATGAACTATAAAAGGAAATCGGCGAGACATGACAACAGCCCTTCCAATATATGGCTCTTCTTTGGATTGATGACGGGCTCGATCCCTCCGGTGCAGACGGCGGTCAACAGCCTGCTGAGGTATGAAGTCGGTTCCTTCTATATGGCGTCATTAATCTCATTCGCCATAGGCACTTTGGCCCTTCTCCTGCTGTCCCTCCTCAGTGCCGGACATCTTAAAGTGGCCCTTACGAATCAGGAAGGTGCGCGGTTGCGTGCCTGGCACTTCATCGGAGGAGCACTCGGTGCCGTGTATATTACGACCAATATCATCCTCATGCCCCACCTTGGTACGACTTTGACCTTGATGAGCGTCATTTTTGGTCAGATGCTGACCGGCCTCCTCATCGATCATTTCGGATTGTTCGGCATACCGCCCCATGCGCTAGATAAGAGACGTATTGCAGGTGCCCTCATGATCCTTACCGGCATCATTCTTCTACAAATATAAAAACCCCCTTCAAAGCTTCTGCTCTGAAGGGGGTTGATGCTATTCCGTGCCTTTTCCTGACCCATCATTATTCAATTTGTATACGAAATAACCGAATCCCCCTGCTGTAACCAATGCCATCATCTGTATCATGAAATCTACCAAATTTGCTTCCATCTGCGTAACCCCTCGTCCTTTATTTTAGGAAATTATACCACATGGTTGGCAAGTGTAAATAGATTATTTGAATTTTATTTAACTTTTTTAACACCTCCTGTAAACCGCTTCCAAAAAGCTGTGGAGGAGCAGCTTATACCTTCTATATTCCCCTCACTTCCCCCTGTTCACAGCCATCGAATTTACAATGCCGACGCAACAGGCGTATAATGATGGAAATCACACAGTAAAGGAGCAACACCATGAAGAGAATCATAATGGGCACCGTCTTTTTGGCAGCAGGCATCATCCACTTCTTGAAGCCCGGAAAATTTGCCGGAATCGTCCCTTCTGTCGTACCCTTCAAAACCTTCATCGCTTATTTTACAGGCCTCCTCGAAATCATCTTTGGCATACTATTGCTGGCAGGCAAAGTTCGAAATAGACAATTGACCGCCATGCAGGCATTTTTATGGGCGGTCTTTCCGGCGAACGTCTATATGTATACCCATCAAAGGCAACTCGGATTGTCCCATCTCCCGAAATGGGCGTTGCTCGGTAGACTGCCATTACAGAAATTGATGGTGGATATGCTTGGTGACATCAAAAAGTAGGACTCGGTCCTACTTTTCTACATTCCGGAGTATCTCCTTCATCTCTTTTGGGTAGTCCGTCACCAGCGTACCCACTCCATGCCCAATAAGGTCTGCCGCCGTTTCCCAATCGTTGACCGTCCACGCCCTTATCCTCTCCCCGATGCCACTGATCCGTTCTGGTTGTTCAAGTATCGCCTTCCAACTGATATGGAGGGCTTCGAGTGAATGCTCGGCCATATAATGCTCCGCCCGTTCCGGCACCTCTTTCGTCAACCACGCAACCCGAGCGGCGGGATGAATCATTTTCATGCGTGCAAGACTCGATAGATTAAATGATGAATAGATCACTTTCTCATGACACCCATATGCTCCGACGATATCAAACACCCTTCTTTCAATCCCTTCATATTGTATGACATCCGTCTTCAATTCGATATTCAGTTCGACATTGTACGCTTCAGACAACGCGAGCACTTCATTTAAAGTAGGAATCTTTTCCCTTTTCCATACCTCTGGGTCATAGTGCTTGTAGTCGGAGAACGTGACGCCGGCACTCACTTTCCTGAGTGCCTCCAATGTCATGTCCCGGACTGCCCCCTCCCCATCGGTTGTACGCTTTATATCTTCGTCATGTATGACGACAACTTCCCCATCCCTACTCAGGTGAACATCGATTTCCAGACCATCACTACCTGCGTCCAGTGCCTTTTTAAAGGCAAGCAATGTATTTTCTGGATAGTCGCCCATCGCACCTCTGTGCGCAAAAACTTTCGTCCGCATCAAATCTCTCCTTTCCGCATGCTTCCATAAATTCATTTCTCATATACAGTAAACACCTTACTCCATCGTTTCCACTTTTGCATGCCCGAAAATCCAACGGCCAATGGGAGCGATAATGTTTGACTAGATACCATTTATGATACAGAATTATGATGTATAGTGAAATACGTTATACACTTCCCGTTTTCGGGAATAGTATAAAGAACACGAAAAATAAAAGGAGTGGAATTCATGAATCAACAACAGCTCGAAAAAGTAAGAAATGGAAAAGGCTTCATCGCAGCACTCGACCAGAGTGGCGGTAGTACACCAAAAGCACTGCTCGCATATGGCGTACAAGAGGATGCTTATTCCAATGAAGCTGAAATGTTCGACCTTGTACATGAAATGCGTACGCGCATCATCACTTCCCCTTCCTTCAATTCTGATCAGATTCTAGGGGCCATCCTGTTCGAGCAGACTATGGACCGGGAAATTGAAGGCAAGTATACAGCTGATTACCTTGCAGAGAAAGGCATCGTCCCATTCCTCAAAGTCGACAAAGGCCTGGCTGACGAAAAAGATGGCGTCCAGCTCATGAAGCCGATGCCGGAATTGGATGACTTGCTGAAACGCGCCAACGAACGCAACGTCTTCGGCACAAAGATGCGCTCAAATATACTCGAGCCGAATGCACAAGGCATCAAAGAAGTCGTCGAGCAGCAGTTTGAGGTCGCCCACAAGATCCTCAATGCCGGCCTGATGCCGATCATCGAACCGGAAGTGAACGTCTACAGCGACAACAAGGAACAATCTGAAGAAATATTGAGGAAAGAGATTGAAAAGCACCTTGATCAGCTCTCAGATGATCAGGAAGTGATGCTCAAACTTTCCATTCCTACAAAAGCCAACGCATACAAATCACTCATCGACCACGACAAGGTAGTTCGTGTCGTCGCGTTGTCAGGTGGGTATTCAAGGGATGAGGCCAATGAAAAGCTCCGTGAAAACGACGGCTTGATCGCAAGCTTCTCCCGCGCATTGGCAGCAGACCTCAACGTCAACCAATCTGACGAAGAGTTCGATAAAAAACTGAAGGATGCTGTAGATACAATCTATGATGCTTCAGTAAACAAGAAGTAAGGTTCCAGACCCTCCTAATTAGGAGGGTCAAATCTTTTTCAAAATAAATAGCCCTTTCCTATAGACAAGATCCCTTTTATGATGTATAGTTACTTTAATAAGTCTTATAAGTACAACTCAGTATCTAATTCACATATTACAAATAGTAATCGTGATCTTAGCCGGTACTCTTTGTAATGTGTGAATTTTTTTATGTTTTCGCACTTAAGATATTATTAAATTTTTATTTGGAGGTCATTTATATGACACAAGGTACAGTTAAATGGTTCAATGCAGACAAAGGTTTCGGTTTCATCGAAGTTGAAGGCGGAGACGACGTATTCGCTCACTTCTCCAACATCGAAGGCGAAGGCTACAAAACACTTGACGAAGGTCAAGCAGTAGAATTCAGCGTTGAAGAAGGTCAGCGTGGACCACAAGCTGTTAACATCGTTAAACTTTAATAATATTTTAAGTAATATTTTAGTAGTTTATGTTAGTTAATGGAAACCCCCTCTCATATGAGAGGGGGTTTTTTTACGCTTCTTATGAAAACAAGCCTTCTTTAATTCCGGAATTGGGGTTAAAGAAGGCTCTTATAGTACACTTTATCTACTGTCCTCTCAATTCATCATATATTTCAGCAAATTTTTTCGCCGTATATTCACTCATGCCCCTATCTTCCACTTCTTCTACATATAAGCTGAGCATCATGTCCTTCTCATTCTGATCGTAGCCGATGAACCAGCCAGTCTCCTCTCCCCTTGCATCCTGAGATGTTTTATTTTCACTCGTGCCAGTCTTACCGGCAAATTGGGCATAATCACGTTCTGCATCATCAGGGTGGTTCAACTTAACCACATCACGCATCGCTGATTCCAGATAGTCAAGGTCCTCCTGTGGCGCAATATCTTCAGCAAGTATCGCCGTCTCGGAGTCTGCCAAAACATGCGGTATGTGAATATCTCCTCCGTTGATCACTCCTGCATAGATTGTTGCAATCTGGATTGGGGAAATCAGCAGTTCCCCCTGCCCGTAACTTGTATCTGCAAGAAGAATATCACTATCGATCGTACCATCATTGGAGACTTGACTTGTATAGATTGGATAATCTGTATCATATTCGTGGCCGATGCCGAGATCTTTCATGCCTTCAATGAAGCGGTCCGAGCCGATTTCAAGTGCAGTGCGTGCCATATAGATGTTGTCGGAGTACGTCAGGGCCTTCTTCAGATCGAAGGATTCGTTCATTACATGATAGCGGTTCACTTCATAACCGCCCCATGAGGCATCTTTCTGCCAACCCTTCCCATTGATTTCCATGCTGTCGTCTGGATTGAACCCCTCTGTGTTCATGGCAATCAGTGCAGTAAGCAGCTTCTGGGTCGATCCAGGAGACGCTGCCCGGTTGAACTTATTGAGCAACGGCTGGTCTTCACCCGTCTCGAGCTTCTCATAATCTGAAGCAGATATACCGAACATGAAATCATATGGACTCGGAGCCGGGTAGCTTACTGCAGATAAAATATCACCATTCTCGGGTTCCACTGCAACACTCGCACCAGAATCTGAAGATAGTTTGCTATATACTGTCGACTGCAGGGTTTCATCTATGGTGAGTGTGATATCTTCTCCATCTTTCGCCTTTTCGTCGAATAACGTCTCAACTGCATTGCCTGAATCATCGACTATTGAAATGGTGTAGCCCCTTTTTGGCTTGAGCTGTTCTTCGTAAAGCTGCTCGACTCCCCTTTTGCCTATCATGTCGCCCGTTCTATAGCCTTCATTCTCTTCAAGATCTTCTGCTGTTACAGGCCCCACATACCCGATGAGATGGAATGCCGCTTCATCCAACGCATATTCCCTCGAAGGATACTCCCGGATGGATAACCCGTAGGAAGCGAATTCTTCTTTCTCTTCTTTATTGAAGCGGTGTGCATCTTTAATCGGAACAAATTGGCCTTCTTCTATCCATCCCTGCTCCGTGACATCCGTCAACGCTGTCTCGTCCATGTCGAGGACATCCGACGCTTCCATTATCTTCTCCTTGTCCGTCCGACCGGCAATATAGCCGACCGTCTCCTTTATGCCATTTGACGCAAGGGGTGTGCCGGAACTGGCCAATATTTCACCGCGTTCTCCAGCTGTGAACTCCATCGCCACTTCACCATCATCAAGCCCTGGAATGATCATGTTTGGAGACCAGTCTATAAACCAATCATTTTCATCCTGATTGTAGGCCAAGGGGATATCAAACTCGCGTTCCAAGTTTCCATATGTACTTTCAAGTACGAGCGTCCCCACATGTGACTTGACGCCCTCCTTTTCAGTATCCTTAGCTTCAAGCGCCTTCAATTTCACATTTTCGACTTTCAGGGATTCATAGATATCAGTTGTTCTGCCGCTGACTTCCTTTTTTTCATAATCGTCTTTGGCCTCTTTTGTCAGAAGCGGATAAATGGCCTCATAATCACCGCTCTCAAACGCTTCCGTGAAACGCTCCACAGTCTCCTCCTCAGACTTTTGGAATACGCCGGAAGCGATAAGCAGATAGGCTCCTACCGCTATGGCGAGTAGCACCGCTGGCACCAGCCACACTGATTTCTTCATGCAAACTCTCCTTATTTCCATTTCCCTCATTATATCAATCATCATATGCACCGCAACAGCATGTTAAGATAAACATATAGTATTGAGTTTAAGGAGTGATTACATGTGTCTGATACTGTTCCAAAAGAATCAACATCCCGGATATAAACTTGTAATCGGTGCAAACCGTGACGAATCATATGCCCGACCGACCGCTCCCGCTCACTTTTGGGAAGACCACCCTGATATTCTGGCCGGCCGTGATCTTTCAAAAGGTGGAACGTGGCTTGGCATTACAAAGTCCGGCCGAATAGCTGCCGTCACCAACATCAGATCTAAAGCACAACAAGGAGAGAAAAAATCGAGGGGAGACCTCATCCGCAACTTCCTCGTCCAGGATGCTTCTCCAAAATCCTATTTGGAAGCACTGGAACGTGATAAGCATGCTTATGCTGGATTTAATCTTCTGGTTGGAAACCCAGATGAATTGTTCTATCTCAATAATGACGATAGTCCCATTGTACGGGTAGCGGATGGTGTACATGGGTTGAGCAACCATCATCTTGATACGCCCTGGCCGAAAGTTATAAATGGCAGGGACCGCTTGAAATCCCATCTGGATGCAACACACCAAGCTGACCCTGAGGTTATTTTCGAACTGCTTGCGAATGAGGATGAAGCAGTGGATAATCTGCCGGATACGGGGTTTCCCGAGGATTTGGAGCGTCGTCTATCGCCCGCCTTCATAGATATAGAAGATTACGGGACGCGTTCATCAACAGTACTCCTCATTGATCATGACAACAAGGTGACTTTCATTGAGCGCACTTTTAAAAACAAAAAGCAGCTTGAGGAATCCCGCTTCCAATTTGATATCAGACAATAGTCGGATAATTGGACTCTTAATTGACCTCCCCTATTTTTTGCCGTATTATTGAAATATAGATTGGGCAGCCAACATGATCACAGTTAGACATTGATTTTTATATTTTGAATCTTGATCCATATTTTTACGCTATGCAGCGAGCGAATCTTATATAGAGTAAGGAGGGATACCAATGGCTTATGTAATCCTTCAACCATGTATGGAAGAGAAGTCCGGAGAGTGTGTAGATGTCTGTCCAGTCGATTGCATCGAGGAAGGTGAGGATCAGTTCTATATTGATCCGGATATCTGCATCGACTGCGGAGCATGTGTAGCAGTCTGCCCGGTCGACGCGATCGTAGAGGAATACGAAATGACTCCTGAAGAGGAACCATTCCTTGAAAAAGCAGAGAAATTCTTTGCAAGCAAATAATGACACAATGTTTTGGAATGCTCCAAAACCAAAAAGATTCCTTTGAAAAACTTCAAAGGAATCTTTTTTTAACGAAAATTTTTATATAAATATTTTAACCTTTCACTACTTCCTGCCCACGAACATTCCAGGTGACTGCAAACAGGATGATTGCAAGTATGCATGAGCTTGTCAGTAGGAGGAAGCCCGCATCCCAGCCAAAACCTTGCACGACATATCCCATAATTGCGTTAGCCGATACCGCGCCACCTATATAACCGAAGAACCCGGTCAGACCTGCTGCCGTTCCAGCAGCTTTCTTAGGTACAAAATCCAAGGCCTGCAAGCCTATCAGCATAACCGGCCCATATATCAGGAAGCCTATTGCTATAAGTGCAAAGTTATCAATCAATGGATTTCCTGCTGGATTAAACCAATACACCAGTACGGCGATAAGCACTCCGACCATGAAGACCACACCTGCTGGCCCACGTCGTCCCTTAAAGACTTTATCTGAGATGTATCCACACAACAATGTGCCTGGGATACCAGCCCATTCATAAAGGAAATATGCAATACCTGATTCGTTCATGCTGAAGCCTTTCTCTTCACTCAAATAAGTCGGTGCCCAATCAAGGACTCCATAGCGGACAAAGTAGACAAAGATATTGGCAATCGCAATCGCCCATACCCACTTGTTGTTCAAAACGTATTTAAATAAAATTTCTTTTGTCGTCAGTTCTGTCTCAAATGTCTTCTTCGATTTGTTTGGGTAGTCATCCCGATGCTCTTCAATCGGTGGCAATCCCATGGATTGCGGAGTGTCCCGAATTAATGCAAATGCCGCAACCGCTATGACAATTGCGACAAGGGCAGGCAAGATGAAGACGCCTTCGTACCCTGCATAGGTCGCGCCAAAATAAGTTGAGACAATGGCTACTCCGCCAATCGCAAGTGGTGCCATTAACCCGCCACCCACATTGTGTGCAACGTTCCAGATAGCGGTCTTACCGCCTCTTTCACTCACACTGAACCAGTGGACAAGCACTCGACCTGATGGTGGCCATCCCATTCCTTGGACCCACCCATTCAGGAACAAAAGAATGAACATGATGGTGACTGTTGAAGTGAAAAATGGTACAAACCCCATCAATAAGTTTATAATCGCTGATAATATTAATCCTGTAGCCAGGAAGACTCGGGCGTTACTTCGATCGGATATGGTCGCCATTACGAACTTACTTATTCCATAAGCGATGGAAATAGCGGAAAGTGCCAATCCAAGTTCTCCCTTTGTAAATCCTTCCTCAGTCAAATACGGAATAGCCAGCGAAAAGTTTTTACGTATCAGATAATAAGCTGCATAACCTATGAATATCCCCATAAAAACTTGAAATCTCAGCTTTTTATAATCTGAATTGACCTGATCTTCAGGAAGTCGCTCTTTAGCTTTAGGCGGTTTGAAGAAATTCCTCATATTTACTCCTCTTTTCTGAATATGATTTAAAAAATACAATCAAAGCATTAAAAAAGCACACTAAAATCCATATTCGTCTTCTAAAAGACGAATAATGGTATAGCGTGGTCTCTAATTCCGCTTCTTTTAACTTGTGAAGCAATATTAATCCAAATATTCGATTATGTCAACGCTCTCATAGATACTTTTTTCATATTAATTTAATATTTAAAAACCATAATAAAACTGTTATTCATCACTTGTCATTTCTCAGGCTGCAGAATGGTCCGCTGCAATATGCCGGACCCCATGGAAACATTACGTTCCACTAAAGTATAGCGGTTGCCATCCACCATAAATACGGCGCCTCCTTGGTAACTGGCTTATCGTCCCTCTTTTCTGAGTTCAGAAAGTACAGCTTTTACATACGCATCGTGATCCGTATAGCGGTCTTCAAAATCGAATACTCTGTTTTCCTTTTTGTAGCCCATCAGTCTATTGAAACCAAAAAGCCCCAGGGCAAAAACTGCCACAACCATCAAAACCTGCATAAAACCCCATCCTTTGTCGTCTTCTAAAATCAATCATATCAAAGCGGTGATTCTAATTGAACGATTATAATCTAAATATTCGCCAATTAACTAGAGTTGAAATGATGGACATAAAGAAACCTGCCGATTGGCAGGTTTTAACTTTACATAGCTTCCTTGATTCCCCTTTTGACCAGCCACCAGTTGACCGGATAACTTGTCAGGAATCCTAGGATCATGGCAATCTGCATCATGAACCAATACGCCCCTTCATTAGGTGCCGGAGGGGTTGCAAAGATAACCAGGTTGACGAGCGCCATCCAGCCGAACATGCCGACTTCAAAGGCGATCAACGATAATGTGTCTGCTTTGATGGCAGAGATGAAGGCATTCTTCACTCCGGCCTTCTTGTTCATCGGGTAGATGGCATAAAACTGGAAAAGTATACCGAAAATATAAGCCAGGATGAACTGGGCGGTAAAGTGGGCATACAATGTCGATCCAGCTATAGTCAATGCCCCCAGTGTAACGATGGGCACGCCCAAAGCGTCCCCGAGTGTACATCCTGCCGAACAATGGCTTGTAGATACGAATACTTTTGCACCGTTGCCCCTGCTATCCTCGAGCTCCAGATTTTTGGCGTTTATGCGTCCCCATCTGAAATATGTCCATAGGGCTATAGGGCCGAAGAACCACCCGTTGATCGGCCAAACGATATTCATGATCGTCATGTGCTGAGGATGCCTGAAGACATCCACTATAATGATTATTGAAGAGATTGCTCCGATGCCGAGGGCAATCCATGATATGGTGCTGAGCATTTAAACCACCTCATATACTAAATGGAAAAAGTAATTTATATCAGTATAGTCCTATATTCAGGCGATCATATAAGGTACCTTAAGTAGACGATTAGGATGATGAAAATCCATACCAGATCGACGAAGTGCCAGTAATAGGAAAATATCTTGAATTTCTCGTAGTAGAGTGTTTTCGGGAACTGGGGAAGAAACCTTTGTATAAACAAAACACCCATCCAGAAACAACCGAACAACACATGCGCGGCATGCAGCCCGACCAGTACATAATATGAGCTCAAGAACGAGCTCGTTGATGTCGTGTACCCTTCTGAAACGAAATGGCTGAACTCAGATATTTCAAATACCATAAAGATGACCGCGAATAGGAATGTGACGCCCAACCAGACCAACATACTCTTCTTTTTATCTGAAGATAACGCCTTCTCGGAAAAATAGAGCATGCCACTGCTTGAGAGCAGGAATATGGATGACAAGGTCACTGTCATCGCATCGAATATCTCGGATGGGTGGGGACCTTCGGAAGAAGGCGTGAAAATGAAGTATGTCACAAAAAGTGTCAGGAACATCAACGCTTCAACACCTAAGTATATGAAGAAGCCAATCTGCTTATCGCGGAACAGTTCCGCTTCCTTAGCATTCATCTCCATCAGGAAGCCTCCCCCTTTCCGTAGTGCTCCTTTTTCTCATCTGTAAATGAACGGACGATGAAGAGCGCAAACAACCCTACCGCAAAAATTGCCGAGGCGATGAACCATTGATAGATCATACAGAAAGTGAGTGCGGCTAATGAAAGAGCCATCAGCACAGGTAGAATCGAATCCCTGGCGATGGGTGTACTTCTGTGGTCTGTAGTGGTCCTCATCTCCCGCCCCTCCTTTTTCACAATCCATAACGGGTCCATTCCTTCAACGACAGGCATCGGGTCGAATGTCTCTTCCGGCGATGGGGATGGGACGGTCCATTCCAATGTCCTGCCATTCCATGGATCGTCTGATACCGGCTCATTTTCACGGTGTGTCTTGAAAATGTTCCAGAAGAAGAATAATATGCCAGCCCCCATCAGGAAGGCCCCTATTGTGCTCATGAAGTTCGTTACAGTCAGGCCATCTCCGGGATCATAAGTGAACACCCTTCTCGGCATGCCGTTCAAACCGGTGATATGCATCGGGAAGAAGGTGAGATGATAGCCAATCAGAAATAGCCAGAAATGCCATTTGCCTAAAGTTTCATCCAGTCTCAGCCCCATCATTTTAGGGTAGTAGTAATAGATTCCGGCAAATATCCCAAGTATCGTCGACGCGAGGATGACGTAGTGGAAATGTGCCACGACGAACTGTGAATCGTGGAACTGGAAATCTGCAGCAGATACCGACAGCATGACGCCTGTAACGCCGCCCATCACAAACGATGGGATGAACCCCAAGGAGAAAAGCATCGGCACAGTGAACCGGATGAGCCCTCCCTGCAATGTAAACAGCCAGTTGAATATCTTGATGCCGGTCGGTACGGCAATCGTCATCGTCGTAATCGCAAAGAAAGTGTTAAGTAGCGGTCCAAGCCCCACCGTCAGCATATGGTGGGCCCAGACGGTAAAGGACAGGAAGCCGATCAGGACGATGGAGAATACCATGGCTGAATAGCCGAAGATCCTTTTTCCTGAGAATGTAGGGATGATATCTGAAAATATACCGAAAGCCGGCAGGGCAAGGATGTATACTTCAGGGTGACCGAAAATCCAGAACAGATGCTGCCAATAGACTGGGTCGCCATCTGGTCCAGAGAAGAATTTCGTGCCGAACATACGGTCGAACATCAGCAGGTAAAGGGCGATTGCCAATACGGTAAACGCCAACAGGATCATGATCGCGGTCACAAATGTCGCCCAGGTAAAGAGCGGCATCCTGAACCACTTCATGCCCGGCGCCCGGTGTCTGATGATCGTCACTATCAAGTTCAGCGCCGTAAATATTGTGCCGAGACCTGACACCTGGACCCCGAATACATAGTAGTCACTATTGACGTCAGGCGTAAATATGGAGGTGGAGAGTGGCGCATAACCGGTCCAACCGATTCCTGGCGCACTATTCAGGAAGAAAGAAAAGTTGAATATCAAGGCACCTGCAAAGAACAGCCAGAAGCCTACAGCATTCAGAAAAGGAAATGCAAGATCCCTTGCCCCGATCTGAAGGGGCACGACGATATTCATCAACCCGAGCAGCATCGGCATAGCCGCAAAGAATATCATCATTGTACCGTGGGTGGTGAACAGCTGGTCATATTTTTCGAACTGGAACAACCAGAACTCGTTGTTCGGCACAGCGAGCTGCAGCCTTATCAAGAGTGCATCCAAGCCAGCACGTGAAAAGAACAAAAACCCGAATAATATGTAGAGTGTCCCGATTTTACGATGGTTGGTCGTTCGGAGATAACTCCATATGAGGGGGAATTTATTGGTCTTGACTACATAGAATGTTATGATGCCGCCCATTATCACAGTGGATATCCAGGCTGCAATGACATCGGATGGTGCCGATATGGAAAATCCGAAGATAGATATCTCCATGATCCTATTCCTCCTCTATTTGAGATCGTTTATATACGCTTTATAATCTTCTTTACCTATCACTTTTACGGAAAAAGTCATATTCGTATGCTGGACACCGCAGAACTCGGCGCACTTCCCCTCATATTCCCCGCGTTCCACATCCCGGATGACGTAATTCAGTTCTTTATTTGGAAAAACATCCACTTTCCCTGCCAATTCCGGTATCCAGAATGAGTGGATGAGATCCTCGGAATGCAGATTGAACTCGATATCTTCATCCTCAGGCAGGACAAGCTCGTCCTTCACCGAAGCACCATTCTCATGTTTAAATTCCCACTCGAATTGCCTTCCGGTCACTTCAATTTTAGTGGTGCCATCTTCCGGCTTCTGGGAGGCTGAAGTATCGGGTGATTGCTCCATTGTGATCCTGACGGTCGGCACCGCGAGGATGATCAGCAGGATGACGGGGATGATCGTATAGGTCAATTCGAGTTTACGGTTGCCTTCCACATCCACCGGCTCATAGTCCTTCCGCGCTTCGGAATAACGATATTTATAGACAAAATATGCAAAAAGGATGAATACCACAATCAGTACCAAGGCCATGATGCCTAAGCTGAGCCAAATCAAGTAAGCCTGGTCCTTCCCGGTGGAACTCTTCGGGTCCAAAACATTTATCCCGCTGCACCCGCTCAACATCAGAGTAAAGCCCGATAAAATAAGTAAGCCAAGCTTCTTCATGGTCGGACTCCTTTCCAACATGGTTTTATACTTACTATCCCACTCGCCCCTCCCCTTTAAACATGATTCATGATTTTTCCATGTTTTAAATGTTTGATGCTGCATGGAATCGCTCATTTGCAGCTGCCTTAAATGACACACCTTGCGCTAATCCATCATCCGGGCATCGTTATATACTTTTAATGTTCTTGTAACAGTAAATGCTGCGTCTTCGTGATAGAATACCGCTCAACAGATATTAAGGGAAACGCCATTTTCACCCGGTTACCGCTTTATTTTCATGGTATCACCATACGTCACCAATACTTTAGGCCAGCCAAAGGATGATGGAAAACGGCCTATGGCTTAAGGGGATAAAGCCCTGATGGATATTCGATAAAGAGAGGTAGAGAACCAGTGGAGCGTAATTATACGATTGATTATGTCAAAGGGTTTGCGATATTTTTCGTTGTGGCCATCCACTCGAAGACTGTTCAAGGTACGCATATCGGAATGATCGACGGTGATGATGCGAATTTCGTCATCAATATGTTCGCACGGTTTGCAGTGCCCTTCTTCTTTGTGGCATCAGGGTATCTGTTTGTACAGAAGCTAAACAGGATCCATCAGGAAAATGAAGAGGGAAGCCGACGCGCCCAGTTTCGTTATTTCAAGAAGTATCTTGGTAAACTGGTCAAACTTTATGTGGCGTGGCTTGTTTTCTATTTCGTTTTCGAACTGGGTGTAAAATTTATCGAAAGGGAAAATAATAGTGAGACACTCTTCGAGATGTTCACAAGTTCCATCAGCCATCTCAACCTATGGAGTCTCATATACTTTGGGGAAGGCTGGCCTGGCTATCACCTATGGTTCCTGCCGGCACTCATATACGCCGTGCTCCTGTTGTTCTTATTTTCTCAAATGCGGTTGGTTGGGGTTTTATTCGTGATTAGTGCAGGGTTACATCTTTTCGGCCTGTTCGGCCAAGCCTACTCCTTCCTTTATGATGTGCCTTTCAATACAAGGGACGGTGTCTTTTTCGCCCTATTCTATGTAGCATTTGGCGGGATTGCAGCCAAATACGGTTCATTCTTCAACGCATTGCTTTTAAGGATACCGACCTGGTCTATCATTGTTTCGCTTGTTTTCCTGTCCCTCATGCAAATCTTGGAAGGTTTCCTCACATTACAGATATACGATGGGAAGGAAGAGAATTATTTTTTCTTCACTATGCCATTGGTCATGACACTATTCATGCTGGCCTTAAAACACCATCAGATGGGGAAAAATTCTATTTTCACTAAAATTGGTGCGAATGCAGTGGGTATTTATGTATCCCATGTATTTATCATGGAGTGCATGCACATCCTCTTATACCGAATGGAATTGACCGCAGTGGAAGATTCCATCCTTTGGAAAGTGATGTTGACGCCCCTGGTACTTGCCATTGCCCTTGTCTTCTATCACCAATTGCAGAATGGGAAGAAGGCTTTAAAGTCCATCTATCGATAGAGGAATCAAGACAATATATAAAGGATAGCTGTAAGTCTACAACAACTGCAAATCACGACCTCACTTTGATCTCTATATCCATATGAAAACACCTTCGGAATGATGCGCGTTGCAACCTTCCGAAGGTGTCTTTGATTGAGGGTCATTTACGTAATTTGTTTAATTCGCTACGGGTTTTTTCTGATAAAGATGCCCCGATATCCATCAATTCAATCATATCCTTAAATGCCTGTTCAGGAATTGCGAGATCTTCTATTTTATCCTCGGTGAATTCCAGATCAATATCGTCTTCACGTCCGTCTGCTATCTTAGTGACAAATTCAGGTTCAGTGACAAATGGCGTGGACGCGCCTACCATATCAGCATACTCTATTCCTTCAAGTGCCTTATCAGGAGAATTGATGCCACCAGTCGCCATGACAGCTGTCCGCCCGGCAATATGGTCATAGACCACTTTATTCATCAATTCCCCTTTATGTTTCCCTTGTCGAATTGTCTGCTTATAGATGTTTTTACCCCAACTTGCCGTAGTCAGATAATGGATGTCGGCCGCTTCCATTGCCCGGTCTATAAAATACAGGAACTCCTCGACACTATACCCCACTTCACTTCCACGTGTTTCTTCAGGGGTGCAGCGATATCCCAGAATAAATCCTTCAGGGGCTTCCGCTTCAATCACTCGCTGGACAGCCTCGAGCACTTCAATTCCAAAACGTATCCGGTTATCGAGGGTGTCTGCACCATATTCATCTTCACGCTTATTGGAGAACGTGGAGAGGAATGTCTGGATCAGCAAGCGTTGGGCCCCTGAAATTTCAACCCCGTCGAAACCGGCTTTGATCGCCCGTCTTGTGGCATCAGCGTATTGTGTGATCACATGATTGATTTTCCGTCTGCTCATCGCGATCACGGTGTGTTCTACTGGACTATTCAATTTCATCTCACTCGGACCATAGACGACCCCGAAGTCTTTGAGTGATATCTTCGAGAAGCGGCCTGCATGGGTCAATTGAATGATTGCTTTTGCCCCATCTTTTTTCATAGCTTCTGCGACTTGCTTCAACCCTTCTATGCTGCGATCACCGTCAATGCTGAAGCCGTATTCGAAAAGTTGGGCGTATTCCTCTATGTAGGCTGCGCCAGTGATTGCCATTGGGGCAGAAGCGGCACGCCTTTTCGCATAAGCGATGTCTTCTTCTGTCACAAACCCTTCTTTAGTTGATGAATTTGTGATCATTGGTGATAAGACAAAACGGTTGTTCAATACTATTCCGTTAGACAATCTAACTGGCTCAAATAGCGGTCTATACTTTTTAGTCATAGTCATGGAATGGTTCCTCAATTTCATAAATTTAAGTTAATGGAGTTCCTGTTAAATTATCACCTGGTACAAATATTGTCAATTTGATAAATACTCGAGTATTGATATAATGAAATCGGCATTTGAATCGCTCTCAAAACGCTTTATATCATTGTACATTGATACAGAAAGAGGGAAAAGTAATGAAGAAACGCAGCGAATTTTTATTTATCGAAAAAGAGGATCAGACGTACATATTAAGTATGACGCCCGAATTGCAGGATGACATTGGTACAGTCGGTTTCGTGGAGTTTACAATGGGGGACGAAGTTAAAAAAGATGACACGATATTGAGCCTTGAAGCCTCCAAGACAGTACTCGAATTGGAATCGCCGATTGCTGGTAAGGTAGTTGCACGCAACGAGGCGTTGATCAGTGAACCTGCGCTCCTGAATTCCTCGAAATCCGAAGAGAACTGGATCGTTAAATTAACAGATATAGATGAAGATGTATTCAATCAACTCGAGGAAGCCTAGGGAAACCATGTGCAATAGGCAGAAGACTGGTTCATTCATATAGATGTCCTATTGCAACGCATCCACACTAAGGAGAAATATATGGATCAGAAAGTGCGACTTGATTATTTGATCGATTATCTGATGCGTGAAAAAGGCAATACAAGCACAGATATTGAGGCAATTAAAAAAGATTCGTTCGAAGAAAAGCTTCACCTCTTCCAAGGGTTATGTAACATCAGGGCGCCAAAACCGGTGGATAATGCGTTCATTGAAGTTCAGGACGCTTTTTTGACCCAGTGGAATCATGAGCGGCCGTTGACGACAATCAGTGACCTTGCAGCTGTAGAGCCGCAACTTTACATTTGGCAAGGGGATATTACCAGTTTAAAGGTAGATGCCATCGTCAATGCTGCCAACAGTAGATTTATCGGCTGCACCCAAGCGAATCATACATGTATTGACAACATCATCCATACACGGGCTGGTGTCCAACTGCGCCTCGCCTGTGCGGGTATAATCCAGGCCCGTGGTCGAAAAGAACCAGCAGGCAAAGCAAAAATAACTGAAGGGTACAATCTGCCGGCGGATTTCGTCATCCACACGGTAGGCCCCTTCATTGATGAGCGCGGTGTTTCTCCACTAAAAGAACGGCTATTGGCTTCATCTTACCGATCATCTCTTACCTTGGCGGATGAGCATCAGCTCTCGACAATTGCGTTTTGCTGCATTTCGACAGGTGAATTTAATTTCCCGAATCAACGTGCTGCTGAAATTGCTGTACACACCGTCAAATCTTATTTAGCAGAAACAGGAAGTGAGCTTGACGTTATCTTTAATGTTTTTAAAGATGAAGATTTCCGTATTTATCAATCGCTCTTTGAGCAGTCAGAATAGGTGATCATAATGCAACAAGTAGAAAATTACTGGAACACGTTATCAAATAGATCAGACATGTCCCAAGCGGACATGTTACATAATTTGATTGAAGAGTCTGAAGCAGTCGTAATCGGTATCGGTGCAGGAATGTCTGCAGCAACTGGATTTACATACGTCGGAGAGCGTTTTACGAATGCTTTTCCAGACTTCATAAAGAAGTATCGCCTCTTTGATATGCTGCAGGCAAGCCTGTTTGAATTTGAGGATGTGCAGGAATATTGGGCTTTCCAGAGCCGCTTTTCATTGCTGAACTTCTTTGATCAGCCGACTGGAAAAGCGTATGTCGACTTAATGGAGATTATTGCCGGGAAAGACTATCACATCATTACAACAAACGCGGATAATGCTTTTTATGCAGCCGACTACGACATGGATAAAGTCTTTCGCATCCAAGGGGAATATGGTTTATGGCAATGCACCAGACATTGTCATCAACAAACCTATCAAAACGAAGCCCTTATCCGTCAGATGGTTGAAGAACAGAGTGATATGAAAGTGCCAGAAAGTCTCATCCCCTATTGCCCAGAGTGCGGCGCCCCCCTTGAAGTGAATAAACGCACTGAAGAAAAGGGTATGGTGGAAGATGCACACTTCCACGAACAAAGACGGCGCTATGAACAATTCCTGGAACAAACAAAAGGTAAACGTACATTATACCTGGAAATCGGCGTCGGAAATACAACTCCACAATTCATTAAACATCCATTTCAGCGGATGACAGAAGAGAATCCAAAAGCACTTTTTGTCACGATGAACCAAAAAGATTATTTCATCCCGCATGCAGTTCGCCCTAGGACCATACGGATTGATGAAGATATTGAAGACGTCTTTCACGCTATAGCTGAAAGTAACGAATTGGGGGGGCGCTGATGTATTTAGTCATGCCTGAACGTGATGGCGAGTGGGTCTATGACCCAAGCGTCTCGATGGCCATCCAAGTATACGTAAAAGATCACTTGTTCCTGGACGACGATGTACTGTTTCCTTATATGATGGATCCTGTCGTCCAAATAGGAAAGTTTCAGAATGCCTATGAAGAAGTGAACCAGCCCTATATGGACGAACACAATATCCAGATGCTCCGCCGTGATACGGGTGGTGGCGCCGTTTATCTGGATGATCGGAATATGAGCTTTTGTTTCCTCTTCAATGGCGACAACAACATCTACAACAATTACGGTAAGTTATATGAACCGGCCATCAAGGCTTTAGAGAAATTGGGCGTTGAAAACCTAGAACAGCAGGGCCGAAATGATTTGACGGTGGACGGAAAGAAAATATCCGGTGCCGCCATGACACTCGAGAACGGGCGCATCTACGCAGGCTATTCCTTATTGCTTGACCCGAATTACGAAGCAATGGTCGCTGCACTGAACCCCAATCAGAAAAAAATTCAATCACATGGCATCAAGTCCGTCAGAAGCCGGGTCGATGCCATCCGCCCTCATCTTGCACCGGAATATCAATCCATGACAGTTTGGGAGTTCACCGATTACATGATATGTGAATTGCTTGGTATTGATCATATCGACCAGGCAAAGCGTTATGTATTAACGGAAGATGATTGGGGGCACATTGACCGTCTGGCTGCTGAAAAATACAGCAATTGGGACTGGACTTATGGACGGTTCCAACATTTCGAGTACGAGGTGTCAGAGCGTTTTCCAATTGGTACGATCAATTTTGGCTTAAGCGTCGACCATGGCCGGATAACCGACATCCAGATTACGGGGGATTTCTTCGGCAAAAAGGATGTTAAAGAGATTGAGGAGGCACTTGTTGGCGTCCGCTTACGGAAAGACGATCTATTGCAGGCTCTGAAAGGCTTTCATATCCCGGACTACTTTGGTGACATAACAGCTGAAGATTTGGTGCGTGTCATCTTAAGCATCCCTGTGAAGTAAACAACATCAACAACCGGAAAGAAGGGTCCAATTGGTTAAGATAGGCGTTCTCGATTACGCACAAATTGACGAAGGTAAAAATGCCGCTCAAGCTCTACAGGAGACCGTCACCCTCGCGCGGTTGGCTGAATCACTCGGGTATGAACGGTTTTGGGTGGCGGAACACCATAATGTCCCCGCTTTCGCCAACAGTTCGCCAGAAGTGCTCATGATGCGGCTGGCTGATGCCACAGGTACCATCCGTATTGGTTCTGGAGGCGTCATGCTGCCGCATTACAGCCCTTATAAAGTGGCTGAAAATTTTCGTCTCTTGGAAGCTTTCCATCCCAACCGAATCGATCTGGGGTTCGGCAACACGATCGGCACCCCGCTCGTCAATCGGACGTTGAATGAAAACAAAGAACGCAAATTCCCCTATGAACAAAGCGTTACCGATCTGATTCATTATTTAAGCGGGACAGTAGACGAAGCACACCGCTTCCACAATATCACCGCCAATCCAGCCATTGGGACCGTACCGCAGATGTGGGCATTATCGACAAGCATTAAAAGTGCTGAAATCGCCGCGGGACATGGAGTTGGATACACTTTTGGTTTGTTTCCCTTCATCGGACCTGAGAAATTAAAAGCTGGGATGGAAGCTGTAAACATCTATCGGGATACATTCAAAGCTTCCCGATCTATGCCAAAATCAAAGGTCTCCATTGCACCGTTTGTCGCCATCGCTGAGACTGAAGAAGAAGCAGAGGCTTACGGTAAAGCACTCGACCTCTGGCTGCTCGGCAAGAATAACTTTAGTGAATTAAAAACCTTCCCTTCCGTAGATACAGCACTGAACTATCCATATTCTGAAAAGGATAAGGCGATGATTAAAGCAAACCGAAAGCGTATCATCGTCGGAAATAAGGAAAGTGTGCAGGAAGCGCTAAGTGAATTGATCGCTCAATTTGGGGCCGATGAAGTATTGCTGATTCCTTTGATCCCCGGACTGGAAGCGCGCAAAGATGCCTATCGGTTGCTTGCAGATATAGGTGAGCGTATATAAAAAGATACTTGTTATCTGCAAATCAAATGGCGCATCAAACAACGTAATATGCATTTCTATATCAAAATTGAAAATGAATGATTGATTTACATTAAAAATAGCTTTAGATGGAGTCTTATATGTTCAACACAAATGAGAAAATAGTTTTAGGCCTTGTCATTCTAATTTATTTCATCGCTTTATTTGCATTATCCTTGTATATGAAACGCAAAACCAAGACATATGAGGATTATAATGTCGCTGGACGATCCGTTTCCATTTTTCCATTGATCCTGACATTCGTCGGAACCGGTATTGGTGGAGCAACATTACTGGGGTATATGGAAAATGGCTACAGTCTAGGTATGGGAGAACAATGGATACATATCACGATGCTCTTTGCCGTTATAATATTATCCTTATTCCTTCTTAAGCCAATTAGAGAGTTGGGCGAGAAGCACAACATGATTACAGTCGGAGACTATACCGCCCTGCGTTATGGGGAGAAAGCGCGTATCCCTACTGTCATCAGTTTTCTGTTTTCCTACTGTGCCATGACGGGTATGCAGTTTGCAGCCATTGCTTCCATATTGAATCTGACAATCGGTTTGAATATGACTTTAGGCATCCTTATTGGGTGGGCATTACTGACCGTAAAGACATATGTAGGGGGACTGAAAGCCGTCATCTGGCAGGACGTCATCCAAGGCACCATTTTGACATTAGGCATCATCCTGCTATTTATCATGGTGCTTAGATATTCCGGCGGGTGGCAAGATATTTCTGAAAGTGCCGGCACGGCAAACCAAAGTGACATGTTGAATCCACTTAATATCACCCCTGGTGAAATCATGATCTACCTTCTGACCTTGGCATTCTACCAATTCATCAGGCAGGATGTATGGCAGCGCATTTGGGCCGCGAAGAGCATTAAAACAGCAAGAAGCGGCTATTGGATTTCGATGATCATTGCGGTTGCACTCGGCTCCATTGTAATGACAATCGGGGTATTCAGTCGTTTTGGTTTAAATCTCGGTACAATCGACCCCACACTCGTCTACTACAATGTCATTGAAAATGTATTTCCTTTTTCCATCGTAGTCATTATGGTCATTGCCCTGCTTGCAGCCGTTATATCAAGTGCGGACTCTTTCTTTATTGCAGGTTCATCATCCATTGTAAATGACCTTATCCGCCCGAATGTGAAACATAAGACGGATAAGAAGATGTTGGTCTACAGCAGATTTTCTGTACTCATAGTGTCTGCCATTGCACTTGTATTGACCCTAACCATTCCAGGATTGGTCAACCTGATGGTAACGGGTACTGCAATGTCGGTTTCCGGTTTATTGGCACCAGTCATATTTGGCCTGTTCTGGAAAAAGCCAACAGGAATCGCCGGCCTATCCGCTATGTGGACAGGTCTTGGTTCCGCAGTCATTTGGCAAGTTCTAGGCCATCCTTTTGGTATCCATCCTATTATGATCGGTTTACCACTATCAACTGCAGTACTATTGGTTATGACGGTGTTAACGAAAGATACGGAAAATGAAAGCTTATTGATGAAAGCCAAATAACCTGATTCAACGCTTAAAGAGGCGCTTACAATAAATGTGGCGATCTTGAAAAGTCTAGATTATAGAGTAGAGAAATCTACTCTTTTTTTATGCGCTTTTCTACAATGTTTTTTGTAATAAAAAAAGCCCATACGAACGGGCTCTTTATATTGTTCTTATAACAAACTCTTTTAAAGTTTCACTATATATAATTGTCTTTGCGCGAAAATAACGTCTAATGGTTTAATGTTGAAAAAGTAAAATTCAGATCTTTAGCGAGCTACGAAAACCCCTTGCAGCATAATAGGAGTCCGCCCCATTATGGTATACAAATACGGTCTCGTAGCGGTAGTCACAAAAAATGGCCCCGCCAAGCTTCCTAATACTATCAGGTGTTTTCACCCAACTCGATGTTTTCGCATCGAAGTTTCCAAGTTCTTGCAACTGCCTATATTCTTTTTCCGTTAGAAGCTCAATTCCCATAGCATCAGCCATATCAACAGCATTATTTTCTGGTTTATGTTTCTTCCTTGACTCCAATGCCTCGCGATCGTAACAAACACTTCTGCGACCTTTAGGACTTTCCGCTGAACAGTCGTTAAAAATGTATTCACCCGTGTCGTTGTCAAAACCAACAACATCCGGTTCACCGCCTGTTCTTTCCATCTCATTGAGAGACCACAGTTTATTGGTACTGGCTAGCAACCTCTCTTGGACGTTGGCCCATTCTAATCCTTTATGGCGGTCCATGTTTTTCTCAAATCGGTCTTGCAGTACTCTGAATAACTCTTCCCGCTGCTCCAGTGACAACTCTTTTCCATTATTTATTTTATTATCCTTTGACATTATTAGCCCCCTATTGTACTTACTTGAAATGGTTTAATTGCAGTGTTGCCATGTTTTAAACGGTATTATTTCCGCAAGATTTTTTCCATCGCTTTTCCCCTTGCCAACTCATCGATCAACTTATCCAAGTAGCGAATTTCCTGCATTGTTGTTTCCTCAATATCTTCAACTCGGACGCCACAAATCATACCTTTAATTAAAGTCCGCGAAGGATTCATTTGGGGGGCTTCTTCAAAGAAAGACTCAAAGTCTATCTGTTCTTCCAGTTGCACTTCCAACTCTTCTTGGCTATATCCCGTCAACCAACGGAGGATTTCATCAACTTCAGCTTTTGTACGTCCTTTTTTCTCTGCCTTCGTCACATACAGGGGATAGACTTTTGCGACACTCATTGTATAAATCTTATGTTTGGTCATATTACACCCCTTCTTTTATGTCACGTCTATTATATCCTAGATAGCCTATTATCATCAAAAGGATGCTAACCACAGTTATTGTAATGAAAACTGTTGCATCAAAATCCTCCATTGGCATTCTTGGAAGCCAACTTTGGATGGCTGTTTTTGATAAGCCTTCTGGTAAATCCAGGATACCGCCAAAATAATTCAGCATAAAGGAATAGATGAGATAAATATACACGGCTTTACCGAATTTCGGCACCCATCCTAGGACTAGAGCGGCTAGACCAATAAAGAATAGTACGGACGGCAGGAAATTGTAGCCCGCAACAAGGAAATCAATTAAATCCATCGTCCCATCGTCTCCCATGGCATTAATTGCTGTGCCACCAAGACCACCTGAGGCTAGTAAAATACCTACTATACCTGAAATAACAGCTAAACCAATGCTAGTCCAATATAATCGGCTGCGGGTCATTTTTGTTGCATAAAGCTGACTCAAGCGTAATCGACTCTCTTCAGAAAAAAGTTTATTGACTATAGCAATCGGTAGAATGGCGACCAAACTAATCAGAACCATCATAATCGTACTGGTGAATGATTCCTCAATAGAAATGCCTGAATGTGTAAACATTTGTTTTACCACTTCGCTGCTTTCCAGGAAAGTTTGCATGTCTCCATAGATCGAGCCATAAGCCGCGCCCATAACAACAAAGGTGACGAACCAACTAATGATAGTGCCTTTGTTGAGCTTGATGAACAACCCACGAACAGACAACAATGACTTTTTGGCATTTGCTCGCCCCTCTCTTTCAGGTAAATAACCAGCGCCCATATCACGAGCTCCTTCAAGTGCAAAAGCAATGATTGCAATGATTACGCTAAATATCAAAGCAAAAACTAGCGGCATCCAATTATTTTCTGTAAAGGGATAAGTTAAATAAGTCCATCCAAGCGGATTAATCATCGATAAATTCGTATTCGATATATCTGTGGCAGCACGAACAATATAGAGCAAACCAATCAATCCTAAGGACGAACCTGTCGTTGCTGATGAAGTTGGCATAATCTGTGCCATCAAAAGAGCAATACCGGCACCGATCATTCCCGCCATTCCAATCGATGCGCCGAATAAAAAGGATCCTTGAGCATTAATCGTATCAGCGCCAAAGCTTATCATAATAATGGCAATAAAAAGCGCCAATAAAAAATTTATGAAGATTGTTTCTGTCATCGTAGCGAAAGAATTTGCTTGACGACCGACCTCAAATGACCGCACGAGTTCTGTGAGACCAAGATCTTCTTCTTTTCGTGTATGGCTTACCACATGCAAGACTGAGATGATCATCGCAAATAAGCTACAAAACAATAACATATTTTGAGCGTAAAATGCCCCTAATGTGTAACCAGCAGCTGCTTCTATAGGTGTAGGGCCAACCATGGATATCATGGCAGGATTTTTTAATGTTTCGTACATTCCGATTAAACCTTGCCCCTTGGTGATTTCTTCAAAGGCTGGTACATATGCAGCTGAAAACAAACCAAGCCCTGCTATCCATATAATCATTTTTTTCCAATCACGTTTTAGATATTGTAAAAACAATATGTTCCAACGTGCTAATTTTTGTATCATCATCTCATCCCCCTTCAAGCTACCTAGCCTTCATAATGACGCATGAACAAATCTTCAAGTGTTGGTGGTATAGATTCAAACTTTTTGACGCCTAACTTGCTTGCTTTCATTAGGATATCATCGAAGTATTGGTTGTCCGCCGAAAATGTCGCCTGATTATCTTTTTGTTCGAAATTAAAGACACCTTCTAGATTGGCTATTTCAGACACGTCACCGCCTGTTTCTAAAGTTATTGTAGAACGGGTCAAATGACGCAATTCATCAAGGGTCCCCGCTTCTACAATTTCACCTTGGCGGATAATGACAACTTTATCCGCCAAGCGTTCTACCTCACTCAAAATATGAGAGGATAACAGAATAGCTTTACCTGATTCTTTAATCTTTTCGACTTCTTCCTGGAAAATTTGCTCCATCAAAGGATCAAGTCCAGAAGTTGGCTCATCAAAAATATACAAATCTGAATCGACAGATAAAGCCGCTATCAAACCAACCTTTTGGCGGTTTCCCTTAGAGTATGTTTTGGCTTTTTTCTTGGGATCCAATTCAAAGCGGTCAATTAAATAATCACGCTTTTTCTTGTTTCCGCTGCCATGCAACTTCATAAACAGATCTATAATTTCACCACCTGTCAGATTGCCCCATAGCGAGACATCCCCAGGGACATATGATATCCGTTTGTGAATCTCAATACTCTCTTTCCAAACATCCTTACCGAATATTTCTGCAATACCGGCATCTCGCTTGATAATACCCAATAAAATACGAACGGTTGTTGATTTGCCAGACCCATTAGGGCCAATAAAACCGACAACTTCACCGGCAGAGACCTGGAAGGTCACATCACTCAATGCCTGAAATTTACCAAACTTCTTTTGTAAGCCTTGTACTTTCACAATTTCAGTCATAATTTTTATACTCCCCTTTTGTTGTTTTTAATGTTTTAAAAACGGCCTTTTTAAAAATAGGTGATTTTAATTTCTTATTGGGTACCGTTTAAAAAACATCGATGGACTTCCTTAAGTTTATAGTCTTTCTTGTTTGGTTGAATATATGGTTCCAAATATCCTTGGATCTCCTTCCTATTTATAAAAACTATGCTTCAATATCTCAGAATAACTTTTCCATTCTTTGAGATATTGTTCTCCAAATTCACTGATGTTTTCAAATGTGTCTACTTGACTTAAGCCTTTCTCCCCAAATCCAAACATTGTCCAATTCAGGATTTCTATCGCCTTCCCAATATCAATATCTTCACGAAACATGGAATAATCAATGTTTTCATACATCCTCTTAGTGCTTTCATCATAAACGGGGTCAATCTTTTCTTTAATGATGTCCCTTACTTCAGCCGATTCCTCTTGTTTGGCGGAAATGAGAAAATCAAATACTTGTGGAAATTTTTGTTGAATACAAAGTTTTTTTATCCCTATATTTTCTATTCTTTTAAATATATCCGCTTCATTCAAATCGATTTGCTCAATGATCCCTTCAATGATCTGCACACAGTACTCTATCAAATATATATACAGAACCTTCTTGCTGTTAAAATAGTTAAACAGTGAACCTTTGGAAATTTCGGCTTTCTTTACGATTTCATTTGTAGATGCTCTTTCAAAACCGCTTTGGACAAATTCCCTCATTGCCGCATTGATTATGTCTTCTTGCTTATTTGGTTTTAAGTTCATGAACTTGGAATAGATGATGGTGATCTCCTTTCACCCAAATTTATAATGACCACTGCGGTCAATATTAGTATAACCTGAATGACCGAAATGGTCAATCAGTAATGCAAATCACGATTCCAACTCCTTATCATGCAAATTAAAAGAGCCTATTTTAATTTACAGCAATCAAAATAGACTCTTTTTCCACAGTATTAAATTTCACCCATCATCTACTCTAAAAAATTCATTCCCATAAAAAAAACGGGGTCTGCTCATCAGCAAACCCCGTTCTATTACGCATTATTTACTTCGGCTTACATCATGCCCGGCATGCCGCCGCCCATGCCGCCCATGTCTCCGCTGCCATTCTCTTCTGGAATATCGGCAACTACTGCTTCTGTAGTCAGGAACATAGCAGCGACTGAACCGGCGTTCTGTAGTGCGGAACGTGTTACTTTTGTCGGATCGACGATACCTGCATCGATCATGTTGACCCACTCGTCGGTTGCCGCATTGAATCCGATTCCGACTTCCTGGGATTTGAGGCGTTCAACGATGACTGAACCTTCAAGGCCAGCGTTTTCGACGATCTGGCGAATCGGTGCCTCAAGTGCCTTCAATACGATTTTGACGCCTGTTTCCACATCGCCTTCGGCTTTGATTTCAGATACTTTATTGTAGATGTTGACCAGTGCTGTACCGCCACCGGCTACAATGCCTTCTTCGACTGCAGCGCGTGTGGAGTTGAGGGCATCTTCGATGCGCAGTTTACGTTCTTTCATTTCCGTTTCAGTGGCAGCACCTACTTTGACTACTGCTACACCACCGGATAGTTTGGCAAGACGCTCTTGGAGCTTCTCTTTATCAAAGCTTGACGTTGTATCTTCAATCTGTGACTTGATCTGGCCGATGCGCGCTTCGATATTATCTTTCTCACCGGCACCTTCTACGATTGTCGTGTTATCTTTGGTCACGTTGACTTTAGATGCTGTACCGAGCATATCAACCGTTGCTTCCTTCAAGTCCAGACCGAGATCTTCTGTGATGACTTGCGCGCCTGTCAGTACGGCGATGTCTTCAAGCATTGCTTTACGACGGTCTCCGAAACCAGGTGCTTTGACTGCGATTGCAGTGAATGTACCGCGCAGCTTGTTGAGTACCATATTCGCCATGGCGTCGCCTTCTACATCATCAGCGATGATGAGAATCGGACGGGACTGCTGGACAATCTGTTCAAGCAATGGCAGAACATCCTGGAAGTTGGAGATCTTCTTGTCTGTCACAAGGATATAAGGGTTATCCAAGTCTGCAATCATCTTCTCGGAATCCGTCACCATGTATGGAGATGTATAACCGCGGTCGAACTGCATCCCTTCAACGACTTCAAGTTCTGTTTTGAACCCACGGGACTCTTCGATTGTGATGACCCCATCATTACCGACTTTTTCCATTGCTTCTGAGATGTACTCGCCGATTTCCGGGTCATCTGCAGAAATTGCGCCGACTTGTGCAATAGATTCTTTATCCTGCACTGGACGGGAAATGTTCTTCAGCTCTTCTACCGCCACTTCGACCGCTTGGGAAATACCAGCACGGATACCGACCGGGTTGGCACCGCTCGTTACGTTCTTCAGGCCTTCCTGGATCATCGCCTGAGCCAGGACAGTTGCAGTTGTCGTACCGTCACCAGCGATTTCATTCGTCTGGTTGGCCACTTCAGCGACTAGTTTTGCACCCATATTTTCATAAGTGTCTTCAAGTTCTATTTCTTTTGCGATTGTTACACCATCATTTGTGATGAGTGGGGATGTGAATGATTTGTCCAGAACGACGTTTCGTCCTTTTGGCCCCAATGTCACTTTTACAGCATTCGCCAATTTATCGACACCGGCGAGCATGGACTGTCTTGCATCTTCAGAGAATTTCAGTTCTTTAGCCATTACTTTTCATTCCTCCTGCGTAGTTTCTTTATATGGATATTTCTTTAGTTCATTTCATTTTGATTAGTTGATGACAGCAAGGATATCGGATTCGGAAAGGATCAGATAATCTTTGCCTTCATGTTTCACTTCAGTACCTGCAAACTTGGAATACATCACACGGTCGCCTTCTTTTACTTCAGGCTCGACACGGTTGCCGTTATCCAGAACCAGACCAGGTCCAGCTGCTACGACTGTGCCCTCCTGTGGTTTCTCTTTGGCGGATTCCGTCAGAATGATGCCGCTTTTTGTAGTTTCTTCCTTTTGGGTCAAATCAACGATGACTCTGTTGCCTAATGGTTTTAACACGTAAAAGCCCTCCTTTGAAATAGTACAGATGTTTTTAGCACTCGAGCATTCAAAGTGCCAACAATTAAATAATAATCAAAATTGGTCAATAATGCAAGTATTTTCTCTTTGCTTTAACCACATTCTTTTTTATTGTAGAATAGCAGTATTGAAAAATGGAGGGCTTATCTTGAGAAAGCTATATAGTGCGTTAATCATCGTCATATTCCTCGCCGTGCAATTTGCGGTTGTACCCGTATCAATCATCATGGCGTTCATCAATCCATCAATTACAGAAGAAGAGCTGCTTAGCGGCGTACTCCCTTATCAGGTCGGTGCATTCGCCTTGGGAGTTGTGGCTGTCATTATTGTCGGAAGACTCCACAGCAATAAAAACCGGATAGAGCGCGGGCCCCAATCAGATATGCCTGTGACTTTCGCCTGGATCGTCGGAGGCGTGTTCTTGGCATACGCCACTCAGATAATCGCCGGCCTCATCAACACCAATATCCTCGGCAATCCAATGGAAAGTGAAAATACGATGGGCATCGTGGATATGATAGAAAATGCCCCCTACATGATCCTTGTCGTTGCGCTGTTCGGCCCCATCCTGGAAGAATACGTCTTCAGACGGGCCATATTCGCTGAAATCTACGAGGTGATCCCAGGACCGAGAATCGTCGGTTTTCTTGTAGCCGGGCTGCTCAGTGGTTTTGTATTCGCCATCGCCCATTGGGATTTCACCCATATACTGATCTATGTCGTCATGGCATACACATTCAGTTTTCTATATGTCATCAGCGGCAGATTACTGGTCCCGATCATGGTCCATATGATCATGAACGGTATCGTCGTCATATTACAGCTGACGTTCAAGGATTATATAGAGCAGATTGAAGAAATGCGGAATGGTCTCAACATCATTTTCCCGCTTCTATTCTGAGAATGACGCCCCGGACCATTACAGTCCGGGGCGTTCGTATATTCCGGGGCATATGCCATTCACCCCCATGCCTTTAAGTTTTCAAATGCTTTTTTTCAACCACCCGACCCCGCACTGACTCCGAGTCTTGCCTCACATGTTTCAATCACTTTTTTCAATGCAGTGATCCTCGCATATTTCTTATTGTTTCCGGGGATCACATGCCACGGGGCAAAAGCGGTATGTGTCTTTCTGATCATATCTTCCGACGCCTCGACGTACAACTCCCATTTCTCCCTATTCCGCCAATCTTCATCGGTCAGCTTCCATTGCTTGTCCGGGTCCTCTTCACGGCTCTCAAAACGTTCAAGCTGTTCATCCTTATCCAAGGACAGGAAGAATTTGATGATGATCGCCCCTGAATTGTACAGCGATTTCTCGAAGGCCTTGATTTCCTCGTAGGATTGCTGCCATTCCTGTTTTGAAGCCAGTCCTTCAATGCGTTCCACCAGTACCCGGCCGTACCAGCTCCGGTCGTAGAAGGCCACATGGCCGCTTCTCGGAAGAGCTGTGGCAAACCGCCATAGATAATGATGGCGAAGCTCCACATCAGTCGGGGCACCGGTTGCATTGACCGTATAGCCGGTCGGATCCAGATGCTCTCGGATGCGTTTGATATTTCCGCCCTTGCCGGCTGCGTCCATACCCTCATAGACGAGGATGAGCGGCACCTTTTCCTTGTAGAGTTGGAATTGGATTTCCCTCATCCTAGACTGCAGATCAGGGAGGATGGCTTTATAGTCTTTACGGCTGATCTTTTCATCCTCAAAATTAAAGTCAAAGCACTCTGCTTCATAATTTTTTGTAAAATCACCATCGACTACTTCTTCCTGTGTCTGATCTTCTCTCTCCAGACGTGCTTCAAGACGTTCGACAACTGTGGAGAACAAAGCGTTGACCGCGCCGCCTTTATCCTCAAAGTCGATGACGGTCCACGGACACCCGGTCGGCATGTCCAAAAACTTTTTCATTTCCTTGATGTAGTCTGTTTTGTCCAGCTGTTCCTCAAATTCTTCAGCTTTCCATTTAAGTATCGGGTTATCCTTCAGCTTTTGTATATGCCGTGCCCTGACCGCTTCTGGAGCATCAATATAGAGTTTGATGATTTCATAGCCATTATCCGTCAGCATCTGTTCGAAGTGCTTCATGTCCTGTCTGATGTCGGCATATCCCGTCCGGATATTTTCCTTGATGCCATACGACTTATAATTGATGTACTGGGCATACCAGCTTCTGAAGTGGATGTTGATGTCCCCGGCTTTAGGCAGATGGTTCCAGAACCGCTGCAGAAAAGGGTATCTGAGATCGATATCCCTGGGCGGACGCGTGGCCATGAAGTTTGTATATTTTGCATCCAATGCCATGTATAAAGCATTTGCCAGCCGCGACTTCCCGGAGGCCGGGGGCCCTTCTATCACAATCATCAACGGGATGCCCCGCTTCTTCGTCTCCCGCGTGAGTTCCCCCAAACGATTTTCCAGTGCTTCATCAAATTCTGCCATGCTATCGCTCCTTTCTTTCCGTTATAGATGTGTACCCTTAATTTCCATTATCTGAACATACAGAAGATAATGGAATCTATGTTACTATATTGTTAGAAACTGATAAGGGGATGAACTGATGGTACATACGTTTTCGGAATATGAATATGAAAGACCCGATATCAAAAAGATAGCGGCGGAAGTCGACACACTGCTTGAAGAGTTTAAGGAAAAGGATTCGGCGGATGCTCAAGCCGAGGTCATCGACCGCCTTAACACATACTTCAATCACCTCTCCACGATGAGTAATCTGGCGCTTATCCGTTCGACAATAGATACAAGGGATGCATTTTACGATAAAGAGCGGAATTTCTTCGATGAATACGGCCCAGCCATCCAGGAGATCGATTTCAAATACTACCAGACGCTCATTGCCAGCCCCTATAGAAGTGAGTTGGAACAGCGCTACGGCAAGCAACTTTTCTCATTGGCTGAAAAAGCCGTCAAAGGATTCGACCCTAAAGTCAAATCCCTCCTTCAAAAAGAGAACAAGCTTGATTCGGAATACTCCAGACTGCTCGCTTCAGCAGAAATCGAATTCGATGGAAAGGTCCTCAACCTATCGAAATTCGGACCCTACGCCCAACATACTGACCGTCAAATGCGTCGATCAGCCACTGAAGCGGTCCAAGGATTCATGGGGACGCATCTGGATAAAATCGACCAGATTTATGACGACCTGGTTAAGACGCGCCACCAGATTGCGGTGGAGCTCGGCTACAAAAACTTCATCGAACTCGGTTATATCCGCATGAACCGCATCGATTATGACAGTGATATGGTACAGAACTTCAGGGATCAGGTTGCAGAACATGTCGTGCCACTCGTCACTGAACTTAAGGAGAGGCAGCGTAGGCGGATTGGTGTCGAGAAACTGAAGATATATGATGAATCATTCGATTTTACAACCGGTAATGCTGTGCCCAAAGGGGATACCGAAGATATCCTGCAGGCGGGCGAAAATATGTATCTTGAATTATCCAAGGAAACTGGTGAATTCTTTAAGTTCATGAGGCAGCGCGAACTGTTTGATGTTGAGGCCAAAAAAGGAAAAGAAGGCGGCGGGTACTGCACTTTCATACCAGACTACTCCTCCCCTTTCATCTTCTCCAACTTCAACGGCACCCTTGATGATGTGACCGTTTTGACGCACGAAGCGGGTCATGCGTTCCAAAGCTATATGTCAAGCGGCTTCGAGGTGCCGGAGTATCAGTTCCCGACTCTTGAATCTGCAGAGATCCATTCCATGAGCATGGAGTATTTCACATATCCGTGGATGGAACAGTTCTTCAAGGAGGATACTGATAAATTCAAATACACGCACATGGCGGATAACATTTCTTTCCTGCCTTACGGAGTTGCCATAGATGAATTCCAGCACATCGTCTATGAGCATCCTGAACTGTCTCCAGCAGAACGGCGACAAGAATGGCAGAAACTCGAAGACAAGTATTTGCCGCATCGTGATTACGATGGCATAGAACCGCTTGCAAGTGGCGCTTTTTGGCATAAACAGGGGCATGTCTTCAGCGATCCGTTCTACTATATCGACTATACCCTTGCACAAGTCTGTGCCATGCAATTCTGGAAGCGTGCCAATGAGGATTTCGATGGCGCATGGAGCGACTACATCAACCTGTGCCGTCTCGGTGGCTCATTGCCGTTCAATGCACTGGTTGAAGAAGCAAATCTCATCTCGCCTTTTGAAGATGGTTGCCTACAATCGGTCGTTAAAGAAGCGGAAGGCTATCTCAATTCGATTGATGACAGTGCACTATAGATTGAAACGCCCATTTCTCATCGAAATGGGCGTTTCAATCTTTTTTTATGGACGTATGATGCAGACCATTTCTGCACATTCACTCTACTGCCAACTTCAACAATTTTGATGTTCCAGCTTAGTCAGCTCTAAGGATTCTTGAGCACATCAGTTTGTTGACCCGTTCATCCAACAAGTTCAACTCTTCAACAGGGGCACCTGGGTGCAATGAAATACCTTCCAGTATATCACCATGGTCATAACGATAGAACTTAGGTGCCGAGGCAGTTCCTGTAATGTTTTGCTTGGCAGGAGCGCTTTCATCATACTGTTCTGTTTCTCTAGTACTGTCCTGGGGTGGGTTCTTCGGAGAAGGTGCATTGTCACCATCTCTCACCCCGCTTTGTACAGTCCCCTTCTCTTCGGCAGCAGGCATTCCGGCATCTTCAGATTCTTCTTCGTTCGAGGGTTCGGCTTTGGGTCTATCAGTTGACCCTTCTCTATTCTCCGCTACACCTCCAGTTGGTTCTGGAGCAGCTGGTTCCTCTGAAGTTGATTCTGGTTCTTCTATCATATTTTCAGCATCTTCCACTATTGAATCAGCGATGGGCGGGGCTTCTCCTGTGGAAGGTTCAGATGTATCCGGTGTGTTTTCCCATATTTCTCCGCTCTCTTCTTCTGAAGAGGGAGCAGATTCCGCTTCTTTTTTGTCCTCTGCTGCACGCTTATGGATTGCTTCTTCCTGACTCTGTTCCGGCTCCGTCTGTATCAGTAGCCCTTCTTCAGGTTCGACGGCAGGTGTTTCCGGCGCTTGCACTGCATCTTCCTGATCAGGCGTGTCTTTTATCATATCTTCCTGCCCGGGGGCCTCTTCTGCAGATGGCGCTTCATGGCCTCCCTCCGCATCTTCATCTACTTGTTCTGCCTCCATGACAGCATTTGTATTAATGGCAAACAGGGTGGATATTATCAAAAGCGATGAAATGCCCAGCCTTATTGTTCTATCTATCAATTCAATGCCTCCAAACTGCCTCTACGTTCTTTGAACAATTAATGTCATAAACAGAGTATATTAGAAGAATGCATCGGCATCTATAAAAATGGAAGTTTGTTACACAACCTTAATAATGGCTGATTTATTTTAAAGATTATTGCAGATATGTTGCAGTCAGATGTCCGCTTGACATTTCAATTTCCCCATAATAAAAGCCCCTCAATGAGGGGCTAATGTGTGATATCATATGTCTTCATAATCGTTTCATAAGCCTTCGAACCCAGTTGGCGGCACGTATAGAAGAATAGCACATCACATATCGCAAGCTGTGCGATACGGCTCGTCATATTCATATACTGAATATTGTTCTCTTCCTCCGTAATCTCTATTGCCACATCTGAATTACGCTTAGCGATCGAGGCGTGGTTCTGGGTCAGTATGACTGTCTTGATGCCCAACTTTTTGGCGAGTTTGACCACTTCCACCACTTCCCGGGTCTTACCTGATAGAGTGATGAGGAATAGTACATCATCTTCAGTCGCATTCGATAAGCGGGTCATGCAGAAGTATTTATCCGTGGTGAAGAAAGCATTGATGTTTATGCGGTGGAGGTTCTGTTCGAACTCGGTACCGACGCTCGCTGCGTCGCCCACTCCGAATATGAAGGTATTGCGGGATTTTGCAAATAGTTCCGCCGCTTGCTTGATTGCATCGCGGTCCACTATCTTTTCGGTATTATAGAGTGCCTGGATGGTGTTTTTGAAAACTTTATCGAAAATCTCCCGATGGGTATCCTGCTCCAGATCGATCACTCTTGAAATATTCTCTTTCTCAAGAGTATGTAACTCTTTGGCAAGTTCCACTTTCAATTCCTTGATGCCTGCAAGACCAATCCGCTTTGAAAACCTGACGATGGCAGCATCACTCGTACTGCTGTTTTTAGCGATATCCTTGACTGGCATGTTGATGACTTTAGCTGGATTTTCCAGCATGAAATTAGCAATGCGCTGCTCCACAGGTGTCATGTATTCAAACCGCTTACGAATCTGACTTAATACCGAAAACATAGTTTTTCCCCTCTCGCCTACGTTGTTACTCCCAATGATAACAAAATAATCAAAATATTATAAGAAGAAATGAAAGTTTTTATCCTTCAATAATAAAATTTATTTCATGATGCGGAGCGAAGCGTTAATCACCATTGATTGGCTTTATATCATACCTTGCCATTTTGACATGACACCCTCCTATTTCCGTGGAAAATTCTACGCCTGTAGATTCACTCGAGGGAAATATTCTCGCACTCATCACCGCTTCTCCGTCATTGGCGAACACTTCTATGCTGGAGATATCCATAAAGATATTAAGATGCGATAACGGGGCATCGAGTTGGACTTTCCGGGTGGTCCCATCAACATTGCCGGGCAGTTTGCCGCTGAAGGTCCTGTCCAATGTCAAAACCTGCGATTCGCTGTCATAGATCAAGCTTGTATGTTCGCGCCTGCTTACCCGCAAATCGATGTGGATGCGGTTTGCGTTATTCTCGAGTATATCGAGGACCAATTCATAGCTGTGGCCATAGAAGTCTTTAATCTTTCTTGGATGATGATCGAAATAACCTTCAGCAGTCAGTTCGTTCATTCTATATTTGCGCAATCCGAAAAAAGGCTTCTGCATCACACGCGACCCTTGAACAGCCACCTCTCTAGGTATAGTCAAGCAATGGCCCCACTCTCCATCTGTTGGATAGTCCGTCTCCTCTGTGCCCATCCATCCGATCAACAGCCTTCTCCCTTCAAACATCACGGTTTTAGGAGCATAAAAGTCGAATCCGTGGTCCAGTTCATGAAATGCGCCATGTGTCATATGCAATGCATTAAAATCAATATCCCCTACAAGGTAGCCCGATTGATAAATATTCCAATAGCTGTTCTGATACTTATCCAGACCTTTGACATTGAAGATTAATATATCTTTGTCACTCACCTTGAAGTATTCAGGGTGGGTCCACATGAAACCGAACTGATCGAGCTCTGTAGTCAAGGGGCCATCATACTGGAAGGCGGAGGGGCTGTCACCGCTGAAAAGGAGTATACGTCCAAACTCATCTTCAGTCCCGGTTCCGAGCATCATGCGATACCTATCCTTATGAAATACATACGGCGCGTTCATTATCGGCAGATACCCCTGAGGCGTCCCTTTTACGATGGCTTCAGTTGCCTTGACTTCTTTTTGGGCATCCAATATGGAGCGATATTGAATGCATCTCCCCGATTTTAAGCCAGTGTAGAAAAGATGTAGCCCATCTTGATTGTCGGCAACGATGGCAGACCCTGGTGAGTCGCCGTCCGACAACATTTTTATGACGCCTTGGTCATCGAATGTCACCATATCCTTTGATGTGAGATGATACAGACATTTCGTTCGTTGACCATATACAGGCATCCATTCATAGAACAAATGATACCCCTCATCATCCGACACAAGGCCCGCAAGGCCATTCAAGGCCCCTGTAGGGGGTTGCACATGATAACGCTGTCGCCATTCATGCGACACGTTTTTTGGGATATGTGTATCAAGCTGCCCATCAGCCGATGGATGGCTGAACATCCTTCCATCTGAATCCAATGCCATCTCAAAAAACCTCCCAAATCTTAGTCCAATGATTCTTCAATTGCCTTTTGCTCTGCCCTTAAATGTCTACGGTAACCGATTTTGGAAATATAGATGCTGATTTCGTACAGGACGATCATCGGGATTGTCAACATGATATGGGTCATCAAATCAGGTGGCGCAATCAAAGCTGCTACAACCAACAGGATGAAATAGGCATACTTTCTGTTCTTCTTCAAAAACATTGGGGTCAGCAGCCCCAGCTGAGTCAGGAAAAGTACCAGTATCGGCATTTGGAAAATCAGGCCGAATGGCAGGACTGTCCTGAACAGGAAACCAAAATATTGATTGATGCCGATCGTCGTCTCTATCCCCATATCTTCTGACAGTTCAAAGGTGAATTGTATGATGTATGGTACAAGTATGAAGTAGCTGAAAGCCATGCCAAGAAGCATAAGCAGCATGACAATCGGAATGTAGGATAGCGTCAGCTTCCTCTCATTGCTGTAGAGCCCCGGCGATACAAAGGCCCATATCTGATACAGTATTACCGGGAGTACGATTACAAAACCGATGATCATGATGACCATCAGATATATTTTAAGCGGATCAGTCACTTGGAATGCGTGCATCTGTATGGATTCGGTCCACGGTGCTTCCTGAACCTGGTATATTAACGGTTTGGAAAGGAAAAAGCCGACCAGCATTGCGCCTGCAAAAAAGTATATGACGATCATAAGCCGTTTGCGCAATTCATCAAGGTGCTCAGTGATTTCCTTCTTTTCCAATTCATTCATCAATTTTCCACCTCTTTAAAAAAAGGCGGCTTCCGCCACCTCAAGACCTTTATACTTCAGATTCGATTTTCTTCTGGGATTTCTTCTTCTCTTCTTCTTCTTCGTCATCATCATCTGTAGCAAGGCCTTTTGTTGCATCTTTGAATTCCTTCAAAGTGGAGCCCATGGCTTTTCCGAATTGGGGCAGTTTCTTAGGTCCGAATATGATGAGCGCTACAACCGCAATTACAATCATACTCGTTGGCGTTACTACCATAAGTGTAGTCGGTATGAACATTTCGAGCACAGTATCCCTCCTAGATATGTTTCATATAAAAGAACAGTGCCTGCAATTCGACACTCAAATCTATATTGTGTACATAGATTCCATCGCTTACATCCAGCCTCATCGGTGTAAAATTAAGAATGCCTTTAATTCCGGCCGCCTCAAGACGTTCAGCCATCTCCTGGCTGACTTCTGCAGGCAATGTGAGGATTGCCACATCTATGCCGTGTTCTTTAGCCATCTTTTCAATTTCATCCGAGTGGTGGACTGTAGTATCATTGATTGTTGTTCCGACAATGCTGCTGTCATTGTCAAATGCAGCAACTATGTTCATTCTATCATTTATGTTGCTGAATTTATAGTTCAATAATGCACTACCCAAGTTACCTGCACCGATGATGGCGACATTCCGCTTCTGGTTGCCCTGGATATGTTCCATAAAGAATTTCAACAGGCTCTTGACGTTGTATCCGTAACCTTTTCGGCCAAGTTCACCGAAATAGGAGAAATCACGCCGAATTGTTGCAGAATCTATATCCAGTGCTTCACTGATCTCCCGTGAAGAAACCCGATCCACCCCTGATTTTTCGGAGTTTTTAAAGAATCTATAATACAGGGGCAAGCGCTTCATCGTTGCATTCGGGATTTTCTTTTTATTATTCAAATCTCGTACACCTCTTCTATTGCACTTTGTTGATATATTATATCATAATTGCACGCCTATAGTGCCATAAGAGTCACCTGATTTCATCGTTTTTTTACGCTATATATTGTAAACTTGAGGAAAGTGAGGGATTTATGATGATAGTGATGCAATTAGGGAACATAAAAAAATCTTTCGGTACAGATATGATTTTTGAAAATATGAACCTGGAAATTAAAACAGGACAGACAATCGGCATCGTCGGTAAGAATGGTGCCGGAAAAACAACTTTGATGAAGATGATGGCCGGTGAGATGAGTATTGATGAAGGACAGATCACCAGCCCCAAAGGCATTTCAATAGGTTATCTGACACAACAGATGACACTCGAGTCCAATCATAATGTCAGGGAGGAAATGCTACGCCCTTTCTCGAGGCTGCTTGAGACGGGAAAGGAAATGGAAAGGATTGCCGAATGGCTTGCTGTACATGACTATGATGATAAAGACTATCAAGACCAACTCGATAGATACGAGAAAGTGCAGAATATCTTCGAAGCTGAAGGCGGATATACGATAGATTCAGAAGTAAAGACCGTTCTGACCGGTCTCGGGTTCATGCCTGAGGACCTCCACCGGAGCGTAGAAGCTTTCTCCGGCGGCCAGAAGACACGCCTTGCGCTCGGACAGATGCTCCTATCCAAGCCTGATCTGCTCCTTCTGGACGAACCGACCAACCACTTGGATATGGATACCGTCGCGTGGCTCGAGCAGTATCTTAACAGCTTCTCAGGCGCCATAGCCATAATCAGCCATGATCGCTACTTCCTCGATCGTACTGTCGATAAGATATATGAAGTCGAGATGCATAGAGGCACCCTTTACCATACCGACTACTCGGGTTATGTAAAGGAAAAGGAAAAAAACCATGCGTTGCAGATGAAGGCCTTTGAACATCAACAGAAAGAGATTAAAGAACTGGAAACGTTTGTAGAGAAAAACATTGCCCGTGCCTCGACAAGCAATATGGCGAAGAGTCGCCGGAAGAAGCTAGAGAGCATGGAACGTATAAACTTGCCTAGAATGGACACGAAAAGTGCAGACTTCTCATTCGACATCAGACGGGAGAGCGGCAATGATGTGCTCAGAATCAAAAATCTCGCCATCGGGTACGAAGAGACTTTAAACAGTCACATCAATCTGAACATCGATAAAGGCGACCGTCTCGCAATCATTGGCCCGAATGGCATCGGTAAATCAACCCTGGTCAAGACGATCGCCAAAAAGTTATCACAGCATGACGGGGAAATCATCTATGGGGCCAACGTATCGATCGGTTATTATGACCAGAAGCAGGCAGAATTCACTTCCGGGAGAAGCGTCCTTGAAGAATTATGGCATGAATACCCAAACATGAACGAAAGTGATGTCCGCAAAGTGTTGGGGCGTTTCCTGTTCACCCAAGACGAGGTCATGAAACAGATCAATGATTTGAGCGGTGGGGAGAAGGCCCGCATCCAGTTGGCGAAATTGATGCTTGAAAAAAATAATCTGCTCATACTTGATGAGCCGACGAACCACTTGGATATCGACAGCAAGGAAGTCTTGGAGCAGTCGCTGCAGAATTTCCCCGGCACCCTACTATTTGTTTCGCATGATCGCTATTTCATCAACCGCATTGCCAATAAAATCGTAGAAATGGGCGATCAGCACACCGATATATATAACGGCGACTACAGTTATTATCAGCATAAAAAAGAAGAACGGGCGGCAATGCAGATAAAAATCGAACAAGAAGAGAATGAGGTAAAACACACGAACAGTTATGAAGCGCACAAGCAAAAGCGTAATGAAATTCAAAAAACAAGAAAGAGCATCACTAAAACTGAAAAAGAAATACAAGAGAAAGAAGCTGAAATTGAATCCATTGAAGAGACGCTTGCCTTGCCAGAAATTTATGGGGACTATGAAAAAGCAGCAGAGTTCAACAAGCAATTGATTGACTCAGAAGCAGCACTCGAGCGCCTTATGGAAGAATGGGCCTCATTGTCGGAAGCATTGGAAGCAATGGAATGATGAACGTATGTTCGTCGTTCCCCATCTTTACCCATAATCGATTTACCCACGATATTATACACACCCTAAATGCTGTTATACCAGTTACTCCACATAGTTATCCACAGTGTTGATAACTATTAAGGACTACTTAACCACAGATATACCCACAATTACGTGCTTGATATTAGCAGATAAACCATTTTCATCAACAAGTTATCCACAGCCGTGGATAAAACAAACGTTCCGTATTGACAAACTATACTACCAGAAAAAATGCCTATATGGATGTCCATCCATATAGGCATTTCTACATTGTATATTCTTCTATATCGATCGTATTGCGCCCATTTAGCTCTAATGTTCCGAAAGCACCCTTTTTATAGAGGTGATAGGCTACAGCGCCAATCATCGCTGCATTATCTGTACAGTACTTTAACTGTGGCACACTTAATTTTATACCTTCATCTTGGCATTTCTCTTCAAAACGCGCGCGCAGACCACTATTGGCTGCGACGCCACCAGCTACTATCAGATTTTCTACTCCATAATCCTTTACTGCCCTCAAAGTTTTAACAGTCAGCACTTCTACAACACTTTCCTGAAAACTTTTTGCTACATCCGCTGCATTCACTTCCTGGCCCTTCTGCCTCTGGTTATGAAGTGTGTTGATGACGGACGATTTCACGCCGCTGAAACTAAAATCATAACTCCCTGGTTCAAGATAAGCCCGTGGAAATTCATAGATATCATGTCCTTCTTTACTGAGCCGGTCGACATGTGGTCCGCCGGGATAGGGCAAGCCTATGACCCGCGCAACTTTATCGTAGGCTTCCCCCACTGCATCATCACGCGTTTCACCGATGACCTCAAAGGACAGATGATCTTTCATGTAGATCAGTTCTGTATGCCCTCCTGAAACGATGAGCGCCACCAAAGGAAAATGCAGTTCTTCATCCAACTGGTTGGCATACACATGTCCTGCAATATGATGGACAGGAATAAGCGGTAGATCATGGGCAAAACTAAATGCTTTAGCTGCGTTGATACCTATCAGCAGTGCCCCTATCAACCCTGGCCCTTCCGTAACTGCAACGGCAGATAGATCCGCAGGTGTCATCCGTGCTGCTTCAAGTGCTTCTTCAATTACTACCGTAATGGTTTCCACATGGTGTCTGGAAGCCACCTCGGGCACCACACCCCCAAACCTTTTATGGCTGTCGATTTGACTGACTACTATATTGGATAGCACTTCATTGCCGTTTCTTATCACACTGCACGCTGTTTCATCACAGCTTGTTTCGATACTTAAGATGACTATATCTTCATTCATTCAAATTCACCCACATCACGTGGGCATCCTTGCCTGGACCATAATAGTCCTTCCGGATGCCTCCATATTTGAAACCTTCATTCTCATATAAGGTCATTGCCCGTTCATTATCCACGCTCACTTCGAGCGACAGGATTTCGGCGGATTTTTTTGCATACGCTTTAGCATATTGCAAAAGGGCTTTACCGTAACCATGGCCCCGCATTCCTCTATCGATGGCAATTGTAGTGATCTGACTCTGATCAATGATGATCCAAGTCCCGCAATAACCTACTATTTCCCCATAATGTTCGATGACGAAATATGTAGCGAATTCATTTGCCGTCAATTCACGCCTGAAAGCCTCGATGCTCCAGGATGTGTTGGGAAATGAGGCACATTCTATGCTGTACACATCTTCTACGTCTTCTAGCGTCATCTGTCTTATGATTGCTGTTGATTCATCCAATTTTTCTCAGCCTCCGATATTTTGAGGTATTCGGGAACCATCTCATGAATGTTTTCTCTTCTGAGAATTTCAGGATACTGTTCGACTGTGGTGATGCGCGGTACAGCATGTGTATACTTAGGCAAGTTTTCAGTGAAGGCTTCACTTCCATCAGCCAATAAGCAAACTTTTTCATGTTTTTCCATTTCTTCATAAACAGTTTCCAAAGATTTATACCCTGCTGCTTCCATCTCTTCAAAGTGATCAGATACATGGTACAGTCCGCTGTAGACGTTTCCTCGTCTTCCATCGAACATCGGTAGAACATTGCCCTTAGCGCCACTAGAAGCAGCTATGACAGCGAGCGAAGAGACGGAATATAACTCTACTCCGAGAGCCTGGGCCAATGTTTTCGCAATGGTCACGCCAATTCTTACTCCAGTATAGGAGCCTGGACCTCGCGCCACTACAATACGGTTGATATCACTGCGCTTATAGCCTGAAGATTCAAGCAGATGATTGATATGTACCATAATTGTTGCTGAATGTGTTTTTCTTACCGTTGTATTTATTTCAGCGACCATACGGCCATCTTCATTAATGGCCACAGATAAAGGTCTGTTTGAGGTATCAATCATTAGCGTAATCATCTTCAAGGTCCTCCAATAGTTTAATATAATGCTCTCCAAATGCTTTAAAATGATAACGGCGCACATCTTCACTCACGTATTCTATATTAATATCCAGATGCTCAGATGGCAGGAAGTCTTGTATGAATTCAGGCCATTCGATGATTGCTACATCTTCGCCATTGAAGTATTCATCAAAGCCCATATCTTCATCACTATCTTCGAGGCGATAACAATCCATATGGTGGACTGTGAATTTTCCCTGATAACTTTTTATGATATTGAAAGTTGGAGAGCTCATTCTACGCTTCACACCTAAATACATCCCCATGAACTGGGTGAAAGTGGTCTTTCCAGCACCTAGGTCACCGGAGAGGAGGATGACAGTCCCTTCCATTATATAATTCGTTAAAGTTTTAGCCAGTTTCTCAGTTTCCATTAAGCCAGTGACTTCAATGCTGAATTCCATCGTACAACCACCTTCCTTGATTATATCCCCATTATACAAAAAAAGAGACCTATAAAGGTCTCAATGCGGCTCATCGCATCCATAATTGAATTATGTACATACTGCCCGGCGGCG
>CANLWV010000004.1 GCA_947494965.1 uncultured Salinicoccus sp. | reverse complement strand
AACAAGATCATTGAGTGGGCACAGAAAAACCCGAATAATGGACGTTTTTTATTAACTGTCCATTATTCGGGTTATAGTTCATTCAATAATGCCCCTCCTTTTCTTTTTGAATCCTTTGAACTGAAAAATTATGTCGGATGTCCCCTCTGTAATCGAATAATATCCGAAATATCAGTTGTCTGTCTGGCCTGATCGTAACATCCTGATCAGGCCATCGCAGTTCTAAAATCGGCCGCATTGGTATAGGCATAGACATCGTCATAGAACTCACCATTAAACCCAATGTGCAGCAGGGTTCGATTCAAATAGGCATAGAGATTATAGACGGGCTCGCCTTCCCCCCGGTGGTACCGACGGAGGGCTTTAACCGAGGATTCCAGGCCATAGGTGATGGCATCGTTCTGTTGGATGGCGTCTAGATCAAATGTGGCCAAACGATTCACAGCGGTCTTGTATAAGGCAGTCAATTGGGCGTCACTGAAGAAGGGGATGAATTGGTGGTAAATCCCTCGGGTACAATGTGATTGGCGAATGTGGCATTTTTGATGTTGTCGATGCGGGTTAATTTCATTTTTTTCCGCATGCGTTTATATTTACGGCCTGTACTACTAAACAGAGAATTTAATAGTTTTAAAGAATACATAGTTTGTTTTTTGACCTTGATGTATTTAAATGTTTAAGTCCATTGGTATTGCGGGATTCCTGCAACATTTTACTTATTCTTCTCAAGAGACTTTCTATCGAATAAATATATTGCTGACGGAAGTATTACCATTACTTCTCTATATTTAAAATATCACATTTCATTCATATGATACGAGAAAAAAAGCGAGTGCCAGAATTCTGGCACTCGTCTTCTAATATCAATTCCTTCTCATCCATAATACGATTGCGGCCACGAGACCAAGTATAAACAGTAGAATTGAACCAAATATTAATACTACATTCGATGAATCTCCATCGCTTGCTTGGGCACTTTCTTTGTCTGTATCAACTGATTCGGCACTCTCTTCTTCTGTTTCATCTTCAGCCTTGCCTTCTTCTGAGTCTTCGTTTGTTTCCTCCGATGCCACTTGTGCTTCAGCAGTATCTTCTTCAGTCTCTCCAGTTTCTCCGGAAGACTCTCCCGAAGACTGATCGGTGGTGGAAACTGACTCCTCTGATGATTCACCTTCTGCTTCTCCACTGACATCTTCAGAGGTTTCTTCTGAAGACTGTTCTGTGGCAGATGTAGATTCTTCTGTTGCCTCGTCTTCTGGCTTTTCAGAAGATTCCTCTTCATCGGTTTTTTCAGTGTCTTTAGAATCTGAAGTTTCTCCATTTTCATCTGTAGACGAAGATTCCTCGTTACTATCTTTCGACACTTGGACATCTTCATTGTCCGAAATGGAAGATTTGAGCGATTGTTCCGTTTCATCCAGTTGTGACTGCTCCACATTTTCGGTCTGTAGCAGCTCTTCAGCATTCTCAAGGGCGGTCTGGAGTGCTGGAGAACGTTTTTCGAGCGGGACCTTTTTTGCTTCTGCCACCATCTGTTCAAGTCCTGTCCGGTCTACCTCGGGAGCATCTGCCTGATTACCGGTCGTTGCCGTCCTATAGTACGATGTATATAATGGATTGTCGTTCGCCCCCATCGCACGAATGTAATAATTGTAGCTGGTCGAGGTTTCAAGTCCTGTATCTTTATAGGAACTCTTTGTGGTGGTATCAATCAGTTGGTTGTTCCGGTAGATCTCATAATAGGCGGCATTACTGTTAGCATCCCATGCAAACTGGGTGGTGTTGCCTGTTGCGCCTTGGATGCTGATCAGGCGGTTATGCAGGGTATGAATGAACTGATATGTCTGGGGCGCGCGGTTTGCGAGTTTTGCGTTCGCATTACCTCCCAGATAATACATGCCGAATGCTTCAGCGAAATACTCCCCTGGTGCATCGAAATAAGATGGCACTTCATGGTCATGGAACAGGCTGTTTTTCTCCTGGCTCATGATGTTCAGGAATTCCTGTGATTCGCTGAGTGTCGTCCCTGCTGCAAAGTCGTCCACAGCGTGGCCATATTCGTGCAGCTCAAGGTTGATCGTCGAGTGGCCGTTGCCTGGATTACTGTAGCCGATGCGTGCAGCTGTCGTATATCCTCCTGCTCCGGGCACATCATCCCATGTGGATCCGGTTCCTTCCCAACCATTGGGTGTGACACCGGACAAGTATTGGAATTCCGGCAGCTCAGTAAGGGGCATATCAGTCAATATGACCTTTACCCCCGCCAAACTTGTATGGTATAGGATACGTTCGTCGACACGATTGAGCCGGTTGATCATCGCTTGGGCTTCATTTGCATCATAAACCCCATCATCACTTCGGATCTCCAGCATATTATTGAGGCTCTGGCTGGCTGCCGAGGTGTTTTGGGGCGCATAAATTGTGAAAATCATCATCAGACTCATCAGGAAGACTGCACTTGTAAGTAGTTTCTGTTTCATGATTTCCCCTCCCTCCACTATTCTTATGCTCTATATTCCCTATGATACATCTTTCACACTTATGTTACAGCTTTTAGCATTATAGTTTTGCACCACCGACGATGCTCGTTCTTAATTTCGACAAAAAAGCCAGGCCTAGATGGCTTAAGCCAAGACCTGACGTTCCTATATCGCCATTCAGCTGATTGTATAATCTGTCTGCATGTCCCACTCGTGGAGTTCGAGATGACGGGCCCCGTGCATAAAGTAAGGGTCCTGAGAGACAAGTGCCTCAACCGCTTCTTTTGATTCACCTTTGTAGATGACAAGCCCCCCTGCACCATCAGTGAAACGGCCGAACATCAGAACGCTGCCTTCCTCGCGCTTTTCCTTGATGAATTCCAGATGCTGCTCACGATACTGTTTACTTTTTTCTTCGTCTTTCATGAGAGATAAAGCCGCAAAATATTTCACTCCATCACTCTTTCTAAATGTTTTTGACCATCTTAACATGCCCGTTTAGATCTGTCTGGCTTTCAACAACAGCCGCAGGAAGTACGGACCTCCAATCAGTGCCACCACGATGCCCGTCGGAATGATGACCGGGGCCAGCAACACTTTGCCGAGCAGGTCAGCACCCGTCAACAGGACACCCCCCATCATCAGGGTGGAAGCAAATAACACTTTCATGTTCTGACCGAATACCAGTCGGGAAATATGTGGGGCCAACAGACCGATAAAACTGATCGCCCCACTGACACTCACCGCAAGGCTCGAGAGCATGGCCGACAAGATGATCAGGATCACCTTCTCCCGGCTTACGTTCATGCCAAGCCCAATCAGCATCTCATCATCCAAATTCAACATCTCCATCTCCCTCATCTTGAAAAAGACGACACTGGCCACAATCATGATGTACGGCACGGAAACAAGGACGAATGGCCATGTGTCCCCCCATATATTGCCTGCAAAATAACGGTTGAGCATCTCCATCTGGGACTCATCGAACATGGAGGTGAAGACATAGACGAAACCGGTCACGCCCATTGCGGTGGCGATGCCGATGAGGATGAATATATTGCTTTTGAAAGTTCCACCGATGAATGACAGGAAAAATATGATCAGGACGGTCGCTAATCCACCGAGGAAACTCATCAGGGGTAGCGCGAACAGCGATTGGCTCATCGAACCGCTGACGAAGAGGATATACAGTACGACCCCGAAGCCGCTGCCCGCATTGACGCCGATGATGCCAGGGTCGGCCAAACCATTTTTCGAAATGACCTGCAGTATGAGGCCACTCAGCGCCAGAGCCGCGCCGCAGACCAGAGTAATGATGATCCTTGGCAGCCGGAACTCGAACAGCACCAGTTTGACACTATCTTCCGCACGTCCACCCACAAGCTTGAACAGATCATCCACACTCAGGCTGTATGTGCCGGTCAGCAGATGGAGCACTACGATGACCGCCAGAGTCAGGAGGACCAGGATGAACTTTGTCCGATTACGCATATTGGTCACCCCGCTTCCTGATGATATAGATGAAGAACGGCAGTCCGATCATGGCGATGATCGCATTGACGGGTGCTTCATTGAATATGCGCGCGAGCATATCCGATATCGCGAACACCATGGCACCCGTCATGCCTGTATAGACGATGGTGAAGCGGTGTAGGTTGCCAAATGTCATCTTGACGATATGCGGCACCAGCAGTCCAAGGAAGACGACGTTGCCCACCATCGCCACGGCCATGCTTGCCAGCATGATTGCAAGCGTCAGTGTAACGCGCCGGTAGAACGCCTGATTCTGCCCGAGCGATGTCGCCATTTCATCTCCAAATAGCAGGACATCCAGCTCTTTTGACAAGAATAGGAGCACTGCCGTCAACAGCAGTGCAGCCGGCAGGATGAGAATTATGTTGGATAGCGATTGACCTGCTGCCCCTCCGGCCGTGAAGAAGGCGATGTACTGCCCCAGGTTGAAGGTGATGACAAGGAAATCTGTTACAGCGTAAAGCAACAGACTGATTCCGGCCCCGGCAAGAATGAGATGCATTGGAGACTTTGAGCGGGTGACCGAGAGAATGACCGAGCCCACTAACATCGCCCCGATAAATCCAGCGCCCATCACCCCAATGAAGGGAAGTGTCGGCAACGCGAGCGCCGCAACGATGATCGCAAGGTTGGCCCCTGCATTGATGCCCAGTATGCTCGGCTCACTGAGATCGTTATGTGTCACAGACTGCAGTATAAGACCGGATATGCTTATCATGAAACCGGCGACCAGTGCCGCCAACACCCTCGGCATACGGATTTCATAGAGAATCTGATGGACCTGGTCGGTCATGTCCAGATTGAAGATGACCTGCGCCACGGTCCCTGGACTGTATGCATTCGTGCCATACATCATCGAGAGGATGAAGGACAAAATAATGCCCATCATAAAGATGGGCAACGGGTACCATCTACGATCCATCCTGGACACCTTTTACCGTCTCGCAGAACAGCTCATAATCTGTCATGATCGGCTTTCCAGTTGCAGGATCGATGGCAATCGTACCATTTATATTGAAGACTTCATTGAGGATATCATTGGTCAGGACATCACTTGGATGGCCGCTTCTGATGATTTTCCCTTCATCCATTATGACAAGATGGTCGGAATACTTGATGGCATGGTTGATGTCATGAAGCACCATGACGACCGTCTGTTTCGTCTCCTCGTTCAGCCTCTTGACGATGTTCAAAGTTTCCAGCTGGTGGTGGATATCGAGATATGTCGTCGGCTCATCAAGCAGCAGTACATCCGCCCCCTGTGCAAGCAGCAGACTTATCCAGACGCGCTGGGACTGTCCGCCTGAAAGTTCACTCATCATGCGCCCTTCAAATTCAATGGCGCCTGTTTCCTTCAATGCCCAGTCGATTATCTTATAATCGTCCGGCTTCAGACTTTGGAACCGTTTGAGGTGTGGATAACGGCTGAAGCTGACAAGATCGCGCACTTTGACATCGTACTGCAGTCTATTCTTCTGCGATAGGATGCTGACCTTTTTGGCGATGTCCTTGGATTTCATCTGACGGATATCCATATCATTGATGTAGACACCGCCTTCCTTTGCAGAAATGATCCTCGAAATCGTCTTCAGCATGGTCGATTTGCCACACCCGTTCGGCCCTATTATGGTCGTAACCTTCCCTTCCATCAGTTCCATATCGATATGGTTCAGGATGGTCCGGTTATTAAGCTCGATCGTTATATCCTTCAGTTCTACATGCGTCATGTACGACACCTGCCCATCATTTTTTCGTCAATTCTTCAACGATGATATCCAACTCGTGCTCAAGTGAGTAGGGATCGTTGTAATAGAATGTCGGAGAATCGAATTCGATCACCTGGTCATTTTGAACGGCGTCGAGATTATTCCACACTTCTGTTTCGCGGTATGCATTATCTGCGCCCGAATCCCCCGTTCCGACAAATATATAATCTCCTGCATATTTCTCCACTTCTTCAGCTGATATCTTTTTCCAGCCTGTCTCCACCACTTCTTCCTGGACCGCTTCAGGGACTTCCATGCCGAGCTCCTGGTAGATGATTTCTGTACCGCGTCCCCAGTTTGTACCATATACATAGATATCTTTGGCAAACTGTTCCATGACTGTGGCGGTGGCACCTTCAGGCACGGCTTCTTCAACTTTCTGTCGGGCTTCCTCCGTTTTAGAATCCCATTCTTCCATCCATTGCTCGGCCTTATCCTCGTTGCCTGTAATGTCAGCCAACTCCTTATGGATATCCAGATAGTTCCACTTGGCATAGTCGATCGGAATCGTCGGTGCCACGGATTTTAGTTTATCGAGGTTCTGATCTGAGTTGAAGGCGATGATCAGGTCGGGATTGAGGCTCATGACCTGCTCGACGTTCCCCTCCTCGACCAGTTCTATATCTTCAGTATAAGGTTTCAGCACTTCACTTTCCGTAACGCGCGAATGTACACCCACTACATTTGCATCCATCTGCATCAAGTTACCGAAATAACTTGTCGCCAAAACGACGATGCGCTGTGGATCTTCAGGTATTTCAATCTCTTCTCCCGCATCGGTCGTATAGGAAACCATCTCTTTACCCTCTGCGCCGGATTCTGAAGTTTCTTCTTTCGCGTCAGATGTTTCTCCATTAGAGGCTGACTCTGAGGAAGCATCGTCCCCGCTTCCGCATGCTGCCATCAGCATTACTATGAAAACCATGAGTAATCCAAGTCTTTTCTTCATATATATACCTGCCCATATCAAATTTTTAAGCATTGAAGATTGATAATCATTCTCAATGACTTTATAATAAATGACCAAGAAGCAAATTTCAACAATCAAGGGTGAAATATTATGAAAATTTCCGACACACTCATAATCGGAGGCGGGCCAGCTGGATTATATGCCAGCTTCTATGCAGGATTGCGCGGTATGAGCGTACAGCTCATTGACCATCACCCTGAACTCGGAGGGAAGCTCAACATCTATCCGGAAAAGATGGTGTGGGATATCGGAGGTGTGGCGCCTGCGCCTGCCGAACAGATCCGCCAACAGATGATAGATCAGGCAAAGACTTTTGATCCGGACATCCATGTGTCGACGACATGTGAAGCAATCCACCAACATGAGGATTATTTTGAGGTGGCTACAGACAAAGGACCGCTATTCAGCCGTACGCTCATCGTCGCTTCTGGCCGGGGCATCTTCTCGCCCGTCAAACTTACAGTTGAAGGCACGGAGTCCGGTGGATTCAGCAACCTCCACTATACAGTCAAACGCCTTGACCGCTTCAGGGGGCGTGACATCCTCATCTCTGGCGCCGGCAACACTGCCATAGATTGGGCAGAAGCACTGTGCAATATCGCATCATCCGTCACCCTGGTCTACCGGAGCGAGGAAATGAAGGGGCACGAGGCGATGATCGCCTCCCTCCATAAGAAAGAAAACCTCCATATGTGTCCACAATGCCAGATCGACGCCCTCATCCCTGATGAGACAACAGAGGAAATCGACGCTGTCCGCCTGTCCAATGGCCTCACGATTGATGTCGACGATGTCCTGGTCAGCCATGGATATGAATCGAACTGCACATTCCTCGATGCACTGGGTGGAGAAATTCCATTAAACGACCACCAGATGATATTGACTGATGACATCGTCGATACACCTGTAGCGGGATTATTTGCATGTGGCGACCAGATCACCTACGACGATAAAGTACACCTCATTGCAGGATGCTTTACAGAGGCGGCACAAGCTGCGAATCATGCTAAGAAATTCCTTCAATCCGACGCACCAGCAGAAGGCATGGTCTCTTCCCATAACGATATATTCAAAGAAAAGAACAGACAGCTCTTCAAAAACAGACGATAAAGGCCGCAGGCCCATCGTGAGGCATCAGCCGCACACTATTGACACTCCAACTAAAAGAAGGTAGAGTGGATTAAAATTAAATCGAGAAATTTCTTATCCAGAGAGGTGGAGGGACTGGCCCTTTGAAGCCTCGGCAACACCCAAGGGTCTGTGCCAATTCCAGAAGCGTCATGCTTGAAAGATAAGAAGAGATATCATCGCCCTCTTCTTCTATATGTAGAGGGCCTTTTTATTTTCTCAAACCATCAACCATATGGAGTGATAAATCATGATGAAAAATACCCGGGGCAATCCCCTCGCACTATTGCCGCTGCTCATTTTCGTACTGCTTTTCCTTGGAACCGGCATCGTGGCGCAAGACTTCTACGCCATGCCGATCACCGTCGCGGTGATCATCGCCATCATAGCGGCCATGCTGCTCAAACCAAAAGAACGCCTGAATGATAAGATTGCCGTGCTCACCCGAGGTGCCGGTCAGGAGAACATCATGCTGATGGTCATCATCTTCCTGCTTGCCGGCGCTTTTTCACAAGTTGCAGAGAATATGGGGGCCGTCGACTCGACTGTCAACCTCGGGCTGGCCTTCCTGCCAAGTAGCCTTCTGCTCGTCGGCCTGTTCGTGATCTCCTGCTTCATCTCCATCTCAATGGGTACGTCAACCGGTACGGTTGCCGCTCTGGTCCCGATCGCCGTTGGCATTGCGGGACAGACCGATCTCGCCTTGGCATTGACTGTAGCGACAGTTATAGGCGGGGCGATGTTTGGGGATAATCTGTCCATCATCTCCGACACGACCATCGTCTCGACCCAATCCCAGGAAGTGAAGATGGTCGACAAATTCAAAACGAACTTCCTGATCGTCCTGCCCGGGGCCATAATTACGATGATCATACTATGGTTCATTTCATCCGGCCAATCTGCAGCCGCTGGAAGTGATGGAGACTACAGTCTACTGAAGGTGTTGCCGTATCTTCTCGTCCTCATCATCGCGCTGATAGGCGTCAATGTACTGCTTGTCCTTTTGAGCGGTATAGTGTTTGCCGGAATAGTCGGCCTTGCCGACGGAGCCTATACAGTGACTTCCCTGATAGCTGCCGCCGGCGAGGGTATCGGCAACATGCAGGAGATTGCCGTCATCACGATATTGATCGGTGGCCTTATCGCACTTATCCAGCACTACGGTGGAATCGACTATCTGCTCCACTTCATTACAAAAAGGATCCATACCAGGCGCGGAGCTGAGTTCGGTATTGCCACCCTGGTCAGCGTCACCGACCTGAGTACGGCCAATAATACGATCTCAATCATCATCACAGGGCCCCTCGCCCGCGACATTGCTGATGAGTATGGTGTCGACCGCAGGAAATCCGCCAGCATCCTGGACATCTTCGCCTCAGCATTTCAGGGCGTCATCCCCTATGGTGCCCAGATGCTTGCGGCGGCCGGACTGGCCAGCATTTCCCCAATCGCCCTTATACCGTTCGCCATCTATCCAGCGATGCTGCTCATTTCAGGCATTATAGCCATCGCCATCGGCTTTCCGAAGAAATTGAATGCCTGAAGTAACTGAAGCACCCCCTCCATGCGTCATCAGCGCATGGAGGGGGTGCTTTATTTTAGTGTTTGCCCATGTTCAAGGCGACAAGGACCATCATTTTGACCCCATCGCTGAAACTGTCTTCATCGATGCCGAACTTGGGGTGGTGGTGGGGGTATTCCATATCCTTCTCGCGGTTGCCCGCTCCAATGAAGGCATATGTCCCTGGAATCTTCTGTGAGAAGGCCGAGAAATCTTCTCCGCCCATGGCCATCGGGTATTCAAAGATGGCATCACCGAATTCCGCCACTGCAATCTCCCTGACCCGGTCTGTCATATCATGGTTATTGATGACATCAGAATACCCATAGTTGAAGGCAAAATTAAAAGTCGCATTGTACATGCTGCAAACTCCTTCGATGGCTTTTTCCATCCGCTCTTTAACCAGCTCCCGTGTATTTCCGTCTATAGTACGGACACTGCCCTCAAGCATCGCGCTATCAGGGATTATATTTTTTGCGGTACCTGCATTGAATTTCGTCGTAGAGATGACCACGGAATCCAGCGGTGAGGTAATCCGCGAAACGATGCTCTGGAACTGGGCGACAATCTGACTGCCTATCACCACAGGATCTATTGCGTTTTCAGGTTGGGAGGCATGCCCGCCGCTCCCCTGAATCTTAAGCTCGAACGTATCTGAATTGGACGTGACTGCACCATTGGTGACGCCAATTTTGCCGGTTGGAATCGGTGTGAACAGATGCTGGCCATAAATGAAATCGAGTTCGTCGAAAAGCCCAGTCGCCATCATTTCCCGTGCCCCTCCCGGCGGCACTTCCTCAGCATGTTGGAAAATCAGATAGATGGTGCCATGCAGCTGATCAACATTTTTGCTCAGCACCTTTGCTGCCCCGAGCAATATGGCGGCGTGGCCATCATGGCCGCACGCATGCATTGCCCCTTCATTTTCAGACACAAAATCGATGTCTTCACGCTCTTCCTGAATTTCAAGTGCATCGATATCCGCCCGCAATCCAATCTTTTTTCCGGGATGAACGCCCTTTATCACGCCGAGGACACTTGTTTCAGTCGGCCGTGATACTTCAATCCCCGCCATTCCAGAAAGGGCTTCTTCAATATATCCGCTCGTCCAGACTTCCTGAAACGATACTTCCGGGTGGCGATGCATCTCCCTTCTCCATTCTTTGACTGCTCCCATGACTGCTTCTATCTCTTGATTGACATTCATTTCATTTCCTCCTTGATAATTATTTTTCAGGCAAGTAGATCGGCCCATCAATGCCTAGAGGGATGCCGATCAAATACCATACGATCAGCAAGATCGTCCAAGCGAAGAATAATACAATCGAATATGGCAGCAATGCTGACAGCAAAGTACCAAGTCCTGCATCCTTATCGTACTTTTGCGCAAAAGCCAGCAGCAATGGCAGGTACGGCAGCATTGGAGTGATCGGGTTCGTAAATGAATCTCCGATCCGGTAGAGCATCTGGGTGAAGGCCGGATCGAAACCAAGCAGCATGAACATCGGGACGAAGACCGGAGCCAGAATTGCCCACTTTGCAGAAGCACTGCCGATGAGCAGGTTGATGAGACCAGCCAATAGGATAAAACCGATGATGAGCGGGATGCCGGAGGCGTTCGCCGCTTCCAGTAAATTCGCACCCTTTATCGCAATGATCGGCCCCAGATTACTCCAGCTGAAATAAGCGAGCATCTGGGCGGCGAAGAAGACTAGCACGATGTAGCTTCCCATCGTCCCCATCGCCGAGCCGAGCATGCCGCCGAAATCCCTGGTCGACCGGATGGTGCCCGCCTTCATTCCATAGACCAAGCCAGGCACAAAGAAGAAGATGGTCAGTATGAAAATGATCGAATCCATAAAAGGAGATTCCTGGATGATTGAGCCTGTCTCAGCATTACGGAAAATCCCATTTTCCGGCAACAGAAAAATCATGAATACAACGAAAGTCAGCAACGCAGAAATATTGGCCCACCGCAACGCTGTAATTTCTTTCTTTTCAAGGGGTTGATGATCAGCCGTCTCCATCCCTTCATATGTACCGAGGCGAGGCACCGTGATTTTCTTGGTTACGATATAGACGATGAACAGCAGGAAGAAAGTCGCAACTGCTGTAAAATAGTAGTTCATCAATATATTGCCTGTGTAATCCGGCGCAATCAGCTGGGCCGCAGGTTCTGTGAACGCAATCGCCAGCGCCTCCGTCATGCCTGGGATGAGGTTGGCGGCAAATGCCCCTAGAGAGGCGGCATAAGCCATGACCAGCCCGACAAAGGGGTGATAGCCAAGCTTCATGACCACCATCGCCGCGATGGGTGGTAGGATGATCGGCGCTGCATCACCGGCGACATTGCCGAGTATGCCGACGAGGATAATGGCCGGGAGTATAAGCGCCTTCGGCGACACTTCGATCGCACGTTTCATTGCAGTCTCAAAGTAGCCTGATTTATCGGCGATGCCGATACCGATCATGACGACCAGCACCATGCCAAGTGGGGGAAATTCACTGAAGTTCGTGATTGCTCCAGTGAATATGCGGACGATCCCCTCTCCATTCAGCAGGTTCACCGCTTGGATCGTTTCACCATCCGCTGGGTTTTCAGCTTCCCAATTCATCATGCCCCCAACGAATGATGCACCGAGGATGATGAACATGAGTATGATAAAGAGCACAATCGGGTCGGGCAACCTGTTTCCGACCCGCTCGACGATATCGAGAAAGCGGCTGAACAGGCCTTTCTTCTGATTATCTTCCATAAAACACCGCCCCTTCAGTTAGAATTTTTGACAATAGTTTCATTATTCCAAATATAAAAGGAAATCACAACGGTTATTTTAATATTCTAAAAATAGATGGTTGAGAAGATAACACCTCGAATATTCGAAGCCCTTTGGTAACCATCAGAATTATTCGATAAAAATTCAGTCTCAATGTTTGGACACCCCATTGTTGAGGTAAACATGTATAGAAACGTGTCGATTGTAAGGTCGGCACCAAATAACATAGGAGTGTGTTAATTTTATGACCGAGTACTCGAGGGAAGATATTCTAAAGATGGCTGAGGAACAAAATGTGAGGTACATCAGGCTTCAATTCACAGATATTTTGGGTCACATCAAAAACGTGGAGATCCCTTCCCGCCAACTGGATAAGGCATTGGACGGAGAAATGATGTTTGACGGTTCTTCCATTGAAGGTTTTGTGCGCCTGGAGGAGTCCGATATGTATCTTAAGCCCGACCTGAATACTTGGGTCATCTTCCCCTGGTCACAAGATGATACTAAGATCGGCAGACTGATCTGCGATGTCTACTGCATTGATGGACAGCCGTTCGAAGGAGATCCCCGTTCGAATTTGAAGCGTGTAGTCAATGAAATGCAAGAGATGGGCTATGACAGGTTCAATCTTGGTGCAGAACCGGAATTCTTCCTGTTCAAGTTGGATAAAGGCGGCCAACCTACAACCGAGCCAAGCGACGAAGGTGGCTATTTTGACTTGGCCGCGATGGATGACGGTGAGGAATGCCGTCGGGAAATATCACGTACACTTGAAGAGATGGGCTTTGATATCGAAATGTTCCACCATGAGAATGCCCCAGGCCAGCAGGAGATCAGTTTCGAATACTCAGATGCAGTCACTACATCCGATAATATACAGACATTCAAGCTTGTCGCTAAAACTGTTGCCAGACGTTACAATCTGCATGCCACATTCATGCCGAAACCAATCGATAACCAGTCAGGCAGTGGTATGCACTACAATGTTTCATTGTTCAAGGATGGCAAAAATGCCTTCTATGATGAGAATGACGAATTCGGTCTCAGTAAAGAGATGCGCCACTTCATGGCGGGCTTGCTCAATCATGCTAGAGGCTATACTGCCGTGTGCAACCCGCTTGTAAATTCCTATAAGCGCATCCAATCAGGCTTTGAAGCACCGCGTTATATCGCATGGAGCGGACGCAACCGTTCACCACTCCTCCGCATACCTTCCACCCGCGGGGCTGCGACACGGGCGGAAGTACGTTCCCTGGATCCTTCCGCCAACCCGTATCTCGCGACAGCCGTCGTCTTGAATGCCGGGCTTGACGGCATCAAAAACGAAACCGAACTCGACACGCCCGTAGATGCAAATATCTATGAAATGACGAAGCAACAGCGGGAAGTCGAAAATGTAGAAGACTTGCCGACGACACTCTACACCGCACTTAAAGCGCTTAAAGAGGATACCGTCATCCAAGAAGCACTCGGTAATCACATATATAAGCAGTTCCATGACAACAAATCACTCGAATGGAAAATATACAGCGCACAAGTCACCGACTGGGAACTCAATGAGTATCTGAAGCATTACTAAAAAAGTGGAAACCGCCTATAAACAGGCGGTTTTTACTTGCATATATATATCTTAGTGCTAAATATCTTACTGATAAGATGATTCATGCTATAATGGAATCAAGGAAGAATTTTCATTTAAAGGAGGATCGTTTATCATGAAGCATTCTACATTTATCGAACTTATCCACATTTCGGAAATGCTGAGCGATAAGGCCGTTGTCCATTATTTGAAGACGTTCAACCGTAACATCAGCGTGTCGCAGATCATCGTACTCAACCGTCTAGGTGAAGAAGGCGCCCAGATGCCCTCTCAACTCGCCCGCGTGCTCGGTTATACTACAGGTGCCATGACAGGCATCGCCAACAAGCTGGTACAGTCAGGATATGTGAGACGCTGTACCCAGGAAGGCGACAGGCGTGTCAGCAAACTCGTTATAACAGACGCCGGCAGAATCTTGTTGGAAGAGGCACATACGCATGGGCTGAAGATGCGGGAGACTCTCTACTCTGTACTCACTGATGACGAACTCAACCAGTATCTCAGCATACAGAAGAAACTGCTTCATCATCTGATGGACGACGACTGTTGAAACTATCATTTAAAAGGAGCTTGATTATGAGACTGAAAGGTAAAGTAGGCATCATTACCGGAAGTGCATCCGGCATCGGACGCGGAATCGCACTTGCTATGGCAAAAGAAGGCGCCCATATCACCATCGTGGATATCAACGAAGAAAAAGGTCAGCAGACACTCGAGGAGATCAATCAATACACTGAAGGTATGTTGATCATCAAAGATATTTCAAAAGAAGAAAATGTCAAATCTGTCGTCGACAGTGTTGTAGATAAATTTGGCGGCATCGACATCCTTGTCAATAATGCCCATGCCTCCAAGCAAGCCATGCTGATGGACACAACACTCGATATGTTCGACCTGTCATTCAATACGGGATTCTACCCGACTTTCCACTTCATGAAAGCATGTCACCCGCACTTGAAGAAAAGTGAAGGCAAAGTCATCAACTTCGCTTCCGGTGCTGGCATCAATGGTCAGCCGACCCAGACCGCATATGCGGCAGCCAAAGAAGCCATCCGTGGCATGACCCGCGTTGCAGCCAACGAATGGGGCCCTGACAACATCAACATCAACATCATTTCGCCGATCGCCAAAACTGAAGGTGTTGAAGCATGGAGTAAGAGCGACCCTGAGCAATATGAAGAAATGGTCAATGCCATTCCATTGCGCCGCCTTGGTGATCCTCAAAATGACATCGGCAAAACAGCTGTCTTCCTGGCCAGCGAAGACTCCGACTACATCACTGGACAGACTATCATGGTCGATGGCGGATCCACTAAATTGTACTAATCTGGATTATTCCAGTTATATATCATGACTGACGAAGACGCCCCATCCAACTGGATGGGGCGTCATTCTATACACTTAGAGCCATTCAAGTATCCCCTTGAGATCCGTATAAGCCTTCTCAGGCTGTATATCCAGGTTGTCGGGTTGATTGCGTCCACGATTGATCCATGTTGTATGGAAACCGAAGCTTGCCGCCCCCATAATGTCCCAGCTGTTGGAGGACATGAACAATACCTCATCTCGGTTGACATCAAGCTGGTCAAGGGCGTAGGCATAGGCAGGGGCAGCCGGCTTATATTGTTTTACGCCATCTGCACTGATGATCTTGTCGATATGCGGTTCGATCTGCGAACCGGAAACAAGCGGCTCGATCATATTTGGAGACCCGTTCGAAAAGATGACGCGTTGCACCCCTTTGCATTCAGCAAGCACATCTTCGACTTCATCAAACAATTCGAGCTCCAGATAGGCATCCATCAATGTCTTGATTTCCTGCTGTGACGGCTTTACGCCTTCTGCTTTACAGGCAAACACTAAAGCATCTTGCGTAAGTTCATCGAAAGGCCGGTAACGTCCCATCAGCTGACGCTGGAAGAAATATTCCAGCTGTTTTTTACGCCATACTATACTGATTGATTCCCCCTTTTCCGGAAAAAGTTTTTCACAAGCTTTCTTTACGGAATGTACATCATAAAGTGTTCCGTACGCATCGAATACCAGTGCCTTTATCATCATACTTGCCTCCCCGATTATCTTTTGATGGACTTCTACCCTATTCTCCTGCCGGAAAACCAATAGGCAGAGTGTTGGACAATTTAATTCGGGGTTCTGTAATATGAATTGATAGAAAGGGGCGGAACAATAATGCCACAATTTAAACTGAATGAACAATTCCCGGATTTCTCCCTCGAATCCCTTGAAGGAAAAACAGTGACCTTTTCTGATGTTTTAGCGGAGAAAGGCAACCATTGGCACCTCATCGTGTACTTCCGCGGTTCATGGTGCCCGGCGTGCATGGAAGAATTGGATGAATTCGAATCAAGCAAAAGCTACTTCGATAAGCACAACATCAACTTGATCACCATCACGCACGACGACAAGGAAGACCTTGAGAAAATGGTCGATGATCATGGGTTCACCTTCCCAGTACTCGTCGATGACGATTATGAATTCCTCGATAAATACGGTGTACATTACCATGGGGAAGACGCCCCCTATGAAGATCATGGAAAACATCCTGAACCAGCCTACTTCCTGACAGACGAAAGCGGCAGACTGATGTACCAGCAGAAACAGACGAGTCCATTCGGTCGGCCGCATCCAAACGAACTGCGTAAAATCATCCAATACATCAGAAAAAACTTAAAATGATGCGGTATATGGACCCCCATCCTGGAGTTTATCCGGGATGGGGGTTATTATTGCCACTTTCCGTAAAATGACCACGGGAACAATCCCTAAAAAAGCCAATAACTTATATACATAAAGCATATCTTTTGTCATTATGGTTATATAAATAAAAAGAATGTTTAAATGATAGGAGCCGGACACATGGAAAGAATCAGTATCGCACTATTCACAGCACCTGGCATCGCCGGCCGAGTCAGTGCAAGCCTTATAGATAATCTGCCAGATATGCTCGAATATTACATTACAGATGAATATGAGTGGTATGTCGATTATCAAGAGGATATCTTAACCGGAGGAACGAACGATTCATATAAGGTCATAGAAGCTGTGTCGGATAAGAAAGACCAGGGGGATTGGGATTACGCCATCGCCTTGACTGATCTGCCAGTTTTTGAGGACGAGAAACCAGTGGTTGCCGAAGCATTGAGAGATAAAAATGTTGGCTTCATCAGCCTACCGGGATTCGGCTTCACCAAAATGGAGAATCGGGTACGGGAAGCCATCTTGCAGCTAATGAACGAAATCTATTACGGCACCTCCGATTCATCACGCGAAGAGGCGCAAGAACATATTGACTCGAAAGATCCACAGAAATACGATGCACTGCGCAATAAGGGTTCGCGCGAACTTATCGGGGGTCGATTGTTCGAACGTTTTTCTCCCCTCATCCGTGAAAGGCCTGTCGAGGAAGATGCTGGAGTTCCCGTCCGCTATACCGTCAAATCGCGCATGAGCGGCATGCTCCGCATTATTTCTGGTATGGTTTTCGCCAATGAGCCATGGAAGATGTTCCCTTCATTTTTGAAGATACTGATCATCGCCTTTACGACGGGTTCATATGCCTTGGTGTTTCCAACATTATGGAAATTGAGCGATGAGTACAGTGTAGTACGACTGTTCCTCCTCATGTGTGCAGCCATTCTAGCGCTTGTCGGATGGATCATCATGGCCCATCAGCTTTGGGAAAAGAAAGATGAAAATAACAACAAATTCATACGCAAAATGAACAATGCGTCGACTTTCTTCACATTGCTGCTGACTGTACTGATGTATTATGCGCTGCTTTTTGTCCTATTTTTAGCGACCACCTTCATGCTGGTTCCGCCAAGTGGACTCGAAACCCAATTATCGCGTGACATCGTCATTTTTGACTTTCTCATCATCGCCTGGACTGCAGCCAGCATCTCGACCCTCATCGGGGGACTCGGCTCCGCTTTCGAAGACGAGCAGGTTGTGTTGGACAGCACATATGGCTACAGACAGCGCCAGCGCCATGAAAAGATCAAAAAGCAGCGTGAGAAGGAAAAGGAGAAAGAAAAAGCACAGCGAGAAGAATACGAAGGTGAAGACGAAGACGAAAATAATTAATGTTCCCCCTGACCATAGCCGAATGTATCCGGCTGATGGTCGGGGATTTTTTATCACTTGTCTTTCTTCAATGTCCGGAGTGTATCCAGGGCAATCTCTGTCATGCCTTCTATCCCGTAGGGAATCGCATCTTCATTAAATCTGAATGAAGGATTATGAAGTGGTTTCTGGGTGTCCCCGGTTGAACTCCCGAGCCAGTAGTATACACCTGGATAGTTCTGCAAAAATCTGCTGAAGTCTTCTCCCCCAAGACTCGGTTTGACGACAGGCAACGCTTTTTCACCGTATAGGCCAGAAAGCGTCGTATGGACTTGATCCGCCCATTTACGGTCATTCACAGTTGCCGGATACCCGTCGAAATACTCGATTTCGACTTCTGCTCCCATGGCAGCCGAGACATTTTCCACGACTGCAAAGAACCGCTTCTTGACTTTATGCTTCATAGCCGCACTTTGGGTGCGGATCGTGCCTTCCAATAAGGCAGTTTCAGCGATGACATTATATTGTGATCCAGCATTGAATTTGCCGATTGTCACGACAGCCGGATCGAAAGGATCTGCATTTCTGCTGACTATCGTCTGGAGTGCCGTGACAATCTGGTTGGTCGCCACTATGGCATCGGTGGTGTCGTGGGGCATTGCAGCATGGCCGCCTGACCCCGTCACTTTTATCTTAAAGCGATCCGAGTTGCCCATGATCGGTCCGGCCATGACACCGAATTCACCCGGCGGCAACTGTGGCCAGACGTGCTGGGCGATCAACACTTCCGGTTTGTACTCGTCAAACACCCCGTCATCCATCATGCGCTGCGATCCGCCTGTCGGCGATTGCTCTTCAGCAGGCTGAAAGATCAGCAGGATGATCCCTTCGATTTCTTCTCTTCGATTAAGCAGATTTTTGGCGGTGCCATACAGCATAGCTGTATGGGCATCATGACCGCACGCGTGCATCACACCTTCTTTTTCGGAAGAGAATGGTTCGCCTGACATTTCCTTTATAGGCAATGCATCAATATCCGCCCTGAGTCCGATGACCGGCCCGGGCTTCTCCCCTTGAATGACCCCAAGCACACCGGTACCGGCATACCCCCATGTATACGGTACTCCAATATCATCGAGTCTTTGCCGGATCAGCCTCGATGTTTCATGCTCCCCGCTGCTCAACTCTGGATTGCGGTGCAGTTCACGCCTGAACACCACTACTTCTTCTATGATTTTTGGATCGATTGCCATGATATCCCCACTTTACTGAAAAGTCTGTATTATTTGATAATCATATCATATTTCAGTCCATTCCCAAACATTCCGTCTTCGTGACAGGGTGCCTTGGAAACATTTGTATGCACCAAGATAAGAAAATGGAAGAATAAGCAAAGTGCTTTATTTTATTCAATTGAGAAGTACAATGGTGGTATGATGATTTAAATCTTATTTTCAAGGTATGTTTTATAGGAGGCGCATTATATGGATACACTGCAAGCATCGGATCAAAGTAGCCGTTTAGACCTGACTCGTGAGACGGCTAAACGCTTTAAAGAGACGTCACGGAGGCATGATGAAAATATCAGCTTTCCTTTCGAGAATTTTGAAGCGTTGAAAGAAATCGGGTATCACAAATTATCCATCCCGAAAGAATATGGCGGTGGTGGCATTTCGGTCGAGGAACTGATGCAGCACCAGGAGATCATTGCCCGGTATGACGGTGCCACTGCACTGGCCATCGGCTGGCATATGGGCATCATCATGGACATCGGTGAGAAGCGTGCGTGGGATACGGAAAAATACAGACGCGTCGTCCAGGATGTTTTAAATGACGGAGCCCTCGTCAACAATATCGCTACGGAACCGGCGACCGGCAGCCCGACGCGCGGAGGCAGGCCCGAAACGACAGCGCGGAAAAAGAATGGCAAATGGATCCTGAACGGTCGCAAGACATTCGCCACATTGTCCCCAGTGCTTAAATACGCCATCGTCAGTGCAACAATCGAAGGCAGTGACGAGATTGGTAATTTTACCGTCGACACCGCCCTCGAAGGTGTCACAGTGGAGGAAACATGGAATTCCATCGCCATGCGCGCGACCGGCAGCCACGATCTCCTGTTGGAAAATGTGGCAGTCGAAGAGGATGACCTTGTATCCTACCGGACGCCAGGTAAGAAGCAACCCGCTGGATGGCTGCTCCATATACCCGCTTGCTACTTGGGCATCGCACGTGCGGCACAGCGTTCTGCTGTACAGTTCGCCAAGTCCTATTCGCCAAACAGCATTGAAGGCACCATTTCAGAACTGCCGAATGTCCAGGAAAAACTTGGGCGCATTGAATTGATGCTGATGGAAGCAGAGCATTTCCTCTACTCCGTCGCCAGACAGTGGGACGAAAGTGATGAGGAGATGCGCGCTGAGATGGGTGGTACACTCGGCGCGGTCAAGACATCGGTTGTGAATAAAGCGGTCGATGCAGTCGACCTTGCGATGCGTGTCGTCGGAGCAAAGAGCCTGTCAGAGGACAGTGACCTCCAGCTGCATTACCGCAACGTGCGCGCCGGTATCCATAATCCACCAATGGACGACATGGTGATGATCGGCCTGGCCAAAAGCAGCATCAGTAGGATCAATGAAGACGATTAAACACAAAAAGGAGAAAGCCGTCGGCTTTCTCCTTTTATATTTCCAACTATTTCTGTCTGAGCAGGCGCATACTGTTCAATATGACAATGAGTGCTGCGCCCGTGTCACTCAACACTGCCATCCAGAGCGTCAATATGCCTGGGAATATCAATGCCAGCGCTGCGAATTTCGTCAGCAGTGAGAACCAGACGTTCTGTTTGATGATGCGCAATGCTTTCTGGCTCAGGCTGATGGTGTGCGGCAGTTGTTCAAGGTTATCCGCCATCAGTACAATATCCGCCGTCTCCATTGCCGTGTCCGTTCCAGCACCGCCCATGGCAATGCCGAGATCTGCGGTCGCGAGTGCCGGAGCGTCATTGATGCCGTCTCCGACCATCGCAACGAAGCGTCCCTCATCCTGAAGTTGCTTCACAGCTGAAACTTTATCTTCAGGCATCAATTCTGCAAAATAGCGGTCGATGCCTGTCTCCGCTGCAATATTTTTTGCGGTACCTTGGTTATCCCCGGTCAGCATGACCATTTCGCTCATGCCCATATTTTTGAGTTTATCTATCGACCGGACTGTGATATCGCGGATCGTATCGGCGACTGAAATCAAGCCGAGTGCTTCTGAACGCGTCCCCACTACGACTAGAGTATTGCCTGCAGCCTGTAATGTATCAATCTGCTCTTCCATATTGCCGAGCTGTACACCCATCTCCCTGAATAACTTAGGGTTTCCTGCAAAATACTCCAAACCGTCTATCGTCGCTTGGGCACCCTTACCGGCTATGGTCCTATAATCTTCACCGGGTTTGGTTCCGATATTTCTCTCCTCAGCATAGTCGATGATCGCTTTGGCGATCGGATGGGTGGAATGTGCTTCTATCGTGCGGGCGATGCTGAGAAGAGTCTCAGAATCTTTTTCGAAAGAAACGACTTGGGACACTTTCGGCTGTCCTTCAGTCAATGTACCTGTCTTGTCGAATGCAATCGCCTGGATGGCCCCCGCTTTTTCGAGGAATGTACCCCCTTTTATCAGCACACCGTTATTCGCCGCATTACCGATCGCTGAAACGATTGCTACAGGTGTCGATATGACTAGGGCACATGGACAGGCGACGACAAGCAGTGCAAGGCCTTTATAGAGCCATTCGCTCCATGTGCCGAACCCAAACAGCGGCGGTCCGACCATCACCAGCAATGCAAGAATGAAGACAATCGGTGTATATACGTTCGCAAACCGATCGACGAAGGCTTGCGTCGGGGCTTTCTGCTCCTGCGCTTCTTCGACTAGGTGGATGATTTTGGCAATTGTCGTGTCCTCCACCAATTTCGTCACCGTGACTTCAAGCGAGCCGCTTTCATTGACCGTTCCTGCGTAGACGGTGTCCCCCTGCTCTTTATCGACAGGGAGCGATTCGCCTGTAATCGGAGCCTGGTTGACGCTCGAAGAACCTGCCACCACTTCACCATCAAGCGGCATCTTTTCGCCCGCCCTGATGACGATGACGTCGCCGATTTCAATCTCTTCTACAGGTTTGGAGATGAGGGTGTCCCCACTTTTGACATTCGCTTCCGATGGTGCCAAATTGATGAGTCCACGGATGGAATCGCGGGTCTTTTCAATGGACCTGTTCTGCAAGGAGTTCCCTAATGCAAACAGCCACACGACCATCGCACCTTCGAACCATTCGCCGATAAGAGCGGCACCAATGGCAGCTGATGCCATCAGGACATTCATATCCAATGAGCCACTCTTGATGGCATAGTATGCACTCTTGAGCGGCTTTACTCCACCAATGACGATGGCAGCTGCATAAAGCAGAGTCACTATGTTTTCTGGTGTACCAGTGAACGATAATATGAAGCCAAGAATCAGGAAAGTACCGGATAATGTGGTCGTCGGTATGCCTTTTCTTTTTACCGCAGAAGCTTCACTTTGCCCTTTTTCCTCCAACGAGGCATCAAAGCCTGCCCGCTTCACCTCTTTGATGATCTCCCGCGGCTGCAGTGAGTGGTTGACATGCATTTTGCCAGTGGAAAAATTGACTTTCACATCTTCAACATTCGGATTTTTGCCGAGGTGCTTCTCAATGGTCATCGCGCAAGAACCGCAATCCATCCCTTCCACCTTATACGTTTCAGTGCCGCGTCCCTTATTCAGTTGCGCCGCTTCAAAACCTAATTTGTGGACCTGTTTTGGAATCTCATCATGCACGCCTGCTCCATTCGCTGCTACTGTCATTTTGCCGGTGCTGTAATTGATCTGGACCGATTCAATATCCGGTCTCTTCTTCAGGCTTTTCTCTATGGTTGCCGCACAGGAAGGGCAATCCATTCCCTGGATACGGTATTCTACAGAATTCAGAGGAGTAGCAGATTCTTTTTCTGAAGCCGCAGCACTTTCGTCATTCCCGGAACTGCAGCAACTCGAGATGTTCTCACTCGCTTTTGGAGTGGAAGAACAGCAGTTGGAAGTTTCTTCAGCCTTTTCTGCAGTAGATGAGCAGCAGCTTTCTCCCTCTACACTTTCATCTTTTACTTCTGTCGCCCCTCCACTGCAGCATGTTGATTTTTCTGATTCACGTTCTTTCAGTGCCTGCTTCATTTGTCCACCCCCTCTTTAACTGTTTCTTCATTTGAGTGCACCAGGGCGATTGAAATCAACTGGTGCACGTGATCATCAGCCAATGAATAGAACACCAGCTTCCCTTCCTTGCGGCTTTTCGCTATATTCATGTTCTTAAGCAGTCTGAGATGATGCGAGGTGGAGGCAGTCGTCGCTCCGATGATATTCGCCACATCACAGACACAGAGCTCCTTTTCCAAAGTAAGTGCATAGGCAATCTTCATTCGCGTCTTATCTGCCAGCGATTTGAAGATCATCTCTACACCCGCCACCTCTTCGACCCGTGGCTGTATACGGTTGACCAGCGCTTCATCATAACAGAATGTTTCGCATGTATCAGATACTGTTTTATTTAAAGTGTCATTCATGTTCACACCTCATTCAAATGATCATTTGATTATACTATAAGCGTACACAGAGAACGTGTCAATCAGTATATTCAAATAGAATTTTGAATGATATATTTCCACAATAAAAAAACGACTCCAGATAGACTGGAATCGCTTAAAATAATTGCTCACTCAAATCCCTGTTCAATATCTGCCGTGGCCGCAAGCAGCGTGGGCACGTGGGATTGCACCATTTCATCACTGAACCGGAAAGAGGGACCAGAGATCGATAAGGCGCCGATGAGGCGGTTTTGCTGATCATAGACAGGTGCGGATAACGCAGATACATTGTCGGTTATCTCCCCATAACTTAAAGCATATCCATGTTCGAGCACCGCTTCGATCTTCCTTTCAAGCACTTGACGCTCTGCATCTGGCAAGGTCGCCAATATCTTTTCCCTTATGTCATCTGGCTGATATGCCAACAATACGCGCCCCGTCGCCCCACTGTGTATCGGCAGTTCACGACCGACGCCGGTGGAGCGCCTTATTTCCTGCTGGCTCTCATATTCAATCAGACACAGCCGCTTATACCCACTCGGTATGTAGAACCCGACCGTCTCTTCGGTTACATTGCGCAACTCGAGCACTTTGGGTTCGATGAGCGAAGAGAACGGCAGCTGGGTCAGTATTCTATTGGAGTACTCCATAAAGACGGTACCGAGCGAGTACAGCTTGGTCTGCTCGTCTTGGAAGACGAAGCCCTCCATCTTCAGTGTGGTCAACAGACGGTGCGCGATTGTCGGGGAGATGTCGAGGTCACGGCTTATATAACTGATGCTTTGTGGTCCTGGAGTCTCCTTCATATGATCGAGGATCTTCAAAGCACGCAGGACAGTTGTTGAGATATCGGATTTTGTTTTCATGGATACCCCTCTTTCTTTAATAGAATGCATCTATTGTATCATAGGAAAACCCATCGAAATAAAGCAGTGTGGATGATGCATGCCATCACCCACACTATTCACTGTTGCCTATTTACTCTTGATGTAGCGCGTCTTGTACTGGCAATAGAAGTCCATGCCCTCGCTGCCGAGTTCCTTATATGTGCCGGTACTGGATTGTTTGTATCCGCCGAACGGCGCTTGGAAGAACGTCCCCGTCGTTGTCATATTGACTTTGACGATGCCCGCTTCAATCTCAGATAAGGCCCGATTCATATACTCCAGGTTCTTCGTGCAGATGGACGACGACAGGCCGTAGTCGACATCGTTGGCGACTGCGATGGCTTCATCGATATCCTTGACTTCAATGATGCTGCTTACCGGACCGAACACTTCCTGCTGTGAAATCTTCATCGAAGGCTTCACACCACTGATTACAGTCGGTTCTACGAAGTAGCCATTCTCGAGCCCCGGACCTTCCGGGATGCCTCCGCCTGTAAGCACTTTTGCCCCTTCATCTCTGGCGCTCTGGATGAGGTCGAGTGTCGATTGGCGTTCGGATTGGTTGACCTGTGGCCCCATGTCGACGCCTTCATCCATGCCGTTGCCCACTTTCATCTGCTTCGTCCGCTCAACGAGCTTGTCGGTGAATGCTTCCGCAACCTTTTCATGGACGATGATTCTGCCCGTTGCAGTACATGCCTGGCCGGTCTGTCCGTAGGCACCGGCGGCTGCAAGCTGTACCGCTTCGTCGATATCTGCGTCCTCCATCACGATTAATGGATTCTTCCCACCCATCTCAAGTAGGCAGCGCTTCATATCCTTTGCCGCTTCGGCATAGATTTTTTGGCCCACCGGGTTGGACCCCGTGAAGGTCACCGCTTTGACCGCAGGATGATGGATCATTTCCGGAACAAGTTTCCCCGGTGCGATGACTGAATTGACGACACCTTCCGGCACTCCAGCACGCCTGATGATATCCATGAATTTCATGACGGTCAACGGTGTTTCTGAAGAAGGTTTCAATACAACCGTGTTACCGCTCGCGATGGCTGGCGCTGTCTTCCAAGCCGGAATCGACAGCGGGAAGTTCCAAGGTGTAACCACCAGCACCACGCCAAGAGGCTCAGGCTTGGTCTCGATTTGGATGTTCGGCATATCAGCTTCCAGTATGCTGCCTTTTAGCCTACGGCATTCGCCTGCATAGAATTTGACGATGCCGGCGGCATAACCGATTTCTTTTACTGCATCGTTATATGTTTTCCCCTCTTCCTGGACCATCACCCGTGCCAGATCATCTTTCTCCTCTTCCATCAGTGCGGAAATCTTGTACAGATATTCACCGCGCTGTGGAGCTGGGACGTCCTTCCATTCTTCGAAGGCTTCGGATGCGGATTCGATCGCGCCGTTCAGGTCTTCTGAGGTGGACTGGTAGAATGAGGCCACCACTTCTTCGGTGTTGGCGGGGTTTACGCCTTGCTTCAATTCGGTACCGGATGGTTTGACCCATTCCCCGTTGATAAAATTCTTCAATACTGTCTCTGTAGTCGTCGGCATAAATGATTCCTCCTATATATTATCCATAAATGATTTGATCGTTTCAGCGGGCGTTTTCTCCCGCACCGCGATTTCTGGATGCCTCCGTCGCTTCGACGAGCGTCTGATGACCAATGCCGTCAAGCATCCGCCATATGGATTCATCCACTTCCGCGCCATTGAAATAAGCTTTTTCGAATACCGCCTTCAAATGTGCCGATTCAGTAAGCTTAATTTCGTCGTTCTGCGAAGCGCGCCTCAATTTTCTGACGCATGATGTAATGACTTCAGTATCGGTGGTGCACACCATCCAGAAATCGTCAGTCGACAACCCGGCTGTTTCGTATCTGCCCAATTCTTCAGTCAGATTGCGTTGCATCACTCCCTCAGCAACGATTCCTTCTGCAAAGATCGGAAAAGCGATTTCCGGAGTCGCGAGTATCCACATCGGGCCGCCTGTTTCAGTCTTATAATTGATCAAGCATCCCCTGCCCCGGGAGGCGATATAGTGGCCGGCATAGGCCAATAACCTTGAACGGGTCGTATTTCCCATATAGACGCGGACCGTATTCCGCGACTCCGCCATCGCCAATGCATAGTCCGCCATCAGCTTGCCTAAAATGATGGCGCTCTGCCCATTGCCGTCGAACCGGCACAACCCGTTTTCTTCAGAGACCATTTCGATGCTCTCCATGCCGGATGAAGGCATATCCGAAATTTCCTGCTTCAGCACTTCCATACCATTCAATCCTGCAAATTCACTCCACGCCACCACCCCGGCCCCATCATCGGCACATCCATAGGGGATGCCGAATGCCCGGAAGACTTTTTTGCAGTGGATGAACAGTTCTACAAATGATACACGCATTGTTCCGCCTCCTTTTCGGTCTTAAAGCCATCCGTAAAGAAACGTAACCAGTTGCCTCCCATCACTTTAGCCACTTCCTCGTCGGTCATGCCTTTTTGCCTGAGCCCGTAGATGATGTTCGGGAAATCGGCCGGTGTCTGGAACCATTCCGGCCATTCCGGCCACGATGGGTTGGCTTTGCTGCCGGCCCCGTAATCCATCTCATGCGTCCATCTTCCCATACGCATCCAATGCAGGAACTCGACAGACATATTCAATGTCAGGTCAGTCCCGAGTCCGACATGATCGATCCCCATGAATTCGACGGTCTGGACGATCATGTCGCAGAATTCTTCCAATGTCGTCTCCTTGCCGTTGAGCAGGTGGGGATAGGCACAGACCCCGAGCATCCCCCCATTTTCCTTCAGGGCGCGGAGCACCGCTTCAGATTTATTGCGCTTGGTCGGATAGATCCAATCGGGATTGGCGTGGGTGATGGCCACCGGACGCGTAGATAATTCGATCGCGTCAAGCGTCGTCTGGTCCCCAACATGCGACAGGTCGATGACCATCCCGACCCGGTTCATTTCCTTAACTACATTGCGACCGTAGCGTGAGAGCCCAGTGTCGGTATCTTCATAACAGCTGCTGCCGACCAGATTCTGGTTGTTGTAGGTGAGCTGCATCACCTTCACCCCAAGCTGATTGAATACGGAGACCAATGACAGCTCATCTTCCAGTGCAGACGTGTTCTGGGCACCGAGGATGACACCGATCTTGCCTGCCTCTTTGGCTTTCAGGATATCCTCCCCTTCGAAAACCTGCATGACCAAATCGTCGTTTTCTTTGAAGAAGCGGTGCCATCCCCCGACCTTGCTCAGCGTTTCGCGTGCATTCTCCCACAATCCGCAGCAGGCATGCACACAAGTCACGCCACCTTCCTGCAGCAGATGCAGGAAGTCACGATCCCAATTACTCAGTTCCAATGCATCTATCACAATCATATCTTGTTGTTTCATTTATTGACCCCCTTCTAATACTGGCAATTCCGGGAATACCCAGTTGTCCAGATACAGCTTTCCAACCTCTTCCACTAATGGCGCCCCCTGGAACAGCGTGATGCGCACCCAACGGTTCGACTTTGGGTTGAAGCGTTCGGCGCCGAAAAATGACAGTTTACAGCGCAGAAGATGAAGCGGCATGAAATCCCTGCTCAGGAAATTAGCTTGGATTTCCCCATATTCATAACCTTCCAGCGACTGCACCCTTTGGATGATGCCTTTGTAGTCCGGATATTTCAAAATGAATGATGCCACCATCTCACCAGGCTCAGCCAGCTTCAAGACATCATAGAGTGCCTGCACCTGTTCTGCGATGTTCATGGCCATCTCTTTATCGTCACCGGGGTCTTCTCCCCTTATCCCAAGCCGCGGCTCCTCTTTTTCTTTCGAACGGTACCAGAAATAATATTTCTCGTCGGGATCATCAAAGTCGTATTGGAAAACCCAGTGGTATTGTTCATCTATCAATGACTGCAGATGCCCAACCGTCATGCGTGGCTCGATCTGATACGTCTCGTCCACATTCATGCATCGCTCCAGATCTACGACATGATCCGTATACAGCTCAAGCAGAAGAGTATGCAACAATTCCTGCATTTCGATCGAGACCGACTCGGCTGCGACGTTTGATAGATCATGCCAGACATCCTCGGTGGGCCGTCCTTTCAAACGTCCGTCCCTCCTGTAACCCAGAACCAACTCTTTGATATAGGCGTTCTGCTCAGCTATAGTTTCCGGCTTCAATATAATCTCCCGGTCGATGAGGTTGGAATCCTTGAAGTAGTCCCCCACGCGGTCCAGCCACTCGACAAGCAACATCAGATCATCTTCCGATGGTTTGATATCCTTCACTCTGGCAATGGCCTGTTCCCGTACATAGATCCATTGGTGGATCAGTCTCGGATGGGCAATCAGGAAGGGTGCCATGCCGAGGCCAGTTGCATTCCCGGTACCGATATAGCGCTTGATGTCGGGTTGCAGCTTCGCAGCCTGTGGGTTCCTTTGTTTGGCGATGTGCTCAACCAGGTCTGTACCGAACTGCCTTAGCATATAGACCGCAAACATCTGTGCCTGGAACGGACCGCTGAATGGGTGGTCATTCTTTATTTTTTCATATGGTGCCAAACCAAACTTGCCGTTGCCATATACCGCTGTCGTACGCAGCAGGTAACCCACTTCGTTTAATATTTTGGGGTCGGGCTGCTCCTCTTTGACAAGGCAATCAATCACATAATCGAATATGCGGTTGCTTTTATTGGCACGTGACCACACCAGATCATGTGCGTCTCCACGCCCCGCCTCCTGCTTCGGCAGCTCACGCTTCATCCGTTCCAGTTTTTCTTCAGTGACTTCACCCTCACACAGGGCGAACGTGACATCCCACTTTTTCGAGATGACGCGGTCGCTCCTTTCATCATCATCGATGTCCGAAGATATGACGACGAATGAAAACGTATGTTTCGGTGTATCAATGCCATATACTGCGTGCCCATATCCCTTCTCATCCAGTTCAAGCGTACGGCATCCGATCTGCCAGTTCTCACGCATCATATGTCTGAGCAGGATTCTCAGGAAACTCAGGCTCGTCAACCTGAAGGCTCCAATCCGCTCCAATGTCATCACTTCTGAAGCCGGACGCAACTTATGTCTTTCATGCTTTACTGCCATCAACATTGCACCTCCATCAACCATCCTTTAAATTCGCTCATATTCTTATGCATCAAGTGATATCCTGTTCCTTGGCGAGCGCTGCGCATACTCTCGGTGCACTCCAGAAAGTGGTCAGCATCAACAGCGACACGGGTACTGCCGTCACCACGATGAAGGACTGGAGCGAACTCACGCTGTTTTCACCTATCGTCAGCAGGATGATGGCCACTGCGCCCATCACACCCGCCCAAAATACCCTCATCAGCTTGGATGGATCTCCATCTCCGGTGATGGCCATTGAGATCGTGAATGACATTGAATCCGTCGTCGTCAGTACGAATATGATTGTAGCGAGCAGGAAAAGGATGCCCAATACCAAACCGAAAGGCAGCTGTTCCGTGATCGCAATCATCGCCGCCGGTGCACCGTTGCTGTTCAATGCGGTGGATACCGAGCCGGGATTTGCGAGTTCCTGAAAAATTCCCGTGCCTCCGACCACCGTAAACCAGAATGTCGTCACCACCGGTGCGATTATCGCCACGGCCAAGACGATCTCACGGATCGTCCGCCCTCTTGAGATGCGGCTGGTAAATATCGCCATCATCGGGCCATATCCTAAAAACCAGGCGAAGAAGAATACGGTCCATCCGTTCAGCCAATCATTGTTGCCGCGGTATGTACTCATGCCGATGAAGTTCTGCATATAGGAGCCGAAAGACTGCAGATAGGAATCAAAGATGAATAATCCGGGGCCCAGTACCAGCATCGCCCCTACGAGGAGAAGCGCCAGGACTACGTTGTAGCTGCTGAGGATCTGAATTCCCTTATGGATGCCTGTTGCGGCTGAAACCGCTGCAGCGGCAACAATCAAAGCGATGATGATCAGCTGCACCGCCAACGTATTGGGTAGGCCGAACAGAGCACTCATCCCATAACCCGCCTGCAATCCAAGGAAACCGATCGGTCCGATTGTCCCAGCTGCCACAGAGATGACCGAAAATACATCTACCAAAGTTCCGAGCACGCTGTTCTTCATGATCTTGTCACCAAAGATGGGATATAACAATGCTCGTGGCTTGAGTGGCGCCCCGCGATGATAATGGGCATACATCAATACGAATGTGCCGAGTGTCCCTAGGATCGCCCAGGCGAGGAACCCCCAATCCACAAAGCTTGTGGTAAGTGCCGGTGTCACTGCGGCCTCCGTCCCCGACGTGATGTCATTGAAGTGCGGCGGTACGCTTAAGAAGTGGTTCAGCGGTTCAGCTGCTGCCCAGAATACGCCGCCACCTGCCAAAAGCGTACACATAATGACTGAAATCCATTTGAAGTTGCTGATTTCAGGCTTGTCTATGTTTCCTAGGCGGATACGGCCGAACTTCGAAAATCCGAGAAACAGTGCGATGAGGAAAGTCCCCAACATTAAAAATTGGTAGACTGAACCAAAATATTTTACGGATATCGTAAATAAAGCGCTTACAAAACTGGTTATAAATTCCTGGTTGATCAGCCCCACTACCACAAAGGCGAGCAAAAGTCCCCCGCTTATCAATAATACTGGCATATCAACCTTGGCAGTCATCTCATCTGGGCGAGCCAAAATGATCCCTCCTTTATATATGATAAGGTACATTTATTTTCCGTTAATAGGAATTCTATACCGTTATTTAACTAAAAGATAAATCATATCAAATACATTGTCAATGATATTGTTCGATTTTTCTGATAACATTTTTTAATTTTCTCCCTCATTCTATATGGCATATAAAAAAGGAGAAGACACGAGGGCCTTCTCCTTTTCTATCTAAATATATATTTGTACTTCACATCATCCAGGGCCTAGGATTCCTCTCCTTCTGCCTGATATTATTCTTCGGCAGATTTTCCTTCTTTACGACTCTTGGTGTCATGCCCTGCTCGATACGCTTCGTCACTTTAGTATCGAGGTAATTTGTTCGGAATACTTGAAACACCCTTTTGCTTTCAGACCCACACTCGGGGCACTGATCGGCCGCAAGGTCTTCTGTGCTCCGTTTCCATATCTCATAGCTGCCGCATGTACTGCATTCAAATGTATACCGTGGCATCAGTCGAGCTCCGGAATGATGTTCTGATCGAATATTTCTTTAGGAAGCGACAATGTACAGCAGGCGTTCGGAATGTCTACAATGCCTGCGACATGGCCTTGAACGGGAGCGGAGCCAAGCAACATATAGGCCTGTTCGCCGGTGAAGCCTAAAGTCTTCAAGTATTCGATTGCATTCAAGCATGCATTACGGTAGGCGGTGTTCGCATCCAGATATTCTTGTGTCCCGTTGAATTCATTGACTGAGATACCTTGGAATACAAGATATTCATTGTAATGCGGCATTACTGGACCAGGTTGGAACGCAGGGTTCTTTTCGATATTATGTTTTTTCATGCCGCCTTTGATGACGTCAACTTTAAGCTCAATCCATCCGGGCATCTCGATGCCTCCACAGAAGGTGATCTCACCATCTCCTTGAGAGAAATGCAGATCACCCACAGATAATTTGGCACCTTCTACAAATACCGGGAAATAGACTCTGGAGCCTTTGGAAAGGTTTTTGATATCACAGTTTCCGCCATTTTCCCTCGGTGGCACTGTTCTCGCCCCTTCTTTGGCCACACGGTCATAATCTTCTCCCTTCAATGTACCGAGGACGGTCGAATCCGCATCCGGAAGATTGGCAAGTGGCGGCACACGCTGAGGATCTTTATCGACAAGCTTCTGTTCGCGTCTGTTCCATTCATCCAACAGCTCCTGGGACGGCGCCACGCCGATCAGGCCCGGATGGATGATGCCTGCAAATTTGACGTTCGGCACGTGCCTCGATGTCGCATAGATGCCTTCAAAGTCCCAGATGGACTTTGCTGCCTCTGGATAATGCTCGACCAGGAAGCTACCACCATTCTCTTTAGCGAATATGCCGTTGAATCCCCATTCATGACTGCTGAACGTCCCAATATCCAAAATATCGACAACAAGCAAGTCACCAGGTTCCACTCCATTGACGTACACTGGGCCGCTCAATACATGCACACGCTTCAAATTCACCTTCTCAATATCCGAAGGGTCATCATTGTTGCTGATCTGGCCATCCGTCCAATCTAGACACTCCATCTTGAAAGATTCACCAGGATCAACTGAAAAGGCCGCCGGGATATCCGGATGCCATCGATTGTGGCCGGGATGCTTCTGTTCATGCATTTTCTTCGATAGGTCAATTTCAAAAATCTTCTTGGACATTTTAAAACCCCCTGATCAATTTTAGAAAGCGCTTTCATTTATAATTGTAGCATCAACGGCCACAATATTCCATATTATTTACAATTTCCACCATAAGGGTGCACTTTCCTGTTCGCGATGGTCGGGGGTATCGCCACTCTGTTTTGACCCCCATCCCTCTCTGTGCCACAATGAATACAAAACTTAGTGATAATGGGGTGGCCTGCATGACAGAAGATAAGATACAGAGTAAGGGTGTCGTTGCAGTGGTCATCTCTGCAGCATTCCTGCTCACCTTCAACCAATTTCTATTGATTACGGCTTTCCCGACGATAATGGAAGAGTTCAACATCAACGCAACCGAGGTCCAGTGGCTGACGAACGCCTTCATCCTCACGACCATCATCTTCATTCCGATGTCAGGTTACCTATCGACCAACTTTTCGTCGAAGACGCTCGTCATATTCTCGCTCAGCTGCCTGCTTTTGGGAACGGCTGTCGGTGGCTGGTCGCCGACTTTTGGTATTCTGATTGCGTCCCGGGTGATCCAGGCCATCGGGGCAGGCATCATCCTACCGTTGATTCAGACAATCCTGCTCATCGTCTTTCCTTACAATAGACGAGGGTTCGCCATGGGATTGCTCGGTGCCGTCACCAATATCGCCCCCGCTTCCGCCCCATCGATTTCAGGCATCATCATCGACTATCTGGATTGGCGTTCCCTGCACTGGGTGCTTCTGCCTTTTATCGCTGTCACCTTCATACTCGCACTGCTGCTGATGAAGGATGTGCTCGAACAGAACAAGTCAAAGCTTGACATCCGTTCGGTGATCTTATCCGCCATCGGTTTTTCTTTCTTCATATATGGCTTGAGCAATATCAGTGTGTACGGATTCCTGAGCCCATTGTCGCTTATTCCTATGCTTATCGGTGTTTTAGGCATCCTGTTCTTCAGCAGCCGTCAATTTAAGATCGCCACGCCCGTAATGAACTTGGAGTTGTTCCGGAACAGGACGTTTGCACTTGCCATCATCCTGATATTCATCAATATGATGCTGCTGTTGTCTACCGAGACGATCCTGCCGATGTTTGCCCAGGATGCACTCGGCACAAGTGCATTCCTGTCCGGATTCCTGCTCGTTCCGGGAACGGTCATCCTATCTGTCATGACTTTCATTTCAGGCAACCTCTATGATCGCTACGGCGGTAAGCGTATCGCGATGATCGGCTTTTCGTTCACGGCTTTATCCCTCATCCTGCTGAACACCGTCGGCATGATGGATTCGCCCTACTGGATTATGGTTCATTTCTGTTTGTTCATGACCGGCTTCGGCCTTACGCTCATGCCGCTTGTGACGGTGAGCATGTCGGAACTCGATGGCACAGATATCCCGCACGGCTCAGCAATCGTCAATACGGTACGCCAATTCTCCATGGCGTTTGGCATCATCATACTGACCTCGATCATCAGCATCACGGTATCATTGGTGGACGTGCCTTATAATGAAGGGACATATTTGGGCACTTCCTATGCCCTGGCTGTGATGGCAGCCTTGGCAATACTCGGTTTAAGTCTGACATTCCTGCTCAAAGAGCAGCGCCAATAAAATTGCCCGCCTCCCGGATAATCATCCGGGAGGCGGGCAATTCTTTATCGTGCTTCACGCATTTTAATGTATTTTTCCAGTCTATCTGCCGCTTCAGTCAATTCCGCCATGCTGCAGGCGAATGATAGACGTATATGCCCTTCACCGAATTCGGAGAATGAACGGCCCGGAACCACTGCCAGCTGTACCGTTTCGAGCAGATCCGTCGCAAACCTGAAGGAATCCTCATCATATTTGCTGATGGATGGGAAGATATAGAACGCACCAGTCGGCTTTGACACCTCAAGTCCCATATCAACGAGCCTGCCGTAGATATAATCCCGTCTTCTAATATAGGCTTCATTCATCTCCGCCGGTACATGCCGCTGATTGCGCAAGGCTTCTATCGCGGCGTATTGGCTCGGTATCGCCGCACAGATCGTATTGTAGAGGTGCACAGTGATGACCTCTTCCATAATGTCGCGATGGCCAACGACGTAGCCGATTCTCCATCCTGTCATCGCATGGGATTTGCTGAGTCCGTTGACGACCAACACCTTGTCCTTGATGTCCGGATAGGCTGCCATGCTGGCATGCTCGCCTTCCAATGTATTTTCAGCATAGATTTCGTCGGTAATGACGAATATATCATGTTGTTTGAACATCTCCGCCAAGCGATCGACCTGTTCTTTTGTATAGGTAACACCGGTCGGGTTGGTTGGATAGTTCAGGATGACAGCTTTTGTCCGTGCAGTGATGTTCGCTTCTATCGCTTCGGGCGTGGCAATATAGCCGTCAGCCGTGGTATCGATGAATTTCGTCACCCCACCGCTCAATTCAATGATCGGTTCATAGCCAAGATAAGTCGGGGCAGGAACCAGCACTTCATCCCCCGGATCCAATATGGCGCGCAGTATGGCATCGATGCCCTCACTGCCGCCGACAGTGACCAATACTTCACCATGTGGATCATATTCACCGCCATACTTCTCCTTGTAGTAGCTGCTTATCACTTCCCTCAGCTCAAGCAGCCCCGTATTATGGGAATACCTCATTTCTTTGGTGCTGATCGCTTCGATGGCCGCTTCCTTGACGGATTCCGGCGTGCTGAAATCCGATTGGCCGAGCGTCAGATCGACCGCATCTGGAAATTCATCCACCCTGTTTGCAAACTGTCTCGTGCCGGGCACTTCTATGTGCTTCATATGCTTATTCGCCTGTGGCATGCTATCCCTCTTTCAAAAATATTCACCTATGCATTATAACAGAATATATGGACATTTTCGACAATTTAAATTATCATTGGAGGCGCTACCAATTTATACATAAGGGGATATCTCATGAATTTTTCAACTCAGACTAAAGTAAAAACGTGGACGGTTTCCATTCTTGCCTTGCTATTATTCATTGTTCCCGTCTATGTCAACGACCAGTGGACCATCATACTCGGTATCTTTGCAGATTACATATTGACCGGACTTGACGGGAAAATTGCGGGCATCCTGACGGTCATCATGACCATCTTCTTGTTGATAACCTTCTACGCCACCTTGATCAACCGCAACAGCTTCAAGAACTCTCCGAAACTGAGGGATATCTTCGTCATCAGCTGGCTGTGGTTCCTGCTGCGCGTCATCGGTATACTTTTTGCCATCATGACAGTGACGGGTTTTGGTCCGGAGGCAATCACCAGTGACCTGACGGGCGGCACGATGATGTTCAACCTGGTGCCGATACTCGCCACTTGGCTTCTATTGGCCGCCTTCCTCATGCCTTTATTGATGAACTTCGGACTGATGGAATTTGTCGGGACGTTTTTAGAGCCCGTGATACGCCCATTATATAAAGTGCCGGGCCGATCCTCGATCGATGCACTGGCTTCCTGGATGGGCAGCAGCCCGGTCGGTGTCATGATCACAACACAGCAGTATGAGAACGGTTTTTATACAAAGCGTGAAGCATTGAACATTGCGACGAACTTCTCAGTGCTCTCCATACCGTTCAGCCTTGTCATCGCGACCTTCATCGGCATCGAGGAGTACTTCCTCCAATTCTATTTCACGATGGCAGTCGCATGTATCATCACAGCCTTTGTAATGGTCAGAATACCCCCGTTATCAAGACGTGAAGATACTTACTATGAGGTGACGGGCAAACAGATCGACGACCGCGGATATGAAGATACCATGCTCAAGACAGCCACCACACGCGCCTACAGGAGGTCAGATGAAAGCGATGGCGCCAAAAGCATCGTACGCGACGGCTCCATCAACGTCATTGATATATACGGTGGACTGATCCCTGTCGTCATCGCCATCGGTACGATGGCCCTGATCGTCGCCGAATATACACCTGTATTCGAACTGTTGAGCTACCCGGTCCAGTTTTTCCTGTCGCTCATTAATGTTCCTGAAGCAGCGGCAGCCGCTCCCGCATTCATCATCGGTGTCACCGACATGTTCCTGCCGTCAGTTATAGGTTCCGGCATCGAGAGCACATTTACCAAGTTCCTGATCGCCGTAATGTCACTGACGCAGATCATCTACTTCTCCGAAGTGGGTGCGCTACTGCTCAAGTCCAAGATTCCAGTTTCAGTTTGGGAACTCCTCATGATCTTCGTGTTGCGTACAATAATATCATTCCCAATCATCTATATCTTCGCATGGCTATTTGTAGGCATGTAAAAAAGTACCCTGTCGGGATATCCGGCAGGGTACTTTTGCGTTTTAGCCATAAAGGTACAATCGTCACGTGATCATTTTATTGTCCAGAGAGTTCCACAGCCGATCTATACAGAACTTCTACAGCAGAAATCATGCTGCCTTCATTGATGTCGAATGCTTCATTGTGATGGCCTGCTGCAAGCTCGGTACCGAAAATGCAGTAGGTGGCCTGTCCGCCGTTTTGTTGGACAGCATTGATGAAGAAAGTCGCATCTTCAGATCCTGAACTTGCGTCGCTCTTCATTACACTGTGAAGTCCTTCTGCCTCCGCAGTTTCTTTGAGTACCTGGGCTATTTCAGACGAACATTCTGCACTTTCCCCTTCTCCAACGAGCTCGATATCGTATTCTGCCCCATGCATCTTAGCCGCCCCTTCAATGATGGCCTGGGCTTGCCCTTTGACATGGTTATTTATTTCAGATGTTTCACCACGCGTCTCGATTTTCATTACGGCATGGTCGGCGATGATGTTGCGGCCGCTGCCCGCATGCAGCTCGCCGACATTGATACGGGTGGCGCCATCAGAGTGCCGCGGCACCGTATACAGATTTGTGGCGGCATTAGCCGCGGCCAGTAGGGCATTTCGCCCCTCTTCAGGCCGACTCCCGGCATGGGAGGCGATGCCGGTAAAAGTGACATCCATCTTAGATGTCGCCAAGAAACCATTATTTGCGGCGATGAAATGTCCATCCGGTACATCCATTCCTATATGCGAAGCGATGAAGTAATCGACACCGTCAGCGACACCAGCTTCGACCATGGAGCGCGCGCCTCGTGTGCCTTCCTCTGCCGGTTGGAATATTATTTTGATGACACCCGATAATTGATCTTTCTGGCGCATGATTTTTGTGGCCAGTCCCAGACCAATGGCTGTGTGGGCGTCATGGCCGCACGCATGCATGTTGGACGTAGTCGATCTGAAATCTTCTGCTACAGGCACATGACCCTCCGCCGAAGTCTCAGTAATCGGCAGTGCATCCATATCTACCCTGTAGGCGATGATCGGGCCTTCCCGTCCGGTTTCGAGGGTCGCCACAATACCTGTGAAGCCTTCGGAAACTGCATCAAGGTATTTGGGCACTGCGCCATTCTCCTTGGCCCATTCCAGATGTCGATGGGTTTCTTCAGCGCCAGGTTTACCCATGCAATAATCGGGGGCCATGACTTCATTTCCAATCTGAATTGTGTACCCCAACGTTTCAAGCATATCGGCCACAATGGTGGCAGTACGCATCTCAAGAAAGCCAAGTTCCGGATATTGGTGGAAATCACGGCGCCACCTCACCAGTTGTGCTTCAAGCTGTTCCATTTCATTTTCCTCCCTTTATATTCATTACGGTCTGTTTTCCAAGTATGTGCTGACCCCCGGCCCATATGGTATTCCTGTGAAATAAAATACAGCAAGCAGTATGATCCACACCACAAGAAATGCGATGGAATAAGGCAGCATCAACGAGATATATGTGCCGATGCTTGCATTCTTGTCATACCGCTGCATGAAGGCAAGGATGATGACCATATAAGGGAAAAGCGGGGTGATGATGTTGACGGATGAGTCGGCGATACGATAGGCGACTTGTGTAAAGGCTGGATCATAGCCGAGTTGCATGAACATCGGCACGAATATTGGTGCTTCGATGGCCCATTTGGCAGAACCGGAAGTAATCAGGAAATTCATCAGACCGGTGAAGATGACATATCCGACGACCAAGCCGAATCCAGTAAATTCGATGTCCCGCAGGAATTCAGCACCATTGACGGCTACCCATGTACCGAGATTCGACCAATTGAAATAGGCGATGAACTGGGCAATCGCAAAAACCAGCACAATATAACCGGCCATGTCCTTTATGGATTCCGTCATATAATAGGTGATGTCCTTGCTGGACTGTATCTTTTTTGTGACCAGACCAAAAGCTGTACCGATGATGACGAAGAATATCAGAATCAATGGCACGATACCGTCGATTAATGGTGATGGGATTATGCTCCCACCTTCGCCCCTTAGCGGACTATCCGGCAGCATGACGACAGTTAGGATGACTGCAAAATATAGAAGCCCTGCTATCAATGCAGCGAAAAACCCTTTTTTTGCGTTCGGAAGCTCTTCTGCATCTTCGTCTTCCAAAGCCTCCCCCTCATATTTGCCAAGACGCGGTTCCACGAATTTCGATGTCAACAACCCGCCTACAAATGTCAAAAGAAAGACAGAAACTATATTGAAGTACCAGTTATCCACCGCCGTAACGACAATATCTTCGTTGATGATGGCAGCCGCTTCGGTCGAAATGCCTGCAAGCAGGGCATCTGTACCGGCAATGAACAAATTGGCGGTAAATCCGGCGCCAGCACCGGCAAAGCCGGCCGCAAGACCTGCCAGTGGGTGTCGGCCGACCTTATAGAATACAAGTGCTCCAAGTGGCGGAATCAGGACGACAGCAGCATCAGAAGCTAAGTTACCCAAAATACCTGTAAATACCACTGTATATGTCAGTAGAAATGGCGGTGATTTCAAAATTGTCTTGCGGATTGAATAATCAAGTAGTCCAACCTTCTCGGCAAGCCCAATACCGAGCATCATTGCCAGAACCAGCCCAAGTGGTGCGAATCCGGTGAAGTTTTCAAGCATTGATGTCAGGATGAACTGAAGTCCTTCGCCAGATAACAGATTCCGGATTGGAGTATCTTCTCCTGTACCAGGATGGATGACTGAAGCCCCAGCCAGACTGAATGCGTAGGAGATGAAAATCATCAGGACTGCCAACCCGATGAACAGCATGAATGGATCAGGCAGTTTATTGCCGATCCTTTCTATTATATCCAGCAGTTTCGAGAAAAACCCTTTCTTCTTTTCCATGATACTCTGCACCTCACAACTATTTTATTTTATACATGTCTCTTTTGTGCACCTTGGTCCTCTGCATGATTCCGGAACTTATATAAACGGTTCCCGATGATTGTGTTTACGTGGCAGAAGCGCCATAGAGCGCACTTTATCTGCCTATAAAGTTTTACATCACTATACTACAATCAATTTTCAGACATGTCTATATTTTTTTAATAGTTGAAATACTGAAGGCCTTGGCCGACACTTGTTTGTCCAGATATTGAAAATGAGTTTTTCGACAATAAATGGGCTTGTATATTACGGCGTTATCATATAGAATATTGTTGTAGCACAAACGGGGCCATAGCTCAGTTGGGAGAGCGCTACACTGGCAGTGTAGAGGTCAGGGGTTCGAGTCCCCTTGGCTCCATTGATTCCTCCACCTTCAACGGGTGGAGGATTTTTCTTTTTTCATACCCTACATATTAGAAGTCGCCTAGAATTTATTATATAATTTCAGCTATATACATCCAAAAAGGGTTGCTGATGCAGTCCAAAGGACGGCTGGCACTAAAAAGGAGTTTGGTATTATTGATGCTTTGATATCACCCGACGAAACTTGGCTGCTGTGGGCATTCCTTGTAGGTTGGGCAGCTGTCAGCATATGGCTGGAACAGCGCTATGAATGGGCTTCGAAACTGTCAGGCGCAATCATTGCGCTTGTCGGAGCGATGCTGATGGCGAATACGGGGCTGATTCCCACCGAGTCGCCCGTCTACGATTCGGTATGGACGTATGTCGTACCTTTATCCATACCGCTTTTGCTCTTCCAGTCCAATTTACGTAAAATTTGGCAGGAAAGCGGCCGTCTGCTGATGATCTTTCTGCTCAGTTCCATTGGTACCGTCGCTGGTTCCATAGTCGCATTTACCTTGCTGAAGGATCTGATACCAGGCCTCCCCCATATCGCTGCTATGATTTCAGGTTCCTATACGGGAGGCAGTGTGAACTTCGCAGCTTTGGCGACGCGGTTTGACGTGCCTGGCGAAACGGTCTCTTCAGCGGTTGTCGCCGACAATCTTCTGATGGCAGTCTACTTCTTCATACTGATACTGATTCCTGCAATCGGCTTTTTCCGCAAAAAATATAATACTCCCCACATCGATGCCATAGAGGCACGAGAAGAAGGCGACAAGACGACATCCGCTTCCTACTGGAAGCGTAAGGAAATCGCACTGAACGACATCGCGCTTGCGGTCGGTTCTTCATTCGTCATAGTCGCCGTATCGTTCAAGCTTGCAGAAATTTTCCGCTTCCTCATACCCGAAGATGCGAATATTTTCCTGAGTGTGTTAAGGGCAGTGATTGGAGACGATTATCTGATGTTGACAACATTGACGCTGATTCTTATTTCATTTATCCCGAAATACTTTGAACGCATCAATGGGGCCCAGGAAATTGGTACTTTTCTGATCTATATATTCTTTGTCGTCATCGGGGTGCCCGCGTCCATCCCGCTGATCATAGAAAATACACCACTCATTCTGTTGTTCGCTGCCATCATTGTCTTCATCAATATGATCGTATCGTTCTCGTTCGGCAGAGTATTCAAATTCGACCTTGAGGAAATCATCCTCTCGAGCAATGCCAACATCGGCGGTCCTACAACAGCCGCCGCCATGGCCATTTCGCGCGGCTGGACACGACTGGTCGGTCCAATTCTCATCGTCGGTACACTTGGTTATATCCTTGGCAACTACATCGGAACCGCGCTTGGCCTCTGGTTCAGCAGCATGATGTAACTTCATGCCAAAAAGGAGCACTCTTTTTTAAGAGTGCTCCTTTTTTATTTCCATCTCTTTCTCGAAAGTTTATTTTGCGTTTATATTGCCGTTACATCCGGTTTATATCGCCTTGATAGACTATGGTCAATACAAATCGAAAGGAAGCATTGAATCGAGATGAAATTAGCCTTGAAAGAACTGAAGTTCTATAAGTTCAAGTACATCATGGTAACTGCCATACTGTTCCTGCTCGCTTTTCTGGTGCTGTTCGTTTCAGCATTGGCCCAAGGGTTGGCACGAGAAAACATTTCAGGCATCGATGCCTTGAACAGTGAATACTTTGTCATGGAGGAAGACGTGGAAAATGACCTCATGCGCTCAGGACTGTCTGAAGATCAGATCAATGGCGTACAAGAAACAACCTCCGCCGATCCTCTCCAGTTGTCGATGCAGAAAATAGAATCCGGAGACTCGGAAATCAGCCTGCTCATTGCGGCAACCGACGAGTCGAAAGAACCTGCTGTAAAAGAGGGGCGTTTTCCTGAATCGCAATCCGAACTCCTCCTGAATGAAAAATTGAAGGCAGAAGGGTTCAGCGTCGGAGATGACGTTACATTAACCAATGAACAGACATACGAAGTCAGCGGATTTGCCGAAGACATCATGTTTGCCCATAACTCGATGGCTTTTGTGACACCTGAAGCAATAAATGACTTGGAATCCAGGACGGCTGCACTGATAATCAGTGAAAGCAGTGAAGCAGAACGTCAAACGATTGACGATGCGCCTGGCGTGGCGGTGGTTTCTGCTTCTGAACTGAAAAACGCCGTCCCAAGCTATCAGGCCGAACAGCAGCCGCTCAACCTGATGATTGTCTTTCTATTCGTCATTTCAGCAATCGTACTTGCAGCCTTCTTCTATGTCATCACCATCCAGAAAACTTCCCAGTTCGGCATACTGAAGGCAATCGGTACGTCTTCCCGTACATTGGCCGTCTCCATCCTGATTCAAGTCATACTGATCACGTTGACTGGTGTCGTATTGTCACTGATCACCATTTCTTTAATCGGTATGGTCATCCCAATCGATATGCCGTTTTATCTGAACACCAATCTGATGGCATTAGTATCAGTACTGTTTCTGGTGGTAGCGTTCATCGGTGCTGGTTTGTCATTGGTAAGAGTAATAAGAATAGATCCATTGGAGGCGATCTCAAGTGAATAATATGACATTGGAAGTACATGGATTGACTAAAACGTTTGGCACGGGAGATGCGAAAACCGATGTGCTCAAAGGAATCGACTTCAGTGCCTCAAGCGGTGAATTGATCATCTTAAGCGGCGCATCAGGTTCCGGCAAGTCGACCTTATTGTCGATACTCGGCGGCCTATTGTCCCACACTGAAGGAGAGGTCAAGTTAGACGATGTCGATTACTTGGATCTTAGCGAAAAGGAATTGACGAAAATGCGTCTCACAGATATTGGATTCATATTCCAATCCTCCCACCTCATACCCTATATGGATATCGTCTCACAGCTTAGTTTCGTTGCAGAGCAAGCCGGGCTTAGTAAAAATGAGGCCCGTAAGCGCAGCAAGGCATTGCTCGAAGAAATTGGACTCAGCCACCGTTTCAACAGCTATCCTGGTATGCTCTCAGGTGGCGAAAGGCAACGTGCCGCCATTATGCGGGCTTTGATGAACAAGCCCAAGATGCTTCTGGCCGATGAACCTACGGCGAGCCTCGATGGTGCACGCGCCATAGAAGTCGTCGAAATGCTCCGGGATATTGTTAAAGATCGTGGCATGATTGGCATACTGATCACGCATGATTCACGTATTTTCGAGTACGCAGACCGAGTGCTTACGCTTGAAGATGGCCATCTCAAAGCGGAATCCCAGATGCAGTAAAATAGCACACAAAAAAGCGGAGGATGACTACCCAGTCGTCCTCCGCTTTCATCATTTCTATTGATTTAGAACATTTCTGATACAACTTTTTGCTCCAGGAAGTTGAGCATATAGTCAGGGCTACCTGTCTTCTGGTCTGTACCGGACATCTTGAACCCACCGAATGGGTGATATCCTACGACAGCTGCCGTACAGCCACGGTTGAGGTAGAGGTTGCCGACATTGAATTTGCGGCATGCCAGAATCCAGTTCTCACGTGTATTTGTGATGACTGCACCTGTAAGACCGTATTCAGTATTATTGGCAATTTCAAGCATTTCATCGAAATCATCTGCTTTAGCAAATGCTACGACTGGTCCAAAAATCTCTTCTTGCATGATGACCGCTTTTGGATCCAAGCCTGAGAAGATTGTCGGATGGATGAAGTATCCTGTAGAATCATCAGTTTCTCCACCGATTTCCAATTTACCTTCTTTTTTGCCTGTTTCGATATATTCACTGATCTTATCAAACTGCTTCTTGTTGATTACCGGCCCCATGTAAGTTTCATCTACAGGGTTACCGACCGTCAATTCTTTTGTCAGTTCGATGGATTTAGCCAATACTTCATCGTATACATCTTTGTGGATGACTGCGCGGGAACCGGCAGAACATTTCTGGCCGGAGAAGCCAAATGCTGAATTGACGATGGAATCCGCCGCCAAGTCCAAGTCTGCATCCTTATCGACGATGATTGTATCTTTACCGCCCATTTCAGTTATGACTCTTTTCAGGAAATCCTGTCCTTCGTGTACTTCGGCTGCTCGTTTATTGATGCGGAGACCCGTCGCTTTGGATCCTGTGAATGTGATGAAGTGCGTCTTATGATGATCGACCATATAATCCCCAATTTCAGCCGGATCACCTGTAACGAAGTTCACGACACCTTTTGGAAGTCCTGCTTCCTCAAGCACTTCCATCAACTTATATGCAATCAATGGTGTGTCTTCTGCAGGTTTAAGCAGTACTGTATTCCCTGCAATGACTGGTGCTGCGGTTGTTCCTGTCATGATTGCGAACGGGAAGTTCCAAGGTGAGATCGTCACACCAGGACCCATTGGCTGATAGAAATAATGGTTGTGTTCACCTTCGCGGTCAAGGGTCGGTTTACCGTCTGCCAATTCCATCATTGAGCGGGCATAATACTCTATGAAATCAATGCCTTCGTTCGTATCTCCATCAGCTTCGTTCCATGGCTTCCCTGCTTCGTACACCATCAACGCAGAAAATTCATGCTTGCGGCGACGGATGATTGCAGCGACTCTGATGAACAGTTCTGCACGATCTTTCGGATCCCACTCGCTCCAGGTTTCGAAAGCTTTTTCTGCCGCTTCCATTGCTGAATCAATATGCTCAGTCGTGGCTTTGGATACATGACCGACGACTTCTTCTTTATTTGAAGGGTTGTAAGAAGTGATCTGGTCATCCGTTTCGATATGTTCTCCACCGATGATCAATGGGCGTTTGACGCCGAAATCCTTCTTCACCTGCTCCAGAGCATCTTTAAATGCTTTTTTATTTTCTTCTTTCGTAAAATCCGTAGCTGGTTCTGCACTGTATGGTACTACCATGAATGACTTCCCCCTTAATTTAATTGGTTCAGCACTTGGGATGGGTGCCCATTCCTATAGTACTAAAACCGTTTCCATATGAATTCTACCGCATTAGAAAACTTTTTTAAAGATTTATGCATTATTTATGGTCGACTTAAAAGAATGCTTGAAAATTTCTGAAATCAAACATACTCTCAATCATTTGAATATTCATCACCTGTTCGGACCGAATACCCGCTTCTTACTGCTCCCCTCTTTACCCAAAAGACGTTTCTCGAGTGTCGCTTTCCAATTGGGGGCAAGATACTCACATGCACTCAAACTTTCGGCAAGACCGACATTATCTACTTGGTCATACATGACTTCATTGCATGCACTGATCGTCCACTCCGGGCATGGCTGTTCAATGAGCTCCAAAGTGTCGCCGGGCTGTACGTATCCTTCCTGCAGCACCCTGAAATACCAGCCCGTACGACCCGTATTTTGAATCTGCAGGGCAAGATCGATGATCCTGTAGCGTCGTGCCGGTTTCCAGCAGGGTCGGCGCGGTTGCGAAACTTGGATGACTGCACCCCCTACTTTATATGTATCTCCTATCGAAATAGAAGATTCATCCATTCCCGTAATTGCGAAATTCTCACCGAAACCACCCGCTTCAATATCGACCCCTAACTCGCGGCGCCATGTAGCATAATGGATCATTGGGTAGGCGAATACTGCCTTCTCAGGTCCGCCATGGTTCCTTTTGTCTGCCACTTCATCCGTGTCAAACCCGGTTTTTGTAAGATAGCTTCTTTCATGCCGCTCTGTCTTGAATATCGCACTTTTCCATTCTCTATCGAACTTATCCTCTGCGTCTGGATGTCCCATCGTCTTTACTTTGCCGGTGAACAACTTCCGGACTTTTGGTTTTTCCATATGAGCCGCTCCTCTCGTCACTCTATTTCATCTATATTGTATTCTGTAATCGGATATGACTTCCTGAACATTTTTTCAAGCTGATTGTTGATGGCCGTTACAGGATACCGTTCCCTGTAGTTGGTGGCCCGCACCTTCTCATAAGTCCTTATATAATCAGGATGGTCTACTGAAGACAGCACTTCAAGAGTATCGGCAAGATATGCCGCACCACCTATGTTCTCTATCGGAGCCGGGCCTTGATGACTTTGGACCTTTGGTATCGGCCGGTGGATATGGGCTTTGGCTTCAATATCGAGCGTCACCCGATAATCTTCTCCATATAGGTAGTGGAGGGTTTCATGATGCGCAAATACCGCATCAATCTGGATGTAACTGGACGGCAATCGCCCCTCACTTCCCAATGCATCTCCTGTTGCATCTATCGTCAATGGGCCCGCTTCGAACGAGGCATCGTGCTTCTGCCGCCATCCCATCGCTTTTTGGATGACGAGATGAAGCTCGAAACAGTTGCTGCCTGCCGGCATGATGATTTCCCGGGAAATTTCAAAGTCTAGATCTTCAATCTGTGCATGGAGGACATAGGCATTGAAATCTCCACCAGGCGGACGCCCAACCGGCGACCCAGACTTTCTCCGATGAGCTTCGACCGCTTCAAATGATACTTCCTCCAATGCTGACCTGACAGCTTCATGCATGACATAATGATCAGCATGGATTTTGACGAGGAGACCTAGATTCCGGGCATCCGACCACCTTGAGCTCGCTTCATATACATTGAATCCCTTTTGGACATTGTCTTCGATCTGCTCAAGATCCGTCGTATTCAGCTGGAGCAGGATGCCCTCAAGATATTTTGGATTGGTTATGATAGAGGTCAAATGGCGCAGATAATCATCTTTTTGATGGCCATCAGGCTCTGCATTCAGACGCTTCAGCATCCGGCGCAACTGACGCCAGGTGATATTGTCATATAGCCAGTAGATCGGTCCACGGTAGATGCGGTCAAGCATTGCGACATCATCCTGGTCCAGGGGTTCATTTTTATGGATATACATCGGATGGGCGGGTATATTGTGGTTTTCCTTTAATGCTTTATGGAGCGCCTCTACAATATCATGATGAATGACGCCGCGCCCCTCGCCAGCCTCCAGTATATATTGGAAGTCGGTGAGTACAGGGTAATCATCGACTCTATAGATTACCTGGTGCAACCCTTCTGGCGGCTCAATATCGATCAGTTGTCGGATAAGGGCTATTTCAGTCATCGTCACCATATCAGTAATGGGGGCGGCCCCGTCCATCAATCTGATTTCCGACACTTTAAAGTCAACCAATGAAGCGAGTGTCTCAAACACCCCATCATTAATGAGGTTGGCACGAGCCAATTCATTTTCCTCCATATAATAGGAGAAGAATTCATGCAGTTCCATCCGTTCCACCTCCGTTATCTGATTTCGTCCATCCTATCATAGAAAGGTTCGAGCGCCCGACCAAGCTCGATATAAACACTCATGATTTCCTGATACTTCAAGTGTACCTTCTCGTCCGGTATATATGCATCGCTTTCACCGACGAAGTCTGCAACTTCATTCAAATCACGTATTTCGCCAAGGGCGTAAAGACCGAGGAGACAGGCGCCGAAAGCACTTGATTCATATGATTTCGGCACAGTCAATTGCTCCCCGAATACATCAGCCATCAACTGCTTCCACATCTCACTACGTGCAAAACCGCCACTCGCCTTAATGCTTTTCACTTCATTCATCTGTTCACGAAGTGCCAGATATACACTGTAGAGATTGTAGACCACGCCCTCCAGGGCTGCCCGGATCATATGGCTCCGCTCGTGGGATAAAGTCAATCCATAGAAGGAACCGACCGCTTTCGCATTCCATAAAGGGGCCCGTTCCCCTGCAAGGTAGGGATGGAAGATGAGCCCATTGCTGCCCGGCGAGACATTATCCGCTGCACGCGTCATAACTTCATAGGGGTCTTCATTATAGGCATCTGCTTTCCCCACCTCTTCTTGGCACAGTTCGTCACGTATCCACCTGAGGATGACACCCCCATTATTCACTGACCCGCCGATGACATAGCGATTTTCCGTCAAATGATAGCAGAAGGTCCGCATCTTGGGATCGGTCCGGGGTTCTGTAATGACTGTGCGGATCGCCCCACTGGTACCGATGGTGATTGCCACGTCCCCCTCCTGTATGGCATTGACGCCGAGATTGGCGAGGACGCCATCACTCGCTCCGAGAATGATTTTCGTGTCCTTGGCCAGACCAGTCTGGCCAAGGTTCCGTCCGATACTCTGATGCACTTTGGTTGTACTGACGATATCCGGGAGTTGTTTTGGTGTCAGATCCAGCAGTTCAAGCACCTCACTGTCCCATTGCGATGTGTCAAGATCCATCATGCCCATGCTGCTGGCGATGGATTTATCGACTTCGTACATCCCCGTCAAATGATGGAGCACATATTCCTTGATGCCCACGATTTTACCGATCTGACTGTAGATCTCAGGCGCCTTCTCCTTAAAATGAAGCAGCTTGATGAACGGGCTCATGGGATGGATTGGGGTACCTGTACGCCTGTAGACGGCAAGCCCTTTGGCATCATCCCATTTCTCTGCCATATCCTCACTTCGCCGATCCGCCCAAGTGATGCACTCCGTCAGCCGTTCACCTGAATGATCCAGAAGGATTATACTGTGCATGGCAGCAGAACAGGAAACGAAGGCAATCTCGTCACCACACGCGTTCCGTTCCACCAGATTATTCAGTGCGCGCATGGATTTCATTAGAATCTCATCCGGATCCTGCTCCGCCGTGTAGACATCCGGTGTATGCAGTGGATAGTGTTGGGTCTCCTTATCTATGTATCCACCTTGAGTGGTGAATAAGACAGCCTTTACCGCAGTTGTGCCGATATCGAGACCAATCATATACTGTTTCATGATGAAACCTCCTATGCTTCCCTTATATTATATCGTTTTCTTTAACATATACAAAACCCAGCCCCATACTTAAGATTCCAAGGCATTCACCAACTCAAAAACAGCCACCCAAGAGTTCTCTCAGGTGGCTGTTAATATATCTATAGAATCTGACTGATTGAAGTCTCTCCTTCAACCACATAATAGATTTTATCCTCTGGTGGATAGCCGATTATTTTAACCAACACATCAGCTACATCTTCACGGATGATTTCTCCGTACTCGGTTTCTCCTTTGTATTCATAGAAAGTGACGGTGCCCTTACCTTCTCCATTCGTCAATAATCCAGGACGAAGTATCGTGTAGGGGACTCCAGAATCGATCAGGTGCTCATCAGCCCGGTGTTTGGCGTGGAGGTAGGGGCGTATCTCACCTTCTACACCACGGGGGTTTTCAACACCCAGACCGCTGACCATGACAAAATGATCCAGTTCATATGATTTTGCGAGATCAATAGCTTCAATGGCACCCTCCTGGTCAATCAGGATGGTCTTATCGGCTCCAGTCGAAGCACCAGACCCTGCTGTGAATATCACTCCATCCACACCTTCAAAGGCATGGCTAAAGTCCCCTTCGAGATCTGCAATCACAGTGTCGATGCCATCATCTTCAAAAGCTTGTGCCTGCTCCTCTTTACGCAGCATGGCTACTGGCTCATGTCCTTTTTCCTTCAGTCGACTGACGACCATTTGACCTATTTGGCCGTTAGCGCCTATGACGAGTACTCTCATTATGTCTGCCTCCCATGTTCGTTATACCCATATCATGCAGATGCCTGCATCAAAAATCAAACATCATACCTACATCTTCCTATGGCACTTCCATTATTCTGCTCGGATATATGTTGTCAGACGGCCAAGCTGCTCAATCTCCACCACCACTTCGTCACCTGCCTTCAACCATGGCCGCACTTCTCCCCCGTGCCCCATGGCGACCCCTTCAGGAGTGCCGGTCAATATGACATCACCCGGTGCAAGCGTCATGTGATGGGAGATATAGCTGACAAGTGCTTTGCATTTGAATACCATATCATTGGTATTCGAATCTTGACGCACTTCATTGTTTACTGTGCATTTGATCCTGAGTTTATCGGAGTCTTCAATTTCATCTTTCGTGACGATGTATGGACCGATTGGACAGAATCCATCCAAACTCTTACCAAGTAGCCACTGCGAAGTTTTAAATTGGAACGCACGCTCCGACAGATCGTTCGCCGCACTGTAGCCGAATATTGCATTCTCGGCCTCGGTTTCATCTATTCTGTAAGCCGTCTTGCCGATGACTATGGCGAGTTCAGCTTCATAATCCACTTGTTTGGCTTGTGATGGAATGTTCACGATGCCCCTATCGCCGGATAGGCTGTTTCTGAACTTGCTGAAGATGATGGGGTTATCTGGCACTGACATTCCTGACTCAACAGCGTGCCGTCGGTAATTGAGACCGACACAAATGATTTTTTCTGGGCAATCGATTGAGGGACCAAGTTTAGTTTTATGCAGTTCTATAAAGGAGCTGGTTTCTGCTTCCATGGCGAAATCAAGGAAATCATCGAGCCCTTTATGCCTTTCAATCGCCTCGATCATCGTAGGGTATGCCCCCGAAATATCCAGGATACCTTTTTCAGTCAAGATTCCCGGTCGAAGTCTCCCTTCCTTATAGAATGTTAAAAGTTTCATAAGTCATCCCCCTCGATAGTTGAGTTCAGTTTAAAGGATTATATCATAATATTAAGAATATTCTTAATTAAACGTAATTGGAAGGAATCGAGATTTTCATAAAAGAACCTGTTAACATGTTTCTATTGTATAGTCTAATTATATAGGAGGTTTAAAAGTGTTCCGCATTCAACCTGCCCAGACACCATCTTTACTAGAGGCACTCATTACAGTCATCAGCATCATCATTATAATCAGCACAAGCATCATCCATTTTGAAACTACCCCTCATATGGCGTTGATGTTTTCTATAATACTGCTCATCATCTACGGAACCGTCAAACGCGTCCCCCACCAGAAACTTCAAGAAGGGCTTTCTGAAGGTGCTAAATCGGGGATGGGTGCTGTATTCATCTTCTTTTTGATAGGCATGCTCATTGCTTCATGGATTTACAGCGGTACCATCCCAACGCTTATATATGGCGGTTTTGAATTGGTGACCCCTTATTTCTATCTTTCCATCGTATTCATCGTAACCGCCATCATCGGTATATGTGTCGGCAGTTCTCTGACGACTGTCGGTACCGTCGGGGTCGCTTTTATCGGGGTATCCAGTGCATTGGACCTTTCTTTAGCCATGACGGCCGGGGCCATTGTGTCTGGAGCATTCTTCGGTGACAAGATGTCTCCTTTGTCCGATACGACTAATATGGCATCCAGTATATTGGAAGTGGATTTGTTTGATCACATTAAAAATATGATGTGGACCACCATTCCAGTTTTCCTCATTACATTTATTCTGTTCGCCTTATTATCTCCGGATATATCTTCTGTCAACTTTGGCGAAATGGAAGTCTACCAGCAAGGTTTGCTTGATACCGGTCTGATAAGCTGGTATAACGCAGCCGTGCCGTTGGCTGTTCTTCTTGTCTTTTCAATGCTGCGTGCACCAGCACTGCTTTCACTCACAGCCGGGATAGTCAGTGCGCTCCTCTTGTCGACTCTACATACTTCACCTTCTCTTACAGGGATATTCAATATTCTGTTCGGTGGCTTCGTTTCTGAAACCGGCGTGGCGGAGATTGACGAACTTTTGACCCGTGGCGGCATGGAGAGCATGTTCTTCACAATCGGCATTGTCATCCTTGCATTAGGCATGGGTGGGTTGCTCTTTAAGCTTGGCATCGTGCCCCGATTGTTCGCTTCAGTGGAGAATGCATTGAAGGATGTGAAATCGGTCATCATCGGATCAGCCCTCAACGCAATCGGCGTCAATATACTGATTGGGGAACAATACTTATCCATTTTGCTGACGACCGAGACGTTCCAGAAGCAATATGAGAAAGTGGGACTTGAGAGCAAGAACCTTTCAAGGGTTGCAGAAGATGCAGGCACCGTCATCAACCCACTTGTACCGTGGAGCGTGTGCGGCGTCTTCATTGCAAGTGTGCTGGGTGTCCCTACCCTCTCATATCTGCCTTTCGCCTTCTTCTGCCTACTCAGCCCGATTATGACGATCCTATTCGGAGTGACCGGCAAGACGCTTACCTACATCCGCAATGATGCACAAAAAGATGGCTGGAAATCTCCATGAAATGATCTTTATTGATAAAAATTACCCGCCGGCAGTGAGGTGCCGACGGGTAATTTTTTTATCGTGTATGATTCGATTCTTGTCGACTGTGGCTTTCATATCTGCCGTAGACCATGAAGTAGATGCCCATGGCGAGGAGTATGGACAGGACAAGGAGCTGATAGACACCACCGTAGCCAAATGATGGTACAAGCAGCCCCAGGAATGCTGGGCCGAAGCCGAGGCCGATTTCCATCATGATGAAGAAGGTACTTGTAGCAAGTCCAACGTTCTCACGTGTAGCGATGTTTACACAGACGGTTTGGGCGATCGATTGGAAATTCCCGTAACCGAGGCCGATTAAGACACTGGCTGTAAGCAGCACCCATCCCGTCGTGGCCCCTCCAAGCATATAGAAGCCGATGGCCATCAGTATGAATGCCGGATAGAGGATGATGTTCGCCCCCCGATTATCCATCAGCTTACCTGTGAACGGCCGTGTGAACGTTATCGAGATGGCATAGACGATAAAGAAGAAGCTGGCGGCAGTGACCAGATCAGCTTCTTTGGCAAACAGGTTCAGGAAGGACAGGATGGCGGCGTAGGCAAGGCCCATAAAGAAAATTGAAACGCCCATCGGAAGGACCTGCCGATCAATCACCTTAAATTCCTTTAGTGTGGGTTTGGACGGATATTTGATATTATTCGTCCGAATCATCGGAATGGTGAAAGCCACCAGAAGTACAGCTACAGCGATGATCAGCAACATCATATTATATGGCATGATGCCCATCATGAAGAAGCCAAGGAAAGGACCGATGGCGGAACCGACTACGAAACTCAGACTAAAATAGCTGATGCCCTCGCCCCTACGGTTCTCAGGCACCGAAATGGTGGCCAGCGTATTGAGCGCGGTGCTGATCAGACCGGTTGCGAATCCGTTAAGGAAACGCGTGATGATGAGCAGCGCGAGCCCACCCTCTATAAAGTAGAGACTATAGGTGGCAAAGAACATCACTGTTCCGATGTAGAGAAGGTGCTTTGCACCGACTGTATTGATCTGTTGGCCTGTCAGCGCTCTGCCGATCAGGACGCCGACGATGAAAATACTCGCTACCAGGCCAGCTGTGCTGGCTGATGCATTATAATTGTCTATCACAAAACTGCCTATTGTCACCATTGATATGTACATTGAGAACATAATGATGAAATGGTACATGAATATGGCCAGAAACTCTCTCGTCCAAATCTTATTTTCCTGATGCATTTCCCGGGACAAGCCATCATATCCTTTCTATATATTGATTCTCCGCAACATTTTTATCATTGCGTCCACTTCTTTAGAGTCAAAATCTTCAAGTATCTCTCTCTGCATACCTGTCATACGGGCGCGCACTTCCTTGAATAGTCTATCCCCTGAAGCACTCATACTCAGGTTCTTGCGCCTGCGATCGTCAGTACCGGGTGTCGATTCAATCAGGTCGAGTTCAAGCAAGTATGTGATTACTTTGTTGGCGGTTGATTTTTCTATCTGCCTTCTTCTGCTTACATCGACGAGCGTTGTCTCGCCATGTCTGGCAATATCCTTTAGAATCTGCCACTGGGCGCTGGAGAGGTCATAGGCTGATAGTATTTTGTTGGCTTTACCGATATAAGATCTATAGAGATTGATATACAGGTCGAAGAATTCCTGTTCAGGATTCATCCGCAACACCCCTATTGGTTAGTTAGACTAACCAATTCTAACGCTTGTAAAACTTGAAGTCAAACATGTAAACGTTTTAGTGATTTAAAATTTCACTCTAATGACATCGAGCTTACATCTACATAAAAATACATGAATATCATGTCATCTTCGGGAATCGCGAACCGATTGCCGAAATAATCCTTAAGAATGGTATAATATGTATGTAAATAGAATTGAAAGGATGTCTCGAGTGGATCATTTTCACGTTGCAGAAAAGGAAGTACAGATATTATATGCGGACACTGACATGATGGGCGTCATCTATCATGCCAACTATGTAAAATGGCTGGAGCTCGGACGGATGCAGCTCGTCGAAGATATCGGATTTGATTATACCGCTATGGAACGAGAAGGATTCTACGCCCCTGTATACAATGTGGATATTACATACAAAAAAGCGTTGAAGTATGGAGACCGTGCGTTTGTCCGTACGTGGGTGGAAGAAAATACAGGCATGCGGACAAAATATGGTTTTGAGATTGTAGACGACTCGGGGAATATATGTGCTGAAGGGACGACGACACACCTTGTCGTCAAGAAAGTCTCTGGCGAATTTAAGCCGGTTGCGTTTAAAAAGGCATTCCCCGAGTGGTTCAGAAAATATGAAGAGATTAAAAAAAACTAGAAGAAGCAGCTTTTGGCCGCTTCTTCTAGTTTTTTATCGCTATACATATTCTTCGTATTCGTTAGGATGCTGACCCTCAACCCGGCCTTCTTCTCCCTTATCAAGGGAATCTATCGCTTCAAGGTCCGCTTGTGAAAGTTCAAAATCATAAACATCAAGATTCTCTTTCTGATGCGCGGACGTAGCCGATTTTGGTATGACAAGGACATCGTTCTGCAGATTCCATCTTACAATCACCTGTGCAGGTGATTTTTCGTATTTATCCGCTATCTCCTTGATTGTTGGATTGTCCAACACATCGTTGATCTCCCTGCCGAATGGACTCCATGATTCGGTTACTATGCCACGTTCCCTATTGGCCTCAACCAACGCTTTATTATTGAAGTACGGATGGCGCTCAATCTGATTGGTCGCCGGAGTGACGCCTGTCTCATCAATAAGACGGTCGAGATGCTCTTCAAGGAAATTGGAGACGCCGATGGTTTTGATCAATCCGAATTTCTTGGCATCAATCAGAGCTTGCCACGCCTCGACATATTTATCCTGCATCGGCAAAGGCCAGTGGATCAGATACTTATCAAAATAATCGAGGCCTATGCGATAGAGCGATTCCTGAATCATCTTGATCGCCTTGTCATAGTCGTGTGTTTTGCCTGGTAGTTTGGAGCTGATGATCAGCTGTTCCCTCGGTACTTCAGCACGCCTGACTGCTTCTCCCACTGCCCCTTCGTTAAGGTAGTTGGTGGAAGTGTCGATAAGACGATATCCATTGCCATCAATTGCCGTCAGCATGCTGTTGATCCCGGCGGCCCCTTTGATGCCGACCGTCCCGAGTCCAATCTTAGGCAACACACTTCCGTCGTTGAGTTCAAATTTTTCCTGGTTCATCTATATCTTTCCTTTCTGCATATGTTGATATTCTTTTCTACCCATCAGTTTTACAACCACAGAATCCACTAGCTCCGCCACCTCATATTTTGAAGACATGGAGCTCACGAAATCATAGACTTCCAACACTTCTGGATTATCGAGCAGTCTATGATAAGTTCCGATTTCCTGTGCATCGGCTCTATGCGCGAAGTGAGGCCAGATATTTTCCAGGAAATTTTTCGTTTTTTCTGCGGTATATTTCCTCTCATATGTCTGATCAATAAGGCATTCAAAATCCCCAGCTGTAATCCCGGTGGATGAGTTGAATAGGTTCTCGATTTGGTAAAATATTTCCGGATCTTTGAGAAGTACATAATGTTTTTCTTCCGCCCAGAGTTCTTTTAGCAATCGGTATTCCTCTATACCAATTTCCGTCTCCTGCAACCTTCCAAAGAAGGAACGCCTGTAGAGGAAGTGGCGCAGATAAGGGATTTCGCCATTCGGTGCGCGACCGAATGGCGCATTCATCGTATCAAAAAACTTTATGCCTTGAACCTTTTCCTCTCCAATCGACATATTGCCAAGATGTGTGGTTCTCCTCGGGCAATGCTCTGTTATATATGGGTCCATCTCCGAATAGAGTTCGATATTGCCGCTCTGCGGATCATAATCCATGCGGAATTTCAGCGTATCCTTGCCGTAGCTATGGGTCGTATAATATTTATAGCCCATATCCATCCGCTTCGGCATTTCCGCAAGAAGGGAATCCAGACGGCTGTATAAACCGCCTGCACGGAAAATATTGAGAAATCGTTTCACGTTTTTCCGTTCCACGTAAAGATGGATGTTGTACATCAGATTGATGACCTCGGAAGAGGTGCTGAATGGGAAATACGGGAAGTTGACACCGATGATGTCAATAGCCCGTATGGGATGGTGGAACCTGATGCTGCATCCTTTGATGTTGACCAGTTGTTCAGGTATTTTTTTGGAGGTAGCCGCATTTGACAGCCTGACCGTTGCGCGCTCCACATCCCCGAACACCTTCTTTCCCTCTGCATTCAAGTGTACTGCTGCGCGATGCAGTGTGCCGTTGCCGTGTGCCCGTTTGCTTCCTGCGTCATGGACATCGAACCGCTCTATCAGATCGATGATGATCTCCGCTGCTGTCTTCATATCACACCTCCTTCCGTTTCATCATTTCCTATTTACTCTCACTCCTATTTTTCACTTTTCCATCACTCTCTAAACACTTTAAGCAGAAGCTACCTTTCCCTTCTCTCTTATGCATTTCCCTGGATGTACCGACGAGGTATATAAAACTGAAAATTATGAAATTTTGTTTTAAATTAATATTTAATTCACTAAAAGAAAAAATTTAGTTTAAAGAGGTATAATTACAATAGACAAATGATGAATTTTTGTTATGGTGGATGGACTGTAACACAAAAATGATGGTTCTTATAAAAATATGAGAGCGTTTTCAGGATAATGGGAGTGGAAATATGCTAGAAATCTTAAGAGAAATAAACGCGATACTCTGGGGACCACCAAGCTTGATACTGCTTGCCGGCACAGGCCTGTTTCTGACCCTCCAACTAAAGGGAATGCAGTTCAGCAAGCTCGGATATGCATTCAAACTGGCATTCACTAAAGACAAATCGGATGATGACGCTGAAGGTGATGTCAGCAACTTCAAGACATTGATGACTTCACTCGCCGGCATGATCGGAAACGGCAACATAGCCGGTGTCGCCACTGCCATTACACTCGGGGGGCCAGGCGCCCTGTTTTGGATGTGGCTTGTAGGTCTGCTCGGGATGGCCACTAAATATTCCGAAGCGCTGCTCGCCCAGATGTACCGGGTCAAAAATAAGAATGGAGAGTACTCCAGTGGTCCAATGTACTACATAGAAAAAGGGCTCGGTTCAAAATTCAAATGGTTGGCTGTTCTTTTTGCCTTCTTTGCAGCCTTTGCCGCCCTTGGCATCGGCAACGGTGTGCAGTCCAATACAATCGCCGATGTCATGGAGAACAGCTTCAATGTAACTGGATGGGTGACGGGCGTCACCCTCGTCATCCTGGTCGGATTGATTGTGTTTGGAGGGATAAAGCGCATCAGTAACGTCGCCGGCGTATTTGTGCCGGTCATGGCCGTCCTCTACATCGTCAGTGCCCTTCTGATTCTGGCGCTGAACTATGATCAGATCATCCCGGCATTTGGATTGATATTCAAGCATGCATTCACACCAGTATCTGCTGCAGGCGGGTTCTCGGGAATCGTGGTCATGCAGGCTATGCAGCACGGTGTTTCAAAAGGTATCTTCTCGAACGAAGCGGGGTTGGGTACAGTCGCTCTGATTGCCGGTAACGCACGGACCACCCACCCGGCTAAACAGGCGCTTGTGGCAATGACAAGCACTTTCATCGTAACGATCGTGGTCTGTACCATGACGGGCCTCGTGCTGATTGTAACTGGTTTCTGGGATGCTTCTGGCGGTCTCATTTCAGGCGTGAGCCATAATCCGAACCTTGAAGCCGGTGCCTTGACCAGTGCTGCATTCGGCTCCTCTCTTGGAGCCATAGGGGAATACATCGTCTCCATCTCAGTCGTATTCTTCGGCTTCTCTACAATCATCGCCTGGTATGTATACGGCATAAAATGTTTCGAGTATCTATTCGGCCTGAAATATATTGTGGTCTATGGCGTCATCTACATCACAGCGACATTCCTCGGCACAGTGGCAGACCTTTCCACTGTCTGGGCTTTCGCTGATACTGCGAACGCACTGATGATGATACCGAACCTGATCGGACTGCTTTTCCTCTATAAAGTGATCAAGACGGAAACACAGAAGTTCTTTGCAAACCCAGTCCAAAAAGTAAATATGTAGAAATTGGCTATCTGACCGCCCAAACTTGGGCGGTCAGACTTTTTTTCATACTTCTGCGTTGCCTGCCCCTCTACCGACTCGCGGCCATCTGCTATAATGTGCTTACACTCAATCGCAGCGGAAGGAGGAGACCATGGCACAAACCCACAACAAATATCCAATAGATGAAAGGATGTGGTGGACCTATCCGATCCTGTTCCTTTCTGTCATCATATGGGGCAGCAACTTCATCATCGGGAAGATCCTGGTCGAACACTTCGATGCCTACAGCATCACCATCATACGCCTGATTGCCATAAATGGTTTCCTCTGGCTGTTTGCTTCCCGCTATTTCCGCATGCCTAAAGGTCCCGCTAAAGTCTGGGTGGTCATCGCCCTGTCGGGAATCATCGGAATCGCCATGAACCAATACACATTCTTCTTGGGCTTGGTTACAGCGAGTCCCGTAACATCCGCCCTGATTCTGGCACTCGCCTCTGTCATGACAGCCATGCTAACCATTTTCGTCTTCGGCGAACGGAGAGGGGTCAAGTTCTGGACGGGCGCAGTGCTGGCTCTCGTTGGAGTGGTACTCAGCACTTTCGACGGCACGGCCATTGTCTTCGGATGGGGGGAAGGCGTCATAATACTGACTATGCTGACGTTTGCAGTATTCATGATCCTCATCCAATGGATGTCAAAATATATCAATGCCATACAGATTACACTGCTATCCAACCTCTTTGGCCTCATCATTTTGCTGCCCTTCCTATTGCCGATTATGGGCGGCTATGGGCGGCTGATTGGACGATGTAGTTTCTGCTCATCGCAAGCGGCATCATCGTCCATAGTATTACAAACATGGCATGGAATCGCGAAATGCCTAAAGTTGGGGCTGCGAATGCAGCATTGCTGATGAATCTCGAACCATTCGTCGCCATGTCAGGGTCGGCACTGATTCTTGGCACTGATATCCTCTCTACTGAAGTCATCGGCGCCATACTGATCATCAGTGGAGTGACCCTATCCATACGCCGGGTACGCTGGAACAAACAATTTTTACATGAATGATCTGGAAACAAATAACTGCATCATGCACTTGAATATAGTGTGATACCAAGGCCGTCGTCGCCGATACAGAAGGGAAGCTGAACATCATCGAAACTTTAACACTTTTCGCCGTACTGGCCGTGGGGATCGCAGTTGGATTCATCAATATCGTTTCAGCCGGTGGTTCCATGCTGACACTGCCGATGCTCATATTCTTCGGCCTGCCATCGACTGTGGCGAACGGGACCAATCGTATCGCCATCCTCTTCCAAAATTGCTTTGCGCTTTATCAATTCCATAAAAATGGCCATCTTAATTGGCGCCTGAGCCTGATGCTTGCTGTACCCACAACAATCGCATCAGTCTATGGTGCCCGTATTGCCGTCAATATCGCCGATGAGACTTTCGATACTCTGCTGGCGACCTTCATGGTGATCTTTGCCATTCTGCTCATCATCAAACCACAGCGCTTCATGAAGAGGGACTTTAATCTGAAGGTCTCCATCCCGCTTCTTCTGGTTGCCTTTACATTGATCGGCTTCTACGGAGGAACGTTGCAGGCTGGCGTCGGCTTCTTCATCAGTCTGATCCTCCTTATGCTTATCCCGAGGATACCGATGGCCGAAGTACACGGCATCAAGACGCTCGTCGTCACCATCTACGTCTCCATATCGCTGCTCGTCTTCATATTCAATGATATGATCGACTGGAAATTCGCAATCGCCCTGTCCATCGGTTCAGCGATAGGCGGATCCTTCGGTGGTAAATATGCAAGCATCATGCCGGACCGGCTTCTTCAGCGCATCCTGATTGGAGCCATAATATTCTTCGCACTCATATTGATATTGAAATAGGATTCTCTCTAAGGCTAAAGACCTGGTTGTCCGCCTTCAATTCCATAATGTCATTTAACAGAAAATACTTTATTCGGTTATTTATGAAACCGTTTTTATAGTATAATCTAGAAGAATGATTAATATGGAATGATGGTGATTAAATGGCTTCACAAAACAACAAAAAAGACTTTACATTCTTCATGGCACTTCTGCCTCTGCTATTGATGATTCTCGCAATGGCCACTGCTGTAATATGGCTTGCTCAAGATCCGCACCTGCCGCTTATTTTTGGAACTGCTTCAGCTGCAGTTGTAGCGTTGCTTCATGGGTTCAAATGGAGGGAGGTAGAAGAAATGATGTATAAGGGGATCCGTCTGGCCCTACCTGCCATCGTCATAATCATACTGGTTGGATTGGTCATCGGCTCCTGGATTGGCGGTGGGATTGTCGCCACCATGATCTACTACGGCCTTGCCCTGATCAGCCCCTCCCTTTTTCTGGTGACCATTACGATTCTGTGCGGCATCGTCGCATTATCGATCGGCAGTTCATGGTCGACGATGGCAACAGTCGGTGTGGCTGGTATGGGAATTGGCATGAGCATGGGCATCCCGCCTGCCATGGTTGCAGGTGCTGTTATATCTGGTTCTTATTTCGGTGATAAGATGTCTCCGATGTCCGATACGACCAACCTCGCTTCCGGGCTGACGAACACCGATCTTTTCGTACATATCAAGCACATGTTCTATTCGACCATACCAGGGCTCATCATTGCACTCACGGTCTTCTTTTTCCTCGGCCGTCGATTTGGAGGGGATGGCAGTGTCAACGCCAGCGAGATTTCAGGCATGATGACATCACTTGATGATCAATTCCTCATTTCACCGTGGCTGCTCGCTGTACCGCTTGTCGTCATACTATGCATTGCCTTCAAGATGTCCGCCATCCCTGCATTGATAGTCGGCATAGTGCTCGGATTCCTCTGTCACCTCTTCGTCCAAGGTGGAGATCTCGGGACGGCGATTTCAACGTTGCAGGGAGGATATGTTATTGAATCGAGCAATGAGATGATTAATGAACTCTTCAACAATGGCGGTCTCGAATCGATGATGTACACCGTCTCCATGACGATAGTCGCAATGACTTTTGCAGGTATACTCGAATACAGTGGCATGCTCCAATCCATCATGAAACAGATTATAAAGATCGCCAAGGGGACACTTGGCTTGGTCACTTCCACAGTGGTTGCGGCGTTTGCCACGAATGCAACATGTTCAGAACAGTATATTTCCGTAGTGGTGCCGTCCCGGATGTTCCTACGTACCTATATCGAGAAGAATCTGCATTCCAAAAACCTGTCGCGTTCCCTGGAGGACGGTGGTACCCTGACTTCAGTATTCATCCCGTGGAATACATGTGGCGTATTCATCTACGGAGTACTCGGGGTCGCTGCCTGGGAGTATGCACCCTACGCAATATTCAATATGGTAGCGCCGTTCATTTCAATACTGCTTGCCGCCACAGGCATCGGCATCCACAAAATCACGGATGAAGAGAAGAATGCTTTTCTCACAAAATATTATGGCGGGGAATCAGAAAAAGATGATCTGGCCGCCGAGAAGCTCTAGAACCCGCGCATCAATAAAAAACCTGCAGTCCAGATTTTCCCGGACTGCAGGTTTTATAATTACTATTTCAATGTGTCTTCAACAGGCGTATCGCCTTCCAATACATAATAGGTCTTGTTTTCAGGCTTAGCCGTATCCACTATATGGGCCAATACATTCGCCACATCTTCTCTTGGTACTTCGCCCATCTCAGTACCGCCTTCAAACAACCTTACTTTGGAAGTGCCCGCTTCATTTTTAAGCATACCTGGTCTCAAGATTGTGTAATCCAACCCTGAAGATTTCAAGTATTCATCTGCACGATGTTTTGCATACATATAGAATTTCATTTTCTCATCAGATTCTTTCGGTTGGTCAGCCCCCATGGAGCTGAGCATTACGAAATGTTTGATGCCTGCATCCTTCGCATTATCGACAGTTTCAATGGCCCCTTCCTGGTCGATGACAATTGTCTTATCAGCGCCTGTATCGCCGCCTGATCCGGCTGCGAATACAACTGATTCAACGTCTTCAAATGCATGGGAGAAATCTTTTTCAAGATCTCCGAGAACTGTGTCGATACCTTTATCTTTGAATACTTTCTGTTGTTCTTCCTTGCGTACCATCGCTACCGGCTGATGGCCCTGATCCTTCAATTTTTCAACAAGTTGATGGCCTACCTGACCATTCGCACCTATTACAAGTACTTTCATGTCAAAAGTCCCTCCTTGATTTGTCTTTTATCTATACCCAATTGGGGTGGGGGGTCTAAACATAAAAGACGCACTTTCTCTATACGAGATGCCCTACTGGCCTCTGACAGGAGATTGAGAAGCTTCCAGTGAGGGATTCTACAGATTATTTTCTAAATATTTCAAATAAAGCGCTTTATAGCGTATATTGTTTATAATGTATCTTTCTGAAAGTGTTGGAGGGGAATATCAATGAATAGAAACTTAGCACCGTTCCTTATACTGATGGCTGCAGTTCTATGGGGCACGGTGGGGACCGCAAAAACTTGGCTGCCAAACGATGTCGACAGTATTTCACTCGGGGCCATGCGACTTTTGATCGGCAGTCTTATCCTGCTCGTCATTGCCGTGTCGACCGGCCAACTAAAGCGCCGGGGATGGCCCATCCATATTGTATTGATGGCCGGTGTGGCCATGGCCCTCTTCCAGCCTTTCTTCTTCAATGCGGTCACTTTGACCGGGGTGGCTGTCGGCACGGTGGCCTCAATAGGCAGCGCGCCGGTATTCTCTGGCTTTATAGAGTGGGCCGTCCATAAAACCCGTCCGGGACGCATCTGGTGGCTTTCGACTTTCCTTGCAGTCACGGGATGTCTGCTACTTATGCTCAATTCAGGGGCGGTGACGGTCGACCCGCTTGGAGTATTATCAGGGCTTGGGGCAGGTTTTTCCTTCGCAAGCTATGCCATCCTGAACTCAAAGCTTGTCCAGACCCACCCACCGGTCGCCAGTGCTGCGGTAGTCTTTACACTCAGCGCTGTCATGCTGGCACCGTTCCTCTTCTTCAATGATCAAACTTGGCTGATGACGGCAAATGGTCTATCCGTATCCCTCTATATTGGTCTGATAGCCACAGGCTTGGCCTATTTCCTCTTTGCCTACGGCCTGCAGCATGTGAAGTCTTCTTCCGCGGTCACCATGGCTTTGGCAGAACCGCTTACGGCCGCCCTGCTTGGTGTACTACTAGTAGGTGAAGTACTGTCAGCACTTTCCTGGGTAGGCATGATCATGCTGCTTATGGGTATAATGCTCCTTGCCCTCCAGTCGCGCCTCTCGCGCCGCACAAGGCGTCCCATATAAAAAACCCGCCCTTCACCCGGGCGGGCGCAGTCTTATGCTTCTAACGTAATATCTTCTATATCTTTAGGGAATGTAGTCAATACTTCTGTTTCTTCATCGATATACAGCATATCTTCTATACGTACACCGCCGAACCCTGTCTTATAGACGCCGGGCTCTATCGTAATGACATGTCCTTTCTCCAGCAGGTCCGTATTTTCGGCATCAAGGGATGGCGCTTCATGTAGTCCAAGGCCCAGTCCATGACCAATGCGGTGGGTGAAGTAATCTCCATAGCCATCTGAATGGATTGAACTCCGGGCTACGTCATCCAGTTCATGCATCGGTGTGCCAACCTGTGACTTCTCTATACCGGCAGCATTCGCCTTGAGCACGGATTCATAGATCGAGCGCTGCTCTTCTGTTGGCTCACCAATGATGAAGGTCCGCGTCATATCCGAGACATAACGGTCTTTGGTCACCACTCCAAAATCGATAAGGAGGAAATGTCCAGGCTCTACTGCCTTGTCCCCCGGCTCACCATGGGGCATCGCTGATTTTTCGCCCGTCAGTACAAGTGGCCCGAACGATACATCGATGGCGCCGTAGGCTTTGACACGTTCAAGCAGAAATTCTGCTATCTCCTTTTCCGTCTTGCCGGACACCGGCTCCTTCACGAAGTCATGCAGCGCTTTTTCAGTGATATCCACCGCTTCCTGAAGTTTTTTCTTGTCGTCTTCATCCTTTTGCCCGCGCAGTGAATTGATGCTGTCTTCAACTGAAACAATCTGGTCCGCTGTATAGTTTTCCAGTAGTTTCTGATAGCGGTTATACGTGACATGACCGCCTTCAATGCCGATGCTTTCTGCCTCCAGCATATGTTCAAACAACTGGTTGAATGGTTCTTCTCCGTCGTTATATGGCAGATGCACATCTGCGGTCGCGGTATCATTCACCACTTCCTGGTCGAGCGCTGGGAACATCAATGCTGTTTCCTTCGTCTTCGTATCCACAAGCAGTGCCAGCATGCGCTCATGCGGTTCGATGAAACAGCCCGTGAAATAGAATACGTTCATCGGATCGGTGATCATCACCATATCTACATCCACCTGTGCCGTCAGGCGTGCCACTCTGTCTTCATATTTGTGCGTCATACTCTACATCCTTCCTGATGAATTATAATGTTTCACCTTACCATTATAATAAACATCTCCACACATTCAAAATGCTTGAGGGTCCTTTATTCATCAGGACCGGCAAGCGCTCTGATCACGCGGCATGGATTTCCTGCCGCCACAACATTCGGGGGCATGTCTTTCGTGACGACTGAACCTGCACCGATGACCGTATTATCCCCAATCGATACCCCAGGGTTCACCGTGACATCGGCACCCAACCAGACATCATCACCGATTGTAATCGGCAGGCCGAATTCCAGCCCTTCCCGCCTCTTCATAGGATCGAGGGGGTGGGTTGCTGTTATCAGTGAAACATTAGGGCCTAGACACACATGATTCCCGATAGTGATTTTAGCGACGTCCAGCAATGTGCAGTTGTAGTTTGCATAGAAATTGCGCCCCACCTTGATATTGATGCCGTAATCACAAAAGAAAGGCGCCCGGATTGATGCATCGTCGGCATGGTATCCAAACAGCATATCCAAAAGACGCGTCTGCCCGCCTCCACCCGGATGGTTATACTCATCCATCAGATATTGGGCATTTTCACGCAGATGCACAAGTGTCGGATCACTCGGATCATAATACTCCCCGCTGAGCATTTTCTCCTTCTCTGTCATTCCATATCCCCCATCTCCATTTCAGCGTCCCGGCCTACGCCGGCTGATAAGCATAAATGCAATGATTTCCCGGGAAATCATTGCATTTATAGAAATATTTCTACTTCATATATTCATTAAACCAATTGACGATCCGCTTCAGCCTATCGATCCGCAGATTCGGTTTGCCGGTACGTGACAGATTGTGGTCTGCCTCCGGGAACCGTACAAACTGGACGGGCTTCTTCCTATATTTCAATGCGATATACAATTGCTCGCCCTGTTCAATCGGACATCTCAAATCCTGTTCACTATGCAGTATAAGCAAGGGTGTCTCGACGGCATCCACATATCTGATCGGAGAGTGATGCCACATTTTATCGATATCATTAAATTCTGCCCTGATCTGCCAATCTGTAAAGTAATAGCCGATATCCGACACTCCCCGGAAACTGATCCAGTTGGATATACTGCGCTGCGTCACCGCAGCTTTGAAACGGTTTGTATGCCCAACGATCCAATTCGTCATGAAACCGCCATAGGAGCCGCCCGTCACTCCAATATTATCGGCATCTATCCATTTGTACCTGGACGTGATGAAATCCACACCTGCCAGGATATCCTTGTAGTCGCCGCCACCGTAGTCGCCCCGTACCGCGTCGACGAATGACTGCGAATAGCTGTGCGAACCGCGCGGATTGACGAATAGTACGGCATACCCGGCAGCTGCAAGCACCTGCATTTCATGGAAATATGAATGTCCATAAAATGCATGCGGTCCACCATGGATATTGACGATCATCGGATGCGCCCCGTCCGGGGTGAAGCCGACTGGCGGCATGAACCATCCATGCACTTCTGTGCCATCAAAACTATTGTAGACGATATCCTCCGGTTCGATGATGAGAGTCTTTTCCGTATAGTCGGTGTTGATGCGGCTCAATTGTTCAAGCGCTCCTGTCGCATAGTCGTAGCGGTACAATTCTCCCGGGGAGGTATGGTTCGCAATCGTCAAGGCAGCAAAATCCGGCCCCACGTCCATCCCATGTATATGATGCCTACCTTCCAGCACCGGTTTTATGTCCCCTTCTATATTTCCTTCGTAAAGGTTTACACTGCCATGATCGGAAACAAGGAAAAGGAACCGTTCGTTGGAGATCCACTTCGCAATATCCGTTTCCACGGATTGCTGCGTGTCGGCCACAAGATGATCACCGACTGGTCGGTCGAGTCCTGCTGTCACATGCAACTTGTCGCCTGACTTCAGATCATAGAGATGAAGTGTTGCGTGTGTGGCATTTTCATATTCCCGGCCCATCTCGACGATAAGGAGCCGCTGTCCATCAGGAGAGACTTCGACTTGCACCACTCCGCCTTCTTGCGTCGGTATTTCAGTGTCTTCCCTGCCCCTTCTGATGAAGAGCCTCTCACTGAAGTTGAAATCCCTGTCTTCACTTCTGTCCGTCGCATAGATGAAGCCATCATCAAGCGTTTCCAGAAGTGTATGGTTCTCCTCTCCCTCAAGAAGAGTATCCACCGTTTTGGAACTGATGCTGATCGATTTGATGTTTGCATACTTCTCTTCCATGAGGCCGACGCCATCTGCCTTATATTTCATCCGATCGATGACGACAGGCTCAGGTTTTTTGTCTTCATCAGCTATGTCACCCGTCTCCTCTCCCTTCAGACTATGGAGAGACTGGTAGAATACACGTCCGCCTCCTTTGGAGAACTCGGCATGTGAAACCCCTTCCTTTTCATGGGTCAGCTGCATCCTCTCTCCGCCAGATGTCTCAAGTAGGAAGACCTGGTTTTTATCATCCGCCTTGGTGATGAACAGGAGCCACCGGCCATCTGCTGAATGCCTGATGTTCGACAGCCGCTCTTCGTTATATGTAAGTTGCCTTTCCCCGTCCTCATCCATCTTGTAAAGGTGGGTAAAATAGTCGTTCTTTTCTTCATCGAGACGTGTCACCAGCGCCGTTATGCCAAAAGTGCCGATTTTAGGTGCCGTCACGGCGCGGATTTTAAATATATCTTCCACTTGTGTTCTCTCTGCCACTGCCATTCCCCCTTAAAATAGAAAAAAGACTGAATATACAGCCTTTTCTCTATTTTAGCATGTAACGTATCGTTTGCATAATCATCCCTAGGCTTTGGTCAGTACGCGCTTATACATCAAAAAGATGAACAGCGGTACAGCCGATATCATGACCATGACGCCGGTCGGTATCTGGAGCGGCGCGATGACCGTACGGCCGATTGTATCCGCAATATTGACATAGATCGCACCGTAAAGGAATGACAGTACCAGCAACGGACGAAATCGCATCGGCTTGAAGTAGAGCAGCATCTGCGGGACGATGATGCCGACCAGGGCGATCAGTCCGGTGTAGCTGATGATGACCAGAGGTGGAACGGCAGCCGCTATAAGGAGGAAAGGACGGATTTTTGCGGCATCGACGCCCAAACTGTAGGCTCTGATATCCCCGAGGTTCAACATATCGAGCGCGTGTCCATACCTATAAAGGAAAGCCGCCCCCAACACAGTCAATACCCCCGTCAGCAGCGTTTCCTGATAACGTGATCCAGATAATGAACCGAACATATAGCGGGCGATTGATTCGGTCTGTTCCGGTGCCATCAGAATGATGATGTAGAGCACGCCACTCATCATCGCTCCAAGGAGCACACCGATGACGATCAATGTTTCCGGACGATACGCTGTATCTATGCGCTTCGCTGCAGCAAGTACAATCCCCATTGCAATCATGCCCGCCAGTATGCTCAATATCGGACGCATGAAAAAAGGCATGATGCCTGCCACCGCCACAGCACTGCCGAGCACTGCGGCATTCGCCATGCCTAATGTAAAGCTATCTGCCATCGGGTTTCTGAGGACAATCTGGAAGACTGCACCGCTCATCGCCAAGGCGGCCCCTGTTATCATGGCAGACAACATACGGGGCAGCCGGATTTCAAAGAGGATCGTATGTTGCTGTTCAGCATCCAGGGTTGCCAGGCCGACGGAGCCTGCAAACAGGGAGGCCCCCCCGCTGATGATGAGCACCAACAGTAGAATCCAGACATGCCTACTCATAGATGCAGCGTCCTACCGCCCTCAACCCATCCGCTATACGCGGACCCGGACGTGCCAGGAGGTCAGGCTCGATGTTGCATTGTTTTTTGGGGTCATCCAGTTCATGCCCTTCAATACCCGGGATGCCACTGAGTGCCTCCTCCAATTCTTCATCGTCAAGTCCCATGATGGAAACCACCTCGGTTGGATTACGTTCAATGACTGCTTCAGGACTGATTGCTGCGTAGCCGTCGATATCATCAAAAGCATTTTCGACATGTATTTCAGATAGGGCGTCATCTATGAATGTTTCCGCCCCCGCTGTATACAATTCAGGATCGCTTGAAATGTGGATGAATACCCGGGCTTCTTCATCACGATTTTCGAAGACGCTGTTCTGGACATTGACCTTTCGTTCAATATCCTCTTTCAACCACTCGGCCGCAGTCTTCTCATTGACGAATTCTCCGATAGCCTTTATGGAGTCGTATATGCCTGAAATCGATTTGGCTTCATCCACTATAAGCACTTCCGCTCCGGTACTTTCAGAAACTCGTTTCAGAGTATCTTCATAATAGGGTGCCGAAGATTCATAGCCGAGGATATGGGTCGGTTCAAGGGCGATCATTTTCTCGGCATCAAGTTCAAACGTGTTGAATTTTGTAAGTGACGCGTCATTCGCCACTGATTCTGGATAGTTATCTTCGCTCGTTACCCCAACCAGATTGCCCTCCAGGCCAAGCTCGACCAGTATTTCCGTGTTGCTCGGCATCAGCGAGATGATGCGCCTATCTTCAAAGCCCGACTCGATATCCTCTTCCGTACCACTGCATCCCGTCAGGATGAACAGCGTCATGGCCAGAAGGACCAACCATCTTTTCATCATAGAACCACTCCCCCTGGTCTTTTTCGTGCCTCACGACACATGATCCCCCTTGCCGGGAGGCAGGGGGGACCCGTCTACATTTTATCAGGCGCAGAAACACCTATCAGTCCAAGTGCATTGGCGAGTGTTTGCCTCACTGCCTCTATCATAAGAAGATAGGCGGCGGTCTTGGCACGGTCATCCGTCAATACTTTGTCTGCATTATAGAATTTATGGAATGCCGAAGCAAGTTCCTGGATATAATTCGGAATGCGGTGGGGCGCACGGTTTTCCGCCGCATTTTTGACGATGTTCGGGAAGTCGGCAAGCTTCTTCAATACCAGAAGCGCCTGTTCATGCTGGATGACATCAAGGTCCGCAGACTCATCTAATGTATGACCTGCGTCCTTCGCCTGACGCAATATTGAACAGATCCGCGCGTGGGCATACTGTGCGTAATAGACCGGATTGTCGCTTGATTCCGATTTGGCAAGTTCCAGATCGAAGTCGAAATGGGTGTCCGGACTGCGCATCGCAAGGAAGTAGCGGCTGGCATCCACACCGATCATATCAATGATATCCCTCAATGTAATCGCTTTGCCGGTACGCTTGCTCATTTTGACCTCTTCGCCGTTTTCAATCAGGCGCACCATCTGCATGATCTGAATTTCAAGTCGCTCCGGATTTTCACCAAGCGCACCGAGAGATCCCTTCAGACGTTTGATGTAACCATGATGATCAGCACCGAAAAGGTTGATCAGCTTGTCGAATCCCCGTTCAACCTTATCAAAATGATAGGCCACATCCGGCATCAGATAAGTATAAGTCCCATCCTGCTTCCTCAGCACGCGGTCCTTATCATCCCCGAAATCTGTCGTTCTAAGCCACAATGCTCCATCCGCTTCATAAGTGTAGCCGTTCTTCGACATCTTTTCCAAAGCCAGATCGATTTCGCCTTTTTCATAAAGCATCGATTCACTGAACCAGTTGTCGAAATGCACATTAAAATCTTCAAGGTCCTGCTTCAGCTTCTTCATTTCGTAGTCGACGCCCATCTGACGGAACATCCTGATGCGGTCTTCACGGGTGGTTTCCGCAAGCTCCGGGGACTCCTCTGCCAACTTTTCGGCCATCTTCTTAATATCCTTGCCCATATAGCCGTCCTCCGGCATATACAGTTCCTGGCCAAGTGCTTCCATGAATCTTGCTTCGATGGATTTGGCCAGATTCTCAATCTGGTTTCCGGCATCGTTGATGTAGTATTCGCGCGTAACATCGTAACCGGCAAAATCCATGATGGCAGCGAGCGTATCTCCAACACTGGCATTGCGTGCATGTCCGATATGGAGGTCCCCTGTCGGATTCGCGCTGACGAATTCGATCAGGATCCTCTCCTTGTTCTCCAGTTCACTCCGGCCGTAATCCTCTTTCTCTGATAAAATCTGCGTGATGATGGCCGCCAGCGAAGCTTCATCCATCCTGAAGTTGATGAACCCGGGCCCTGCAATCTCGACGGATTTGACGCTTGCCGCTTCACAATCCAGATTATCGATGACGATCTGGGCGATTTCACGTGGATTGCGCTTGGCCTGCTTAGTGAGCACCATTGCCACGTTTGTGGAAAAGTCACCATTCGCCTTATCTTTAGGTACCTCTATCTTGACCTCAGGGACGGCTTCAACTATCCCGGCCTGTTCAACTGCTGCTTCGATTGAGCTCTTCAACTGCTGTCTCAAATCCATCGTTTTACCCTACTTTCCTGATTTTATAATGGTAATCCCCAAGCTTGTCTCCGGAGTCATGCACTTCATAATGGATCTCAATGGCCTGCTCACCGATTTCAAGCGACTTTGTCCTGATTCTCAGATGATGTTTGCCGGCCGGGGATTCATAGAATGTGTCCGTCATTTCACCTTCAACGAAATGGAAGTTCATATTGATGACACCGCGGCGCTGTATCTTTACAAAGCCATCACCCACCCGGAGGATGACATCCAAAGCATGCTCATCAAGCTGTTCGACATAGCGCATGTAGATGTCATTGCGCTCTATCACTTCAACATCGACGCTCTGGCTGTAGCGCTTTGTTTCGTCATTCATCTTGACCGTTTGGTCCACCTGGTATTCTGCTCTAATGTTATTCATATTATCTCCTTCAAGTACCGTAAATTATAACATACCCCCGCGCACCCTGCCTATATCTGCAGCAGGGTCGTGGCAATCGAAAAGTAGATGGTCAGGCCGATCACATCATTCAATGTCGTGATGAATGGCCCGCTTGCTACGGCAGGGTCTATTTTCAGCTTGCTGATGATGACCGGCAGGATGGTACCGATGACAGTCGAGATACTCAATGTAATCAGCAGGGACATGCCTACGACGAACGCCAGCCACACTTCCTGATAGAGTACCGTAATCAACAAGACGATGGTCACACCACTTGCCAGACCGACCAAGACACCTGTGGCAAGTTCGCGCCTGAGGATGCGGAACAGTCCATGGTCATGGTATCCGCCTGTTGAAATCAGGCGCACCATCACAGCAAGCGACTGCGTCCCGGTATTCCCCGCTGCATCCATGATGAGCGGTATGAACAAGGACAGCAGCACGACCGCTTCCAAAGTCTCTTCAAAAGCCCCGATGACATTGGCGGTCAGCAGCCCGAGGAACATCAGCAGGACAATCCATGGTGCCCTCTTTTTGGCCGTTTGGTAAGGGGAGACCTCCAGGTCGACGGTGCCTCTGGAAGCAGCGAGTTCACTCATATCTTCCGTTGCTTCAAACTCGATGATGTCGATGATGTCATCGACGGTGATGATGCCGAGCAGACGATTGGCGCTGTCAATGACCGGGATGGTGACTACGTCATAGTCCTGCATGATATGCGCCACAGCTTCCTGATCTTCATCCGCATTCACCGTTATGATGACCTTTTCGCTAAGTGCTTCCATCGTCTGGTGATCTTCGGCCATCGCCAACTCACGCAGGGAAACAAGCCCCTTCAATTTTTCGTCCTCTACGATATAGATCGAATGGAGACCCTCATTCCTCGGAACATGACGCAGTCTGGCCACGACTTCTTTTGCGCTTTCTTCCTCGGTGGCGGTCATGAACTCCTTCTGCATGATGCTTCCCGCACTATGCTTTTCGTATGCCAGCAGCTCTTCGACGTGGCTGCGTTTCTGTTCGCTCAATCCTTCGAGTAATCTTCTGCGGCGCGCCTCATCCATTTTGGAGAAGAAGCGCTGCACATCATCGGAAGGCAGGTGCTCGAGCATCACCCTGCCATATTCGTCGGGCATACGGCTGAACAGCCGCGATTGCCCCGTATATGAAAACCATTTGAAGAGCTTGGCAAAATCTTCAGCCGGCAGCAGTTCAAAAAGCGTCTTCTGATGCTGCGCTTCCATCTCCTCGATGATCTGATACTGTTCGTTGCTGTGCAACTGCTTAAATTCACCCAAAAATGCCTGCGGATCGTCGATAAGCAGGTTGATGTAGTTTTGGATCACTTCTTTATCCAGGTGTATCTTAAGGTCCCTCATGGATAAGCACCTCCCTAAAATGATTTTAACTGACATTACTTCTATTATAGACAAAAAAACAAAAAAAGTGGCCGGGATGTCTCCCGGCCACAAGTGTCCTAGTTATATCTCATATAACTATATATATTCTATATTCCAATTACAGAATCTGCAATCTTTTTATAGATTTGACACAGTATCGTCACAAATCAGTCATTTTTCATTTCTTCCTGGAGATCGGTTGCGTTATTCCACATTTCTTCATTATAGGAAATCAGGAACTTCTTTAGGGCTGTACGGCTGAAACCGTCCATTTCACCCAAGTCGATCTTCCCCTTAACTGCACGGTCCAGCATGTTGACATGCTCAGGCATCAATTTGTAGGCCCGGCGTTTCGTGCGGTTTATCATTTCGAAGCAAGCACCTATGCCACTGTATTGTGGGCCGTTCTCTTTGCGTTCAACCGCCACCCAGACCAGCCATAAGTTTTTGGCATCCTCGCCTTCCACTTCGCTTTTGTCAGTTACCCACTTCACACGGCGCTCCACTTCCGCACGGCCATGGAGACCCCCCATATCGATATACGTTTCACCTGTATCTGCATTCACATAGACGGGTGCCACATTCTCCAGGCTGATTGATCCGATATTCTGACCTTTGTGCCCGTCAAGCGGGTCATTTTTGATGATGTTGAACTGGAATCCTTTTTTCTTGCCATTAGATTCATTAGCCATTCTATATCCTACTCCTATGCCAATTCATTAAGTAAATTGATGATCTCGCCTTTTAGCTCAAGATTTTCTATCTGCAGTATCTTTTCTTTGGGGTAGTACAACTTCGAATCCATGCGATGCACGCCGGTAATGCTGTTTATGATGGCGGACTGGGAGCTTATCTCCCTCAGCTCCCCGTTATTCCTTATGATATGGATCGGCCAGCGGTTGCTTTTGGAACCTGGGCGGTCGTAATCATATGGCAGATCCGAATAGGAGTCGCTGAAGAAATAATACTCGGGATCGATGCCGGCCTTCTCGAACAGGTGCTGCAGTTCGGTAAAGGTGATGACTGAACCGTCGAACGGCAGATATTTGAAGAGATCCCTGTTTACCAGTCGATGCGACAGGTCGCTTAATACAGGGTCATCCTCATGGATCCATTCCTGGAGATAGAAATTGACCACCATTTCGTCCAATCTCAAATAATCTTCGACGCTCACTTCCCCAGAAAAGAACGGAATGAAGTATTTTGGTGCTTGCTTGAACTGATAGCCTTCTTCATGCAGATGTTTTGCACGCCGCAGTATCAGATTCAAAAGGACCTCCCCACCACGTGAGACCGGGTGGAAGTACACTTGCCAATACATCTGGTAGCGGCTCATCAAATAATCTTCGACCGCATGCATACCGCTCTCCTTGATGATGATCTCATCCTTGCTCGGCCTCATCACCCGCAGTATGCGTTCCATATCAAAGGTCCCGTAGCTGACACCGGTGTAATACGAATCACGCTGCAGATAATCCATCCGGTCCGCATCGATCTGACTCGATATCATGCTGATCACCAGCTTATTTTCGTGGGTCTTGTCGATCACCTGAGCCACTTCCAATGGAAAATCGACGCCGACCTTCTTCAAAACGGCATTCACTTCGGTATTCCCCAGTATGATCTTGCGGGTGAACTCCTCATGGTCGGTATCGAAGATCGTCTCAAAGCAATGGGAAAATGGACCGTGGCCCAAGTCATGAAGCAAGGCCGCCGCAAGCGCAAGCAAACGGTCGTCGTTATTCCACTCTTCAAACTCCTGGAAGTTGGTTACCATACGCCTGACTATTTCATAGACGCCAAGTGAGTGGTTGAACCGTGAATGTTCAGCTGAATGGAATGCCAGGTACAGGGTCCCAAGCTGCTTTATCCGCCTCAACCTTTGGAACTCCTTGGTTTTGATCAGATCCCATATCACCTGGTCACGAACATGAATATACCGATGCACCGGGTCTTTGAAGACTTTTTCTTCTATAAGCTGCTTTTTTCCATATTCGTCTTGTGACATCCCGCCATCCTCCCTTTAACTGCCTTTAATGATACTTTACCATAAAAAGATGAGCTACCGAAATACGGCAGCCCAACGTGGGGTTCCTTAAGGGGCGTCGGTGTTCTCCAACGGGTTCTTTTTATCCTTTTGCTGTTGGACATCCTTCTCCCTTTCTGCTTCCTTCCTGCTGTCTTGCTGGGGCGGATTATCCGCCGGCACTTCTTCCGTCACTTCATTGCCGGATTTATTCTGCTCTTTTTTAAGCTTCTCTTCTTCTTCCCTTGTCGTCATTCTTTTGTTTTCATCTGCAGTCACATCATCCACTCCTTTTATGCTACTGTTCCACTTGCCGGGACTGGTTAAACCTTATTTCCGCCTAAAAAAAGAAGGCGCCGGCCAACCGGATTGCCTTCAATCATTTCTGTTCCAGGACGTGGATATCTTTATTGCGTGTTTTCATCCGCTCGAGATGATGGGTGTAGCGGGCTTTCTGCGTTTCATCCATTTCTGGTAGCGGTGTGACCGCACCATGTTCCTCCAAGATGCCGAGCATGGTCTCAAGCACCTCATCAACCGACAGCTCAGTGCCGAGAAGTTCATTGAGGGAGGCCATATCTTCTGGATGGACATCCGGGTAGGTGAACTTCGTTCCCTCGCCCTTTATGCCTAATGCATAGAATCGGCGCATCACTTCTGCGCGCCGACTGCCGCTGCCCGTAATCGAGAGGTAGATCTGCACTGCGACGCCATCCCTGATGCGGCGCTGCGAGATGCCTGCGAACTTCCTCCCTCCGATACTCAGATCATAGCTGCCAGGGCAGTAGCTGTTGACGATTTCGCCCGTTTCCACTTCCGCTTCGGAGAAGGTTCTTCTGACCAGGTCCAGCATAAGATCATATCCATCATCTATCTGGGGCAATGTCGATTTCGGCAGGATCAGTGAGATGTTCAAGATGCCGGAATCAAGGACGACGCCGAGACCCCCGCTATTGCGTACGATATATTGGAATCCGGCCTCCTCCAGATAGTTGAGTCCATCCTGAAGATGTGGCAGACGGGCATCGTGCAGCCCGAGTATGACGAAAGGGTCATGGACCCATGCCCTGACCTTAGGTACACCATCCTGCGATACCATCTCCTGCAGTACATCATCCATGGCAAATGACATGAACGGATGGGGTGTTGCATCTATCGGCACAAATTGCCAGTCTGCCTTCAGTTCATCAATCATCATGCTGATTCAAGGCCTGGGTCGCTGTAAACAGCGCCAAGTTATAGACTTCATCCTTGGAACATCCGCGCGACAGGTCATTGACCGGCTGGTTCAATCCTTGCAGTATGGGGCCATATGCTTCAAATCCACCGAGACGCTGCGCAATCTTATAGCCGATGTTACCCGCTTCAAGCGAAGGGAAGATGAAGACATTCGCGCGGCCTTCTAGCGGAGAGTCTGGTGCCTTCTTCTCTGCCACACCTGGAACAAATGCCGCATCAAATTGGAGTTCTCCATCAATCGGCACCTCAGGAAGTTTTTCCTGGGCATATTGTGTAGCCAGTTTCACCTTCTCTGTTTCTTCGGTTTTGGCAGAACCTCTTGTTGAGAAACTGAGCAGGGCGACACGGGGCTCCATCTTGAAATCCCTTGCGGTTTTGGCCGTTTCTACAGCCACTTCCGATAACTCCTCAGCATTGAGTTCGGGATTGATTGCACAGTCACCCATGACATAGAGTTCATCTTCACGGATCATGAAGAATACACCACTTGTACGGGAAACGCCTGGTTTTGTCTTGATGATCTGCAATGCAGGACGGACTGTGTCCGGCGTCGAATGGATCGCTCCGGATACCAATCCTTCAGCACGTCCCGTGTAGACGAGCATTGTACCGAAATAATTGACATCGTTGAGGATCTCATCAGCCTGTTCCGCCGTCACTTTTCCTTGACGACGCTCGACGAATGCATCGATCAAGGCATCTTTATCTCCGTAATCTGCAGGATCGATCGTCTCGATCTTCTCCAAATCCAGGTTTTCCTGCTCTGCCAATGCGTCCAGCTCTTTTTTGGCACCGAGAACAATCGGTTGGACATAAGTCGTATCCGCCAACTCGACTGCTGCAGTAAGAATTCTCTTGTCGCTCCCTTCGGGAAAGACGATTTTGACATTCTTGCCTTCCAGGTTCGACTTGAGGTCTTTTAGAAATTTACTCATAATATCCTCCTTGATTACCTTTACATACGCAATATTATACTCTTTTTGTCACATCATTTCATCCCTGCATGCTTTTAAAACGTTTTCTTATGGAGTAAGATGAGGAGAGATATGAAAAAAGGAGAGATACACAAATGAACGAAGCTGCACAAACACTTGACGGTTGGTATAGCCTCCACTTGCTCTACAGTGTCGACTGGCCTTCCCTCCGCCTACTGGAAAACGATGAGATGGAGACGCTCGTCACGGAGCTCCAAGATTTCCTCAAGCGTCAGGAAGAAGTTCATGATAAGAAGGAAGGCAGTTATGCCTTCTACAATATAACTGGACAGAAGGCTGATTTGATCCTATGGATGCTGAGGCCGACGATCGACGAACTGAATGCATTGGAATTGGAATTCAACAAACTGCAGATCAGCGATTTCCTCATCCCTTCCTATTCCTATGTGTCGATCATCGAACTGAGCAACTATTTGGCAAAAGAGTCGGATGAAGATCCGTATCAGAATGAATACGTCAAAAAGCGCCTTTATCCGGAAGTTCCAAAATCACGCTACATCTGCTTCTATCCAATGGATAAACGCCGCCAGGGTGAAGATAACTGGTATATGCTCGATATGGAAAAACGCCGTGAGCTCATGCGTTCCCATGGCATGATCGGACGTGGATATGCCGGCAAGGTGAAGCAGTTCATCACAGGCTCGGTCGGACTCGATGAATACGAGTGGGGCGTCACGCTCTTCTCTGACGAGATGCTCCAATTCAAGAAATTGATCTATGAGATGAGGTTCGATGAGGTTTCAGCGAGATATGGGGACTTCGGAGACTTCTATGTCGGTGTGCACCTGCCAGCGGATTCACTGCTGTCATTCTTCAGATAAAGTTTAAAACATCATATTGATGGCTATATATTAATAAACATATCCATCAAGTTGGGAGGAATGAGCATGGCCCGTCTATTGCGTAGGCTGATCCCTTTGGCACTGCCATTTATCATCAAAAAATTCAAAAACCGCAAAAAAACGAAATAACATAAGTTTTTCCATAAGAAACGGCCTTCCGAAATTTCGGAAGGCCGTTTTTTCACTTGATTTTTATCGGCAACGAACGGATGAGTGATTGAATCAGGGCAATTGTAAACAATATAAGCAGTCCGCTGAACACAACGGTAAGGAAGATGTTGCCTGATGCGCCGCTGATCATATTCAGCTCGAACAACACCCCTTCGGTCCGGAATGTCCATAAAGATTCTATCGCTACAGCGATGCCGACACCAAGTACAATGGCGATGAGTCCGCCGAACCACCCGCGGTAGAATCCGATGCTGATGATGAATCCTGCCAGATAGAACAAATAGGCGGCCAACAGATGGCCAAGCACCATGGAGACAGGTCCACCCATACCTGATGCGGTGGTTTGTGTACCGAACCATGGCATCACGCCGAGGATCAACGATATGATGCCCGCCACTAATGCAAGGGTTACAGTGAAGATGACACCTGTCCATAGCACCGCCCGCATAAACGTCATCCGTGTCAATCCAAGCTGGATTGCACGCTCCAAAAACACGAAGACTGTAAGAATGCCTGCCACCAGCATGAATACGCGGTTGGCCCCAGATGCCATGAAGAAGAATGACATGCCGTTGATTCCGGAGTCATCTATAAAGAGCATCAGCAATATATAAAGGGCAACCATAACAGCCATATACCACGCGGCCCACTTCGCCATCTCCTTCGAGAAATCGGCCGTCGCCAGTTTTACCTTATCCGTTTTACCCCTCCTTGGTCGCAGTCAATATGGTGAAGAGTTCCTGCACCTTCAGTGGCTCAATATAGAGATGCTGTTCCTTCGCAGTCTTACGGTCTGCCTCATCTAGAGATCCAAGCACCACCACCGAGTGAATCGATCCGCTGGCGTGCGTTGAAAGTACATTCATGCCATCTGTGAACCGCACCACTTTCTCCTTCGCACCGCTCACGCGGAAGCCCCGTTCCAAAAACCTGTCAATAGGTTCCTGCAATATGACTCGGCTCTCGTCTAGTATAATGATCTCATCGAAGAGATGGTCCATACCAGAAACGGTATGGTTGGAGAATATCATCGTCCTTGGATAATGCGCATTGGCCTCTATGGCCATTTTATAGAACTGTTCGCGTAAAGTTGCCTCCATAATGTTCGTCACTTCATCAAAGATGGTGATTGGGGCATTGGCTGCCAGCCCAAATATCGCATTCACCGCAGCCTGCTGCCCTTTGGACATCCGATTCAAGGCTTTGTCAGAGTCGATTCCGAGCCCTTCCAACATTGTGAGCGCATAATCTGAATCAAACGCTGGCCGGTAGCGTTCCGTCACTCTACTTAAATACTTCGGGGTATGATGAGTTTCGGTGTAATCGACTTCGTGCACGAAGCGCACTTTGGCCATCAGCGCCTTATCTTCGTAAGGGTCCCGCCCGTCAATCTGTACAGCACCTTTAGTCGGTTTTCTATAGGAGGCAATCAGTGACAGAAGACTCGTCTTGCCTGCTCCTTCCTGCCCGATCAATCCGTAGATCCTGCCAGTTTCAAGCTGAAGTGTCACGTCTTCTAAAATCGTATTTTTCTTTATATCCAGTGATGCATTAGTTAAATCGACCATGCTACTCAATGGAAGCCATTCCTCCCATCTTCTCCATCATCCAACCGATCTCCCTGGCATCAAAGCCGAGTTTTCTAGCCTCCTCGAGCATCGGTTCCATATACTGGACTGTAAAGTCTGCACGCCGTCTGTCCAATAGAATTCTCTTGGCCTCAGCAGTCACAAAGACGCCGACGCCCCGCTTTTTATAGAGCAGACCTTCCTCCACCAATTCATTGACGCCTTTTGCCACGGTCAGATGATTCACTTTATAGAGGCAGACAATTTCATTAGTTGAAGGAATCCTGTCATGTGGTTCGAATGTGCCATCGATGATCTGATCGCCAATCCATTTTCCGATCTGATGGAATATGGGTTGGTGGTCATTCAAAATACTGTTCATGCGCATCTCCCCTCGATATATGGTCATATATATAAGTATATAACCTGTATATCAAATGTTAAACCGGGACTGATGGAATAATGCTTTGACGTATTTTATCTTCCATACGACAAAACCTCCGTTTACACGGAGGTCATGTTGTCTTTTATATTTTGATCATACCAACAATCAGGAATACCCATCCTGCCAGGAACAATACACCGCCGATGGGGGTGATGGCACCGAGAATCGATATACCACTGACTGCCAGAATATAGAGGGAACCACTGAAGAAGATGATGCCAAGCAACATCAGCCATCCTGCTGTCCCGAGGAATGGGGCGCCGGTCAGCTGGACCAGAATTCCAACGGCAATCAGGCCAAGGGCATGGTACATCTGGTAGGACACAGCCTTTTCCCATACATCCATATAATGTTCGCTTATCTTACCCTCGAGTCCATGGGCCCCGAAGGCACCGCACGCCACTGAAATGAATGCATTTATCGCACCCATGATGATGAAAAGTTTCATTTTGCTACTCCTTACATATTAAGTCTAAAAATCAAACAGTGATTCTCCATTGCCTGAGCCATCTTCTGTCTCAAGCTGCCTGCCTTTTGTCTCCTGCCGGGTTGAATGGGGCACTCTGCCGCCCATCTGTTCCAGCATGCTGCGGTCCGTTTCGGACATCGAGCCCGGGGCCGTATGATTCGCTTCAGGACGTGCATCACCCGCATCCTCTCCGGTCTTCAGAAGACTGAGCAGCCGTTCCATGGCATATACGTGTTTGTCGAACTCATGCTGCCCGTCTGCTGTTTCCATAAGGTTCAGCTCCTGCTTGAGTTCTGCGATGATTTCACGCCTCATTACCGTTCACTCCAGTCCACAGGCTCCCGGCCGCGGGATGTCAGGTAGTCGTTGGTCCGGCTGAACGGCCGTGTGCCGAAGAAGCCCCTATATGCAGAGAGTGGGCTTGGGTGCGTCGATTTGATGACGTGATGTTTGGTCGTATCGATCAATTTTTCTTTCTGTTGAGCCGGCTTGCCCCATAGTATGAAGACGACATCTTCGAGATTCTCCGAAACTTTCTGTATAACGCCGTCGGTAAACTTCTCCCATCCAAGACCTCTGTGCGAATGCGCCTGATGGGCATCAACCGTAAGCACGGTGTTCAGCAGCAGCACACCTTCTTCTGCCCAATCCTTCAGATTGCCCTTTGTCCGTTTGATGCCGAGGTCGGATTCCAGCTCCTTATACATGTTGCGCAGGGAAGGCGGCACTTTGACGCCTTCGTTGACCGAAAACGCAAGACCATGGGATTGGCCTTCACCATGGTAGGGATCCTGGCCGATGATGACGACCTTCACCGCTTCAAACGGCGTCAGTTCGAAAGCTGTATATATTTCTTCACGGGGTGGGAATACGGGGCCCGTGCGATATTTCTCTTCAAGTGTTTCTTCAAGTGAGGAGAAATCATTCTCCTCTTTTATCATTTCAAATACATCTTTCCATTCCATCTCTTTTCACCTCTGTCTAAATTTTGATTATATCATCTATACAAGCATCTCTCTAGAAATACACTCTCTTATATAGTAAAATACCATTATTAATGACACATTGGAGGAATTTAAATCATGGCACTTAAAAAGACGCTCACCATTGCGGGTTCAGATACAAGCGGCGGCGCAGGAATTGCAGCTGACCTGAAGACTTTCCAGGAGCATGAAACATACGGCATGACTGCATTGACGACCATTGTCACAATGGATCCCGAAACGTGGTCCCACGGCGTCAATCCGATTCCGTTGGAAGTCGTGGATGACCAGCTTGAAACGGCCCTATCCATTTCCCCGGATGCAATCAAAACAGGCATGCTGCCTTCTGAAGAAGTGATAGAACGCAGTAAGAAAGCCTTTCTCGACAGCCAGGCCGACCACTTCGTCGTCGACCCGGTCATGGTATGTAAAGGGGATGACGAAGTCCTCAATCCAGGACTTGTGGATGCCATGATTGAACACCTTCTTCCACATGCGACAGTCGTCACACCGAACCTTTTCGAAGCCGGCCAGCTGGCCGGCAGGAAGACACCAAAAACTTTGGATGAGGCCAAAGCATGTGCCGAAGTCATCCATTCCAAAGGTGCCGACCATGTCATCATCAAAGGTGGTTCCGAAATCGAGGGCGACAAAGCAGTGGATGTCTATTATGATGGCAATGAGTACCACCTGCTCTCAAGCAAAAAGATAGATGCTTCCTACAACCATGGCGCCGGATGTACTTTCGCCGCAGCCATCACTGCAAACCTTGCGAACGGCCAGGCTCCTCTGGAAGCGATCAAGAATGCAAAGGCGTTCGTCACGGCAGCGATCAAAAACGGCTGGAAGATGAATGAACACGTCGGAGTCGTACGACACGGTGCGCTCAATACCGTCGAAAAAATTGATGTTACAGACGAACAAATATAGACGGAAAGGGCGCTGGCGCCCTTTCTTCAGGTTTTAATTTAAGGAGCGTTTCACAGATATGGAAAAGATCAATCGGGATAAGGTCCAGCAGCTGCTGGACAGCTACCAGAACAAGAAAGTGTTTGTACATGTGGAAGTTACCGGAGGCATGTACGCCAGCCACTTCGACGACAAAGTCTTCAATGCTGGGATGTTCCTCCGCAACGTCCAGGTGACATTCGTCCAAGGCGGCATACGCGGTGGCGAAAATGGTGAATACCGCGTAGGCCTCAAACTCGATAATGATGGCTGGATATATGTCCTTGGCCTGACACATTACGAAGTGAATGACGACAATGAATTTATAATGCATGGCTTCAACTACGATGGAAAACTCGCCAGTGCATTGGAAATCTCCACCCAGGAATTCTTGAAATAGGAGGCACGGACATGGAAAAGGAAAGACAAGTACTCGTCATCTTCCCCCACCCCGATGATGAAGCATTCGGTGTCAGCGGGACGATGAGCCGCTACGTGGATATGGGCGTGCCCGTCACATACGCCTGCCTGACATTCGGTGATATGGGGCGCAACCTTGGCTATCCGCCATTTGCAACCCGCGAATCACTGCATGAGATCAGAAAGAAAGAAGTGCAGGAAAGCGCACGACTGATCGGTCTGGATGATCTGCGTCTGTTGGGCTACCGCGACAAGACATTGGAATTCGAAGCACCAGGTCACTTAAAGGGTATCGTCAAAGATATGATCGATGAATTGAACCCGTCAAGGATCATCACATTCTATCCAGGCTACTCCGTCCACCCCGACCACGAAGCGACAGCCGAAGCAGTCATTGCAGCAGTAAAAGAGATGGCGCCTGCAGAACGTCCGGCGCTTCAGCTCGTCGCATTCAGCAACGACACATACAAAGATCTCGGGGAACCCGATATTTCGGTCGATATTTCAGGTTACGAAGACCGCAAGGAGAAAATCATGGCCGCCCATGAATCGCAGACCGGTCCGCTTCTGAAGACACTCGCCGGAAATACTGCGGAAAGTGAAGCAGCCCGCCAGATGTGGATGAAGAATGAAGTGTTCTACAGTTATGATATAGATTAAGGAGAAGAGACATGGAACAATTGGATCTCACTACGAGAGAAGGCCGTTTCAAGCATTTCGGATCCGTCGATCCCATAGAAGGAAAAAAGCCTAAAGAAAAGGAATGCATGGCCGATCTGCAAAGTTCAAAAAAGGATTTCCTGTTTGAAGTCGACTCAGTCGGCATAAATAATTTGAGCTATCCAGTCGTCATCGGTGACTACCAATCGGTCGGCACCTTCGAATTGGCTACAAGTCTGAGACGCGATGAAAAGGGCATCAACATGAGCCGCATACTTGAATCGCTGGAGACGGAGAATGAGGGCGGTGTGTCACTCGACTTCACCACTCTTGGAAATGTATTGGAAACACTGCGTACGCGCATGCATCAGGAAGAAGCGGAAGTTACCGGAGCAGGTAAATGGTATTTCCCTAAACCAAGCCCCGGGACACGTCTGAGCGGCATGGCGCACGCCGATGTCGAATACGCCTTGAAGATCGACGGCAATGGCGTACAACAGAAAAAACTGGGCATGACGGCCATGGTCACTACACTATGCCCTTGCTCAAAGGAAATCAGTGAATACAGTGCGCACAATCAGCGCGGCTACGTAAAAGTGCTGCTCGATATCGATCCGGATGCCGAATTGCCGGAAGATCATAAGGAGCAGCTGTATCAACTGCTTGAAATCAACGCATCTTCCCAGCTTTATCCGATATTGAAGCGTACGGACGAAAAGATGGTCACAGAACGTGCCTATGAAAATCCGCGCTTCGTAGAGGATCTCATCCGCCTGATCGCCTATGATCTAGTGGAGCTCGACTGGGTCAAAGGCTTCGAGCTTGAATGCCGCAATGAAGAAAGCATCCACCAGCATGACGCCTTCAGCAGGATGTCATACCAAAAATAATCGCGCCTCTATTATGGTGGAAGCGGCAGATACACAAAAGGACCGGACAGCAAATTGAGCTGCCCGGTCCTTTTTCATCGTCACTTTAATCTAAAATATAAGTCACCTAAAGCCATATAAAAATAATAAAATGCCCGATTCCTTATAAGGAATCGGGCATTTCTGGTAATTGCGCCTATGCTGATTATCACAATTCTACGATTCGGATAAGTCCCCAGCTTGGGCCTCCTGCTTTTCTTCAAGTAGGTCAAGCGCCTCTTCAATGGCTATGGCAACACCGTCCTCGGTGTTGCTTTCTGTCACTTTATCTGCGATGGCCTTCACTTCGGAAGCGGCGTTACCCATCGCTACTGCCATACCGACTCGTTTCAACATGGAGATGTCATTGAGATTGTCCCCGACTGCCATGACATCTTTCATATCAATATTCATGATGTTGGCGATATCAGTGAGTGCAATGCCTTTCTGTGCATTTTCATGAGTCAGTTCTATATTTCCTTCAGATGAAGAGGATACTGCCAGATTACCGATGTCATAGAGTTCATTCCTCGCCCGGAAAAGCTTTGGTTTGCTTGGCGAAGAGGCGAGCAGTTTCAAAATGTTCTCTTCCTCGTTCTCGAATATCGTCCTATAGTCATCTGTCTCCACCAAGGTGCCGCTTTTCAGGCGCTCTTCCATGAACCCTCTGATTCTCTTCTCGCTAGCGGGATTGTTTTCTTCCCCCGCAAGCTCCATGAAAATCTGGATATCGCGTTCCACGTCTGCCGTATAGATGGCACGGTCGGTATAGATCTGATAGAAAATATCCTCTGAGCGGAACACATCCGCCACCTTATGGACCAGTTCGGCATTCAGCGCATTCGTCGCCAGTATCTCATGGGACTCGTTGCGCACTTCTGCTCCATTCAGACATATATAAGGTAGCGGGGTGTTGAGTTGGCGTATGATGCCATGCGCTTCATAGAAGGCACGCCCAGTCGCCACGACAACCTGTATTCCCCGTTTCATCGCTTCATTGATCGCCTCCATATTCCGGCGGCTGATGTCATGGTGGGGAGTCAACAATGTCCCATCCATATCCAATGCGATTAATTTGACCATAAGCGTTCTAAAACTCCCTTATCATTTTAAATTCATTTTATCAGAAAATTCATTCATTATTCTACTTTTTATGTTTTTTCCTGAGGTTTTTAAAAAATGATGTCAATAAGTTACTGCATGTATCCTCTAATACACCGGAAGTCACTTCTGCACGGTGGTTGAACCGCGGTTCATCCAAAAGGCGCATCAGACTGTCTACTGTGCCCCCTTTAGGGTCTCTCGCCCCGTACACTACATGGGGGATGCGACTCATTATGATCGCACCTGAACACATGGCACAAGGTTCCAAAGTGACATAGAGGGTGCATGCTTCAAGCCGCCACGATCCCACTACTGCACTAGCCCGGTCAATGGCGAGCACCTCTGCATGGGTCAAGGGATTTTGTGAAGTTTCCCTAAGATTGTGTCCCCGTGCGATGACACGGCCGTCATGGACGATTACTGCTCCGATCGGAACTTCGCCGATCTTTCCTGCTTTTTCCGCTTCTTCCACTGCCAAAGCCATAAATGCCTCGTGCATGACCTTCACCGCCTCTTCTCCAGGATGAAACGTCCGTCTTCAATGATATCTACCACACTATCCAACACCAAATCGGCACCTTCCAGGTCCTCTCTACGCGATGTGCCTGATAGTACTCCAATCGTTTGGAGACCCGCTTCATACCCAAGCATCGTATCCGCCCGGTTATCCCCTACCATCACCATCTCATCCAGGGTATAACCATACTTTTGTATAAGGGGGTCAAGTATGCGCAAATCTGGTTTATGATAGGGCGAATCGTCTCCCGCTACAACATGATGGACGACCGATTCCAACGAAAATTTTTCGATGAAATACTGTGTGCTCAAGCGGCTGTCGCTGGTGACGATGATGTTTATATGCCCATTTTCTGCAAGTTGGTCAAGCACAGGGGCGGCCCCCTCGATCAACTCCATATTATTGCGCAAGAGATCGAGGTTCTCTTCGTAGAAGGCCTTCATCCATTCACCGCCGCCACTCTGATAGCGTTCGAAGCAATCTTGGATATTCTGGCCCGTTCCGCTTGCCAGTATGGAATTCGGGGCGATGCGCCCATTGATCAGTCCTAGGCGATGGGCGAGTTCATCTTTGATGTCATGACGGTCGAATTCCTCTGCAAAGGCTTCGATTGTGGTTTTGGCATAAGGCGTCCAAATTTTATGATAATCCATCAGTGTACCATCTTTATCAAACAAAATTATACGCGTCATTAAACTGCCCCAATCAGAAAAATAAGAAGGCAGTATGCCTTCTTATCATTTATTTCGTATTGCTTCCAACATTGTTACAGTCATTTTTTCAAGGTCGTATTGTGGTGCAAATCCCCACTGCCGTTCAGCTTCCGTCGCATCGATGGCGTTCGGCCAACTCTCTGCGATCCCCTGACGTACAGGGTCCACATCATAGAACAGTTCGAAGTCGGGTATATGCTTTTTGATTTCATTCGCCACCATCTCAGGATTGATGCTCATCGCTGTGACGTTGAAGGCGTTGCGGTGTTCCAGATTCGAAGCATCCGCTTCCATCAGCTTGATGATCGCCTCGATGGCATCATCCATATACATCATGTCCATATTCGTATTTTTATCTATGAACGATGTATACTGTCCATTCCGGATGGCTTCAAAGAAGATTTCAACGGCATAATCGGTTGTACCGCCGCCGGGCTCCTTGACATGGGAAATGAGTCCCGGGAACCTCACGCCCCGTGTGTCCACACCAAATTTCTCATGGTAGTAGTCACACAGCAGTTCTCCCGATACTTTATTCACACCATACATCGTGGTCGGCCTCTGGATGGTGACCTGCGGGGTGTTCTCCTTCGGAGTCGATGGTCCGAAAGCACCGATGGAACTTGGAGTGAAGAATTTAAGGTCCCGCTCCCTTGCGGTCTCAAGGGCGTTTACAAGTCCTCCCATATTGATGTCCCAAGCGAATTGCGGATTCTTTTCGCAAGTCGCGCTGAGTAGCGCGGCCATATGCATAATCGTATCGGGTTTGAAATCCTCTACGATTTCATCCATCCGCGTTTTATCCCTGACATCCAGGATCTCAAAGGGCTTACCTTTCAATTCGTCACTCTCAGGTTCTTTGATGTCCGTCGGCAGAACATTTTCGTCCCCGTATTTCTCTCTTAGTTTTAAAGTCAGCTCAGTGCCGATCTGCCCGAGCGCACCGGTAATAATAATCCGTTCCATCGCCGTGCTCCTTAATTATGAGATTACGTTCAGTTCTTTTCCTACTTTTTCATATGCAGCAAGCGCATCATCCAACATTTCTTTAGTGTGTGCTGCCGTCGGCATGTTCCTTACACGCCCTGTACCTTTGGGTACAGTCGGGAAGACGATGGACTTGGCATATACGCCTTCTTCCATGAGGCGTTTCGAGAACTCCTGGGTCGTCTTTTCATCGCCGATTATGCAAGGGGTGATCGGTGTTGCGGAATTACCGATATCAAAACCGAGATTCTTAAGGCCTTTTTTCAGGTAATCACCATTCTCCCAGAGCTTGTCGTGCAGCTCTGTGGAATCCATCAGCTTGTGGACTGCCTCAGTTATCGCACGCGTATCCCCAGGTGTCAGTGATGTGGAGAACAGGAATGGACGGGCTGCCACTTTAAGGTAGTCGATCAGATTTTGACTACCTGCAACATAGCCGCCGACGACACCGATCGCTTTTGACAGTGTACCCATCTGGATGTCGATTTCCTTCTCCAGGCCGAAGTGCTTAACAGTTCCTGCACCTTTGCCCATGACACCTGAACCGTGTGCGTCGTCCACATATGTGATGAGGTCGAATTCCTTGGCGATTTCCACGATTTCCGGCAGCAACGCAACATCGCCATCCATCGAGAATACACCGTCAGTAATGTACATGACTTTTCCGTACTGGCCCGATTCCACAGCTTCTTTGGCTTTTTTGCGGAGATCATCCATATCGGAGTGGTTTACACGGATGATTTTTGCGCGGGAAAGGCGGCATCCGTCGATGATTGAGGCGTGGTTCAATTCATCAGACAGGATCGCATCCTCTTTGCCCATGACCGCCTGAATCGCTGCCATGTTACAGTTGAAACCGGATTGGAATGCAACTGCCGCTTCAGTGCCTTTGAATTTAGCCAAAGTCTCTTCCAGGTCCACATGCAGATCCAGGGTACCGTTGATTGTACGTACGGCGCCTGCGCCTACACCATGGGTATCGATTGCTTCTTTCGCAACCTTCTTAAGTGTCTCGTCCGTCGCAAGGCCGAGATAGTTGTTGGAAGATAGATTGATCAGCTTCTTGCCGCCAATCGTGATTTCTGGTCCATTGGCACCTTCAACCACATCGATTTCATTATAGAGTCCGTTATTTTTCAATTCCTGCAGATTTGATGCAAGATACTCATCCAAAATTTTAGACATTTACAATCTCCTCCTCTTTCCCATATCATATCATAATTGAAAGCTGTCTTAGAATTGAAACGATGTTTTTATTAAGTTCCAAAAAGTTCGAAAATTTGATAATATTATATGACATGACCAAGGAGGTTGAAGTTATGAAGATTCGGGATATGGCACAAGCGGCGTTACCCGGAATGATCGACACAAGACGTTATCTGCATATGCATCCGGAAGTTTCATTCCATGAAGAGGAGACCTACAGATACATATTGAAACGCTTGCAGAAGTACCCGGAGCTGAAAATACGTGAAGGGGTCGGGAAAGGCGGCATCCTCGCTACAATCGGCGATGGCGGACATCCGCACATCGCCATCCGTGCCGATTTCGATGCCCTTCCCATACATGACGGGAAAGATGTGCCCTATAGATCTACAGTGGACGGTGTCATGCATGCGTGCGGGCATGATGCCCATACAAGTACACTGCTTGCACTGCTCGATCTCCTTTATGAAAATAGGGACGCCATTCAAGGCAGCGTATCCTTCATCTTTCAATTCGCTGAGGAGATACAGCCAGGCGGTGCAGTTGCGATGGTCGAGGATGGTGTCCTCGACGGCATCGATAGGGTCTACGGCCAGCATTACTGGAGCCAGTATCCGACCCATACAATCAAGACAAAACCAGGCCCCATCATATCCAGTCCGGATATGTTCAAAATAAAAATAAAAGGCCGGGGTGGCCATGCAGCACATCCAAGTCAAGCAGTCGACCCCATAATCATTGCAGCAGAGCTGATCACCAGTCTGCAGACTGCTGTATCACGGCAAATATCCCCCCTCGACAATGCAGTCGTCACCGTCGGTAAAATACGTGCCGGCGATGCCTTTAACGTCATCCCGGACACGGCTGAGCTGGTTGGTACGGTAAGAACTTTCGAGCAGTCCATCAAAGAACGCATCAAGGATATCTTCCAAAAAGAAGTCGACTACACAGCAAGGAAACGGGGGGCGACCGCTGAACTTGAGTATAATATCGGCTATCCTGCAGTCGTTAACCATAACAGGGAAGCAGAGATCATCGAAGAAGCCGCAGCTGCCATAGGTCTTTCCTTTGAGACTGCCAAGCCGATGATGATAGGCGAGGATTTTTCCTACTATATCAATGAGGTCCCGGGGGCCTTCTTCTTCACGGGATCGGGCAATGCAGCCAAGCAGAGTGATTATGTCCACCACCATCCCATGTTCGACTTGGATGAAGAAGCGATGACCAGTGGATTATCGATGTTCATGAAAATTCTCGAGATTGAGCAGGTGATTGAATGGAAACAAGAATGATAGAACAATTGGCGGAAGACCACTACGATGAAATGGTCAGATTGAGACGCCATTTCCATATGTACCCGGAGCTGTCCTTCCATGAAGTCCAGACTCCCGCATATATCGCAGAATACTTAAGGGAGCTCGGCATAGAGACAAAAGAAGGCGTCGGCGGCAGAGGTGTTGTAGGTCGTCTGATCATCGACCCGGAGCGACCGACAGTCGCATTGCGCGCTGATTTTGATGCCCTACCGATACAGGACCAGAAGGATGTGCCCTACCGTTCGACCGTACCCGGGGTGATGCATGCCTGCGGCCATGATGCCCATACCGCAGTACTGCTCACCGTAGCCCGCATCCTTTCTGAAAATAAAGCACAGCTGCGCGGCAACGTGGTATTTATCTTCCAGCATGCTGAAGAAGTCGACCCGGGAGGCGCCTTGCAGATGATTGCGGATGACTGTCTGCACGGAGTGGACGCCATATTTGGCCAACATGTGAGCAGTGGCCTCGATGTCGGTACAATCGGCTATAAATACGGCACGGCAACCGGCATGCCCGACGACTTCACCATTAAGATAAACGGGCGCGGCGGCCATGCTTCAAAACCGCACGTCGCAATCGATCCTGTCGCTGCAGCCATTACCTTCTGCAATCAGCTGCAGTACATCGTCACAAGAAAATCCAAGCCGATGGAGCCTGTCGTCCTATCCATCACAATGTTCAATGCCGGACACCAGCATAATATCATTCCCGATACGGTTGAAGTCGGAGGCACTATCCGGACTTTCAACCACGAGACACAGGCGGTGATGATCAACGAACTTAAAAAGTGCCTTGAAGGCCTTGTGACCACAACAGGAATAACCTATGACCTCGATTATATGAAAGGGTATCCTCCTGTGGTTAATGATACCGACAAGACAGATCTCGTTCTCCAGGCGGCGACTGACATCTCTACAGTACAGGAAGTGCAGGAGCTGGAACCGGATCTCGGCGGGGAAGATTTCTCCTATTACCTACAGAGGGTGCCAGGCACCTTCTACTATACCGGTACCCGCAACACCAATTTCAAAGCCGACTACCCGCATCATCATGGCAAGTTCGATATTGATGAGAAAGGCTTGACGAATGCCGTCTCCGTCATGGTGAAATCCGTATTCAACTACTTCGATAAGGAGGCGAGCATATGATGAAGATCCAACAGGATATAGAAAACCTATATGAGGAAATGGTTCATATGCGCCGGCATATGCATATGCACCCGGAGCTCTCCTTTAAGGAAGCAGAAACAAAACAGTATATCTATGAGCAGATCAGCGACCTTGGCTTGGACATCCGCCAGAATGTAGGCGGCAATGGCATCGTTGCTCGACTGGACATCGATGATGACTTTAAAACTATCGCGCTGCGCGCCGATTTTGATGCCTTGCCGATCGAGGATGAAAAGGATGTGCCCTACAGGTCCACAGTGCCGGGAATCATGCATGCATGCGGCCACGATGCACATACTGCAATGCTCATCACAACCGCACGTATACTCGCGGCACGCAAAGAAGAACTGAAGGTCAATGTCGTGTTCCTCTTCCAGCATGCTGAGGAGATGCTTCCAGGGGGTGCACAGGCGATGATCGAGGACGGCGCACTTGATGGTGTCGATTATATATTCGGGACACATGTCTCCTCCCTCTATCCAACAGGTACGCTATCCTACACGAAGGATTTCGCATATGCCGCAGCAGATGCTTTTACAATCACTGTAGAAGGTCGTGGGGGACACGGTGCAGAACCTCACGAAGCGGTTGATCCCGTCGTTGCCGGGGCTTCTCTGATCCAGCAGCTCCAATCCATCGTTTCCCGCACCGTCGATCCCCTAAAGTCAGCTGTTGTGACGACCAGCATGTTCAACGGGGGTTCTTCTTTCAATGTCATCCCCAACTCAGTGGAACTGCGGGGCACGATACGTACATTCGAGCAAAGTGTAAAAGATGATGTGCTGAGACGGATGGACGGCATCATAAAGGGCATCGAGTCAAGTTTCGAGGTCACATGTAAACTTGACTATCAGCATGGCTACCCTGCGCTGCTCAACAATAACTCGCAACTTGACCATGTCCTCCATTCCCTTGAAGATGCAGCATATGTAAAAATCACTGAAGAAAACCCTCCTTCCATGGGTGGTGAGGATTTTGCCTATTACCTTGAAAAAGTGCCTGGCTGCTATTTCTATACTGGCGTCCGTAATCCGGAAAAAGGAATCGATCATCCTCATCACCATCCATTGTTCGACATCGATGAGGATGGCTTGAAGGCCGGGGTGGAATCCCTCTGCAGCATTGTTCTTAATTTCAATGACCATTAAAAAAGGCCATCTCTTTCGAGGATGGCCTTTTCACATATAAAAGAAGCCGGGGGAACCCCCGGCTTCTAGTATCTTCAAATATATTATTTGACGATTTCAGTTACAACGCCTGATCCAACAGTACGTCCACCTTCACGGATGGAGAAACGTGTACCGTCTTCGATCGCGATTGGAGAAATGAGTTCAACGTTCATTTCAACGTTATCGCCAGGCATAACCATTTCTGTACCTTCAGGAAGTTCTACAACACCAGTTACGTCCGTAGTACGGAAGTAGAACTGTGGGCGGTAGTTGTTGAAGAATGGAGTGTGACGTCCACCTTCTTCTTTTGAAAGTACATAAACTTCAGCTTTGAAGTTAGTGTGTGGTGTGATGGATCCAGGAGCAGCAAGTACTTGTCCACGCTGGATGTCTTCACGTGCTACACCACGGAGGAGCGCACCGATGTTGTCGCCAGCTTCTGCATAGTCAAGAAGCTTACGGAACATTTCAACACCTGTAACAGTTGTTTTAGTGGAATCTTCATTGATACCGATGATTTCAACTTCTTCACCGACTTTGATGCTACCACGTTCAACACGGCCAGTAGCAACTGTTCCACGTCCTGTGATGGAGAATACGTCCTCTACAGGCATCATGAATGGCTTGTCAGAGTCACGCTCTGGAGTCGGGATGAATTCGTCGACTGCATTCATGAGTTCCAAGATTTTGTCTTCGTATTCTTCTACGCCTTCAAGCGCTTTAAGAGCAGAACCTGCGATTACAGGGATGTCATCGCCAGGGAAGTCGTATTCAGAAAGAAGCTCACGCACTTCCATTTCTACGAGTTCAAGAAGCTCTTCGTCGTCTACCATATCTACTTTGTTGAGGAATACAACAAGTGCTGGTACACCAACGTTACGTGAAAGCAGGATGTGCTCACGAGTTTGTGGCATTGGGCCATCCGCTGCAGAAACGACTAGGATACCGCCGTCCATTTGAGCTGCACCAGTGATCATGTTTTTGACATAGTCAGCGTGACCTGGGCAGTCAACGTGCGCGTAGTGGCGTGTTTCAGTTTCGTACTCGATGTGGGAAGTGTTGATCGTGATTCCACGCTCTTTTTCTTCCGGTGCGTTATCGATCTGAGCATAGCTCTGAGCTTCGCCTGATCCTCTTTTAGCGAGAACTGTTGCGATAGCGGCTGTCAGTGTAGTTTTACCGTGGTCAACGTGACCAATTGTACCTATATTGGCATGCGTCTTGGAACGGTCGAATTTTTCTTTTGCCATTTGTATACCTCTCCTTAAAAGAATTGTTTATATTTATATTGAAACTCGGAAACGGGACGTGCCCGCCCGAGGTGTTTCTAAACCACTTATAAATGATTATGATCCAAAAATCAAGCGAGCTGATTATTCACCTTTGTTTTTCTTGATGATTTCTTCAGAAATTGATTTTGGAACTTCTTCGTAGTGATCGAATGCCATTGTATACGTGCCGCGTCCCTGCGTGTTGGAACGCAGATTCGTTGCATAGCCGAACATTTCGGAAAGTGGAACGAAAGCATTGACGACTTGCGCGTTACCGCGTGCAGCCATACCTTCAACACGTCCGCGACGGCTTGTGACATCACCCATGATATCACCCATATACTCTTCAGGCATTACAATTTCAACTTTCATGACTGGCTCAAGAATGACCGGCTCACATACTTTGGCAGCTTCTCTGAGTGCCAATGATGCAGCAACTTTAAAGGCCATTTCTGAGGAGTCGACATCGTGGTAGGAACCATCGAAGAGTTTTGCTTTGACGTCTACCATAGGGTAGCCTGCAAGCACACCGTTCTCCATGGAGTCCCTGAGTCCTGCTTCGACGGATGGAATGTATTCACGTGGAACCACACCACCGACGATCGCGTTTTCAAACTCGAATCCGCCGCCTACTTCGTTAGGTGTGAATTCGATGTGAACATCACCAAACTGGCCACGTCCACCGGATTGACGGGCGAACTTACCTTGAACAGCTGCCTGCTTCTTGAATGTCTCGCGGTAGGACACCATTGGCGCACCTACGTTACAATCCACTCTGAATTCGCGCTTCATACGGTCTACGAGGATATCAAGGTGGAGTTCACCCATACCGCCGATGATGACCTGACCCGTTTCGTTATCGGTGTGTGCCGTGAAGGTAGGGTCTTCTTCCTGAAGCTTGACGAGTGCGCTGGACATTTTGTCTTGGTCAGCTTTGGATTTAGGTTCCACAGAGAGGTGGATAACCGGCTCTGGGAAGTCCATTGATTCAAGGATGACCTGGTTCTTCTCGTCACAGAGCGTATCCCCTGTTCCAGTATCTTTCAAGCCGATCGCAGCAGCGATGTCGCCTGCATAGACAGTGGAAATTTCTTGACGGGAGTTGGCGTGCATCTGCAGGAGACGACCAACACGCTCACGTTTGTCTTTCGCCGTGTTCTGAACATAGGAGCCTGCGCTGAGGGTACCTGAGTACACACGGAAGAAAGTCAATTTACCGACGAATGGGTCCGTCATGACCTTAAAGGCAAGCGCTGCAAATGACTCAGAGTCGTCTGGCTTGGCGATAACCTCTTCATCTTCGTCATCTTTTCTGTGACCGACGATCGGTTTCACATCAAGCGGGGACGGAAGATAGTCGATTGAAGCATTAAGAAGGAGTTGGACCCCTTTGTTCTTGAATGCAGTACCGCAAAGTACAGGATAGAACTCAACATCACAAGTCGCCTGACGGATTGCAGCTTTCAATTCTTCAAGAGAAATATCTTCTCCGCCGAGGTATTTTTCCATGATGTCTTCATTCACATCGGCAAGTCCTTCAATGAGGCCTTCCCTAAGCTCTTCTGCCTTTTCTTTGTACTCAGCCGGGATTTCAATCTCCTGGACATCAGTACCAAGGTCATTGTTGTAGTTAAATGCTTTCATCTCAACCAAATCTATGATTCCTGTGAAGTTATCTTCAGAACCGATTGGGAATTGGATTGGATGCGCATTTGCTTGAAGGCGATCCTTGATCGTACTTACGGAGTACTCAAAGTCTGCACCGACTTTATCCATCTTGTTGATGAAGACGATACGCGGTACACCGTAAGTTGTCGCCTGCCTCCAGACAGTTTCCGTCTGCGGCTCAACGCCAGACTGGGCATCAAGTACCGTCACCGCGCCATCAAGTACACGTAGGGAACGTTCAACCTCTACTGTGAAGTCTACGTGGCCTGGTGTATCGATGATGTTGACACGGTGGCCGTCCCATTGTGCTGTAGTCGCAGCGGAAGTGATCGTGATTCCACGCTCCTGCTCCTGCTCCATCCAGTCCATCTGTGACGCACCTTCATGCGTTTCACCGATTTTGTGGATACGGCCGGTATAATAGAGGATACGTTCAGTCGTTGTTGTCTTACCAGCATCGATGTGGGCCATGATACCGATATTACGCGTTTTTTCTAAAGAGAATTCTCTTGCCATTGATATCTTTTTCTCCTTCCAGGAATGGAATAGATAGGCTGTTGCACAACCTTCTTATTACCAGCGGTAGTGTGCGAAAGCTCTGTTTGCTTCAGCCATCTTATGAACGTCTTCACGTTTCTTGACAGCACCACCAGTGTTGTTGGCAGCATCAAGAATTTCGTTTGCCAGGCGCTCTTCCATAGTCTTCTCCCCGCGCAGACGCGAGTAGTTCACGAGCCAGCGGAGGCCGAGAGTCGTACGGCGTTCTGGGCGCACCTCAACAGGTACTTGGTAGTTTGAACCACCTACGCGACGTGCTTTGACTTCAAGTACTGGCATGATGTTTTCGATTGCTTCATCAAAAACTTCTCCTGCATCTCTGCCGGAACGTTCCTGTACAAGATCGAAAGCTGAGTAAAGAATTCTTTGGGAAGTACCGCGTTTTCCGTCTACCATCATTTTGTTGATGAGCTTAGTCACAAGCTTGGAATTGTGGATCGGATCCGGCAATACGTCTCTTTTTGGGACTGGTCCTTTACGTGGCATAGTCATCCTCCTTTCAAAAATTTATATCATTTTATATTTTTATTTTTTCTTTTTGGCGCGTTTTGTACCGTATAGTGAACGGCTCTGTTTACGGTCGTTGACACCTGAAGTATCAAGCGCACCGCGTACAACGTGGTAGCGTACACCAGGAAGGTCCTTTACACGTCCTCCACGGATGAGTACAACACTGTGCTCTTGGAGATTGTGTCCGATTCCAGGTATATATGCGTTCACTTCAATAGTATTTGAAAGTCTCACACGTGCATATTTACGGAGGGCGGAGTTCGGTTTCTTAGGAGTCATCGTACCGACACGCGTACATACACCTCTTTTTTGTGGTGCATTTTCGTCTGTCATACGTTTCTTAAGACTGTTGTAGCCCTTGTTCAATGCTGGTGAGTCTGTGCTTTGTGATTTGCTTTGACGCGGTTTTCTCACAAGCTGGTTAATCGTTGGCATGGTTTTCCTCCTCTCTTCAATTAATCCCACACATCCAGGTGGCTCATTTTAAAGGTATAAAAAAATGTGTAAGAAATAATTCTTACATTTTGCATTTTATCTCTCCATAACAATCGTAAAGATTCAATATGGAGTAACCTTAATTATAGTAGCATCTCTGAATAGGGATGTCAACATACTATTTTAAAACAGCACCCGCTCAAAAGAGCGGGTATTCTGTTTTTATTCTTCAATGAGAATTTCTTCCTTCTGCTCTGCAGATTCAGGATGTTCGACATCAATTTCCACATCGCGGTATCTTGGCATTCCTGTACCTGCCGGTATGAGTTTACCAATGATGACGTTCTCTTTGAGGCCGAGAAGTTCATCGCGTTTACCTTTGATTGCAGCATCTGTGAGCACTCTTGTCGTTTCTTGGAAGCTTGCTGCAGAAAGGAAGCTTTCTGTTTCAAGTGACGCCTTGGTGATACCGAGCAGTACCGGTTTTGCGGTTGCCGGACGTTTGCGCTTCTTGAAGATATCACGGTTGGCATCCGTAAAGGCATGGATGTCGACCAGTGCGCCAGGGAGCAGCTTAGTATCACCTGCATCGATGATACGAACCTTCCTCAGCATCTGTCTGACCATAACCTCAACGTGCTTATCATCTATTTCAACACCCTGCATGCGGTATACTTTCTGAACTTCCTTAAGCAGGTATTCCTGCGTACGGTTCAGACCTGCAACTGCGAGGAGTTCCTTCGGTTCGATCGAACCTTCGGTCAGTATCTCACCCGGTTCGACCTTATCGCCGATTTCTACAAGCAGGCGTGCTGTCGCCGGTGCGGTATACGTCTTCGTTTCCTGCTCACCTTTGATCTTGATCTCCTGCTGGCGATCTTTGACGATTTCAATATCAGTCACCGCTCCGCGGATTTCTGAAATCATCGCCTGACCTTTCGGATTACGTGCTTCGAAGAGCTCCTGTATACGCGGCAGACCTTGAGTGATGTCGCTTCCTGCGACCCCACCTGTGTGGAATGTACGCATTGTGAGCTGTGTACCCGGCTCACCGATGGATTGTGCAGCGATTGTACCAACCGCTTCACCCACTTCCACTTTTTCGCCGGTTGCAAGGTTCTTACCGTAGCAACGTTCACATACACCGTGGCGTGTATTACACGTGAAGGCTGAACGGATGTACATTTCTTCGACGCCACTGTTCACAATCGCTTTCGCTATCTCATTTGTGATCAGTTCATTTGAGTGGACCAAGATCTCCTTCGTTTCAGGGTCCTTGACCGTTTCTTTGGCATAACGCCCTTCGAGGCGGTCGATGAGTGGCTCGATCAATTCTGAACCTTCTGTAAGCGCTGAAACGAGCAGCCCTTTATCAGTTCCACAGTCGTCATCGCGGACGATGACATCTTGTGCGACGTCGACCAGACGTCTTGTGAGGTATCCTGAGTCCGCCGTCTTAAGTGCAGTATCAGCCAGACCCTTACGTGCACCGTGCGTGGAGATGAAGTACTCAAGAACCGTCAACCCTTCACGGAAGCTGGACTTGATCGGAAGTTCTATGATCTGGCCTGACGGGTTGGCCATCAGACCGCGCATTCCGGCCAGTTGAGTAAAGTTGGACGCGTTACCCCTGGCACCTGAATCACTCATCATGAATATCGGGTTCAGGCGATCAAGTGACTGCATCAACCGTGCTTGGATATCATCCTTCGCACGCGTCCACAGCTCTATGACCGTGCCGTAGCGTTCTTCTTCCGTGATCAGGCCACGTGAGAACTGTTTCTGGACTTTTTCAACCTTCTCTTCTGTTTCATCGATGATTTCCTTCTTCTCAGGAAGTACGACTATATCAGACACACCTACAGTGATTCCGGCTTTAGATGAATACTTGAAGCCAAGATCTTTCATAAGGTCGAGCATGACGGAAGTCTCAGTGATGTGGAAGGCGTTGAACACTTCCGCTATGATCTGCCCCAGGAATTTCTTGTTGAACGGATCGACTAGAGGCGCCTCTTTGAAACGCTCTGCCAATCCACCCTCGCCAAGTTCCGATGCAGCGACGAAGTAGCGGTCCGGTGTCTTCACCTCAAGGTTTTCCCTTGTCGGTTCATTAATGTACGGGAAGGAAGGCGGCATGATTTCATTGAAGATGACTTTTCCTATCGTCGTCATGAGGATCTTGCCCTGATTTTCCTCGGAAACCTTTTCTGCTGCGAAACTGTCGGTATGCACTCCGATGCGGCTGTGGAGTTGTACATAGCCGTTCTGATAAGCCATTACAACTTCATCGGCATCCTTGAAGATATGACCTTCGCGTTTTGTGTTCTCCCTCTCGAGTGTAAGGTAGTAGTTACCGAGCACCATATCCTGTGAAGGTGTAACAACCGGCTTACCATCCTTAGGGTTCAAGATGTTTTGGGCAGCCAGCATCAATGTGCGGGCCTCAGCCTGAGCTTCTTTAGATAGCGGAACATGCACTGCCATCTGGTCACCATCAAAGTCTGCGTTATAGGCAGTCGTAACCAATGGGTGCAACCTGATCGCACGCCCTTCGACGAGTGTTGCCTCGAACGCCTGAATGCCCAGACGGTGGAGTGTCGGTGCACGGTTCAGCAGTATCGGGTGCTCCTTGATGACATCTTCAAGGACATCCCATACCTCATTTTCCATGCGCTCGATCTTACCTTTGGCATTCTTGATGTTGGTTGCCATTTCACGTTCAACAAGTTCTTTCATGACGAACGGCTTGAACAGTTCGAGAGCCATTTCCCTCGGCAGTCCACACTGATACATCTTCAGGCTTGGACCAACTACGATGACTGAACGTCCAGAGTAGTCGACACGTTTACCGAGCAAGTTCTGACGGAAACGTCCCTGTTTCCCTTTCAGCATGTGGGAGAGGGATTTGAGCGGACGGTTCCCCGGACCAGTCACCGGACGACCACGACGGCCGTTATCGATCAATGCATCAACAGCTTCCTGGAGCATACGTTTTTCGTTCTGGACGATGATTCCAGGTGCTCCCAAGTCAAGGAGACGCTTGAGGCGGTTATTACGGTTGATGACCCGGCGGTAGAGGTCGTTCAAGTCACTTGTGGCGAAACGTCCGCCATCAAGCTGGACCATCGGACGGATTTCCGGCGGGATGATCGGCAGTACATCAAGAATCATCCAGGCAGGGTCATTACCTGAGCTCCGGAACGATTCGACGACTTCAAGACGCTTGATTGCACGCGTCAATCTTTGGCCTGTTGCTGTTTCCAGCTCTTTTCTGAGTTGGGCGAGTTCATCTTCAAGATTGACATCCATCAACAGTTCTCTGATGGCTTCAGCACCCATCTTGGCCGTAAACGTATTGCCGTGCTTATCGTAATATTCCCTGTACTCGCGCTCAGTCAGCAGTTGCTTAGGCTCAAGCCCTGTAGATCCCGGCTTGATGACTGCATAGGAAGCGAAGTAGATGACTTCTTCCAGGGAGCGTGGGGACATATCAAGCAGCAGTCCCATCCTGGACGGGATGCCTTTGAAATACCAGATGTGGGAGACAGGGGCAGCAAGTTCAATGTGCCCCATCCTCTCACGTCTGACTTTGGCACGTGTCACTTCCACACCACAGCGGTCACAGACCATGCCTTTATATCTTACACGCTTATATTTACCGCAGCTACATTCCCAATCTTTCGTCGGGCCGAATATCTTTTCACAGAAAAGGCCGTCACGTTCAGGCTTAAGCGTTCTATAGTTGATCGTTTCAGGTTTCTTGACTTCACCGAAAGACCATGAACGGATCTTTTCGGATGAAGCCAGACCTATTTTCATATATTCAAATCTATTTACATCTATCAATGAGCTTTCCTCCCTAAAGTTTTATCAAGCTCAATCATCATTCAGTGACATCTTCAGTCGCTGCTTTTGGCTGCGCACTCAAATTCATCTGATTAGGCGCTTCGTCCTCTTCTGTATCACGCATCTCGATTTCTTCGTCATTCTCATCAAGCAGATTGACATCGAGACCGAGGCTCTGCAACTCCTTCATCAGTACACGGAATGATTCAGGCACGCCGGGTTTAGGGACATTTTCACCTTTTACGATCGCTTCGTAGGTCTTCACGCGACCGACGGTATCATCGGATTTGACCGTCAGGATTTCCTGGAGGGTATAGGCGGCACCATATGCTTCCAGTGCCCATACTTCCATTTCCCCGAAACGCTGGCCACCGAACTGGGCTTTACCGCCAAGTGGCTGCTGTGTAACAAGTGAATATGGTCCGGTACTTCTCGCATGGAGTTTGTCGTCGACCATGTGGGCAAGTTTGAGCATGTACATGACACCAACGGAGATGCGGCTCTCAAACGGTTCTCCCGTTCTGCCATCGTAGAGGACAGTCTTACCATCATGGGCAAGTCCTGCTTCTGACATCGTCTCCCATACATCTTCCTCATTCGCACCGTCAAATACTGGAGAAGCCATCTTCACACCCATGGCACGGGAAGCCATGCCGAGGTGAAGTTCAAGCACTTGTCCGATATTCATACGCGATGGTACCCCAAGTGGGTTGAGCATGAGGTCGATTGGTGTGCCATCTGGCATATAAGGCATATCTTCCTCAGGTAGGATCCTGGAGATGACACCTTTGTTACCGTGTCGTCCACACATTTTGTCACCTACGCTGATCTTACGCTTTTGTACGATATAGACACGCACGAGCTGGTTGACCCCTGGAGAGAGTTCGTCACCATCTTCACGGTTGAAGACTTTGACATCCAGTACAATGCCTCCTGCGCCATGCGGTACACGAAGTGAGGTGTCACGCACTTCACGCGCTTTCTCACCAAATATCGCATGGAGTAGACGCTCTTCAGCTGTCAGTTCGGTTACACCTTTAGGGGTGACTTTACCGACGAGGATATCGCCGTCCTTGACTTCAGCACCGATGTGTACGATACCGCGATCATCCAGTTTCTTCAGCGCATTATCAGAAACGTTCGGAATGTCCCTTGTGATTTCTTCAGGCCCAAGTTTCGTATCTCTGGATTCAGATTCGTACTCTTCTATGTGAATGGATGTATAGACGTCATCCTTGACCATACGTTCACTCATGATGACAGCGTCCTCATAGTTGTAGCCGTCCCAAGTCATGAAGCCGACCACCAGGTTTTGACCCAGTGCCATCTCGCCGTTATCCATGGACGGACCATCAGCAAGGATTTCACCTTTGGCGACAATGTCGTCTTTTGCGACAATCGGTTTCTGGTTATAGCACGTTCCGGAGTTCGAACGGATGAATTTGGACAGTTTATATACATCTTTGTCCGTCTCAACTTCTTTTCCATTCTGATCTTCAATCCGACGTATGTGGATTTCTTTCGCTTCCACACGTTCTACACGGCCTTTGTAGCGTGCGACGATTGCAGCACCAGAGTCGCGTGCAGCTACGTGCTCCATGCCCGTACCGATGTGTGGTGACTGTGGAATCAGGAGTGGTACAGCCTGACGTTGCATGTTGGCACCCATCAAAGCACGGTTCGAGTCATCGTTTTCGAGGAACGGGATACACGCCGTCGCCGCAGAAACAACTTGTTTCGGGGATACGTCCATGTAGTCCATGCGTTCTCTCGCCATCTTCGTGTTGTTACCACGGAAGCGGCAGACGATTTCTTCATTGGTGAATGAACCATCTTCCTCAAGGAGCGCGTTCGCCTGGGCGACGACGTAGCTGTCTTCTTCGTCAGCCGTCAGATAATGCGTCTCGCTCGTGACCTTGTTCGTTTCCGGATCAACTCTTCTATAAGGAGTCTCGATGAAGCCGAACTCATTGACCCGTGCATAACTGGACAGGGAGTTGATCAGACCGATGTTCGGCCCTTCCGGCGTTTCGATTGGACACATGCGTCCGTAGTGGGAGTAGTGTACGTCACGTACTTCCATTCCTGCACGCTCACGCGTCAGACCGCCGGGTCCAAGTGCAGATAGCCGTCTCTTGTGCGTCAATTCGGCAAGTGGATTCGTTTGGTCCATGAATTGCGACAGCTGTGAACTTCCGAAAAACTCCTTGATGGAGGCGATTACCGGACGGATATTGATCAGCTGCTGAGGTGTGATGGATTCAGCATCCTGAATCGACATGCGTTCCCTCACTACACGTTCCATACGGGAGACACCAATCCTGAATTGGTTTTGGAGCAGTTCCCCTACAGAGCGCAGACGGCGGTTGCCGAGGTGGTCTATATCGTCAGTGTGTCCTACGCCGTGAAGCAGGTTGAAGAAATAGCTCATTGAAGCGATGATGTCAGAAGGTGTGATTGACTTCACTTCAACATCAGGGAATGCGTTTCCTATGATCGTTGTCGTGCCCTCTTCCATGTTCGGTGCTTCAACTTTTATGGATTGGATCTCAATCGGCTCATCGAGCAGTCCATTCTCTAGATGATATGTTTCCAGGTTCGCATTGGATTCAAGGACATCCATGATGCCGTCCAATGTACGCCTGTCGATTGTAGTGCCTGTTTCTGCTACAATCTCTCCCGTTTCCCGGTCGACGATCGGCTCAGCCAATACCTGGTTGAACAGACGGTCTTTCAGGTGGAGTTTCTTGTTCATCTTATAGCGCCCTACACTCGCAAGGTCATAGCGTTTCGGATCGAAGAAGCGGGAATATAGAAGGTTTCTCGCATTTTCGACAGTTGGTGGTTCGCCTGGGCGAAGTCGTTCGTAGATTTCTAGGAGTGCCTGATCTACCGTTTCGGTAGTATCCTTCTCAAGCGTATTCCTGACGTATTCATTATCTCCAAGAATATTGATGATTTCCTGGTCAGTAGAGAATCCAAGCGCTCTAAGAAGTATAGTCATAGGCAGTTTACGTGTACGGTCGATCCTCACGTAGACGATGTCCTTGGCGTCTATTTCATATTCAAGCCAGGCACCGCGGTTTGGAATCACTGTCGCGCCAAACCCTCTTTTGCCGTTCTTATCGATTTTCTCGGAATAATAGACAGATGGACTTCTGACAAGTTGTGATACTATGACGCGTTCCGCCCCATTGATGACGAACGTGCCGGTATCAGTCATCAGAGGAAAATCACCCATGAACACTTCCTGTTCTTTAACCTCGCCCGTCTCTTTTATGATCAGACGGACTTTCACACGCAAAGGTGCAGAATAAGTTGCATCATGGTTCTTTGCTTCGTCCTCATCATATTTAGGTTCGCCAAGTTTATAGTCGACGAACTCCAATGACATATTACCCGTGAAGTCTTCAACTGGAGAAATGTCCTTGAACATCTCTATAAGGCCTTTCTCCAGGAACCATTCATAGGATTTTGTCTGGATTTCGATCAGGTTCGGCAGATCCATTTTTTCTTCGATTCGTGCATAACTTCTGCGTGTAGCGTGTCTTCCATATTGAATCAGTTCACTCATCGACAGATTCACCCCTAATAAAAATTACGTAAAACATTCACCGAAGCAGTTAAACAGTTAATAAGACAAAAAGAAAACGGAATCGAAACCAACCCCATTTTCTATTAATCAACTATATTTATACGCTCCATTCAATCCGCACTGAAAAAATGCATACTGATTGACATTATATTTTTACATTCTATAACTATATCACAGAAAAAAAGTCAAGTCAAATTTAAGATTGGCTGACGATTCCCTTCAGGACATAGTATCCTTTATCCTTCACAAGTGTCTCCACATTGCCGAATCTTTCCTGGATGGCTTTGCGATATGAAGCCATCCCCTGCTTTTTTTGGACGACCATGTAGAATGCACCATCCTCCAAACGTCCGGCGGCATCTTCTATGATGTCGAGCACCACATCTTTGCCTGCCCTGAACGGAGGATTCGTAACGTAGAAGTCTGGTTTAAAAGCTTCGGCATGGGCGTCGTATTCACTGCGGTCCATCACTTCGGCCGTCACTTTATTGCGGGTGGCATTCTCCCTGGAGAGCAAAAGCCCATCCGGATTCACTTCAATCATCAGGGGGACTGCATTAAGGACATCTCCGAGGACAATCCCGATCGGACCGTAGCCTGCCCCCATGTCAATGAAGTCTCCGCCCGCATCAGCACCCCTATCCTTTATGACCGCATCAATAAGAACCGCACTGCCATAATCGATGCGATCCTTGGAGAAGACACCGCGGTCTGTTTTAAATGTGTAGCGCTTATCTTGGTACACATACTCTATATCCTTATAGTTATGTTCCGAATCGTGTCCGGTGAAATAATGGCTCATCACACCACTCCTATATTCATGCGCCGTCATTATGTAAATAAAGAGACTCATTTAAACAACCGTTTAAAATGAGCCTCCCTACATGTCTGAATTAGATTATTTAAGTTCTACGCTTGCGCCAACTTCTTCGAGTTGTGCTTTAAGCTCTTCAGCGTCTTCTTTAGAAGCGCCTTCTTTGACGACTTTAGGTGCACCGTCAACGACTGCTTTAGCATCTTTGAGGCCAAGGCCTGTCGCTTCACGAACGACTTTGATGACTTTGATCTTGGAAGATCCAGCATCTGTAAGTTCAACGTCGAACTCAGTCTGCTCTTCTGCTGCCGCTTCGCCTGCACCAGCGCCTGCTGCTGCTACTGGAGCTGCAGCTGTAACGCCGAACTCTTCTTCTATTGCTTTGACAAGGTCATTCAGTTCAAGTACGGACATACCTTTGATTTCTTCAATGATTTGTTCTTGGGACATTATAATTCCTCCATTTATTGGTATAGTTTATTAAGCTTCTTCGTTTTCTTTCTCTTCACCGACAGCTTTAACTGCATAGGCGAAGTTGCGTACTGGAGCTTGCAGTACAGAAAGTAGCATGGACACGAGTCCATCTTTGTCTGGAAGCGTTGCAATTGCTTTGACATCTTCAACCGGTGTGAATTGACCTTCGATGATGCCTGCTTTGATTTCCAATGCTTCATGATCTTTGGCGAAGTTGTTCAAGATCTTCGCAGGCGCGATCACATCTTCGTTTGAGAATGCAATAGCGTTTGGTCCCGTCAGGAATTCATTGATTTCAGTAAGCTCAGCTTTTTCTGCCGCGCGGCGCGTCATCGTATTCTTGTAGACTTTGAATTCGATATTCGCTTCACGGAGCTGTTTGCGAAGCTCAGTCATTTCAGAAACAGTCAGACCACGGTAGTCTACAAGTACAGTAGATACAGAGTTCTTGAATTGTTCTGTGATGACATCGATGTGTTGCTGTTTAGCTTCAATCACTGTTGACATAGTTACACCTCCATATTTATTTGTGTATCCGGTGCAATAAAAAAAGCACCTTTTACCCTCGGCAAAAAGTGCTTGAATTTATATTGAATATCATTCAAGTCTTAATCATTTGCCTCGGCAGGATGGGCTTTTAAGCACGATGGCTCCTACTGTCTTAGGTAGTATTAAAATACAACTGCAACTATACATAATATAGATGCAGTTGTCAATATATACTTTAGGGTCGTTCTAGGCCCTGATTATGCTAGGATCCACTTTGATGCCAGGTCCCATAGTTGAAGAAACTGCAGTGGTCTTGAAGTATACACCTTTTGAAGATGCTGGCTTCGCTTTTGCAAGCGCGTCATGGACTGCTTTGAAGTTCTCGACAAGCTTATCTTCATCGAAGGATACTTTGCCGATCGCTGCATGCACGATACCGGATTTTTCTGCACGGTATTCCACTTTACCTGCCTTGATTTCTTCGACTGCTTTCGTAACGTCCATCGTTACAGTGCCAGTCTTAGGGTTTGGCATGAGACCTTTAGGTCCAAGCACACGGCCGAGTTTACCTACTTCGCCCATCATGTCAGGTGTTGCTACGATTACGTCGAAATCGAACCATCCTTCATTAATCTTCTTGATGTAGTCCTCTCCTACGAAATCTGCACCTGCTGCTTCTGCTTCCTTAGCCTTCTCACCTTTAGCGAATACCAATACACGTTGTGACTTCCCAGTACCGTGCGGCAAGACGATTGCTCCACGGATCTGCTGGTCATTCTTACGCGTATCAATACCCAGGCGGAATGCTACTTCAACAGAGGCATCGAAGTTGACAGTGCTTGTCTCTTTAGCGAGTTTGACTGCTTCTTCAATGCTGTAAGATGCGTTTTGGTCAAACTTCTCAAGAGCTGCCTGATACTTCTTACTTCTCTTAGCCATTTCTATTCCTCCTTGTGGTTATAGCGGGTAATCCTCCCACGTTTGTATTAATACTTTGTTTTCATGTTCAGTCAAATTATTTTTCTATAGAGAAGCCCATGCTTCTGGCTGTACCTTCGACCATACGCATAGCCGCTTCGACGTCTGCTGCATTAAGATCTTCCATTTTAGTTTCAGCGATTTCACGCACTTGCGCTTCAGTTACGCTGGCCACCTTGTTTGTGTTTGGTTCTCCAGAACCTTTTTCAACGTTTGCAGCTTTCTTGAGAAGAACTGCTGCTGGTGGTGTTTTTGTGATGAATGTAAATGAGCGGTCTTCGAATACGGAAATTTCAACCGGAATGATGAGACCCGCCTGTTCTTGTGTACGTGCGTTGAATTCTTTACAGAATCCCATGATGTTCACACCAGCTTGACCCAATGCCGGACCTACCGGTGGTGCTGGATTCGCTTTACCTGCAGGAATCTGCAATTTTACAATGTTGATTACTTTTTTAGCCACGATGTGCACCTCCTCGTTATCGTGATGTGGTCACAGGATGTCAGTTTTCACCCTCCCACTCGCATCTATAAAAAAAGATGGCCGAAAAAATTTCGACCATGATAATATACCACTATTCCATTAAAAAAGCAAGTGAGTTATTACAATTTCTCGATCTGGTCAAACTCCACTTCGACCGGGGTTTCACGCCCGAACATCTCGACCAGCACAGTCAATTTATAGTGCTCTTCATCGATGGAGCGGATTTCGCCCATCTGATTTTTGAACGGTCCATCGACGATGTTGATGGATTCGCCGACTTCGACTTCGAAATCGACGGTGCGTTCAGCCATGCCCATCTGTTTCAGGATGAACTTCACTTCTTCCGGCAGAAGCGGATTCGGCTTACTGCCTGCACCTTGGGAGCCGACGAAGCCTGTAACCCCTGGGGTATTGCGGACGATGTACCAGGACTCATCCGTCATGATGAGTTCGACGAGCACATATCCCGGGAACGTCTTCTTCATTGCCGTTTTGCGCTTGCCGTCCTTTAAGGTCGTCTCTTCCTCTTCAGGGATGATGACGCGGAAAATCTGATCCTGCATGTTCATCGATTCAAGCCGGGCTTCAAGGTTCTTCTTCACTTTATTTTCATATCCGGAATAAGTATGCACCGCATACCAGTTCTTTTCTCCAGACATAGTATCTCTCCTTTGGTTACATTAAGTCTATGAGTGCGGAGATACCCAGGTCCAGCGCATAGAAAAACGCCAGAAAGAATATCACTGTGAACATGACGACCGCTGTATAGCGGACCGTTTCCTGACCGGTCGGCCAGCTTACCTTCTTCATCTCGCTGACAACGTTCTGCAGGAAATTCTTATCATTTGCCATCGGTTGTTTCCTCCTGTATCAGATGGAACTCTTATGAGTCTGATGCCGGTTGCACGTTTTGCAGTACTTCCTGATGGATAGTCTTTCCTTGTGCTCGGTAGTCGTCCTATAATTGCGCGACCCGCATCCAGTGCATGTTAGCGCCACTTTCATCATAGCTCCCTCATTTCAATTCTAATTCACTATACCGATTTCATGCCGTGTTGTCAAATGGCCCTCCTTCCCACCCCTCATGGCTTAGAAGCTCTTTTTTACGCCTGATGCGGTGCAGCGTATTGAGCACCGCTTTCCTGTCCAGTTCAAAGGCCAGACACACATCTTCGATGCTGTGCCCCAGGTCGAGGTGTTGCAGAACTTTCTGCTCCAGAGGTGAACAGATTCCCTTTTTATGCAGCAGGTATTGGAGCTGCTCTTCCTTTACCATCATATTGATCGGATCCGCTTCCCGCTCGCTGCGCTTTGATTCGTCATACATCTTTTCGATGGATGTCCGTTCCCGGCAGCGCCTGAGTCCGTTCGCGCTGGACCTGCTCATCATTTCGAAGCGAAGCGTCCGGTAGAGGTAATGCATATATTTGCCGCGGGTATGGTCATAGCGGCTGCATAGTTTGAGCGCGACTTCCATCATCTCCTGTTCCATATCCTCGCGGTCCTGGAAATGTTCGGAATAGCGGTAGGTCAGCCGCCTGACATATGGTCTGATCCTTTCATCCATTATATCAAAAGCGGCAACGTCACCCCCATCCACACGGCAGGCGAGCTCATCCATGTCATCATCTGTTCCACGCTCACGGATATAAAATTGGTATGCAGTGATATGGTACATGACCGATCCCCCCAGAACTTTATTCAAGAATAAGAGGAATCATCAATATATTCAATATGCTAAAAACGGCCACGCCGCCATTTCTCGAGTTTCGCTTGGACATCCTGCCGGATATCCAGTTTCTGTCTGGGCATTTTTTCGTTAATCGCATCTATTTTTTCACTGATATTCTTTTCAGCTTCCGCCAAGTTCAGCCACATCTCACGGGATGATATCCGGTAGGCGCCGAGGGCAAATATCGCATTCTGTTCAGTCAAGTCGCTTGTCACGACACTGATCTCCGATAAGTGGGGGTGGTAATGATCATGCACAAACCGTTCGATGTATTCATCTGCCGTCTCCTTCTCTTTTGTGTAGACCACGGTGACGCCGTGAAAATCACGCACACTCTCCTTCGAACGCACTTCATAGGCATCGAACACACAGATGATTTCCTGATTGACCACCGACTGGTACTCCGCGAGAGCGGCCAATATCTTCTCCCTTGGCAGCTGGAGCGACTGCAGCGACTCTTTATGCAGTTCCGGGTCGGCCCCGAGGAGGTTGTAGCCATCGACGATCAGGATGCGTCTTTTTTTACGTCTCATGTCATTCACGCCCAGCGTCTTGTTTGCGGAACACTTCATACATCAGCAGAGCAGCTGAGACCGATGCATTAAGACTGGTAATATGGCCGATCATAGGAATCTGGACGATGAAATCGCATTTTTCCAGAGTCTTTCTGCTGATCCCTTTGCCCTCGCTCCCGACCACCAAGGCGATATTCATATCTGCTGACATTTCCCGGTAATCCATGTTGCCTCCGCCTTCACTTCCGACGACCCAGAATCCCTGATCCTTCAAGGTATCAATTGTCTGGTTGATGTTCGTCACCCTTACGACCGGCACATGTTCAATTGCCCCGGTGGATGTTCTTGCGACGGTATCTGTAAGTTGGACGGAGCGGCGATTTGGTATGATCACCCCGTCAAAACCGGTCGCATCACATGTCCTGAGTATAGATCCGAGATTATGTGGATCTTCCAGGCCATCCAGGATAATCACGTTTGAACGTTTGCCCGCCACTTTTTCCAGCAGCGTCTCAAGCGCCATATATTCGTGCGGGCTGCCCATCGCCACAACACCTTGATGCCGTTCATCAGTCATACCGTCGAGCTTCGTCTTCGGTACTGTCTGCACGACGATTTTCTTTTTTCTGGCGGCATCCAATATATCCTTGATCTGTCCTTTATTGACGGAATCCTGGATGAACACCTTATTGATCTCCGTTTCTCCCTGCAGGGCTTCCCTTACTGCGTGGCGTCCTGCAATCACTCCATTAGTCATCTTTATCCCTCCCGATTTCCAATATGATGGCCATAAGCGCATCGATCCGGCTAGTGTTGCCGGAAAGATGGAGATGCCCGATCAATGCCTCGAGTCCGGAAGCATTGCGGTAATCCTTTATGGTTGCGTTCTTGGCCCTTGTGGCACTTGATTTATTACGCGCCTTTCTGGCAATGTCCCACTCCGCTTCCGTCAGTTCATTCTTTCGGAGATAATCCAGTGCACGCGCCTGCGCGGAGGCATTTACCATCCGGTTGGCCGCCTGATGGAGCGCATCCGGCTTCAAGTACGGATTGGCAGCCAAAAGGTGGCTCCTCACATAGACGGAATAGACGGCGTCACCCACGAAGGCAAGCGATAAGGGCTGCATCGTTTCAAGCTTGCGATCATCCACGCCTGAACCTCACACCTTCCTTGGTGTCCTCCAGGATGATCCCTTGCGCCTTCAAGTCGTCCCTGATTGCGTCGGCGCGCTTGAAGTCACGGCTCTGCCGCGCCTCATTGCGCTCTGCTATTAGCGCTTCGATGTCTTCATCAAGCAATACTTGTTCTTCTTCCAGGCCAACACCAAGCACTTCGCTGTAGCTGTCGAACGCCTCGATGAAACGCATGAGCGTCTCTTTGCATGTCGTCTGGCGGCGCATGTATTTATTCAATTCCGATGTCAGATCGTGCCAAGCACTGATTGCGTTGGCGGTATTGAAATCGTCATCCATGTGCGCTTCGAATACTTCGAGGTTCTGTTCTATAAGGCGATGGACTGCTTCGTCTCCTTCATTACCCACTGCACTGTCCAGACGTTCCTTAGCCTTCGCATAGCTAGACTGGATGCGTCTGAGTCCATTCTCCGCAGCTTGCACCAGTTCCCTGTTATAGTTTATCGGGTTGCGGTAGTGCACACTGATCATGAAGAAGCGTAGTACGTCCGGATCGATTTCTTTCAGGATGTCGTGGACCAGTATGAAGTTGCCGAGGGATTTCGACATCTTTTCGTTGTCGATATTGATGTAGCCGTTATGCATCCAGTAGTTTGCAAACGTCTCATCGGTCATGCATTCACTTTGGGCAATTTCATTTTCGTGGTGTGGGAACGTAAGGTCTTGGCCGCCTGCATGTATGTCGATCGTATCACCCAGGTGGCGCCTTGCCATGACGCTGCACTCAATGTGCCAGCCCGGCCGGCCTTCGCCCCACGGTGAATCCCACTTTATCTCATTCGGCTTCGCTTGTTTCCACAGTACGAAGTCAAGTGGGTCTTCCTTCTTTTCACCCGCGTCGATCCTCGCGCCAACTTTCAGGTCATCAACCGACTGATGGGACAGTTTACCGTAATCTTCGAAAGAGCGTGTATGGAAGTAGACGTCGCCCTCCGATTCATAGGCATGCCCTTTGTCAATCAGCACTTTGATGAATTCGATGATGTCATCCATATGATCCATGACACGAGGATGCGCTGTGGCCTTCTTGACGTTCAACGCGCCCGTATCCTCAAAGAACGCCTCTATGAAACGCTCCGCAATGACAGGCACTTCTTCTTTCAGTTCATTGGATGCCTTGATCAGCTTGTCATCAACATCCGTGAAATTGGAGACGTAGTTGACTTCATATCCCTTGTACTCCAGATAGCGGCGGACGGTGTCGAAGGCGATGGCAGGGCGGGCGTTACCGATATGGATATAGTTGTACACGGTTGGTCCGCACACGTACATCTTGACCTTCCCTGCTTCGAGCGGTTCGAATGTCTCTTTTCTCCTTGTGAGTGAATTAAATATCTTTACCATTTTCAACATCTCTCCTGAATTCTTTTATTTCGTCCTCCAGTGCACGGATCTTCTCCTGGAGTGGGTCTGGGAGGCTGCTGTGTTCGAAGACCTGTCCCCTCCTTACTCTCTCCCCTTTCTGTTTGACCACCTGGCCCGGGATGCCGACCACTGTCGAGTGTGGCGGGATATCCTTCAGCACTACGGAGTTCGCTCCCACTTTTGAGCATTCCCCGATGCGAATATTGCCGAGCACCTTCGCTCCGGTCGCGATCAGCACGAAATCATCGATGTCTGGATGCCGTTTCTTTTCTTCCTTACCCGTACCGCCGAGGGTGACCCCCTGGTAGATTGTTACATCATTACCGATGCGGCATGTCTCCCCGATCACTGTGCCACTACCGTGGTCGATGAACAGACGCCGCCCGATCTCTGCGCCCGGGTGTATTTCGATGCCGGTGAAGAAGCGGCTGATCTGGGAAATGATCCGGGCCAGGCTGGTGGCGTTCCTTCTATAAAGGCGATGGGCCAACAGGTGGCTCCATACTGCATGTAAACCTGAATAAGATAAGAAGACTTCCCACCTGCTCTTTGCTGCCGGGTCCAGCTCCATAACCATATCGATGTCTTCTTTCATTCTGCTGAACATATGTCATCCTCCTATATTAAAATGGCCTCTGTCCATATATGGACAGAGGCGCATCATGCACGGTTCCACTCTGTTTGCAGCTTTAGCTGCCACTTGAATATTCATATCAACATTACAGAGGGCAGTTCTGATCGATAGACGGTTATCCTTTCAGCAGCCGGATAATCTCTTATTTCCGCTCAATGACCATACTCGGGGTCTCTGTTGTAATAATCATAAGGTATTGATTCACAGGGTGCAACAAGTTTGCTTATTTTATGTCAGCTTCTGAATTCTGTTAAGCGTCTTTTCCTTGCCGATGAGCGCAATGGCGTCCGGCAGTTCCGGCCCACGCGTCTGGCCGGTCACGGCGACACGGATCGGCATGAAAAGTTTCTTGCCTTTATAGCCCGTTGATTTCTGGACATCTTTTATCGCAGCTTTGATCGCTTCAGGGGTGAATGTTTCAAGGTCACTGAAACGGGCATGGAGCGCCGCCATCAGCTCAGGTATATGCTCCTGCGAGATCACTTCGTTGGCCGCCTCGTCAAACTCAATCTCTTCTTTGAAGAACTGTTCAGACAGCGTTGTGATTTCTCCTGCAAAACTCATCTGCTCCTGATACAGGGCAACAAGTTTACGGGCCCACGCCAGCGACTCTTCGGAAGCATTCTCTTCAAGCAAGCCTTCTTTTACAAGGTGCGGCAATGCCATATCAAAGACAGTTTCCGTGTCTTTTTCTTTCATGTACTGGTTGTTGATCCAAGTCAACTTCTGCTTGTCGAAGAATGCAGGTGATTTCGACAGGCGCGTTTCATCAAACAATTCGATGAATGCTTCTTTGGAGAATATCTCCTCTTCCCCTTCAGGTGTCCATCCGAGCAGGGCGATGAAGTTGAAGAGGGCTTCCGGCAGATAGCCGAGTTCTTTATATTGTTCAATGAACTGGATGATGGAGCCGTCCCTTTTGGACAATTTCTTCTTCTCTTCGTTGACTATGAGGGTCATGTGGCCGAATTTCGGTTCTTCCCAGCCCATTGCTTCATAGATCATCTGCTGCTTCGGTGTGTTGGAGATGTGGTCATCTCCCCTGAGTACATGCGAGATTTCCATCATATGGTCATCGACCGCCACTGCGAAGTTATAGGTCGGTACGCCGTTCTTCTTCACAATGACCCAGTCGCCGATGCCGTTTGAATCGAAGGATACTTCACCTTTGACGATGTCATCAAATTTATATGTCTTGTCGGCGGGCACGCGGAAGCGGATGCTCGGTTCCCTGCCTTCATCGATGAAAGCCTGCTCCTCCTCAGGCGTGAGGTTGGCGTGCTGGCCGCCATAGCGTGGCATCTCACTGCGGGCGATCTGCGCTTCCCGTTCTGCCTCAAGCTCCTCTGAAGTCATATAGCAACGGTATGCTTTATTTTCTTTAAGCAGCTGGTCGATGACCGGCTGGTAGATGTGCTGCCGTTCTGATTGGCGATATGGGCCATAGCCGCCATCGCGGTCGACGCTCTCATCCCATTCGAGCCCGAGCCACTTGAGGTAGTGCAGCTGGGACTCCTCGCCCCCTACTATGTTCCTCGAAGTATCGGTATCTTCGATGCGGATGATGAAATCGCCGTCATAGCGGCGGGCAAACAGATAGTTGAACAGTGCAGAACGTGCGTTTCCGATATGCAGATATCCTGTCGGGCTCGGTGCATACCTTACTCTTACTTTACTCATGATCATTCCTCCGTTTTTCTATTAATACTACAGCCTCAGAAGCGATGCCCTCGCCCCTGCCTGTGAATCCGAGTTTTTCGGTCGTCGTCGCCTTGATGTTGACGTTGTCCACCGACGTCTCAAGAAGAGACGCGGTAACCTCGCGCATAGCATCGATATGCGGTCTGAACTTCGGCGCCTCAGCCATTATGACGGCGTCGATGTTCCCTATGATATATCCTTTTTCGTGCATCATCCCCACTACTTCTCCAAGCAGCACTTTCGAGTCCATATCCTTGAAGGCCTCATCCGTGTCCGGGAAAAACTTGCCGATATCGCCAAGCGCAAGCGCCCCGAGTATCGCATCGGCAACGGTATGGAGCAGCACATCTGCATCAGAATGCCCTTTAAGTCCGCGGTCGTGCGGGATATCAATGCCGCCGACGATCAGCGGGCGGCCTTCTTCAAATGCATGCACATCAAAGCCGTGTCCAATCCTTAACATGTCATCCCTCCCTTTTATTCATGATGGATTCTGCCACTTTCAGATCTTCCCTGGTCGTTATCTTAATATTATCATATGTCGACGGGGTGACATGGACGCTTACGCCCAACGCTTCCACCATCATTGAATCGTCGGTGACCGACAGTTCGTTTTCCAGTGCATTCCGGTAGGCGGACACCAACAATTCGTAGTCGAACGCCTGAGGGGTGTGGACCGCAACCACCCGGTCACGGTCGATGGTCGCCTCGACGGTGCTGCCATCTATGCGCTTCAACGTATCTTTCGGCTTCACTCCGCAGATCACTGCCTTATGGACCGGCACCGCTTCCTTCAGATGGGTAAGCGTCTCTTTTGAAACAAAGGGCCGGGCGCCGTCATGGACGAATACGTAATCTGCCGGTTCAATCGCGCTGAGCACGTTATATATACTGTGCTGCCGCTCTTTCCCACCTTCGATTATGCCCCTGACTTTTGTGCATCCTGCCAAGATCTCATGGAGGGTGTCGATTTCATTCTTGCGGCCGGCAAGATAAATGGCGTTGCAGTCTGGGTCCGCCTCAAATTTCTCCACGGTCATGCGTATGACCGGCGATTCACCGAGGGGGATGAAGATCTTGTTATAATCCGTGTTCATCCTGCTTCCCATGCCGGCAGCCGGGATGATTACTGTGTATTTCATCATTTCCTCACTCTCTTTGCAAACACGATACGTCCTGAATTGGTCTGGAGCACACTGACGACTTCCACGGTGATGGTTTTGTTGATGTCTGCCTTGCCATCTTCAACGACCACCATTGTACCGTCTTCCAGATATCCGACGCCCTGGTTTTCTTCCTTGCCCGTCTTTGAGACGAGCAGGCTGAACCGATCCCCTTGGATGACGGCCATTTTGATGGCATCGGAGAGCTCATTTACATTGAGTACTTTTATCTGGTGGAGCTGGCACACCTTATTAAGGTTATAATCGGTCGTTATGATGGCACCTTTTTCAGCCTTTGCAATTTCAATCAGCTGGTGGTCTACATCAAGCTTGTCATACTCGACGTCCCTGATTTCAACCTCGGCCGCATTCTGCTTCTGCAGGGCATTCAACATATCCAGGCCCCGCTGCCCCTTATCACGCTTGATCGGGTCGGTGGCGTCGGCGATCAATTGGAGTTCGTCAAGCACGAACTGCGGGATGACAAGAACACCTTCAATGAAGCCGGTTTTTGCTACATCCACTATTCTACCATCTATGATCGCACTCGTATCAAGGAATTTTTTATGGTTCCTATATTCTTTTTCCTTAGATTTGGAGAAGTTGCCCGGCAGGAAATCAAGCACCTCGCCGAATTTCTTGAGCCCAATCTGAAACCCGAGGTATCCGAGGATCACAGCCACTATAAACGGGACGATGTCGCGGACTATGGGAATGTCCATGGCATTTATCAAAAGGGATATCAAAACAGCAATCAGCAGTCCGATAAGCGTCCCCAATGTAGCGGATACAATCTCTGCAAGACTCCGGTTCAAGATGAGGCCCTCGCTCCGTCTTATGAGACTTTCGACTTTGGGGAGGGTCCATGAGAAGAAGACGAGAAAAAGAAGCAGACCCGAAAGCCCGAAGACGAGCACATTGTCCAAGATGAGCGGAACGTCCCAAGGCAGAATTTGAAATATTAAAGGCATCAGCCAGACACCTAAGGAAATCCCGATCAATACATACAATACATAGAGCAGGTATCGCAACATAACCATTCACCTCCTGTTTTATTTGGATATCGCCATCTTCAGGGCATCCTTCAGATTGCGCACACTTACAACTTCTATACCATCCGGCACATTCAAGCCACTCATGTTGGAAGCTGGGATGACGGCGCGGTTGAAGCCAAGCTTGGCAGCCTCCTGCAGACGCTGTTCTATTTTGGTGACCCGCCTGACTTCGCCGGTCAATCCGACCTCTCCGATAAAGCAGTCGTCCCCTCTTATCGAGGCGCCCTTGAAGCTCGAAGCGATGCTGACGACGATGCTGAGGTCGACTGCAGGCTCATCGAGTCGGACGCCACCGGCCACTTTGATGTAGGCGTCATGCTGCTGCATAAGCAGCCCTTCGCTTTTCTCGAGCACCGCCATGAGGAGTGATAGGCGGTTATGGTCGACGCCGGTCGCCATGCGTCTTGGGTTGTGGAAATGGGTCGGCGTCACAAGCGCCTGGACTTCAACCAACAGGGCGCGAGTACCTTCCATGGTGGCCACGATCGCTGAACCTGGTACATTCTTCGAACGCTCTTCAAGGAATATTTCAGAAGGGTTGAGCACTTCTTTGAGGCCTTCATTCTTCATCTCGAACATGCCCATTTCATTCGTCGATCCGAAGCGGTTTTTGACGGCACGCAGCATCCTGTAGGTATGGTGCTGATCCCCTTCAAAGTAAAGGACCGTATCCACCATATGTTCAAGCAGCCGCGGGCCGGCAATCTGCCCATCTTTCGTCACATGCCCGACGATGAATGTTGCGATGTTGCCGCTTTTGGCGATATTCATGAGACTTTGGGTACATTCCCTGACTTGCGCCACACTGCCCGGGGCGCTCGTCACATCCGGATTGAAGATGGTCTGGATCGAATCGATGATGAGGAAATCGGGGTCCAGCCGCTTTATTTCGTCGTGGATGTAGTAGAGGTTCGTCTCGCTGTAGACATTGAGGTTGTCGCTTGATTCCAGCAGACGGTCCGCCCGAAGCTTGATCTGTTCTGTCGATTCCTCGCCTGAAACATACAGCACTTCGTGTTTCTCGGATAGGGCGAGGGCCGTCTGCAGCAGGATGGTCGATTTGCCGATGCCCGGGTCCCCGCCGATCAGAATCAATGAGCCGTTCACTACGCCCCCGCCGAGCACCCGGTCGAACTCGGGACTTTGCGTCTTCGTCCTTGGCGTGTGGCTTTTCTTGACCCGTTCAAGTTTCTGGCTGCGTTGTCTGGTGTCGGATTCCACCTTGCCGAAAGTTCCCCTGCCCTTTGTTTCCTTATGGACGATCTTTTCCTCCATCTGGTTCCAGGCACCGCAATTCGGGCATCTGCCCATCCATTTCGGCGATTCATGTCCGCAGGCCATGCATTCAAAAACATTTTTCGCTTTCGCCATATATAAGCCTCTCCTGTAGTTCGATTTTATTATTATATAGTGTATAACTATTACATGTAATTTTAAAGTGGTAGCCATCAGAACCACCATTCTGGATAGAATATGAAGAAAAAGGCCGGGCGGTGGATCCGCCCGGCCTTTATGCATCTATTCCGCCGCCACTGCGTCTTTAGTTTTTACGTCGAATTCATCATTTTTGTAGTCGATCGTGACGACTTTGCCTTCAAGCTCTTCCCCAGATAGGAGGGACTCGCTGAGACGATCCTCAATGTGACGCTGTATGGACCGTGCAAGCGGCCTTGCGCCGTATTCCGGATCATAGCCTTCATCAGCGATTTTCTCTTTGGCCGAATCCGTCACTTCAAGATGGATATCCTGGCCGCTGAGACGGTCTCTCAGCTGATCGATCATAAGTGAGACGATCTGTTTGAGGTGTTTCTTCTCGAGGCTGTGGAAGACGATGATGTCATCCACACGGTTGATGAATTCCGGACGGAATGTGTTTTTGAGCTCTTTCATCATCGTGCTTCTGATCGTATCGTAGTCCTGGCTATCGTCTGTCGTGCCGAATCCTACGAACTTGTTGTCCTTGAGTTCCTGGGCGCCGACGTTCGATGTCATGACGATGATCGTGTTGCGGAAATCGACGGTGCGGCCGTTCGAATCGGTCAAGCGGCCATCATCCAACACTTGCAGAAGCATATTGAATACATCAGGGTGGGCCTTTTCGATTTCGTCAAACAGGACGAGGGAATAAGGTTTTCTCCTCACTTTTTCCGTCAGTTGCCCACCATCATCATAGCCGACGTAGCCAGGAGGCGAACCAACGAGACGGGAGACGGAATGCTTCTCCATGTACTCACTCATATCGACGCGGATCATGGCTTCTTCCTCACCGAACATCGATTCACTGAGGGCACGGGCAAGTTCTGTTTTACCCACACCTGTCGGACCGAGGAAGATGAAGCTTCCGATCGGACGCTTAGGATTCTTCAAGCCTGCACGGGCACGTCTGACCGCTTTTGAAATGGAGGCCACTGCATCTTCCTGGCCGATTACACGGTCATGCAGGATGCTCTCCAAGTTCAGCAGGCGCTCTGACTCCTCTTCTGCAATCTTGGCCAGTGGTATGCCGGTGATGCCGCTGATGACCAGTTCGATGTCGCTCTTTTCAACGGATTGAGAAGCCTGGCCCTGTTCCTTCTTCCAGTCATCCTCGCGTTTTTTGAGTTCTGCTTCAAGTTTGCTCTGCTTGTCCCGGTAGCTTGCCGCCGCTTCAAATTCCTGGCTCTGCACCGCGGAATCCTTTTCTTTCTTGACGGCTTCAAGCTTACTTTCAAGATCTTTCAGATCTGGAGGAGAGGTATAGCTTCTGAGCCTCACTTTAGAGGATGCCTCGTCAATCAGGTCGATTGCCTTATCCGGCAGGTACCTGTCCTGTACATAACGGTTACTCATGATCGCCGCCGCTTCAAGCGCCTCATCTGTGATTGTGATCCTGTGGTGCGCTTCGTAGCGGTCCCTCAGTCCTCTAAGGATGAGGATCGCATCTTCAACACTCGGTTCATTCACCTGGACAGGCTGGAAGCGACGTTCCAATGCCGCGTCTTTTTCTATATGCTTACGGTATTCTTCGAGCGTCGTGGCACCGATGCACTGCAGCTCACCACGTGCCAGTGCCGGCTTCAGGATATTGGATGCATCGATTGCACCTTCTGCGCCGCCCGCACCGATTAACGTATGGAGCTCATCGATGAAGAGCACGACGTTGCCGGCCTTATGGATTTCGTCCATCATTTTCTTCATGCGCTCTTCGAATTCACCGCGGTATTTCGTACCCGCAACGACCGTACCCATATCCAATGACATGATACGCTTATCCTTCAGCGTCTCAGGCACTTCATTTTTGACGATGGCCTGTGCCATCCCTTCAGCGATGGCTGTCTTACCGACACCTGCTTCACCGATCAGGACAGGGTTGTTCTTAGTCCTTCTGCTCAGCACCTCGATTACACGGGTGATCTCTTTGGAGCGTCCGATTACCGGATCGAGCATCTCATCACGTGCGATCTGCGTCAGGTCCCGGGCAAGGGAGTCGAGCGTCGGTGTATTGTGATCTTTCTTCAGATTGTCCTTTTGCTGGAATGCGTCCGGATTGCCGAGCATTTTGATGACGGCCGCCCGCGCTTTTGTGATGTTCAAGTCAAGATTGGCCAGCACGCGTGCCGCCACACCTTCGCTCTCCCTTATCAGGCCGAGCAGGAGATGTTCTGTCCCGACGAAATTATGGTGGAGCTTACGTGCTTCGTCCATAGACAGTTCGATCACCTTTTTGGCTCTCGGCGTGTAATGGATGGAAGACGATGGTTCCGTCCCTTCGTTGATCAGGTTGAACACTTCTTCTTTGACCTTCTCTTCTGTGATGTTGAAGGAGACGAGCACTTTTGCCGCGATGCCCTCATTTTCCTTCGCAAGCCCGAGCAGAAGATGTTCTGTCCCGATGTTCGAATGCTTGAGGTTGATCGCTTCTTCCTGTGCATACGCCAATACTTTCTGTGCACGTTCTGTCAGTCGTCCAAATAGCATACTTTATTCCCCTCCTATTAAATATCTCATCATTGTTGCACGCTCTTCTTCAACAGCCTGCTCCAGTGATGTGTATGTGCCTTCTTTATCATTCAGACGCATTTTGATGAATGCCGGCTGGATGAGTTGAATCCATTTCTGGAAATGAAAATGTGGGTGTTCGATAAGACCGAGGTCGATTCCGAACTTGATGTCGCTCAAGCACTTCGCCGCCTCGTTCAAAGACAGCTTATAGGCATGTCCCAAAAGGCCGAGCGAGCGGTGGACCGCATCTTTTACGTCCAGGAGATGTTCATCTTCAAGCCATGAGCGCATCTCAAGTTCCTCTTCGATGATCCTCTGCTTCAGTTCGTCCAAGGTGGTGATGATCTCTTCCTCCGTCTGCCCGAGCGTCAACTGGTTGGACAGCTGATAGATATGGCCGAGCGGTACGGAACCCTCTCCATATATTCCCCTTAATACGAACCCGAAACGGCTCAAATTTCCAGCCATGCGCTGGATGCGTTTGCTTGAAGTGAGTGCCGGGAGATGCAGCATCACAGACGCCCGGAGACCTGTGCCGACATTCGTCGGACAAGCTGTCAGATAACCGTACCGCTCATCAAAGGCGTAGTCCAGTTCGTGTTCGATCCGGTCATCTATATCGTTGGCCTTCCGGTAGATGTCCATCATGGACTGGCATGACCCCATCGCCTGGATGCGCAGATGGTCTTCTTCATTCACCATGACGGAGATCGACTCATCTTCACTGGTGTAGTTCTTCAGTCCTTGCTTGGTGAACAGCGGACTCACCAGATGCTTCTCGACAAGCAGCGCCTTGTCTTCAAATTTAAGGTCCGCCATATCCTTCTGGTCATACTCTTCAAGTACCCCGTCCAGACGCTCCAGGATCTGCTCGATCCCACTGCTGTTCTGCATCATATGGGGGTAGGGGATATGGTCGATGTTGCGTGCCAGGCGGATGCGGGTCGACATTTCGACCGGCTGCTCTTTTACATCATGCATCCATGGGCTGATGTTTTTATATTCCATCGTCTTCACCCGCCTTTTCCAAAGCGCGTATCTCATCTCTGACGATCGCCGCTTCTTCGAATTCCTGGGTATCGATGAGCGCCTGGAGCTTGGCTTTCAACTGCTCCATCTTACGCTTCGTCTTCAAGTATTCCTTCGACTTCTCCGGTATCTTGCCGACATGCTCAGTCTGGTTGGCCTGCACACGGGCTACGATATCCGGCAGACGTGCCTCGAATGTGCGGTAGCAATCGGGACAGCCGAACTTTCCGGACTGGACGATGCTGTTTAAGGTCGATCCGCAAGTGCCGCACTGCAGCGGTTTTTTCTGCTGCTGATGCAACCCAGGCTGTTGGGACAGCGATTGGAGCAGTTTCTGGATATTGAAGGTGTCATCCGGATAGCTGAAATCATTCTCAAATGAGGCATTGGCACATTGTTCACACAAAAACCGCTCGCTCTTCTCGAGTCCATCGCCTTTCGATATATGGATGCTCGCTTCCCTTTCGTTACATGACTCACACTTCATTCCATCACTCCTCACTGTAGAGGATGACATCCATCACCCTCTTGAGTATCTTCGCCCGCAGACGATCCCGATACGGCAACTCGAGCATCAACGTCTCACGGTCCATTACAGCACTTATGATCTTCGCCTCTTTTTGCGTCACCACTTCGTTTTCATACAACGACTGGATAATATGTTTGGCATTCTGCTGCGACAGCTGATCCCCGACCAACTGCTTCAGATGGGCAAGGTATTCCGCTTTGGAATGCGTCTCGACTTTAGTGATCCGTATATACCCGCCGCCACCTCTTTTACTCTCCACCGTGTAACCGTGCTCGTTGGTAAAGCGCGTCTTTATTACGTAGTTGAGCTGCGAAGGCACACAATCGAACTTTTCTGCGATGTGCGCACGTTTTATTTCGACGACCTCAGTGCCGGACTCTTCTATCAGCTTTTTGAGGTACTGTTCAATTATATCTGACATGTTACGCATTTCATCACCTCTTTTGACCTTCTTTGACTTTGATTATATAAGCTGTGATTCAATATAGCAAATGGAAAGTTTCATGGATTCGCCCTTTATTTCTGTAAACGTTTGCATTATAATTAACCAGGATACATATCCATCGTTCCAGACGCATACAGTCATTCATTTAGACTACATTGATATAATGGCTAAAAATTAACTCTATGAGGTGAAAATATTGAGTATTCTAATGGGAATAATCGGTATCCTGTTTACATTCTTCCTGGCTTGGCTCGTCAGCAGCAACCGCAGGCTTGCGTTCAGAAAATGGAAGAACATCATCATCCTGCTTGCGCTCCAATTGGTTTTTGCATTCGTCCTCCTGTCCACCGGCGCAGGCCAATTCGTCATAGAAGGTCTGGCAAACGGGTTCAACGCCCTGCTCGGCTTCGCAGCTGAAGGGGTCGGCTTCGTCATGGGGGATCTGGCGGTAGGCGAAGACGGCGGCGCTGCCGACGTATTCTTCTTCAACGTCCTCCTTCCGATCATCGTCATATCCGCCCTGATCGGTATACTGCAGTACACGAAGATACTGCCGCTCATCATCCGCGGACTTGGCATACTGCTTACAAAAGTGACTGGTATGGGTTATCTTGAGTCCTACAACGGTGCTGCATCCATGCTCCTTGGGCAATCGGAAGTGTTCATCTCACTGAAGAACCAACTGCCGCACCTGCCGAAACACCGTCTCTACACACTCTCGGCACAGGCGATGAGTTCTGTATCACTATCCATCGTCGGCGCCTACATGACCATGCTCGATCCGCAGTATGTCGTAACCGCAATCGTCCTCAACCTTTTCGGTACTTACGTGATTGTGCACATACTCAATCCATACGACGTAACCGACGCTGAAGATGAAGCCGATGTCGATGACAATCCGGACGCCGGCAAATCATTCTTCCAGATTCTCGGCGACTACATCATGGACGGTGCCAAAGTCGCGATGACCGTTGCGGCCATGCTGATCGGTTATATCGCATTGATTGCGATTCTGAACCAGGTCTTCCTGCTCATCCCGGGCATGGAAATCACCTTCCAGGACGTGCTCGGCTACATCTTCATGCCGCTCGCATTCCTTATCGGAATCCCTTGGTCTGAAGCGCAACAGGCAGGTAGCCTGATGGCGACAAAACTCATCACAAATGAGTTCGTGGCCATGCTCGACTATACCGCGATAGCAGATGATTTCAGCAGAAAATCACAGGCGATGATTTCAGTATTCCTTGTGTCATTCGCCAACTTCTCAAGTATCGGCATCATTGCAGGCTCTGTTAAGGGACTGCATGATGGAAGCGGCAATAAAGTCGCCACCTTCGGCTTGAAGCTCGTCTACGGGGCATCCCTCGTCAGTGTGCTGACAGCTGCGGTAGTCGGTATATTCGCTTAATAGACATAATTTATATGCATACAAAAGAGGCAGGCCATATGGCCTGCCTTCTTCATTTCCATGGGTACTTCAGTTGACTTTGGTTGAGGAATTACCTGATACTGCCTATGAGATAAAAATTTGATGGAGCGATTAATATGAGAATAGGCATCATTGCAGATCTGCATATCGATCGTAGGCAGACACGCTATACAATCCAGGATTTTGAACATGTACTGACACAGGAAATCCACAAGCAGCAAATAGAACTGCTGCTCATAGCAGGCGATATCGCCAGCGATTACCGCATCACCCTTGAGTTCGTCTATACGCTTATGGACAAGACAGGAATCGATATCCGCTTCGTCCCCGGCAACCATGATTATTGGCAACCCGAAGCAGGCCATATATCCACCCCTGAAATCCATCAGCTCTATAAAGAAGAACCGACCAGCATGATAGATGCCCCGCTGATTATAGATGACCAGTGGGCCATCGTCGGCAACAGCGGCTGGTATGATTATTCCTACGCAGATCCGCGGTTTTCCCGGGAAAAGATCGCGACGGGGAAATTCTCCGGCGGCACCTGGCAGGATAAAATCCGCGCCAACTGGTCGATGGACGATCCAGCGATATCAAAAGCATTCGCACAATCCGCAAAACAGGACCTCGAGCGCGTCGGCGACCGCAACATCATCCTGATGACCCACGTCGTCACCCACCCACGGTTTGTCGTCCCTACACCCCATCGCCTATTCGACTTCTTCAACGCATTCATCGGCACATCCGACTTCGACCCACTCTACAAAGAATTCCCCATCCGCTACAGCATCATGGGCCATGTCCACTTCCGCCACCAGATCACAGACGGCGGCATCCACTACATCTGTCCATGTCTCGGCTACCAGCGTGAATGGCGGACGGACGATTTGGCCACGGAAGTTGCCGATGCTTTGACGGTGATTGAGGTGTAGTGAAAAATATATAGAGGGTTAATAAAAAGCATTGCATCATCTTAGGTTTTAATTGAATAAGCTAAATCGCCATTTTTATGCTTGTTATAGGTAGTATAAAACTTTAAACACTAACTATATGGGATAAGTTTTCCTGTCCAAGAGAATTGGAGAATAGTCCTACATGGCTGAGACCCGTATAAACTAGAATGAGCTAATCACCGTAGCGATTTATTGAATAAAGAGCATTGAATTCTCATATTGCGAAATGAATCCGATACGTCTATCAACTTTATAAAATAATAGAATATTTTAGTTTACAGCAAATTGTCTTTCGGACTTTTCAACAGTAATATTATGGATATTATTGAACCCAATTTCCGACTTATAGCTTTAAAAACTTCTCTCAACATGACATCATTCAATTAGTAATGAAGAAAGAATACATCCAGAAATTAAGCTGCCTTTCTTTTATTCACTATGGAAACTAGGCGGCTTAAGAAAAGAGAAATTTTTCCCTTCATTTTACCGAGTCAGTTTAAATATTTCTTTAATCATCAGGTTGAGAAGATAGCCATGCTAGTTATATTAAATATTCAGTTTAGGTTTGCGGTTCTTCATAAACATATAATAACTTGCACTAAATATTATAAAGTAACCCATAATAGAAAGTGGGTCGGGTATTTCTTCAAAAATAAATATACTTAGCAAGGCTGTGAATAATATCGAGGAGTAGATAAATATTGATATTTCCCGAGCAGGTGCAAAACTATAAGCAATAGTTATACCAAACTGACCCAACGATGCGCAGATACCCGCAAGTATCAGTGTAAAGATTTGCTTAGTACTCATTGCTTCATATTGGTAAATAAAAAAGGGCAAAAGTGCTATAGTAGAGAATGTAGAAAAATAAAAAACGACTGTAAAGAACTTTTCACGATCACCAAGCACTCTTAGAATAGTATACGCACTTGCAGCACATAAGGCTCCCAAAACACCCACTAGTGCAAATAAAGCATCGCTTGAAGCAGATGGTTTAATAATAAAAACTGCACCTATAAATGCAATCATAATTGATATAAACTGAAATTTTTTTATGTGTTCTTTTAAGAATATCGCACAAAGTATTATTGTAAAAAAAGGACTCAATTTATTAAGTATTTCAGCGTCACTAAGTACTAACCGATCAATTACATAAAAATTAATGAGAACCCCCATAAGTCCAAAAGTGGATCTCAATAAAAGCAATGTCTGATTTTCCCTACGTCCAAAAAGCTTTTCTTTATAATAGACGACCAGCGCAAGTGAAATCATCATTGAGATGAAGTTTCTGAAAAATGTCTTTTGAACTGTGGGCAAATCCCCACTGTACTTAATAAGAAAAGACATAAGAGCGAAGCCTAGTGAGGATATTAGTAATGCAACTACTCCTTTTGTCGTGTTAGTCACCTTATAATACACCTCATTAGATATTATTATAAATATTTAAATTTTTGAGAGTTTTTTCTCCCTTATCACATTTAACATGGTTGTAGTCATGCGAGAAAGATCATATTTTGGATTAAAACCCCACTGCCGTTCAGCTTCCGAGGCATCGATGGCGTTCGGCCAACTCTCTGCGATCCCCTGACGTACAGGGTCCACATCATAGAACAGTTCGAAGTCGGGTATATGCTTTTTGATTTCATTCGCCACCATCTCAGGATTGATGCTCATCGCTGTGACGTTGAAGGCGTTGCGGTGTTCCAGATTCGAAGCATCCGCTTCCATCAGCTTGATGATCGCCTCGATGGCATCATCCATATACATCATGTCCATATTCGTATTTTTATCTATGAACGATGTATACTGTCCATTCCGGATGGCTTCAAAGAAGATTTCAACGGCATAATCGGTTGTACCGCCGCCGGGCTCCTTGACATGGGAAATGAGTCCCGGGAACCTCACGCCCCGTGTGTCCACACCAAATTTCTCATGGTAGTAGTCACACAGCAGTTCTCCCGATACTTTATTCACACCATACATCGTGGTCGGCCTCTGGATGGTGACCTGCGGGGTGTTCTCCTTCGGAGTCGATGGTCCGAAAGCACCGATGGAACTTGGAGTGAAGAATTTAAGGTCCCGCTCCCTTGCGGTCTCAAGGGCGTTTACAAGTCCTCCCATATTGATGTCCCAAGCGAATTGCGGATTCTTTTCGCAAGTCGCGCTGAGTAGCGCGGCCATATGCATAATCGTATCGGGTTTGAAATCCTCTACGATTTCATCCATCCGCGTTTTATCCCTGACATCCAGGATCTCAAAGGGCTTACCTTTCAATTCGTCACTCTCAGGTTCTTTGATGTCCGTCGGCAGAACATTTTCGTCCCCGTATTTCTCTCTTAGTTTTAAAGTCAGCTCAGTGCCGATCTGCCCGAGCGCACCGGTAATAATAATTCTTTTCATGTATATCTCCCTTATGATTATAAATTTCAAAAATTTTACTGATATTTTACTGATAATAGTTATACTATGCTTAGCTCTTACTCAATAATCGAGATTCAAATTTATTAGTAAGAGTTACAACAAGCACTGCAATACCCCAGTACATTAATGCTGCTACCACGAAAGCCTCTATATAGTATGAATTAGACGACGCGATCAGCCTGGATTGAGCAAATATGTCCACGACAGTAATCATAAACCCAAGAGAAATTGCTTTCATAACTACTAAAAACGCACTCCCAAACTCTGGCAATGCTTCCACAAGAGCCTGAGGTGTAATAATTCTAGTAAAAGCTTGGAATGGTGTATAACCAAGAGATCTAGCAGCTTCCATTTGTCCATAACTTACGGAAAGGAATGAACCCCTGATAGTTTCTGCTTGAAACGAGGATACAGTCAAAGATACTGCAACTATAAGTATTATCGCTGGCGGTATATTATGCGCGTTATAATTCATATTTAACAACCCTGTGAAAAAATTAACTACACTTGGAAGTGAGTAATACATGATAAATATGAATACAATCAGAGGAGTTCCTCTCAAGAATAACTTGAACAGTATGACCATTTGTTTAAGTATCGGCACATTATATTCCTGTATTAATGCCATGATAGTACCGATTAAGATAGATAATAAAAATATTATCACAGCTAAAGCAACAGTTTGAGGAACAATGGGTAGTATACCTAAAAAGTCTTGCCACAAGATTTCTAAATTCAATTTTATGCCCCCCCTGTGTTCAAACCAGAATCTAACTTATATTTTTTAGTTTTTCTCTCAAGCAAACGAACCAAGCCATCAGAAAGAAATGTAAATATAATATAAATTGCGGCGACAATAATAAATACTTGGATTTGATTCATACCATATGAAGCGGCAGCAATTAATTCTGCACGTCCCATAATATCAGCTACGCCTAGTGCGAAGACTAGCGAAGTATCATGTATCAAATGAATTAAAGCATTTCCCCAACCAGGTAATGCTACTGGCACTACTTGGGGTAATATAATCCTGAAAAATTTCTGTATAGGAGTGTATCCAAAACTGTCTGCGGCTTCATGTTGCCCCTTGTCCACTGCTTTATAAGCGGCCCTTAACACTTCGGTCAGATACCCACCATGATACAATGTCAACGCTATTATTGAGGCAGTAATAGCACTTAAATTGCTCATATTGATACCAAAATTCGAAAGGAGAGGCGGCATAGCATAATAAACAATAAATAATTGTATTATAATTGGTACACTTCTTGTAAACGATGACAACACTGTCGTTAACTGCTTAAAAACTGGAATATTTTTGACAGTAATCATTGTCAGACTAGTTCCCAACAACAATCCTAATACAGCAGAAATTATTAAAATATACAATGTAATATGAGCGACCTGCAATAATAATGATGCAATATCTATTGTACTTGGAGCTTCAATCATATAGACTCCTCTCCTTCTTACGATGGATTTCATACCACATTATAGGTTATTTATATACTTATAATGTGGCATAACATCTCTATTAATTATCTTATTCATCTGTTAAATCATACTGGAATATATCTTCTCCATAGTAATCTTCAGATATTTCCGTTAATTTACCTTCTTCTTTTAGTTCGATCAACGCTTCATCTACTTGACTCAACAGTTCTTGGTTTTCTTCAGAATCATAGATCAGCATTATAGTTTCACCTACATAAATAGGGTCCGTTGCCCGTACATCTAGTCCTTGTTCTTCAATGATTTCGTTCTGTCCTAAATTAGCAGGTCCTACAAACGCATCGTATTTTCCTGACTCTATCTCTTTTAAGCGTTGAGCATAAGGAATATCTCCGCTGGATTCTTCTAATTTAAGATTATATTCAGGGTTTTCTTCTTGCCAATCTAGGACTACTTGAAGAGTGCCTCCCCCTGCTGTGAATGGTGTTATATTCTTCCCTTCTAAATCTTCAAGAGTTTCTATATCACTATCCTCTCTTACCCACATTTTAATTAAACTTCTTCCTGTAGCCTCCTCTGGTACTAAGAATTGTTCTTTACGCTCAGGGGTTGGATAGAATCCTCCTACGTTCAGCTCATATCTTCCTGATTTTATTCCAGTTTCTTGAGCACTGTCCGCAACTGCTTGGATATCAAATTCATAATCTGATAATTTTTCATCTATAGCCCTTAGGACATCTGGTTCATAACCTAATATGTCTCCATTAGTTTCTTGCCAACTTAGATTTTTCGAAGTTGGTGGTGTAGTGACTGTAATAGTTCTTGCTTCTGTATCAGAATTAATTTTGTTATCTGCATCAGCTTCCTCTTCTCCTGCCCCATTACATGCTGATAACAACACGGTCATACTTAACGCAAATAAAGACATTGAGACCTTTTTCATTATAGACATCCCCTTTTATTATCTTACTTCTAATACTTCTTTATTTTCAGAATAAAATTTTTTCAAGAACTGCTTAGTTCTTTCATTTTCAGAGTTTTCAAATATTTGGTCCGGCGGCCCTTCTTCAATAACCTTTCCTTTTTCCATAAATACAACCTTATTTGAAATTTTTCGTGCAAAATCCATCTCATGAGTAACTAATAAAATTGTTACGCCTGTTTTAGCAACACTTTCGATCACTTTAAGCACTTCGTCAACCAATTCAGGATCAAGTGAAGATGTTGGCTCATCAAAAAGAATTATATCCGGCTCAACTGCCAATGCTCTAGCAATACTTACTCTCTGTTGCTGCCCACCCGATAACTTAGAAGGATAATCTTTTTCTTTGTCTGATAAGCCCACCTTATCTAATAACTCCATACTTTTATTGTACGCTTCTTTTTTTGATTTTTTCTGTACTGCAATTTGTGCATCCATAACATTTTCTACTACTGTTTTATTTTTAAAGAGGTTAAATTGCTGGAAAACCATTGCAGTATTACGTCTGAGTTTAAGTGTTTCTTTCTTGTTTATCTTCTTAAAATCGACACTAATACTTCCCATTTGCATTCGTCCTTCATGGGGTTCAACAAGATAATTAATGCATTTTAATATAGTAGTTTTACCTGTTCCACTTGGCCCTATAAAAGTAACTACATCACCTTTATCTACACTAAGGTTTACACCTTTCAACACTTCTTTTTCCCCGAATGATAACTTTAAGTTTTCTATGTTTAACATTAAATCCCTTCTTTCGTATATCGATACAAATCAATTATCTGTTTGATTTTATTTGATGCTTCAATAGGGTATTTTTAAGTTCTTTCGGCAATTCCTCCAAAACTAAACAAATCATCAAATGAAAAATTCTCCAAATTGACCCCTATATTTCTGTAGTCTTCATTTGAGAACAATGAAGATGTATTGATTAATGAGTCAGTGTATGGTATTTTAACGCCTGACTTTTTTGCAATCTCAGAAATAGCTACAAGACCATAAGGTATGTCCTCTGTAAAATATCTATGGTTTACAGTGGTTGGCGCTGCACCTGAAGCAAACAAACTAGGCAATGCTTCATATAAGCTCGAGTAATCAGTGTCGTAAAAATCATTTAGTATAGTGAGTATATCTTTGGTCTGTACGTCGAATAAATCAGCTATTTCCCTTCTCTCTTCATCCAACTTTTCAATATATTTCACAGTTAGTGGAGAAACACCTTCCGGATAAAATTCAAAAGGCTGGGCGCTATCTATTCTACTTCCATTAAAGATCGAAATTGGAACATGTACTACAACATTAGAATTATTAAGAGATGTTTCAAATATATTTTTCGATGTTACTAGATGAGGAAAACGTTTTAAAAATTCTAAAGATAATTCTGGCTGTGCTTTTTGGGTAACTAGTGTCGCAACAAGAACATTATTTTTTATTTTAGGTATTGATACAGTTCCTTTGTCGTCTGTTTTACTGATAAATGGTTGAGCGCTTGTTTCCGCCACAGTAATATTTTTATCAGCTATATCCTTTCCTAATATCTGTGCAGCCTCCAAAGCCCCCCAATAACCAGGTATAAAAATTATGGATTGATTATATTCTAATAATCCTTTTAACTCTTTGAGTGTAGGTTTGTGACCAGCAGCAGTCGTTGAAATTATTATATATTCTGTTCCTTTAACAACATCCTCTAATGATGTACTTGCTTCCACCTCAACCTGTCCTGAATATACCCCTTCAACTTTTAATCCGTATTTAGTGATTTTTTCGGCTCTTTCTGCATCCCTGGTAAATAATCGTACCTTTTCTCCGTTTAATGAAAGATAACCGGAAATTGCCTGCCCAGTATTCCCGCCACCTATTACTGCATAACTCATTGAAACACCCCTGCTTTCTTTTCAGTCTTTTTATTTGGTAACGCTTTCAAACTTTTCAATAGCTTTAACAGCTACATTCATAGCTTTGATTATATGGCTTTCAATTTCATACTCAGCATTTATTTTGTCTCTATTGATCATATATTTTAGGATATAATCATGTTCTTCAGAAGAGGTTTTTATATCTTCAAAATGGTTATGAGCTAACCTTCGATATCTGTTAATTCGATCATTAAGTTGGTAAATAATGTTTACAACTGTTGAGTTTTGACTGATTGAATAGATAGCAGAATGAAATTTTCCTCCAAAATTCTCAGTGTCATAATAATCTTCAATTTTAGAAGTTGCTTTTACCATTTTGGTCAAATAAGTTAGATACTCTATATTTTGGGCCGTTAGGTTATCAATTGCATCATGTATAAGTATTCCTTCTAATTTACTCCTCATTATAAACAACTCTCGTACTTCCTTTACCGATATTGGGGCTACGCTAAATGTTCCGTTAGAATTTCTATTTACAAGCTCTTCTATCTCTAATCTTTGCAAGGCTTCTCTTAAAGGAGTACGACTTATTCCAAGTTCTTCACCTAGTTCCCCATTTATAATTAGTTCGCCAGGATTAAGGACACAATTGATAATTTTTTCCTTTACTTGTTCATAAGCTATATCCTTTGCAGAAATTCTACTTATTTGAGCATCCATACTGTCATGCATAACAACCACCTCCTTGTATATCTGAATAACTGTATACAATTATTATAACTCATCGTTTTCAGATTACAACCAATAATCCAAATTTTCTGATATTTATTATACTTCTATTATTATTTGCAAAATGTCCATCTATTCTCATTTTAAGTTCAAAGTTAGTAGAATTTATTGTATATTGAAAACTACTTGGAATAGTTTTTTATTTGCACGACTAAGGGTGCTAGATGTATCGCCGTCCAATTTCTAAATCGCTTGGGTAGATCTTTTGAAAAGTAATAATTTATCCTAATATAGATAGTTCGCTCTCTTATAATTAATAACTCCCCCGTACTGGTGATATAAAATTAACATAAAAGATAATTTTCGATCCCATAAAACAAGGATGAGCATGATGTTAAAGATAAAAGGACTGACCCAGGAGTTCTCCAATGAGAAGGGTATTTTCTATGTAACTTTCAATCCTGAGGATAGATGACCTGGTTACAGAGGTCTCAGAGGCTTTGACAGTAATAGAGGTATAGTGAAAACTGATACAAATTGGATTGCAGCGAGTTCACAGAATAGTGCCATTCGTCTATATAGACGAATGGCACTATTTGTTTTCCAAATCCCCGTTAATCGGAGCAAAATGCACTTACATAAAGTTTTTCATCATGATTATTGAGTCGATTTCGATTAAACCTTTACATAAAATCTTTTGTAACTCTAGAGACAGAAAATCAATATGATTCAAATTATTTCCTTTTTGAATCACCAATATTTGTATTTGAAAACGTTTACAAATATAATTGGAGTACTATATGAAACTGGGGTGATATGTATGGCAAATGTAAATCAAGACAGACTCAAACTGTACGTTTTGGACAATGGAACCTTAAAGATGGATAAGAATCTGATGATCGCCAACTCCAATCAAGCCACGCTCGATAATCCCAATGCTCCGAACGAGATGATTGAATTCCCCATCTACACTGTCTTCATCGACCATCCCGAAGCAAAAATCCTTTTCGATACCGCCTGTAACCCGAACGCCATGGGGAAAGATGGCAGATGGATAGAGCAGACCCAGAAAGCCTTCCCCTACTCAGCAAGCGAAGAATGCTATCTCCCAAACAGGCTCGAGCAGATCAATGTAGACCCTAAAGAAGTCGATTATGTAGTCGCCTCCCACCTCCACCTCGACCACGCCGGTTGCCTAGAATATTTTACGAACGCTGTAGTGATCGTACATGACGATGAATTGAACGGTACGATGCAGACATATGCGAGAAATCAGAAGGAGGGAGCTTATATCTGGGCAGATATCGATGCCTGGATCAAGAATGACCTGACATGGAAGACCATCAAATCTTATGAGGATAACCTCGAAATCGTCAAAGGCGTCAAAGTCTTGAATTTCGGCAGCGGCCACGCCTGGGGCATGATCGGTTTGGAAGTCGAAACAGGCGAACTCGGTACGCTTATCCTCGCATCTGATGCCATCTATACAAAAGAAAGCATGGAATCTCCAATTAAGCCGCCCGGCATCCTATATGATTCCATCGGATGGGCGCGCTCTGTTGAGAGGGTCAAACGTATGGCAAAAGAGAAAGACGCTCAGATATGGTTCGGTCACGATGGTGATCAATTCGAAGGATTCAGAAAATCCACCGAAGGATACTACGAATAAACATTCTTTTAAAGGAGGATTACATGAAGATAAAAGCAGCAGTTCTGCATGAGATGGGGTTGCCTAAACCGTACGCCGAAAGCAAGCCGTTAAAAATTGAAACTCTGGAGTTGAATGAACCTACAAAAAATGAAATCCTCATTAAAATAGGAGCAGTCGGTCTATGCCATTCAGACTTATCCGTGATAAACGGAAGCCGCCCGAGACCGACTCCAATGGCACTGGGCCATGAAGCGGCCGGGGAAATCATGCAGGTCGGAGAAGATGTAACAGATCTTGAAGTCGGAGACCATGTCGTTTGCACCTTTGTACCAAGCTGTGGCTATTGCCTCCCTTGTAAGGAAGGGAGGCCTGCCCTTTGCGAAAATGGAGCAGCTTCCAACGAAAAGGGAGAAATGCTTGATGGGGGCAGAAGACTCCACAACGATGATGGAGAAGTGAATCATCACCTGGGTGTTTCAGGCTTTGCCACTCATGCGGTTGTATCAGCAAACTCCGTTGTAAAAGTCGATCCGAAGGTACCTTTAGAAGAAGTGGCCATTTTCGGGTGTGCCGTAATCACCGGTATTGGCGCAGTCATAAACACGGCCCAAATAAAACCGGGAAGCACGGTCGCCGTAATCGGACTTGGAGGCATTGGACTCAATGCTGTCATGGGGGCAAAACTGGCCGGTGCCGGCAAGATCATTGTCTTGGACATCAATCCAAACAAGTTTGATTTCGCCAAAAAATTAGGCGCCACCCATGTATTCGACTCTTCTGATGAAAATGTTGTGGAGGATATCAAAACCAGCACCTCAGGAGGAGTCGACTATGCATTCGAAACAGCCGGCGCCGTGCCGGCGATGGAAGTCGCCTATAAAATAACCAAACGCGGCGGCATGACAGTCACAACCGGCCTGCCCGACCCTAAGCATAACTTCTCATTCCCGCAAGTCACTCTGACGGCAGAAGAAAGAACCATAAAAGGTTCCTATGTAGGCAGCTGTGTTCCACTTCGCGACATTCCGAGATTTATGGAACTCTATCAGCAGGGAAGACTCCCAGTCGATGATCTACTGTCAGATACCTTGCCATTGGAAGATATCAATGAAGGATTCGACCGTCTGGAAAAAGGTGAAGATGCAAGACTTGTCATTAAAATGGAGTAATAAAAAGAATAGAGATTCTAATTACGCTAATATCGCCTAGATATCACAGTTTTTAATTTCATCTGTGGTATCTAGGCATTTTTTAATGCTCAGCTATCGATTACATTGAAGGTGAGATACTTGCTATTTAGTATTAATAAATTTGCTTGATTAACGAATGATAATCTACTTTATTGAATTGAAGATTGTTACTACGTAAGCAGAGTCCGTCAAAAAGCCTTGTTTAGTAAGCTGGAATTCACTTTCACTTCGATTCATGCTCGCCTTTTATGTATAAAGTCCCACTATATTGTGTCATTTTACTATTTTAAATCAATACATAAGACAGATTAGAATTTCGTAATTCAGTTTGTATCCTGATAAAATAAATATCAATAATAGTATTTTGGTTTTTTTCTTTCTTTGATTTCAGTCTTATCGACCAACCATATTGCATCAGCAACCTCGTCCAATATCTTCCTTTTTATAACTATATTAATCGGCTCTTCTACTTTGTGGGAAGGAGATGTCCTATATAAATAGATGTTCTTTGATGTGGAAGTTTGTAGTGTTTTCTTTCCCACCTCTTCTTGATCGATCAGTTGATCACTTTCATTCACTAAACTTTCTTTTGTCACCTTATAGGAGTTCAATTTGTTCCAAAGCCTATCTTTTTCTATTAATAACAATTCAACATTGGTAATATCCTCAAAATTTTCCAACTGTCGGGCATCTTCTATCACAGAACTATTTGGATATACCAACAGATAATGGGTTGTCTTTAAATCTTCCCTTATAAACCACCCTTCTGAAAAATTGTTGTTCCTCCTTTTGAATTTTATTTCAAAGGCGAATGTCGGCAGTTTTTTGTTCAAATAGTCCAGTTGTGCTTTCTCGTCTACACAGAACAATTTTTCATTTTGGGTTTTATAGACTATATCGATACCTTTCTTTTGTATCTCCTCTTCTTTTCTTTCGAATTCGTCGGCTCTCCTAGATATGAAACTAAAGCGCCCAGTTTCAAGCCTGGCCATCTTGGGATAAAAATATTTATCCAACCATTTAGCGACCATCTGCTCATTATTACTATCATTTATGAAGTTTGATTTCATAGCATCGTCACGCCCTTCATTCAGATAATATGATGAATAGCTATATATTCATCTGCTTCGTTCTTTTGCATTTTCTATGAATGCAATTATTTCCTCAACCGTTTTATCCAAATCTTCTCTGACTTCATGTTCCCACACTCTTTTTAGGTTCCATCCACCATTTCTGTAATATTGATTTACTTCCTCATCCCTTTCTTTATTGCGCTTAAATTTTTTTCTCCAGAATTCTGTGTTGCTTTTGGGCATATTGCCATGTATTGGACATTGGTGCCAAAAGCAGGAGTCAATGAAAATTACTATCTTGTATTTTTTTATGGACATATCGGGGGTTCCAAACATTCCACGCGTGTTTCGCCTAAAGCGATATCCTTTCTTCCATAACTCGCTCGCGACTATCGATTCCAGTTTTGATACTGCTTTTATGGCACTCATCGTCTTGCTTCTTTGCTCAGGAGTCATCCTATCAGCCATGAAATCACACCTCCAGAGATTCTTACTGTTGTTGGCGGATGGTCATACATTAATCTCTTAGATCAACGACACCATTTAATGAGGCCAGTCACTACATCTCGTAATCTACAATCTTTATCAAGTAATCAAATCCTTGACCAAGCTCCTTACGAACCTGTTATTGAACCAGAAGGCATGTCCCGGTATATATTGGCCATCAGGCAAGGTCACCATACTCTTTTCCCTATTGCTTCCTTTTGTCCTCAGATGACATATGCCATTGAAATCCGATTTAGGAAAATTATTCCTCGTTTGTCCACCTACACGCCATTCTTCAAATCCTTCATTCAATATATGCTTCACTTCGTTATAGAACTTCTTGATTTCAGCATCCAACAAATCTTTTGGTACATGCCAGAGTCTTATGCCTTTCAATACTGGGAGGTTCTGCTCATTTTCCTGGTAGACGACAAGCAGCCATTTAGTCGACTCCATTTCCATTTTAAGACTGGATTCTTCCCAATTTTCTTCAAGTATCTCCTCATAATTCACATTGCCGAATGACATACTTTCTTTAGTTATGCCACTGCTGGTGGCTTTGACCGTCTTGAATTTAATGTTGAGCTTAGAAAATTCTTCTATCTGATGTAAGGCGGTGCCTTGGATACCCAGGATGCGGCTGGTCAGCAGAGCAAGCTTATTCTTGGCTTCACTCAATTGATAGTCAAGTTCTTCTGCTATTTCGTCCGCTGTTTTACCGATATAAGGGCGAAATTTATCATGCAACAATTCTTCAAATGTCTGATCTTTTAATTCATCTGGGCTGGTGAATGAAATCAATTTTGCATTCTTAATATATTTTCTTACCAGTGCTGTCATATATCCCTGCTTGAGGGAGTAGGCCCTCTGTTTCGCAGGAATGGGGGAGAAGGGTTGTTTTCTGACCGATTTTGCCGTGGCCCCCTTGGTGCACGCACCCAATATGTTGGTATCCCCTTCAGATAGCCTATGCGCTTCTCCGTTTAAAATCTTTTGTTTTATATTCTGGAAATCCTGCTTTATTATTTCCAGGTCAGTCTCAGAAAACTCATGTAGCACCGTCTTCACTATCTGGAAGTTTCGATAATCGGGCTTACCTTCTTCATCTCGTGTGTATGTATAGAAGAATATCAACAACTTTGCATTCTTTTTCCAGAAGCTGGATTTATTGAATTCAACTGTTGCTTCATGTCTATAATCTATGATGTTAAGGACCATCCGTTCCTTGGCAGATAGCTGACCATTCTTTAACTTCTTCAGCCCAGTGGTTTTCAGTTCCACACCAACGTCTGCAAAGTCTGGCTCAGGTTTGGAATTCACCTCATAGCCAAAATAGCTTGCCTCTATGATTGTACCGACTTTCCCCTTCACATTTGTATTCTCCAGCATCCCCTTCTTGTCTATGTCTTTAAGGTATTCGCCTTCCGCTTCCCGTGCATAGCTGACAAGATCATCTATGGTTTCATATTCGAAAGCCATATTACCCCTCCTTTAATCCTGATTTTACCATATCTTTATCAGAATAATAAAAATAGCCAAAGCGGATGCTTTGGCTTACAGAAGTTCCAATTGTGTTATGTTTTCAGGGTATTCAATATCTATCTTTTCTATTTCATTGCCCATCCTTGTTATGAGGGGGACAACAAGTGCATTACCCATGCAGAAGTATCTTGTGCGTTCCGGCATCGTATCTGTCCATCCATCCGGGAACCCATTCAGCCTCTCTGCTTCTATAGGGGTCAGTGTCCTGTATTTCCCATCCATTTTAATCAGATGAGTACTTCTGTTTATTGACCCCTCACTGGTAAGCATTGTCCTCCCTGGGAGATCAAGTGAATCACTTTCACTCATTCCACCTTCCGTATAGAAGTATTTATGCCCATTTTTAGCGGTTCTCTCTTCTTTCTTCTGGCCACGGAGATATTTGAACTTCTCCAATTTTTCTCCATCTACAACATATTTCCCATCATAATTTTCTTCTATGATCTCTCTTAAAGGAGTTGCAGGCTCTTCCACAGGTATCGTGTGGATAGTTGTGATTTCCCCGTTCCTCATGATGCCTGTATTGTGGAATTCAAATGAGAAGTTGTCCGATACATCTACGATGTCTCCTGAAATTTCGGTTTCAGCCACTCTGTTCTTGTAGGGTTCCTCTTTTACAGGAAATGCCCGAGCGAACATCCCTTTGTTATAAAGAAAATCTTCCCCATTTAATTTAGCCATCTCCTTACCGTAAGTCATATTACGACGATAAGCGAATATGAATATCCTTCTTCTTCTCTGGGCATTACCGTACTCTGCTGCATTGATTACACGCCATTCAACATCATATCCCAACTCATGTAGGGTTGAGAGCATAACCGCAAAGTCTCTTCCCCGTTGCTTGGAGGGGGATTTGAGGAGTCTATCAACGTTTTCCAACAATACATACTTAGGTATGGTGTTTTGTATGAAACGAGTAATCTCCCAGAAAAGCACACCTTTTTTGCCTGAGATGCCCAATTCACCGTTCAAAGATCTCGCCACGGAATAATCTTGGCAAGGGAAGCCTCCCACAATCAAATCCGCATTTGTTTCTGACATTTCTCTGTCAGTCACTTCAGCTATATCTTCATTTACGTGCTTACCTGTTTCAAACCTGGAGGCATAGCAATCAAAGGCATGCTGCACTTTCTTGCCCGGTTCCCACTGATTGGCCCAGGTCACTTCAAATCTATTCAATTCAGTATTTTCTAGTCCTAGCCGAAAACCACCTACACCAGCAAACAGTTCGACTACTTTTAGTTTTTCCAATGGATTATCCACCTTTTATATGGATTTATTCTGATATTATAATAGTATATTATACCACACAACATCATGAGGATCAAGAAAAGGAAAGTCATTTCCTCACAATCATAGTAATCCTTCATCCCCTCCATCCAATTCGCTTTGACTTCTTATCGTAGAGCCCAATAAGTCTTATCAAGAAATGAAAAAATCTTCACTTCATTTGCTGTATAGGAATTCTGGGACTTTGCTCGACCTGCTCATATATTAATATCTCCCCTCAATTTCTGTTCACTTTCTGCCATCATATTTTTGAACTCTTCGTAGCTCTCTACCTCCATAGGCACCCTTATCCCCAATTTCGTTACTGTCACACTTTGCTTTCGCTTCCCACTCCCCTTTTTGGCTCCAAAGTTTACGCCTTCCAAAAGTTCCATAGACCGCTTCGGCTCCCTGGCATTTTCCATTATTGAGTGTGGATAGATATAATAACCCTCAATCGAGTCAAACCGATACATATAGGATAAAATCTGGTGGTAGTCGGGACCGGATATGTTATGGCTTGGCTTATATTTTGCATCAGCGATAATTCTTCCCTCATCACGTGATATGAAATCAGGATAGATTTTTCCAGCACCGCCTGAGAACAGATAATTTGCTCCTGTCCCATCTGTATTACTTGGGTGATAGAACAAATCACCTAATATAGTGTTCACATATTCTTCAAATAACCATGCTCCATCCAATACGAGCCCATAAAATTTTTCTTTGCTGTCACTTGTGAAAAGGATGTTCTGACTTTCGAGGATGGCAATGCATAGTTTCTGTAACTGTTCATACTCCTTGTAGTAGACATGTTTGACTACATTACGCCTGTTGAGTTCAATCAGTTTTTCCATAGAGCCATTAATCGATGTTGCGACACTTTCAATCATTCTTATATTTTCGTATGTAGAATGTGACGCTGTCAGAATCCGATGGTAACGTCTATGGTGTTTTATAAACTGTATAGTGTGATGGATAAGTTGAATAACCGGATTATCATAACTATATTCTCTATTTGTGTAAGATATGTTGCCAGTAAACGGAACGTTAGTTTTGATGTGACGTGCAACTTCAATTTTACCTTTTAAGGCAGAATTATTATGCCGCTTCACCTGATACTCTTTATAGATTCCCTTCGCCAATGCTTTATTTAAAATTGAAGGGAAGAGAAGCACCATGAAATCTAAGAAACCCGTGTTCGATTTCATGCCGGTCGAAAAATTTAATGGTGTAATTCCATATACTTTGCTTAGCATGTACTGCAGAAAATAGTTATTCCTACTATCATCAAATCTACTGACGATACTGAGGGCATCCCCACTGTTACCAAAGAACCCCAGCAAATTGGATGACTTCAACTTCTCTTGAGTTGTTTCTATTACTTTTCGATCGTCATCAATATGTTGTTCTTCATTGTTTGGGAAAATAAGCATGCCAGATTTTGTTAACTCCCCCATAGTCTTGTTCTGTAGATATCGAATAACACTGTTTTCAGTAAATTCATCCTTGAGCTTCATTTGGGAGTTATCTTTTAAGATTATATGTTGGCGCTCCATACTACTCCTCCTCTTTACCGAGGTAGTAGGCCTCCTTGAGCTGATTCAAATGTTCTTCTGCATCCATATGATTTCTCAAATACTCTTTAAGCAATGGATGTATGAACTCATCCCATAGCACTTCGAAGTCATAATCTACATCTTTCAGCTTCAAGAAATAACTTGGCCCTACATGGTAAGCCTTATCCAACCCTGGAATGTCTTCTATCTTCTCATTTACACTTGTCAGTCGCTCTTCTACATCATCTACTGTGACCCGGCTCTCATCCAATTGCTTCAGCATGCTCAGACTATCTTTTGCTTCGATCTCTATAAATCTGAATCGCCTGCGCATAGCAAAGTCGAAACTTTCCACGCTTCTGTCTATATCGTTCATGGTTCCGATTATATAGACATTTTCAGGCACATAGAACTTTTCATGGAATGGATATTCTGCTCCAGAATGCAATGTATGATATTGGGTCATAACGGCTCCTTTTTCTCCTCTGTACCCGGGATCAAGAGAGAAGAAGAGTTCCCCAAATATTTTAGATATCTCCCCTCTATTAATTTCATCGATTATAAAAACATATTTCTTTTCACTCTCTTCTCCATAACCTTGAAGCTCGTGGTTTTCTTTCATATACTCAAGCACTGCCCTCATATAATTATCATATGCATTAGAAGGACGTCCCTGCTCTCCTCTATAGACATTATATAAATTCTGCTTAGTTAAAGTGCCTGCCTTTATGTCCGTAAATCGAAGCGTATCTTTAGCCGATAATTGGAACTTAATCATATTTCTTTCTGTTAGAGATGGTATAGATAGTTCTTCTTTCTCTCTCGCTTCCTCGAGTAACATTTCCCAAGCCTCATCAAAGTTATCCATCGCTGATTGATTACACCTTGCCTTATCACAGAACTTCATGAAAGTGCCCGGCATTATTTCAAATCCAATCTCATTGTTGCCATAATGTTTTGTCCTTAAGCCTTCCACAAAGTCTGTATAATCATAACTCGGATGGAATTGGACAAATTCCACCTGATCTTCATTGTCCCCCGTTATCTGTTTGGCTAATTCCATTGCCATATAAGATTTACCAGTCCCCGGCGGTCCATGAAGAATGATATTTTTTGAACTCAATAATCTCTCCTTTAGTTCCCGTGTACTACTCTCAGCACCAGATTCTTGAGTAAAATCGTTATACAGCATAATCATATTTTTAAGCATGTCTTCATAATCTTTTTGATTTTCTAGTCTCAAACCGTCTTCAGCGACATACCACTTTTTATAGTAAGAGTGAAGGCCTCTTCCATTAGGTTCGGGTAAGGTCTTATCCAACTTTGAGTACTCCTGCTTTGTGGAAAGGAAGAAGGCTTTCCGTCCCCATTGTTGACCCTGCCAATCGTAAAACAGGCTGAGCCACCATATATTGACGTATGGATAGGCATTCAATGAGTTATTGCCATGAGCAAAAGATCGTTGAACTTTATACTTGTCCCTTGAAACGATTATGGGCTTCTTAGTACCTCCAACAACATAATTATCAAGAGTTCTGCCGCGTTTATCTTTCGATTTCCGTCCCAGAGAGTTCTTGCATATTTCCAAAAAACTGTCTACATATTCTATAAAAGCTTGGATGTCCTTCTCTGAAAGTTCTACCTCTCTTAACATATTAATCTTCCTCACTTAGTCTTTTCTTTAATAATATCACTTTCCAAATTCAAGGAGATATAAATGTGGTTTATTACTCCTATATTTCAAGATCATCGACCCCTCCCCTATAATTAATGACTCTGCTCAAGCGGTGGTGTAAAATTAACACAACAGATGATTTTCGATTCCATCAATCAAGGGGTGAGCATGATGATAGAAATAAAAGATCTGACTCAGGAGTTTTCCAATGGAAAGGGTATTTTCGATGTGACTTTCGATGTTGAGGACGGTGAGGTTTTTGGCTTTCTCGGGCCGAATGGCAGCGGAAAGTCCACGACAATCCGGCATCTGATGGGATATATGAAGGCGCAAAAAGGTTACGCTAAGATCAAAGGGCTGGATGCATGGCATCAACAATCCTCAGCACGCAGTCATCTCGGCTACCTGCCGGGTGAAATTGCTTTTTTGGATGGGATGACGGGGCATCAATTCCTGAATATGATGGCAGGACTCCAAGGTGTGCATGATAAGGCGCGCCGTGCCGATCTTATTGATAAACTCCAGTTCGATCCGAAGGAGTCCATCCGTAAAATGTCGAAGGGGACGAAACAGAAGGTCGGGATTGTGGCGACGTTCATGCATGACCCGGACATCTATATTCTGGACGAACCGACGTCAGGACTGGATCCTTTAATGCAGAACCTGTTCATCGATCTGGTCATGGAAGAAAAGGCACGCGGTAAAACATTTCTGATGTCTTCACACAGCTTCGCTGAGATCGAACGCACGTGCGATCGGGCGGCCATTATACGGAATGGCAGGATAGTCGCCACCGAAAACATACATGAGCTGCAATCCATGCAGCGGAAGGCGTTCAATGTGACGTTGACGGATAAGAAAGAAGTGGCGTCCCTCCTCGAATCTGAAATGAAGACCGAAAAAGTGGACGAGCTTACAGTGAAGATAGAATTGCAGGGGAATTATGATGTATTCATCAATACTCTGTCGGGATACCACGTTAAAAACATCAGTGCAGATGACCAGAGTCTGGAAGAGATCTTCATGGATTACTACAGCAAGGAAGAGGTGCAGTCATGAATATGTCCTTCTATACACAGATGATGAGGATCAACTTGAAGATGTTTCTCGGCTTCGGTTTAGGGTCCGCCATATATGTCACGCTCATGACCTTAATGTTTCCCTTGCTCAACGATAATATGGAAGAATTCGACAAGATGATCGAACTCTTCCCCGAACCACTGCTCCGGGCGCTAGGATTGGAGTCGTTGAGCAGTTATGGCCAGTTCATCTCAGCAGAATATTATGGGCTTTTCTACCTGATTATTTTGGGCATATTCAGTGTGATGAGCGCCATCCAGCTGATCGCGAGGCTCGTCGACCGCGGTTCGATGGCCTACCTGTTATCAACACGCGTATCCCGCACCCAGATCATCGCGACGCAGATTTTGGTCTTCGTGAGTGGACTCGTCCTCATCCATCTGATGACGTTCGCTGGCGGATATATTGCCGCGGAGTTTTTGGTGGATATAGAAAGCAACATCGCATTCGACCAGTTCTTCTACATCAACTTTGTCGGATTCCTGCTTTTCTTTGCGGTGGGCGGCTATTCACTCCTCATTTCAGCGCTATTCAATGACGAAAGGAATGCCTTTGCGTTGGCAGGCGGCATTACATTCCTCTTCTACGGCATGGATATGATTGGAAAGTTAGTGACGGATATCGATTGGATCCGCAACTTCACTCCATTCTCACTCTATGAACCTGGCCGGATTGCGAATGACGAGGTGGATATTCTCATGTCCTCGATAATTCTCGGATCAATCGGTGTAATCGCATGCGTCCTGACACTCCTTATATTCAAAAAGAGGAACCTGCCGCTATAGAATTTCATATAGCGGCAGATATTATCGCATCTGTTTGTGCATCGCTGCTTCTGCCAATTAGACACTGATTTCAATGCAAGCGCTTATTCCTCTTTCGGTACATTCAGGTTCAAAAACAGATTGATTCCGAATAGAATGATGGCCAGCAAGAACATCGGCCCGCCGATAAACGTAAAGATATGGGCGACGCCGGGGTTCACCTGCACAAAAAATGTACTGAACAGAAATAACGGTACACCGATATGATACAGCCAGAACGTGGCAATACCGAGACCGTTCTTAGCGAGGTGTGGATAGATGGACAGGACTGCGCCGATCCCAAGGGTCGACAACCATCCCACGACGTTGACGTGGGCATGTCCTGCTGCCCAGTTCAATTGAAGCGTCCATGACATGAATAACCTGACTGATATGCCGATGACCAGATAGACTATGGACAGTTTAATCCAAGTTTGTCCCATTTAATGACCTCCTTAACCTCAAACATAACATTCATACAAAATATGTCAATTAAATGTCTGAATAATCAGATATTAAACTAAAGCAGGTAATCTGATTCTACGACTCATCACATTTTCGACCCATGCGTTGTGGGCTATATATAACCACCTAGATAGTGTAGCTGCGCCACTTGCATTGGTGATCCAAACCGCATCTTTCAGCGTATACTACACAGCATATAATAATCATTTGAATGAGGTGAGGATCATGCGTAAACTATTCCTAGTGATATTTTTGTATCCATCATCGCCTACTTGCTCATCTGATGGATAGTTAAGGGGTGTTCCCATGAACATGCTGGAAAAATATCAGACGATCTCCATCTTCTCCGCCATAGTCATCGGACTGCTGCTCGGGCAATTCACTGTGGTTGAAGCGTATGCTGGACACTTCATTGTACCCTTCCTGTTTTTTATGCTTTACGGGTTATTTCTGGTGATTCCTTTGGCCCGGTTGAAACACGCTTTTAAAAATATGAGGTTTTTAGGCACGGGTGCCATCATCAACTTCATATGGTCGCCTATTTTGGCATGGGGTCTCGGTGCACTGTTTCTCGCCGATCATCCTACCCTATGGATTGGCTTCATCATGCTGATGGTCACGCCATGTACGGACTGGTATCTGATGTTCACTGCCATCGCCAAAGGCAATACTGCCCTCTCCACGACCATCCTGCCGGTCAACCTTATCCTCCAGATGCTGCTTCTGCCCGTCTAACTGTATATTTTTGCAGGCGCCATCCAGCCTGTTCCATTATCGATCATCGGACAGAGTATGGTGGTGGTATTGGTCCTGCCCTTCGTCCTCGCCCATCTGACCCGCTATGCCTTGAGGAAGAAAGCACACTTGCTTAGTGACAGGCTGATTCCATTTTTTACAAATGCGCAAATGATCTTCCTCTCTTTGGCGATCATGGCCATGTTCGCGTCACAGGGGAACCATCTGCTCGATAACCTTGAAATCATCTACATATTGCTCATCCCGATTCTGCTTTTCTTCTTCATCAATTTCATGCTTGCGCAAGTGGTGGGGAGACGCATGAAGTTCTCCTACGAAGATACGGCAAGTTTGAGCCTTACCATCATCGCACGGAATTCCCCCGTCGCCTTGGCGATTACCGTCACAGCTTTTCCCGATCAGCCGTTGATTGCATTGGCTCTGGTCATCGGACCGCTCATCGAATTGCCCGTCCTGATGATTGTCTCCAAAGTGCTGATTCTATTACGCAAAAATCGTGTTGGCAGAGTATGATTATGACGAGGTGTCCGTTTAGGGGATGGCATCATAAAAAAGGCCTTGCTGAGTACAGCAAGGCCTTTTTATCATTTCAACACTCTGTCGCTTCAATCCATCCGGTCGATGATCGTATGATACCCGTCACTGCCATAATCCAGGCACCGCTTCACCCGCGATACTGTCGCGCTGGAGGCACCTGTCTTATCCTGCACCTTGGAGTACGTCTGTCCTTCCTTTATCATCTTCGCCACCTGGAAACGCTGCTTAAGGGAAATCATTTCATTTGTCGTGCACAGATCATCAAAAAATTGATGGCACTCCTCCACCGTCTCAAGCTTTAATATCCCTTCGAACAGATCATCGAGTTCCTGACCCCTCAACTTGTCTATCTGCATATATTTCCCTCCATTTGAATACGTTCATCATATCAAAACACTTTAGTATTTTAAAGTGATGAACAAAATGTGCCCGAATCTCTTGTCACCCTCCATATATTTTGTTATTATCAGACTTATTGATTATTCTTTATTACGCTAAAGCATTAAAGGAGGCTTTGCATGCAAAATGATCTGGTCATAAGACGCTTGGAATTTGCCCTGGATTACACCCGGTTATTGGACGATGAAAAATATAGATTGGTGGACATGAACATGGTCGAGCCTTTCACCATCGAGGATAAAGGCCATCATCCCTCCGCCATCATCCTCGAACGCAATGAGCAGCTGTTCTCCATACGGAGCGACTGGACGCGTTCATTGCTGAACTACAGCGAGAACTATCACCTTGATCAGCGCTTTTTCGGCTACTTCGGCCCAGTCGTGCGGGACTACGCTACAGTCCATCAGGCAGGAGTGGAACTGTACCGCCCTTCCAATGATGAAATTCTGGAGAGCATCGATATGCACCTGTCATTCATCACCGATAGATATGCGCAGTCGTTCCATTCCATCGTGGTCAACGATGATGCACTGCTTGACCTCTATATCAGCAAATATGGACTAGATGAAGAAATCCGGCATCTCGTGCATGAAAAGAACCTGTCCGAGCTGAAGAAGCGTCTTGGACCGGAGCATCCACTCTATGCACTGCTGTCAGCAAAAGTCAGCGAGCAGATCGATCTGGTCAATGAAGAATTTGCAGAACATGACATCATGCGCTTTATCGCCAGACTCAGGGAGACTTTGGAAAAGTACGGGATGAAATTCATGCTGGACTTGTCGTTCCGCTCCCCCCAGTCCTACTACAACGGATTCTATTTCCAGGCATTCCTGGACCATGACCACCCGCTCCTAAGCGGCGGGGAATATAACAGCAGCGCGTTCGGCATCGCTGTAAACCTATCCGATGGAGGATTATTATGATCACTGTGGCACTGACGAAAGGGCGTCTTTTCAAAGACTTCCTGAAATATATGGATGAAAATGATCTCGCCAACTATAGCACTGCACTTGAAGGTGAGACACGCTCACTCTACACGATAGTGAACGATGTCAAATTCATCTTCGCCAAGGGGCCGGATGTGCCGACTTATGTAGAGAGTGGTGTAGCGGACCTCGGCATCGTCGGATCGGACATCATCACCGAGAATCCGTTCAACATACTGAATGTGTCCCAGCTGCCGTTTGGGGACTGCCATTTCTCTGTAGCCGCCCTGCCCGACCAGGAAAGTTTCGGAGTCATCGCGACGAAATACACCAATATCGCAAAAGCGCACTTCAAAAACAAGAAGCAGGATATTTCCCTGATCCACTTGAATGGCTCGGTGGAACTCGCGCCGCTCCTTGGCCTGTCGGACGGCATCGTCGATATCGTCCAGACAGGCAGCACCTTGAAAGATAACGGCCTGGTCGAATATGAAAAAATCATGGATATCCATGCGCGCCTGATTGCGAACAAACGGACTTTCTATACAAAGGAAGATGAAATATATGGCTTCCTGACTGAGATTGGAGTGATTGAATGAATGCAGCGGCGTTTAAGGCCAACTTCAAAAAAGAACAGGAGACGGCCGGATTCGAAGGCTACAAAGGGGTCATGGAGATCATCGAACGCGTCCGTACAGAAGGGGATGCAGCGCTACTAAGCTATACCGAACAGTTCGACGGACAATCACCGGAGTCCTTCAAAGTGCCTAAAGAAAGGCTCGAGGAAAGTTATGATGCATTGTCATATGAGGAAAAAGAGGCGTTCGAAACAATCCGTCGGCGGATTGAGCAGTATCAGCTCAGCATCAAATATGAAGATAAAGCAGAGGGAGAATTCCAGTATGTCTATCACCCGCTTGAAAAGGTCGGGGTCTACATCCCGGGCGGCACTGCCCTTTATCCCTCAAGCGTACTGATGACAGTCGTGCCCGCGATTGCAGCGGGCGTTCAGGAGATCCATGCCGTCACCCCGACTTTCGAGTCGACCAACATCACGTTCGCCGCACTTTACGCATGTGGGGTAGAAAATGTCTATACGGCAGGCGGCGCCCAAGCGATTGCAGCACTCGCCTACGGTACCGAATCGATTCCAAAAGTCGACAAGATTGTAGGACCCGGCAATTACTATGTCGCACTCGCCAAACGCCTGCTGTTCGGCCAGGTCGGCATCGACATGATCGCCGGACCGAGCGAAATACTGATCTATGTCGACGATCACGTCCATATCGATGCCATCGTGTATGATATTTTCGCCCAGGCGGAGCACGATGCCAACGCACGGACCTTCCTCCTCAGTGAGGACCCGGCAGTCATCGAGCGGATTGCAGAACGGATGGACGCTCTGATGGACCAGCAGGCGCGCAGCCGCATCATCCGCCAATCCATCGCACAGAACCACTACCGCATCGTCGATTCGCGCGAAGCGCTGCTCGGCTTGATCAATGATGTGGCCCCGGAGCACGTTTCAATTCAGCATAAGGACGCTGATATGATCATATCGAATATCAGATATGCCGGCGCCATCTTCAATGGCTACTATTCACCTGAAGCGATCGGCGACTATGCGGCCGGACCTTCCCATGTACTTCCGACAGACGGTACAGGCCGCTTCAGCCATGGCTTGAACATCAATGATTTCCTGACGAGCCATGCTGTCATCTCCATCGGAAAAGACACGTACAAGACAATTGCACCACCGGCAAAAATCATAGCACAGCGCGAAGGCCTCGATGCCCACCACCAATCTTTGGATATCCGAATGGAGTGACGACATGATTCATATGGACCGCAACACGAGCCCCCTGCCACCGCTCAGCCATGAAGCGCTGATGGAAGCTGTAGGGGAAACTGCTTTAAATGAATATCCGAGCGTCGAGATAGACCGCTTCAAGCACCTCTACGCCGATTATTATGATATCGGCAGCGATACCGTCGAAGTCGCAAACGGCTCTGACGAATGGATCCAGAAGGCGATCATGACACTTGGCCGCGACGGCGTCATGACGCTCGAACCTGATTTTGTCATGTATCACGAATATGCCCGTCAGATAGATGTCCCTGTCCACACCATCCCGTGCAATGAAGATTTCCTTTTCGATTTCTCGGCCGTCATAGGGGAAGTGGAGGCGAAACGGCCGTCCCTCTTCCTTATATCGATGCCGCACAATCCGACCGGGCAGATGTTCAGTCCGGATGACCTGCAGCAGCTGGCGGACGCGATGGCGTCACACGGTGGTTACCTCATACTTGATGAAGCCTATTATGAATTCGCCTCGCCATATGTGCGCCCGACCGGCCAGCATGTACTGGTCATCCGCACATTGAGCAAAATGTTCGGAGTGGCCGGACTGCGCATCGGCATCGCCATCGGTGAAGGTGAGGCGTTCAGAAGAATCACGCGGATCAACCATCCCTACCCCGTCAATTCGCTGTCTTTGAACATCGCCAGCCGCATTTTTGAAGACCGCGAAGCACTCGAGGCATTCATCGAGTACCAGTTGGAGTCAAAAAGGCAACTGACTTCTGCCCTCAGCAATATTTCCGATGAAGTGACCGTGCTCGGGTCCTCCACAAACTTCATCTTCACATACGGCGAGAAGGCACGCGACCTCGGCCATTTCATGAAGACGCGTGGCTATCAGCCACGGATGTACGATACAGCACCGCTCGATGAGGCGGTCAGATATTCCATCATAAAACTTGAAGACTATGACCGGTTCAATCAACTAATCAAAGAATGGAGCAATCGACATGATCAGCAAGGCACGCACGACAAAAGAAACGGCAATCTCAATAGCACTCGATGAGGAAAAGTCACCCGGCGCCTCTTCAATCTCGACAGGCTCCGGCTTCTTCGACCATATGCTGACCCTCCTCTCATTCCACTCAGGTATTTATATGGAAATTTCAGCACAGGGTGACCTGGAAGTTGATGCACACCACACTGTGGAAGATGTCGGCATCATATTGGGGCAGCTCATCCGCGAACTGTATACGGCGAAGGCATCCTATCAGCGTTACGGCACCACGTATATTCCGATGGATGAATCGCTGGCCCGCGTGACAATCGACCTCTCCGGCCGCCCGCACCTCAATTTCCAGGCGGAGTTTTCAAAGGCGACAGTCGGAAACTTCGACACTGAGCTTGTGATGGAATTCTTTAATGCCGTCAGCATGAACAGCCGCATGACACTCCATATCGATCTATTAAAGGGTGGCAATACCCACCACGAAATCGAGGCCATCTTCAAGGCATTCGCCAGAAGCCTTGCCGCCGCACTGCAGCCGAGCAGCATGGGCGTCCCTTCATCAAAAGGTGTCATCGAATGATCGGCATCATCGACTATTCACTCGGCAATATACAGAACGTCAAAAACGCCCTCGATGAGTTGGGCTACCCAAGCCTTTTTTCAAGCGACTACGAAGTGCTGAAGGCATGCGACACCATCCTGCTGCCCGGCGTCGGCCATTTCGGCCATGCCATGGCACACATCGAGACTTCTGGGCTTAAGCCGACACTCCTTAAACTGGCTGAGAGCAAGCCGCTGATCGGGATATGCCTCGGCATGCAGCTCCTTTTCGAACGCAGCACCGAAGGGAACGCCAATGGGTTAGGCCTATTGCCCGGCGATATCGTGCGTATGGAAACAGAGCACCCGGTGCCGCACCTTGGCTGGAACACGCTCTCAAGCCGCAGCCCAGTCTTGGATGGCAAGGACGTCTATTTCATCCACAGTTATATCGCCACCCGGACCGATACCGTCATTGCAACATCCGAATACGGCATCGACATTCCAGCAGTCGTCAAAAAAGGGCACATCACCGGCATCCAGTTCCACCCTGAAAAGTCAGGCCGCGCAGGCCTCGAAATCCTCAGACAAGCCATTGAAGGAGGCATATAGATGAACATCATCCCGGCAATCGACATCATCGATGGGCAGAATGTCCGTCTCACACAAGGAGACTACGGCAAAAAGTCTGCGATGGCACGCACACCTGAAGCGGCCGTTAAATTCTACAGCGGTTTCAAGCAAGTTTCACGTATCCATATCGTCGATCTGATGGGCGCTCTGAAGCAGGACGCCAAGGAAACGCCCCTCATCCAGAAGTTAAAACGAGAGACCCACCTGCCAATCCAGATCGGTGGCGGACTCAGAAGCATTGACACGATCGCGCACTATGATGCGATCGGCATCGATCATTTCATCCTCGGCACCCGGGCCATCATGGATATGGAATGGCTCAAGTCGGCAGTGGAGAAGTTCCCGGACAGGATCTTCGTCGGCATCGATGCCAGGCAGAACGACATCTATGTAAATGGCTGGACCGAAAACAGCGGCATCACGATCGATGATTACCTAGAAAAAATTGAAAATCTGGCGCTCGCCGGCATCATCTATACGGATATCGCCAAAGACGGCATGGGCCAGGGTCCGAACCTTGAAAATACGGGCCGCATCAACGACTTGACGCACCACACCGTCATCGCAAGCGGCGGCATCCGGAACAAAGAAGACCTCGACGCGCTTGAGGCGATGGGCATCCATAACGCCATCGTCGGCAAGGCGAGCCATAATGATGACTTCTGGAGGGGTATCACATGATCAAAAAACGCATCATACCCTGTCTCGATGTGACAGAGGGACGGGTCGTCAAAGGGATAAACTTCGTCGGGCTGCGGGATATCGGGGACCCGGTCGAGCTCGCCACCCGCTACAATGAAGCCGGAGCCGATGAGCTCGTCTTCCTCGATATTTCAAAGACCCAGAAGGGCCATGATCTGATGCTTGATGTCATCAGGAATACAGCCGAAACACTCTTCATCCCCCTTACTATAGGCGGCGGCATTTCATCCGTTTCAGATATACGCGATCTTCTGAATGCAGGGGCCGACAAAGTCAGCATCAATTCCGCGGCAATCAAAAATCCGCAGCTGATAGAAGAAGCCAGCCGGATGTTCGGCAGCCAGTGCATCTGTGTCGCCGTCGATGTGAAATACGATGCTGAAGCCGGGGAGTATTTCGTCCATACCCATGGAGGGTCCGTAAAGACTGAAATTCCGGCATTCGAGTGGATTGCGCAATGTGAATCACTCGGCGCCGGAGAACTGCTGATCACGAGCATCGACCATGACGGGGTGAAGGAAGGATTCGACATCGATTTTCTGGCCAAGGCCAATGAATCAGTCCAGATTCCAATCATTGCGAGCGGAGGCGCCGGCAACCCGGAACATTTCGTAGAACTCTTCAATGACACGGATGTTTCTGCAGGGTTGGCCGCTTCCATCTTCCATAATGAAGAAGTAGAAATTGAAGATCTGAAACAAAAATTGAAAGCTAGCGATATAGAGGTGAGGATCATATGAAACCGGATTTCAAAAAAGGGGGCGGCCTCCTATCCGCCATTCTGCAGGATGCACATACAGGACAAGTGCTGATGAATGGCTTTATGGACGAAACTGCATACCAAAAGACTCTCGAAGAAGGAATGGTCTGGTTCTACTCGAGGTCGAAGGGACGCCTGTGGAAAAAAGGCGAGACGAGCGGCAATGTCCAGGTCGTCAAAAGCATGGCACTCGATTGCGACTCGGATGCCCTGCTCATCCAGGTCGAACCAAAAGGGCCGACTTGCCACCTCGGCAGCCAAAGCTGCTTCGGGGATACGCATTTCAACCTGCAGACGCTGGATCGGATAGTCGGACGCAAGGTGAAGGCGCCTGAAGAAGGGTCATACACCAAGTACCTCATTGAAGAAGGCACGGATAAGATCTTGAAGAAGTGTGGGGAAGAAATGACGGAAGTCGTCATCGCTGCAAAAAATGGCGATAGGGATGAACTGATCGACGAGACGAGTGATCTGCTTTATCATACGCTTGTGCTTTTGAAGAACCAAGGTGTATCCCTCAAAGAAGTGGAGGATAACCTGAAACTCCGGCACAGCCAGGACCTCACCTATAAAGTGCGCGGGGAGATAGATGAATGGTAATGGAAAAAGCCTCTGACGAGAAGTCAGAGGCTTTTCCATTGAGTAGGCACAGACCTTCAAATAAAGGGGCTGGTTCAAGTTTAAAAGCGCCGGAGACAAATCCTCCAACTCCTCTATACTTCTACGCTACGTGGCCCCAGATCGATTCTGGAAGGCAACATTCTACCATCCACGCTCCTGCATACGTTCTTCAGCGGACAGTTGCTTGATGTCGAGCCCTTTCATCGCTGTACCCAGTTCTTTTGAAAGCTGGCCGATCAGTTCATAATCCTGATAGTTCGCGGTCGCCTGCACAATCGCTTTGGCGAATTTCTCAGGCTGGTCCGATTTGAATATGCCGGAGCCGACAAATACGCCGTCTGCGCCCAGCTCCATCATCAACGCAGCATCTTGAGGCGTGGCCACACCGCCGGCTGCGAAGTTGGTGACCGGCAGCCTGCCCGCTTCTTTTATCTGCTTGAGGATTTCATAGGGTGCGCCGTGGTTCTTCGCTTCCGTCATCAGCTCATCATCGCTCATGACGCTGATTTCACGGACTTGTCGGCTGACCATGCGCAGATGTCTGACGGCTTCTACAATGTTGCCGGTGCCCGGCTCGCCCTTCGTCCTGAGCATCGATGCCCCTTCTCCGATGCGTCTTGCGGCTTCTCCGATGTCCCGGCAGCCACATACGAACGGTACCGAATAGTCATCCTTCTTCAAGTGGAACACTTCGTCTGCCGGCGTGAGTACTTCGGACTCATCTATATAGTCGATTCCCATGGCTTCAAGGACCCTTGCTTCCGTGATGTGGCCGATCCTGCACTTCGCCATTACCGGTATCGATACTGCATCGACGACCTGTTCGACGATTCCCGGATCGCATGCCCTTGCTACTCCGCCGGCTGCACGGATATCGGACGGTACACGCTCTAACGCCATAACCGCTACAGCCCCGGCTGCTTCCGCTATCCTTGCCTGCTCGGCATTGACGACATCCATGATGACCCCGCCTTTTTGTATCTCGAGTTTGTTTTTGCTGCTGTCAATTTGAATGTGTGGCATATGTAATGACTCCCCTTAAATTGATTTTTCACTAATTTAGTATAAAATTAAATCTGATCACTTATAAGTGCCAGATTAAAACAAATTCAGGGGGTCAGATTATGCTTATCCATTTGGATAAAGCCGCAAGCCAACCACTTTTCGAGCAGCTCTATACCATCATCAAATCCCAGATTCTAAATGGAGATCGTGGTGCCGATGAGAAGTTACCGAGCAAACGGCAGCTGCAGGAGGATCTGTCGGTCAGTCAGACGACGATTGAACATGCCTACCACCTCCTGGTGGATGAGGATTTGATCTACAGCAAGGAAAAGAGCGGCTATTATGTATCAGCGATCGAACAGCTCAAGCAGGTCGATGCCCCGGGCACCCCTGACATTGAACGCCCCCGAAAAAAAGAATACCGGCTGCCGCTCGGCACCATCGACACGTCCCTTGTCCAGAGTGATGCCCTGAAACAGATTGCACGGGAGATATACTCGGATGCCGAACTTTTGAATAAAGGGGAAGACAGCGGCGAATCCCGACTGAAGGCCCAGATACAGAAATACCTCCATCTGAGCCGGGGGGTGACATGTTCCATCGACCAGATATTCATCGGTCCTTCCACAGAGTTCCTCCTCGAGCAGGTGCTCTATCTGCTCAAATATCCGCGCATGACGATTGAAGATCCAGGTTATCCCGTGATACAGAAAGTGCTGGAGAAATATGATGGCGGTATGGACCCAGCCCGGGTCTTTAGTGACGGCATAGATATAGGCCAGGTGGCGGCCTATGACAACCCTGTAGTGCATGTGACGCCTTCCCACCAATTTCCAAGCGGTGCGGTGATGTCACTTAAAAAACGCATCCAACTGCTCAACTACGCAGGGGACGAAGGCCACTACATCATAGAGGACGACTACGACAGCGAATTCCGCTATACAGGGCGCCCCCTTCCTTCATTGCAGGGGCTGGATCAGAACGACCGCACCATCTATATGAGCACTTTTTCGAAGTCGCTCTACCCTTCCCTGCGGCTGTCGTGCATGGTACTGCCACCAGCGCTTGCAGAACTCTACTATAAGAAGGAGATGGCGTGCAATGTGCCGCGGCAGAACCAGCATATCGTCGCACGCTTCATGGAAGATGGCTACTTCAACCGCCACATCAACCGTATGAGAAAAGTCTATAAGAAGAAGATGGAGGAGATCACCAGCTGGGTACGCACCCATTACGCCGTCCATATCGAGGGGGAGCATACAGGGATGCACTTCATCCTCAGGCTCAAAGGCAAAAATCTAAAAGACCAGGCCATAGAGCATGGTCTGGTCCACGGTGACGCCTATTCATATTCAAATCATATGACCGACTCGGTCGTAATCGGCATCGGGGAAAAGGACAGTGATGAAATCATCAGCATCCTGAAGGCCTTCCTGGAAAATTGCGCGCGGTTATAATCAAGCATCATTCAGGCCAAAAAAAGAGACATGAAATCCTCCATGTCTCTTGAGTGGGCCTAGGTGGACTCGAACCACCGACCTCACGCTTATCAGGCGTGCGCTCTAACCAACTGAGCTATAGGCCCCCGGTATATGTAATTGAAATATGGAGACTAGCGGGATCGAACCGCTGACCTCCTGCGTGCAAAGCAGGCGCTCTCCCAGCTGAGCTAAGCCCCCATGATGTGATGAATCTAAAAGAGTCGGGAAGACAGGAATCGAACCTGCGACCCCTTGGTCCCAAACCAAGTGCTCTACCAAGCTGAGCTACTTCCCGTGGTTGCTGAGCGCGCCCGAGAGGATTCGAACCCCTAGCCTCCTGATCCGTAGTCAAGCGCTCTATCCAATTGAGCTACGGGCGCATAAGCAAAAAAAATAAAACGGCATAACCGCTTAATAAAAAATGGAGCGGAAGACGGGATTCGAACCCGCGACCCCCACCTTGGCAAGGTGGTGTTCTACCACTGAACTACTTCCGCAAATAAGTTTAACAGATATTACTTTATCAATTAATTCCTGGTCCGTCAAGAGTAAAATGGTGCCGCCCAGAGGAATCGAACCCCCAACCTACTGATTACAAGTCAGTTGCTCTGCCAATTGAGCTAGAGCGGCTGAGTATGGACTTAAATGGTGGAGAATGACGGGTTCGAACCGCCGACCCTCTGCTTGTAAGGCAGATGCTCTCCCAGCTGAGCTAATTCTCCTGGATGATCATTTCACCATCAACCTTTTCCATCATACTCCATTTGGCACCAGAAAGTCAACCACCTCTACACTTTTAATGGGATAAAAATACACTCCAGAATTTACTGGAGTGTATTCCATTACTATTTCTGCCTCATATAAGGGAACAGCAGGACATCCCGGATGGATGCAGAATCGGTCAACAGCATCACCAGACGGTCTATGCCGATGCCAAGCCCACCTGTAGGCGGCATGCCGTATTCAAGCGATTCCAGGAAGTCTTCATCCATATCATGCGCCTCGTCGTTGCCCGCTTCTTTCTCGGCAACTTGAGCCTCAAAGCGCCTTCTCTGATCGATCGGGTCGTTGAGTTCCGTGAATGCGTTGGCGTGCTCGCGCCCGACGATGAACAGCTCGAAGCGGTCTGTAAACCTTGGATCGTCGGCGTTCTGCTTAGCCAGTGGTGAAATCTCAACTGGATGACCGTAGACGAATGTCGGCTGAATGAGCGTTTCTTCTACTTTCTGTTCAAAGAACTCATTTAATATGTGACCATACTGCATATTGTCACGCACTTCGATACCATGCTCTTTGGCGAGTGCATGCGCTTCCTCATCAGACTCTACGCTGTAGAAGTCGACACCCGTCTTCTCTTTGACCGCCTCGACCATATGCACCCGTTTCCATCTTGGTGTCAGATCGATTTCTTCACCGCCATATTCGACAACTGTCGTACCGTTGATGTTTTTGGCGATGTGGGCGACCATCTCTTCCGTAAGATCCATAATATCATTGAAATCCGCATATGCTTCATACAACTCAATCATCGTGAATTCCGGATTATGGCGTGTTGAGATGCCTTCGTTCCTGAACACACGGCCGATTTCGTAGACTTTTTCGAGGCCTCCGACAATCAGGCGTTTCAGATGCAGTTCAATTGCGATACGCATGAACAGCTCCATATCAAGGGCATTGTGGTGCGTCACAAAAGGCCGTGCCTGTGCCCCGCCTGCAATCGTGTGCATCATCGGCGTCTCGACTTCGAGGAAATTGCGCTGATTCAGATAGTTGCGCATTTCCTGGATGATCTTACTGCGTTTGATGAACGTCTCTTTTGAGTCTTCACTTGTAATCAGATCGAGGTAGCGTCTACGGTAACGCTCTTCAACATCTTTTAGGCCATGATACTTGTCAGGCAACGGACGCAATGCCTTAGTCAACAGTGTAAACTCCTGTGCCTTGACGGATAGTTCTCCCGTATTGGTCTTGAACATCACACCTTTGACCCCGACGATATCCCCAAGGTCCGCCTGCTGCCATATTTCAAAATCGGCCTCGCCCACCTGGTCCTTCCTGACATAGATCTGGATCTGGCCATTGATGTCCTGTATATGCGCAAATCCGGCTTTACCTTTACCACGCTTGGTCATCAGGCGGCCTGCAATCATCGTCTCAGATTGGTCTTCCTTTTCAGCAAGCTCTTCTTTAGAGAATGCATCCCATTCTTCCTTCAGGTCGCTTGAGTATGCTGTACGTTCGTATTTCGATCCGAAAGGATCCATGCCAAGATCGATAAGCTGCTGCATTTTTTCTCTTCTGACATTTATCTGGTCGTTTATTTCTTCACTCACAGTTTCTCTCTCCTATACTATCAATTCTGTATTGTTTGCCTGATGTTCCGCTACGAATTCATCGAGCACTTCAACAAGCTGGGACCTCGTTTCAGATTGGTTGATCCCTTTCCTTATCTTGCCATTGCCCTTTATATTCTTCATATACCAAGAAGCATGTTTGCGCATTTCCATAAGTGCCACCTTTTCACCTTTCAGGTCGATCAGGCGGTCCATATGCAGCTTAAGCACATCCGTCTTCTCCTTCAGATCGGGTTCCCCGATGAGTTCACCTGTTTCCAGATAATGGACAGTGCGGTAGATCATCCACGGGTTACCAAGCGCCTCGCGGCCGATCATGACTGCGTCGACTCCTGTTTCATCAAGCATCTTCTGGGCCAATTCCGGCGACGTGACATCGCCGTTGCCGATGACGGGGATGTCGACCGCCGCCTTGACCTGGCGGATGATCTCCCAATCGGCCTGTCCTTCGTACATCTGCTCGCGTGTGCGCCCGTGCATCGTGATGGCAGCGGCGCCTGCTTTTTCGGCCATTCTTGCGTTCTCCACCGCATAGATGTGCGAGCTGTCCCATCCGATCCTCATTTTGACGGTGACCGGCTTGCAGACGTTCTGGACGACAGCATTGACCATGTCATATATCTTCTCGGGATCCAGCAACCAACGCGCACCGGCCTCACACCGGATGATTTTGGATACCGGGCACCCCATATTGATGTCAATGATGTCAGCCGAGGTATTCTCGTCCACATATTTCGCCGCTTCGACGAGCGTCTCCTTCTCACCGCCGAATATCTGGAGTGACATCGGATGTTCATTCTCATCGATATAGAGCATGCGCTTAGTCTTTTCGTTGCCGAACAGAAGCGCCTTATCACTAATCATTTCCGCACATACAAGGCCGGCCCCGAATTCTTTCACGGTCAGCCTGAAGGCGACATTGCACACTCCAGCCATAGGGGCGAGGACGACCCTGTTGCTTATCTCGACATCTCCGATCTTAAACATTGTGCCCACCTGCTTCAAGCTCTTTCTTCAGGGTGCCGATCGTCTTGCCGAAAGTGGGGTGGACGACATCTGCGGCGATTTCCGAGAGCGGATCGAGGACAAAGTCACGCTTATGGAGCTCAACGTGCGGAATGGTCAACTCATCCAGATCAAGCTCCAGATCTTCATAGAGCAGTATGTCGATATCAATTGTCCGGGGTCCCCAGACTTCTTCCCTGACACGTCCCATATCATGTTCGATGACGTGGATCAGCTCCAGAAGTTCCAGTGGTGAGACACGGGTTTTGATCATCAGACACATATTCAAAAAATCGGGCTGGTCCGTCTTTCCGTATGGCAAGGTTTCGGTTATCGAAGAACGTTTTACGACTTCCACTTCTGGCTGCTCATCCAGTTTTTGGATGGCCATTTCCAGATTATCGCTGCGTTTTCCAATATTGCTTCCCAATCCTAAATATACAACCGCCATTAATTTTCCCGCTTTCTATTCAGAGTGATGCTGACGTTTTCATAGTGCCCTTCAATTGGAGGGTTCACTTTGGTTATCGTCACTTCTACTCCTACTATTTTATCATATCGGTCAAACAGGGTCTGCGATACCTTCTCCGCCAAATATTCTATAAGGTTGACAGGTTCCCCTGCAATCACATCTTCTATCAGCTTGTAGGCTTCCCCATAATTGACCGTCATATCGAGGTCGTCCGTCGTGGAGGCGGCTGTCAGATCGAGATGCATCGTGACATCTGTAACGAAGAATTGTCCAAGCTGACGCTCTGCATCGAACACCCCGTGATACGCATATGTTTTAATGCCATTTATTTTAATGTTGTCCATCGAGATCCTCCTTGAGCTTGATATAGGCATCGGCAATCTTCCTATTAAGCCGGACATTATGGACGCGCACCGCCCTGACGCCTTTATCAATACCGTAGATTGTCGTTGCGGCAGTGGCTTCGTCACGTTCGGCAGCGGGCAGCGCTTCAGCCATCAATTCTTTGATCATGCGTTTACGGCTTGTGGCCAAAAGCACAGGGTAACCTGTTGCCACCAGCTCCTCTAGGCGCCGCATGACCTCAAGCTCCTCTTCACGCGTCTTCGCAAAGCCGATGCCGGGGTCAAGCCAGATCTTATCCGCCTTGACACCGCGGGATTTGGCCATCTTAATGGAAGTCTCAAGTTCCCCGATCATATCCCGGACTACATCTCCGTACGTTGCATGGGTATTATTGTGCATCAGAAAAATCGGGACGTCGTAGTCGCTCACGACATCGAATATCTTTTCATCGTATTGGCCCCGCCACTGGTCATTGATCATCGTCGCACCAGCCTCCAGGGCGCTCTTTGCAACTTCGCTCCTGAATGTGTCGACCGCTATATCCGCACCTATTCCGCGAATCGCTTCAATGACAGGGCCGACCCTTTCGATTTCTTCTTCTATACTGATTGTGCTGTGCCCGGGACGGGTCGAATAGCCCCCGACATCGATGATGTCGGCACCTTCTGAAACCATCTTTTCAGCACGGGCGACAGCATCCTCCACTGAATTATACTGGCCGCCATCACTGAAGGAATCCGGCGTCACATTCAATATGCCCATGATTTGAAGGCGCTCCATACACTCACCCTTTTCCACAATATTAGGTGTAGTATATCACAACTCAAGCATGAAATATAATCCTCCCAAAGACAAAATAAAATACCATATCCTATGTCGGACATGGTATTTCTTCAATTCCTCTAATCTTCAAAGTTGAATAGTGGGGTGGAAAGGTAACGCTCCCCGTTTGACGGCAATACTGTGATGACTGCCTTGCCTTCGCCGAGCTTCTTCGCCACGTCAAGGCTCGCCTTGATGGCTGCACCTGACGAGATGCCGCCCAGTATGCCTTCTTCAGCGGCAAGCTTGCGCGCCCAATCCATCGCCTCGTCGTTACCGATCTGCAGCACTTCGTCATAGATTTCTGTATTCAGCGTACCTGGGATGAATCCTGCGCCCAGGCCCTGCAGTTTGTGCGGGCCGGGGTCACCGCCGCTCAACACTGCAGAATCTTCCGGCTCGACCGCATAGATGCCGATATCCGGATATTTCTCTTTCAGAACTTTACCGGCACCTGATATCGTGCCTCCTGTTCCGATTCCGGCTACGAATGCACCGACATCAAGTCCTTCGGACTGATCCACAAGTTCGCGGCCTGTCGTCTTTGCGTGTATTTCTGGATTGGCCATGTTCTCAAACTGTTGCGGCATGAAATAGCTATGCTTATCGGCAAGCTCTTCTGCCTTCTTGATGGCACCCTTCATGCCTTCAGCGCCTGGTGTGAGGATGAGTTCTGCACCGTATGCCTTCAAGAGGTTACGGCGTTCTTTACTCATTGTGTCAGGCATGACGAGAACCGTCTTATACCCTTTACTTGCGGCGACCATTGCAAGTCCGATACCAGTGTTGCCGCTGGTAGGTTCAATGATGGTCGTGTTCCCAGTCAGCACGCCTTCTTCTTCAGCACGCTCGATCATCGACAGTGCAATTCTGTCTTTGACGGAACTGCCCGGATTCATGAATTCGAGCTTGACATAGATGTCCGCCATGCCGTCATCGGTCAGTCGATTCAGCTTTACAAGCGGTGTATTGCCGATCACTTCAGAAATATTGTTATAAAGTCTGCCCATATAAACACTCTCCTATTCCTAGTTGTTGACTATGGATAATATAACATTTTATCTGTATCCAATCAATTTTAATGGGTCAGGAGCGCCTGCAGTTCTTCCTTCTCAATCCATACTTTGTTGCGGCAGAAATGACAATCCGCTTCCGCTCCGCCATCTTCCTGTATCATCGTGATGATCTCTTTTGGGTCAAGTGAAGCGATGGCATTGAGGAAACGTTCTTTTGAACAGTTACATTCAAATTTCACCGGTGATTCGTCAAGCACCCTCCAGTTCTCTGCGCCTATCGCTTCATCTATGATTTCTACAGGGGATAATCCAGCATCAATCAGCTTGGACACAGGGGTCATCTCTTTCGCACGCTGATCCAAGTAGCGGATGGTCTCATCGCTTGCACCCGGCATCACCTGAATGATGAATCCGCCCGATGCCTTGATTGAGTTGTCGGGATTGACCAACACCCCAAGCGCTACGATGGAAGGCACCTGCTCACTTGCGTAGAAGTAATAGGAAAAATCTTCTCCAATCTCTCCGGATACGATTTCCGTCGAGCCGGTGAAGTGTTCCTTCAATCCGATATCCTTGACCACGTTCAAGTGGCCGTCTGTACCCACTGCACGGCTGACATCAAGCTTGCCTTTGTCGTTGAGCGGAAAATGCACTTCAGGATTGCTGAGATAGCCGCGCACGGTCCCTTTGGCATTGCTGTCGACCACTATGGCGCCGACTGGTCCGCCACCTTGCAGCGTCAATGTGACTTTCTCTTCGTTTTTTAGCATTGACCCCATCATCAATCCTGCAGTCATGGAGCGTCCAAGCGCGGCAGCTGCCGTCGGCAACGCCCCGTGTCTGCTTACTGCTTCATTTATCGTTTCTGTAGTATCTACTGAAAAGATACGTATTTCATTATTCATTCCAATTCCTCTGACCAGATGGTCCATCCAATTTCCTCCTATAAATCACCAAAAGTCGCCCTCAGGCGACTTTGGCGTAAATTTCTTCTGTTATTCTGCTACCTAGTTCTGTCCACGGTCATTTCGATTATCGACAGATGACTCTTGACCACTGCGATATCCTTTGTCATCGTCTGGTCCATCGTATTGTGAAGTTTCTTCCTGCTCCACCACTTCTTCCTCATCTTCTGATGAGTGGTGCAGGTTCTTCTTCACTTCCTTGTAGGATGAACCTGGTTTTTCTTCCTTGTCTTCCTGATCTTCATCGTAGACACGAACCGGAAGTTCACCATGATAGAAGAGTCCTTCAATCTGTTCACGGTCGAGCGTCTCTTCAGTGAGGAGCGTCTCCGCAATCAGGTTGAGCTGTTCCTGGTGTTCCGTCAATATCTGACGGCAACGCTCGTACTGCGTCTTGACGATACGCTGCATTTCCTGGTCGATTTCATACGCGATATCATCAGAGTAGTTAGGATCTGACTGCATATCTTTACCAAGGAATACTTGGCCGTTTGAATCTCCGAATTGAAGCGGCCCGAGCTTTTCACTCATACCATACTCCGTAACCATGCTGCGTGCAATGCCCGTAGATCTTTGGAAGTCGTTATGGGCCCCTGTGGATACTTCACCGAATGAGATTTCTTCGGATACGCGGCCACCGAGCAGCCCTACAATCTTATCCTCAAGCTCTGGCTTGGTCATGAAGTAGCGGTCTTCCTTAGGAAGCATCACTGCATAACCACCAGCCTGGCCACGCGGTACAATCGTCACTTTGTGCACCATATCGGCATCGTCAAGCACCATGCCGATGACGGTGTGGCCCGCTTCATGATAGGCGACTATATTGCGTTCCTTCTCGGAGATGACGCGGCTCTTCTTGGCAGGTCCGGCGATGACGCGGTCTGTCGCTTCATCGATGTCCCGCATATCAATTTTGCGTTTATCGGATCTTGCCGCCACGAGAGCTGCCTCGTTCAGAAGGTTCTCGAGGTCTGCGCCGGAGAAGCCAGGCGTTCTGGCTGCGATTGCACCGAGGTCGACGGATTCATCGAGCGGCTTATCTTTAGCATGTACCTTCAGTACTGCTTCACGGCCTTTGACATCCGGACGACCAACCGGAATCTGTCTGTCGAAACGGCCTGGACGAAGTAGTGCAGGGTCCAGGATATCCGGTCTGTTCGTTGCAGCAATCAGGATGATACCTTCGTTTTCACCGAAGCCATCCATTTCCACCAACAGCTGGTTCAATGTCTGTTCACGCTCATCGTGTCCACCACCGACACCGGCACCACGCTGGCGTCCGACAGCATCGATCTCATCTATGAAGATGATGCATGGGGAGTTCTTCTTGGCGTTTTCAAACAGGTCACGTACACGGGAGGCACCTACACCGACGAACATTTCGACGAAGTCGGAACCACTGATGGAGAAGAACGGTACACCCGCTTCCCCTGCTACAGCTCTTGCGATCAATGTCTTACCGGTACCTGGTGGTCCAACCAGCAGCACCCCTTTAGGGATACGTGCACCGATACGGTCAAAGCGGCGTGGATCTTTCAAGAAGTCGACGACTTCCACAAGTTCAGCCTTTTCTTCATCTGCCCCTGCGACGTCATCAAAATGGACTTTCTTCTTGCTTTCGTCATAGAGCTTCGCTTTACTCTTGCCGAAATTCATCACACGGCCACCGCCGCCACCGCCGCCACCTTGTGCCTGACTCATCAGGAACAGGAAGAGGAAGAGGATAAGCAATAGCGGAATGAAAGTGAACAGCATGCTTGTCCAAGGACTCTGCTCTTCGGCAGGTTCAATGGTAAAGTCCAAGCTTTCCTGCGCTTTTGCACTTTCCAGTATCTGATCGAGGTCCGACGTGCTGTTATATGGAATGACCGAAGTGAAAGACTCCTGCTCATTCTGATCTGCCAGACGCCCCTCGACGAGATATACGTTCTGCTCGGGCTGGAGCGTGAGCGATTCTATGTTGCCTGCATCCAGCTCCTCGAGGAATTCTCCATATTGAAGCTCTTCTTCAAGAGCTGAATCACCATTAAAACTTTGAAATATACCAAACATTATAACTGATAAAATCAATATCAGCACGATGTTACGGCCTATATTCTTAGGCATCCGTAAACCTCCATTTCTAATACAACTAAAAGGAATAGTACCATAATTTCATAGCAATATTCCACTTTTTTGATTTATTTTACCGACTTATATAATTCCGGTTTCAAAAGACCGATATAAGGCAGATTGCGGTACTTCTCATCGAAATCAAGGCCGTATCCCACAACAAAACCATCCGGGATTTCAGTGCCGACATATTTGACGTCCACTTCAAGTTTCCTGTTTACCGGTTTATCGAGCAGGGTCACGATCTCAAGTGATGCTGCGTTGCGGTATTCGATCAGATCTACGATGGAGTTCAACGTCGTTCCTGTCTCAATGATGTCTTCAACCACCAATATATGGCGTCCGTCCACAGAGGTCGATAGATCCTTCAGTATTTTGACTTCCCCTGAAGATTCAGTTCCCACATAGCTGGAGACATCCATGAAATCAATTTCAAGATGCGTATCTATGTACTTGACCAAATCACCCATGAACATGATCGAACCCTTCAGCAGTCCGACAAGTATTGGGGTCTTCCCTTCATAATCTTCAGTAATCTTCTTACCGAGCCGTCTTGCTATATCCTGTATTTCTTCTTCAGATAATACAATTTCGCTAATATCATTTCTTAGGCTCATCAGTAAACTCCTTCTCAATAAGTAATCGACTATCTTTTTCCTTGTCATCCATTATATTATAAATTTCACCCAGTGCAATGATTTGATCATTCTGATCCAGGATGACCGGCATCTCCCCCCTGTCGTCAGCAGGGACCTTCTTGTCGATGAAGATGCGGGATAGTTTCTTTGTCCCCGTGCCCGGCACGTGCATCCGATCTCCTGTCTGCCTTGTCCTGACGGTAAGTGGATAATAATCTGGGTGGAGAGCGGCGGTGATCCTGTAGCCATTGAACATGTATGTGCCATCACAATCGATCGCCAGTGTATCTTCTTTGGGCACTTCTCCGGATGCGACCGTCATCTTGTCATATGCAATGACGAGCCGTACGTCACCGATATCGAATGAAGTGTTCGATAGATCCGATGCCGCGATTCCAATAATCTCTTCGGCATGGCGCCTTCTTATGGTGGCATCGTGTTGCTTCAACCATTTCACCAGGATGTAGAACTTCAGAATGGCACGCTGGCCATTGAAGTTGGAACGATCGAGGCCACTCTCCTGCCCTCTAAGGAAATCCTCTGCCATTTCCGAAAGCATGGCGTCGATCGCCCCCATGTCCTCCTTGATCTGGAGAAGATGTTTCGCATCAAGATGGTTGCTCGCCTTGATCGGCGGTATGATATGGTGCCGGATGTAGTTCCGTGTATAGTCGCTGGCGCTGTTTGTTTCATCTTCGAAGAATGTAATCGCGTGCTCGGCGCAATAGGCTTCAATCGTTCTGCGGGAAATGCCGATCATCGGCCGGACGATTTCATATGAGCCCGACTGCCTGACATCCGGAATCCCCATCGCACCCGGAAGATGACGCCCGGACAACAGGCTGTGCAGCACCGTTTCATACTGATCATCAAGATGATGTGCAGTAGCCAGTACCCCGGCACCGTGCTTTTTCATCATTCTGTCGAAGAAACGGTAACGTTCGGCCCTGGCCACCTCTTGATTGAATGACGATGCCGGGATATCCAGAGTAATCATTTCAAATTGATGGCCGTCGCGCATGGCCATATCACGGATGTACTCCGCCTCGTACAGCGATGCCTCACGCTGACCATGGTTGACATGAAAAAGCACAAGCTTCTCCTGCCTGTCTAGATAGCGCGTATGCAGCAGGTGATAGAGCACCATCGAATCGACTCCACCTGATATGGCAAGTCCCACCGTTTCATCCTGATGCCAGGGTATGAAAAGTTCCATAGCCTCATCCTTCTTAAAATAAAATAAGACGATTACAGGAATCGTCTGATTATATATCTATCTTTTGCCGCCTCGGCGTGACTCCGTCTGCTTCTTGATTGTCGAGAGGCGATCTTCGCTGTCTTTCATGAAGCTTGAGAGCTTCTTCTCGAAATCCTCAGGAGATGATTCCTTGCGCGGCTTGGGTTTAGGTTTCTGTTCTTTTGCCTTTTTGATGGACAGGCTGATTTTACCATCGTCACCAACGGATAGGACTTTCACTTCTATTTCTTCGCCCACACTAAGGTGTTCGTTGATATCTTCCACATACTGATCTGCAACCTCACTGATATGCACAAGTCCTGTCTTGCCTCCCGGTAATTGTACGAACGCACCGAAATTCTTGATACCTGTGACCTTACCTTTTACTTTACTGCCCACTTCAACTGACATCTTGATATATGATCCTCCCAATTAGCATTTAATCTCTTACCATCATATCATTAAATAGAAAAATAATCATTACAATATGCAATGATTATTCTTCATGTTCTTTATTTTCTTTCGGCTCTTCTTCTGTTCCATTCTGTTCTTTAACATCAGGGAGATTGAAGATGATTTCCCCTTCTTCCGATAGGGAGAACTCACTCCTTGCGATCCGCGCTATATAATCATCATCATTCAATTGCTTGATCTGCTGTTCCAGATCTTTTGATTCTTCAATGCGCTCTTCTAAAACCACCTGGGCTTGGACCCGCTCCTCATGGAGCAGTTGATTTTCGTTTTTCTGATTGAAGGCGATAAGGAGCATCACGCCCACGACAAGAAGCAGCAGACTGCTGACGACCATTGTACGTTTTTTGACGACGCGGTCCTGCGCCCGTTCCACTTTCTTCTCTTTCTCGCGCCTTTTTGTGTAATTGTTGATCACTTTAACAACTTTACTCACGGCAACACACCCTTAATTTGTCCGTACTCTACCTTTAAAATACACCATAAGGACGCCGTTTGCTAGAGGAAATCAGAATCTCTTTCAATTTTCTGTTCTTTTATTATTTCATACATACGCTCGGCATCTTCTTTCTTTGCGTGAGCGCCGAGCTCCATGACCTTCAAAGTTACAATTTTACGACCGAACTCAATTTCGACGATGTCGCCGACGGATAGAACAGTCCCCGCTTTTGCCGCCCGGTCATTCACTTTCACCCTGCCGTCATCACTGATTTCCTTGGCCAACGTACGGCGCTTGATGACTCTGGCCACTTTCAGGAATTTATCAAGTCTCATTTTTGTACCCTCCTTCCTTCAGAATCTCATCCAGGGCTTTACCTTCATGGATCGTTTCCTTCATCCAGCTCAAGACAATTTCCCCATATGCTTTCTCGTGTTTGATCTTTTCGCGCTTGCCTTCCTTCTGCTTCGCCCGAGCCCAGACACGGTCGAGGTCTTCACGGGTCTCCACAACTTCTTCCCCGAAGACATGAGGGTGGCGTCTGATGATCTTTGCCGTCAGGCTCTCCAGCACATCATAGAAATCGAAGAAGCCATCTTTCCTGCCGATTGCGCTATGAAGGGCCACCTGAAGCAGGATGTCACCAAATTCTTCCACGATGGCTTCATCGTCCCCGTTTTCGATGGCTTCTATCACTTCATATGTTTCCTCTATAAGGTGCCGTTCGAGCGACTCGTGCGTCTGTTCCTTGTCCCATGGGCATCCATCTTCCCCGACGAGCACATCAAAAACCTCGACCATATAGTCGATGTCACGCATGTCGAGACGCTCGTCATCCACTTTCGGGATATACAGGCACAACAGGTTACCCGCTATGCCGCCATGGTCTATTTCGTGGAGTTGCGCGTCATATATCTTCTGCTCGGGGCTGCCTGCTGCATCTACAACCTGGACTGCTGTATCGGCCGGATAATATTCCAGGAGGGAGAGCTTCGCTTCCCCGAGGCTATGCTGGTCATACACTTGTGTGACCAGGGTATGCTGCCGGTGGTTCAAGTCCTTGGTGGTGATGTTCATGCCATCTATGACTTGGAAGCCTTCATTCACAGGTATTTCAAGTGCCGTGACAACTGCATCGATGAAGCTCTGCCCGCCGGTTATCTTCAACTCCACTTCATTTGCCGCCGCGTGCTGCATGAGCAGTTCAGTAGTCGTTTCGTAAAAGAGCGGATGCCCCGGGACTGCATACAATACATCGGCTTCCGCCGCCTCATCAAGCAGCGTATCCACTATATGCCGGTACGTTCCCTCAAAAGAGTCATGCTGTTCATATACTTCATCAAAATCCATCAGCACCATGCCCGCTTCTTCCAGTGCCTGCACTGCCGGATGGTCTTTAGTACGCAGATGGATCTTTTCCGCCTGCGTCAGTCGCTGCCAGATGCCAAGTGGCATCTGGGCAAGGTCCGAACTACCCAGACCGATCACTTCTATTCTTTTCATAGGACTTCCTCCATTCTGCTTTCCTGTATCACTTCAAGGATCTTGACCAGTTGGGCGACGTCCCGGCTTTGGACCGTAATCTTCATTTCACCGTTCTGTACGGCCACTTTCATGATGCGTCCGAATTCCTGGGTATCCATAAATAGTTTCTCCCCATCAATCTGTTCTGTCGATTTTTTGGAGACATATAGATAGAAGTGGCGTTTGTCCTCCTTCACCTGATAGATGCCGAACATGAGGGCGTAGACTTTGATGCGCACCAGCTGCAGGAGCCGCTCCACCTCTACCGGGTATTCACCGAAGCGATCGAGCAGCTCATCCTCGATATCACGGATCGTTTCTATCGATTCAGCACGCCTTAGGCGTTTATATATGTCTATCTTGGATTGTTCATGCGGAATGTAGGTCGCTGGAATATAGGCATCCAATGTCACATCAATCGGGATGTTCACCGGTTCTGATTCAGGCTCCATCCCCTGCTTTTCTTTGACTGCCGTCTCCAGCATCTCGGAGTACAGCTCATAGCCTACCGAGTCTATGAACCCGGACTGGTGTTTACCCAACAGATTTCCGGCACCCCGTATATTCAAGTCCCGCATGGCAATCTTGAAGCCGCTGCCGAGTTCCGTGTATTCCTTGATCGCTTCCAGCCGTTTTTCGGCCACTTCGGTCAGGACTTTGTCCGGCTGATGGAAGAGATAGGCATAGCTGATCCTGTTGCTCCGTCCGACACGGCCCCGCAGCTGGTAGAGCTGGCTTAGGCCGAAGCGATCTGCATTTTCGATGATCAATGTGTTGGCATTCGGTACATCGACGCCCGTTTCAATGATCGTCGTCGTCACCAGTACGTCATATTCACCGTTGACGAAGGCGAACATGGTCTCCTCTATCTCTTTCTCATTCATCTTGGCGTGCATGACACCGACCTCGGCATCAGGTACGAGTGCTTCCACATGCGCCTTCTTCTGATAGATCGTATCGACCCTGTTATACAGATAGAAGACCTGGCCATCCCTGGCCATCTCCCGTTCTATCGCCTCCCGGACGAAGTCCGCCTGGTATTCGAGGACATAGGTCTGGACGGGAAAGCGGTTCTCCGGAGGCGTTTCGATGACCGACAGATCCCTGACACCCGACAGACTCATATGCAACGTACGGGGAATCGGAGTGGCCGTCAGCGTCAACACATCCACATTCGTCTTTAGTTGTTTGATCTTTTCCTTGTGCTTCACCCCAAAACGCTGCTCCTCATCTACGACAAGCAGGCCAAGGTCTTTGAATTGGACATCTTTCGACAGGATCTTATGTGTGCCCACCACAATATCGACGGTGCCTTCTTTGAGCCCTTCCCTTGTCTTTTTGAGCTGGGCCGGCGTCCTGAAGCGGCTCATCATCGCCACGTTCACCGGGAAGTCCTCTATACGCTCGATCAGGCTTTCGAAATGCTGCGCAGCAAGGATGGTGGTCGGGACCAGAAAAGCCACCTGCTTGCCATCCTGGACGGCTTTAAAGGCGGCCCGGATCGCAACTTCCGTCTTGCCGTAGCCGACATCCCCACAGAGCAGACGATCCATCGGCTGTTCGGCTTCCATATCTTTTTTGATTTCATTGACTGAAGCATACTGATCGGGCGTCGGTTCATATGGAAAGCGTTCCTCAAAGGACATCTGCATATCATTGTCCTCGGCAAATGCGTATCCCTTCGTCTGACTGCGCTCCTGGTAGAGCTTGATCAGCTCATCCGCTATCTCGTTGACGTTGGCCTCGACTTTCGCTTTCGTCTTCTTCCACTCCGTACCGCCGAGCTTGTGCATTTTAGGTTGGCCATCGTCACTCGCCACGTATTTTTGGACAAGATCCATCTGATCGACCGGAATGTACAGCTGGTCGGTCCCTTTATACTGGAGTTTCATATAGTCGTTATGGATGCCGGATACTTCCATCGTTTCAATGCCAAGGTAACGGCCTACACCATGGTGGAGGTGAACGACGTAATCGCCTACATTCAACTCCTGATAGGATTTGATCTTTTCGGCGTTGGAGAGCTTCTTTTGGCGCTTCTTCTTTCGGCTGGTCTTGTTGTACAGTTCCTTTGAGCCGAGTACCGCCACCTTCATGAACGGCAATATGAAGCCTTTAGGGAGTGCCCCTTCCGTAAGGACGATCCCGGAGTCCACGGGGATCTCCCGGATATAGCTCGGTATCTTCAAGTCTTCAAGAAGTTGACGTGTCTTCATGATCTCATCTTCATCACGGAGCACGATGTTTATCATATAGTCATCCTGGAGCATGCGGTTCAAATTGGACGCCAGAATATCATACTGGCCGTAATAGATTTCAGTCGGACGCACCGAAATCTTCACTATATGTCCGATGTCGACGGGCATGCTTTTAGTGAAGAGCGTAAAGTAGGTCGCACCTTTTATCGACAGCATGCGTTCATACTGGCCTTCAAGGAAGTTCCCACCACCTTTGAACATCCGCCCTGCGGCAACCATCGACTCATAATAGCTGCTTACCGATGTGAATTCTGCCTCGTACGCTGAAGCCATATTCTTCACTTCGTCGACGATTACACGGTGGTCCTCTGTAATATAGTCGATGATGGATATCGACCGTTCAAACAACAGATGGCTGTACTGGACCAGATGATTGAACGTCTGATCTGGATGCGTGACGGTATCATAATATTCATCAAGTGCTTCTTTCCCTGCCTGGTCGAGCTGTTCGCGTGTCTCCTGGTACAGCTTTTCGATCCTTTCGAGTAGCTGCTCCCGCTCTTGCCGCTCGATGATATGCTCTGCATGGGGCTCCATCGTGATTGCATCGATATTTTCGATGGAGCGCTGCGTTTCAGGATCTATGGATCGGAGTGAATCAACTTCATCGTCGAAGAACTCGATCCGTACAAGTTGCTCTGACATATAGACGTCTATGATGTCTCCGCGCACCGCAAATTCACCAAAATGGACTGCCTGATTCATCCTCCTGTACCCGAGGCTTACAAGATCTTCTATGAACTGGTCATAATCGATTACACTGCCAAGCTTGATGGTCTTCTCATAGCTTAGGAGCTTATCCTTCGGCATGACCGGCTTGAGGAGCCCGTGTACAGGCACGACGAATAAGCCCGGTTCATTGTGGGCCAGAGCAAATAGGCTGCTCATGCGCGACTTCATGAATTCAGGGCTTTGTTTGGCATGGTTTTCCACCATGATATCGCCGACCGGGAACGTATGGACATTATCCATCATGTCCATCAAGGGGTTGGCCAGTTTTTCCATCTGATGGTTATTCTGAACGAATATTACAATCGGACGCTTTTCAGCTTGCGCGAGTTCGTACAACAGGGCAGGTTTAAAGTCATCGTTGATGCCTGTCACCATCATGTTGAGGGCATCCCGATGATTCGCCACTTCCAAGAAGCGTTCATCTTCCTGGATGCGCCGGGATATATTCTTATTCATCTACATCACCATTATATTCTGTCATGATTTCCTGGAAGGGATCTGTAACAAATGCAGCTGAAGCTGCTCCAGACCGCTGAATGACTTTATCGAGCAGTTTGTGCTCAGCCTTCGGAAATTTGTCCAATACGTAATTCGGGATCGAGGAGCCGGGAGCCGGCCTGTCAATGCCAATCCTGATCCTGTTGTACTTTTCGGTACCAAGATGTTGGTTCAGCGATTTTATGCCATTATGGCCTCCACCACTCCCTTTTTGCCTCAGGCGTAATCTGCCGACAGGAAGGTCCAGATCATCATACAGCACCAAGATATCCTCCGTCTCAATATTATAATAGTCAAGGAGGGGTCTGACACCTTCACCGCTTAGGTTCATGAAAGTTTGAGGCTTTACCAGCATCACTTTCTGACCTTTATGATACCCCACACCAAAGTGGCATTTAAACTTTTTGTTCGACAGCTCTATACCGAGGTCATACGCCAGATGATCGATGACCATAAACCCAATGTTGTGACGCGTACCGTCATATTTCTTTCCTGGGTTCCCAAGACCGATGATACATTTCATATACTCACCTCATACAACGTGAAAAAAGGCGATGGGAAATCCACCGCCATGTTCATTCACATTATTATTCTTCGTCTTTCTCTTCTGCAGCTTCTTCTGTTTCTTCACCTTCAGCTGCTTCTTCGTCCTCTTCAGATTCCTCTTCTTTTTGAGGAGGTACCACTGTGACAAGCGCTTCATCATCTTCGTTTTCGATGGTGAAGTTGCCTTTTTCACGGATATCTGAAACGTAGAGTGTATCTCCGATTTCCATTTCCTCGACGTTGACTTCGAGGGATTCTGGAATGTTATCCGGAGTTGCTGTTACAGAAACTTCGAATATCGGCTGCTCAACGATGCCGCCTTCTTTAGTTCCAGCTGCTTCACCCACTATTTCAATGGTTACCTCAACCGTCACTTCAGACTTCATGTTGATTGCGATGAAGTCGATGTGCGTGATCTGGTTCTTCAGGGAATCGAATTGATATTCAGTAACCATCACTTTAGTTGTGTTTCCTTCGATATCAAGGTCGATGACACCGTTACGTCCAACTTCACGTATTACTTTGATGAATTCGTTCTCGTCGACTGCAACTGGAGTATTCTCTACTTGATAGCCATAGATGACCGCCGGGATCTGCCCCGTTCTGCGCAGTTCAGTAACTTCTGAACGTTTTGCTTTGCCTTCTCTATGCTTTGAGGCCAATTTTGCCATGGTATATTTCCACCTTTCATTTACAGACAGTTGTTTTAGCATTGCCTAATTTAACACATAGCCATGGATAATAATAGCATATTACCATGGTGTTTGTAAAAAATCTTGTGATATTCAGTTAATTGTCGAACAGGATACTTACGGATTCCTCTTCATAGACACGTACAATTGCCTGAGCCATCAACTCGCCGACCGATAGTTCAACAATCTTGCTGCTCTTTTTCTCTTCAGGCATTTGGATGGAGTTGGTGACCACAAGTTCCTTGATGACAGACTCTTCGATCCTTGAAATCGCCGGGCCTGACAACACAGGGTGTGTACAACATGCATAGACTTCCTTGGCGCCTTTATCCAGTAATGCCTGAGCTGCCAATTTCATCGTGCCGCCCGTATCGATGATGTCATCGATGATGATTGCTGTCCGGCCTTCGATTTCCCCGACAATGTTCATCACTTCTGCAACATTCGGTTTCGGCCGTCTTTTATCGATGATGGCAATCGGTGTCTTCAGGCGATCTGCCATCTTGCGGGCGCGGGTCACGCCACCGTGATCTGGGGAGACCACAACTACTTCCTCAAAGTCCAGACCTTTATGCTCTACGAAATAATCACTGAGGATCGGGACACCCATAAGGTGATCTATCGGAATATCGAAGAAACCTTGAAGTTGCGGTGCGTGCAGGTCGAGTGAGATGACGCGGTCCGCCCCAGCTGTTTCTATCAAGTTTGCAACAAGCTTTGCTGTAATCGGTTCACGGGATCTGCTCTTTCTATCCTGACGGGCGTAACCGTAGTAGGGCATTACAATATTTATGGTTGCTGCAGAGGCGCGCTTCAGTGCATCAATCATGATAAGCAATTCCATCAGATGTTCGTTGACCGGCTGGCTTGTGGACTGTACTACGAAGACGTCGCAGCCACGGACACTCTCTTCTATATTGATTTGGACTTCCTCATCCGAAAACCTGTTGACCTGACATTTGCCGAGGGGAATGCCTATATGGTCTGCAATTTCTCTTGCAAGTGGTTCGTTGGCCTTCAGGGAGAAGAGGCGCAGATTCGAGTTTTTGTATTGATTGCTAGAAGCTAACATGTTGATCCTCCAATTAATTGTCTTTTTTTAAGTATCCTTCTTTTGTCGTCTGTCTGTTACGCGCAATGGCCAAGCTATCTTCCGGCACTTCGTCTGTAATCGTCGATCCCGCGGCTATGAAGGAGCGGTCCCCGATCTTCACCGGCGCCATCAGATTGGAGTTGCACCCGATGAAGGCGTCCGCGCCGATTTCAGTCTTGAATTTATTTTTGCCGTCATAGTTCACTGTAATTGTACCACAGCCGATGTTCGACCTCGCACCAATTTCAGCATCTCCTATATAACTGAGATGCGACACTTTCGCCTCATCTGCAAGCTGTGATTTTTTCACTTCGACAAAATTGCCGATCTTGACTGATTTGCCGAGTTCAGAGCCTGGGCGCAGTTGGGCGAATGGGCCGACAGTTGTGCCTTTACCGACTTTAGAACCAAGCACAACTGAATGCTTGACCTCCACCTCATCGTCGATGAACGAGTCTTTGATTTCAGAGCCTGAAGAAATGACTACATTTTTTCCAACTCTGGTCCGCCCCCTGAGCACTGCCCCGGGATATATGATGGTATCAGGGCCGATTTGCACCTCTGCATCTATATAAGTGGCGTTCGGATCTATCAAGGTGACACCGTTTTGCATATGCTGCGTGTTTATCCGCTCGCGCAGCACCTCTTCCGCCTTCGCCAACGCCATCTTGTCATTGATGCCGAGCACCTCTTCGAAATCCGGTGTGAGATATGCTTCCACACGGGCACCCCTGTCGCGCATTATCGCTATGGCATCTGGCAGATAGTACTCATTTTGTGCATTATCATTATCGACTTTTTCCAATGCTTCAAACAGCAGTCTATTATCAAAAATGAAGGTGCCTGAGCTCACTTCCTTGATTTCCTGCTCGGCGGGATTTGCGTCCTTCTGCTCCACAATCCTTCTGACCGACCCATTCTCCTTCCGTATGATTCTGCCATAACCATAGGGTATCTGGGTCCTTGTTGATAAAATCGTCGCCTTTGCACCTGAATCCAGGTGATATTTCATGAATGTCTGCATAGTCGTCTCGCTGATCAACGGCGTATCTCCACATATGACCATCGTCTGTCCGTCGGTTCCACCAAGTGCTTCCTGCAACTGCTGTACTGCATGGGCAGTTCCAAGCTGTTCTTTTTGGATTGTAGTATTGATGTTGTCATCAAGACGATCCCGCACAGCTTGTGCTTCATGTCCCAGCACAGCGTGGATCTCTTCTATCCCTGCTTTTCTCAAGTTGTCGATGACGTGCTGGATCATAGGGACTCCGCCCACTTCATGCAGCACTTTAGGTTTCTCTGATTTCATCCGCGTACCTTTTCCAGCTGCCAAGATTATCGCTCTCGTCTGCATAATGTCCCCCCATTTTATAGCTATATCCAATTATATTTTAGTAACCGTCCAGTTTCAAGGTTTAACAGCCATCATCCCTATACTTTCGCGACCTAAAAAACCCACAAAGCGACTACTTTGCGGGTTAAGGCTATTCTTCTTCTTTTTTCTGGTCTTCCCCGACCTCATCAGAGTCCGTTTCGCGCCGGACCGTCTCCTGTTCAGAAGGGTCTACGATTGTTTCCGACGTTTCATCGGATGCTTCCCCTGCAGGCTCAGGGTCTTCCGTTTCCTCATATACCCGCATCACTTCTTCCTGCACATGCTGCCGCATTTCAGAATTGATCGGGTGGGCGATATCACGGAACTCTCCATCCGGTGTACGCTTGCTCGGCATTGCGACGAAGAGGCCGTTGTTGCCTTCTATGACTCTGAGGTCATGGACGACAAAGGCACTTTCAAACGTGATGGATACAAGTGCTTTCATCCGGGTGTCCTGGTTGTTTACTTTACGCAGTCTTACGTCTGTTATCTTCATTATCCGCTTCCCCCAATAATAATTATTGTTGGATCGTATGTGTACTGCTTCAGTCAACCATATTGTTAATTCACATCAGATGCAATGACTTCTATTTCCACTTTGACATCCTTCGGTAAACGACTGACCTCTACACATGATCTTGCTGGTAGTTTACCCGTAAAATAGCGCCCGTAAACTTCGTTGATCTGTGGGAAGTCATTCATGTCACTGATGAAAATAGTTGCTTTGACCACGTTATCATAACCAAGGCCTGCGGCTTCGAGGACATGCCCGACATTGTCCATGACCTGCTTGGTCTGGGCCTGTACCTCCTCGGAAACCACTTCCCCCTCCAGATTGAGCGGGATTTGCCCCGATGAATAGAACATGTTGCCTACCTTGACGCCATGGCTATAGGGACCGAGTGCTTCCGGTGCTTTCTTTGCATTGATTGGTTCCATATATTTCAAAACTCCTTTTATTGTTATGACTGATGTTCCTTAGTGCCATTTTCAATATACTCCAGACAATTGCCTTCTTCCACTACAAAAGATTGGTTGAATTCATCAATCTCCGATACTTTGAGCAATGATGTATAATCGGTGAATCTCCGGTTCTCCACTTGCTTGGCTTCAACGAGGACACTTACACCGACGACTTGGGCCGAAAATTCCTCCATAAGGTTGATGACGCCGGTGATAGACCCACCTGCCCTCAAGAAATCATCGACTACAAGGACTTTCGCCCCTTCCTTCAAAGTCCGCTTCGATAAGACCATCGTTTCTATTTTACGCGTCGACCCCGATACATAGTTGACGGAAACAGTAGACCCCTCAGTCACTTTATTATCTTTGCGTATGACCGCGACTGATACATTAAGTTCCCTCGCCACAGCGTTTGCCAATGATATCCCCTTGGTGGCGACGGTGACGACGGCATCGATGGACGCCCCTTCATACATTGTGGCAATCAACTTTCCGATATCGGACATCATATGGGGGTCACCCATTATGTCCGACATGTAAAGGTATCCTCCAGGCAGCAACCGATCTTTAGTTTTAAGCACTTCCATGAACCGCTCAACGATCTCCGCTGAGCGTACATGATCGATCTTCGGACGGAATGTCACGCCCCCGCCGGCTCCGGCGGTCGTCTGAACCAATCCTATCCCCTCTGTTTCAAAGACATCTTTGACTATTTTGATGTCTTCACTGATTGAAGATTTAGCCTGACTGAACTTATCCACGAAGTAGGTCAGTGGAATCAACTGGTTCGGATGTGAAGTGAGATGCTGGGTCATGAAGACCAGCCGTTCACTGCGTTTAAATTTCATACAATGACTCCTAAACCGTATTTAATATAGTGATTTTAACATAAAAGTTCGGTTTTTGGCAATCATCCTAACAGTCTGACTTTATAAACTTCGTTACAGCATCCTTTAATCGCATTATAGAGATGGACCGCCTGGCGTTCTTTCTGGACCAGTCCGAAAACGGTGGGGCCACTGCCGCTCATCATGGCACCATCCGCACCATTGCTGAGCATCGTATCGATCAGCTTTCTGACATCCGGGTACTTCTTCATCGTCACTTCCTGCAGGTCATTCTTCAACCCCTGCACCATCAGGGCGTAGTCTCTGCTCCTTATCGCTTCGACCATTTCAGGGGAGGCCGGTTCATTTTTTCCCGGCTCGAGCGCCTGATATATCGTCCTAGTAGAGACGTTCATTTTGGGCTTTGCCAACACCACCCAGGCATTCGGGGGTTTGGGCAGGTGCTCTATCTGTTCCCCTCTTCCTGTTGCCAGCGCCGTGCCCCCATGCACACAAAAAGGGATATCCGATCCAAGTTTTCCGGAAAGCTCAGCGAGCGTATCGATATCGAGTTCCAGATTGTAGAGGGCGTTGATGCCCCTGAATGCTGCAGCAGCATCAGCAGATCCGCCGGCGAGCCCCGCGGCAATCGGTATGTTCTTCTCTATTGAAATGGTCACGCCACTGGTGATGCCATATGTATCCATCATGAGCTCCGCCGCCTGATAGGCCAGGTTCCGGCGATCTGATGGCACATACTGGTGTTCGGTCTCAATGACTATCTTTCCATCTGCTCTTTTCTCAAAAGAGAGCTGATCGTTCAGATCGACGGTCGTCATGACCATATTCACTTCATGATATCCATCGTCCCTTTTGTATAGTGTATCCAGAGTAAGGTTGATCTTGGCTGGTGCAGTTTCAAAATGCATGCTTTCACTTCCATTATACGGTCATTTTTGTATCAGTTTATCATAAATACACCGTCTACAATATGACTTTGGAAGATCTATTTGACTTCATCGCTCATACGCTTTCTGAAAGCCCAGGTGACATAGAGGAAGCTCACAAGTGTCCAGGCCAACAGAATGAGCAATGGCACCGTTGTTTCTTCCCCATGCAGGGAAATATTTTGATACAGTGGAAGGTAGTCGGTCAGCCGTCTGATGAAATGATCCGAATCCGGTACAACCATCTCGATCATTGGTGTGAAACCGAATATGAACATTATCGGCAGCAGATAGACTGAGGTTGTAGCCACACTATCAACGGTTAGCCCGACGGCTATGCCGACGTTGAGGAAAAATAGTGCCAGCAGTATCAGACCTCCAATCGAAGCAATCGACCATTCAAATGCCACATCCATGATAAGGAAGGATATTATAAGCGAGACGGCAGTCATCAGAACAACGACGAGGCTCTTGCCGGCCAATATATCCAGCATTGATGCTGGTGACTGCATCAGGCCTCTCAATGTATTCTTTTCATTTTCCTCAGCCATCATGGTCATGATGCCGCTGCATAATATCGCCGAAAACGCGACACCGACAATAAGATATACAAGCATTGCAGGCAGAGCTTCTCCTCCCATCCTCGAGTACATGAATGCCAGAATAATAGGGAGCAGTATCGTCGTGAAAAGCATTGCGTTTCTCGTGAACTCTTTCAGATCCTTTTCAAATATTGCCATGATTCTTCCTGTGTTCATATTAGACAAGCTCCTTTCCGGTTACTTTTTTGAATACTTCGCCCAATGTTGGATAGTCGCTTTCTATATTAACGGCTTCCGGATCGAATAGGGCCTTTTCCAGTTGTGATCTATTTTCTATGGTTCTCTGTATATGTCTGGTCGTTCCATTTCTATACGTTATATGAATCTCATTGGTCTTGTAGGCCTGCCTGAGCGACTCCGATGAGCCCATATCGGTGATTGTTCCATTGTTCAGAAACGCAACCGTATCGCAAAGTGCTGTCGCCTCGTCCATATTATGCGTCGTCAGCATGATTGTTGTGCCTTGCGCCTTGATTTTAAGGAGCATGGCATGAATGCTCTCTGTCGTCCCAGGGTCAAGAGCACTTGTCGGTTCATCAAGGAAGAGCACTTCCGGTTCATGAAGCACCGCCTTGCACAGCAGTATGCGCTGCTTCATACCTTTGGACAGGTCTTTGACCCTCTTATCGATATGTTTTTCCAAACCTACATCTTTCAGCACCTGATCCACTTTCGTCTGCTCCGTATTGTATAGCTTTCTGAAAAGCGCCAAGTTATCCTTTACAGTGAGACGTTCATACAATGCGCTGTTGTCGGAGAGTATGCCCAACGACTTTACATATTGTGTACTATTGAATGATTCATGTGACCGGCCCAGCACTTCAACCCGACCCTCCGAGGGTCCGAGTTCGCCTGTCAGTATTTTGATAGTAGTCGTCTTACCTGACCCACTCGGTCCCAACAGGCCAAACACCTCTCCTTTCGCGATTTCAACCGTCATACCTTTCAACGCTTCTTCATTGCCAAAATGCTTCTTCACATTTTCCAAGATGATTACTCTATCCATAATTCAACCTCCACCTTTCGATGATTCCATTATAGGAACCCCATAAACCTGCAGCGATGGCTTCCCGTTGAGATGTTGAATAATCGGGGTGGATTGTGGAAGGAGAAAGATGGAGAGTGAACAAATCCGGCTGAAATGTACTCATTTCAGCCGGATTGTACTAGTGGTGCATCAATAACTCCTGGATTTCATTATATTTCGTCCTCGACAAGGGGATCTTGGTCTTTTCCGGGTTATCCATAACCACCGAATATGTATTTTTCGACCAGGAAATAATCTCTTTCACCTTTTCCAAGTTGACGATGTATGAACGATGGCATCTGTAGAAGCCGTAGCTTCTCAAATCTTCATCTGCTTGGGCGAGTGTGCCATCCATTACGAACTTTTCCCGGGAAATATTCACCAGTACCTTCCCTTCACTGCTTTCTATATATTCTATATCTTCAAGATCTATAAAAATCGTCTTATCCTGGTATTTCGCCTTCAGCCTCTTGAGCTTAACGTTCGGTTCCTCCGAAGCATCGTCTGTTGCCACTGGTTTAAGCCCCTGCTCATTGAGTTTATATATATCTGGGGATAGTACAAATGCTTCTTCTGTGCTCTGAGTAATGACCACCGTGGCTTTGCCCGTCCGTTTCATCTGTTGCAGCGCTTTATGAAATAGGTGGATATTATCGACCGTGGCACTATGCAGAGGATCTACCGCAAGTATACTTTTATGTGAAGACATCATTGCATGGATATAACCCATCCTTTGGATAACTTCTTCAGTACATTTGGAAAGGTGTGTCTTCTTCCAAGGTTCAAGTTTGTATTGCCTGATGATATCTTCAACCTTCAGTTCACTACCGTGCCACTTTGCAATGAACCTGAGTTGTTCCCGTACTGTCAGACGATTATAGGATGGCATTAAGCTCTCGAGTAAGAAGATAGACTGTGAACTTTTCACCATATCGGCGATTCTATTGATATACCCCACCGGCATCTGTATAACGGCTGATTCCCCTGGTTCAAATGCTATTGTCTGCCCATTCTCCTTACCAATCACTTCGGAAACTCTAATCTCATCCATTCCACTCACCTCAAAATCCGATTGTATGTATATTATATTATAGCTGCGTTCTTCTGCTTTCCACAAATATGGTTTGCGTTTAAGTCAAAAAAGTTGAAATCTGATTCGTTTAATGTAATATATAAAAATTAAGTTACTTTTTATAACTAGAATATTCTTGATGGAGGAATCATTTATGGTCAAAATTGGAATCATTACAGGCAGCACCCGCCCAGCCCGGGTCAATCTGCAGGTTGCAGAATGGGTTAAGGATTTCGCGGAAAAGATGGATCTCGAGGCACAATTCGAAATCGTCGACATAAAAGAATATGACTTCCCAATGTTCAATGAAGATCTGCCGCCGGCAATGGCGAACAAATCCTACTCTAAAGATACAGTTAACGCATGGTCAAAAAAGATTGATGAGTTGGATGGTTTCATATTCATCACTCCTGAATACAATAAAAGCATCACTTCATCACTCAAAAATGCCATCGACTACATTGGACCTGAATGGGGACACAAAGCCGCAGGCATCATCGGGTATGGCTCGACGCTTGGCGTAGCAGCTTCCCTGTCACTGCGCCAAATACTCGGCAACCTTAATGTTGCGACTGTAACGCCTTTTGGGGCCTTCAGCCTGTTCACCGACTTTGAAGGCATGAAGACATTCAAACCGAATGAGGTTCATAATGCTACAGTGGAGAAGGTCATCACTACGACGGTAAACTGGTCGAAAGGCTTGAAAACGATCAGATAAAATAAAAATAACGGACAGCCGTCGGCTGTCCGTTATTTTTATTATCATGCATAAAGCTGCCACCAAGGATGGCAACTGCGTTCAGTTACTGGATTACAAATGCTTCTTTCTCTTCGTTATAGAATGTCACTTCAACATTGGATGTCAATACATCTGTGTATGTATATGACACTGTTTCAAAGCTGTGCTCCTCCTGATCTAACTCCACGACGAATACAGAAGGGTACGTTTCTCTAAGAACACCTCGTCGCTCAATCAATTTCTTGCGCCCTCCATTTGCACGGAGTAAAACTGGGTTACCCAATTGACAATCAAGAATTTTTTTGATGTCGATCAAAGTTTTTGGCATTTGGCCCACCTCACTAAACCCATTATAGCAAGTTTACATGAATTTGTCAAAATTTCATGGTAATTGCGACAGTTTTATGCTTTATGAGCCAATTTCAATTCAGGATAAGATTTCAAAGCTTCATATATGCGTGCAAAATCCTCGATTGCAAGGCTCTCGCCCCGCCTTTTTGGATCAACATCCGCCCATTTTAGCATGGCTTCGATTCTACCTTTATTCTCTTTCCCCTCTTCAAACAGCATCGAGTAGTTGTTCAATATCGTCTTTCTCCTTTGTGCAAACGCACCCCGTGTCAATGCAAAGAACACTCCCTCGTCATCGATGGGCACTTTCGGCTGTACCCGGGCAGTCATCTCTACGATGATGGAATCGACATTCGGGGGTGGCATGAAGACTCCCTTCGGCACATTGCGGATGACTTTGGCTTCTGTGAAATAATCGATGGCGATCGATAACGAGCCATACGCCTTACTGTTCGGACGGGCACTGATGCGCTCGCCCACCTCTTTTTGCATCATGACATAATAGCGTGAAATCGGCAGATTCCGCTCAAGGAAGTGCATCAGTATCGGTGTTGTAATATAGTACGGCAGGTTGGCCACTACAATGACCTCTTCACACCCGTCGAATTCTGTTTTGATGACGGCCTCGATATCCGCTTTCAATATATCTTCATTGATGACCTTTACATTGGAGTAGGGCGATAGCGTATCATCAAGCACCGGCATCAGCCGCTGGTCTATTTCAAATGCCACTACTTTCTGCGCCCTTTTGGCCAACTGCTCAGTCAGTGATCCGATTCCAGGCCCCACTTCGATAACCCCTGTTTTATCTGAAATGTCTGCTTTATCGAGCACTTCCCTGATTACGTTCAAATCCACAAGGAAATTCTGACCCAGACTCTTCTTGAATTTAAATCCATGCTCGTCCAGTATCTGCTTCGTTCTTCCCGCTGTTGCGATATCCTTCATCTTATTCCCCTTCAACTGCTTTTAATATATCTTCGATCTGCTCATGCTTGATGCCATACCGGTTTAATTTCTTCCTCAGCTGACCGGCATTTGCATAACCGATATTCAATTCTTCACATAGGCGAGTGCGCTTTACAGCAGCTTCCTTACTGCCGGAAAGTCCCCAGCCCACCATATCACTGATCGTGATGTGGGGCGTAGAGTCAGAAACGCTTGTGTAGACCTTCGATAGGCTCTCGATGATGCTTTCTTTTGAAGCATGCTCAATGCCTATGCCACCATTCCTGCCCTTTGCCTTAGACCTTGAGACAAATGCTTCTTTGATGTCCGGGAAGCGTTCGAGAATAGTGTTCCTGATTTTCTGTCCAGGGTAATCGGGGTCTGTAAAAATGATGGCCCCTCGTGTATTCAATGCCACTTCTATTTCCTTCAGCACGACCTCGTCTATGGCCGAACCTTTTGTTTCGATCGTTTCACAGGAAACAGCTTCATTCAACCGTCTCGTATCATCCTTGCCTTCCACGATGATGACTTCCTTTATGACTGGTTTCTCCATGTCTGCACCTCTTTTCCATAATATCATATCTGCACTGCAAAAAATAAAATCACCGCCGGGCGGTGATTTTATCTATATGCCAAAGAGACGTTCGGCATTCAGTGTAGTCTGTTGAGCCAGTTCTTCATAGGAGATCTCCCTGAGTTCTGCAATCTTTTCCGCGACCAATTTGACGTGTGCAGGCTCATTACGCTTGCCGCGGTATGGGTGCGGTGCGAGATACGGTGCATCCGTTTCGACCAATAGGCGATCCAACGGGACGTGCTTCGCAATCTCTTTAGGCTCCTGTGCATTCTTAAAGGTCACAGGCCCGCCTAAAGATACATAGAAGTTCATATCAATGATTTCATCTGCCACTTCCGGTGATGCGCTGAAAGCATGCATAATACCTCCGATTTCATGCGCCCCTTCAGATTTGAGGATTTCCACACAATCTTCTGTGGCTTCGCGGTTATGGATGATGATCGGCAGATTCACTCGTTTTGCGAGTGCGATCTGTTTTTTGAATACTTCCTTTTGGACGTCATGGGGTGATTTGTCCCAATGGTAATCAAGACCCGTCTCGCCGATGCCGACTATCTTCTCGTGTTCGGATAACTTTTCGATCCATGCCAGATCCGCTTCAGTACAATCGACCGCGTCAACCGGATGCCAGCCTATTACGCCATAGACATTATCGTATCGCTCCACCAACTCCATAGTCCGTTCAATCGTCTTGCGGTCGAAACCCACCACTACCATCTTTTCGATGCCAGCAGATTCCGCCCGCTCCAACACTTCTTCCAGATCGTCATCATATTGGTCGGCGTTCAGATGAACGTGTGTATCTATAAGCAAAATAACCCTCCTGTCTACTTGACTATGCTGCCGTTTTCAATGCCACTCGGTACAGAGATCAATGTAAGATGCTTGCCTTTTTCTGCTGTCAAGATCATTCCCTCGGACATTTCTCCCTTCAGCTTAACCGGTTTGAGGTTTGTAACGACGAGCACTTTCTTGCCGATGATTTCCTCGGGCTCATAAGATTCCCTTATGCCAGAAATAATCTGACGCTTCTCTTCTCCAAGGTCCACTTGGATCTTAAGGAGTTTATCCGCTTTTTTGACCCCTTCGGCGTTGATGACTGTAGCAACTTTCATTTCTACTTTGTCAAAGTCATCTATCGTGATTTCAGCCGCTTCTGAAGCAGGCTCTTCCGGTTCCTCCGGCGTCATCAGCCCTTTAATATGCGCCACTTCTTCTTCTACATCCAATCGCGGATAGATCGGCTTTGGCTTCTCAACCATTCTGCCTGCAGTTTTTATGCTGCCGTAATCCATGATCGAATCGAAGGTCTGCTGCTCCGGATCCGTTATATTCATCTGTCTGAAGATTTCTTCCGGGCCATGCGTCAGATAGGGTTTCAACAGGATGGCGATGATGCGTATGTTCTCTGCAAGATGGATCATGACATTGCCGAGTGCGTCTCTTTCAGAGTCGTCCTTCGCAAGTATCCAAGGTGCGGTTTCATCAATATACTTGTTCGTACGGCTGATGATGGTCCAGACTGCCCTGAGCGACTTGTTGAATTCCATTTCCTCCATGCCTTCTTCATAGAGCTTGACGTTATCATATACCGTCTGTTCAAGGTTTTCGTCCAGTGGGCCGCCATGACCGCCGTATGCCGGCAATTCACCTTCGAAATATTTGTTGATCATGGAAATGGTGCGGTTGACCAGATTGCCGAGATCGTTGGCCAGGTCATAGTTGGTCCGGTTGACGAATGCTTCCGGCGTAAATACACCATCTGAGCCGAACGGAACTTCACGCATCAAGTAATAGCGGAGCGCATCTAGACCATAGCGCTCAACCACCATTTCAGGATAGATGACGTTCCCTTTGGATTTGGACATTTTGCCATCTTTCATCACAAGCCAGCCATGCCCTACAATTTTTTTAGGCAGAGGCAGGTCGAGAGCCATCAGCATGATCGGCCAGTAGATTGCGTGGAACCTTACGATTTCCTTACCGATCATATGAACGTCCGCAGGCCAGTACCTTTCAAACATCCCTTCGTCATCAGAAGTATAGCCTAAAGCAGTGATATAGTTGCACAGCGCGTCGATCCATACGTATACGACATGTTTAGGGTTTGACTTCACCGAGATGCCCCAGTCGAATGTCGTACGTGAGACCGCGAGATCTTCGAGGCCCGGTCGGATGAAGTTATTCAGCATCTCATTCCTGCGCGCTTCAGGTTGGATGAATCCTGGATTATCTTCATAATATTTCTCAAGACGCGCTGCATATTTGCTCATCCTGAAGAAATAGCTTTCCTCTTTTATAAGTTCCACTTCATGACCGCTTGGCGCAACGCCACCGATCATGTTGCCCGCTTCATCCTTATATACTTCTTCCAGTTGTGTTTCCGTAAAGAACTCCTCATCTTGGACGGAATACCACCCTTCGTATTCCCCTAGATAGATGTCACCTTGTTCATACAGCCTATCGAATATCTTCTGGATGGCTATCTTGTGACCCTCGTCCGTCGTACGGATAAACTGGTCATGGGTGATTTCAAGAAGGGACCAGAGCGCTTTCATACTATCTGCCATATCGTCTACATATTTCTGCGGCGAGATACCCATTTCATCGGCTTTCTGTTCAATTTTTTGGCCATGTTCATCAGCACCTGTAAGATAATAGACATCGTAGCCGCGCATGCGTTTATATCTTGCAGTGACATCACATGCAATTGTTGTATAGGCATTACCAATATGTAATTTACCGCTTGGGTAATATATCGGTGTCGTGATATAGTAAGTTGGTTTTTCCATGCTCTTCCTCCTATTTGTTCATTCTTTAAATATAACTAATTTAAGGATTCTTTTCAATGAAATGGATACTTTATATTGGCTTACACAGCGTCGATATGCTATAATCATCACGAATTAGACAAAAACAATCAATGTGTTTATTGACTTTAAATCAGAATTGTGGCAATGGAATAGACTATATGCATTCCTTGAAATAAAGTTGTCTGCAACTGAATTCTTCCCCGTAATGTTTTCTCATAATTATGAGGTGGAATGAATAGTCGTTTGCGAAATGAGAAAATGGAGGAAAAAGCTATGAAATCAACTGGCATTGTACGTAAAGTAGATGAACTCGGACGTGTGGTCATACCTATAGAACTCAGACGTGTGCTTGATATCGAAGTCAAAGACGCACTTGAAATATATACAGATGACGATACGATCATCTTGAAGAAGTATAAGCCACAGATGACATGTGCAGTAACAGGAGACGTTTCCGAGCAGAATATGCGTCTGGCTGACGGCCGCATCATCTTGAGTCAAGAAGGTGCAGAACAGCTCATCAAAGAAATTCAATCGAAGATGCATTAATCAAATAAGCGGCCTTAGGCCGCTTATTTTTTTATATCATGAAATTCATCATATACATCCTGCTTTTTCAAACTTCTCACCTCTGCCACTTTCTTGATCGCCTGTTTCGGTGTCAACCCTTCTTTCACCAGGGCCTCCACATGCTCTTTTACAGGAATGTCGAAAGTCTCTTCTGCAGGAGCTGCACCCTCCACCACAACAACAAATTCTCCCTTCAGCGGTATTTCCTTTTCTATCTTATCCAGGAGCACACCCACCGGTCCTCGGACATGCTGCTCAAATTTTTTAGTGATTTCCCTCGATATGCTGACTACACGCCCAGGGTCTATCTCGTTCATCTCCATGAGCGTATCTTTGATCTTATGCGGTGATTCGTAGAGGACTGAAGTCGATTGCCGTGCCATTATCTCCTGAATCTTGCTCTTCTTTTTACTCCGCGACTTCGGCAGGAAACCAAAATAGGTAAATTCATACGAGGGGATGCCACTTGCGACCAGGGCCATCGTAAAAGCAGTTCCTGAAGGAACGATGACGTAGTCCAACCTCTCCGTCTGCATTCTTGATATAAGCTCAAAGCCAGGGTCCGAGATGACGGGCATACCAGCATCACTGACAAGGGCGAAAGTGCGACCATCCTTCATCTCTTCAATAATCTGATCCTCAACACTCTCTTTATTGAAGTCATGATATGCCTTGAGCGGTGTATCGATTTCAAAATGGTTCGTCAACTTACGGGTGTTGCGAGTATCTTCGCACAGTATCACATCGACTTTCTTAAGCGTATCGACTGCACGGAAAGTCATATCATCAAGGTTCCCAAGTGGTGTTCCCGTGATATAGAGATGCATGTCATTCCCTCCTGACCAGCTTCAATTTTTCGTCTCTTGATAATTTTTTGATGGCATATTCCCGTTTCAGTGCCTCACTCTTCGTTTCATACACTTCTTTGTGGAGCAGATGGACCGGGCGCCTATTCCGTGTATATTTGGCTCCCTTGCCTTCATTATGCGTTTTGATCCTTCTGGACACATCTGTTGCATAACCTGTGTACAATGTACCGTCACGACATTCTACGATGTAGACGAAATGCTCAGCCATAATAGACCGTCATCATTTCATCGGTATAACGACCTTGCTCATCATAGATATAAAGAGGTGGCAGGATATCTGCATAGGCATGGCTATTAAATACCGCTTCAATCAGAACGAACAGGGCGGTTCGTGCAGAACCATCATTATAGACATATTGGACACGCCGCACACGAAATCCTGCCTTTGACAGTTCATGCGCGACTTCCATGCTTCTTTCTGCCCGGTGGACCATATGAAGCCTACCCTTGTTCCTGATGAGGAAACGCGCCGCTTTTATGACTCCTTCAAGATCAATATGTATCTCATGACGTGCGATGCTGTGCGGTCCCTTTTCCTTCAGGGGCTGATCATTTGTGAAATACGGGGGATTCACAGTAATAACATCATAGGAGGAATGTTCGTAGAGTGACCTGACCTCTTTCAAATCACCCATCCGGATGTCGATCTGTTCTGCCTTACCGTTCATGGTGATGCTTCTTGTGGCCATATCTACGAGTTGGGGCTGCAGCTCCAATCCATCTATCGGTAAAGCTGTGCGATGGGATAAAAGAAGCGGTATGATGCCGTTCCCTGAGCACAGGTCGATGATATGTTTATCCCGTTTCAAAAACCTTGTAAAATCAGCCAGCAGTAACGCGTCCACTGAAAATGAAAAGACCTCGCTACTCTGGATGATCTGCATGGATTCCCGGAACAATTCATCCACCCTTTCGCCTTCCTGCAACATATATCCACCTCCAATAAATAAAGCGGCCGAAGCCGGCCGCCTAGTTGTTTCGATGTTGGAGAAACCCCTGACAAAACAGGCAATCTTCCCCGTGCCGATGCGTACCGAAATGGACGCTGCATACGTGGAACCCTTCCTCATACAGATTATTCAATGTGTTCTGCTTGAAGGATGCCCCTTTCTCTGAGGCTTCTTTCGCCAATAACTGCTCATAATTTTCCTTTTCCATCTGAAGACTGACATTTTCCTCAACGAGTCGGACAGAAAGCTCCTTTAAAGTCTGAAGATCTTCATACATGAGGTCCATATCTGCTTCCATCTTGCTTATATGCATAAATAGGCGTTCGCGTTCCATTACTGCACCCCGCCGACTGCGTCCAGTTCGTCGCAATGGAATTCACGTATATAGTCATCTTTATATTTCACCTTCACCACAAGGTCCAGAATGTTCATGCCGATCACCAAACCTCTACCGTCAGGCGTCTCTATCATCTGACCAACATCCGGTAATGCTTCACGTGCATTCTCATAATATTCATCCTCATAATTCAAGCAGCACATCAGACGTCCGCACGCGCCTGATATTTTGGTGGGGCTGAGCGAGAGATCCTGGTTCTTTGCCATCTGGATGCTGACCGGCACAAAATCCCCGAGGAAAGTCGAACAGCAATGTGCACGGCCACAGGGACCAATGCCTCCAAGATACTTCGCTTCATCCCTTACGCCGATCTGGCGGAGTTCGATGCGTGTCTTGAAACGGTTCGCAAGAACGCGGACGAGGTTACGGAAATCCACACGTTCATCCGAAGTGAAATTAAATATGAGTTTTTTGCGCTCCAGTGTATACTTGGCATTGACGAGCTGCATATCCAATTTCTCTTCAGAAATGGCTTTTCTACAGAATTGAAGGGCTTCTTCTGCACTGGATTGGTTCTCATGAAACTTTTCCATGTCCTTATCAGTCGCAGCCCGGATGAATTTGCCATCCGGTTCCACAATATCATCTTCAGGAACCTGATAGTTCGGCTTCACCACCCGCAACATTTCCATACCGCGCTTTGTCTCAGCGACGATATAATCATCGCGCTCCGTCGACTCTCCATTAACTTCCAAATATATATTCTCAAAATAATCCAACTGCGTGGCAGTAATGAGTTCTATCATAATCATTCAACCTTTCGAGCATATGACCATACTCTCAAACACAAGCATAGGATGCACGTTTGACGACAACATGCGGTTTGCAGTCTGTATCTCTTCCAGCATGCGCGCCAGATGCTCTACACGCTGTCCTACCCCAGTGTTTCCTGTTTCATTGCCGTATGGCCTAAAATCTTCAAGCTCCAGTACTTCATGCATACATTGTCGTACGAATCCATCAATCAACTGCAGCAACAGCGCATGATCTTTTCTGTTTTGGCAGATATCCAGCATTGATTTTATTTCAATCAATACGAGAGGATGCCCCCCGATCCATTTTCTCGAAAAGTCCATTGCTGTCTGGCGTAAACGGGGGAACACTTCCCCCAGTTCTTTTACATGTTCGGCATTGAGAGCCAGTACATCCACTGTTTGAAGTTCCGACTCATTCAAATCCTCAAGCATTCCAATCCGGTCAGCCCGTTCCCCCCGAATATGAATATGTTGGGCCCTTGAATGGATCGTCGGCAATATACTGCTTTTATCTATCGTCAAGAGGATGGCCACAGTTCTCGCTGGAGGGTCCTCCAAAAACTTAAGGACACTATTCTCAGCCTGCGGCGTCAGTTTTTCAAACGCCTCTATCACATACACCTTATAATCCGACTCGGTTGGTTTGCGGTTCATCCTGCGCACAAGATCCTCTACAGCTTCCTTTTTTATGGCCGTCTCTGCAGTCGCAAGATAAAAATAATCGGGATGATTCCCTTCAGAAATCAATCTGGCATTACGGGCTGTGTCGCCAAGTATGTTGAGGGCGAAATATTCACTGTAACGTTTTAAGGTTTCTATGGCATCGCCTTCAAACATGTAGGTATGGCTGAGTCTGTCGTTTTCTATGATTTTATCCAATTGGTATTCAACAGTATAGTTTTCAGCTGTCATTACTGCTTCACTTAAAATCTTTCGAATTGTTCAATAGGCAATACGAATACTGTCGCCCCGCCGACTTCCACTTCTACAGGGTATGGAATATAGGAATCTGCATTTCCACCCATAGGGGTGACGGGTGCGACCGTCTGCTCCCTGTTTCCACATGTGTTATCGATGAGCTGAAGCAATTCATCGACGCGTTGATCTTCAACACCACATAGGAAAGTTGTGTTTCCAGCTCTCAGGAAGCCGCCTGTAGTCGCAAGCTTGGTGTTCCTAAAATCATTTTTAGTTAGACGATCAGCCAACCTTTGGCTGTCATGATCTTGTACGATTGCAATTACCATTTTCATGATTGGTTCACCTCTTGATTCAGATATTGTTCAATTATGTCTATTGCGTCTGCAAAAACCTTTTCAGGGCGTTGTGCTGCATCGATCATTCGGATTCTTTCGGGATATTCTTCTCTCAATTGATTATACCCCATGACCACTGATTCATGGAAATCCAATTCTTCGCCATCAAGCCTGTTGTCGTCACGCTTGTTGCGTTTAATGCGCTCAAGACCGGCTTTGGGGTCCAGTTTAAGATACAGTGTCAGATCAGGCATGTGATCTTCTATCGCAAAACGGTTGATTTCCATAACAGCATCAGAGCCTATATTACGCGCAACTCCTTGGTAGGCGATCGAACTGTCGATGAAACGATCACATAATACGATATTACCATCTTCGAGTGCCGGCAGTATCTTTTCAACAAGATGTTGCCGCCTTGAAGCTGCAAACAATAATGCTTCTGTGCGTTCATCCATATCATTGCCTTTGGAGAGAAGTATTTCCCGGATCATTTCACTGATGCCGATCCCCCCGGGTTCACGCGTCGTAACCACTTTATGCGTCTTCGACAAATGAGCATGGATTGCTGAAATCAACGTTGTCTTACCGGAGCCTTCCGGACCTTCAAACGTAATGAAATGACTCATTGCTTCTCCTTACCCGTATAGTACGCTATATTTTGTTTTATACCTTCTATTCTAACATGATTCATTAAAGCATGTGTAATCGATTTTAGATGCCCACTGGTAATGACTTCTCCCTCAAAAACAATCGGAATGCCGGGAGGATAGGGAATCATGGTCCTCTGGCACACTTTTCCCCTCAGGAAGGAGAGGTCCAGTGAAGGATCATTTTTCACATCCTGAATTACCAGTGATTCGATGCGCGTCAGAAGACACTCAAATGGATAGCGGTCGCCTTCATGGAAGAGTGGCAGACAAAGGAGCACCCCTTCATCTGTGACCATCTCTGGATAGATGGAAGCGCCGACGAAGGCATCGTAAACTGTATAGGGTGAATGCCCAACGTGATTGATGAGCAGTTTCGCAGGGTCATCCATCTCCGTTACTTCTAAATTCGTTCTACGAAGCTTATTGATCAGCACCCCCCTCTTCTCATGGAACAGTTCATCTGAGTAGGATATATAGAAATCATGGGCATGTTCCAACGAAAGCATAAGCATATAGGAAGGGCTGGATGTTTCAAAGTAATCTATATATTTAAGAATCGCTTCATAAAACTCAGACTTCGTAAAAATGACCGATGACATCGTCAAGGCAGGGAGCATCTTATGGTAGGACTGTACTGCGATATCTGTAGAATACTTCATAGAGGACGATGGAAAGGCTCCCGTAATATCCAGATGCGCGCCGTGTGCCTCGTCTGTGATGACCACACCATTCCCTGCATGCACATGATTTATAAGTGTGCCTATATCAAAACATTCTCCGGTATATGTAGGGTAAGTGATGACAGCAACATCACGCTCTGTAAAGCTATGGGAGAAAAAAGCATCTTCTGAAACGACTTCATGTGAGGCTTCAGCAATTTCCAGTGCATGATGAACTGACTTGTGGGCGCCTTCCAACACAATGAAATGCTTTTTGTTTAAGTGTTTGAGTCCATATATCGCAGATAAAATACCATTCGTCGTGCCATTTACCATCATCTGAGAAATGTAGCCTGGATACTTTCCACCAATCTTTTCATTAAGCTGACGGAGGATCCCATCTGCTTCATGCAAATCATCGAGTCCATTAATCTCTGTCATGTCATATCTGAAATCAAAGGCATCAAGCTGACCGATCGTATTGTTTTTATGACCTGGAACATGCATAGAAATGGCTTCATCTTCTAATAGTTTTGTAATTGTCTGATACAGTACCATCAAACCCACCCTTTCAATATAAAGGTATAAAAAAAAGAGACCTATAAAGGTCTCAATGCGGCTCATCGCATCCATAATTGAATTATGTACATACTGCCCGGCGGCGTCCTACTCTCACGGGACGTCAGTCCAACTACCATCGGCGCTGGAGAGCTTAACTGCTGTGT